>NZ_JAHLPY010000001.1 GCF_018918155.1 Anaerostipes sp. MSJ-23
CTGGAAGAAGCTGATCGTTTCCCATATAATCGCGCTTCAAGCGCATAAAAGTAGCGTCATGATCTGTTTTGGAATAGCTGTTTCTTTCTTCGCCACAAATTTTTATATGACATGCATAGATTTTCAGACGCTCCTGGTATTCCTGCAACTTTTCGAATTGTTTTTGCCAAATATCTTTTCTATGACCGCGTCCGAAAGCAAACGAGCTTTCATCAAGTTTGGTTGCTTTTTTGTACATCAGTAGTAGTTCAGAAACATAATCAACTGCATACACTTCACGTTTTTCAATCTCTATTCCAAGATACCTAAGCACTTCCTGATTCATGGAATCAATTAAAAGTGAAATTTTTTCAAAAACTTTCTGTCTGTTTTTTGTACAAGATTTTTTCCATACCCAAGTATAACGATTCGCATTTGCTTCTATTTTTGTGCCGTCAATGTATGTATGCTGCAGATCCACATGATCTTTGGCAAAAATATATGCCTTAATGTCTGTGAATATTTGCTCGACAGAATCTGTCAGTTCATTTCGAATTAAGTTACCAAAAGAAGGTGCTTTCATCCCATCAAGAAGATACAGGTAACGAATGTCATTCCGACAAAACTTTTCAATCTCTCGCAACGAACAGATACCATTTTCCATAAATGCAAAGAGTATTACTTTAAGGAGCTTTTGTTCATCCCATCTTGGACGACCTGTTTTATAGCCTTTCTCTACAAAATATCTTGATAGGTCGATGTGATCCATAACCTCACAAAAAGTATATACCGGATCAGAAATATCAATTAATTTTTCGATTTCCAATGGTAATTTCAGCTGACGAGCTGTATAATTAACATTGGTTTTTTGAGTTAGTCGCATAACTTATTATACCAAAAAGTCGCTCAGACCTGATATGTACCCCTTTTACTGGACATCCAGTAAAAGGGGTATTTTTATGCGTTATACTTACGAATTTAAGAAAAAAGCTGTTGAATTGTATCGCCAAGGAAAATGGATTGATGCACCCAATGATATAATAAATCTAAAAAATTTTCATGACATGATTGTCAGATGGCATCATTTGGAAGAATCAAATACTTCTGATTGTTTAAAACACTGTGGTACAAATAAAAAGTGGTCTCCAGAGGAAAAATATGAACTTGTTGCACGAGTTATAGCTGGAGATACTATTACTTCAGTTGCTTATACTGTGGGTATAAACAGTGGATTACTTGCTCAATGGATTCGCAAATATAAAATATGGGGTTATAATGGACTTGTAGACCGAAGAAAAGGGCGAAAACCAAAGGAGTCCGCAATGAAAAAGATGAACATAAATAATCCACGTAAATTAAATGAGTCTGAATATGAAGAACTGATTCGTTTACGAGCTGAAATTACTTATATTAAAGCAGAAAATGAAGTAATAAAAAAAGAGATCGCCTTGAGAGAAGAAAGGGAAGCTGCGCTACTCAAGGCGAAAAAGCAGCAATCATCAAAGAACTCAAAGAAAAAGGATATCTGTTAAAACACTTGTTAAAGGCTATGAATATGGCGCGTTCTACATACTATTTTGAAATTAACAAAACAGATCCAGTTGCTATACGAAATAAAGAATTACTTCTAGTTATTAAAAAAATATTCGTAGAAAACAAAGGCAGATATGGGGTACGCAGAGTTTATATGGAATTAAAAAATCGTGGCTACAACGTAAATCATAAGAGAGTTCAACGTCTTATGCATGACGCTGGATTATTTGGAAAACGTCCAAAAGAAAAATATCATTCTTATAAAGGTGAAGTTGGGAAAGTGGCCGACAATGTAATTAATAGAGATTTTTCAACTACTTTACCTCTGCAAAAGTGGACAACAGATGTATCCCAATTTAGTTTTTCGTGGGGAAAATGCTATCTTTCTCCTATTTTGGATATGAATACAAATGAGATTATTTCATATGATTTAGCGCTAAGTCCTAATTTAGAACAAATAAAAAGAATGCTTGATAAAGCCTTTGATAAGTATTCTTCTGTAAACGGTTTAATTTTGCACTCTGATCAAGGATGGCAATATCAACATGCTTATTATCGAAATCGTTTGAAAGAACATGGAATAATTCAATCTATGTCTAGAAAGGGGAATTGCTACGATAATTGCATCATGGAAACATTCTTTGGAAGAATAAAAACAGAACTGTATTATGGTTTTGAAAAAGATTATACATCATTTGAAGAATTTGCAATTGCTATTGATGAATATATTGATTACTATAATAACAAACGAATCCAGGCAAAAACAAAATGGATGCTTCCTGTAAAATACAGAGAAGCATCCATGATGTCCGCCTAACTTATAAATATGCGTCCAGAATTCTGGGTACATATCAGGTCTGGGCGACTTTTTTCTAAGGGAGTTTTTTTACAGCCCCTTATTATACACATGAATCTTATTCTACATAATATACCCAGTTTTCTTTTCTTTCAGGAGCTTTTGGATATTCTCCATCTACATATCCAAGGACACAATGACCAATTCCTTCATAATCTCCTTCAATTCCAAGAGACTTTAATAATTCTTTTCCCTCTTCTGATTCAAATTCTTCTTTTGCTCTGTGAATCCAACAGCTTCCGATTCCAAGAGCATGTGCTTCAAGCATTAGATTTCCCATAACAAGACTTCCATCATAAAGGGCTGTTGGGCGTTCCTTATTTGCAAGAACCACAAGAACTACTGGAGCTCCATAAAACGGATCGGTATCTGTTCCCATAATTTTGGCATTCCATTCGGACAACTGGTCACGGAGTTCCTTTTTGGTTATAGCAAGAATGATCGGTGACTGTTTTCCCATTCCTGTTGCCGCATAAGTTCCTGCTTCAATAATTTTTTCCAAAAGATCTTTTGGAATCATATCTGGCTTAAATTTACGAATACTTCTTCTTGTTTTGATCGTTTCTAATACATCACTCATCGTTAGGCCCTCCATGTTTTGTCTTTTTTATTTTCCCTGATATTTTTCAATCTGCTCTGCAATCAGCGCGCTATCTTCAAAATAATTGATCTTCATGGCTTCTTTCATTTTTGCCAAAGTAGCTGCGGCTACACTTTCTGCTTTTTCGCTTCCTGCTTTCAGAATTTCATATACTTTTGGAATGTTCTGTTCCCAATATTTTCTTCTTTCACGAATTGGCTCAAGTTCCGCTTCCAATACTTTATTTAAGAACTTTTTGATTTTTACATCGCCAAGACCACCTCTTTGATAATGTTCCTTTAATTCATCTAAATTTTTATAATCTGGAAGGAACTGAGCAAAATATTCATCTTTACAAAATGCATCCAGATAAGTAAAAACAGTATTTCCTTCAACCTGTCCAGGATCTGTGATCTTTAAATGATTTGGATCGGTAAACATCGACATTACTTTTTTCTTTACATCTTCTTTGGAATCTGCAAGATAAATACAGTTATTTAATGATTTGCTCATCTTTGCTTTTCCATCGATTCCTGGTAAACGACGACAAACGTCATTGTCTGGAAGTAAAATTTCTGGCATTGTCAGAACATCTTCTCCATAAACAGTATTGAATTTATGAACAATCTCTCTCGTCTGTTCTACCATTGGCATCTGATCTTCTCCTGCCGGTACGACATTCGCCTGGAAAGCGGTAATATCTGCTGCCTGGCTGATTGGATAAGTAAAAAATCCAACGGGAATGCTTGCTTCAAAATTACGCATATGAATCTCACTCTTTACCGTTGGATTTCTCTGAAGTCTTGAAACGGTAACAAGATTCATATAATAAGCCGTCATTTCAAATAGCTCTGGAACCATTGACTGAATAAAAATTGTAGATATTTCCGGATCCATTCCCGCAGAGAGATAATCAAGTGCTACCTCTACAATATTTTGTCTTACTTTTTCCGGATGTTCTGCATTATCTGTCAATGCCTGTGCATCCGCAATCATAATATAAATATCACTGTAATTTCCGGAGTTTTGAAGCTCCACCCTTCTTCTTAAGGACCCCACATAATGTCCTACATGCAGGCGTCCTGTCGGACGGTCCCCGGTTAAAATTACTTTTCCCATGTGTATATTTCCTCCTGTTAATCAAGTATTCTTTTCTTTTTATTATTGTTTTTCATTATAACACAAAACCGCCTGACTGTCAGCCAGACGGTTTATCTTCTTTATTTTTTCTTTGCAAGAACAACTGCATTGATTTTTTTTATCATTTTCTGTCCGGCATCAGCTCCAAAATACCCGACGTGATAAACTCTATTATTAATTATAATCTCTCCAGAATTACTAAAAATCAGTACATTTTTGTCAAGGATCAGCACCATCTCTGCCTGACTTCTCTGCCCAAATTGCGAAGAATTAGTAAATGTCTTAAAAGTAAAATGATATGACGCATCATCTAAAATTGCTGCAATTTTTTGAAATTCTTTCGAACCTCTTTTAAAAGTGTAAACATCTTGTTTCTTTTTTCCCTTTGCATCCTTCGACACTGTCAACGAAGATGTGACCTGTACTTGTGCTGCACCATCACTATATTTTCCAAAAGAAGAGGGACTTAACATAAAAATAGCCGCAAGGGCAACGATCAAAAGAGCAATACCAACCTTCATCTTCTTTCCTATGGTAATTTTCATAAATTCTTCCTCCGTTTTTCTTTCTTATTTATTACCATAGCAGATACACCCCATCTTGTCGACTGCTTTTATTCCCTTTTTTAGAAGATTTTATAATGCGGTTTTTCCTCGTGAAACAATTTATATCTTAAAAAATCATCCATCACAATGGCCACACTTGACACAAAAAACCAAAGAACGGAATATAACAGACAAATCTGTCCCATAAAATTATACGGAAGATTTGAATAATCCCAGATATCCATTTTAAGCCATACATTTACAATCAATCCGGTTATAAATTCTAATGCCGTGATAATCCCAGCGGAAACAACCATCTGGCTGATAAAACTCATCTTCATTTTTACATTTTCATTTAGTAGACCGCAACATAGGAAACAAGCACCGCCACATAAAAACATCGTATAATGGGAATATCCACGCACAAGCACTTCCAGAAAAAAATAGGCCATTCCGCCTATCATAAATAATATCAAGTGTTTTTCTATCTTTAATCGTCTCTCCATAATCCCACCTGTTCTTTTTTCTTATTTCTATTGTGTGCACTTACTTTTCCATATATTCTTAAGAAAATCAAAATTCTATGGAAAAATCAAGAAGTATCATGTAAAATATAAAAGAAAATATACAGAAAAGAGGAATTTATTTATGGCACAATTATGGGGTGGTCGTTTTACAAAAGAAACAGACCAGTTAGTTTACAATTTCAACGCTTCCATTTCTTTTGACCAAAAGTTTTACCGTCAGGATATCTGTGGAAGCATTGCCCATGTTACCATGCTTGCAAGCGTAGGCGTTTTGACAGATGACGAAAAAGATCAGATCATCGACGGACTCAATAGTATTTTAAAAGATATCGAAAATGGGAATATTGAAATTACAAGTAAATATGAAGATATTCATAGTTTTGTAGAAGCAAATTTGATTGACCGTATCGGTGATGTTGGAAAAAAACTTCATACCGGACGTAGCCGTAACGACCAGGTTGCCCTTGATATGAAACTTTATACAAGAGATGAGATCGTTGAAATCAAAGAACTCGTAAAAGAACTGATGATGACACTTCACCAGATGATGAAAGATAACATTGATGCATTTATGCCTGGTTTTACACATTTACAAAAAGCACAGCCAGTCACTCTTGCTCACCATATCGGTGCATACATGGAAATGTTTAAAAGAGATTATAGCCGTCTGTGTGATATTTATGAGAGAATGAATTACTGCCCATTAGGAGCTGGAGCTTTGGCTGGAACAACTTATCCTCTCGATCGAGAACAAACAGCAAAACTGCTTGATTTTTATGGACCAACATTAAATAGTATGGATTCTGTTTCTGATCGTGATTATGTGATCGAACTGCTTTCTGCATTATCAACCATCATGATGCATTTAAGCCGTTTTTGTGAAGAAATTATCTTATGGAATTCCAATGAATATCAGTTTGTTTCTATTGATGACGGTTTCAGTACCGGAAGCAGTATCATGCCTCAGAAGAAAAATCCAGACATCGCTGAGCTTGTCCGTGGAAAAACTGGACGTGTTTACGGTGCTCTGACTTCCATTCTTACCACAATGAAGGGAATTCCTTTGGCTTATAACAAAGATATGCAGGAAGATAAAGAATTAACTTTCGATGCCATTGATACTGTAAAGGGATGTATTTCTCTATTCCATGGAATGATTAAAACAATGACATTCCACTATGATCGTATGGAAGCAAGTGCAAAACATGGATTTACTAACGCAACGGATGCTGCTGATTATTTAGTAAATCATGGTGTTCCATTCCGTGATGCCCATGGAATTGTTGGACAGCTTGTTCTTCTTTGTATCGAAAAAAATATCCCTCTGGATGATCTTTCCCTTGAAGAATATAAAAAGATCAGCCCTGTTTTTGAAGAGGATATTTACGAAGCTATCAGCATGCAAACATGTGTTGAAAAACGTAATACCATTGGTGCTCCTGGACATGCTGCTATGGAAAAAGTCCTGGAAGCAAATGAAGCTTACCTTCAAAGTTTAAACTAACAAAAAGGAGACTTTCATGAAGAAAAAAATTTTTCTGACTAGTTTACTGTTTGCTCTAATCTTCCTTTGCGGATGTGGGGTAGAACTTACAAGTAATGTAAAACTTGACGAAAATTTTTCAGGTACAAGAGTCATGTCTTGTACCTTTTCTTCCAATGACTTTAAAAAAGCCTTTCAAGGAAATATGAATGATCTTGATAATATCATTGAAAGTTCCTGTCCAAAAGGAATGACGTGGAAGAAACATACCAAGGATGAACAGACCGTCTATACCTTTTCTCTTTCTTTCTCTTCTTTCAAAGATTATAAAGAAAAAGTGGCAGACATTTTAAACTTTTCCCCAAAAATTACATGGAAATATAACGATTCTCCTTTTGTATCTGGAGTGATTTATAAGGAAAATTTTTCATCCAAAGATTTAATGACATGGCTTTATACTGCTCTTTATGAGAAAAAATATATTACAAAAGATTCCGTCGATGATCTTTGGGATTTAAAAGAAACTTCTGTCTCGATTGGTCATCAAACTTATTCATGTAAGGATAAAATTTCTATTGAAAAAATGAATTATACAGAACTTTCCTCGATCGCCATTGATACGACCAGACAGGAAGACGGATCATTCAAACGAACCATTTCCTTTCAAATTCCACAAAAAGTTCTGGACCAGAATGGTGGAAAAATCACAAACTATTTTAAAGGACAAAATCTTTCTTTTCAAGGAGCCAAAGATGGAAAAACAGCCGTTATCACAATCAATGCTGATCATTTTACAGATCTTGCTGCAAAGACAAGAGATGTCTTACACTCAGATTCATCTTATGGCACAACTTCTCTTCATCTCAAGAAAGAAGAGCCATTTACTTTTCAAATTCAATATAAGGAAGCCTTGGACTTTTCCAATTTTGTACAAAAAAACGGAACCGTTCCTGTCACTTATACTATGAACGGAAAACAAATTGCTAAAGATTCTTTTCGCCAAAAAACATTAGATTTTTCTAATATAAAAAAACAATCTTTATTAAATTATGAAATTCTTACCTTGTGGCATAATGCAAAAGATATTCGACGCAAATTTATCTTTCATATGGACCATCCATATGAAGAACGAGAAATTGAAAAACTAAAAGAAGCTTTTTCTAAACCAACGATTTCTGATATAAAAATCAAAGGAAAAACGCTGTCTTTCCTACAGGAGGGCTCCGTAAAAGATTGCACAAAAGACTTATCCGATCTTTTTCCTGGAAGTTCTTTTCAAGTATCTTCGAAACATTCTATGTTTCGTGGTGCCTTAACATCATTTGAAGATGTTATTACCTTAAAAAATATAGGAAATTCTGCAACAGGTACTTATACTTTAGCAAGTGTCAGCAATGATGATTCTACAAAAGTTTCCATGACACCAGAAAAATGTATCTTAGCTATGGATAGAGATTCCATATCAGAACGTAAAATCTCAAGACTTGCTAACGGAAATGAAACGCTTCAGATTCTGGCTCAGTATAAGATAAAAGGAAATACAATGAAGCTTACTTATGAGGGCAACCGATCTGTATCTTACTGGATCTCCTCAGTCAAAATTATCTTGCCGCTTCTTATCTTGATTCTCCTTAGTTTCTTTATTTATAAAAAACAAAATTGGATTTGCGAACAAGTTGATATCGTAAAAAACTGGATAAAAGAAAAGAAAAACAATCTTTAAGCAATCGCTTTTTGATTGTTTTTCTTTTTATCTTTTTATATTGTTTCTCCCAATGGGTATTTTTTTCTTAATTTTTCTCCAGCTGCCAATGCTGCTTTTACACAAATATACAACATTGCCGCAAAAACAGCATAAAGAACCCATGTAATCTGATAGCCAAAAATCCCTTGCACAATACTTGTTAATACAGATCCCAAAGCTGCTCCAATCAAGAAAAATAAATTTAAAAATGCATATATACCTGCATATTCTTTTGTGCCAAACACCGTGGATGTAAGAACGGATGGCAACAGTCGTGGAAGGCACATCGAAAGTCCAAAGAAAACACAATATCCCCATGCAAACTTTTTATCTGCCTGCGAGAATGCCAAACTTAGCATTCCAAGAATGACAAGCGTAGATGCTGCCAAAACAGTATTGGAAATTCCAACCTTATCCATAAAAAATCCACCTAGCAACATTGATACAAGGACAACAATCGAATAAATTGATAGCAGATAGCCAGCTTCCTGTGTTGTCCATCCTATGGAAATTAAATAATTCGGCACATGGGTTGTAACACCAGAAGCCAATGCCCCAACAAGCAATACGGTTCCTATCATTGCACCAAAGGCTCCTGATCTTGTCCCTGTTCTTTTGCTGACACCAATCCATGTATTTTCGGTCTGATCTTCTTGCTTTTTCTTTTCTTTTTTGAAAGAATTATAACGATATGGTTCTTGCCCGCATTCCTGTGGAGAACGTTTTACAAAGAGCACACACAAAACGACAAGCGCTATTGTTACCACTCCTCCACTGAAAATAAATGCATATCGATAGCCATCATTGCCAGATGCAATCATTTTAGAAAGAATCGGGGACCATATGGCAGTCCCTATACTAGAGCCGCAAAAAGCAATGGACATTGCAATGGAACGCTTATCTTCAAACCATGCTGTAATTAACATGGAAACTGGCAGCTGTGTCAATCCTGCCAGAAAAAGATTACTAATCGCAAAAATAATATAAAACTGCCAAATTGCTGTGCAAATACTGGCCAATGCAAAGAGTATGCCACTTCCTATGATACAAATAAGCATACATACCTTCCAATTCTTTTTTTGATAAAAACCTGCAATAATGATAGCTCCCGCTGCACTTGTAAATGCCGCAATCAAATTAATCATAGACCATGGCGTTGTGCTTGATAAGTTCAGAGCATTGCATACCGGGTGCATGTACAAAGACAGACAGTTGCTATAAATGGCAGTTGCAAAAAAGGAAAAGAAAAACATTGCAGCAAGAACACCCCATCCTGAAAATTTACTTCTTTTCATCTTTTTCAAATTTTCCTTCCATAATTTCTCGTCCAAGTCCAATACGATTGGTTTTATAGTGGAAAAACGGACGTTCCGGTATCTGAATGATTTGTACTGGCTGCATATATTCTTCCAGGCTCTCCATCACCTGATCTTTTATATCCTCTACACCATAACCTTCTTTCAGCACAACAAATAAATATGGTAAAAAACACCATAGGTGATCGGGATCCGGTACAATAACAAAAAACTCATCATCAATTCCAGGAATTTGTGCATCCGCCAGACGATTTTCCATTGGAAGCGTTGCCAAATCTCCGCCACCATAACGAGGTGCACTTCCTCTTGTTAATGCATAGACCGTTCCATCTTCTTTCATATATCCGATGTCTCCAGTATGAAGCCAGCGTTTTCCATCTGCATGAACCTTAATTGCTTTTTTTGTAGCTTCTGGATTATCATATCCAATCATCGTTCCCGGACCACTTTGACAAATTTCCCCGAAGGTATTATAAGTAAGTTCCTCCTCTGTTCCTGGTTTAAAAATAGAAATCAGAGTCAATGGTACAGGTATACCAACATTTCCATCTCCAATTGGTTGTTTCGTCATTGGAAGAGTCATATTAGATCCTGCCTCACTACAACCATATCCCGTTGTAAAACGTGCTTTACAATTATGATCTTCTAAAAACTTTTGTGCTCTTTTTAACTGTTGATTATTATAAGCTTCTGATCCAGCCCCTGCAGAAATTAAATGTGACATATCATAATCATCCGGTACACGGCCGTTTCTCATAACATTTTCTATAAACATTGGAATTAATGGCCAGCAATTTGGACGATACCTCATCATCTCAAGATCCACATCCATTGGATCTACAAACGGACATAAAATCAAAAGTTTATTTGATGCCAGCGGCATTAATATCATTGCGGCAACGACTGCCACGAGTGTTGGCGGTAACTGTGTCACCATCCAAGTCGGACGGAATTCACCAGATGCCCCATAAAAATTCATCTGATGGATATTTCCAACCATTGTATGAGCAGAATGAATCACCTGCTTTGACGGCCCTGTCGAACCACTTGTATAAGCCCGAAACAGCGGACGATGAATGTCTTTTGAAGCTTCCACAGTTCCATTAAATGCTTCCCCAAGTTTCAAAAACTCATCCCAAGACATCGTGCATGGTCCATAAGCTGGATTTTCTGTATAATGATCATCTAAATATTTCCAGCTGTAATCTGGAATTTCTGTTCGATCTGCACTACGAATTGGACTTAAAAGGACAGCACCCCTCACGCCTCCTTCTTTTCTGTACACATTTAATTCCTCATGAGAAAGAAAATCATGAGCAATCATCATTTTTGCACCACTTTTTTTCACTGCCTCTACATTTTCTTTTAATGTATTGTCGCGACAGAGAAGAGAAGCCCCTATCTTCTCTGCAGCAAGCAGCAAATAAAGAAACTCTGGAACAGATCTCAAAAAAACTGGAATTTCATCTCCTACCCCAAATCCAATAGCTCTTAATGAGCAGGCTACCTTATCGACTTGTTCATAAACTTCTTTCCATAAAATTTCATGTCCATAATAATGAATTGCTACGACATCCTCCCCTGGACATCTTTCCTTAAGATAATCATAAACAGTACTTTCTGGAACTCGCAGCCCCTCTATCATCTGCGGTGGATAGTACTGCATCCATGGACGATCAATACTTGGCTTCCCTGTCATTTTTTGTGTCATTTTTTCTCCTTTCCCGGACATCCCCATCACCGGTCAATTGGATCGTCCTCTTTCCTTTTTTTCAAATATTTCAGCCTAGGTTTGATGTAACAATATCAGTCTATCATGGAAAAAATGGAACTGACAGGAATCAAATGGAGAAAATACAAACCATCTTGATTCCTGTCTTTCAAAAGAAAAAACTGCCTTCGTATCTTATTAAAAAATCCACTCAGACAGCCCTATTTACAATTATTAAATTTCTACGATTAATAAAACATTGTATACATCCTTGAATAACCTTGCCAAGAAAGGAATTTTTTACCATGTATTTTGAAAAAAAATGATTCAATCTTTGGTAGAAATAATCCAAAATGGACCTCCCGCACCTGCCTCACTTCTGGCTTCTTCATAAATCGTATCAAAATTCCACGCTCCGTTTCTCTTACGATCTCCACAATCTGCAACAAGGATTTTTCCATTCTTGGTCATTCCGCGAAGTACAATATAATGTCCCGTTTGTGTAAAATGTCCCTTCTTCATAATTGCTACGACTAATTGTTTCTTCTTTAACGCCCTAATCAATTTTTGTTTATCATCACCAATGCCCTCACAATTCAATCCATAATGTTTTGCTAATGCTGGAATCACTGTATGCGACCACCCAGAACCTTTGACATAATAACCATGAATCGCTGCCCACTTACAGGTTGTTACTGGAGTCACAGTCTTTTTTAATAAGGTAGAAATACAAATGGACATACTCGTTGGTCCACATCCGGATTTTGCAATCGTACTTCCACCAAAGTTAAGATTTGCCCATCTAGGATCCTTTTGTGAGTAATAGGAAACATGCACACCGCCATTTCCAGACATAGAAAATTGATGATACATCGAACGCCCAAGCAAAAAAAGGCAAACAATGATACAAATAATTTTTATTCTTTGATACAATTTTCTTTTTCTTCTTTTCATCTCTTGTGCCTCCTAGCCAAATCTTATGTGTAAATTTAACATACACCAAAATTTGTCATTCGACAAGCCAAAAAGGTACTAAAAACATTTTCAGCAAAATAACAACATAAATTAACATAACACATGGTACCAATCGAAAAACAAATACCCCATTTGATAAACTGTTGGATCCTTTACGATTTCTGTTACATTTACTAATGTATTCGGTGTAAAATTGCAATATAGTGTTCTTTTACCAGACGCTCCCCAGCTTCCATATCTCCATTTTTTATTTTCTGTATCAACAGGAAATCCATGCTCATCCTTTTCCTCCTCTCTATGCGGTTCTATATACTATAACAATCCATCTTTATAAAATTAGTACAAAAAGAAAAAAACAACCATAAAGCAGCGATAAAGCATATAACAGCACAAACACAAAGATTCGTACTGTCACATGCAAATCCAAACAAACTGCTAAATCGTTGTTTTTTCATTTTTAATACATACGTCAAGTTTCTGATATGGGATTTCAATCCCCTCTTCATCAAATTTTAATTTAATTTCTTCATTTAATTGCCATTTTGTGGTGATATAGTCTTCGGTTGGTACCCAGCAACGGATTCCCATCATAACAGCACTGTCCGCTAAACTACTCACAAAAATATTCACACCTTCCTCATCGAGAATTCTGGTTTCTTTTGCTGCAATTTCTTTTAAGATTCTTTTTGCTTCCCGAATATCTGCATCATAGGAAATTCCAACAGAAATATCAATCAGTCGCTTGTCTTGTTTTGTATTATTAATCAAGTTGGAATTACTTAAAGTTCCATTTGGTATAACAATGACACGATTATCTACTGTTTTTAGCTTTGTATAGAAAATATCCATCGCTGCAACCTGTCCTTCACATTCTGTCCCAGTCAAAACAATATAATCTCCTACCTGAAATGGTTTTAGAATTAATAAAAGAACTCCACCAGCAACATTTGATAAAGTACCCTGCAGAGCAAGACCAACAGCTACCCCGGCAGAACCTAATAATGCAACAATCGAACTTACTCCAACACCGACATTCGAAACTGCCATAAAAATGACAACACAACGAAGTGCAATCTTAAGAAAAGAACAAGAAAAAGAAATCACACCATAATCAATATCTGCCTTTTCCAGTGCTGTTTTTACAATTTTGACTAGAATTTGAATGAGTTTAAATCCAACAAAAATAATCAAAAGTCCAACAATTAATTTCCCTGCCAGACTGATTGCTACATCCATATATTTCTGAAGCATTTGATTCCAGTCTATGTTTGCTTTTAGTAACATATAAATTCTCCTCTTTTGATAAAATTGTTTGAAAAAAAGAAGCATGTAATTTTCATACATGCTTCTTTATCATACCTGTTTTATATTGTCACTGCAAGGATTATTTCTTTGTAATATAACCTTTTGCTTTCAGTGTTTCTGCACAAAGAACGGCTCCACCAGCTGCTCCACGAACAGTGTTATGAGAAAGTCCGACAAATTTGTAATCATACACAGTATCTTCTCTTAAACGTCCAACAGAAATTCCCATTCCATTTTCATAGTTAACATCTAATGTTACCTGTGGACGATTATCTTCTTCCATATACTGGATCATCTGTTTTGGTGCACTTGGAAGTTCCAGTTCCTGAGGAAGTCCTTTGAAGTTTACTAATTTTTCAATCAGCTGTTCTTTCGTTGGTTTCTTTTTGAATTTTACAAAAACAGCCGCTGTATGTCCATTTAATACTGGTACACGGATACACTGTGTAGTAATCACTGGAGTTTCTGCTTTTACAATCACTCCATTTTCCACATGTCCCCATAAACGAAGCGGTTCCTGTTCGCTCTTTTCTTCTTCTCCACCGATGAATGGAATAATATTTCCTTCCATTTCTGGCCAATCTTTAAATGTTTTTCCAGCTCCAGAAATTGCCTGGTAAGTTGTTGCTACAACTTCGTATGGTTCAAATTCTTTCCATGCTGTTAAAACTGGCGCATAGCTCTGAATAGAGCAGTTTGGTTTTACAGCAACAAAACCTTTTGTTGTTCCAAGACGTTTTTTCTGGCTTTCGATAACTTCGAAATGTTCCGGATTAATTTCAGGAACAACCATCGGTACATCTGGTGTCCAGCGGTGTGCACTATTGTTTGATACCACTGGTGTTTCTGTCTTCGCATATTCTTCTTCGATTTTTTTGATTTCGTCTTTGGACATATCAACTGCACTGAATACAAAATCAACACTTGCTGCTACTTCTTCTACTTCGTTTACATTTTTTACAACGATATTTTTTACAGCTTCCGGCATTGGAGTATCCATTTTCCAACGTCCGCCAACCGCTTCTTCATATGTTTTTCCTGCAGAACGTGGGCTAGCTGCTAATGTCTTTACTTCAAACCATGGGTGATTTTCCAGTAAAGCGATAAATCTCTGTCCTACCATACCTGTGGCACCTAAAATACCAACTCTTAATTTTTCACTCATTTGTCTCTTTTCTCCTATAAAACTCTTACTCGTACAACACCATCGACGGCCTTCATCTTCTCGATGACTTCTTTGGATGGTTCTCTTTCAATATCCAACATAGAATAAGCCCAATCTCCTTTAGATTTATTTAACATGTTCTGGATATTATGATTATCTGCCGCAAGGATTGCTGTCAGCTGTCCGATCATGTTCGGAAGATTTTTATGATGAACGGTAATTCTTGCTGTCTCTACTTCTCCAAGATCACAATTTGGGTAGTTTACAGAATTGATGATATTTCCATTTTTTAAATAGTTCATCAGCTGATCTACTGCCATCTCTGCACAATTGTCTTCTGATTCTTCTGTAGAAGCTCCAAGATGTGGAATTGTAATCACTCTATCTACTCCTGCAATTGTTGGATTCGGGAAGTCTGTAACATAATGTTTGATTTTATTGGAAGCTAATCCCTCAATGATTGCCTGATCATCTGCAAGTTCTCCTCTTGCAAAATTTAAGATATTTACTCCATCTTTCATCTTCGCGATTGCTTCTTTATTGATCATACCCCTTGTAGAATCAATACAAGGAACATGAACTGTGATATAATCACATTTCTCAAAAATTTCATCCAGGGAACTACTGTGATTGACCATTCTTGACAGGCTCCATGCAGAACGTACGGAAACATATGGATCATATCCATAAACTTTCATTCCAAGGCGATTGCAAATATTCGCTACCAGAACTCCGATTGCTCCAAGTCCAATGACACCAATGGATTTTCCTTTTAATTCATTTCCTGCATAAGCTTTTTTCTGTTTTTCTACTGCCTTTGCGAGATCTTCATCTCCTGCATGTTCTTTCACCCAGTTATATCCACCAATAATATCACGGGATGCAAGTAAAAGTCCTGCCACAACGAGTTCCTTTACACCATTTGCATTTGCTCCTGGTGTATTGAAAACAGTGATTCCTTTTGCTGCATATTCGTCAAGCGGAATATTATTCACTCCCGCTCCTGCTCTTGCAACTGCGATCATGCTATCTGGTACTTCCAGATCATGCATCTTTGCACTTCTTACAAGAACCGCATCTGCAGCACCCAAATCATCAATCACTTCAAATTCACTATCAAATAAATCTAATCCCTGTTTAGAAATAGGATTTAAGCATTTTACTGTATACATGATTTCTCCTTATTTATTTTCTTCTTCAAATTTCTTCATGAATGCAACTAATTTTTCAACACCTTCTCTTGGCATTGCGTTATAGATACTTGCACGCATACCGCCAACCGTTCTATGTCCTTTCAGGTTTTCAAATCCCTGTTCTTTTGCTTCTTGAACGAATTTTGCATCCAAATCTTTATCTCCAGTTACAAATGGAACGTTCATTAAAGAGCGGTCTTTCTTTTCTACCGTTCCTTTAAACATTTCACTTTCATCAAGGAAATCATATAAGATTTTTGCTTTTTCCTCATTTCTCTTCTGCATTGCTTCAAGTCCTCCCTGAGCTTTCAGCCATTTGAAGACTTTTCCACAAATATAAATTCCATAGCATGGAGGTGTATTATATAACGAATTGGCATCTGCCTGTGTTTTCCATTTTAACATGGTTGGTGTTCCAGGCAGTACATCGTCTGTAATCAGATCTTCACGAACGATGCACACAACAACTCCTGCAGGTCCTACATTTTTCTGTACTCCAAAGTAGATAACGCCAAAGTCTTCTACATTGACTGGTTCAGATAAAATACAGGAGGACATATCTGCTACTAAAATCTTTCCTTTTGTATTTGGAAGATTCCAGTATTTTGTTCCATAGATTGTATTGTTATAACAAACATACACATAGTCTGCATCTTCAGAAACTGGAAGATCACTACAATCTGGGATGTATGTAAATGTTTTGTCCTCGGACGAAGCCAGGATATTCGCTTTCCCATATCTGCTTGCTTCCTGATATGCTTTCTTCGCCCACTGTCCTGTGATGATAAAGTCTGCAACTTTATTTTTCATCAGGTTCATAGGAATTGCCGAGAACTGCTGCGAAGCTCCACCTTGAAGGAATAATACTTTATAGTTGTCCGGTATGTTCATTAGATCTCTTAAATCAGCTTCCGCTTCTTCAATGATATCTGCAAACATTTTCGATCTATGGCTCATCTCCATAACGGACATACCGCATCCTCTGTAATCAAGCATTTCTTCTGCTGCTTCTTTTAACACTTCCTCTGGCAAAACTGCCGGACCTGCTGAAAAGTTGTACACTCGTGCCATTTCTCTTTCTCTCCTTTTTACGCTACTACTTTGTTTCTTCTTTCTTTTTAAGGTCTGATTCATCAAATGCATCTTCGATAGATCCTCCCGGATTTACCATCGGCCATACTTTATCATCCATGCCGATATGACAATCCAACACTACCGGTCTTCCGGCACTAAGAGCTTCTTCGAAGGCATCTTTGAATTCTTCCATATTGGTGACCTTTCTGGCGATCACGCCAAATCCCTGTGCAACCTTCACAAAATCCACTGGATCCTCAAACGTTGTATAGGAATAATGTTCTTCATAGAATAAATCCTGCCACTGTCTTACCATTCCAAGAACACTGTTGTTAATAATAACTTCAATGATTGGAATGTTATAACGGGATGCCGTTGCCAATTCATTTAAATTCATTCGGAAACATCCGTCTCCTGCAATATTAATGACAACTTTGTCTGGATTTCCAACCTTGGCTCCAAGACTTGCTCCCATTCCATATCCCATGGTTCCAAGACCACCAGACGTTAAAAATTTTCGTGGCTTATCATATTTGAAGAACTGAGCCGCCCACATCTGATGCTGTCCGACTTCTGTCGTAATAATTGCATCTCCTTTGGTTCTTTCATAAATCGCATTTACGATTCCCGGTCCTGTCAAACGGCTCTGATCATAAGATAATGGATATTTTACTTTATTTTCCATAACCTTTTTTACCCATGCATTATGGTTTTGCTGTTCCAGTCGGCGATTGATCACCGTTAATACTGCTTTTACATCCCCAATGATATGTGCATAAGTCATAATATTTTTATCAATTTCAACTGGATCAATATCAATCTGAAGAATCTTTGCATTCTTTGCAAAAGTATTCGGATTTCCAAGGACTCTGTCACTAAATCTTGTTCCAATCGCAATCAAAAGATCACATTCGGAAACTCCAAGATCGGATGTCTTTGTTCCATGCATTCCAAGCATTCCGGTATACAAAGCGTCCGTTCCATCAAAAGCACCTTTTCCCATCAAGGTATCACATACTGGGCAGTGAACTTTTTTGACGAATTCTTTTAATTCTTCTTCTGCATTTGAAATCGAAGCTCCTCCTCCAACAAGAATATATGGTTTCTCGGACTCTTCAATCATTTGAATTGCAGTATAAATATCCAATTCACGGATATGTTCACTAGAACGAATGATCTTTGCCGGAACTTCCTTTTCATACATTGCTTTGGCTGCCGTAACATCTTTTGGAATATCAATCAAGACAGGTCCAGGTCTTCCTGATTTTGCAATACGAAACGCTCTTCGAATCGTATCAGCTAAATCATTGATATCTTTAACAATGAAATTATGTTTTGTAATCGGAAGGGTAATTCCCGTGATATCTACTTCCTGGAAACTATCTTTTCCAAGAAGTCCGACACCAACGTTGCAAGTAATGGCAACAATCGGAACAGAATCCATATATGCAGTTGCAATTCCTGTTACGATATTCGTTGCTCCTGGTCCGCTTGTTGCAAAACAGACACCAACTTTTCCTGTCGATCTCGCATATCCATCTGCTGCATGGGATGCTCCCTGTTCATGAGAAGTAAGGATATGTGTAATTTCATCTTTTTGTTTATATAATTCATCATAAATATTTAAAATTGCTCCACCTGGATAACCAAAAATCGTATCCACACCCTGCTCTTTTAAACATTCCAAAACAATCTGAGCACCAGTCAATTGTTTCATTTGTGTTGACCCTCTTTCTTCCTATTTATTGATTTCCAAAACTGCGCCACGGTTTCCAGAAGTAACCAAGGATGCATATCTTGCAAGATATCCTGTTGTAACTTTTGGTTCTCTTGGTGTCCAGTTTTCTTTTCTCTTTGCTAATTCTTCATCGGATACTTTCAGATTTAATGTATTGGCATCGATATCGATTGCAATAATATCTCCTTCTTCAACCAATGCGATTGGTCCACCTACAGCTGCCTCCGGTGATACATGTCCGATACATGCTCCTCTGGATGCTCCAGAAAATCTTCCGTCTGTAATTAAGGCAACGCTTGATCCAAGTCCCATTCCCATGATCGCAGATGTTGGATTTAACATCTCTCTCATACCAGGACCTCCTTTTGGTCCTTCATAGCGGATCACAACAACATCTCCTGGTTTGATATCTCCACCTTTGATTGCTTTGATTGCATCTTCTTCACAGTCAAAGACTCTTGCTGGTCCTTCCATCTTTAACATTTCAGGAGCTACTGCAGAACGTTTTACAACCCCGGAATCTGGTGCTAAATTTCCTTTTAATACAGCAATTCCACCAGTCTGGCTGTATGGATTGTCGATTGGGCGGATAACTTCCGGATTGCGGTTCTCACATCCTTTAATGTTTTCTCCAACAGTTTTTCCTGTTACCGTAATAAGATCTGTGTGAAGAAGTCCTTTTTTATTTAATTCATTCATAACGGCATAAACACCACCAGCTTCATTTAACTCTTCGATGTAAGTATGTCCTGCTGGTGCAAGATGACAAAGGTTTGGTGTCTTTGCACTGATAGCATTTGCTTTATCAAGATCCAGACGAATTCCTGCTTCATGTGCGATTGCAGGAAGATGAAGCATACTGTTAGTACTGCATCCAAGTGCCATATCAACAGTTAATGCATTTTCAAAAGCTCCTTCTGTCAAGATATCTCTTGGGCGAATATTCTTTTCCAGAAGTTCCATAACCTTCATTCCTGCATGTTTTGCGAGACGAATTCTTTCAGAATATACTGCTGGAATTGTTCCATTTCCACGAAGACCCATACCAAGAACTTCAGTCAAGCAGTTCATAGAGTTCGCTGTGTACATTCCTGAACAAGAACCACAAGTTGGACATGTTTTATTTTCAAATTCGTCCAATTCTTCTTTGGAAATTTTTCCTGCTGCATAAGATCCTACAGCTTCAAACATGCTGGAAAGGCTTGTTTTCTTTCCTTTTACGCACCCGGCGAGCATTGGTCCGCCACTGACGAACACTGTAGGTACATTGACACGAGCCGCAGCCATTAAAAGCCCCGGTACGTTTTTATCACAGTTTGGTACCATAACAAGTGCATCAAACTGATGAGCCATTGCCATACATTCAGTAGAGTCTGCAATCAGATCACGAGTTACAAGAGAATATTTCATTCCAACATGTCCCATAGCGATACCATCACATACTGCAATTGCAGGAAATACAACTGGAGTTCCTCCTGCCATTGCTACTCCCATTTTAACAGCTTCTACGATCTTGTCAATATTCATATGTCCAGGGACGATCTCGTTATAGGAACTAACAATACCAACCAATGGCTTTTTCATCTCTTCTTTTGTGAATCCAAGTGCGTTAAATAATGATCTCTGAGGAGCATATGCTTCCCCTTCTGTAAATTTGTTACTCATAACAACCTCCTAATACTACGGACAAGTCCTAAGGAAGGCCAAACCCGCTATTTTTCAGCCTTCCTGGACATTTTTCTTTTTTAATTATTTTAATTTTTCGATGATCTTCTGACCCATTTCTTTACATCCGACCTGTTTCATTCCATCAGACATAATATCAACTGTACGATATCCATCAGAAAGAACAGCCTTCACCGCATTTTCGATGGCATCTGCTTCTTGATCTAGGTCAAAAGAATAACGAAGCATCATGGCAGCAGATAAAATCGTAGCAATTGGATTTGCAATATCCCGTCCTGCGATATCTGGTGCTGATCCATGACTTGGCTCATATAATCCGAATTTTCCTTCTGCAAGACTTGCGGAAGAAAGCATACCAATCGAACCTGTAATCATACTTGCTTCATCGGATAAAATATCACCAAACATATTTTCTGTAAGAATGACATCAAACTGTTTTGGATTATTCACAAGCTGCATTGCACAGTTGTCAACTAACATATGTTCATATGTGACATCTTCGTAATCTTTTGCCACTTCCTCTACGACGCTTCTCCATAATCTAGAAGAGTCTAATACATTGGCTTTGTCTACGCTAATCACATGTTTCTTTCTTTTTCTTGCAATGTCAAATGCTTTAATCGCAATTCTTCTAATTTCTTCTTCACTATAAGTTAAAGTATCTGTTGCTACGCGAACTCCATCTACTTCTTCTGTATGGCGTTCTCCAAAATACAGACCTCCGGTCAGCTCACGCATAATGACCATATCAAATCCGTCACCAATGACCTCATCTCTTAAAGGACATGCCTTTTTTAATTCTTCATATAAATATGCCGGACGAATATTCGCAAACAATCCTAAAGATTTTCTAAGGGCAAGAAGTCCTGCCTCCGGTCTTAAGTTTGCAGGAAGTTTATACCATGGAGAAGTACTTGTATTTCCTCCAATAGATCCCATTAAAACGGCATCACTTTTCTTTGCGATTTCCAGTGCTTCCTCTGTCAGAGGTTTTCCATAAGCATCAATGGATGCACCTCCCATCAAAATTTGTGTGTAAGAAAATGTATGCCCAAACTTTTCTCCCACTGCGTCCAGAACGTTCATTGCCTCTGTTACAATTTCTGGTCCAATTCCGTCACCTTTAATGACTGCTAAATTACAATTCATAAGTTCCTCCTTTTATCGAATCAGAGTTTTAATCACTCTGTCTCTTACTTTATAATATAACCAAAACAGCAAATGCTGCCAGACATCCCACACATGCAACTGTTACCATATTCTTCTCCCATAATGCAAGGATCACTGCTGTTGCAAATCCCGCTGTGGATGCACGCCAGTTCCCGGTTGCAAAAAATACATCCGGAATAATCATAGAAGCTAATGCTGCGTATGGTACATAATATAGAAATGATCTGAAAAAATGGTTATCTATCTTTTTTTGTATGGCTACAAGCGGAATCATTCTAATTAAATAAGTAGAAACTGCTGTCACCACAATATAAATCAACAATCTATGAATGCTCATCCTCTTCCTCCTCATCTATCGGAAAACAAATCGCTCCGATGGCTGCCGCTGCCAGCGTACAAATGATAATTACAAATCCACTGGATACAAAGGAAAGTGCTTTTACAAAATGGAATAAAAGACTAATCCCAGCTGAAAGAAAAATCACAACAATAATGTGTCGATCATGCTTTGCCGGTGGAATAATAATCGCAAGAAGCATTCCATAAATGGCAAGTCCAAGAGCATCTCTTAAAATTAATGGCAAAATTCCTCCAGCTGCTGCCCCAAGGAATGTTCCAACGGTCCAGCTAATCCATGGAATTGTCATTAACGCATAAAAATATTTTGGTGTAATCTGCCCTGGTCTTCCACAAGAAACAGCAAAAATTTCATCTGTTACTTCAAATGCCATTGTCAGACGGTTTAAAATGGTTGCTTTTTTTGTTAATTTCTGTCCAATGGCAATCGACATAATGGAATATCTCAAATTGATAATAATTTGAGATAAAATCAATTCTACCAAAGATCCTCCTGCGGTTATAGAAATAATTGCCGCAAATTGACCTGCCGAAGTTACACAAGTTGCTGAAATCAACGTCAGAGCCCATAACGGAATTCCTTTCGATGCACCCGAAATCCCAAAAGCGAAGGAAACAGCTACATAGGCAAGTCCGATAGGGATTCCATCAATCAAACCTTGTTTAAAATCATCATGTGCTTTCATTTTTTACCCTCTACTACAAAAAATGGCCCGGTTTTATAAAAAATCTTAAAGTACACCGAAGCATACTCGATGCTGCGATAAAATATCCAAAAATCGAGCTTATATATTAGGATAACACATTTGTTTTAAGAATGGAAACTATTTTTGATGAAAGTTGGCATTTCATTGAATTTCCAGACATTTTATCTTATAATAGAAGTATCACTGAATATGTAAAGGGGTTATAATTTATTATGATTAAAAAAAATATGATTTGTCTTGGATTATCTGTTGTGCTTTTCAGTAGCAGTATCATTCCAGCTCGGGCTACTGTTTCAGCCGGTGATTCTTTTAAAATGAAAGATTACAGTACAAACAAGGTTTCTACAAAAACCGCCATTAATGCTAAATTTGATAACAAAGTCATCAAAACGAATATGCCGGGATTTATTGATCAAAACACTGCTTTTTATTCCGCCTACTGGGTTTTTGATCGCTGTTCTGAACTTGGTACAACTTATTCTTATTCCAGCAACACAAAAAAGATTACTTTTAAACGAGGATCTTCTACGGTGGTAATGAAGCTTGGCAGCACTTCCGCTACTTTAAACAATAAGACATTCAAATTGTCTGCTGCTCCAAAAAAAGTGTATTATTATGGAAATAAGAAAAACTATATCATGGTACCAGGTGGTATTTTAGCTGAAAAACTTGGTTTTTCTTACAAATGGAATAAAGATGCAAAAACTGGAGAGATCACAAAGAAATCTTCTAGTTCCAATGCACCAACTCCAAATACTAATAATAACAATCAGACTGCTTCCATTACACCAAGTACAAAAATCACTGCTTCGGCAAATAATTATTCTGTTCGGATTAAAAAACCTTCTGGTCTGAATACTTCCAGTATCACTGCAGATGATGATTACCATAACAAACGTCTTCGCCTCGTGATTAAAGGAAATTATAAATCACATTTTGCCGCATCATCTAATCACAATGTAAAGGCTTCGATAAACTATAGTGTTTCTTACAGTGGTGGAAAAACTTATGTAAACTTAAAAACTTCAACAATCAAAGGATTTAGTGTTACACAGAATTCTTCCTATATTTATGTAAAATATGCTTCTCCACAAAGTATGTTTTCCCGTGTT
The DNA here is from genome assembly GCF_018918155.1 of Anaerostipes sp. MSJ-23. Taxonomy (GTDB): domain Bacteria; phylum Bacillota; class Clostridia; order Lachnospirales; family Lachnospiraceae; genus Anaerostipes. The sequence goes on from NZ_JAHLPY010000001.1 coordinate 23,897, forward strand.
ATTGTCGTTGATGCAGGACATGGCGGAAAAGATTCAGGCGCAGTCGGAAATGGTTATGTTGAAAAAAATATGACGTTAAAAATCGTACAGGCTATCAAAAAGAATTTTGATAAAGATGCAAAATATAAGGTTTATTATACACGCCTTTCTGACACTTATCCAAGCTTGTCCGAACGTTACCGCCTGGCAAATGAAGTTGATGCAGACCGCTTTTTAAGTGTACATATTAATTCTTCTGATAATTCTGCCAGTGGAACAGAAACCCTATATAAGACTTACAAAACTTATGCAGGAATTCTTCAGAAACAGGCATTAAACGGAATGGGTTATAATAGTAGAAGTTCTCATGACCGTGGCTTAAAATATCGTTCAGACCTTGCAGTGCTTAATGGTCCGAAAATGACAACCGCACTTGTTGAAATGGGATTTATTACAAATAAAACAGAGGCATCTAGAATTAATTCTCGTACTTCAACCATTGGTGCAGATCTTTATCGTGGAGTTTGTAATTCTTTCTAAGAACGAAAAAGAAAACCATTTAGACAGAATATGATATTAACCTCATATTCTGTCTTTTTTTCTTCGAAAATCTGTTCGCGAACGCTTGTTTCTTCCTATGGTTTATGCTATGATAATCATATTAAACAGGATGGAGGAATAGCCTATGCCAAAAGAACCATTAAGTGACAAACAACAGCAGATTCTGGAATTTATTAAACAGAGAATTTTAGAAAAAGGATATCCGCCGGCCGTTCGTGAAATATGCCAGGCTGTTCATCTTCGTTCTACTTCTTCTGTTCATTCTCATCTGGAAACATTAGAGCGCAAAGGATACATCCGAAGAGACCCAACAAAACCAAGAGCTATTGAGATTATCGACGATGAATTCAATCTTTCCAGAAGAGAGATCGCTCATATCCCGATCGTTGGAACAATCACCGCCGGAGAACCAATTCTTGCCGTTGAAAATGTAGAAGATTATTTTCCAATCGAACCAGGTTTGATTCACCACAAAAAAGATACTTTTATGCTGCATGTTCGCGGAAATAGTATGATCAATGCAGGAATTTTTGATGGAGACCTTGTAATTGTTGAACGTCAGACAACTGCAGACAATGGAGAAATTGTCGTTGCTATGATAGATGATTCTGCCACTGTAAAACGTTTCTTTAAAGAAAAAGATCATTATCGCTTGCAGCCGGAAAATGATTCGATGGAGCCAATCATTGTATCAGAACTTACCATCATTGGAAAAGTCATTGGATTATATCGTTCGATTCAGTAACAAAGAAAAAACTCCCAAAGCTTTTGCTTTGAGAGTTTTTTCTTATTCAGAAATCAATTCTTCCACATTGACTTCTTTTCCATCTTTCCAAATTCTTTCCAGATCATAAAAAAGTCTGTTTTCTTTATCAAAAATGTGAATGATGATATCATTAAAGTCTAGTAAAACCCAGCTTCCTGCCCGGTATCCTTCCATCTGTTTCATTGGGTATCCAGCCTTCTCAAGCTCTTCTTGTACGTTGTCTACCATTGCCTGCACCTGATTTTTATTTGTTCCATCTGCAATGATAAAATAATCAGAAACAACGGAAACTTCCCGGATGTCAATGACTTTGATATCTTCTGCAAGCTTATCATCCAATGCCTGATAAGCAATTTTTACCATATCTAATGCCTGTTCCATATTTTTCTCCTTACAGTTTTCGATAATACTCATAGGTTTCTATTGTCTGGTGGCCAATCTTATTCCCTTGCGATTTCAAATAATCGATCGTCTGTTTTAAAATAAAACATGTACAATCATTCAAATCTGTAAATGCAAGTTTTCTTGCTCTTGTAAGTCCCGGTATCATCTTCCGGTTTGGCTCAATATAATCTGCGATAAAAATAATTTTTTCAAGATTTGTCATCGCTGGTTTTCCTGTCGTATGACATTGAATCGCAGAAAGAATTTCTTCATCGCTTTCTTCATAAAATTCCCTGGCAATATAAGGTGCCAAAGCAGAATGCATCAATTGTGGACTATCATGAAAAAGCTGTTCATCCATAATGTTATACTGTTCACATAATCGGCTTTGTTCTTCCAAAGCGTATCCTTTGGCACAGTCATGCAAAAGCCCCGCACGATAAGCTTTTGATAAATTTTCTTCAAAAGCCATCGCCATGCTTGCAGCTGTATAGGCAACACCGACTGTATGACGATATCTGCTCGGTTTTAAATGTTCTTTGAGTTTTTGTTCTATCTCATTTGTGTTCATATAAACCATTTCTTTCTATATAATCAATGACTGCTTCCGGAAGGAAAAAGTGAATGCTTTGCCCTGAAATATTTTTTTTCCGAATTTCATTAGACGATATTTCAATACTTGGGCTGCTCAGATGAAAAATTTTTCCATGATATTTTTCTTCCAGATACTCGATCTGTGCATCAAGTGCACTTCTAGAATCATTTCTTGTTGCCACAAGTACATTGACCATTGATAAAATTTTATCCGGATCTTTCCATGTTTCAATCTGATACAGAGAATCCGCACCCATAATAAAATAATACTGATCTTCTTTGTTTTTCCTTTTTAATTCTCTTAATGTATCTACGGTATAGGTCGCACCTTCCCTTCGAAGTTCCATATCGCTGAATTCAAAATACGGAAAATCACGGATGGCTAGCTTAATCATATCAATTCTATTTTGCTCGGTAACTCCGCCACTGATTGTTTTGTACATTGGATTCTTATTTGGCATAACAAGAATTTTATCCAAACCAAATTCCTCTTTTGCAGATTGTCCAAGAATCAAATGTCCAAAATGAATCGGGTTAAATGTGCCCCCAAGAATTCCTATCTTTTTCATTTTTTTCTCCAAAGATTATTTCTTTACTTTTGGAAGTTCAATTCTTTTATGATTTTTTGATTCCTTATATAATACAATTTTTTTGCCAATCACCTGTACAACCTGTGATCTTGTTCTTTCTGCCAGTACTTCTGCCAACTGTTTTGGATCATCCATACAGTTTTGCAAAACTCCTACTTTGATCAGCTCTCTGGCTTCCAAAGCATCTCTGACTCCTGCGATCAGCTCTGGAGAAAGACTTCCTTTTCCGATATTAAAGATCGGGTCAATCTTCATCGCCAAACTTTTTAAATATGCTCTTTGTTTGCTTGTCATCTGTTCTCTCCCTTATTTTTATTCATAAAAATCAAATTCCAGGCTATACAGACGCACTGTATCCCCTTCTTCAATACCTTTGGCCTTTAACTGTTCAATAATGCCATTTTCTTTCATAAACTTCTGGAAGAAATCAAAACCTTTTTCAGATTCCAAATTCGTATATCCAAGCATTCTCTCAATTTTTGGTCCTTCTACGGTATAGACACCTTCTTCTGGGTGCTCGATTGTATAACCGCCTTCTTCTTCCTCAAAGTTTAGTTCATATTCTTGTTCAAATTCTGTTGCGCCTTCTGGAAGTTCATCCAGCATCCCCTGTACATACCATAAAAGTTTATCAACACCTTCCCCGCTGACTGCAGAGATCGGAAATACCTTGATTCCTTTTGGTTCAAATTCTTCTCTTAAAAGTTCAATCACTGTTTCTTTATCTTCCGGTGTCATTGCATCCATTTTATTGGCAGCAATCACCTGTGGGCGTTCTAGAATATCTTTATTATATTTTTTCAATTCATCTGTAATTGCATAAATATCCTGAATTGGATCTCTTCCTTCCACGGATGCCCCATCTACCATATGAATCATAACTTTGGTACGTTCGATATGGCGCAGGAATTCAAATCCAAGTCCAATTCCCTCTGATGCCCCTTCAATAATTCCTGGAATATCTGCAATAACAAATCCTTTATGACTTCCCATATCCACAACACCGAGATTTGGATTCAATGTTGTAAAATGATAATTTGCAATTTTAGGTCTTGCGTTGGTTACCCTTGATAAAAAGGTTGACTTACCAACGTTTGGAAATCCAACAAGTCCAACATCGGCAATCACTTTTAATTCTAATGTTATTTCAATTTCCTGTGCCTTTCCACCGGGCTGTGCATATTTTGGTGCCTGCATCGTTGGTGTGGCATAATGTTGATTTCCTTTTCCACCGCGTCCTCCTTTTAGTAAGACGACTGGTTCTTTTTTATTTGACATATCAAGAATAACTTTTCCTGATTCTTTTTCTTTTACAATCGTTCCTGGCGGAACTTTTAAAACAATGTCTGCACCATCTGCACCATGACATCTTCTTCTTCCGCCTTCCTGTCCGTCTCCGGCTTTGAATTTTCTTCTATGTCGGTAGTCTGTCAGCGTATTAATTCCTTCATCTACAACAAAGATCACGTCTCCTCCGCGTCCTCCGTCACCGCCATCCGGGCCACCGTTTGGCACATAAAGTTCCCGGCGAAAGCTGACATGTCCGTCACCGCCTTTTCCGGATCTGATTATAATATTGGCTCTATCTGCAAACATGGTCTTTCCTTTCCATAATTTGAAAAAAACGGCCTCAAATATGTATTTGAAGCCGTAATTGCTGTTGCCTTCTGTATCTATAATCTGCTGCTTATGCAACTGGATGTACAGAACACTGTTTCTTATCTCTACCTTTTCTTTCGAAACGTACAATACCGTCTACTAATGCAAACAATGTATCGTCTCCTCCGCGTCCTACGTTAACGCCTGGATGAATCTTTGTTCCGCGCTGTCTGTAAAGAATGTTTCCAGCTTTTACAAACTGTCCATCAGCTCTCTTCGCACCTAATCTCTTGGATTCAGAATCTCTACCGTTCTTTGTAGAACCCATTCCTTTTTTATGAGCGAAAAATTGAAGGTTCATTTTCATCATTTTGTTACACCTCCTCAAAAATTACATCTAGATACTGTCCATGATCTTCCTCAATACTTGTAAGACCAAGGATCAGTGATTTCAATAACAAACTTCCCTCATTGGAAAGTTCTTCCGTAAATATCACGTTGATTTTCGCATTCTGCTGGTCAACATCTACCTGATAGTGATCATCAGTAAACTCTTCCAGAGAATTCACGAAATTGATTACCAATGCAGATACTGCAGAACAGACAATATCCTGTCCTTCTTCCGCATATCCTGCATGGTCACTGGAATCAAATCCCTGAAAGGACCCGTCTTCCCTTTGATAGAACGTTATCTTTGTCATAACTCTATCTCCGAATATTATCCAACGATACTATCGATTTTAACCTGTGTAAATAACTGTCTATGTCCGTTTTTCTTATGGTATCCAGTTTTTCTCTTATATTTGTAAACGATAACTTTTTTTGCTTTTCCTTCGCTTACAACTGAAGCTTCAACTTTCGCACCATCAACGGTAGGTGTTCCAACTTTCACAGTATCTCCACCAACTAAAAGTACATCATCAAATGTTACTTTAGCTCCTACTTCAGCGTCAAGTTTTTCAACTTTGATTACGTCGCCTTCGCTTACTTTATACTGTTTTCCACCTGTTGCGATAATTGCGTACATTACGGCACCTCCTATTATCAATCTCGCCAGCTTTGGTGATTTTTCATACTTATACCTCGCTGTGCGGCATACTATGATATAATAACAGTTGTTTTATAAATTGTCAAGGCTTATTTGACAATTTATTGGATTTCTTTCTCTTTTTCGTGTAATTTCCATTAATCCTAATTTCGTAATATCCACTGCAACCGCTTTTTTCGAATCTTTATTTAAATATTGCTGCATTTCCTGAAGAAGCATTTCCTGATCTTCCTTTGATGTCATATCAATAAAATCTACAAGAATAATTCCTGATAAATTTCGAAGTCGAATTTGTCGTGCAATCTCTCTGGCAGCTTCGAAATTTGTTTTTCGAATATGAGTTTCTTTTTTCTCTTTCCCGATTGATTTTCCCGTATTTACATCAATTACAGCCATAGCCTCTGTCTGCTCCACATATAAAAATCCTCCGGATTTCATCCATACCTTTTTGCTAAGAGCCTCTTTCAAATAGTGTAGGACTCGGTAACGGCGATCAATGTCTCCTGCTTGTTCAGACAAACGTTCCACAAAATAACCATCCATTTCAAATTCATGTGCAACCTCTTCCTGATCCGTAATAACTTTTTCTACCTGCTTAGCATCAAGTCCAAAAGAAAGTATTTTTTTTAAATCCTGGTTTGTTCCAAGCATCTGAAGAGGTGTTCGATACGCACCTTTTTTTAAAATTTGCTCATATTTTTCTGCAAGCATCTTTGCCTCTGCAACAACATCCTCTTTTTTTGCTGTAGCGGCACTTGTTCTTAAAATAAATCCATAATTTTGTGTTATAAGCGGTTGTGTAAGACTTTTCAATTCTTGACGCTGTTCTTTTTGTTGAATTTTATTAGAAATTCCAATCGAAGTTTTATCACTCGTCAAAACAAGATACTTTCCCGTCAACTCAATCTGTTGGGTTAACATCGCCTTCTTTTCTCTTGTTGCCTCTTTTTTTACCTGAACAATAATTTCCTGTCCAATGACAAGATTCTTTTTCCGTATCGGAAGAAATCCAATGACCCCCTTCTGAAATTCCACAAAGGCACCATTAATATTTTTCACAATATTTTTTACAATGCCAAGATAAATATTTCCAACTGCATCTTCCCTGTCTATACGATTGCATACAAACTCTACTATTGTTGCATTTTGCATCCAGGCACTGACCATATGCTCTTTCACTTTTGTAATTACAATCTGCTGTGACATCAAATGTTACCCTTCCATACTAGAAATCGATACGACTGGATCCACATCCGCCTCATAATCAACACCTTCTTCACCGAATCCGAACATGTGATAAAAATCTTCCCAATAACCTTCAATATCACCAAGCTCTTTGATATTATCCGTATCTACCAATTCCCAACGTCTTTTTACTTCTGTCTGTACATCTTTGGATAATTCTAAATCATCTAAACGAATCCATCCATGTTCATCAACCTCTGGTTGATCCAAAAGCTGTTTTTGTAAAAACAGTCGATCAATCTGCTCAATACACCCTTCATGTACCTTCTTTTCTTTCATCACTTTATAAAGAATTGCCATATATAAAGGCACAATCGGAATTGCAGCACTTGCCTGTGTTACCAGCCCTTTGTTCACAGAAATATAAGCGTGCACTCCTTTTTCTTTCATTTCCTCTGTAATTTCCTGTGCTGTCTTATGAAGATCTTTCTTGGCTGCACCTATCGTTCCTTCAAAATAGATCGGATATGTAAGTTCTGATCCAATATAAGAATACGCAACTGTCACTGTATTTTCTTCCAAAACATCAGCTTTACTTAACGCTTCCATCCATAATTTCCAGTCTTCTCCACCCATAACCTTTACAGTATCATGAATTTCTTCTTTCGTTGCTGCAGGGATTGTCTTTGTTCCTACGGTATTATCTTTTAGGTTAAGATTCTTGTTTGTAAACTCTTCTCCTGTTGTTTTAAGGACCGAACGATAAGTTACCTCATCGGGTGCCGTTCTTCTTGGAGCTGCCAGACTATATATCACCAAATCCACTTTTCCAAAATCTTTGCGAATCATTTCAATTGTCTGGTCTTTTACTTCCTGAGAAAAAGCATCTCCATTAATTGTCTTTGCATAAAGATTTTCTTCTTTTGCAAATTTCTCAAACGCAGCTGTATTATACCACCCTGGTGTTGCAGTTCTTTTCCCTTTTGCCGGCTTTTCAAACATAATTCCAATCGTATCTGCATGACAGCCAAACGCAGCCACAATTCTGGAAGCCAATCCATATCCGGTAGAACATCCAATCACTAATACTTTTTTTGCCTGTCCTGGGATTTCTCCTTTAGAGCGAACATATGCAATCTGATTGGATACATTCTTTTTACATCCCTCCGGATGAGCTGTTAAGCATAAAAAATCTTTTACTTTTGGAGCTATGATCATAATCTTCTTCCTTTCAAACTAAACTTCACTACCCGTTTGGCAATTATTTTTATTATCAAACGATTCCATTAATTATAATATGTTTTTCTTAACCCTGTCAAACAAAAAAACAGGATATTCCGCATTCGGAATATCCTGTGATTTCATGAATTTCTTATTTTACAAGTCTTCTGATCGCTACAATTTTTCTGTATCCTGCATTGTTAGAAATTTTAATTCCACCTTTTGGATAAGGTGCTGAGTTACTTGCATGTACAATCTTATTTCCACCCATGTATAAAGCTACATGTCCATCATAACAAATCAGGTCTCCGGCTTTTGCATTTTTTAAACCGTTTACTCTTGTTCCAACACTTCTCTGTCCGCTTGAAGAATGAGGAATGCTTTTCCCAAACTTTCTGTAAACTGACATTGTGAATCCAGAACAATCTGTTCCATTTGTAAGGCTTGTTCCACCCCATTTATATTTATTTCCAACAAACTGTTTTGCATAACTTACAACCTGTTCTCCTGTGGTTGCTGCCTGTGCCTCTTTTTCTTTATTATGTACGGTAAATGTTAAAGCGCTAACTGCCAGTGTAAATACTACTAATGTTTTTGCTAATAAACGTTTCATTCTTATCTCCCTAATAATTATTTCTTTTATATTTCATCTTTAATTCTGTCTTTTTTATTTCATTTGTTGCTTTCAACAATTCATATACTACATGAAACAGAAACAATTGTCAAGAGTTTTTTAAGATTTTTTCACTTTATGTAATATTTTCGTAACATTTAAGATTTTTTCTTTAATAAATCAAGATATCTTTTTACTGCAAAAACCTCTTGTTTTGTCATTTCATGTGGGCTATACCTCGCTTTATCAATGACTTTTGACACAAAAATTTCCACAGATCCCACATTTTCATGGTTTTTTTGAAGCTGTTTCTCAATTTTTTGTGCATACCACAAAATTTTTTCCCGATTAGACATTCTTTTCCATTGTTGTTTTTTTTGTAACATTTTCGTAAAAATCCAAATAGAAAAACCGAGAAAAAGTATCAACATAATTGTTACAAATTTCTTTACATTTATTACAATTTGTTTTTTACGACTTAAAACTTCTTTTCTTTGATTTCTCTTCTGAATCTTATGATAAAATTTTTTTCCTGTATCATTCCCTGTGGTATCTATTGGTATCCACCCTGTATTTTCTAAATAAATTTCTGCCCAGGCATGTACATTATAATCCGTAACATCTGCCCGTGTCCCTTGAAATTCATTTTCAGAAATTTTATATCCTTCTACATACCTTGCTGGAACTCCTGCCATGCGAAGCATCATAACGGTTAAAGAAGCGTATTGCGTACAAAATCCCTTTTTACTTTTCCCATAAAAATATAAAATTGGATCCATCCCTTTTGGAGTTCCTCCAGGTTGATATGTATAATGATAATGTGTTTTTATGTATTTTTTCACCCAGTCAATTTTTTGTTCCAGCGTTTTTCCATTCAAACTCGTTTGGATTTCTTTTTCTAATTCTTTCTGAATATTTTTAGGGATAAAAAGATTATGTTCTTTTACATAAGTGTTATATTCTTTCATCGCCTTTAAATAATAATCTTTTGGACTTCCTTCTTCGATGCTTTTTTTCACTTTTTGTTTGATCTTTCCGTTAGCTTTTAATAAACGTTGTAAATTTTTTACTTCATAATACTGAACCCGATACTCCAAACGTCCCTTTTCCAAAACTACAGAACCATCTCCAGATACGATCCCTGCTATATTATTCAAATCTGCAAAATAAGGAACCGGAAGATATCCATATGTATCCTTTTTCTGTGGATACTCAATGATTACTTCTCTCTGGCGACTAAAGTTTTTTTTCTGAAATCCAAGTTCTGAAAAAGCAAACGGAAGTGCTGCAGACACTTCTCCTTTACATAAGTTTGTTTCCTTTTGTGTATTTTCCCATCTTCCATTACGATAATCACTGCTAATATATTCTCTTAAATAAAGTGTTTTTTTACTTTCTGTCGTAATAGAAAATAAGTGTTTTCCTGTTAACGATAAAACATTGATCTTTCCAATCTCCCCATTTCCAATTCCACCAACACCAGAAGTATTATTTTCTTTTCCCTGCATCAGTTTTTTCATAACAATCCATGCATTTTTCTTACACTCGGTTACATGCTGTAAAGCTGATTGATCATATAAAAACAATGCACTAGATGCAACTGCAAAAATCACAAAGAATATCCCTCCAAAATAATACCGCTGTTTTTTAAAAGAATAACATGCAAACCAAATACCAAGGAAAAAGAAAAAAGGCGATGTAATGCTATACGGAACAATCAATGCTAAAAAACTTTCCAATATTCCAGTAAATAAAAACAAAAATAACAGATGATTTCGAAATAATGCGATCAAAAAACAAGCACATAAAAGGATAAAACAACCGGCAAGAAAACAATCCATCCTGCTTTGTTCCAAACGAACCGGAACATAATAATAAAACCCAAGCCCTGTATTTTGATTTAGCATGTCAATCATTTTATTACTGATCGTATAAAATCCATTGATGAATGCTACTCTTTTTATAATTCCAAATACAATAAATATTGGAATTGAGAGAAAAATGGTCCATTTTGTACGCTCCATAAATGCACAATACAGCCATAAAATAATTCCTCCGGCCATCACAAACATCCAATCATAGGATTGAATATAAAATCCTGCAAAGACACTATAAATCATCGTAGCAAAAACTAGGGCAAGCATCGTGTTTTGTATTTTTTTTCTTGTTGTTTCTTCCATTATAACTCCATATCATACAATGCATCTTCTGCTGTCTTGTATTTCGAATCCAGATGAATCCAGATTACCTTCCGCTTTCCAAGTTCCGGGACATGTTCTAATGACTCTCGGAAAATAAAATAAAACAGCTCTTCATATTGTTCCATTGACTCAAGAAAATAGCTGCGATTTCCAAAATAAATTTCCTGTGAAATACCATGTTCTATAAAAAAGGCCGAAAGAGAATAAAATATCGAAAAATAATCTGAATATCGTTTAGGAGAAACACCATGAAGCGTTAAAGCGATCTTTTGTGGTGTTTTCTTTTCTTCCTCGTACTCTCTTACATATAGTTCTCTTTTCCCAGCGAAAATTTTCCAATGAATATTCGAAAGTCTATCTCCCGGTCGGTAAGATCGAATTCCATCATAGTCCGAAAAAAATCCTTGTGTTCTTTTTTTCAATTTTTCTTCCATAAATTCCAATGGATAACGTTTAGGAAGAACGAGGATAGAGCCACATGCATTTAATTCAACCTTAGCTGTATAAACTCCCGTCACATCTTTCCATTTTAATGTTTTAAATTCAATTTCATAAAAATCACAAGCAAGCACTCCAAGTTTTAAAGAAATTTCCTCAGATGCCTTGCTTCCAACAAAAAATTTTACACTACACCGTTTCTTTTTTTTGCGAAGCCCTGCCTTTACAAAATAAACAAGTTCTGCCTCCCTTTGGTTATAAAACGTTTTCCCTGAAAAATTTCCAAAAAACTCTGCCTTCTCGCCTTCTACAAAAATCTGTGTTCCTTCTTTAAAAGAAAATTTCATAACATTCCCATCTTTTTTTGAAAAATAAATAGAAAAAAAGAGAACTAGAAACAGGGATGTCACAAGACATCCCCCAATCCAATTCCCATATATTATCCAATAAAAAATTGCAAACAATATCGTAAAAAGATACATAAAATAACCTCATCGGTTTCCTTTTGGCAAAGGAGTCGCCTCTAAAATTTCTTTTAAGATTTCTTCTGCTGCTTTCTTTTGAATTTTTGCTTCTTTACTTAATAAAACTCTGTGCCCTGCAGTCACATAAAAAATATCTTTAAGATCTCCCGGCACGACATAGTCTCTATCACAAAGATAAGCATTTGCTTTTGCCATCTGAAGCATGGCAATTGTTCCTCTCGGGCTGATTCCAAACGCAAGAAATCTAGACTTTCTCGTTGCATTAGCAATCGATACGATGTAATTTAATACATCATCATGTACATAGACCAATGCCACTTCTCTCCGCATCAATCTCAATTCTTCCATCGTTACCTTTTCTTCAATCTGATCAATGGAAAGATTCACTTGCTGTTGTTTTAGCATGGCAACTTCACTTTCCTGATCTGGATATCCAATGGATGTACAAATCATAAAACGATCCAGCTGTGATTCCGGAAGAGACTGTGTTCCAATCGATCCCATAGGATTTTGCGTGGCAATAACCACATAAGGATCCGGAAGCATTCTTGTTTTTCCATCCGTTGTAATTTTTCCTTCTTCCATTGCTTCTAGAAGCGCTGCCTGTGTTTTTGGCGATGTACGATTAATTTCATCTGCTAACAAAAGATTGGTCATCGCCGCACCTTCCTGAAACTGAAATTCTCCTGTATCTGGCTGATAAACAGAAAAACCAACGATATCAGATGGCATAACATCCGGCGTAAACTGAATTCTCTTATACTGAAGATCTAAAACCTTTGAGAAGGCAAGGGCAAGTGTTGTCTTGCCGACTCCTGGAATATCTTCAATCAAAATATGTCCACCGGCAAGAATTGCTGTCATCATTTGTCTTATAACGCGATCCTTTCCTACCATGACTTTTTTAATTTCATCCATAGCTTCCTGAGCCTGACTGGACGCAAATACTTCTTTCATTCGCTTTTATCCTCGCTTTGTCTTTGCCACAATCACTGCCATACATCCGATCAAAGCTGCAATCGCGAACCCAAAACCAATATATCCATTAAATGTCACTCCTGCTACAATATAGCCAACGATTGCACATCCCGCAACAAGGAAAGCATAAGGCATCTGTGTAGATACATGATCAATATGCTTACACTGTGCTCCTGCAGAAGAAAGAATGGTCGTATCTGAAATCGGTGAAATATGATCTCCACAAACAGCTCCTGCAAGAATAGAACCAACACACACAGTCATCATCATCAAATTTCCTCCAAGAATGGTTACTGAAATTGGAATCAAAATTCCAAAAGTTCCCCACGAAGTTCCTGTTGCAAAAGCAAGTCCAAGAGCAACCAGGAAAAATACAACCGGCATAATTGCTACTGCCATTGTGCTTCCCCCAATGGCTGTTTTTACAAATCCTTGAATATTTAAATATTGTTCACTACAAATTCCAGAAAGAGACCATGCTAAACATAAAATCATAATTGCAGAGGTCATTGCCTTAAATCCCTGCACAAAACTTCCGCAAAAATCAACAAATGCAATGACTTTTCTTGGAATATATAAAAGAAATGTAAAAATCAATGTGAGAAAAGATCCAAGGACAAGACTTCTTGCGCTGGAACAATTCGCAAATGCTTTTACAAGTGAAACTCCACGGAATGCTCCTCCTGTATAAAGCATAAATGTAATACAAGAACCGATCAAAAACAAAATTGGCAAAATCAAATCGATCACTTTTCCGTGTCCAACAATTGGAACTTCATCTTCTTTATCAATCTGCAGTTCTTCTTTTTCATGTGTTTCTTCATATTTTTTCATTTTTGAAAAATCAGTATCAACGATGATTAAAAATATAAGAAAAATCAATGTCATTAACGCATAAAAATTGAATGGAATAGCTTTCAAAAATAGAGAAAATCCATCAATATGTGACCCTTCTGGTAAAGAAGATCCAACAGCTGCTGCCCAACTTGAAATCGGTGCGATGATGCATACTGGAGCTGCCGTCGCATCAATAACATAGGCAAGCTTTGCTCTTGTAATTTTATATTTATCTGTCACCGGCCTCATAACCGTTCCAACTGTCAGGCAATTAAAATAGTCATCTACAAAAATAACAACACCAAGGCATACCGTAGCAAATAATGCCTGCCTTTTTGTTTTTATTGCTCTGGATGCCCATTTTCCATAGGCCCTGGAAGCCCCTGATTTTGTAATCAGGGCTACCAGGATTCCTAAAAGGACAAGAAATATCAAAATATCACAATTATCTCCGATTTTTTGCGACATAATCGTAAAAATCGTATCCATTGCTTTGATTGGATGAAAACTGTTAAACATCAGGGCACCTGCAGCAATCCCTACCATCAATGATAAATAAACTTCTTTTGTGATTAATGCCAATATAATGGCGATTACTGGTGGCATAATTGCCCAAAATGTACCTGTCATTTGTAATTACTCCTTAACCTCTATAATAATTAATCAGACATCCTTTCAGGATAATCTCTCTCTCATCATCGGTGAGTTCACCGAGTTTTAATGTAATTTCTTTCATTCCCTTGTTTACAACATAAGCTGGAATTTCAGAAAGTTTATCTTCAATAGCCTTTTTTATCTGTGGCACAAAGATATAATCTTTATTTTCAAACGGAAGTTCTCCTTTATCGATGATAAATGGAACCATTCCCCAGTTAATCAGATTCGAACGATATCTCTTTGTTGCATATTCGTTTGCAATATTAGCCCATCCGCCTAATACTTTCTGACAAGATGCAGCCTGTTCACGTGCAGAACCATCTCCAGGTTTTACTGCAAAAATTGTACTTCCAATTCCAAGATTATCGTTTGCTACACCTGGATACTTCTTCTGTACTTCCTCCAGAATTTCTTTTACTTCTGGGAATGCTTCCTGTGGTTCTTCTCCTGATTCAATCGCTCTCTGCGCTTTCTGCACTTCTTTTGCAAGACCCACATAAGCAGGATCCTTTCTTGACAATGCAAATTCTGCAAGTCCTAACGGATTAGAACGATAAGAAGATGTCTCTCCAGAAGGAATCAATTCATCCGTTGTTGTTACCGGATCATGAATTTCTGATACAACCTTTAAAAGCATATTTTCTGGAAGTGCTGACATTTCCGGCCAGTCTTTGATGTTTGGTCCAAACTGAATTTCTACAGATGGATCTGCAATTCCTTTGCTGTCAAAGACACGATTTTCATAAATTCCTTTATCAAAATGATATTTTGGAATGAAGTCACTGGCTTCCACATCCGTTGCTGGTGTTAAATATCCTTTATTCGCAGCAGTTGCCGCAATAGAACGCGCGTCCATCAAAGCGACAGAAGCAATCTGTCCACTCTGAAGTTTTGATCCTTCACGGTTCGGGAAGTTTCTTGTCGAATGGCGAATACTAAAGGCATTATTTGCCGGTGTATCTCCTGCACCAAAGCAAGGTCCGCAAAATGCAGTTTTAACGATTGCACCTGTCTGCATCAGATCTGCAACTGCTCCATTCTTCACAAGTTCCATAAAAATTGGTGTACTTGCCGGGTAAACACTTAACGTAAATTCATCAGAACCAATACTTGTTCCTTTCAGAATATTTGCTGCGGCGCAGATATTTTCATATCCACCTCCTGCACATCCTGCGATGATTCCCTGATCAACATAAAGTCTTCCATCTCGGATCTTATCCTGCAGAGAATATTCTACCGCACCATCAAGACTTACCTGTGCACATTTTTCTACATCTGCAAGAATATCAGAAAGATTTGCATTTACTTCTTCAATTGTATACGTATTACTTGGATGGAATGGCATTGCAATCATTGGTTTTACCTTATCAAGATCGACTTCCACGATTCCATCATAGTATGTAACAGCTCCAGGATTTAATTCCTTATAATCCTGCTTTCTTCCATGAATTTCATAAAATTCCTTGATCGTATCATCCGTTCTCCAGATAGATGACAAACAGGTCGTCTCTGTCGTCATAACATCCACACCGATTCTAAAATCTGCGCTTAAAGAAGAGACACCAGGTCCTACAAATTCCATTACTTTATTATTAACATAGCCTTTTTCAAAAACTG
Source organism: Anaerostipes sp. MSJ-23 (assembly GCF_018918155.1). Classification (GTDB taxonomy): domain Bacteria; phylum Bacillota; class Clostridia; order Lachnospirales; family Lachnospiraceae; genus Anaerostipes. The sequence continues at coordinate 39,650 of NZ_JAHLPY010000001.1, forward strand.
CTCCGATAATTGCCAACGCAACATCCTGAGGCCCAACACCTTTTACCGGTTTTCCTTTCAGATAGATTCCAATCACTCCAGGCATATTAATATCATAAGTACGATTTAATAACTGTTTTACAAGTTCCGGTCCACCTTCACCCATTGCCATTGTTCCTAATGCTCCATAACGAGTATGGCTATCTGATCCAAGGATCATTTTTCCTCCGCCTGCAAGCATTTCCCTTGCAAACTGATGAATAACCGCCTGATGAGGTGGCACATACATTCCGCCATATCTCTTTGCAGCAGTCAGTCCAAACATATGATCATCTTCATTAATTGTACCGCCAACTGCACAAAGACTGTTATGACAGTTTGTTAATACATATGGCACAGGGAATTTTTCAATTCCTGAAGCTCTGGCCGTTTGGATAATTCCTACAAAAGTGATGTCATGAGAAGTCAGTTTATCAAACTTAATCTGAAGCTTCTGCATGTTCCCGGATATATTATGTTCTTTTAAGATACCATAAGCAATCGTATTTTTAGCTGCCTCTTCTTTCGACGGAACAGATCCTGTTAGTTGTTTTAATTTTTCTTTTTCTGATTCTTTTACCAGAGTTGTTCCATTTACAAGATATGCGCCTTCTGAAAACAAATGAATCATGTCTTTTCTCCTCCTGCAATACATTTTTTCTAGTAATTATACCATAATCCGTCATACAATGGAAGAAAAAAAGACCGGGGAGCCATTCTGAATTAGAATATTAGGATAGTTTCCCCGCGAATTTTTTATATATTTTTTAAATCAAAATCAAATAAATTGTCGCGATTGATATGACAATCTGAATAATGGCAAAACGAAAAACTGTCTGTGTGTTTGACCATTTAAATTTTTCATTTTTACGGACATGATCGTGAAGCGGCATTGTAGTATTTTTGAAAATATGTATTTTCAGGAATCGAAGCAGAGAAACTTTTACAAGTCCAAGTCCTCCATCCACGATTAAAACAGCTGCTACTAGTAAAAATAAGAATGGACTTCCTGTTTTTAACACTGCAATACTAATAAAAATTCCCATAGCACGAGATCCTGCATCTCCCATCATTAACTTACTTGGTGCTGCATTATACCAAAGATATCCAAGAATACATACAACAAATAATAAAATGATATAAGCAAAATCCATATCCGCCTTCTTTAGCTGATCGATGACATAGATTGTAACTAAAGTAATAATTGTCAAAGTACCAGAAAGACCATCGACTCCATCGGAACAGTTTGTTACATTAATCGCTGCCCATACAAGAATGATCGTCAAAATAAAGAATAATACTTTTGGAATTTCAAAGTGAACCCCGATCGTTGCAAGACTAACCTTGGTTGAATTGAAATGTATAAAGTTCAGTGCAACAACAGCTGCTACAAGGAAATCAAGAATTCCCTTTTTATATTCTCCCCAAGGTTCATCTGCTGCATCATCCATATATCCCGTAATCATTTCAATAAATACAAGAACCAAATAGATAAATATCTCCAGAGACATCTGTCCAAAAATCAATGCTGCAACAGTAAAAGAAGCAATGAAAATAATTCCAGCTCCTCTTGGTTTCCCTGCAGATAGTTTTCCATCATGGGCAAATGCACGCCCCATATCTCTTGGAAGAAACTGGTTCAGTCCGGATGTCAGCGTACATGTAAGTGCAAATGCAACAATGACACCAAGAAATGCCATAACCGGAAACGTTTCTCCCGTGATTAAATAAATCATTGGTAATCCTCCTAATTTTTCTTTTGATTTTATCCTTTCCCTTTAAGAATCCAGCTTTTTTCTGAAATTCTGCCGGTATCTAGTATAACACTCAAAAAAAATAATTCAACTTATTTTTCTTTGATTTTAGAAACTTTTGCAAAAAGTTCTCTTGCTGCTTCTTTAATATCTTTTGCTGCAAAAATAGCAGATACAACAGCAATCCCGTCAACTCCTGTATTTTCTAGCATCGAAAGATTATCTTTATGGATCCCACCAATCGCAACAACCGGTATCGATACACTCTCACAAATTTTTTTCATTTCTTCCATGGAAACAACCGATGCATCACTTTTGGTTGCTGTTTGACAAACAGCTCCAACTCCAAGATAATCTGCACCACCTTTTTGTGCTTTCAATGCCTCCTCCACATTATGAGCAGAAACCCCGATGATTTTATCTTCTCCAAGAATTTTTCGAACTTCTTCTACCGGCATATCATCCTGCCCAACATGGACTCCATCTGCTCCAGATTTCTGTGCGATTTCAATATTATCATTGATTACAAACGGAACCTTATACTTTTCTGCCAACTGTTTCATTTCTTTAGCTTCTTGTAAAAACGCCTCTTTTGACAATTTTTTTTCTCGAAGCTGCAAAAAAGTAATTCCTCCCTCCAATGCTTCTTTTACTTGTTCCATCAGACTTTTCTCTCCTGTCCACGCTCTATCTGTTACCGCGTAAACAGTCATTTGTTCAGATTTTACTTTCAATGTTTAACTTCCTTTCTATTTCTTCTATTGTAAGTGTACTCATTGCATCCATCAGATGCATCCGGAAAGATCCCGTTCCACTGCATTTTTGTTGTGCGATTTCTCCGCAAATTCCCATGGAGATCACTGCCAAAGAAGCTGCTTCCCATAAATTTTCCTGATTTGAGGCAACAAAGGATGCGATCACTCCATCCAGCATACAACCAGATCCTGTGATTCTTGCCATCATTGGGCTTCCATTATAAATAATACATGCTCTATCTTCATAAGCCACAAGATCAATCTCTCCTGTAATCACAATGACACATTTTGCTTTTTTTGCAGCACTTTTTGCCAATTCAATCATCTCTTGTAAATTTTCTCTCGTTACACAGTCAGAAGATGCCGCATCTACTCCCATTTCCGCTGCATTCCCCTGAAAAATAGCCTTAATTTCTGAAAGATTCCCGCGAATCACAGAAAAATCAATTTCTTCAAACAGTTTTTTTACTGCTTCTTTTCGAAAGGAAGATGCTCCAACTCCTACTGGATCTAAAATCACCGGATGTCCCAGTTCATTTGCTTTTTTTCCCGCAAGAAGCATTGCCTCTAGCTTTCGTTCATTTAAAGTTCCCATATTCAAAACAAGATCTGTTGTCAGCGCTGTAATTTCCTGTACTTCCTTTGGATCATCTGCCATAATCGGAGATGCACCACAGGCAAGAATGATATTTGCTACATCATTAACCGTCACATAATTGGTCATACAATGAACCATTCCAGGATGTTTTTCTTTTTTTTGAAAAATCTTTCGATACTCCGGATTTTTCATCATCATTATCTCCTTTTTCTTTTTGTATCTTTGCATTATACCACAAATCTTTCGATCTTTGTGGAATCTTTGCAATTGTTTCACATCTTATGACTTTTCGAATAGTATAAACTGTAATCAAATCTAGGAGGATTTAACATGAGTGATTTAGCTGCAACTGGCTGCGGAAATTCCTGCAATTCAGGATGTGGAGGAAATGGATGCCTTCTTCTTCTAATCTTACTTTGCTGCTGCAACGGCTGTGGAGACGGATTTGGATTTGGAGGAGATAACGGATGTGATAATATCATCTGGATCATTATTCTTCTATGCTGCTGTGGAAATGGATTCGGTAATAATGGCGGATGTGGATGCGGATGCTAGAATCCTTTTTCTAAAATTAATGCAAACCGGGGCAATTGCCCCGGTTTCTTATTTTGTACAAAGCAAACATAAGATAATGATCCAAAAGAAATTTTGATTTCCTTTTTTTTGCATTCCCTGACTTTTGTATGATTTTGATTTTTCTTCTCTTTTTTCTGTTTTCTTTTGTTTTTCCTTTTCTTTGAGACATTCACTGTCTACTTCGTAAACTGTATTTTCTTCTTCTACAAAAATTTCACTCATAATTTACTCCACCTCTTAATACTATAGGATATGAGAAGAAACATGAAGGTTGTGACGAAATTGGAACAAAAAAAGGAAAATTGGGATCATTTTTTTCGAGATGATTCTTCAAATATGCTGGAAGATGCCCTTCCTTATTTACCTGCATCACTAAAAAAAACGGCCGCTGTTTATATTAAATTTACAGAACTTATAAAAATCATGCAACAATTTGATCAACAGGAAACTCTGTCCGCTTGTGGCCTTGATGAAGATCATGCCTCTCTTGAACTTCTTTTAAACGCCATGAAACTTCGTGCGCCAAAAGAAACCGCTGCCCAAATCAATCAGCTTCTTCAAATGATGCAAATGATGCGTTTTTACCAAACATATCAGTCTTTGATTCAATCAAACCCTTCTCTTGCCTCTTCTGTTTCTAAAGCAACAGAAAATAATGATATGCTTACAAAACTTATGCCTCTTTTGATGCAACAAAATAAAAATCCAAAAACATCTTCTGTATCAGACACGCCAAATCATGATTTTTTAAATCAGCTAAATCAGATCTTAAATAAATAAAGGAGTCTCTATGAATCAAAACTGGAAAAATCATCCTGCTTTAAAAACAATCGACCAAAAGAAGCTTGAAATTATGGAACTACTTGTCTCACAATGCCAAGGAAAATCTTTGGAGAGTGTTCTTCCAGATCTAATGGCCACATCAAGCCGACTTTCTGAACTTGGTCTTTCCTTTACCAATACAGAAACTTCTATCATCATCGATGCTCTAAAAGAAGGAATGACGCCCGAAGAACAACAGCGGATTGATATGATTCGAAATCTGATCATGTAAAAAAGAAGGGAAATAAAATTTCCCTTCTTTTTTAAGAAAGCATTTTTTCTGCCTTATTCAAATATCCACGAATCACTTCACAAGAATGCATAAACTCTTCTTGTTCCCGTTCATCAAGTGAAATTTCTACAATTTCTTCTATTCCATTACGTCCAATGACCGTTGGAACACCTACTGCAACTTCTTTTTGTCCATATTCCCCATTTAGGTGAACAGATAATGGCCAAATTTTCTTTTCATCATGAAAAATGCTATTGACAATTTCACTAAAAGCAATTCCAATCCCAAATTCTGTACTTCCTTTTCCCTCAATAACCGTCATACCCGCATCTCTGACTGCCTGTTGTAATTCTTCCAACGTAAGTTCTTCGGAAAGTTTTGGCTGCTCTTTTTTCAGTTGATCAAGACTTTTTGCCCCAAAACGAACTTGAGAAAGCGGAACCATCTGGGAATCTCCATGCTCTCCCATACAAAATGCCTGAATAGAATTACGGCTATAACCAGTTTTTTCTTCTAAGATACGTTTCATTCGAAGAGTATCAAGACTTGTTCCAGTACTGAAACAACGAAAACGATCCATTCCAAGTTCTTTTCTTAAACATTCTCCAACAACATCTGCCGGATTCGTAATACTAATTAAAATTCCATCAAAATGACTATTTTTAATCTTTGGAATAATGTCTTTCAGACGCTCCATGGAATCCTCAAACATATCGAGTCTTGTTTCTCCTGGACGTCTGCTTCTTCCAATTGCATTTACAAGAATTTGCGTATCTTTAAGATCCTCATAATCTCCTGCACGAATTACTGTTTTTGTTGGAAGACAAGCCCCCATATCATTCAAATCAAGCGCCTGACTGGCTGCTTTTCCAGGATGGCTGTCAATCAATACAATTTCATCTGCCAGCCCACGGAACATAAGACTTGAAGCACAATGTGTTCCAACATGACCTGCTCCAAGAATCGTAATTTTACGTTTTTCCATAAATATAAGTCCTTCCCTTTCTGTCTTTTGTGTTATGCTCGGAACTCGACAATCGCATATGGTTTTTGATCCTTATCACACAAAGCAACGACAATCCGTCCTTCCTCTTTTGCATATCTTGGATATAAAAGATCTCCTTCCAACGCCTGTTTTCGATACTCTACACGAATTCTTCGGATATTGCTTCCCTCTGGTAATTCGTTATAGGCCGCTTTGACATATCGACTGTTATTAACATGACGATTACTATCAATCCAACTTTTTCGAACAAGAATCGGCTCTCGTTCCTCCCATTCTGCTTTGATACGAATCTTTTTGCTCTGTTTTTCCATTATAATCGGCGGTTCCGGTTTGTATCGGTCGATTTCTTCCTGTGTTGGCTTTACTGGAATTTGATGTTCCAGATCCATATAGGCCCATATAGAATTCGCATAAGCAAGCATTTCTCCATCTTCTGTTTCCATCGTAAAATTTCTACTTCCATGAAATTTTTCAAAACCAGAAGCCCACGTACTAACTGCGATCTTTTCACATTCTGCCGGAAGGCGATTGATCACGATTTGCCAAGCACTTAAAAGCCAGGCACGTTTATGCTGGGCCAAATATGCCACACCCACACCAAGTTCCTCGGACTGGAAGACACTGCAATCTTGAAAATAATCAACAATACCTCCTGGCGCCAATTTTCCTGTCGGATCCGTCTCACTGTATCTGATTCTGCTCTTAAATGTATACATACTTTTCCTTCCGATTTTCTTAAAAGAAAACAGTATAAACAGCGTATTTCACTGCCTATACTGTTTTGGTCTTTTTATTTTACAACGATATTTACAATACGTCCAGGTACATAAATTTCTTTTACAATATTTCCAGAAAGCTTATCTCCAAGAACTTCTTTTGCTTTTGTAAGAACAGAATCTTTATCTTCCTCTGCTCCAACTACAAGTTTTCCTTTAACTTTTCCATTGACCTGAACAACGATTTCTACTTCGTCTTCTTTCATAGCTTCTTCATCATATTTTGGCCATCTTTGAGCAAAGACACTTTCTTCATGTCCAAGTGCCTCCCATAATTCTTCTGCAATATGAGGTGCAAATGGTGCAATCAGAATAACAATTGTTTCCAGAGTTTCTTTATCAACTCCTTCTTTTTTCGCCATAGCAGTCAGTTTATTTGTGTGCTCCATGAATCCACTGACAACTGTATTTAAACTAAAGTTATCCAGACGAGTGGTAATATCATAAATCAATTTATGACGTTCTTTTAACAGTTCTTTGTCTGCTTTTACATTCTGATCTTTTTGATCAATCACTAATTTATATAGTTTAGTGAGGAAACGATGCACACCATCAATTCCACTTTCATCCCATTCCGCATCTAATTCTGGTGGTCCTACAAATAATTCATACATTCTTAAAGAATCACATCCATAATCACGAACAAGATCATCTGGTGAAACAACATTTCCTTTGGACTTGCTCATCTTGATTCCATTTTTTCCTGTAATCATACCCTGGTTAAACAGTTTATGGAATGGTTCATCAAAGTCAATAACTCCGATGTCACAGAGGAATTTTGTATAGAATCTTGAATAAAGCAGATGCAGTACTGCATGTTCTACACCACCGATATACATATCAACTGGTAAATATTTATCTGCTTTTTCTCTAGAAACAAGTTCTTCACTGTTCTTATTATCAATATATCTTAAGAAATACCAAGAAGATCCAGCCCACTGAGGCATTGTATTGGTTTCACGTTTTGCAGGTTTTCCACATACAGGACACTTACAATTTACCCAGTCTTCAATATCAGCAAGTGGAGATTCTCCAGTTCCTGTTGGTTCATATTTTTCAACTTCTGGAAGTGTCAGTGGAAGTTCTTCTTCTGGCACTGGAACAGCTCCACAATCTGGACAATGAACAATCGGAATTGGTTCTCCCCAATAACGCTGACGGCTAAATACCCAGTCACGTAATTTATAATTTGTTGTTTTCTTACCAACGCCCATTTTTTCAATGATTTCTGGTGCTTCTTCTTTCAGCTGTGCAGATTCTTTTCCATTCCATTCTCCAGAATTGATCATAATACCTGAAGCATCAGTATAAGCTTCTTCCATGTTTTCAATTTCTTTTCCATCTTTTGCGATAACCTGAATGATTGGAATATCAAATTTCTTTGCAAATTCAAAGTCACGATCGTCATGCGCAGGTACACACATAATTGCTCCAGTACCATAGTCTGCCAGTACATAATCAGATAACCAGATTGGTACTTTTGCTCCGTTAATCGGATTGATCGCATAACTTCCGGTAAACACACCCGTTTTCTCTTTATCCTGCATACGATCAACAGAGGATTTTAAGGATGCCTGATAAATATAATCTTCCACTGCATCTTTTGTTTCTTCTGTTGCAAGATCTTTTGCAAGTTCATGTTCCGGAGCCAGTACCATGAAAGTTGCTCCATATAAAGTATCTGGACGTGTTGTATAAACTGTAATTGTCTCATCTTTTCCATCGACTTTGAAATCTACTTCTGCACCATGGCTTTTTCCAATCCAGTCAGCCTGCATTTTCTTTACTTTTTCTGGCCAATCCAGCTTATTAAGATCTTCTAAAAGACGATCTGCATACGCTGTAATCTTTAACATCCACTGTCTTAAATTCTTCTTTGTAACATCTGCACCACAGCGTTCACATTTACCATTGACAACTTCCTCGTTTGCCAATCCTGTCTTACAAGATGGACACCAGTTGATTGGCATCTGTTTTTCATATGCCAAACCTTTTTTAAACATTTTCACGAAGATCCACTGTGTCCATTTATAAAATTCAGGATCTGTTGTATTTACTTCCATATCCCAATCATAAATTGCAGAGATTTCGTTGATCTGACGCTTAATGTTTTTAATATTTGCTTCTGTAGAAATTCTTGGATGTGTTCCCATCTTAATTGCATAGTTTTCTGCAGGAAGTCCAAATGCATCCCATCCCATTGGATGAATGATGTAATATCCGTTTAATAATTTGTAACGGCTCCATACATCACTGATTACATAACCTCTCCAATGTCCTACATGAAGACCGCTTCCTGATGGATAAGGGAACATATCCAGACAGTAATATTTGGGTTTCTTCCCATCATTTACATTAACGGGATGTTCTTCCCAATGCTTTCTCCATTTTTGTTCAATTGCCTTATGATTATAAGGTGTTGCCATATTTCTCTTCCTCCTCGCCGTACTTGACGTCTTTTTTATTCATTTTGAGCCGTTGTCTGTGTTGATGCCGGCTGTTCTGTCGTTGTCTGTGCTGTTGTAGATTCTGTTGTTTCTTCAAACTGAACCGTTTTACATATGATATCAAACTGTTTTGTCACTGTATATCCACTCTTTCCTTTATAGGAAACCTCGGCTTTTACTACTTGTTTTTTATCATTTTTTACAAGCGTTACATTTGCCGCTGTGATCTTAACCGTTTCTCCATTGTCCTTTACGGAAACAGCTTCAATAACTGCCTGTGTGATCTGCGCATCACTTGCCCCTTCTTTTACGACAATATCTTTAATATCTTTTTTCTGTGTAATCTGTGCATCGCTATAGCAAGTAATCGTCACCGTCTTTGTTGAAGAACGATAAGGTTTATTCGCACTTTTTACTGTATATTGAACGCTATAAGTACCTGCTTTTGCAAATTTATAAGCTTTTGCCTGGCTATAAGTATAAGAAGTGTAAGTTTTTGCACCTGGTGCCTTGATCTTCACATTCATTGCTGTTGTTCGATCCTGTCCAGATACCGTCTTTGCACTTACTCCAGAAACTGCATTAACTTCATTCACTCTTACTGTACGATTCTTTGCAGAAATTACTGGTGCTTTTGTATCAACCACACTCATTGTAAAGTCTTTAGAAGCGCTTGTACCGCCAAGACTCTTTACTGTATAAGTAAACTTATAAGTACCTGTTGTCTTTGTTGAGAAAGAAGCTTTTACATAAGCTTTCTTCTTGCTGTCATATTTCTTCACAGAATATTTTATCTTGCTTGTCAAAGAAATTCCTGTTGTCTGCTGTTTTGCACTTACTCCTGCCATCACATTATAATTTGATCCATATTCTGCTGTCCTTGCCTTTTTGCTTGAAATTGTGATCACTGGTTTCTGTTTATTGTATGGATTGTTTTTATCTGGATCTGTTGGATCCCAATACATTTTTCTTGCGGTAGAAACCTTAATTCCTTTTGGTTTTCCAAGAGGTCCCGGATTTTTACTGCTATAAATTGTTACCTTTGTCTTTAATGGACAATGATCATAAATCCACTTTGCATCAATAACAGCCAGTCTGACACATCCATGAGATGCTGTCGTTCCAAGTTTATTAAATTCCTTTGTAGCCTGACTTGCTTTGCTGTGAGAATAGTACCATACAGAATGGAATAAGACTCCTTGATGAATTCTTGTACAATACTGTCCATAGCTTGGTCCCTGTAATGTGTGCCAGCGATATTTTGCCGGTGTATAATACGTACCGCTTGGTGTGTTAGCTCCACCACATGAGACAAGAAATGCTTTGATCGGTTTATATTTTCCATCTTGTAGTTGATAAACCGTCGCAACATTTGCCTGTTTGTTAACTTTGATCCAGTACTTTGTATTTCCCGCCGCATGAACTGTATCAGAACTTGCCACGGATACCCCAAAGGCCATCACAAGAACCAGCATCAAAGCACACAACTTTTTCATTGTTAACGCTAATTTTTTCATATGCTTTCCTTTCTATGAATATCCTTCCTTTATTGATTCAAACGTTCTTTTCTATTATATATTTCCAGCTTTCACTTGTAAATAGAAAACAATATGATATTATAAAAATAAAAGAATTTTCATAGAAAAGAAAAGGAGAATTTTTATGATTACTTTTAACCATTTTAATTTCAATGTTTTAAACCTTGAAAAAAGCTTGGATTTTTACAAAAAAGCTCTTAATCTTTCCGTTGTCCGTGAGAAAGACGCTTCTGACGGAAGTTTCCGTCTTGTTTATCTTGGAGATGGAAGCAGCGATTTTACGCTGGAACTTACCTGGCTTGCTGATCGTAAAGACCCATACAATCTTGGAGACGAAGAATTCCATCTTGCTTTTATGACTGATGAATTTGATAAGCTTCATAAACTTCATGAAGAAATGGGATGTATCTGTTTTGAAAATCCGGATATGGGTATTTATTTTATCAATGACCCAGACGGATACTGGATTGAAATCGTTCCTCAAAAATAAACATAAAAAAGTCAGCATGAATTAAAATCCTGCTGACTTTTTTCTTTTTTATTTACAATGTGTTAGAAATGCTTCATAACCTTTTTCCACTTCATAAATATCAGATTTGCTTGTAATTTCCCATGGTGCGTGCATATTTAAAACGGCAACGCCACAATCAATAACATTCATTCCATAAGATGCTGGAATATATGCGATTGTTCCGCCTCCTCCAATATCTACTCTTCCAAGTTCTGCTGTCTGGAAAGCAACACCTTCCTCATCAAAAATCTTGCGAAGTTTTGCAATGAATTCTGGATTTGCATCATTTGATCCAGATTTTCCCCTTGCTCCTGTATATTTATTTAATACCAATCCTTTTCCGAAATAAGCACTGTTTTTCTTTTCCATAACTGCTGGATAATTTGGATCAAAAGCGGCACTGACATCTGAAGATAACATATAGGAATTTGCAAGCGTTCTTCGTAAAACAAGGTCGTTATAATCCCCGGAAAGTGCCAGAATTTCTGCAACTGTATTTTCAAAAAACTTAGAATGCATTCCTGTCGCACCAACACTTCCGATTTCTTCCTTATCAACCAGCACACAACAAGAAGTTCTTTGTGGAGCCTCTACATTTAACATTGCCACAAGAGATGTATATGCGCAAACACGGTCATCCTGTCCATAAGACATCACCATGCTTCGATCCAATCCAAAATCTCTTGCCTTTCCTGCAGGTACAACTTCAATTTCTGCAGAAAGAAAGTCCTCTTCTTCTATATTATATTCTTCTTTTAAAAGATCCAGCATCTGTTTTTTCACTGCATCTTTTTCTTCTCCCTTTAATGGACGACTTCCGATGAGAACATTTAAATCTTCTCCTTCAATGACAACACTCGCCTTTTTTTCCATCTGTTTTCCAGATAAATGAATCAAAAGGTCCGTAATTCCCACAACTGGTTCATCTTCTTTTTCTCCAATGGAAAGTTCAATTTTCGTTCCATCTTTTTTCACAACAACTCCGTGCAATGCCATTGGAAGTGTCACCCATTGGTATTTTTTCACTCCACCATAATAATGAGTATCCAAAAGTGCCATTTCTGTATCCTCATATAATGGATTCTGTTTTAAATCAAGTCTTGGAGAATCAATATGAGCCCCTAAAATATTCAATCCAGCTTCTAGCGGTTCTTTTCCAATCTGAAATAACACAATCGTTTTTTCCATCCAAACACGGTAAACCTTGTCTCCCGTTTTCAACGGTGTCTTTGATGCAATCATTTCATTAAGATCTTTATATCCTGCCTTTTTGGCCAGTGCTACAGATTGTCTAACACATTCACGTTCTGTTTTTCCATTGGACAAGAATTCTTTATAATCTTCATTAAGATCTGTCAGTTTTACAAGATCTTTTCCTTCATAAGTTGTCCACGCATTTGCTTTTTCCATAACTGTATCTCCTTCCTTTGCGTTTTTCTTCAACAGATATCTTACCACAAAATAACAAAAAACGGCAAGGCGTATCTATCGATTCAAATCTTACAAAGAAAATTCCTCTAATATCTTTCCAAAATACCACCAGTAATCTTTTTTCTGTACCGATTGTAAAGCCGTAATTGCACTTGTTTTTATGCATTTTCCATTTGACATGTATCGAATGGCCCCAATCCGTTGTCCTTTTTTTACCGGTGCTTCTATTTGATCTGGTATCTGGCAACGAATCTCCACCTTATCTGTCTTTTTCAAAAGAAGTCTTACTTTCTTTTCTTTTACCTTCAAAGGAAGAGTCTCCTTCATTCCCCCGTTTACATAAATCTTAGAAATTTTGGTTATATCCGGTATAATTTCCTGATAATCATAATACATTTCTCCATACTGTGCCAATGCACGTATGTCACTCCATTTATAACTTTTATGCGGCGGCCATCCACTTGCCAATACAACTGCGATCATTTTCAATTTCTTTTTTTGAAAAGCCCCAACATAACAATATCCAGCCTTGGATGTATAACCTGTTTTTCCTGAAATAGCTCCTGGCATAGAAGATAACAATGCATTGTGATTATTACATGTAAATGTACGATTCCCGGAAAAATCTTTAAAATGGTAACTTTTTGTCCTTGTGATCGTGAGAAAATCTTTGTTTTTTATGCATTGTCTCATAATCATTGCAAGATCTATCGCATTTGTCTGATGGGCACCCTTTTCATCACTAGCATCTAATCCATTCGGTGAAACAAAATGTGTTTTTTTTGCACCGATCTTTTTTGCTTCCTTATTTAATTCCTTGGAAAATGATGCAACAGATCCTTTCGCATACTCTGCAAGTACGACTGCACAATCATTAAACGATTCCAACATCAATCCATAAAGAAGATCTCTTACTTTATATTTTTCTCCTCTTTTTACACCAAGATGCACTTTCGGTTGATTTTGTGCATTTTGCGAAACTTCTACCCAATCATCCAGATTACAATGTCTTACAATATAAAGACAGGTCAAAATTTTTGTTGTACTGGCATTGGCCATCGGCGTTTCCTCTGATTTCCCATATAAGATTTTTCCACTGTCTGCATCCATCAATACTGCTGCTTTTGCATATAACTTCGGCTCTTCAGCAAAAACAGGAAGATCTATAGAGAATATGAGACAGAGCACAGACAAAAATACCATGCATTTCTTCATTTTTCTTGTCCTTTCTATTCCAAGATATTATATGAAAAAATACATGGCATTATTCATGACTATTTTAATTTTACAAGAAATACTGGCATCGGCGGATGGTTTTTCTTCGTTGGAAAATCTTCTTTTATAACAAAATATGTTCGATCATCCAACTCTTCCAGCCAGTCAAGTACCTGATCACGTTCTTCAAACCCACTATCTCCTCCGCTATAAATGCAAATGCTCATAATTCCTCCAACTTTTAACAGCCGAAGTCCTGCCTCAAAAGCTTCAATACTTGTTTTTGGACGAGTTACCAGCTGATGGTCTCCCCCGGGAAGATACCCTAGGTTAAACATAATACACTGAATGGTCCCTGAAGCAAAATAATTTGCCATATGTTCATGTCCATCTTGTATTAATTTAGCCTTAACTCCATGTTTTTCTAATTTTTCTTTTGTCATCTCTAATGCCTGCTTTTGAACGTCAAACGCAGTGACTTTCCCACTTTGTCCAGTCCTTTGACAAAGAAATAACGTATCTCCGCCTTTTCCCATGGTTGCATCAATACAATGATCTCCTTCTTTGATCTGCCCTTCCAATACTTTATGAATCCAGTCTGTAATTGTGATTCGCATATCATTCCTCCAAAAAAAGAAGCTGCATATCAAATGAAGCTTCTTTTTTATTTTCCTTTAATAATAAGTTACAACCGGGTCTCCCTTACTTACTAGTTTATACAATGCTGCTGCAGAAGAAACTGGTAAATTGACACATCCATGAGATCCGCCAGATATGTATTCGCTACCTCCAAAAGAACTTCTCCATGGGGCAGAATGGAATCCTACATTTCCATTAAACGGCATCCAATACTGCACTGGTGAACTATAACCTTGCCCATTTAAGGTTGCTTTTGGCTGTTTATATAAAATATAAGAAACGCCTTCTGGAGTTTTACGTCCTGCTGTCATCATCCCAGTGACACAAGATGTTGTGTATTTAAGCTTTCCTTTTTTATAATAGTAAACGGTCTGTGCTCCAATATCAACTTCTACATAAGTATCTCCAATATCACCGTTAATACCATCATATACTCTTCCTTTTTCTCTCCAATAAGGCTGTCTTGTTTCAACAGTTCCTTCTTTCAACATTTTCTTTACAGATGCTAATTCTTTATCTTTATTCATACGCCATCCATAAGTTCCACCATAAATCTTTTTCTTACGTCCATCATGCGTTTTAAACTTATGCCATCCATACTGCGTATTATATTTGTACATAAATTTTAGTACCCAATTTTCCATTGCATTTTCATCAATAGAATAACTTGTTCCATCTTTACTGATCTTAAGCCATTTGTTGTAGATATCTTTGTTCAAAACAACCTTTTGTTTTCCAAACTCATAGGTAATACTTCCTTTTAAAATACCATTCATTTTATTAGCAAGATCTTTGATTTTTTTGCTATCTGATGTATATTTTGGATTATAATAGCATCCTGCTTTTTCAAGGTCAATCGTACTAATACCACTTTTGATTGCTTGTGTTACCTGCTGTAATGTACGAGCTTCGTTAAGCTCTGTTCCTTTTTCTTCTTTTTGTATTACATATTTTCCATCTTTGTAAACAGGTCTCGCGTCAACTCTTTTTACAATATGTTTTTTGTCAAAACATCCAAGTTTTTTATAAGCTTCCTCAAAAGAAGTCTTATCATAAGAAAACATGGTAATATGATTGTATTTTTCTGCTCCCAAAATTCCTTTAATCCATAAAAAAGCATTTTGTCCATTTTTGATTTTCTGAATATTTTTGGCACCCTCAAATTTTGCTTTAATCTGATCGCTTTGAATCACTTCTTTTTGATTTTTACGTTCCTTTAAAGTCAGATTATAATCATCTGCCTTTTTTTGAAAAATTGCAGTTGCCTGCTGGACTGTCTTCCCGGACACATCAATTCCATTAATCTTTGTTCCCTGAACAAATCCTTTGCTGTTATATACGGCAAGAAGACAATAAATTACAAGAACTGCCACTATGACGATTCCGACATAATGTTTCCATGTTAATTTTTTTGTTTTCATTACTAAACCTCCTAGATACAATTCCCTATTATAATACAGACACTTTAAAATAACCACTCTTTTTTAGACTTTTTTTCAAAGATTGATAAATTTTTCACATAAAACCTTGTCTTTCTTCATGCAAAATGATAAAATACAGTTAGTGTGTTAATCACGCAACGTATTAATCTCATCTATATTTTAGGGAGGAATTTATTATTATGTCATTCACTCAAGAATATCAAAAAAAATTAACAACTGCTGATGAAGCGGTAAAAGTTGTAAAATCAGGAGATCGTCTGGAATACGGATGGTGTGTTACAACACCTGTTGCCTTAGACGAAGCTCTGGCAAAACGTATGCCTGATCTTGAAAATATTCAGATCCATGGTGGTATCGTCATGCGTCCGCTGGCAATTACTCAGATTGAAAATCCAGCAGATCATTTTACATGGAATTCATGGCATATGGGCGGACTGGAAAGAAAATGGATCAACGAAGGTTTTTCTTTCTATGCACCAATCCGCTATTCTGAATTACCAGGATATTATCGTGACTATCTTCCAGCAACAGACGTTGTTATGATGCAGGTTGCACCAATGGACAAGCACGGATATTTCAATTTTGGTCCAAGTGCTTCTCATACAGCTGCTATGCTTGAAAAAGCAAAATGTGTTATCGTTGAAGTTAACGAAAACATGCCTCGATGCCTTGGAGGATTTGAAGAAGGAATTCATATTTCTAAAGTTGATATGATCGTAGAAGGAACAAATCCTGCCATCGATGAATTAGGTGGCGGCGGTGCTGCAACAGAAGTCGATCAGGCTGTAGCAAAATTAATCGTAGATCAGATTCCTAACGGTGCATGTCTTCAGCTTGGAATCGGCGGAATGCCAAACGCTGTTGGATCTCTGATTGCAGAATCTGACTTAAAAGATCTTGGTGTTCATACAGAAATGTATGTAGACGCATTCGTTGATATTGCAAAAGCCGGAAAAATTACAGGTGCTCATAAGAATCTTGACCGTTATCGTCAAACTTATGCATTTGCAGCTGGTACAAAGAAACTGTATGATTATCTTGATGACAACCCTGAATGCATGAGTGCTCCTGTTGATTATACGAATAATATCGCAACAATTTCTGCTCTTGATAACTTCATCTCCATTAACAATGCCGTTGATGTTGACCTTTATGGACAGATCAGTGCAGAATCTTCAGGAATCCGTCAGATCAGTGGTGCCGGCGGACAGCTCGATTTCGTTATGGGTGCATATCTTTCAAACGGTGGAAAGAGCTTTGTATGTCTGTCTTCTACTTTCACAAACAAGAAAGGAGAAACATTCTCAAGAATCCTTCCAACCTTACATGCAGGTTCCGCTGTAACAGATACTCGTGCAAATGCACATTATATTGTTACAGAATATGGCATGGCAAACATGAAAGGTCTTTCTTCATGGGAACGTGCGGAAGCACTGATCAATATTGCTCATCCAGACTTCAGAGATCAGCTGATCAAAGATGCAGAAGCTGCTCACATCTGGAGAAAATCAAATCGTCGATAGATTTTTGTATAAAAAACCTCCTTTTCCGGATACTAAACGGAAAGGAGGTTTTTTTATGTTAAATATGAGAAAAGCTGCAATCATTGGATGTGGATTTGTCGGTTCTGCGACTGCTTTTAGTCTGATGCATCAAGGTCTTTTTACAGAACTTGTATTAATCGATGTCAACCATGAAAAAGCAAAAGGAGAAGCCATGGATTTAAGCCACGGACGCCCTTATGTTGATACCGCAAAAATCTATGCAGGGTCTTATGATGATATTTCTGACTGTTCCATGATTATTATCACTGCCGGAGCAAATCAGAAACCTGAAGAGACAAGACTAGATCTCGTCCAGAAAAATGTTGCAATCTTAAAAACAATCATACCAGAAATTACAAAGCGAGGCTATGATGGCATTCTTCTTATCGTTTCCAATCCTGTTGATATTTTAACATATGCGGCTTATTGTCTCTCCGGGTTCGAACCAGGACGAGTTCTTGGTTCCGGTACTGTTCTTGACTCTGCACGCTTGCGTTATCTTTTAAGTGAACATT
This sequence comes from Anaerostipes sp. MSJ-23, assembly GCF_018918155.1. Classification (GTDB taxonomy): domain Bacteria; phylum Bacillota; class Clostridia; order Lachnospirales; family Lachnospiraceae; genus Anaerostipes. The sequence continues at coordinate 57,469 of NZ_JAHLPY010000001.1, forward strand.
TAAAAGTTGATACAGAAAGCATCCACGCTTTTATTATTGGAGAACATGGAGACAGTGAACTTGCTGTTTGGAGCAGTGCTCATGTTGCTGGAATTCCAATTCATGATTTTTGTGAATTTCGCGGACATTTTTGCCACCATGATGCCATGGAAAACATCTATCAAAACGTCCGTGAAAGTGCTTATGAAATTATTCACCGAAAAGGTGCTACTTACTATGGCATCGCAATGGCTGTCAATCATATCACAGAAAGCATGATCCGTGACAAAAATTCTGTTCTTCCGCTATCTACCCTTTTAACTGGACAATACGGACTTCAAAATCTTTACATGAGCGTACCAACCATTGTCAACCAAAATGGTGCCGGTCCAGTATTAGAACTCCCATTGAATGAACAAGAACAATCTCATTTACAGCAATCTGCACAAACATTAAAAAAAGTAATTCAAACACTAGATATCCCTCAGAGATGAGGGATTATCTTAATCTTACCTGTTCGATATTTTTGATAATGATTGTACTTGTACCACCAGGTTCTTCTATAATCTCAATATTATTCTTCGTATTATATTCTTCCATTGGAATTTTTATTTCAATTCCTGTATCCGTCTCAATCATTTGATATTCCAACTTCTTTACCGTATTTTCCTTTGCAACGGTAAAAGTATCATACTGCAGATCATATCGTTCAATTTTATCATCAAACTCTTGCTTTTTCCCCTGATGATTGCCAAACAATTTATCTCCAATCTCATTAATCTTAAACGCTTGATTCTCTTCAAATTCATTTCGAAGCTGACTTTTAATATCCATTCGCTTTTTAATTCCATCTTCCGGATAATGATTGTTAATATCATTAATAACTTTATTTAAAATTTGAAATTTCTTTTTCGGTGCCATATCGGCAGAACATTGAAGAAAACGTTCTGACAAATAATTCATTTTATCCCCATTTAGCATTTCATATTTCTTCTCAACAAGTTGTATTTTATATTCTGCAAGATCGATAATGACCGCTTCTGTTAACTTTGAAGAATCCGTCGGCATAACTCTCTGCTTTACAATATCATTTCCTTCGTGCTCATCTTGATGATGCACATAAGTCATTTTATAATTCATTTTCAACATAGCAAGATAAACAACACTTTGAAGCTGGAAAGTTACACACAAAAGATCCGCTGCTGGAATAGTAACACTATTACACATAATATCAAATAGACTTTCTCCAAGTACTCTCGTTGCCTCAATAAAGCTGTCATCATCAGTTTCTTCCATCGTTTCTAGAAGGCTCAAAACTGGCGAAATGCTCCCATCAAATTTACATTTCTTTGTATCATCACTCTCTAAAATTTTAAAAATATGCCCTCGCACAAATTCCATCAAATCCGGTCCCATCTCAAGAAGACTCCCAGAAAGACCAAGATATCCATTATGGCTGTCTAATATATGTAAAATTCCCTTTCTGATGATAATATCATCTTTTTGTATATTTAACATTAAAACACTCCTTTCTTTCGCAACATTTTATCATTCAGACAATCATCTTTCAACTTACAATTTTTTCTTACATCCTCATATCACATTTGTATGATACCCTTTGTTTTTTCATATAAAAAAACAAAGGTCTCACAGAGAGATCTGTGAGACCAAGGATTAAATTCTATAAAAGTTGACTATTTTACAACAGCTTTTAACTTTTCTGTTAATGCTGGTACAATTTTATTTAAATCACCAACAATACCGTAATCAGCTACATCAAAAATAGGAGCTGTTTCATCTTTGTTAATTGCAATGATGATGTCAGATTCTTCCATACCTGCAACGTGCTGGATTGCTCCAGAAATACCGATTGCAAAGTATACATTTGGACGTACTGTTTTTCCTGTCTGTCCAACCTGAATGTCTCTTGGCTGCCATCCATTATCTACAACAGCACGAGAGCAGCTAACTTCTCCACCGAGAACTTCAGCTAATTCTTTTAACATTCCGAATCCTTCTTCTCCAACTCCACGTCCACCGGATACAAGGATCTTAGCATCCATGATATCTACAGTGTCTGTTACGGATTTCACAATGTCAACAATTTCAACATATTTGTTATCTGGAGTAAATCCAGGATTGTATTCAATAACTTCTGCCTTTGCTCCTTCGATAGGATCAATCTTCTGCATAACACCTGGACGTACTGTTGCCATCTGAGGACGGTTGTCTGGGCAAGCGATTGTTGCGATCGTATTTCCACCGAATGCTGGACGAGTCATTAATAACTGATTGTGTTTCTGTTCTTTTCCTGGGATTGCTCTTAATGGGAAATCACCGATTTCAAGAACTGTACAGTCAGCTGTCAGACCTGTCTGAACACGTGCAGATACACGAGGTCCAAGGTCACGACCGATTGCTGTCGCACCAACTAACATGATCTCTGGTTTGTATTCATTGATCACAGATGCTAATGCATGTGTATATGGTTCTGTTCTGTATTCTTTTAATTCTGGATCGTCAACTACGATAACTTTATCAGCACCGTATTTTGCAAGATCATCTACTAATCCTTTAACGTCAGAACCTACAAGAACAGCAGTTACGTCTGTATCTAAGTCTTTTGCTAAGTCTTTTGCTTTTCCAAGTAATTCGAATGCGATTCCGCTTAATTCGTTATCTACCTGCTGTGCAAAGACGTATACGCCTCTATATTCTTCTAAACCCATTTTATTCACCACTTTTCCTTTTCACTAAATTACATGTTTTTCAGCTAATTTATCCATGATATAATCTACTGCTTCTTCTGGATCAAGTGTAACTTTTTCTCCAGCACCTTTTCTTACTTTGTCAGATGCTTTTGCGATCTTAGTTGGAGATCCAGCAAGACCAAGGTTAGAATCCTCTACATCTTTAAGGTCTTTTCTTCCCCAAACAGTTACTTCTGCATCATATGCATCAAAAATTCCACCTGGAGTCATATATCTTGGCTCGTTTAATTCAGCTAATGCTGTAACTAAGCAAGGCATTTTAGCTTTTAAGATGTGGTATCTATCTTCATACTGACGCTGTACAACTACGCTGTCACCGTCAATTTTAATGTCTTCTGCATAAGAGATAACTGGAATATCAAGATGTTCAGAAATCTGTGGTCCAACCTGAGCTGTATCACCATCGATAGCCTGACGTCCTGTGATGATCAGATCATAGTCAAGATTTCTTAATGCTCCAGCTAATGTAGTAGAAGTTGCCCATGTGTCAGCTCCTCCTAATACTCTGTCAGTTACAAGGATACCTTTATCAGCACCCATTGCCATAGCTTCACGAAGAACTTCGTCAGCTTTTGGAAGTCCCATTGTAAGAACTGTAACTTCAGCTCCATATTCATCTTTAATTCTAAGTGCTGCTTCTAATCCAGCTTTGTCATCTGGGTTCATGATAGTAAGCATAGCACCTCTGTCTAATGTACCATCTGGGTTGAATTTAACTCCACCTTTTGTATCTGGTACCTGTTTTACACAAACAACTATCTTCACGGTAAGTACCTCCCTATTTCAATAAGTTTCCAGAAATAACCATACGCTGAACTTCAGATGTTCCTTCGTAGATTTCTGTGATCTTAGCATCGCGCATCATACGTTCTACATCATATTCTCTGATGTATCCGTAACCACCATGTAACTGAACAGCTTTTGTTGTTACTTCCATAGCAACTTCTGCTGCATATAATTTAGCCATAGCAGCTTCAACACTGTATACTTTCTGAGTAGCTTTAGCCATAGCAGCTTTGTATACTAACTGTTTTGCAGCTTCTACTTTTGTTGCCATATCAGCTAACTGGAACTGTGTATTCTGGAACTGTCCGATAGAACGTCCGAACTGTTTTCTTTCTTTTACATATTCGATTGTTCTTTCTAAAGCACCTTCTGCAAGTCCAAGAGCCTGAGAAGCGATACCAATACGTCCTCCATCAAGAGTATGCATTGCGATACCGAAACCTTTACCCTGTTTTCCTAACAGATTTTCTTTTGGAATACGGCAGTCTTCAAAAATTAATTCATATGTAGCTGATCCGCGGATACCCATTTTCTTTTCTTTTGTTCCGAATGTGAAACCTGGAGTTCCCTTTTCTACGATGAATGCAGAAATTTCTTTCATCTTTCTTCCGCGTTTTTCAACAACACCTGTTACTGCGATTACGATATAAACGTCTGCGTAGCTACCATTTGTAATGAAGCACTTAGATCCGTTTAATACCCATTCGTCTCCGTCTAATACGGCTTTTGTCTGCTGTCCCTGTGCATCTGTACCAGCACCTGGTTCTGTCAGACCAAAAGCTCCTAATTTCTTACCAGATGCTAAATCTGGGATATATTTTTTCTTCTGTTCTTCTGTACCAAAAGTCTGGATTGGATCGATACAAAGAGATGTATGTGCAGAAACGATAACACCTGTTGTACCACAAACTTTTGATAATTCTTCAACACACATAACGTATGTTAATGGATCGCATCCCTGTCCACCATATTCTTTAGGAACTGGAATACCTAAGAATCCTGCTTTAGCCATTTTTGCTACAGTTTCAACTGGGAACTGTTCGTTCTCGTCAACATCCTGTGCAAGAGGCTTAACTTCTTTTTCGGCAAACTCTTTAAAAAGAGTTCTTGCCATTTCATGTTTCTTACTTAATGTGAAATCCATTCTTTATTCCTCCATAAAAAAATGTATAAAGTAATCCATCCGCATCCAGTCATTCACCATTCCGGATGCGGATGGAGAGCTCTAACTTTTATTTGCTGTAATCGTAGAATCCTTTACCAGTTTTACATCCTAATAATCCTCCACGAACCATCTTTCTTAATAATGGATGTGGACGATATTTTGTATCACCAAATTCATTGTAAAGTACTTCCATGATTGCAAGGCAAACGTCTAATCCAATTAAATCACCTAAAGCTAAAGGTCCCATTGGATGGTTTGCTCCTAATTTCATAGCTGTATCAATACCTTCTACAGAAGCTACTCCATCAGCATAAATTCCGATTGCTTCGTTGATCATAGGGATTAAGATTCTGTTAACTACGAATCCAGCACCTTCTTCAACCTGTACAGGTGTTTTACCGATTTCTTCAGCGATTGCTTTGATCTTATCAACAATTTCTTTTGGTGTGTTGATACCAGCGATAACTTCAACCAGTTTCATAACAGGAGCTGGGTTAAAGAAATGCATACCGATCATTGGACGATCAAGTCCTGCACCAATTTCTGTGATTGATAAAGAAGATGTATTTGTAGCAAAGATAGCATCTTTTTTACAGATATCCTGTAATTCTTTGAATGTCTGTTTTTTGATTTCCATGTTTTCAATAGCTGCTTCTACGATTAAATCGCAGTCTGTACAGATATCTTTTACACCTGTTGTGATCTTTGCTAAGATAGCATCTACAGCTGCCTGTTCCATTTTTCCTCTTGCAACACGTTTTTCTAAACCTTTTGCGATTTTAGCTTTTCCGTTTGCTGCAAATTCTTCATTAATATCACATAAGCATACTTCATATCCTTCTGTCTGTGCAAATGCCTGTGCGATTCCGCTACCCATTGTTCCAGCGCCGATAACTCCAACTTTCATTGTATTTCCTCCTAAAAATTTTAAGTAATATCATCTCGCTGCACACAGATTTTCATCTGTGCACAGGAGAAGATTGTTTTAACAAAATGAATTTATACGATTATTTATTCTGGAAAGGAACCACTTTGAGTTTCTTTGATTTATCTTTCTCAAGGAAGTTACCCATTCCTGCTTTCTGATCTTCTGTTTCGAAGCAGCTTCCGAAAGCTTTTTCTTCTACAACAATCGCCTGGTCCATATCTACCTGAAGACCTTCGTTGATTGCTTTTTTACTTGCACGAACTGCGATTGGTGCGTTCTTTGCAATTTTAGAAGCTAATTTCTTTGCAGCATCCAGAAGTTCTTCCTGTGGATATACTGCATTAACAAGACCGATTCTATAAGCTTCATCTGCTTTAATGTTAAATGCTGTATAGATCATTTCTTTTGCTTTTCCAGCCCCAACCAGACGTGCAAGTCTCTGTGTTCCACCAAATCCTGGTGTAATTCCAAGACCTACTTCAGGCTGACCGAAAATAGCATTTTCAGCACACAGTCTAATATCACAGCTCATGGAGATTTCGCATCCTCCACCTAAAGCAAATCCATTGACTGCAGCAATAACAGGAATTGGGAATGTTTCGATCTTACGGAATACATCGTTTCCTGTTTTACCGAAAGCTTCTCCTTCTGCTTTTGTTAATGTGCTCATTTCTCCGATATCAGCACCGGCAACAAAAGATTTATCTCCTGCACCTGTCAGTACGACAGCTCTTGTTGCATCTAAATCGATGGCATCAAATGTTGCTTCGATTTCTTTTAATACTTCACTGTTTAATGCGTTTAACGCTTTTGGACGATTGATTGTAACGACACCTACGAATCCATCCTGTTCATATGTAACGAATTCCATCTTAGAATTCTCCTTTCATAAAGTATTCAGATCAACAATTAATCTCTTTCAACGATGGTTGTGCAACCCATTCCACCACCGATACACAGAGTAGCAAGACCTTTCTTAGCGTCTCTCTTCTGCATTTCATGAAGCAGTGTAACTAAGATACGGCATCCTGAAGCTCCTACTGGATGTCCAAGAGCGATTGCTCCACCGTTTACGTTTACTTTGCTCATATCGAATTTCAGATCTCTTGCAACTGCTACAGACTGAGCTGCGAAAGCTTCGTTTGCTTCGATCAGATCCATATCGTCGATTGTTAAATCTGTCTTTGCTAATGCTTTCTTTGTAGAAGCAACTGGTCCAACACCCATGATAGAAGGATCAACTCCACCAAGAGCTCCTGCTACGAATGTAGCCATTGGTTTAACACCTAATTCTTTTGCTTTTTCTTCGCTCATAACAACAACTGCTGCTGCACCATCATTGATTCCAGAAGCATTACCAGCTGTTACAACTCCATCAGGTTTTCCTGAGCAACATCTTAATCCAGAAAGAGATTCTGGTGTTGTTCCAGCTCTTGGTCCTTCGTCTGTATCAACGATTACTGTTTTCTTTCTCTGTTTAACTTCTACTGGTACGATTTCATCTTTGAATCTTCCAGATTCCTGAGCTGCTACTGCTTTCTGCTGAGAAGCTGCTGCAAACTCATCTAATTCTTCACGAGTTAATCCCCACTGTTCTGCTACATTTTCAGCAGTGATCATCATGTGATAGTGATTGAATGCATCTGTTAATGCATCATTTACCATTGTATCTACCAATGTTCCGTTGTTCATACGATATCCGAAACGTGCTTTTGGTAATGCAAATGGAGCCATTGACATGCTTTCCATACCACCTGCAACAACGATGTCAGCATCTCCTGCTTTGATCATCTGTGCTGCCATGTTTACACAGTTTAATCCTGATCCACATACAACGTTAACTGTAACTGCTGGTGTTTCAATTGGAAGACCTGCGTTTAAAGAAGCCTGACGTGCAACGTTCTGTCCTAATCCAGCCTGGATAACGCATCCCATATATACATGGTCAACTTTGTCCGCTGGAACTCCTGCTCTTTTCAGTGCTTCTTTAATTACGATTGTTCCTAAATCCACTGCTGGAACTGTGCCTAAGACACCGCCCATTTTTCCGATTGCTGTACGGCATGCTCCTGCGATAACTACTTTCTTTGCCATATCAATTCTCCTCCATAAAACTTTATTTTTTTATTTGGGTGATTGTCTATCACCGATGTGTTAATAGTATCACAATCTTTGTTTCTTTTCAATTGATAATTTGTGAAAAGAATTTCATAATTTTTATGCAATTGCTACAAAGCGCATAAATACGTCATTTTTTCGTGTATACACCACCACCTTGAAATTGTATTTTTTTTAACACAATCTATTTGTAATCATAAATATTTTTTTGCACTTCTATAGAAAAGTGCACGAAATTGATAATTTTTTTTAATATTTTCGTGAAAAAAATAACAAAACTGCTTGTGATATGTTTATGTTTTTTTGTATACATTCATAATTTTTTTATTCATATCGCATAAAAGAATTTAAAAAACCCTCTCTGAAAATAACTTCCAGAAAGGGTTTTTTCGCCTTTATTTATCGATCCTGCATGCTGATGCAATCAATAGCTACCGGGCCACCACGCACAACCTCAATATTTGTATAACGTTCTTTAAATACTTTTAAAATAGAATCATTTTTTGTTTCTGTACGAATCGCTTCTATTAAAAGACTGTCTTTTCCCATGTCTTTGATTAGAAAACGGAAAACTTCTGCCATTTGGAAAATTTCTGCCCTCTGTTTTGCATTAATACTACGCACTTTAATAAACATAATCTCTTTTGTCCGAATTGATTTGTCTGTATAATCAATGACCTTGATAACTTCCACAATTCTATTTAATTGTTTTTTTACTTGTTCAAAAGTTTTATCATCTGCATCAATACAGATTGTCATCCGTGACATTGTAGGATCTTCTGTTTCTCCTACCGTCAGACTGTGAATATTATAAGCCTTCCCTGAAAACAGACCGGAAATTCTCGCTAAAACACCGACACGGTTTTCCACAAATAAAGACAGCCATCTTCTTTGCATACTGTTTTGATCCATATTATTCTTCCTCCTCTCCGCGTTCCATAATCAAGTCTGTGATTGATCCATTTGGTTTTACCATCGGCATAACAAGTTCTTCATTATCTATAATAAATTCAATAATTGTTGGTCCATCCGTTTTTGCCTTTGCTTTTTCAAAAGCCGGTATAATTTCTTCTTTTTTGAAGACACGAATTCCCTGAGCTCCATAACTTTCTGCTAATTTCACAAAATCTGGTGTATATGGAAGATATTCTTTAGAATCTTTTCCGCTACCTTTCTTTTTCCGTTTCAGACAAGTTCCGGAATATTTTTTACCGTAAAACAAATCTTGCCACTGGCGTACCATTCCAAGATAACCATTATTTAAAATACATACAGTAATTGGAAGTTCCTGGATAACTGCAGTTGCGATTTCCTGCGAATTCATCTGGAAACCACCATCACCAGAAATACAAACAATTTCTCTTCCAGGATTTCCAATGGCTGCTCCAATGGCTGCTGGAAGTCCATATCCCATGGTTCCAAGTCCACCAGAAGTCAGCATTTGCCGTCTTCCATAAAGCTGCAAGAACTGTGTCGTCCACATCTGATTCTGCCCAACATCGGTCGTTACAATTGGCTCATCAAAGAAATCATTAATTGCATCAATGATCTGCTTTGGAACCAATTTTTCTTTCTCTTTCATTACAAGAGGATGATCTTTATGCCACTTATTCATAGTAGAAATCCACTCTTCTATTTTACATGGTTCTTCTCCTTGGGCAATATGAAGCATTAAACTGATTGCTTCTTTTGCATCTCCCACCATTGGTACATCTACAGTAACGTTCTTTGAAATTGCTGCTGTATCAATATCAATATGGATAATCTTTGCATTCGATGCAAAAGTTCCAAGTTTCCCCGTAATACGGTCATTAAATCTTGTTCCAATTGAAATCAGAAGATCACAACTATTCACGGCTTCATTTGCTGCATAATTTCCATGCATTCCAATATTTCCAAAATAAAGCGGATGATTGGTTGGAACAATTCCTCTTCCCATAATTGTCGTTACAACTGGAATTCTCAAGGTTTCCATAAGCTTGGTCATTTCTTCTCCTGCTCCGGATATTTTTGCGCCACCACCAATCAAAAATAATGGTTTTTTTGCTTTATAAATCATCTTCATTGCTCTTAAAATCTGTCCATGATGCACTTTCGTATTTGGTTTGTATCCACGAATATGAACAGTTTCTGGATATTCATCACTTCCAAGTTCTGCCATCACATCTTTTGGAAGATCCAAAAGGACTGGTCCTGGTTTTCCAGTTCTTGCAATGTAAAAAGCTTCTTTGATCAGACGATTTAAATCTTCTCTTTTTCGAACAACAATCACGAATTTTGCAATATTTCTTGTCACTCCGACAATATCTACTTCCTGGAATGTATCATTTCCAATCAAAGTTGTTGCAACTTGTCCGGTAAAACATACAAGTGGAACACTATCATAATTTGCTGTTGCAATTCCCGTTACAAGGTTTGTTGCCCCAGGTCCGCTTGTTGCAAGACAAACACCAACTTTTCCTGTAGAACGTGCATATCCGTCTGCTGCATGAATTAATCCCTGTTCATGTCTTGGCAAAATCATCTCTACCTGATCCTGTTTATAAAGCTCATCGAAAATATCAATGACGCAGGCCCCAGGATATGCAAAAATTTTTTCAACGCCTTCCTCTTGCAGTGCCTTTACCAAAAATTGATTTCCTGTCATTTTACCCATATTACTCTTCCTCCATCTCTTCTGCTTCCTCCAAAGCATACTTTATCTCTTCCTGTGCCTCCATTTTAAAGTTTTCTACTTGCTGCCTATCAATCACTGGAAGATCTTTTATCGATTTTACTCCAAAACAGCGTAAAAACTGTTCGGTTGTTTTAAAAAGAATCGGCCGTCCGATTGCGTCCAAACGCCCTGCTTCGCAAATCAAATGGTATTCTAAAAGCTTATTAATTGCATGCTCACATTTCACTCCACGAATTGCCTCAATTTCTTGTTTTGTCACTGGCTGCTTATAAGCTATAATTGATAATGTTTCCAACATAACATCCGTAAGTTTTGGCTTTTTAGGCTGGTTAACAATCTGTATCAGCTGTTCATAATATTGAGGTTTTGTACAAAGCTGATACGCTCCATCAAATTCCAGAAGACGAATTCCCCTCTCTTCTTTTTCATATTCTTTTTTCAAACATTCGATCAAATAATCCAAAACTTCTTCATTTATATGAAGTGCTGTCATCAGCTGCCGTTTGGAAACACTATCCCCCATAGAAAATAAAATTCCTTCGATCATTGCCTGTTTTTTTTTCATGTTTTCTGCTCCAATGCTTCTATTATAATGTCTCCGCCAATTTTATTTTGGAAAGCCTTTATTTTTCCTGTTTTCATAAGTTCCAAGATCGACAGAAAGGTAACAACCACTGCTTCCTTTGTCTTTTGCAGTGTAAGAATAACAAAAAAGCTCGCCTTTTTCTTCTCCATCATATAATTCTCAATTTCTATGATCTTATCCTCCAGTTTCACTTCCTCTTCTTTAATTTGCCCAAAGGTACTTCGAACCGGATCCTTTTTATCTTCTCTTTTCCTCATAACAAATTGAAAGATTTCTCCAAGTCTTTGAAGTGTCAAGTCCCCAATCAACTGCGAAGGATCAACATCTTCCCGATATTTCAAAACTTCCATTGGAATTTCTTCTTGTTTATAAAAACTCTTTTGTGCATCCTTTTCCCATGCTTTCAATCGAACAGATGCATATTTATAAATCTTATATTCAATTAATCTATGAACAAGTTCTTCTCTTGGATCTTCTTCCTCCTCTTCTTTTGCTTCCATCGGAAGAAGCATCCTTGCTTTGATCTTTAACAGCGTTGCTGCCATTACAAGAAAATCACTCATGATGTCCAAATTTTCTTCTTGCATTGTACGAAGATACTGAAGATACTGCTCTGTAATTTCAGAGATCGGAATATCATAAATATCTACTTTATTTTTTTCAATCAAATGAAGCAAAAGATCCAATGGTCCCTCAAATACATTTAATTTCACATCAATTGTTGTTTTCATTGTTCTTTTTCCTGCCTTCTTAATTCAATACAGGAAATCTCTGGTTTGTTAAACAATCGAAGCTTGATCGAATGATTTCCAAGACCTCTGCTTAAAATCATGGTACTATTTCCTATATGATATTCTCCTGCATCATATTTAGGGAATAATTGAAATTGCGGAGAAATCACACCTCCAAGTCCTGGAAGCCGTACCATTCCTCCATGAAAATGACCACAAAGAAGCAAGTCACATCCCCAATCTGCACAACTTTCAAAATAATTTGGATTATGTACAAGCAAAATCTGATACATTTTCTTTGCCGCTTTCCCAACAGATGCTGTAATTTCCTGCGGATCAAGCTCTGGAATATGAAATCTCTTATAAAATCTTTTATCAAGATCAAATGCCGTTAAAGACATATATTCTCCTTCTTGCTCCAAAACAACGGTCTCATTTGACATATGAAACACTCCATATTCTTTTAGTTCATGCATATATTCTTTGTACTTGAGACCATAAATTTCTTCATAACGCATTAGTTTCATCTCATGGTTTCCATCTGCATAATAAACAGGATATTTTTCTGCCAAATTTTTCATCAGTAAAAGGGGAACTTCCATTGTCTTTTTCTCACTTCCAATGACCATATCTCCTCCAACTAGAATAATATCCGGATTGCATACATCGATCTTCTCAATAAGCTCTCTGTTTTCAGGACCATATTCACTACAATGAAGATCCGTTAAAAAAACAATCCGAAAACCATCAAAAGACGATGGGATTTTCTGAGAATAAACCGTATAGTCTTCAACGGACAGTTTTTTATTTTCCATACTGCTTGCGATCACAATGGCAACAAGAAAAAGAACCAATATGCACAGCATTATCCATATCCAAAAAGGAATCATAAAACCTTCCTTTCTTTTTTTGTTTTTCCAAAAGGTGTCTTTTTCTATTTTACTAAATATAGCAAAAAAAAACAACCCATGGCTTTATAAGCGAAAAAGGAGATGATAGATCTTCCATCATCTCCTTTTTTCCTCATATTCTTCCAAAACAAAGGAAAACAACTGATTATTTAATAGCGATTGTACTTCCAATATCAAGTGCTGGAAGCTCAGCTTTTTCCACACAGATGGTTCCTGGCAGGCATTCTGCATCTGCTCCATTGAAACTATATGTAACATGTCCTAAATTTTTAAGATTTTCATTGGCAACTTCTCCAACTTTTACAATTTCAAATTCTTTTCCGTCAATTACTAATTTGCAACCTGGTTTTACTTCTCCATCTACTGGATTTACATCGATGGAATAGCAGAAATCCTTCAGTGTATCTGGTGCATTATCACCAAATGTAACGAAGATCCCTTCTTCCTTAAATGCGTCAACCATAGCTCCTTTTCCTTTAATCGTTACCTGATACATCATCCTATTTTCCTTTCTTTGTTATGATTATTTTTTTCTATTTTGCATAAAGTCCGAAACTTGCCAGGAAGGCAACCAGAACTCGAGGTACCCCTATAATAAATCTTGAATACAGTACAGAAGGCACACCAACTTCAACCGTCTCAGGATCTGCTTCTGCAAGGCCAAGACCTACTGGAACAAAATCACATGCACACTGTGTATTAATCGCAAATAATGCTGGAAGTGCAAGACTTGGTTCAATATTTCCTTTTCCAATTTCCACACCAATTAAAGTACCAATGATCTGGGCAATAACAGCTCCAGGTCCTAACAAACAACTTAAAAATGGAATGGAACAAATAAATCCAAGAATACAAAGACCAATTATATTTCCACATAATGGTTTTAACATTGCAGCAAACCAGTTACCAAATCCGGATCCCTGAATAATACCAATTAAAAGAGAGACAAATCCCATAAATGGAATGATGGTATGTAAGATTGTGTTTGTTGCTTCTTTTGCAGCTGCATTAAATGTCGCTACAACTTTACCAACGCCCATACCAAATCTTTGAATAAAACTTGATTTCGATGTTTCGCTCATGGTTTCTGATACTTTTTTATCCGCACTGTATTTGAATTCTTTTTCTTCTTTCGGTGCTGCTTCTTGGATCGGTGCTTCAGAACCATCGGCTAATTCAATATTATTATTTTTTACACCGGACACATAAATATCTTCTGTAATATATTTTGCCATAGGACCAGATTTTCCAACCGGATTGATATTAATCGTAGGAATTCTCTTCTGTGGATAAATACCACAACGCAATGTTCCTCCACAGTCAATAATTACAAGGAAGATTTCTTCTTCTGGTACAGAAGTCTTAAATCCATTCACTGGACGGCATCCTGTCAATTCTACAATTTTAGGCAAAATTTCAGGTTCAGCCCCGCCTCCTGTAATATATAATAACACATCTTTACCTTCTTTTGGCTCTACCGTCAACGGCCCACCAAATCCACCGCTTCCTTTTGTAATCGTAATTGCTCTATATTCTGACATAGTTTTTCCTCCTGTTTCATCCTTTGTTAATCCAGATTTATTTCATTGCTTAATTCAATTCCCTGCTGTTTCATTACCATTTTTGTTGTAAAGTCTGTTACCCATCCTGCAAAGAAGTTCATTACAAGACCAACTAACAGATAACGAATTGCAAGATCCATTTCATTTAACCCAAGTTTTTGAATTCCCTGTGCAATACCAGTATAGATAAACAACTCTCCTGCATTGATGTGTGGGAAAATACCACTATTTGTATGGCAATGATAAGTTGCTGATGCATAATAACTTGGTTTCATTCTTTCTGGAAGAAATTTACCCATAGATAAAGCCATCGGATTTCCAAGCATGAATGCAGAAAGGAATGGTAAAATTCCATATGCAAGAATGATATTTTTTGAGCATCCTTTTGCAAATTTATTCATTCTTTCCTGACCAATCAGTGCAATGATTGTATTCATTAAGATTAACAGTAACAGTACCTTTGGTACGATTCCAGATACCCAGCTTACAAACTGTGTCGCACCTGTATCAAACAGTCCCATAAATCCTGACGCAAGTTTTACAATAGCATTCATAAATTAACTCCTTTCATTTCAGGCTTTTTTCTTGTTGACTCCGTAAATTTTATCTCCTATTCGATGAAGCAGACTCGGTTTCTCCAAGATTTCGCCTCCGCTCATAATCGTGTTATAGTTGGAAGAAGCATTCAGGACTGCTCTTCTTAAAGAAACGCCAATTGTCTCGCAGTCTTCCTTTCGGATCGTACCAACATCAATTCCATTAAAGAAATTCCAGGTTTTAAATCTTGCCAACATTGTAAAGCCTCTCATAAAGCATCCCTCAAGAATAACCCCATCCTGATCGATCGCAAACATGACAATCGCTCCGGCATGAAAACCACCTTTTGCTTTTCCGATCGCAACTCTGCCCATTTTTCGAAGTTTTTTATAATATTTATTAAAACTTCTCATTTGAATCATCTGAAATATAAATTGCAAAGCGTATGCGCTCAGTAATGCCACCGCAATAATCATATAATAAGACATCTTCTTCCTCCTTCTTTCCTTTTAGTTAAAAATATTTTTTTCTTCTGCTATATAAAGCAATAATTCTTTATAACTCTTCATATTCTGAATTTTACTGATAACATCTGGATTTTTTCCAATTGCCAAAATGTCATCATATAATCTTACAAGCACCGTATCGTCTTTCATCGACTCCGGTATTCCAAGCATAATGACCAGCCGAATATTTCCGTATTTCTCGTCCTTTAACATATTTGGAAAAACACCAATCGCTAACGTTAGTTTCGACAACATATTCTTTGTATGCGGAAACGCAATATTCTGATCAAGAATCATCGTCGAATATTCTTCTCTTTCTTTGACTCTTTTTGCAAATCCAGCATCCAATTCTCCTTGTTTTGTCAATGTCTCTGCCATCATTTCTACGTTTTCCTCATAAGACTGATCACCATTCAGCACAAAAAATCTCGATTCATCTAGCAGATTCATAAAAAGAGAATCAATTCCTTTCCGGATGGTTCTTCCTGCTTCAGACAGATATCGCATATTTTCAAATTTTCTTTGTATGTATACTCGATCAAATACTTCATCCATAAAAATAACTGGTGTTTTCGTATCTATATTTAATTCTGTTGTCGTTACTATATAGTCAAAAGTATTTTTCTTTTCTTCTTCAAATTTTCCATCATAGAAAAATTCAAATTCTGGTTCGATATCAAAGATTTTTTTTAACTGATTTGCAATTAGCCGACCAATAATTTTTCCGGATCCACAAACAATTGCTATTTTTTGACGTTTTTTCTTTGGCTCCTGTTCAATTAAGAAAACTCCAAAATATGCTGCCAAAAATCCCATTTCATCCTCTGTCATCGTAACGCCTTCCCGTTTTTCAATGACCTCCTTGCCGATTTCTGCCATTTTATAAGCAACACTGTACTGATTTTTAAAATCCTCTACCATTGGGTTATGAATATGAAATCCATATTTCAAACGATTAATCATGAAAAATACATGATAAACAAAATCATCAAACAGTTCATTTGCAATTACCGTTACATTAAGTTCTGTCTGTATCCGATCAAGAATTTCAATAATCAAATCAGCAACTTCCTCCGAAATACTGATCTTATCCTCAATTTCTTCTGTATTTGCCGGTGTTCTCATACCAGCTACCGCAATACATAAAAACAGCCGTTCTTCTTTTGAAATTGTATAACCTTTTATTTTTTCAATTTCTTTTAAAAATTCATCTACAATTTTATAAGCAGAAGTATCGTAAAGATCACAATATTTATCTTCCAGCTTTGTAATCATATGTCCACTCTCAATACGCTGTATCATAACAACGAAGAATCGGAAGAAAAATCCAAACCCAAGAGCATCCATAGATAATTTTTTTTGAAACTCATAAAGCTTTTCTCGAACTTCGCTGCCCAGAGGGAAATTTAAATACAATTGCTCATAAATATTTTCAAGAATAAATAGCCGGATATGAAATTCATCTCCCTGAAGGGTCAAGCCTGTATTAGCTTTTCCTTTGATCTTTAAGCCATATCCACCAATGATTTTTCTTAATCGATTAAGATCTGTTATGGTTGTTGTTCTTGCAACTTTCATTTCTTCTGACAGATCATCGGTAAGATAAGGTTCTTTTGCATCTATTAGCTTCCAGAATAAGTAGGCCATCCTAGTCTGCGTAGAATTAAACAAATCATCTTGCGCTGAAATTTTATTTCGAATCTCTGAAAATCCTTTTGGATCAAACACAATTAGCTTACATTCTCCTTTATTGCTGCTAATACATGCGTAACCTCCTAACAGAAAATTTAATTCTTTGATGTCGTTTCGAATAGTCTTTGGGGATACTTTTAGCTTTCCTGCAAGTTTTTCCACACTACAAACAGACTGCATCTCTATATTTTTTAAAATTGATGATATTCTGTTTTCATTATCAAAAAGCTTCATATTTATCCTCTTTCCTATCGCTAAGACTTTTTATCGCTTGTAAAATTAACTTTTAACCTCTTGTTTTTCCTCCGGCTACGTTGATTGTAACTCCATGAACATAAGAAGCTCTGTCGCTAGCTAAATATACACACATATCTGCAACTTCTGTTAATTTTCCAGATCTTCCAAGTGGTGTCGTAGATGTTTTAGCATATCCAGCTCTTAAATCATCTACTGTAATTCCTCTTGTATATGCCAATGCAGATTCATAAGCTAAAGTACGAAGTCCTGTTGCTTCCATGATTCCAGGTGCAACTCCAACCACTCTAACTCCATGTTTTCCAAGTTCTTTTGCCCATGATCTTGTTAAAGAATTCACTGCATTTTTTGAAGCTGCATATACACTTTGACCTTCAGATCCTTCTAATCCACTTTCTGATGACATATTGATAATCACTCCAGATCCCTGTTCTACCAGAGCTCTTCCAACAGCTTGTGCACAGAAGAATACACCTTTTAAGTTTACGTTGCATACTTTGTCCCATACAGTTTCATCCAATTCATACTGTCCTTTTGGATCTTTTGGATCAACTAAAAGTCTTGGAATATTAATTCCTGCATTGTTTACGAGGGCATCAATTTTCCCAAATGTTTCCTTGGTTTTTTCCACCATCGCTTCAACATCTGCTGCTTTTGTAACATCTGTTCTTACATAAAGTAATTTTCCAGGTGCTTCTTCCATTTCTGGAGCTTCCGGTGCCATATCAGAAATAACCACATTTGCTCCAACACTTAAAAATTCCTGTGCGACTGCCTTTCCAATGCCAGAAGCAGCTCCTGTAACAATAACGGTCTTTCCTTCTAAATTTAACCAAGATTCGCTCATCATAATCCTCCTTTGAAAACCTATGTTTTTTTGTTTCATGAGTTTATTATAATGAGCATCTTGATGAAATTTAATATCGTCATTTTCCACGAGGAAGAAATTTCATGTACTTTTCTAAAGTTTTTTTAAAAATATTGTGTAATTAACTTCCATAAACTCGATGGATAATCCATTTTTTCTACGCTCTCTTCGGCATAAAACGGTACTTTTTTTATAATCTTTCCATCTCTCTTATATAAAATTTTTCCGACCTCTTCTCCCTTTTTTACCGGAGCTGTCAAAATTTTTTTTCGAATTTCTTTTCTTAAATTACCATCTTTTTGTTTTATTTTTATAATTTTTGTCTTAATTTGTTGCGGATATTGCACCTGATCTTCCTTCCCTTTTGCAACCTCAATCTTACCAATTTGCTTCCTTGTTGTAATATCTTCTACCACTTGACAATTTGCAAATCCATAGTCAAGAAGTGCACTGGCATCTTTTATTCGATCTTTTGCCGTATCACTTGCCATAACAACCGCAATCATATGCACCCCATTTCTTAATGCAGTTGCACTCAAACAAAATTTTGCCTTTCCCGTACTTCCTGTCTTAAGACCCGTGCATCCATGATATTGACGAATCATTTTATTAGTGTTACTAAGCCCAAACTCCTTTGTACCTTTTTTGGTCTTATGAGTAAATGTATCCATCCATATTTTTGTATACTTTAAAACTTGTGGATATTTTATAATTAACTCTCTAGACATTAACGCAATATCATAAGCTGTTGTTACATGTCCCTCTTCATCAAGTCCACAAGCATTTTTAAAAGTTGTATGATTCATTCCAAGTTGTTTGGCTTTTTCATTCATACGCTTCACAAAAGCTTCTTCACTTCCTGCCGCATGTTCTGCCAGGGCAACAACGGCATCATTCGCACTAGAAATTACGACACATTTAATCAATGTTTCCACATCCTGAACCTCCGATGGTTCTAAAAACACTTGAGATCCACCCATACTTGCTGCATGTTGACTGACCGTTACCGGATCATTTAATTTTAAATGTCCTTTTTCTAATTCTTCAAAAATAAGTAACAATGACATAACTTTTGTAACACTTGCCGGCGGAAGTTCTTTATCTTTGCTTTTTTCATAAATTAGGCTTTTACTTTCTGCCTCCATTACAACCGCAGATTTTGCTGTTAATTTCTGATCGGTTTCTCCAATCGTTGCTATTGTCTCCACCTGATCTGCCCAAACTGGTACCGTACCTGTCAAAAAAACACTGAACACAAGAATTAATACGATCCATCGTTTCATCTAAAAAGCTCCTCATATCTTATGATACAGTTTAGTCTTTCCATTTTTATTTTATACGTAAAAAGGACCAATTTTTTGGTCCTTCTCCTCTACCTTATTTACTTCCCCATTGATTCGAAGCTTTTAATTTTTTATATTCATCATATGCTTCTTTCAAAATTTCCCTTTCATTTGGAAATTTCAGTAAGTGGTAGGCCTCGTGAAATTTGTAGTACCCTGAGTCCACAAAAAATTCCTCTTTCTGCGGACGGGAGTGATAATTTTTAGACTCCATCAAATACCAGTGAACATTTTTAACAATCTGTTCGTGAAAAGAATAAAAGGAATATTCGCTCTTCCCAACATATTTTACAATCTCTGCATCTGCATCTGTCTCTTCCTTCACTTCCCGGAGAGCCGTCTGTTCATGCGTCTCTCCTTTCTCAACAGTACCTTTTGGAAGCACCCAGCCGTCATAACGATTTCGATAGCTCTTATACAACAGTAGAATCTTCCCTCTAAATATTACGACACCACCACAGCTCGTTGCTTGTGTCATTACAACCTCCTGTTTCCGGATAACCAAAAAATCTTTTTGTGACTCTTTGGTATGCAAGTTTCAACCTGCATTTTTCCTTGTGTGTCTCTCTTTGAAAATATTATATCGTGATTAAGCAACGATTTCAACTGATAATACACTTTTTCAATGGATCAACGGAAGAATGCGTGAAAGACTTTATTCGCAATCGGTGCGGCTACTTTTCCTCCAGAACCACCATTTTCCACAAGAACACTAACGACAATCTTTTTTCCATTTTTTTCTGCACATCCGATAAACCATGCATGAGAATCTTTTTCACTATTATATTCTGCAGATCCGGTTTTTCCATACACTTGATATTCCGATGAATTTGCTCTCGTTCCCGTTCCTTTAGTAACCACTTTTCGAAGCATTTTCTTTAATGTCTCACATTCTGCCTTCTCAAGCGGCTGTGATATTTGTTCCGTCTTTGTTGTCTTAATAACACCACCATCTACATTTTTTACCTGATCTACCAAATATGGCTGCATCATTACTCCATCATTGGCAATCGTACTCATAACAACCGCATTCTGAAGCGGGGTAATCAATGTTTGTCCTTGTCCAATTGCTGTATGAGCCAACTCATTAATTCCAGAATTTTTATTAAAAGAAAAACGACTCTTACTTGCCAGAAGATTTATCGGTACTGTAGAATCGAACATTAGATCCTTTGCAAGGTTTGCAAATTTATCTTTATTTAATGTCTGTGCAATATGAACAAAGGCTGTATTACAAGATTTTGCCAATGCTCCTTCAAGGCCAACCGTTCCATGAGCTTCCCCTCCATAACAATGAATTTTAAGATCTCCGACTGTTGTATGTCCATTACAATGATAACGAAACTTTTTATAATCTTTATGTTCCCTCATAAATTCTAAGGCTGTAACAACTTTAAACGTCGATCCTGGCGGATAAAGTCCTTGTGTTGCACGGTTTAATAAAAGCGAACTGCTACTGTTATTTAACTCAGACCAGTTTTCTTCTACCTTTCCTGGTCTAAAATCTGGCTTTGATACCATCGCATAAATTTTTCCAGTAGAAGGATCCATTGCAACAACAGCACCTTTTTTTCCTTGGAGTGCATCATAAGCTGCTTTTTGAACCTTCGTATTTAGTGTCGTATATACATTATCTCCAGGAGTCTTTTCTCCACTTAAATTACAAGAAATCTGAGAAAAAATATTAGCATCTGAACGAAGAAGATCAAAATTATATTTTGCCTCTAATCCTGATTTTCCTTTATCATTATATCCGACAACATGTGCAAACATTCTGCCATATGGATAATCACGTTCTTCTTTTCCATTTTCTGTAATCGTCTGCGCTAATGTTTTTCCATCACTGCTAATAATCTTTCCACGACTCACCGTCTTTTCTAGCTGTTGAAGACGACGATTATGGGCATCGGTAATCACATCTTTACTTTCCACCGCAACAAAATATACAATATAGCCAATCAAGCCAAGAAAAAGAAAAACAAACATATACGTAATTTGCAAAATTTGTCGATTCGCTCTTTTTTTCTTTTGCCGGCTTCCAGTTTTATTTTTTCTTTTTATAAAGTTTTGTGTCTTTGCTTCTTCCTGTTTCGTGCTCTTTAATATGCTCATATTCTTCTTCCTCACTATCTGCTAACATGTGTAATCCCTGAATCATATTTAAAATAATCAGAGTACTGAAAACGGAAGTACCTCCATAACTTACTAACGGAATGGTAACCCCGGTCGACGGAATGAATTTTGTAACTCCTCCGATACTTAAAAATACCTGAAATAAAAAACATACTCCAAATCCGAGACACAGCAATTTATTAAATAGCTTCTTGCTTCTTGTAGAAATATCCATAAACAAAATAAAACAACTAATCAGAACAAAAATCAGACAGATTCCGAAAATCACACCAAATTCCTCACTAATTACAGAAAAAATAAAGTCAGATTCCCGTACTGGAATATCAAATGGACGGCCATTTCCAAGCCCAAGTCCAAACCAGCTTCCTGTTCCAATAGCAAAAAGCGATTGACATACTTGCATTCCTCTTCCTTCAATCATAGAAAATGGATCTTTCCATACGGCAACACGAACACGAACATGGGCAAACAGATGATAAGCAATGACTGCTGCCAATGATCCTGCCGCCAATCCACCAAGTAAATAGGTAACTCTTGCCGTCGCAACATAGAACATCATCAAATAAATGATAAAATACAAAAGTGCTCCTCCAAGATCTTTCTCTACCACAAGTACCATAACATAAAATGTCGCAATGATCGTAATCTTCACAAGGTCTTTAAATTCTTTTGCCTTGCTCAGCATGGCTGCCGAAAAGAAAACAAATAAAATTTTTACAAATTCAGATGGTTGAAAAGCAAAACTTCCAATTCTAACCCAGTTATAAGATCCATTTTTTTGAACACCAATAACAAAAACCGAAGCAAGCAGTGCAAAACCTGCAATGGCGTAAAGCCATCCAAGTTTATCCCAGATCGTGATTTTATGCATCATCAACGGAATCACACTTGTGATTGTTACTCCAATCGCTGCAATTGCAAATTGTCGTAAGGCGAGATCAAAAGAAAGTCTTGTAAGAATCACAAAGCCAACCCCAAGCAAAAAACAAGTATTGTTAATCAAAAGCCTCGATGCTTTTTTATAAATTTTGGGAAATACAATCATCAATACTTCAAAAAATACAACTTGCGCTGCAAAAAAGATCAAAATCTTCAACTCAAATGTTTTTAAAAATAAAACTGCATTGCATAAAAATAAGAAAATAAACATATAAATGACCTGATTATCCAAAAGATCATTTCTTCTTTTCTTATTTTTGGGTCGGAACATTGTAAAACATGACAATGTATAAACCAGACACATAATAAGAATTAAATATTTCGCAATGACTGATATAATCTGTATCATAGTTACTCCTACAAAACTCCTCGCTTCAAATGTCCTTTTGTAAATTCACAAGCGAGAGAACTTTTCTTTCCTTTCTGTACTTCCTGTGCCGCCTTTAAAATATCTTGCGCCTCCTGTAATGTTTCTTTTGTAAAATGAATACGATAAGATCCCGGTTTTAAATCATCCATGAAATCTTCTTCATTTCCAATCCAAATTGGCTGTCCATTATAAATCTCATTGATGCAGTCACCACAACGGTTATGAACAAAAAATTCTTTTTGATATCGATCCGTTAAAGTCATCCATCCCTCTTTTTGGTCACATCCACAAAGATTATTTTTCACACATTGTGCAGAAACCATCAGTGGAAGATATCCGTACAACCACAATTCCCCATCATGAAGATCAAGATCTTCCATTTCCTTGCGATTTAATTCCTCTGGATACGTGATTCTAAAAGGACCTTTCAAAAACTGTTGATATTCTTTTATCGCTTCCTTGTTATATGCATATAACATATAATCAAGAATAAATTCTTTTTCTATCTGATGCTCTATCAACCATTCCAGTTCTGAAAGGTTTCGTACAAGTAAACCTTTGACATATTTATTTCCTAAAAGATCCTGATAGGCTTCCATTGCCTGAATTTGTTTTTGTCTTGCAATCTGTGGAAGCATGATATAACCATTCTTCCCACTGTCTGCAATTTTTTTCATAATACTTTCTGGTTTTGACTCTTTTAAAAGTTCTGAAAACGCAAGATAAACATCTTCTATCTCTGAATTTTCTACTGCAAGGTTCAAATATTTTAAATCCTCCATAGAAACAACCAATTTCGGACATTTCTTTGCCGTTTTTTTCAACTTCATAACTTCTTGTGTTCTTTCTGCAAAATGATACTGTCGTTCATACTGATGAATTTTCTTCTGATCTAGCGCCAAAAATGCTTCTCGTCGAAGTTTCTTTAATACGGAACCTGGAACAAAAACATTTGAATCCATCACAATTTCCAGCTGATCAAATTGATAATGTGTTTCTCCCGTCTTTCGAAGCTGCTTGTTTATCTGCTCTTCATCGGCTCCGCGATTTTGTGCTTTTTCAATGATTGGTCCTTCTGCCTGTGCAGATATCTTATCGTTATTCACCACGAGTTTAGCACACTTTCCTTCCAAAAGTATAACTTTTCCCTTAAGAATTTCTTTCTTTTTTTCTTTCAAATGTTGGTCAATTTGTTCTACAAGTTTCTCATTTTTCATTCGCATAATGGACATTCCAACGGAAAGTTTTTTCATTTTCTGTCCATTCAAAGTTACACTGCTTCCCTTTTTCCAATTGCCTGGGCTTGTCAGTTCTATCTTTTGCGCTCCAGAAATCCTTATTTCTAAAATATCTCCTTTATGAAGATCTTCTTTTGCAACAAAAGTTAATGTACCTTTATTAATTTTCTTTATTTTTCCAACAAACATTCCTTGATGGTCTGGCCGTTCCATACTCATCATTTGTTTCCCATGATATTGTTTATAATATCCATCTGTAAAATTTCCACGATTAAAAAGTTCCAGCAATATTTTTTGATCTTTTTCTTCTATATAATATGGTTGCCCAGAAAGATAAAGATCTACATATTTTCGGTAAATTCTTGTAACTTCTCCGACATATCGAGGGCCTTTCATCCTTCCCTCAATTTTTAAAGAATCTACTCCATGATCAAGAATCTGCGGAAGATCCTTGATTGTACAAAGATCTCTAAGACTTAACGGATATGCATTTTTTGATCCTTTTTGACCTTTTAATGTAAATGGAAGTCTGCACGTCCCAGCGCATCTTCCACGATTTCCACTTCTCCCACCAAGAAGACTACTCATAAAGCACTGTCCAGAATAGCAATAACAAAGTGCTCCATGAACAAAACACTCCATATCAAGCCCTGTATCTTCCTTAATTGCCTGAATTTCTTTCAATGACAATTCTCTTGCAGGAACCACTCGTTTTGCTCCCATTTTCTTTGCAAATCTTGCACCATAAATATCTGTGATGGTCATCTGTGTACTTGCATGAATCTCAAGATCTGGGAAATGCTTCCGAACTGTGCGCAGAACACCGAGATCCTGAATAATTACGGCATCCAGCCCTTTCTCATAATATGGCATAAGAAAACCTACAAGTTCTCCAAGTTCTTTTTCTTTCACAAGTGTATTAATCGTCAGAAAAATTTTTTTTCCAAAAAGATGGGCATAAGCAATCGCTTCACAAAGTTCTTCTTTATTAAAATTTCCTGCATAAGCTCTTGCACCAAACATATCTCCGCCTAAATAAACAGCATCTGCTCCATTTAAAATTGCTGCTTTCAAACATTCCATCGAACCCGCCGGTGCTAATACCTCTACTTGTCTATTTTTCATTTTCATCCTCCGGAAATGGCACTCCGAAATGTTCATAAGCATGTTTTGTCACCATTCTTCCTCTTGGCGTACGCTGAATAAGTCCATTCTGAATCAAATATGGCTCATAAACATCTTCAATCGTGCCGGAATCTTCTCCTACTGCTGCTGCCAGTGTATCAAGCCCCACTGGTCTTCCTCCAAATGTATCCATCATTGTATGGAGCAACTGCCGATCTGTCCGATCCAGTCCGAGTCTATCCACATCCAGACGATCCAGTGCATCCACCGCTACTTCTAATGTAATTTTCCCTTCATATTGTACTTGTGCAAAATCTCGAACTCTTTTTAAAAGCCGGTTGGCAAGTCTTGGCGTCCCTCTGGATCTTCTTGCAATTTCCAATGCACCATCCTCATCAATCTCAATTTCCAACACTTGCGCAGAATGTTCAATAATTGTTTGAAGTTCCTTGCTATTGTAAAATTCCAGGCGATTTACAACACCAAAACGATCTCTTAACGGTGCTGTAAGCATTCCAGCTCTTGTCGTTGCTCCTACCAAAGTAAACTTTGGTAATTCTAATCGAATAGAACGAGCCGCCTGCCCTTTTCCAACAAGAATATCGATAGCATAATCCTCCATTGCCGGATAAAGCACTTCTTCCACCTGTCGATTTAATCGGTGAATTTCATCAATAAATAAAACATCTCCTTCCTGAAGATTGTTTAAAAGTGCCGCAATCTCTCCTGGCTTTTCAATCGCAGGTCCACTCGTTACTTTTAGATGAACACCCATTTCATTCGCAACAATACCAGCAAGTGTCGTTTTTCCAAGTCCAGGCGGCCCATAAAACAACACATGATCCAGTGATTCTCCACGGCTTTTTGCAGCTTCGATAAAGATCTTAAGATTTTGCTTTACCTTTTCCTGCCCGATATAATCGTCCAATTTCTGCGGCCGCAAATGATTTTCAATTGTAATATCCTCTTCCACAAGTTCTGTGGAAATCATTCGATCTAGCATAATTACCCCTTTATATCATGATATTTTTTAAAGCAAGCTTTAAAAGCTCCTCCGGTGTATAAGAATCTGCATTTTCTACTTTTTTTACAGCAATTGCAGCTTCTGTTTTCGAATATCCAAGACTTTCCAATCCTTCAATTGTAATAAGAATTGCATCTTCCCCATTTGAAGGTGACATAAACAACTCATTAGATGAAGTCTCTTCTTCCATTTCTTCAAAGGAAAGTTTATCTTTTAATTCGAGAATTAATTTCTTAGCCCCTTTTGGTCCAAGTCCCGGGGTAGAAGAAATTGTCTTAACATCTTCGCTCATCACTGCAATTTTTAATTCATATACGGTCAATGTTGATAAAACAGAAAGCGCAACCTTTGGTCCAATTCCGTTAACTCCGATCAGAAGTTCAAATGTCTCCAGCTCTTCCTGGCTTCGAAAACCAAAAAGGCTGATATCATCTTCCCTTACATGCATATGCGTAAATACTTTCATTTCCTGACCGATCTTTGGAAAATGCTCCATACGAACCGGCATCATCAGACGATATCCGATTCCTTGATTTTCCAAAACAATTCCATTTGAATTTACCTGGGCCAATATTCCTTTTATATATGAAATCAAAATAAAACCTCCTGCTATTTTATTTTGCTATTATAACACATATGTTCTCCCTCTTCCTAGTGATTGCAAAAAAAATGCAAAAAGATTATACTTTTCATAGCATTTTTTATCATCAAAAAACAGGAGAATTTTATGAAAAAGAACAACGAACGTAGATTATTTTTTGACATTGAAACAACGGGTTTAAGTCCCGAAGTTTCCGCTATTACTTTGATTGGATGTTTGGATGATCATGGACTGATAAAACAATGGTTTAATGAAGACGGATTTTCACAAAAACAGATTCTTACTGACTTTTTTGCTTACTGCAATTCTTATGATACTCTCATCAGTTTTAATGGAACTACTTTTGACTTGCCTTTTCTAAAAGCAAAAGCAAAAGAATTTCAGATGAATGATCCTTTTTCTATGATTCATCATGAAGATTTTTACCAAAAGTTACGTTCCTACCGTCATTTAATCGACACTCAGCGCTTTCGCCAAAAAGACCTTGAACAATATGTTCATTTCCAAAGAAAAGACCGCTTATCCGGAAAAAAAATCATTAAAACCTATCAGGATTTTTTGAAAACAAATGATCCAACATGTAAAGAAAAAATTCTCCTTCATAATGAAGAGGATTTAAAAGGACTTTTCAAAATTTCCTCTTTACAATGCTATCCTTCGCTAAAAGAAGGAAACTTTTCTGTGGATCAGGTGAAACGCTCTTGTGATTATCTTCAAGTTTTCCTAACATTATCAGATCCTTTTCCAGTTTCTGCAACTTTTACCAAAAAGGAAATATCTTTGAAGGTCGAAAATAATTTTGCATCTTTGATTGTTCCGATAAAAAATCATATGCTGCGACATTACTATCCAAATCCAAAAGATTATTTTTATCTTCCAAAAGAAGACACAATTCTCCCAAAATCCATGGGTTCCTTTGTCGATCATTCCTCAAAAACAGCCTGTGATTTCGACCATTGTTATCTTCGTTTTGCACCTTCAGACTCTTTTTTATCAAATATGGACGAATTACATACCTTCAGCACCCATACGATCCAATATCTTTTTATAAAAGAATAATAGATATTTTGATTCAACATATATATGCCCAAAAAAATGGCTGTTAATAAATAGCAGCCATTTTTCTTATTGATCTCTCGGAATCTGTTTTCCGATTTTTTTCATTACTCTATGTTTTTGAATCATTTTCTTTAATAAATCTACAGAACGATTCACAACAAGTTCTTCTGGAAATTGTAATTCCTGAAATAAAACTTTTACGTGGTCAAAAATTCCTACCGTATCTGTAAAATGAGAATCTGTATTAGCAATTACCGGAACCTTCTTTTCCTTACACAAAGCAAGCATTATCTGAAGATTCTCCCACGCTCCAACTCTGGAAGAAAGACTGTCAAGAGAGCTATTATTTACTTCCAGTAGTGTATGGTTTTCCTTTGCTGCATCAACGATTGTCTCATAATCAATCGGAATTCTTGCATCGTCTGGATGGCTAATAATATCAATTTGTGGATTTTCAATTGCTTTAACATAAGCATTTGTGTTCTGACTCACACTTCCAATTTCATAACATGGAAGATGAATTCCTGCAATTCGAATATCCAGGCAACGCTCTATCAGGTTTTCTTCCATACTCAATTTTCCTTGATAATCAATAATATTAATCTCAGAGCCAAACATTAACTCAATCCCGTACATTTGTCTTGGTAAGACCTTCAGATTATGAAAATAAATTTCGTCACATGTTCCTGGGATTCCTGCTGCATGCTCTGTAATTCCAAGCAATTGAAGTCCATGATCTGCTGCTGCCTTTGCCATCTCATGGACTGTTGCATAAGCATGTCCGCTTGCAATTGTATGCGTATGTACATCTAATTCAAATTTCATTTTTCCTTCTCCTGCTTTTTACATTCTCTTCTTGTTTTTATTATACCGAAGACAAAAATGATGTCAAGAAAGACAAATCCTCACAAAAATCACAAATCTTTTTATTATACTATCCTATAATATCATTTTCAGGAGGAATTTTTTATGAAAATCACAAAACACTTTTATATTACCGGCATGCATTGTTCACAGTGCCCTTCCATTATCAAAAAAAATCTGGAACGTTTGCCTGGAATTATAAAAATTTCTATATCTTATAAAACAAACACCGCAACCATTACCTTCCATCGTGATCAAATTTCTTGGAACCAGATCACATCCTGTATAAAATCTCTTGGCTACCATGCCACAGAAAATAAAATGGAATCTACACAACAAACAAAAAATTTTCTTAAAACCATCGCTTTTATTTTGCTTCTTACTATTTTTCTGAAAAAAAGCCAAATTTTAAACTACCTTGTTCCAAGGACACTTGCGCAAAACAATATGAGTTTTGGAATGCTATTTTTGATTGGTCTTGCAACTTCTTTGCATTGTGTTGCTATGTGTGGCGGTATCAATCTTTTCCAATGCCTTCCATCTTCCAAACAAACAACCAACAAGAAAATGGATATTTTTTCTGCAACACTCTTTTATAATATCGGACGTGTTCTTTCTTATAGCACAATCGGCGGCTTTCTTGGGCTTATCGGAATGATTTTTGGAAAAGAAATCAATCCTTCCGTTTCCGTTTTTTTTCAGGGAACCATAAAAATCATTGCAGGATTAATTATGATACTAATGGGACTACGCATACTAGATCTTATGCCAAATTTTTGCAAAAAAATTTCTTTTATTCCAAAATTTCAGCTTTTTAAAAATCAAAAGAAACATCGTCCTTTTTTTGTTGGACTGCTTAACGGCTTTATGCCTTGCGGTCCTCTTCAATCCATGCAAATCGTAGCTATTGCAACTTGTCATCCACTTTATGGTGCTCTCTCCATGTTCTTTTTTAGCCTTGGAACTTTGCCTTTCATGCTTGGATTTGGAAGTATGATTTCCGTTCTTGGACATAAATTTACATCTAAAATGATGCACGCTGGATCCATCCTTATCATTGTTATGGGAATTGCTATGTTGACTCAAGGAACAAATCTCTCCGGAATGTCTTCTATAAGACTAGAAAAAAAAGCAACTTCCAGCCGCTCAACACATGCAGAAAAAAAAGCAGGAGAAAAGACTTCCCAAATAATTCATTCCACACTTTCCGCCGGAAGCTATCCAAATATTACTGTAAAAGCAGGAACCCCTGTTATTTGGAAAATTCAAGCTTCTGAGCAGACAATCAACGGTTGTAATAAAACCATTCTCATTGATAACTATAACATTGAAAAAGTGCTGGAACCCGGGGAAAATACTATTAAATTTACACCAAAGGAAACCGGAACCATTACCTATACCTGTTGGATGGGCATGATCACCGGAACGATCACTATAACTGATTAAAAATTATTTGACATCTTTCTTTTGATTTTACATAATAAAAAAAACAAGATAGGAGAGAAAACTTTATGGAAAAAAAATGTTCTATTTTAGTTGTTGATGATGAAGAAATGATCCGTGATACAATTAATGCTTATTTCACTGCCAATGGTTATCAAGTACAGACTGCATCAAATGGAAAAGATGCTCTGGATTTATTCCATTCCAAATCAATTGATTTTGTCATCCTTGATCTGATGCTTTCTGGTATGAGCGGAGAGGAAATTTGTTCTTCCCTGCGCTCTATCTCAAATGTTCCAATTTTAATGTTGACTGCAAAGGCGCAAGAAGATGATGTTGTTACAGGACTTCGGCTTGGAGCAGATGATTACGTAACAAAACCATTTAGTCTAAAACAATTGCTGGCAAGAGTCGAAGCCATTTATCGACGTTTTTCTAAAACAAAAGAAAAAAAACTTTTTCAATACAAAGAACTTTGCATTAATTGTGAAACAAGAGAAGTAGTCTTATACAATGCACCTATTTCCTTAACTCCAATTGAATGGCGTATTTTATCTTCTATGATTCAAAATCAAAAGAAAACTTTTACGAGAGAAGAATTGCTTCATATTGCTTTCGACGAATATTATGAAGGTTTCGAACGTTCCGTTGATACCCATATAAAAAACCTAAGAAAAAAGCTCGGTGATGATCCTAAACATCCAAAATATATTTATACCATTCATGGAATTGGATATCGCCTTGGAGGAAATTATGAATAAAAAATTAAGTACTGTTTTTGCTTTTGGATTTTCACTCATTACATTTTTGATTATTTTTCTAATCTTCATTATTGCCAATGCCGGAATTGGAAGACAATACAAAAATCATCTACAACTACAACAAAAAGAAACTGCTGATACTATCTCCATTGGGATTTCTCATCAATATAATCCAAAAAATAATCAATGGAACCAGGATTATATTCATGGATACGGAATGTATGCTTTAAAGGAAGGATATATTATTAAAGTATATGATACAAAGAATAAAGTCATTTGGGATGCGCAGCATCATGATATGACCTTATGTCATCAGATTATGGGAAAAATTTCAAAACAAATGAAAGAAAAAAGCTATCTAAATCATGGAGGTTTTAAAAAATATCGTTATTCTATCACCTCTCACGGAAAAATAATTGGATATTCTGAAATCCGATATTATACACCATATTCTATGAACGAATATGATTTTCAATTTTTACACTCATTAAATTTATGTTTAATTTTTCTCGGAATTGCTGCAATGATCGCTGCGGGAATAGCAGGATGGTTTCTCTCAAAATTTCTAGCATCTCCAATAGAAAAAGTCATTGAAACAACGCAAAAGATTGCAGATGGTACTTACGAAATACGAATCAATTCTAATGTCCCAACACTAGAATTAAAACATCTTACAACCTCTGTCAATCGAATGGCCCAATTCTTAGAAAATCAAGAAGCTCTTCGCAAACGCCTTGTCACTGATATGGCACATGAGCTGCGAACTCCTCTCACCAATGTATCTTCCTATCTAGAATTAATGGCAGACGGAATTTGGGAGGTCACTCCAAAACGACTGAACACCTGTTATCAGGAATTATTAAGAATCTGCACCATCATAAAACGATTAGATCAATTACAAAATATTGAAAAAGAAAATCTAAAACTCTCTCCAAAGCTTACCGATATAAAATCCATGATCGAAAAAACATGTCAGGCTTTTGAAAGTCAGCTTTTTGAAAAACAAATTTCTTGTTCCATCAGAGGAAGTCATAGTTTTCTTTTTGTTGATTCATCTTTTTTTTCACAAGTTCTTTCTAATCTCCTCTCCAATGCTATTAAATATACCGAACCCAATGGCAGCATTTTGTGGGTAATTGAAGAAACAGCATCCGATGTATTGATAAAAATTTCTGATAATGGCATCGGAATCTCATCCAAAGATCTTCCTTACATTTTTGAACGGTTCTACAGGGCTGATCAGTCACGCCAAAGAAAAAGCGGCGGATCCGGAATTGGATTAACGATTACAAAAGCAATTGTACAAGCTCATCATGGCTCTATATGGGCAGAAAGTACACCTGGTTGTATGACCACTTTTACTATAAAACTAAAAAAGCCTTAAACACCGCATCGATGTTTAAGGCTTATGACTCCAACGGGAATCGAACCCGTGACTCGACCTTGAGAGGGTCACGTCTTAACCTCTTGACCATGGAGCCATTTCAAATAAATAGAGGGGCTTTTTGACAGCCACCTCTATCTATTATGAACTTTTTTTACAAAAAGTCAAGTATTTTTTAAAATTTCTTGTTATTTTATAACTTTTGCTGCTTTTCTGTTAATATACCCAACGAATTTTCCATTTTTCGTATATAACGCAAGATAGGTTGTTCCATTTTCATGTTTATATTGATACTTTGCTTTATATGTTTTCTTATATGGATTTGTGCTCGCTTTTTTCCAGTCAAAGTTTTTATAAAGTGTATATTTCTTTGATATAATTTTTACATTTTTGCCATAACGAATTGCTTTTCCCTGTGCCGGGGTATTTATAGCACCTAGTTTCTTTGTTGCCTTCACATCAATATATCCGACCCATTTTCCTTTGAGTGTGTATAAAGACAAATAGGTTGTTCCATTTTCATGATGATACTGATATTTTGCAGCATAAGTATTATTATATGGATTTATATTTGCTTTTTTCCAGCTAAAATCTTTATAAAGAGCATATTTTTTGCTTGTAACTTTAACACGATAACCATATTTTATTGCTGTTCCCTGAGGTATTTTCGTATAAACAATTTTCTTTACACTTGTTCCATTTTTCATTCCAGAAACTGTAATTGTATATTGATTATCCGGTGGTAAATATCCAGAAATTTTTGGAAGTTCTACTTTCTGTTCCTCTCCAACTTCTACTTCAACAGTCTGATCTTTTACAAGTTTTTTTCCATTTTTATCACAGAAATTTAAGACAATAGTCTCCATCTTATCTGAACGATAAGTAATTTTCTTACAAACTACACCACTTGTTTGTCCCTGAATCGATACTTCATAATTATGATCTGCAGGTTCGTATCCTTCTATATTCGGCAAAGTTACCGTTGTTTTTTCTCCAAGTTTTACTTTTACAATCTTTCTTGTTGTTCCCTTAAGTTCTTTTCCATTACTATCGCAAAACGTAATCAATGTTGTCTGCTCTTTTTCTTTAGACGATGCCTCTTTGTAAAACTTCATAGATTGTAATGGATATCCAAGATCATCAAATAATCCCTGGTTATCCCAACTGGAACCACCTCATGCTTCTTTTCCATTATAATACATTTCATCATCTGGAGCATATCCAACTGCGCCTTTCGAAGCCCATCCTGTTCCATATTGATCTGCCATCTTTTTATTATATTCCCAGTTATTCCATCCTGCTTTTACTGGAATCCAGCCTGGCTCCCAGTAAAAGGCACCAAGTCCGTTGTCTTGTGATGTCAGAACTTTATACATACCGGTCAACTCATCAACCTGTCCCTGTGGCCCAACGGTATACGTCTGTTTTAAATCACTATTAAGTGATCCAATAGAGTTTGGAGTTCCATCTGCATCTTGTAAACTGTTCACCCAACTTGTTTCAAGTACTGCAAACAATTTACCTTTCTTTGCAGCAAGATTTTGTATCTGTCTTAATCCATCTAAAGTATTTCCCCAAAATGGATAGTAAGAAGATCCAAGAACATCATAATCGACATCCCCTTTTTCCCATGCTTCCATAATTTTTGTATACTTCTCAACATCCGATGTTTCCAAATGTAGGGTAACCAATGCCTGTGGCAATACTTCACAAACTGCCTTAGAACCAGCATTTAAATACTGATCTAGTCTTTCATAATTTTTCTTATTGCACCAAATATCTTTATAATCCCCACCATTTCGGCTTTCTATAATTCCTGCCATACCATAGGTAATTTCATTTTAGAAACGTGCGCCGCTAGGCGCACATCAAAAAATATAGCAGGAAACTCCTGCTATATTTCAATCCATATACTAAATTTTATGACAATAACATACGGTCATTTGCAAAATCTTCTCCACTAACTTCTTCAAATTTTTTCAAAAGATCTGCAACCTTTAAATTTTTCTTTTCTTCTCCGCGAACATCATAAATAACTTTTCCCTCGTTCATCATAATTAAACGATTTCCTATATGAATCGCATCTTTCATATTGTGAGTAACCATCAATGTCGTCAACTGATCTCTGGCAACAATCTTTTCTGTGATATCCAGTACTTTTTTT
The DNA here is from genome assembly GCF_018918155.1 of Anaerostipes sp. MSJ-23. GTDB lineage: Bacteria > Bacillota > Clostridia > Lachnospirales > Lachnospiraceae > Anaerostipes. The sequence goes on from NZ_JAHLPY010000001.1 coordinate 91,989, forward strand.
GCTGTCTTCGGATCTAGTGCTGCAGTGTGCTCATCCAAAAGAAGAAGACTTGGTTTGCGAAGAGTTGCCATTAACAGCGTCAGTGCCTGTCTTTGTCCGCCAGAAAGAAGTCCTACTTTTGAAGTCATACGATCTTCTAATCCAAGACCTAAAACAGATAATTTTTCTTTAAATTCCTGTTTTTCTTTTCTTGTAATACCCCAGCTTAATCCTCTATGTTTTCCACGACGATTTGCCATTGCCATATTTTCCTGAATCTCCATTCCGGCAGCGGTTCCGCGCATTGGATCCTGAAAAACTCTTCCTAACATATAAGCTCTTTTATATTCCGGGAGATCTGAAATATCTTTTCCATCCAAAGTAATTGTTCCCTGGTCAATTGGATAAACTCCGGCAATCATATTTAATGTCGTTGATTTACCAGCACCATTTCCACCAATAATTGTTACAAAATCTCCTGGATTCAGATGAAGATTCACTCCATTTAAAGCTTTTTTCTCGTTGATCGTTCCTTTATTAAACGTTTTATGCACATTTTTAATATCTAACATCTTAAAACCCTTCTTTCTATGCCGGTGTTCTGCGCTGTGAATATTTCGCTTTCAGTGCCGGAATACCAAGTGCCAGTGCTACTACAATTGCCGTAAACAGTTTCATATCATCTGTACTTAATCCAAAATGCAGTACGAGAGAAATGATCATACGATAAATGATGGAACCACCGATCAATGATGCTAGAATATAGGCAAAATTAAAACGTTTTCCAAAAACAACTTCTCCAATCACAATCGAAGCCAAACCAATCACAATGGAACCGGTTCCCATTTTTACATCTCCATATCCCTGATTTTGAGCTACCAAAGCACCAGAAACAGAAATCAGTCCATTGGAAATAACAAGACCTAGCACTTTTGACGTATCTGTATTTCCACCTAACGCACGAACCATGTATTCATTATTTCCTGTTGCACGAAGTGCACATCCAATTTCTGTACCAAAAAACCAGTATAATGCGATAATCACAATCACTCCAATAACAACTCCAACAAGTAATGTTGACAATGTCTGATCAAATCCAAAAGCACTCATCACTTTTGTAAATGCTGTATCTTCTCCAAGTAGTGAAACATTTGGCCCTCCCATAATACGAATATTGACAGACCATAAAGCAATCATTGTCAAGATACCTGCAAGAATTGCCGGAATCATAAGTTTAGTATGAAGAATACCTGTCACCCATCCAGCTGCCATTCCTGCGACAAGTGCAATTAGCAGTGTCAAAAACGGATTTACACCTCTAGTAATAAAGATGGCGCTAATACATCCTCCAAGGGCAAATGTTCCATCACAGGATAAATCTGCGATGTCCAAAATTCTGAAAGTAATATAAACACCCAGTGCCATAACTCCCCACAATGTTCCCTGGGCAAGAGCACTGTACAGATTTGTAACTAAATTCATTTCCTCACCTCATTAATTAGTTATATTATATATCGGTTTCTTTATGTTGTTTTGACATATAAAAGTGCCTTCCCAAAAGACTTTAAGAAGACACCTTTTATTTCAAAATATTCATTCGATGATTACTTATCTGTTTTCTTCTGTGTTGTAACCATTTTTGCCTGTTTCTGTAATTTTTCTGGAATCTTGATGCCTAATTTCTTTACCGTATCTTTGTTAATAATCAAATCTGCATTTTCCTGATATTCAATCGGCATATCCTTTGGTTCTGATTTTCCTTCTAGAATTTTAACTGCCTGTGCTGCGGTCTGTTTTCCCAATTTATAGTAGTTTACACCATAAGTTGCAAGTCCGCCACCAGTACACATACCTTCTTCTCCTACGATAAATGGTATTTTTGCTTCATTTGCTACCATAGAAACAGTATTGATACCTGCTGCTATCATATTATCTGTTGGTGAATAAATCGCATCTACTTTTCCTTTCAAGGATTCCACAACCTGACGAATTTCACTTGATTCTGAAACCGTTGCATCTACAGACTCAAGACCTAATTTCTTTGCTTCTTTCTTTGCAATTTCCACCTGGAATTTGGAATTAGCTTCTGCAGAACAATAGAGCATTGCAACTTTTTTTGCGTTTGGAACAAGTTCCTTTAAAAGTCCCATCTGTTTTTTTACTGGAGTTAAATCCGATGTTCCGCTGACATTTGTTCCCGGTTTTTCATTAGATTTTACAAGTTTTGCATCCGCAGGATCTGTAACGGCTGTTACAAGAATCGGAATATCCTTTGTTTCGTTTGCCATTGCCTGCGCTGCAGGTGTCGCAATTGCAAGAACAAGATCACATTTATCTGTCACAAATTGCTGTGCGATTGTTTGACAATTTGATTGCTCATTTTGTGCATTTTTATACTCAATTTTAATTTTATCTCCGTCTTTATATCCAGCATCTGCAAGTCCATCTTTAAAACCTTTATAAGCCGCATCCAATGCATCATGTTCTACAAGCTGGACAACCCCTACCTTTTTCTGTGCATCAGAACTTCCACCTTTACTGGAACATCCTGCAAGCAGTGCAGCACTCATTACGACTGCCATACCAACAGCTGCTAATTTCTTTAATCTCATAACTTTTCCTCCTCTTTTAATTACACGTTAACACTTCAACGCTTTTATGTGCTAAATTATATACCGTGCATCTTACCATGTCAAGGAAAAGCAAGAGAAATTCTACAAAATCTACCCTCCTTTTCTATTTTCCCTGTGTCATCCAAAAAATAAAATTCAAACAATCTTTCTGAAAAATCAATGAGGACACATTTTCTAAAAAATTCCGATCTTTTTGTGCGGAAAAAATATAATATTCTGATGAAGCAAGTCCTCCATAATGAAGTTTTTCTGCTAAAAACCAATTACCAAAAGGAGAAGTCGGTCTGGAAGCAATCGGATGTGAATCAAGAACAAGATATTTTTTTGTTTTCTCATTATAATCCGCCACCGTAACATAATGGCCTGGAACATGAGAAATTGCAACACAACCACGTCGTAATTCTTCTCGAACCTTAACAAGGCTATCCGTAGAACCTTCATAATAAAAATCATAGGCACTTCCATACTGTTTTGCTGCTGCCTTAAAAATCCCACTATCTGTCCCTGATCCAATGATGCGATAGTTTTCCCTAACCGCAAGGTCTGCAAATAACATTGGATCTGCAAATTGTCCATTCAATGCATAAACTGCATTTGTGATGGCTACGACACCACATCCTGCTGCCGCTATTTTCCCGCTGTATTCTTTAACATTTCCATAATTTTTTCTTGCCCATGCCGGATCATACTGCAAAAAATTTCGATATGGATTTACATTTTTATTTTTCATACGAGTAAACTTCCATTGAAACTTTTTTGACATAGCCTCTGATTTTGGTAAATCAAAACGATTGCTTAACGTTTCATTCTTTGTATCAAGTTTTATTGTTTTGTATTTTTGTTTTAAATAACGTCCCGTTTTTACTTCTTTTAGATAAAAATGATCATATTCACGAATCAATTGCCACCTGCTCTTTGTCTGACCAAATTTTTTTGCAAGTTCTTTTATCTCATATTGTTGATTCCCCAAAAATTTTAATCTCACTTCCATGCAATCTTCATCATCGTTCTCATTTTCCATAAAATAAGTTCCGTCTGCCAGAAGCTGTTTTTCTGCACCATTATAAAATGCTGCATGTTCTGTATAATCTTGCTTTTTTATCCAACCAATTCCCTGTCCATTCTTTCTTTCATAAATCATTTGAAAATAAGCTCCTGCTTGGCTTACAACGATTGCCCCGGAATATTTCGGGGCTTTCGCAATTTCTTTACTTCCATTAAAATCATTGTAAACCGGTACTGAAACTTTCAAAAACACATATTGCGGCTTCTCATTTTTCTGATAAATTTCTTTTTCAAATAATTGGTAACTTTTTTGTGGATTATCAAAATATCCTGGTTCTGTCGCAAAAACAGTCCATGGCATTAGAAAAATACCAAGACTGACGACACTTGCAACACTTACGATTTTCCTTATTGTTTTCTTTTTCATTCATAGTTCTCCGCAAAAAATAATCTATTTTAATTTTTCCATGAGTTTATAGCCATTATTTGTTACAGATGCTGCCCAATCATCATCCACGCAATAATTATAATTTACCCCAATAACGCTTGGAGCCTTATGATAATAAGCTTCATCTGGTAATAAATATCGTTCCTTTAACAGCTTTGCTGTCATCAAAAGATTCTCTTGTTTTGTCTTAGTATTAATTCCCTTTGCAGAATCAGAAGTCACTCCATATCCTGTAAGATTATTATCTTCTCTCGCCCTTCGGCTTGTTCCCCAGGCACTTTCATGTGCTGCAATCCCCATGATGACAACACAATTCACCTTATACTTCTTTTCACACTGATAAAATGCACTGGAAAGTTCTTCCAGCTGTGTTCCTTTCAACATTGATTTAATTTCGTTTTCCGAAAGATTGCTTACTTCCAAAAGATTTGTCGGGCAGAAAACTCTATATCTTGTTTTTTCAAGTTTTACAATTTCCTTTTCTTTATCAGCCAGTTTTTTCTCTAATTCCTTTCTCTGTTCTTCCTGTTTTTCCTTCGATTGTCCCGTCTCTTTAAGAATATGATCAAAATATGGTTTCAATTGAATTACCTGATCTTCCACTGCACTAATTAAAGACATTCCATTTTGGTCACCAAAAGTATAATCTTTAAGATATGTATCCAAATATCCCTTCTGAATTCCTGCAACCTTAGCTAACTCCTGATTGATGTCATAATTTGCACCAATCGTGCCTTCATTTTTTACCCCTGTTAATAACACTTCCATTGGTATTTTTTGTTTTTTTGAAATAAATTCCAAATCAGTGTATAGTTTTTCCAAAGATTTATGAATCTGATCTGCTTTTTTCAATACGTTGATATCAGCTTGTATTTGTTCTTTTTCTTTTTCCTTTTTCTGTATTTCTTTTATCGCTTCCCTTGACTGTTTTCTCACAGTATCTTCTGGAGCTTTGATATTCCGTTCCTTTTTTTTCTTTTCTTTTTCTTTTTTCTTTTTTTCCTCTTCCTTTTTTTTCTTCTCTTTTTCTTTTTTCTTTTTTTCCTTCTCTTTCTTTTTCTTTTCTGCTTCTTTCTTCTTCTTTTCCTTCTCTTTTTTCTTTTTCTCTGCTTCTTTCTTTTTAGAATCTTTCTTTTTCTTCTTTTTTGTTTTTTTCTTTGTTGTATGCTTTTTCTCTGTTGTTGTATGCTTCTTTTCTGTTGTTGTCGTGTGTTTCTTTTCTGTTGTTGTAGGATTTTTTTTCTCCGTTGTTGTTGTATGTTTTTTCTCTGTTGTTGTGGTAACAGCTTCTGTCGTTGCCGATGATGCTTCTTTTCCCACTTCTTCCTGTGACTCCTTTGCAAAAACCGAAGAACTTATGCTAAAGCATAAAATGAAACAAAAAATTAAAATTTGCCGACATTTTTTCCGTATCATAATAAACTCCTTTTCTTCATAGATATTATCATCTATCTTTCTTTGTTTCAGTATATCGCCAAGCTTCTAAAAACTCAACCAAAAATACCAATAAAAGAAAAAAGGTCCGTAAATACGAACCTTCCCAAAGCTGCTGACGGGAGTTGAACCCGTGACCTCCTCACTACCAATGAGGTGCGCTACCTCCTGTGCCACAGCAGCAAAACCGTAGATAAATTTAACATATATTACGGTTTTTGTCAATACTTTTCTCCTACTTTTTTATTTCTACATAAAATTCTTTTAAGTCATTCAAACGAAGACAGCCTAGGTTTTCCTCATAAGCAGCGCCGCAGTCAATCGCAATTCTATGATTCCAAAAAGCAATCTGAAACTGACTGCATCTTTTTCTCTGCTCCTCTGGCAGAGAATCTGCATAACGCAACATTGCACCTGTCGGTGTATGTCCAAAGATAATATAATAAGAAGAAATTATATGAGAATTAAAAAACTCTTCCCGAATCCACAGAGCATCTTCTTCCTCCACAACCTTCGGTATTTCTTCTATGGAACCATCTTCCATTTTTACTCCTGCATGAATCAGAAGATAGGAAACTCCTTCTACTTCTATCATTTCATAAAGAGGAAGACTCTTTATGTAGGAAAGACATTCCTCCTGTTCTTGCCTGGAAAGCTTTTCATAAGCGGATAACGTCGCATCACCCCCATTAAACATCCAAGTTCCCATCCACATATCCGCAGATGTTGTCAATGATTTCATCATCATATCTTCATGATTTCCAAGAAAAAGTTTCATATTTTTCTGTTCTTTAATATACTTAAGCAGCTCAATGCCATCCGGCCCACGGTCAATTACATCTCCAAGAATATACATTCTATCATTTTCATTCCAGTTTATTTTTTCCAGCATGGAAAAAAATGCATTTTTATGTCCGTGTAAATCTGATATCACATATATATTTTCCATACACTTCCTGCCTTTCTCCCCTTATGAATTCTGATTCAATTTCCTCCGAATTCTTTGAATGGCATTATCGATTGATTTATCTGTCTTCCCAAGCTTTTTTGCAATTTGTGTATAATTTTCACCTCTTAAATAATAACGCATCACCTGTTTTTCAAAAGAGCTTAACTTTTTTCCCATTTCCTGATAATATCCCTTGATCGCTTCTTTTTGAAGCAATACCTCCTCAGGATTCTCTACAGGATCTTCCAAAGCCTGGTCCAGATTATGTTCTTCTTCGCCATGTTCTTCAAAAATTGAAATATAATTATTCAGCGGGTTGTGTTTTTTTCGATTCGATGCCGTCACTGTTGTATAAATTTGTCGTCGAACACACAGCATAGCAAAAGTCGCAAATGATGCATCTTTTTCTTTGTTATAACTGCGTACCGCTTTAAACAGCCCGATCATCCCTTCTTGAATCAGATCTTCTTCATCTCCTCCTGCAAGGAAAAATTTTCTTGCCTCCATACGAACATATCCACGATACTTTTCAAGCAGACAGTCCATGGCATCTTCATCCCCAGCTTGGATTTTTTCTAAAAGTTTCTGATCCGAATCATCCTTATAGTTTAACATTTTATTTTCCCATTCGTTGTCTTACAATTTCAAATGCAAGAACCCCAGCTGCCACAGAAGCATTCAAGGAATCAATATCACCTTTCATCGGAATTGAAGCAATAAAATCACACTTTTCTTTTACAAGACGGCTTACCCCTGAACCTTCGTTTCCAATTACAAGACCAATAGGTCCCGTCAGGTTCTGACGATACATCACTTCGCCATCCATGTCAGCGCACACAAACCACATACCACGTTCTTTTAATTCTTCCATCGTCTTTGCCAAATTTGTCACTTTTGCCACTGGTGTATAGTGAATTGCACCTGCAGATGTTTTTGCCACCGTTGGGGTTAATCCTGCCGCACGATGTTTTGGTATAATGACTCCATGAGCTCCAGCAAGATTTGCTGTACGGATAATTGCTCCAAGATTATGCGGATCTTCAATCCCATCCAGCAAAATAAAAAATGGATCTTCTCCCTTTTCTTCCGCTTTCTTAAATAAATCTTCTACTTCTGCATATTCATAAGCAGCTGCAATTGCAACAACTCCCTGATGATGTTCCTCCGTCAAATGATTTAACCGATCTTTATCTACAAACTTCAGAATTGCATCTGTTTTTTTGGCTTCTCTTACAATCGTACGAATCGGCCCATCCTGGCATCCATCCAGAATAAAAATCTTATCCAGCGGTTTCTTTGCACGCAACGCTTCGATGACAGCATTACGCCCTGCAATTATATTTTCTTTATGATTCATTTTCTTTTTCTTCTCCTAATTCAAGACCGATGCCAATTAATTCGATGACACGATCCATATTTCCTTTCAAAAACAAATATCCCATCAGCGCCTCAACCCCGGTTGCTTTCCGATAATCCAACACCGATGCATGTTTTGCTACACTTCCAGATTTTGAATTTCTTCCACGCTTATAAACTGCCATTTCTTCATCATTCAAATATGGTTCAATATTTTCAAATACAGCTGTCTGTGCAGAAGCTTTTACCATACTGCTTGATTTTTTATGATATTTATTAACACTCATATTTCCGGCAGACATTACAATGGTGCGAACAACAATCTCATAGATTGCATCCCCAATATAAGCCAATGCAAGTGGGGAATAACTCTTAGGATCAAGTCCACTAAGATGAAGCTCTTCTTTGATTTTTGTTATTAAGCTCTGCTCCATTTTACACCTTCTCTTGTATCTTTCAAGATAATTCCCTGTTCCAACAGCTGATCGCGAATTTCATCTGCTCTAGCAAAATTTTTATCTTTTCTTGCCTGCTGACGTTCTTCAATCAGTTTTTCAATCTCAGCATCCAGGATTTCTTCTTTTCTCTCTGTAATAATACCAAGAACCCCACACAATGTTTCTAGTACATTTAATACTTTCTTGGCATAGGCAGCCGTGCCATCTTTCACTGTAGAATTTGATTCCCTTACAATCTCAAAAATAGCAGAGACCGCGTCTGCTGTATTAAAATCATCTTCCATTGCTGCTTCAAATTTCTTCACAAGCTTTTCAACTTCAGCAAAATGTTTCTGATCTTCCTGTGTCATTTCTCCTTCTGGACGACTTTGTGCCATTTCACGGCATAAATCAACTGCATTCAAAATTCTTTCTAAACCTGTCTGTGCACTTTCTACGAGTTTATCACTGAAATTCAACGGTGTACGATAATGTGCACTTAACATAAAGAAACGAATTACTTGAAGAGGATATTTTTCTCCAATTTCTCTTACCGTAAAGAAATTTCCAGCAGATTTTGACATCTTCTTATTATCAATATTTAAAAATCCATTATGCATCCAGTAGTTTGCAAATTTTTCATCATTACATGCTTCACTTTGTGCGATTTCATTTTCATGATGCGGAAAGATCAAATCTTCTCCCCCAGCATGAATATCGATCGTATCTCCAATATATTTTTTAGACATTTCCGAGCATTCAATATGCCATCCCGGACGTCCCTCTCCCCATGGAGAATCCCATGCAATTTCTCCTTCTTTTTTTGGTTTCCATAATACAAAATCTAAAGGATCTTTCTTTCCTTCCTCTCCAGTTACCTTAATCTGACGATGTCCTGCTTCCAGATCATCAATATTTTTCTTTGAAAGCTTTCCATAATCTTTGAAAGATCTTGTTTTAAAATAAACAGTTCCGTTCACTTCATATGCATGCCCTTTTTCGATCAATTTCTGAATCATTTCAATCATACCGCCAATTTCTTCCGTTGCACGCGGTTGATGTGTTGCCGGTTTGATATTCAAATCAGCCATATCCTTTTTACATTCTTTAATATATCGCTCTGCAATCTCAGTTGCCGTTACACCTTCTTCATTGGCTTTCTTAATAATTTTATCATCTACATCTGTAAAATTGGATACATAATTAACATCATATCCTTTATACTCAAAATATCGACGAACCGTATCAAAAATAATCATTGGTCTTGCATTTCCAATATGAATAAAATTATAAACGGTCGGTCCACAAACATACATTCCAACTTTTCCTGGTTTTACCGGAACAAATTCTTCTTTTTTTCTTGTTAATGTATTATAAATTTTCATGTTTTTATCTTCCTCTTCTTTCATTCCTCTGACAATGTTCAATAAAAGTTTGCAGTGCCTGACGAAGCTCTGCATTTTCTCTTGCAAGTTTTTCGATATCCATATCGATTGGGTTTGGAAGATCAATCTGATCAAGATCAAAACTCTGAATACGATTGACACGCTCTCCATCACGTTTAATCACTTTTCCAGGTACTCCAACAACTGTTGAATTTGGCGGAACATCAGAAACAACAACACTTCCTGCACCAATTTTCGAATTTTCTCCTACCGTAATTGATCCAAGAACTTTTGCTCCAGAACTAATCATGACATTATCTTTGATTGTTGGATGACGTTTTCCTGTTTCATGTCCTGTTCCTCCAAGTGTTACGCCCTGATATAATGTTACATTATTTCCAATAATGGCAGTCTCTCCAATAACAACACCATGCCCGTGGTCAATAAAGAAACCTTCTCCAATTTGTGCACCTGGATGTATCTCAATTCCTGTTTTTCTCGCCATTTTCTGTGAGATTTTTCTTGCATTATAAAAATCTCCCTTTTGGTATAATTCATGCGCAATACGATATCCATAAAGTGCTTTTACATATGGATAAAGAAAAACTTCTCGTTCTTCTTTTAATGCTGGGTCCCTCCTTTTAATCGTATCATACTGGCTTTTCGCAAATTTTCGAAAACCCAAATCAAATATCATTTTACTCATTCCTTCCATATTATATAGTTTTCATCAATGTTTGTCATTCCCATAAGGAATTCCTATGACAGAACAAAACAGATAGTTTTCTATAATAAAACAAGAAAGCATCATGTTTTACAGGATTCTCCGCCTACGGCGGGTCGCTTCAACAACAAATTTCCTATGAAATAAAAAACTCCGTCTCCAAAAAAGAGACGAAGTTATCCGCGGTTCCACTCTTTATAAAAAATACTAATGTACTTTCCACTCATCTTCCGTTAACGCCGGCAACGTACAAAACTACTGACCTTCATCCTGTCTGCTCCCAGATGCATTTCCCAACATTTTCCCTTAAAATCACTTTCAGCCGATGATGATTTCTCTCTGATAGTTCTTATGATGGTACTTTTCTGTTCTCTGCATTTAACTATCAATAGTTTATGCTTTTTCTATAAAAATGTCAACAAAAGATTTGTTTTTTATCTTATGCAGCTATTGCCATCTGTCGAACAGCTTTTCTTACAGGACTCCCAATAAGAATGGCAATCACAATTTTTACAGCATCTCCTGGAAGATAAGGAATCACTCCTGCAAGTAATCCCTGAGCAACTGTTAAATGTGCCTGCCAGCAAAGCCATGCTGTCCCGAATGCATAAGTAACTGCAGTTCCAAATACCATTCCAATTACACACCATAATGGATTTGCATGAAAGTGGTCAATAAACCATCCACTGATCAATGCAAGAAAGATAAATCCAACTAAATATCCCCCTGTTGGTCCTGCAAGTTTTCCAACTCCCCCTGTAAAAGCAGAAAAGATAGGAAGCCCTGCTGCTCCTAATAGTAAATATACAATATAACTAATCGTTCCTTTTTTCATTCCAATGACCATCACGGTAAAATAAATTGCAAGATTCGTAAAAGAAATCGGCACCGGCGTAAACGGCAATGTAATTGATAGCGGTCCTAAAATACAAGTTAATGCCGCCATTAATCCAATCATTGTAATATCCTTCGTCTGAAATCTTTGTTTTTCCATTTTTTCTTTCTCCCATTTTTCTCATTTTTGATTCACAAAGGCCTTATTTGTTTATCTTTGCTTAGTATACTCCCTAGCCTCTTTATTGTCAACTATTTTTATTTTAAAGTTGACAATAAAGTTAACAAAAAAGAAGCATCTTCTCTGATACTCCTTTTTTACTTTTTTATTTTTCATCTTCTTCCTCAAGAATTCCTAATTCTTTAATTCGATCCTCTATCTTTTTCAAAGAATCTTCATAGGTTGTGGTTTTGTTTTCTTCTTTTGCTTCTCCCATACGGTCCAGCAATTCATCAATACCTTTACTATATGGATTGTTATCTTTTTTTCTTGTCAATAATCCCATGTTCTTCCTCCTGTTTTACTAATTACCCTGCATGGATTTCCTGCTGCTACAGCGCCATCCGGAATATCATTCATAACCACACTTCCCGCCCCGATTGTCACATCATTTCCAATGGTTACACCAGGGAGAATCACACTATTACCTCCAATCCATACATTATCTCCAATCATCACCGGAAGTGCCCACTCAAACCCAAGATTTCTTCTCCGAATATCCATCGGAGGCTGTACTGTATAAATTCCTACATTTGGTGCGATTTGTACATTATTCCCAATGGTTACTTTCCCGGCATCCACAATGGTCAAATTAATATCGGCAGAAAAATTATCTCCGACCATGATCTGATATCCATAGCTGCAATAAAAAGGCGCTTCCACCTGTATTTTATCACCGGTCTTTCCAAGCAGCTTTCGAATCAAATCCTGACGGTAATCACTCATTTCCGGATTGGTCTGATTATATTCTTTTGTGACACCTTTGGCATGATTTCGTTCAGCATTTAATACCGGATCATCTGCCCGATATAAAATGCCCATCAACATCTTTTGTTTTTCTGTCATATCAAGATCCTCCACTTCTTTTTTATTGTATCATAAACATTTCTTATAAGAAAGAAGTTTGACTTTCTTACCAAAAGATTGTAGGATGATTATAGAAAATTTTCATAAATAATATAGGGAGGAAATAAAAGTGAAGAAAACATATACCATCTTACTAGATTCCATTAATCAGGTAAAAGACTTTGCCAATATGATCAATCGTTTTCATTGTGATGTTGACTTGTCTTCTGGACGTTACGTCATCGATGCAAAGTCCATCATGGGAATCTTCAGTCTTGATTTACAAAGCCCACTAACCCTAACAATCTATGGTGACAACGAAACTGACGAAGCCGAAATGGCAGATATCGAAAAAGCCTTACAGCCATTTCTTGTAAAAAAATAATAGAATGGCAAAGCCGCAGGTTTAATTTCCTGCGGCTTTTTTCATGATCGCTTTTAGACATTGAATGATTGGAAGATTTAAAAATGCAAGTCCATATACAATCATCAACTGACAAAACGTAAGTGTCTGTACTTTAAACATTGTATGGAGATTAGGAATCATAACAACACCTGTAATAAGAACTAATCCAAGAATAAAAGCTCCCGCCAAATAAATATTATTAAAAAATCTCTTTGTAAAAATAACCGGCGCATTTGATTTACTATTATAACCATGCACCAGTCGTGAAGTACATAATGTTGCAAACGCCATTGTCTGAGCCAGAATTGTATTTCCTGTCTTAAGTCCTATCGTATATGCTATCATAGTCATAGCTGCAATCACAAATCCTTCAAGACCAATTCGTATCAGAAAATCTTTTGTAAGAATCGACTCATTCATTGGACGAGGTTTTCTTTCCATCACTGCTTTTGTATGAGGTTCTAGTCCAAGTGCAATTGCAGGAAGACTGTCTGTTAAAAGATTAATAAATAACAAGTGAACCGGTGCAAACGGAACTGGCAGTGCCATAATCGATGCATATAAAACAGCAAGAATTCCACCAAAGTTTCCAGATAGCAAAAACTGGATCGCATGCTTAATATTTTCATAAACATTTCGTCCATTTTCTACTGCCTTAATAATTGTCGCGAAATTATCATCTGTAAGAACCATTGACGATGCATCTTTTGCAACTTCTGTTCCTGTAATTCCCATTGCGACTCCAATATCCGCCTGTTTTAAAGCAGGTGCATCATTAACACCATCTCCAGTCATAGCAACAATATTTCCTTTTTCCTGCCATGCACGCACAATTCGAATTTTATGCTCCGGAGATACTCTGGCATAAACAGAAATTCCTTCGACAAAATCTTTCAATTCCTCATCAGATAATCCATCAATTTCCATTCCTTCACAGGCTTCTTCTGGTTTTTTTAAAATTCCTATTCTTTTTGCAATGGCAGCAGCTGTCACTTTATGATCTCCTGTAATCATAATCGGCTTCATTCCAGCTTTGATACACTCTTCCACTGCCATTTTTGATTCTTTCCTTGGAGGATCCATCATAGAAATAAGACCAAGGAAAACATAATTTTTCTCGTCATCTACATTGATTTCCTTTACTCCATCCATCTTTTTATATGCAAAAGCCAAAACACGAAGTCCATTTGCAGAAAATTCCTGATTCTGTCTTTCAATATCTTTTCTATCCTGATTTGTCATTGTACGGATCTTTCCATTTTCTTGAATCATATCCGTTCGGTCAAGCAAAACGTCAACTGCTCCCTTTGTTAGCATCGTCCTTCCACTTTCCAAATCATGAAGAGTAGACATAAGCTTACGATCACTATCAAATGGAACTTCTGAAATTCTTGGAAAATGCTCCCGAATTTCTTCCGCATCCATCGACATCCGATTGCCAGCATGAATTAAGGCCGTTTCTGTAGGATCCCCAAACTCCTGTCCCTCCACAACCTTCGCATCAGAACATAAAATTCCAGCAATCATCAACTGTTTTTGTGCTTCATTTTCTTTCGTCAAAACATCTGCATCGTAACATTTCTTTTCTACATAGCACTGTTCTACCGTCATCTTATTTTGGGTCAATGTCCCTGTCTTATCCGAACAAATCACAGACACACTTCCAAGTCCTTCTACAGCCTGAAGCTTTCGAATGATTGCACCTTCTTTTGCCATTTTTCTTGTTCCAAATGAAAGAACAATGGTAACAATAGAACTTAAAGCTTCTGGTATCGCCGCAACTGCCAATGCAACAGCAAACATAAAAGCATCCCCAGCTGGTTTTCCCTGCCATACATTAATCGCAAATAATGCTGCACAAAATACCATAATAATGATAGATAATTTCTGTCCAAATTGGTCCAAATTGATCTGTAATGGTGTCCGTTTTTCTGATGTTGTCTTCAACATCGCAGCAATCTTTCCAACTTCCGTCTCCATTCCAACAGATGTTACAAGAAAAGATCCTCTTCCATACGTCACAAAACTTCCGGAAAAGACCATATTTTTCTGATCACCAAGAGGTACTGTCTCATCCAGTAAGATATCTTCTTTCTCTACCGCAAGACTTTCTCCAGTAAGAGCACTTTCATCTACCTTCATACTGGCACATTCAAGAATTCTTCCATCTGCCGGTATTTGATCTCCCGCCTCAAGAATTACTTCATCGCCAACCGTTACTTCTCTTGATGCAACCTCCATGATCTGTCCGTTTCTCATAACTTTCGCCATTGGTGAAGACAATTTTTTAAGCCCTTCCAACGACTGTTCTGCCTTCACCGTCTGAACCGTTCCTAAAATTGCATTAATTGTAATGACAATGACAATGACAAGCGTACTTTCCACATCTCCTAGAAAACCAGAAATAATTGCGGCAAGAATTAAGATGATAACAAGAAAATCTTTATACTGTTCCAAAAAAATCTGAACTGTACTTTTTTTCGTTCCCTCTACTAGCTCATTCATGCCGTATTTTTTCTGATGTTCTTTTACCTGTTCATCCGACAATGGATGAATAGAGCCGTTTAGAAGTTTTCTAATCTCTTCTTTCGACTGTTGATAAAATTCTTTCATACAACTTCTCCTTTTCAAATCTAAAATTCTTTTTGAATCTTCACACAGGATTTCAACCTACAACAGATTACAATCATTCTAAATTTTTATCTTTCCGTATCATTTCATTTTAAAATTTTTACGCCGGACAAACAAAGTCCCTATGGTATAAAAAAAGAGACCCTTATTGCATACCAAAAGCTGCAATAAAAGTCTCGCTGTTTCATTACGATACGGGCAGATTATCTGCCGAGATTGACGACATCGCAAACGCCTTGCGCCAGCTACTCCCTTTTATTTATAAACATCATAACGGAAGTGAAAACTTTTGTCAATTCTTTTTTGTAAAAGAAAAAAAGAAGTCTAAAACTCAATGTTCAGACTTCTTTCTGTTTGTAAATGAGCGTGCGGGGATTCGAACCCCGGACAACTTGATTAAAAGTCAAGTGCTCTACCACCTGAGCTACACACCCATAATATAAAACTGGGCTAGCTGGATTCGAACCAGCGCATGCAGCAGTCAAAGTGCTGTGCCTTACCACTTGGCGATAGCCCAATATTTCAAAAAACTAGGGTGGGTAATGGGATTCGAACCCACGGCCTCCAGAGCCACAATCTGGCGCGCTAACCAGCTGCGCTATACCCACCATATATATCTTCACAAAAGAAAAGCGAGCCTGAAGGGATTCGAACCCCCGACCCACGGCTTAGAAGGCCGTTGCTCTATCCAACTGAGCTACAGACTCAAAAAAGCGGGTGATGGGAATCGAACCCACGTGATCAGCTTGGAAGGCTGGAGTTCTACCATTGAACTACACCCGCTTAGTCGGGGTGACAGGATTCGAACCTGCGACCTCTTGATCCCAAATCAAGCGCTCTAGCCAAGCTGAGCCACACCCCGATTCTATTGTGTTAGTTGTGAGTGTTTTTTGTTTGTGTCGCTCACAACAAAACCTATCTTACTCTATTATTACTCGTTTGTCAACACTTTTTTTAATTTTTTTTTATTTTTTTCAAAACCCCGGTCAACCACAGGATGTTTACTGCTTTTTAGAGGGGTTTTTCCTACTTATGGAAAAATTTTTTCTTTACCTTGTAAACATAAATTTAAAATTGCTGGAAAAAATTTTTGTGGCCAACCGGTATGCATCTAATCGTACACTTCTGAGTATATCCTCACAATGTTCTTATGTCAATATAATTTTAGAATGTTTCGTGGAGTTCCGATCTTTTTCTTACTCTCTTATAGTATACTCTGTGAAATACTAGTGGTTTTTATCTTAAAATAGCAGGACGCTTATCCCTATCAGTGAAAAAAAGGAATCCATGCGTTTTGACTGAAATTTTATCTTCTTCTAAGAGAAAGCCTTCGCCAAACAAAAATGCACAGAAAAATTTTTCATATAAAACATAACCTGTATGGCAATTATGACAAGGCATACTCAAATGAAAAGAACAAGAAACACGGAGGCATTACACTTGAAAAATTTAAATTTTGGAGAGCGTTTACGGAAACTTAGAGAAAATGCAGATATGACTCAGGCAGAAACTGCAGAAAAAATAAATTGCACTGCCAGATCTTTATCTAATTATGAACGAAATATACGAGAACCAGATTTTGATACTTTAATCCGCCTATGTGATCTTTTTGATGTCACGGCAGATTATCTTTTAGGACGAACAGACCATGCCCACCATTATCAGAATATTCCTTTAGACGATCAAATAGCAAAAATGATTCAAACCGTCCTATCTCTGCCTCCACGATACCAATCAGATATCATCCACTATACAAAACTTAACAAACTTGATTTTGAAATCTTAAAAAAAGAAAAAAATGATAGATAAAGCAAACTACGCGCCAGAAAATCCTAAAATCCTAGGAAATCTGACGCGTATCTATTATTATATATAAAAAAAGCAAATATAATTTGTTTCTTAATTAATTTTCTACTTTCCATAACACTTGATCCCAATGAAATTACACAAAAAATCTAGCGAAAAATAAAAAAAAACGATTTAGAGAAAAATCTCTAAATCGCTATTTATCAATGCGGATGACAGGAGTTGAACCTGCACGTCGTAGACACTAGAACCTAAATCTAGCGCGTCTGCCAATTCCGCCACATCCGCAAATAATAACGCATTCATGCGAGTTTTTCATATCTCACGCTAGATTATTTACATCTCATAGCGCTAGATTTCTCGTTGACTGCTTGACTATTATACCAAGCAAAAAACAAATTGTCAAGCATTTTATTTCACATATTTTAAAATAATATTTAACTTCCATCCATTATACTTATAGCCATGGTTTATAAAAAGTGTTCCATCCTTTGCCAAAGACATTGAAAATATAGCGTCTTTAAAATCTGAAAAAGATGTAATGTAAGATATACTTGTATTCATTATATGTGTGGTACTCATCACCATAAACTGTGATTGTGTTCTGACCGCCCTCATGTCAACCAATGCACTGACTGTCGATCCTATCTTAGTCACATCAGAGGCAACCGATCCACCTTTGGCATTTGATGACAATGTCACTGGCACAACCTTCTGGTAGATCGGCTTGCCATCAATCCATGTGCCTACCTCAATCTCATCTGTTGAATACTCCTCACTTGAAGCACCACCGCCACTGCCACCAGTTCCATCTTTCCCATCCTGTCCGTCTTTACCTTTCAGATTAGGTGTCGTGAATGTACCTGCTGCCGTAGTTATATCCAGTTTATATTGTGTATCGGTGTTCTCAGCATTTTCCACAATCGTTGGCGAAAATCCATCGGCACCATCTTGTCCATCAACCCCATTAGTACCATTCTTACCAACAACATTTCCAACGTCTGCGCTTGTACCATCTGTCAGAGATACAATCAGATGCCCTGCACCGTTAATTGATACACCAGAGATTCCTACTCCTGTTGAGCCACTTGGCAGTTGCTTTACGATATCATCAATCTGAGATTTCGTATAGTAATCGGATAAATCTACATTTTCGCCAGATGATCCACCATTCTTTTTAATTTCCTCTTTGATCTTTTCGACAAGATACTGCAAACTTGTCTGGTCTAGGTATTTATCGCTTGGGCTGTCACTAACTCTCATGCTACTCACCGCCCATCATCACATCAATATCAGATTTAGAGATTCTACGTGATCCATAATCAGCAGGCGAATAAACAGTAGGATTCTTGCTTGTAAACATAAGTGAAAAGCATGAATACTCCTCTTCTGGTTCGGGTATAGACGCAATCTTATCCCTGAGATTCTGTGTTCTTTTCTCGAGATATTTATATGCTTGTGATGTAGTAGTAAACTCAGTAATTGTCTGACGCATAATATCAATGTCGTTACTCACCGCTTCTAAGATATCTAAAGCAGATAATAACATCTGTCTCTGATCTGTTTCCTTATTATATTCTGCCACAGCAGATAATCCATTTTCTAATAAAAATTGTGTGTATTGTTCATCAGAAAAGTATTCCTGATTGGACAATTCCATCTTTAGTCGATCTAAAATCTTCATGATTCCTCCTTTCATTGCATCAAAAAAGGAACCTAGTCGGTTAAACTAAGTTCCCTTGTGTTGGTTAATACACTTCAAACGTGTTTTATTAAATTTATAAATAATTTCACTTTTACCACTTGTATCCACAATTTTTACATCTGTAGGTATTTCTTGCACTAGAACTCAAGAAACCAACCGCAAGGAATCCCATTGCCTTTTTCCCTGCACTAATCTTCTCAATATTGGTTGATCCGCATGTTGGGCAGTGTGGGATGTTTTGGGCAGGTTGGGATTTGATTCTCTGTTCCTTTGAGGAGATTTGTTGTTCGATAATTTGATTTCTCAAATAACCAAATTCATCTTTGCCCCATGGTAGAAAAATTCCTTGAGTTAAGCAATCTAATATATCTGTTATTTCGCCACTTACTTTATGTGGTATCATTTCTTCTGCAATCACATAAGCATCATCTCGATCTCCGTTTGCAAGTAATTTTACAACATCTGAAACATCGTATACAAGATCGTCAATGCACAAGGTATTGCTATTTTTGTATGTATCATTAATTATATCCTTTGTAGGGCAACTGCAATTAGGGCAGCATTTTGCCTTGTCTGAAAATTCTTTACCACATTCGGTACATTTTACTAGCGCCATTTTATAACTCTCCTTTGTTGTCTACCATTTGTACTTACAATTATTGCATTGATATGTTTTTCCAATGTTTGAACTCAATATTCCTAGCATCATACTACCAATCACTCGTGAAGTTGCACTAATTTTTTTAATGTTGGTGCTTTGACAATTAGGGCAATGTAATTGTTGAGATTTTCTTAATTCAATTCTTTGCTGAATTTCTTTTTCTTCTTTCTTCTTTTTATCATATTTCTTATAAAATTCAATCGGAATTGTACTAGGAATTGTATGATATTTTTTGCAATATTGTTTTATAGACCATCTATCTTTTTTCTTTGACGCCTTGCACTCCTTTTTAATTTTATGTTTGATAATATTGTCATAATCAAACCAAGTATCATCTTCTGTATATTGTTGCAAAACAGTTTGTAGTTCATTCTCTAAATTAATTTTGACCCCATAAACTTCGCAACAGCCATCAGCAGATTCTTCTGTTTTTTGAATAATCTTATTTCCACATAATGGGCACGCTCGTTCATTTGGATTTTTTGTTGTATATTCACATTTCTTACATTTATAAATCACATTATTACCTCATTATCTGTATATTTCTATATGTTTATTATACACTGATTGTATAAGAGAACGCAACTTATTTGATCAATCACTTTAACAAGTCCTTGTACAACTCTGCCTTTTCTTTCATTCTTCTGACTCTTACTTCTTTATGTCTCTTGACCATAACCTCAATCACTGCACCTACCTTGCCTACGATCGCAGATACCATTGTCATGTATCCTAATAATGTTACAATTTCATGCCCTGGCATTGTTAATAATGTATTTAAAATTTCCATATTTGTGTCTCCTTATTTGTCTAAAAAGATATCAGCGCAATCTCTCATACCTTGCACGTAGATTTCTCTGCAAAGAACTCGATGATTTGTCGATACCGTGTTTATATATTCTTCAAATTTTTTTGTTTGTTCATCATTTAACCATGATCTAATTTCTTGTAATTGATTTTCTTCCTCTTTCATGCATTCCTGATAATTTGTATCCAGTAATTTATTTCTTGTATGAACTTCTTTTATTAACTCCTGCATTAAATATTCATGAATTATTTGATTGTATGTTTCTTCTCGTAGATCTTTCATGATGATAATCCCTCTCCTTTTTATCCTACTTTATCATATTTAATCCTACTTAGCAATATAATACACTACCATATGATAAGATTGCAAACATAAGCGAGGTATGGATTATGCGACCATTAAAGAAGAAAGTCAGTATCACACTGGATAGTGACCTTGTAGAAACAATTAAAGATTTAGCAGAAAAAGACGATCGTTCTTTCAGCCAGTATATCAATATGGTATTGAAAGAGTATGTAAATCGTGCAAACGAAGGGACTACAAAAGAGTAGTCCTTATTTTTTTGCCGTGGGGATTTTTTGTGTTTCCTAACGCCCTGATTTGTAAAGAGGGGTAATGACCTGCAAACATCGTCACATTGCACAACTTTTTCTTATATTTTTTGTACATATTTACCTGCTTATTCTTCGCTAGAGTCCCAATCTAACGTTGTTTTTGGAAATAATTGGCACAGATATTGACATAAAATTTTGCTTTTATCACTCATTTTAAATCTATTTGAAATACTGATATTTTATCAAATGGATTTTGGAAGATATTTCCAGTGATTCTGGCACAATCTATACGTCTGTCTGTATAACCATCAAAAAACCTAGCAATACTAAGGATTTTTTGCCCATAGAACGGCAAATTTTTTGGATGTATCACTCCCAACTATTTCCAAATTGCGTTCACCCAAGACCTGCGTACCCATTTCGAGTACCCAGACGGTACTTGAGCCCGGCTTAAAATTAAGCCCGTTCCTTATCTTTTTCTACATTACCACTAGCACCATTCTCTTCGTCTAACCGCTTCAATTCTGCCACACTGTCCGTGATCAGATCACTCTTTTCCATGACGCTCTTTTTACTGATCGCACCAAGTTCTCTCATGGCTTTTAAGTTAGACACCATTTCTGTTGTTGCAACTGGCATATTTACGTTATATACGACCTCAACATCATTCGATACCTCAGTACCCTGCATCTTTAAGATCATCTGAAATCGTCTGAACCTTTCTTGGAATCCTTTGTTCAACCATTTCTTCGTTTCATCTGCGTTAATGTTTGCCATGTGAAATAAAATTTTCATAGATACTTCACTGATGTTTGCAATGTTCGTTGAACTACCTAACACACTTGGTATGCAAGCGATATCATTCAGCATTTGCTTGATATTGTCAAGATACAACTTAATCGTATTGTAATCCATCGTTGTACTGACTACTTTATAATCCCCATTATCCAGATTCATCACATAACCTGTTGCATCAGCAGGTATCGTTGATTCAATCCTCTGACCTACAGCCACAGGCATTGGATTCAAACTATTGATATAGATTGCATCGCCCATCTTACTTAAGATATCTTCTAAGTCATCCATAATAGGTTTGATATCCATCAACATACTAACGCCAAAGTTATAGTCCATATCATTGAAGTTATGGTAATGGATAGGCAGACCACACACATTAATCTTACTATCTTCCATATGTAGATAACCGCCATCATTGTTCCAATTCTCAACGTAACTAGGATAGTATACATTATAAAATGTAATATTCGTAAATACGTCTGTCCATGTTTCGATAAATGCAATGTAACTGCCACGATCATCATAAACAGGATAACAGTCACCGCTGTCAAGCACCTTACTTTTAATGATTCCATCTTCTACATAAACAACTTCGTAAGCGTCACCAAACTTATTGACTCTGTCTAGAATCTGATAATCAACCGTTTCATATTGTCCTAACTTATATATCTCATTAAAATTCTTAATTGTATTCTCGTTGCCACTAAATGATACCTTCTTGCCCAGTAGATACGTTGCATGGAATCTCAGCACCGTTTTAGCATAGTTCAGTATCGTTTTTCTGGTAATAAGTTCTTTCCCTTTATAAGCACAGTTCTCTCTTCCAAGTACCTTATGTCTGCCTGCGAGATAGTCACGATTCGCAATACATTTCGTGATTCTGTTCACATGATAAGGTTGATTGACTTCCTCAACAAACCATTTGGCAGGATTCTCATACTTATTTTTATATTCTTCAATTGCCACGTTGTCTCTCCTTTCTGTTTCTTCTATATAATACTGTTAAAATGGATACCATAATCCATTCTTCATTCCCTGAATACAAAGACACAATCCCATAACCAAGTCATCATGACTGCCACTGATTGCGCCCATACTTCCATTATCATTCGCAACGAATACCTTCATCTCTTCGAGCATATCCTTACTCTTGATTTGGATTAAACCTTTATCGAACCATTCACGGCAGTCGTTGACGATGATAGATTTTGTTTTATTGTTAGTGTCAAACCCGATACGCCAAACAGTTCGTTGAAATTCATCATATGTCTTGTACTTCGTCATGTTCATATAATGTTTCTCGTATCTCAAACGTTCAATCACACTATGCCCACCGCTTGCTTTCTCAACCGTCAACAACGCCTTATTATAGTATCTACCTAAAGCATTTAACACATCGGCATACTGATATGGCTTAATCTTGTTATTCCTAAACTCAGCCACCTGTTGACCTTCTCGATTTAACACAATAGCAGTAGAGTAGTCCTGTCCCAATCCTTCTGAGCAATCCACACCGATATAATATTTCTCTCCAATTCGTGGCAACTGCCAGATATGAAATGTCTTACCTAGATACGGCATTAATATCGTAGGAACACCCGTAACCTGTTTCTTCGCCAACGGTTTAATCTTGTGTTCTACGATCGTAGTCAATGATGCCGTGATCCTCTTAGAGTCAAATAACTGTTGCCCTGTAGTCAAGAAACATTCTGTATCAGTAGATGGATATTCTACTTGGAATGTATCAAGTCCATCTGTAGATACTTTCTTTCTTCGCCAAGCAATCTGCGCCAATGAAGCACCCATCTTTAATAATTCCTGTTCATCTTCGTCCAATTCCATGTCTTTAATCTTTTGTGATGTTCTTGCTTCATACTCAGCCACCGCTTGCTCATACTGATTAGCAAACAAAGATTTTCCATTGATCCAATTAAAAAAGAACGGTTTGTAACTATTGTCTCCGTTCTTCGCTTGAATATATAATTCTGAAAATTTGTTAAATCCATTTGCAGTCGATTCTATGATGATGCGTCCTGATTCACTAACCGCCTGCGATAATGCATGTAACTGTTTATCTGCGTTCTTCCAAAAAGCAAACTCAGACAGATGCACGATACCGTTCAATGTATCGCCACGACCAATCTCTTTATTACCTGCCGTCAAGCAAGTAATCTTGCTACCATTATCAAAGCATAATGCTTGTCTGTTATTTACGATCAGTTTCGGTTTGATGATATCTGGTAATGAGTGATATTGCTGTTTCAATTTATCAAAAATCGTATTACAACTTGATTGATTGTGACTTACCAGAAAACAAGTCGTATTCTCATGCACAACACATTCTCTGATTGACAATGCAATCGTGATAGAGGAAATACCTAACTGACGGCTCTTTAAGATAATGTTGTTTGATTGCATATTTTGTACCAATTCCTTCTGCTCATCCGTTAAGATAAATGGTACAAGTTTTCCTTCTTTATCTGCAATCTTGATGAACGCTTCAATCCATGCCACCTTATTCTCGTCTTGCCACAACCAAGCAAGTTTTTGTGCATTTGTTTTACTGATCATCATGCACCGCCTTTAAGAGCAGGAATATTAATACCAGATAATAACACGTCCAATTCGTCCTCTGAATCCTCAAAGAAGTCACTATTATGGAAGTTTTCAACGTACTTAGCCGCATTGACATCTCCATTCAGTGCCTTGTTCATCATCTTCTGGTATATCTGCATTGTGTTTAGTGTTCTCATATTTTTCATGTATATTTTAATTGCTTTCTGAGCATCATCACGAATGAGCCAGTTATTCTCGCAGAATTCTTCTGTTTTGTTTGTTCCATCCTTGCTCTTGAACTGCATATCGCATTGACATAATTCGTCCCATTTGCATCTTTTCTTCTTATCTGACAGATACCACTGCACATACTTTGCAATGTGATATGGGCAGATTTCCTGCATCTTTTGAAGCAATGTTTTATCTTTACTCTTTGCCATTTGTTTCTCCTTTCCTGTTTGATTTTTTTTAAAAGTCCGATAATATCCGATTGCGCAACTTGTTGTGCGATCGAAGTTCAACATTTAAGTGAGCGTAGCGAATCTAATGTTGGACATCTAGGGGTTTGGGGCTTGTCCCCAACATGATGAGGAAACACTTAACGCTCTTCATTTACCTGCGGTAGCAATGTCGAGAAGGAACGCTAACGCTTATCCTATCTCTCCTAAACTGCGCAATAAATTGCTTGTTTACTTGGGATAGCAGAGAAGAGGAGTAGTAAAGTAATCGTCGTTTTCTCCAGTGTTTATAAGGGATTTCATGCATTTTGCGTACGTTTTCGTTACGACCCTATATAGAAGCATCGTAACAATTTTGTACGCAAATCGGCAAAAAATCCAGTAATTATAAGGGGAAAACGACGATTCTATACTCTCGCCCTAACTATCGTCCACAATCTAACGTCCTTACTACGACCACCAATTTTTCGTTTTGTTCTTTTCTTGTCTATTTTATAAGGTATGCCCATCTGCAATAACCGTTCATTTATTGTCTTAGCAGTTTTAACAATTCGTCTGTCTTTACGTACACCCAATTCCTGTACAAGTTCATCTTTCTGCGTATCCCAAAATTCTGTTTTATCGTTTGCATACCTTTCCAACTTGATCATAATTTCAATACATTCTGGATCATAAATTTCATATTTCATTCTCTCAATTTCACGAGTTCTTTTGTTGTATTTGTGCGTTCTCTCAAACTTATCAGCAAGATATGCGCAGTATCCGTAATCGCTGAGTTTTATCATCTTATTATATAACTCGATGTCGCTTTCTTTTTTCTTGAGCATCAATTGATTCACTTTTAAACAATTATCTTTTTTATCCTTATAAATGATTCCGCTCTTGTCTACATTCGCGTTGAATCTTAAATATTCTCTATAAAATTCATCTTCTCCGTTGAAGTCGAGGAATTGTGCAGGCGTAATATCTTTCTTAATCTGTGTGATCATACCGCCTAATTGTTCGTTGGTTCTGGCACGAACATAAACGTCAATCTTCTCTGAGTATGCACCATTGTCTTTCCTTCTGCCGATACGTCTTCTGCCCATGCACTGGATCAGTGAACCAAGATCACGAATGTCTATCATGACCTCTTTTACATCTTTGTCTTTGATGTTAACGCCTGCATCTAGGCAAGCAGTTGTGATAAGTAGATTCTCTTCGAATCTCTCATTTTCAAGCATCTGATTCAATTTATCCTTATCCATATACTTGGCATACTCTTTGTTACTCTCACTACAGCAAAAGATTGCATTGTCCTCGAACTGCTTGTATAATTCATATGCCTTTTTGACAGAGTCAATGAAAAAGATTGCCTTTGTACCTTTGTGAATTATCTCTTCTGCCTTACGTTTAAATGCGTCCTCACGGTAGAAGAAGTAGAGTTGATTGATAAATGACCAATTGGTAGGTATCTTGTATTTGAGTGGCTTAATTCCTTCTCTGATGCCTAATTTCTGGGCGTTATCTCCCAAATAATCTCTCATATAAGATTCAATATTCTCGCCCGTGGCGCTCATGAATATCTTAACCGCAGTAGGACATTCCATGATCATGTCATAAGCCACGTCTGTCGTGTCATTAAAGGACGCATCTTCTGTGAAATAATGATATTCGTCTGATACAATGTAACCGTAGTCGTATGGATTAAAGAAGTCCTCTTCTCCGAAGTCATTGTATCTTGACTTGTGCATGGAAAACTTCTGATATGTAACAATGTCTATCACATCATCTTTGCCGTCTGATTCAATTTCCATGATGAACTGATCGACACATTTGCGACGATGGATAAGGAAGAGAATCTTCTGACCCTCTTCCTTTGCAATATCATATAAGGTGTTCTTGATAAAGTAGGATTTTCCAACGCCAGTACCTGCCTCAATAATGACAGGTACATCTGGTTCCCATTTTTTAATATCTTCAACTGTGATTAGATCGCTTACTCTTGTATTTTTACTTACTTTTTTGTTTGTTGCCATTTGTTTGTTCTCCTTATGTTACGTTAGATTATTTGGATAAATACTGTTTGATTGTCTTTTCAAGATTTTCAGATTTTCTGAAAATAAATACATTTTTGTCTGGACATTTTTCATTGCGTTCTATTTTTTTAAGGATGAATCCTTGCATCATTAAATATCCTGCAAGTGCTTGATTGAATATAATTTTGTTTTCTGTTTTTGTTTTGTTCATGTGTTTGTTCTCCTATACTTGTATTTGTTTTGTTGAGTGGTCGACAAATTGTCGATTACTGATATTAATTAGTAGCCCTCAGTTTGAGGTTAACTGACCTAAATTCTGAGTGCCAAGATTGTTGGCAGTCAAAATTTTGGTTTTATATTTTTCCTCTGAATCTAACTGACCTAAATTTTGTACGTTAACATTATTAACGGTCAGAATTTTTGGTTATGCAAACATTTTCTTTTTTAATTCTTCGACTTCGGCTCGTGCAATATTCATCAATTCTTCTCGTAATTCTGGCGTAGATTTGAAGAGATATTCTGTTTTATATTTGTTTCTCCGATTTTGGCGAATCCTTACAATTGGGTATCCTTTTTTTGTCAATTTATTTACAAGTTTTCTCTGTTCAATTACAATTTCGCCTCTGTTTGTGTATTTCATAATTATTCTACCTCGTCTTTTTCTTTAATCTCGATTGAGTAATTTACTGTGTTCGTTCTTGTCAATGCATGACAATATTGTTCTTTCTTGATAATATCTCGGTCACATTCTGCATACAGACCATAGATATCTTCGATTTCGCTCATAAAAAATTTATCAACGAAAAATTCTTCTTTTGGTAATTTTATCTCAAGGACCTCTGCCGTTTCCCAGAGTAGTACATCGTTGATCTTATCAATGTCTATATTCGTTTTAAGATAACCGTTTTCTAATGTAATCTTTCCATTCAGATGATACTTGTTTCTGATTCGCTTGAAATCTTCTTGAGTATGTCGCTCAATACAATTATAAAATTCTGGCAGATCAAGTACATCTACCAGATAATGCTTAATATATGGTCTGTATCTATCGTCATAGTATCCAAGGAATGAACTATCAATGGTGAGTAGTATCATTATTGCTTCATCTGTCATATTTTTAGATAATCCATACAGTGACCACAACAATAATACTGTCGATCCCGCATATTTCTCTGTGTAATTCTTTTTCGTAACATCTTCTATTAGATTAGGATTGATTGATTCTTCGTTCTTGTAATCTTTCTCAGAAAATCTTGTGATGTGATTGTCGAAGCATTTGCCTTGATATTTGGCAAAGTCCACGCCTATTTCTTCTGTAACTGTGGCGTTCTTTGTTTTAGCCGATACGTCAATCGGAATATCTGAATAATTTGCGACTTGCCTTAATAAGAAAACTTCTTTAATGTCCCATCCCATTACTTCTTTTAGGATTGTACAAGACAATAATGAGTCAATGTCATCTGTTAATATTGTATGATAGTTGTTTGTTTTATCGTTATACCATGTTGGTAAACTATTTTTTAAATTCTCTTTCAATTTTTTCACCTATTGTTGGTGAACAAGATGGATAACCACCTTGCCCCCTCAATAAGTGAACAAAACTGAAAGTGAATAAGAATTTAACCATCTTATTCACCTTCTTTCTACCATTATAAGGTCTGCTAGTTACCAAGTTCCTGTTGAACTAAAATATAATTACGCCATACCCCATTTCGGGGCATAGCAGTTATTTGTTTAACCGAGTTATTTTTGACGTTGTGGCTTTTTTGCTTGTTTTCTTTTCCTCTCGTGGCTTCAATAAGCCATAACAGCAGTTTAACCAATCATTGTACATCTTCTCGGTCGGGATTACCTCGCATCTTTCAATGCCCTTAATCCATCTGGTTGAGCATCCGAGACACTCAGCCATGTACTTTTGTGTTAAATTGTGATAAATTCGTAAAAATTTTAAACGATCTCCGCCAAGCATCTCGTTGCTCCTTTCATTTATTCTCCATCACTTACTGTTGGTGTGATTGTAGAACCTGCGACTACAACTCCACTGTCGTCAATCAGTGCAACTGCATAGTATTCTGAGCAATAAACAGTAGTTGTTCTTGTAGATGCATCTCTGGCAGGTTCAACAAAAGGATTCTCTTTAGGAATTAATCCAATAGATTCTTTTTTGATAGTAAGGATATACCCTTCATGTTTTGCTGTGTCGTAAAGGCGATCAGTTACTAACACTGGAATTCCTCTGAAATATCCTAATAAGTTATTCTGCATGATTCCTGTGCCATCGGCTGTAAATGTCTTTGTCTTGTCAACGAAGCCATCCATCTTAAGAAATGATGGCACGAAAGCGCTATGAATGTAGATACCAGCAAAATCTTCTGCATTGGCATCATCTCCATATAAACCTAAGATAGCGTTCATCTCATCGAACGTGATCTGATGTTTTGTAGCAAGTTGACTCTTCAAAGGTGTTGTCAATGCAACATTAATGCAATCAGTGTCAAGTTTTCTTGCCAGAGAGATTGCCTGCTGTTTTGCGGCTTCATCTAATGCATTTCCGAACTCAACTGCGTCGTCGTAATCGTTTACGGATACAGCAGGAGCGGCAACCATCTTAATAGTTGCTTGTGTGCTTGTCTGTTTTAATGCTGTCTTATCCATCGCTGTTCCAACTGTAATGTCTTTTGCATCACCGATGTAAGCCCATTTTGGCATAGACACTGTTTCCCCAGGTTTACCGACTAAAGATTTAACTACTTTTGCACACTGAGAGATAACTACCTTTCCTTCAATTTTTTCACGTACTAATTCAGCATAAACATCTGGGATGATCATGTTTTTATTCACTGCATTTGTAGAATTGTTTACAATATTTGCCATTTTGTTTCCTCCTTAATTATTTGTTATTAATTTGTGTTTTGATGTCTGAAACATCTTCTCTGATGTCATCTAAGTCATCCTTATAAGATGTAAGCACCTGCACGAATTCTGCATTTGTCGCAGATAATTTTTCGTTTTGTTCTTGTGCTTTTGAGATGACCGAATATAATTTTTCTTCTCTGTTTTCGTTCTGTTGTTGCGATTTCTCCCACAATTTCCAAATGAAAAAAGCCATGGCAATTACCATGACAATCGGAAATCCTAACTGACTTATCGCAGTTTGAAGTACATTGTAATCCACTCCTTTGTCTACCTTTCCGAAAACCGTATTTAACGAGCGCAAAAGTTCCTTGGTTTCCCCACAACTGGGGAATTATCTGGCTAATGCCTTATATAACTCAGGATTATCTTGAAAAAGTTGTGCTTTTTCTCCGTAGGACATCTTTTTGAAGTCGGACTTTGTAACTGCTTGCTGTTTGCTGTGGTTGGTGGGTTTGCTCCCATTGTTCAACAGATAGCCATTGATTGCCACACTCACGGCTTCTAATCCTGCGTCCACATCTTCACCAAGATTCAGATACTGTCCTAACTCTGTTGGTAAGCCAAGTTCAGTAAGTTTGCTTGATAATTCTGTCTGGCGTTCCTTTGCCAGTAATTTCTGTTCTCTGGCTTCTAACTCTCTCATACGATTCTCAAATTGAATTTCGCTATCTGACTTCTGAGCAGGTTTATACTGATTTAATTCTTCCTTTACAGTTCTGAGTTCGTTTGAATACTTTGTACGAATCTTATCGCCCTCAGATTGAAGAATCTGCTGTACTCCTGCAAGTTGTTCATCAGATAGATTTAATGTTTCTAGTTCCATGCTCACGTCCTTTCCAGTTGCATACAAAACGCCCTGCAATAGCAGTTCTATCTGTTGCCCCTGTAATGATGTTGTTAATTTGTTGTATCAAAAAAAGACCTATCAAAACGATAGATCTCTTTCTTCCTTATTATATAATTGTGTTTAACGTCGCAGATTACGACCTTTGGATTTCTAAAATGGTAATTTGCCACCTTAAGATTCAAGGGTTACCGATTTGGTAACCCCTGCTACGTCTATATACATTTGAATTAAATAACGAACATTTTTATGTTTGGGATATGCGCCCCCTTATACGCACATTTCAAATTTCATTTTGTGCCGTAAATACGGGACTTGTAAATAATTTCCAATTTTTCAAAGTCGCTAAAACACTAGGTTTTTAGC
The DNA here is from genome assembly GCF_018918155.1 of Anaerostipes sp. MSJ-23. Classification (GTDB taxonomy): domain Bacteria; phylum Bacillota; class Clostridia; order Lachnospirales; family Lachnospiraceae; genus Anaerostipes. The sequence goes on from NZ_JAHLPY010000001.1 coordinate 122,766, forward strand.
CAAATTTTGATTTGTCCACGTTGGCAATTTGATAGCGTTACATGTCTAATATATGCTTCTCCATATACACACATTTCACCAACCGTTTTTTTCGGCTGTTTACCATTTTTTTTAAATTATTTGACCGAAAATAACGGCTGTTTTTTAACCAATATCAAATGCTAACATTTTGTATTTTGCCTCTCCATATACGCACATTTCGTGTTCCGAAAATAACGGTACATTTCATTTTTTCAAAATTTTTTGAAACGATTTTTTCGGTACATTTTTACCCAATATCAAAAGTTCAATTTCTGCATTCTGCTTTCTTAAGAGATACCCCCTCTTCCATATAGTGACTTTTTATGTTCTGGAAAACTCGGTACATGTAAATAATTCCCAGTTTAAAAAACCGCTAAAATACTAGGTTTCTGGACAACGCTTGATAGCGTTACATCGTTCTTCCTATACAGCCACTTAGCACGTCGCCTGTAAATGGCTATTTTACTGAGTTTTTCAATGTTTTTTTAGATGTAACTGGGAAATTTTTTGCCGTTTTTTTCCAAAATCTCCTGCCTCTCCTATTACAACAAGATTCGTGTTAAAAAAAATCCTTATAAACACTGACTTTATAACCCCTTTATTTTTAAAAGAGGGAACTTTTTTGACCGATTTTGTCTAAAATTGATTATGGGACTAGCACATTACCATTTGGGGAATCTGCTTTCTCTCCTATTACTGAGAGAACGCTATCGTTCAAATCTATTGTAATTACTGGATTTAAGAGGTGTTTTAAAATAAAAAGGGGAATTTTTTGGACTGATTTTTTCCAAAGGTGATTGTCTCTCCTATAGCCGAGAGAAGTACAAATGCTTAAACGCCTATAATTCCTAGTGTTTTTACATCTAAAAAAATAAAACCTAGACGATTTTTGCAAAATTTTTACTATTTCATGTTCTTCCTATACCCGCACTTAGCAAAAACTCTCAACACCGCATAAACACTAGGTTTAAGCGGTGTTCAAAAATAAAAATGAGAAGTTTTTGGGCGTTTTTTTACCAAAAATCTGAACCATCGACAGATTGTCTACGGTTGATTTACGGCTTTCCGTTTTTGACAAACCGTCCTCGTTCTGAGGACACTTAAACTAATGACTCCACGGTAACGTCCTTAGTTGCTTCTAGTTTCTTGGCTGTATGATAAACACGAAGCGTAAACTTCTTACCATTTGCGCCTGTGTCTGTTGTTTTTAAGGTTAATGTATTGGCTGTTGTGTCGAATATCTCCGTTGCAAACGTAAACGAATAGTCACTAATGATCTCATACTGCAACCCGTCCAGATGCTCTTTTACACCATCATTCTTTGTAACAAAGGTAAATACCATATCTTTATTTATAAACATTTTGTTATACCTGCTTGTGATAGATAGTGTCCAAGGATTAACCTCTGGCTCGCTCTCAGTAACCGTAATTTCGTCTGTTGTAACTTCTACATCGTGTTCTGTCCATCTTGCAGTAAATTTGACTATGCCTATCTTGATAAAGGTAACTGTGCCGTCCTGAGCGATTGTTGCTACATTATTATCTGATGATATCCATTCAATCGTAGGATTATCTACTATTTGATCATTAATATAAGCAGTTGTTTCCAGTTTGGCACTAGAAGGAATCTGGTATGCCTTTTCATAAGCACCTAATACAAGACGATAGTTAACTGTTGGTTTCCCATCTGCGGTACGCTCGCAAAACAAGTGGCAGATACCATTCCTTCGTAGGATATTGTCAATCTTATATGTACCACCATACTCATTAAATGTATCACTAATAGATATGCGCTTAGACGCTAAATTATCCTCTACAAGCAACTCTAGGTTTCCTGTCAACAAAATCATCGTCCCATCATTTGAAGACGCCATAGAAGCCATTTTCGTGCAGCAGCAAGGAATCCCCGTGACAGTTCCGCTGTTAAGGTTTATTGTACCATCTGTCTGCTGTATAGTAGATTTGTAGTAAACATCATTTTCTGCCGTTTCTTTGTTTAGAACGATGTAATACCTACCTTTGTACTTTAAAAGCGTTCCGGTGGACATAGGAGCATCTATTTGATAGTAAATAATCGAAGTATCACGTTCCTCAAGCCCATCATTATTTCTACGAAAGACAACCTTAAAGTCCTGTGCTTGTGTTACGGCTGTCATAGTTTTGCTTTCTCTCTGCATTGTTTTATTAAAACTTCTTTTTAAAGTGTCCAATTAATCACCGTCCTTTCTTCCTCATGGAGATGTGAGTGCCTTCATGTTCATGGTTTTTTATAGTATCTAACGGATTGAATCGTTCAAAATCAATCTGTAAATCATTTCCAAATAACGTAACATATTCTTTTGTCATGTCCAGAGTAGAGTGTCCCATAATCTTTTGTAGTCGGAATATATCGCCACCATTGATGATCCAATGCTTGGCGAAGGTATGTCTAAATAGATGGCATGATGTTTTGCTCACGTTATGTTTTAAATTGTAGTTATGGACTAACTGTTGATATGTTCTCACGGCTGACTGCTTGCCATAATCATTGCAGAAGAGGTAATCTTCTGGTTCTCCGCCACGAATTTCAAGATATTCCTGCAAGATTGCAGATAAGGATTCAGATAAAGGGATTACCTGTTGCTTACGGTTCTTGGTTTTGCGTAGCACGATAAAACCGCTTGAAAAGTCAACGTCACAGATACGCACATTTAATGCCGTACGTATACGATTTGCTGTTGCAAGTAAGTAGTTTTCGAATACCCACGTTTTGTACTCGGCAAACGTGCATTTGCGCAGATTTGGTTTTTCTAATAGTCGTTCTAATTCATCATCGGAGTAAGTTTGCTTGATTGGTTTTTCGATTTTGCATAATTGTATTTTAAAAGATTCCATATAACCACAATCCATACAGTAGTACAAAAACGCTCTGAGCGTCCTGAGATAAGTATTGATTGTTACGTCTTTGATTCGTACTTCGTCACGAAGCCATAAGACATAGTCGTCAATTGTGTCTTCTGAGATTGTATGCACTCGTTTTCTGGAGTCACAAAAATCGAAAAATCTTTTGTTGATTTGCTTATAAGATAGGATTGTTCTTTCTGATAAGTTTCTGACTTTGCATTTTTTTAAATACATTTCAAATGCTTGATTGAGAGTTAGATTTGTTGGATTTGACATCTTTATTTTTCGCATGATTCCCTGCCTTTCGTAGCGCTTGACTAGGTCAAGATTAAACGAAAAATCTAGCGAAAAATAAAAAAGCGATTCAGAAGCAAATCACCTCTAAACCGCATAAATACGCGCTTTTTTGAATGTTTGAATTGATCACTAGAACCTAAATCTAGCGCGTCTGCCAATTCCGCCACATCCGCAAATATACTATATACATTCACAAGAATCTCCGAACTCATATTCATCTTATGATTTCAGCTCTCTCGTTGACTGCTTGCTTAGTATATCAATTAATTTACAGAATGTCAAGCATTTATTTCATAAATTTTAAAGAAAAATTTTCATCATCCCTACTTTCTATTTCCTATACTACTTGATTACTAGTGAAGCGAAGAAAAATCTAGCGAAAATCAAAAATGCGATCTAGAAGCAAAATACTTCTAAACCGCATAAAACTTAACTATACTGAGCGTGCGGGGATTCGAACCCCGGACAACTTGATTAAAAGTCAAGTGCTCTACCACCTGAGCTACACACCCATATTCATTTTCTCATCGCTGTAAATATCAGCGAAAAACAGGGTGGGTAATGGGATTCGAACCCACGGCCTCCAGAGCCACAATCTGGCGCGCTAACCAGCTGCGCTATACCCACCATATATATTTTTACAAAAGAAAAGCGAGCCTGAAGGGATTCGAACCCCCGACCCACGGCTTAGAAGGCCGTTGCTCTATCCAACTGAGCTACAGACTCAAAAGCGGGTGATGGGAATCGAACCCACGTGATCAGCTTGGAAGGCTGGAGTTCTACCATTGAACTACACCCGCTTAGTCGGGGTGACAGGATTCGAACCTGCGACCTCTTGATCCCAAATCAAGCGCTCTAGCCAAGCTGAGCCACACCCCGATTCTATTGTGTTGGCTGTGAGTGTTTTTTGTTTGTGTCGCTCACAACAAAACCTATCTTACTCTATTATTCTCTATTTGTCAACACTTTTTTTCAATTTTTTTCAAAAAAAATTTTACAAACCAAAACGGAAGCATCTGAAACGATGCTTCCGCCTTGATTTTACATGCTTTTGAATTATTTTACTTCTTCAACGTCATCGTCTTTTGAATCCTCTTCTTCAAAAAAATCATCATCAAAATCGTCATCGAAGTCTTCATCAAAATCATCCATGTAGTCAGGTGTCAGATATTTATAAACTGCATATGCAATTCCTGCTACTGCTGCAACTGCACCAAGAATAGCAAGTGCCCATACAATTTTATTATCTTCTTTGTCCCTTTTGCTCATAATATCTGATACCTTTGCCATTTCTAAAAAATCACTAAAATTTTTCATGCCGCTCTTCCTTTCTATTCGTTTTTTTTATTATATCACTTATTGTTGCCTATTACTAACTATTTTTATTGCTTTATGTCAACTTTTTTTAATTTTGCAAAAGAAGCAAACATCTTCTTTCTCCCACACTTTTCAAAGTCAACCGTAACCTCATAATCACGACCTCCTGAAACAATGTCTTGCACAATTCCCTTGCCAAATTTTATATGAGACACCATATCCCCAACCTGATAAGATAATGTTACAGAAGATGGTGCTGCAAAAGTTTTTGTCTGATATGGCTTTCTAAATTTTTGAGCACGTGTTGCTGAAAATAAAGCCTTTTCTTTGCGTTTTTCTCTCGATTGCGTTTCCATTCCTATTTTCATCAGATTTTCTGGAATTTCATCAATAAATCTTGAAACAGAATTAAACTGTGTTCTTCCATGTACCATTCTTCTTTTTGCTGCACTTAAATAAAGTTTCTTCTTCGCTCTTGTAATTCCAACATAGCAAAGTCTTCTTTCTTCCTCCATATCATCATCATTTTCTGACATAATGGTCATATAACTTGGGAAAATTCCATCTTCCATTCCACAAATAAAAACGTAAGGAAATTCAAGACCTTTTGCACTGTGAAGTGTCATTAAAACAACTCGATTATCTGATTCTTCTAAGTTATCAATGTCCGCAACAAGTGCAATTTCCTCTAAAAGACCTTCTAGAGTCGGTTCCTGTGTTTCTTCTTCATAAGTTACAATCTTATTTAAAAGTTCTTCAATATTTTCAATACGACCAAGAGCTTCTTCTGTCTCCTCTGCTTTTAATTCTTCCACATATCCAGTCTTTTGTATTATTTCATCAAAAAGCTCTTTTAAAGTTCCTATCGCTTCTTGATTTCTAAATTCTTGAATCAAATCTGCAAATCCCTGAATTTTCTTTTTTGCATTTCCAAGAGTGGTTATCTGCTCTGCTTCAAAACATGCGTCCAAAAAGCTGATTCCATGCTCAATCGCATAAGTTTCTACTTTATTAACAGTTGCGGCACCAATTCCACGCCTTGGAACATTGATAATCCTTTTTACCGCCAAATCGTCTTGTCCATTATCAACCGCTTTTAAATAGCTAATCATATCTTTTACTTCTTTACGCTGATAGAAATTGGTTCCTCCTACAATTCGATACGGAATATTTTTTATCATAAATCGCTCTTCAAATACACGAGATTGAGCATTTGTGCGATATAAAATTGCTATATTTTTATACTCATATCCTTCATTTGAAAGCTCTTCAATCTTTTCTGCAATTTGCCCGGCCTCTTCATGTTCTGTTTCATACTGATGGAATTCAATAAAATCTCCTTCCTCATTTTCTGTCCAGAGTTTTTTCTCTTTTCTTCCATGATTATGCGCAATGACCTCATTAGCGGCATTTAAAATATTTTTTGTAGAGCGATAATTTTGTTCCAACTTAATCGTCTGTGCATCTGGAAAAATATTTTCAAAATTCAAAATATTTTTGATATTGGCCCCACGAAATCGGTAAATTGATTGATCATCATCTCCAACTACGCAAAGATTTCGATACTTTCTTGCCAACATACTTACCAGCTGAAACTGAATTGTATTTGTATCTTGATACTCATCAATCATAATATAACGAAATCTTTCCTGATAATAATCAAGCACTTCTGGATGAAATTGAAATAATTCTACTGTTTTAAACAATAAATCATCAAAATCAAGCGCATTATTTGAACGAAGCTGTTTTTGATATTCTTTATAAATTTCTGCAATTTTTTTCTTTCTAAAATCAAATTGATTCTTTATTTCATATTCAGATGGTGTAATGAATTCATCTTTTGCTGATGAAATTTCACTGATAATACTGCGCTCTGGCATCGTTTTTGTATCAATTTTATAAGTCTTGCAAATCGAACGAATCAATGATTTTTGATCATCTCCATCATAGATTGTAAAACTGTTCCCATATCCAAGCTTATCAATATGTCTTCTTAAAATTCGAACACAAGTAGAATGGAATGTACTAACCCATATATTTTCCGCCCCATATCCAACCAGCTGATCTACCCTTTCTCTCATTTCTCTGGCCGCTTTATTTGTAAACGTAATCGCCATAATATGATAAGGATTTACCCCCTGATCGATTAGATAAGCAATCCTGTGCGTCAAGACTCTCGTTTTTCCTGATCCTGCTCCTGCAAGCAATAATAACGGCCCTTCTGTACAAAACACAGCTTCTTTTTGTTGTTCATTTAATGTATCATAAATATCCATAAACGTTTCCCTTTCCTCTTTTTTTTGCGTGGCTTTATTATACTACACAAAGCAGAAAATGCACAGAACTCTTGTCATATAGTTTAAATAACCGTATAATGTAGTTATAAGATAAGGAGAATTACCATGGAATTTGAAGACAAACTGAAACAATGGATGGAGCTGGACTATGTACCGCCAGAAGATATCCCAAACATCGATCTATATATGGATCAAATCACAACATTTCTGGAAGAACAATTAAAAAATACAAAACGTTATGAGGAAGACAAAATTTTTACTAAAACCATGATTAACAATTATTCAAAAAATGGTCTTCTTCCTCCTTCTAATAAGAAAAAATATTCCAGAAATCATATGATCCTTTTGATCTATATTTATTATTTGAAAAGTTTTCTTTCGATTTCTGATATTAAAAACTTCTTAAAACCTCTGACAGATACCTTTTATAACAATCCAAAAAATCAAATTTCTTTCTTTGAAATTTACAAAGAAATTTTTCAGATGGAACACAATTACAACGAACCAATCCGTGAATCCATTATGGAAACGTTCGAAAAAGCACAGGAAACTTTTCCTGAACTGTCTGATGGAAAGCAAAAAGAACTACTTCAGAAATTTTCTTTTATCACCCTGATGGGCTATGATATTTACTTAAGAAAACAGGTTCTTGAAAAAATGATCGATGAATTATATCAGGACGATGAAACAGACAAAAAAAAGAAGAAATAGGATTGCTCCTATTTCTTCATTTTTTTAAATACCATATCATAGCCGTCGCTTCCATAATTCAATGACCGATTGACCCTGCTAATCGTTGCTGTGGATGCTCCAGTCTTTTCTGCAACTTCCAAATAAGTATGCTTATCTCTCAGCATAGAGGCCACTTCAAATCTCTGAGCTAATGATTCTAATTCATTTACCGTACATAAATCTTCAAAGAATGTAAAACACTCTTCTTCTGTTTCCAGCGTTAAAACAGCCTGAAATAATTTTTTCACAGCTTCTGTCTTAATCTTCTTACCCATTTGCTTTACTTCCTTTCTGTGCTTGTATTTCCAATATACAGCATCAGCGTGCTAAAGTAAAGAAGTTATTTTGTTCTTCCTTCTTTTTTAAGACGGTAAAAATAATCTTTTGTTTCTTCTACAACAACTCCGTTTAATGCAAGCAATGCAATCAAGTTTGGTAAAGCCATCAGTCCATTACAAATATCTGCAATTGTCCATACCGCTTCTACTGTCATAAAAGGTCCGATAAATACTGCTAAAATATACAGCCATTTAAATACCATAACGACTTTATGTTTTCCATTCGTCAAATATTCAAGACAACGCTCACTGTAATAATCCCATCCAAGAATTGTTGTAAACGCAAAGAATACAAGACACATCATTAATAAAAATGAAGAAAACTGTTCTGGAAATGGAAGCCCAATTGCAAAGGCTTTTGTTGTAACATTAACACCATCTAGACCCATATCCCATGCACCTGTCATAACAATTGAAAGACCTGTCATAGTACATACAACAATTGTATCAATAAATGTTCCTGTCATAGAAACAAGTCCCTGACGTACAGGCTCATTTGTCTGTGCTGCTGCTGCCGCAATCGGTGCAGATCCAAGACCAGCTTCATTGGAAAAAATTCCTCTTGCAATTCCCTTCTGCATAGCAACAATCATAGCTCCAATCGCTCCACCTGCTGCTGCACGCAGTCCAAATGCTGACTGAATAATTTCTACAAACGCTGATGGAATCTGTGGTAAATGTGTCACTACAATAATTAAACAAATCGCAATATATGTAACGGCCATAAATGGAACGATAATTTCAGATACTTTGGAAATACGTTTGATTCCACCGATAACAACAAGTCCGACACAAATAGTCAAGATAATTCCTGCGATTACAATACTCCAAGAATAACTTCTTCCAAATAACTCAACCGTATGGAGATTTTTTGGATCAAAAAATCCATTCACTGCGGAAGTAATACCATTTACCTGAGTAAAAGTTCCAATTCCAAATAGTCCAACCATTGTTCCAAACACACAGAACAATTTTGCAAGCCATTTCCAGTTTTTCCCCATTCCGCGTTCAATATAATAGAATGGTCCGCCAAGTGCATGTCCGTCCTCTGCGATCACACGATACTTAACTGCCAGCATTCCTTCTGCATATTTTGTTGCCATGCCAAATAATGCTGCAAGCCACATCCAGAACATCGCACCAGGTCCTCCAGCCACGATTGCTGTCGCACATCCTACAATATTACCAGTTCCAATTGTTGCTGATAATGCGGTACATAGAGCACCAAAACTCGTTACTTCTCCTGTTCCATCTTCTTCGTTATGGAAAATGTAATAAAGCGCTTTTTTAAGATGCAGAATCTGCAATCCTCCAAGGCGAATTGTCAGGAAAATTCCAGTTGCAAGAATTAACACAATCAATGGAATCCCCCAGATAAAATTATCAATCTTTCCCAAAACCTGATTCACTGCTTCTAACATAGTTTCTCCTCCAAAAAAATAGTATGCGAATACATTCTTCTCGTGTATTTTAAAATTTTATACACAAAAAAGAGCTGATTAACATCAGCTCTAAAGAGTATCTATCCATTGCTTTAAAAGCTCTGTCCTTTTGCCTGAGAGATTTGCTACAAAAAAATTTGCAGTCGTACACCTTCGGCGCTCAATTAAGAGACTCTCCAGAGATTTTGTTTTCGTACAGTCGAAAACCATGTTCATCATATTTAAATTCGCAATATCTACTTTATCTGAAAACATTAGACTTTTCAAGTATTTTTTTCAGATATTCGAAAGATTTTTTATATTTTTTTTAGATTCCGATCATATTTTCATCAATTTATTGTCACATTTTCTTCACATTTTTTGCCTATACTATGAATATAGCAAATAGCTAATACTCAATGCTAACTTTGCTAAAACTTTTTTTCATACTTTTTCATAATGCCGGGAATTAATTCCCGGCTCCTCTCATTTTATAGATATTTTCCATGTTCTTTGATCCCTCCTAATACTTCCTTGATTTGTTGAAGATTATCTAAAAAATAAATTCCTTGCTGTCTTTCCACCGAGGACAGTTCCATTTCTATCATATGCTCAAGCAACCCTTTCAAATGATCATAATAACCATTAAGATTATATAAAATACATGGCGCATCCAGCTGCTTTAAAGAAAGTTTTGATATAATCTCCGAGATTTCTTCTAACGTTCCAGTACCTCCAGGAAATGCGATAAATGCATCTCCAAGCTCAATCATTTTTTCTTTTCGCTCTGTGATATCTTTTGTTGCAATCAACTTTGTAACTGCTTCATATTGTACTTGTGCATCAATGAAAAATTGTGGTTCAACTCCTATTACTTTTCCTTTAGATTTGATAACGCTTTCTGCAAGTGCTCCCATAAGTCCCGTTTTAGATCCTCCATAAACAAGGTGATTTCCACTTTTTCCAATCCAGGTACCAAGCTCTTGAACGGCCTTTTTCAAAGATGGATCAGATCCTTCACTCGCTCCAAGATATACCGTTATATTCATACAAATTCTCCTTATATTTCCTTCTTTATACATGTTTCTGCTTCTCTTCCATTTTATCATATATCCAGTCAAAAATTCTTGCGCAGATACATTTTATGTGATACTATCAATGCAATTGAACAATGTTTAAAACAACCAAAAAGCCATTTGACCACTATCTGGCGGTCAGATGGCTTTTTTTATAAAAAACAAAGGAGATTTTTTAAATGGAATCATATAATTTTATCTTATTTTTAGCAGTCATTCTGCTATCGACAAAATTACTCGGAAATATTTCAAAAAAAATTCATTTACCAGCTGTCGTTGGTGCATTAATTGCAGGCGTAATTCTCGGGCCTTCCGTTTTAAATTTTATTTCTCTGGAAGGGGATGCCGGTACCTTTTTAGAATATACAGCAGAAATTGGCGTAATTCTTTTAATGTTTAATGCTGGACTCGGTACGGAAATGGAAGAATTAAAAGAGAATATGTTAGCTTCCGCCGTGACAGCCTTAATTGGAGTGCTTGTTCCTCTTATTGGTGGTTTTCTTTCTTATGCATTATATTTCAAGACAGATTTTTCGAATTATAACGAACTGTTAAAAGCCTTTTTTGTTGGTGTTGTTTTAACAGCCACTTCTGTCAGTATTACCGTAGAAACATTACGGGAAATGGGGAAATTAAAAGGACGTGTTGGAACTACCATTCTTGGTGCAGCTGTGATTGATGACATTCTTGGAGTCATTATATTAACTGTAATCACAAGTTTTAAAGATCCTAGCGTAAATGCTTATTCTGTAGGAATTAAAATTATACTTTATTTTGTTTTTCTTGTACTAATCGCTTTTGCGATATCAAAATGTATCCCCTACCTTGAAAAACATGATCATCATAGAAGATCTGCCATTTATTCCCTCGTATTTGCCTTCACCCTTTCCTATATTTCTGAAACCTTTTTTGGTGTGGCAGATATTACGGGCGCATACTTTGCAGGCCTTATGCTTTGTCGTTCCAAAGTAGAACCCTATGTGGAACGAAGAATTGAAATTCCATCCTATATGTTTTTTTCACCAGTATTTTTTGCAGCTGTCGGATTAAAAGTTCAATTAGGTGGTATGAATACATCTACCTGGATTTTTTCCATTTTATTACTAATTGTTGCGTTTCTTACGAAGGTTATCGGCTGCGCACTCGGAGCTAGATGCTGTGGTTTTCAAAACAAAGAAGCACTCCAAATTGGTATTGGAATGATTTCTAGAGGTGAAGTTGCACTCATCGTTGCACAAAAAGGACATCAGGTTGGACTTCTCGACCATACACTATTTGCTCCAATTATTCTGGTTGTCATTGTCACAACCATTTTAACCCCGGTTCTTTTAAAAATTTCAATGCAAGACTAAGAGCCATATTTTTCATAAAATAAATACTGATTTTGTTCCAGATGCTAACAAAGAAAAAAGAAGCCATTTTTTATGACTTCTTTTTTCTTTACAACTCAATAATCTTTTGATTTTTACTTCCTCGAAACTGCAAAGTAATATCTTTTTGTGATTCAATAAATTGTCCATCTACTAAAGTATCAATATTCTCCAGCATTTTCTCTGTGTAAGCTGTATAAATTTTTCCACCTTCCACAAAATCCTGGTCATATTGATACCCCGTATAACACCAAACTGTTTTTTTTGGATATTGTTTCTTGATACACTCTAACAGCTGCCAAAGTACTTCTTGATTTTCTGGTTCAAATGGTTCTCCGCCAAGCAAAGAAAACCCCTCGATATAATCCGGTGCTAATGATTTAAGAATTTCCTCTTCTGTTTTCTTCGTGTAAGGCATACCATAATTAAAATCCCACGTCTCTTTATTAAAACATCCTGGACAATGGTTTCTGCATCCTGAGACAAACAGACTTACTCTTACACCAGGTCCATTCGCAATATCATATTTTTTTATCGTCCCGTAGTACATATTTGTTTTCCTTCCTACAGATGAAGAACACGATCTTTAATTTCCTGGGTACGACCCTGGTTCCAGAATTGTGTTCCAATGTATCCACAGGTACGTCTTGCAACAAACATATGATCTTGATCTGTATTTCCACAATTTGGACATTTCCAAATTAATTTTCCAGATTCTTCTTCTACAATCTGTATTTCTCCATCATATCCACAAATTTCACAATAATCACTCTTTGTATTTAATTCCGCGTACATGATATTTTCATAGATAAATTGCATTACAGAAAGTACTGCCGGAATATTATTCTGCATATTCGGTACTTCAATATAACTAATCGCACCTCCTGGAGATAGTTTCTGAAATTCTGATTCAAATGCCAGCTTACTAAATGCATCAATCTTTTCTGTCACATGCACATGATAACTATTGGTAATATAATTTTTATCGGTAACACCTGGAATAATACCAAAACGTTTTTGAAGACATTTTGCAAATTTATATGTTGTAGATTCCATCGGTGTTCCATAAACAGAATAACTGATGTTTTCTGCTGCTTTCCATTCATTACATTTATCGTTTAGTTTTTGCATAACACTCAACGCAAATTTCTTTCCTTCTGGATCTGTATGTGTCTTTCCTGTCATACGAACACACATCTCATAAAGACCTGCATATCCAAGAGAAATCGTAGAATAACCATTATATAAAAGTTTATCAATCTTTTCTCCCTTTTTCAGTCGCGCAAGTGCTCCATGCTGCCATAAGATCGGTGCAACATCCGATATGGTTCCAAGTAATCTTTCATGACGGCATCGTAAAGCTCTATGACATAATTCCAAACGATCTTCAAGAATTTTCCAAAAAGCATCCATATCCCCTTCTGAACTGCAGGCAACATCAACCAAATTGATCGTTACTACTCCCTGATTAAAACGTCCATAAAATTTATGACTTCCATCTGGATTTCTTTGTGCATCTTCCACGGTAAGGAATGAACGACATCCCATACATGGATATACTTCCCCTTGTTTTAAAGAACGCATTACTTTTGCTGAGATATAATCTGGCACCATTCGTTTGGCAGTACATTGGGCTGCTAATTCTGTTAGATACCAATATTTAGAATTCGAATGAATATTATCATCATCCAGTGCATAAATCAGTTTTGGAAATGCTGGTGTAATCCATACACCCTTTTCATTTTTTACTCCTTGAATTCTCTGTTTTAATACCTCTTCAATTACCATAGCAAGATCATCTCTTGTCCTTCCTTCTGGAACCTCATCAAGGTACATAAAGACTGTAACAAACGGAGCCTGACCATTGCATGTCATCAAAGTTACCAATTGATATTGAATCGTCTGAATTCCCTGTTCGATTTCGTCACGTAAACGCATTTCTGTAATCTGATCGATAATTTTATCATCCATAGATTCTCCACATGCTTTTCGTTCTTTTACAACATTCTTTCGAAGCTTTTGACGGCTGACATCAACAAATGGAGCCAAATGAGCGAGTGTAAAAGACTGACCACCATACTGATTGCTTGCAACTTGTGCAACGATCTGTGTAGTCACATTACATGCCGTAAAAAAAGAATGGGGTTTTTCAATCATCGTCTCGCTGATAACTGTTCCATTCTGTAACATATCTTCTAAATTAATCAAGTCACAATTGTGTTCCTTTTGTGCGAAATAATCGGAATCATGGAAATGAATGATCCCTTCCTCATGGGCTTTCATAATTTCATCTGGTAAAAGCACTCGTTTCGTAAGATCCTTGCTAACTTCTCCGGCCATATAATCTCTTTGTGTTGAGTTAATTACTGGATTTTTGTTTGAATTTTCCTGATTGACTTCTTCATTGATATTTTCCAGAAGGGATAAAATTCCATCATCTGTCGTATTGGATTTTCTTCTTAACTCCCGGCGGTATCGGTACCGAACATATTTCTGTGCTACTTCATAACCTCTCATCTCCATAATACCGGTTTCCACCATGTTCTGAATATCTTCTACATCAACGGCATGAGATGAATTCTTTACCTGCTGTGCTACCTTTTCTGCAATAGCCATGATCTGGTATTGATTCATCCTGTGGATTCTTGAAACCTCCTGATTTGCTTTCTTGACCGCATTGATAATCTTATTCACATCAAATGCGACCTCTTCGCCATTCCTCTTTATAATCTTTGTCTTGATTCTAGAGCTCATAATCCCTCACCTTTGCATTTTTCTATTTGCCACTAAATATAGTCCTTTTTCGTCGTTCAAAACACCATATCTTGTGGCGCAATAATTATCTTACACTCTTTTTTAAAAAAAAGAAAGGGTTGACTTTTTGAAAATTCTTTTTTTTTACAAATTTTCTAAATGCTCTGAGAGAATAAAAACAGACTTAATCCGCATAACAAAGCCATCTTCTCTATTAAATGGCATGTTCCAGTTGTAATAAATATTCTTTTAATTCCATTCCTCCAGCATATCCTGTTAAAGATCCGTTCGCCCCAATCACCCGATGACAGGGAACAACGATTACAATTGGATTCTGATTATTTGCCATTCCAACTGCACGACATCCTTTCGGAATTCCAATTCGTTCTGCAATTTCTTTATAAGTACAAGTAGATCCATATGGAATTTTGCAAAGTTCTCTCCATACCTTTTGTTGAAATTCTGTTCCGTGAAAAGAAAGCGGTAAATCAAACTCTTTTCGATCACCACAGAAATATTCTGTCAGCTGATAGGCTGCCTGCTGAATCAGATGTGTTTCTTTTTTCTTTCCATCAATTGGATCATGTGGGTGATAATAAATTCCACAAATTCCATGACTATCTTGTGCAATTGTTAATTTTCCAATTGGAAATCTATAATCATAATAGTATCTCATATCTTTTCTCCTTTTTTGTCTTATTTTATCATATTTTATAAAATTGACAAGGTTTGATCCAACTAACTTCTTTGTTTCTTTTTTTATAATCTTTTACCAACTCTTGACACTTTCTGCTTTTTTTCGTAAGATGATGATAATTGAACTTAAAAATAATATTATCATTTTAGGAGGGATTGAAACGTGGACCCCAGTGTCATATTTCAAATCATTGCAATCATTATTTTGCTGGCATTATCTGCCTTTTTCTCGTCGGCCGAAACCGCTTTAACTACTATTAACCATCATGCAATGCGTGCTATGGCAGAAGATGGAAACCGACGTGCTTCCATTGTATTAAAACTTGCAGAACATCCAAATCAGATGCTTTCAAGTATTCTTGTCGGAAATAACCTTGTAAATATTTCCGTGACATCTTTGACTACAACCATTGCAATCAGTGTCTTTGGAAATATGGGAGCAGGAATCGCTACCGCAGTCATCACTATACTGGTTTTGATTTTCGGTGAAATTACGCCAAAGACATATGCAACCATTAACAATACAAAGATTTCTTTATCTTACGCACCGATCATCTATGTATTTACAAAAATCATGACTCCGGTTGTCTTTATTGTAAATAAGATTTCCGCTGTGATCCTAATTATTTTCCATATCGATTCTAGTCAGTCAAAACAAGTCATGACAGAACGCGAACTTCGTACCATTGTCGATGTCGGACATGAAGATGGTGTCATCGAAGATGATGAAAAGGATATGATTGATAATGTCTTTGACTTTAAAGACTCTATTGCCAAAGATATCATGGTGCCAAGAATTGATGTTTCCTTTGTACCACTCGATGCTTCTTATGATGAAGTTATGAAAGCTTTCATGGATGCAGGATATTCCAGACTTCCTGTTTATGATGGAAGCAAAGATAAAACTGTTGGAATTGTTTATCTTAAAGATGTATATTTTTATCGCAATAAACATCGTGGAGAAATTTTCCATTTAAAAGATGTGATTCGTAAACCGTTTTTCACCTATGAAACACAAAAAACTTCCAGTCTGCTCGCTCAGATGCGTGAAAAATCTGTAAGTTTTGCTATGGTCCTAGATGAATATGGTACAACTGCAGGATTGATCACTTTAGAAGATATTGTTGAAGAAATTTTTGGTGAAATTCGTGATGAATATGATACCGATGAGACATCAACATTTCGTGAACTTGAAGATGGTTCTTATATGGTAACCGCTTCTATGAAACTTGATGATTTAAACGATCTTCTAGATACAGATTTTGATTCAGAAGATTATGATTCTCTTGGTGGATACATTATTGAATTATTGGATCACCTTCCAAAGGAAAATGAAACAGCACAAGATGATCAGTTTATCTTTAAAGTTGTTCATGTCGATAAAAACCGTATGGAAACCATTCATATGATCCCAAAGAAAAAAAAGAATCAAGAAAATAAAGAGACAGATAATAAAACAGAATAAAACGACTTGCAAAAATCAAAATCCTGGTAGGAAATACCAGGATTTTTTCATTTTTATCGATATAAAAAACCTCCTGCTAAAATTTTAGCAGAAGGTTTTTTTGTTTTTCCTTATTTGAAGTAGTTTACTCCAGACTCAAAAATCTTTTGATCTTTATTTCCATAGATATTCATACCTACATAAGTATCACGTCGTTCAGAATGTCCCATCTTACCAAGAACTCTTCCGTCTGGACTTGTAATACCTTCAATTGCAAAGTAAGAACCGTTTGGATTGTAATCTTCATCCATTGTAGGATCTTCTCCAAGATCAACATACTGTGTTGCTACCTGTCCATTTGCGAACAGCTGATCTATCACATCATAATCTGCAACAAAGCGTCCTTCTCCGTGTGATACAGGAATGCTGAAAACATCTCCCACGTTTACTTCATTAAACCATGGAGATAGGTTCGATACAACTTTTGTATACGCAATCTTAGATACATGACGTCCAATACGATTTGTTGTCAATGTTGGAGCATTGGCTGTCGTCTGATCAACAATTTTTCCTTCTGGAACAAGTCCCAGTTTGATTAATGCCTGGAATCCATTACAAATACCAAGTGCCAAACCATCTCTGTTATTTAACAGATCCATAACTGCTTCTTTTAATTTTGCATTTCTAAATGCGGCAGCGATGAATTTTGCAGAACCTTCTGGCTCATCACCTGCACTAAATCCTCCTGGGAACATGATCATCTGAGATTCTTTAATTGCTTTTTCAAATACTTCTACCGAATCACGAATTCCCTGTGCATCCAGATTTTTGAATACTTTCGTGATAACATTGGCTCCTGCACGTTCAAATGCTCGTGCAGAATCATATTCACAGTTTGTTCCTGGGAAGACTGGAATGAATACTGTTGGTTTCGCAACTTTATTCTTACATACATATACATTTCCTTTTGTATAAATTCTTCCCATATTTAATGATTCTTGTTTTCCTTCAGATTTTGTTGGGAATACACTTTCCAATGGTTTTGTCCATGCTTCCAAAGCATCTTCCATCGAAATTACTTCTTCACCAAAGACGAACTCATGTTTCTTTGTAATTTCACCAAGCAATAATCCAGGAATTCCAAGTTTATGAATATCTCTTGTGTCCATTTCTACAACAAAAGATCCAAAGTGTGGTCGTGTCAAATCATCAAGCGTTACTTCTTCATCAAAAATGACTCCATAACGGTTTCCAAATGCCATTTTTGCAACAGCTTCGATTGTTCCACCTGCACCAATTGCATAAGCAGATTTGATCTCTCCTGATTGAATCAGTTTATGAATTCTTCTATAAATTTTCTTCACTTCTGCATAAACTGGAAGATGATATGCATCCTCTGGAATACACAGACGAATCAAGCGGTTTCCTGGTTTCTTTAATTCTGGTGTAACTACATCTTTTACATTCGCAACATCAACAGCAAAAGAAACTAATGTCGGAGGTACATCAATGTCATTGAAAGTACCAGACATACTATCTTTTCCGCCAATCGCTGCAAGGCCAAAACCAATCTGTGCCTGATATGCACCAAGTAAAGCTGCAACCGGCTGTCCCCAACGTGTCTTATCTTCTCCAAGACGTTTGAAATATTCCTGGAATGTCAAACGAATATTTCTATAATCTCCACCTGACGCTACGATTTTTGCAATTGATTCTGTAATTGCGTAAACAGCTCCATGGAATGGACTCCATTTAGATAAATATGGATCAAATCCATAACTCATCATCGTAACTGTATCTGATTCACCTTCCAGAAGTGGCAATTTTGCAATCATCGTCTGAATTGGCGTCATCTGATATTTTCCACCGTATGGCATAGTAACTGTTGCTGCTCCGATAGAACTGTCAAACATTTCAACCAGTCCTTTCTGAGAGCATACATTTAAGTTAGATAATGTATCTTTACAGATTTCCTCAAAAGAACGTGTCTCTTCTTTCTTATTAAAATAAGATTCTACGCGATGAGGAATTTCTACATAAACTTCTGTTTCCTGATGCGCACCATTTGTATCAAGAAAAGCTCTTGAGATATTTACAATATCTTTTCCTCTCCATGTAAGAACCAATCTTGGTTCTTCTGTTACGGTTGCAACAGCAACTGCTTCCAGATTTTCTTCTGCTGCATAAGCAAGGAACTGATCAACATCTTTTGGATCTACAACAACAGCCATACGTTCCTGAGATTCAGAAATCGCAAGTTCTGTTCCATCAAGTCCTGCATATTTCTTTGGTACCTTATCAAGATCTACTGTTAATCCATCTGCAAGTTCTCCAATAGCAACAGATACTCCACCAGCACCAAAGTCATTACATTTTTTAATCAGACGGCTAACTTCTTCTCTTCGGAATAATCTCTGAATTTTTCTTTCTGTTGGCGGATTACCTTTCTGTACTTCTGCTCCACATGTTTCGATTGATTCTTCTGTATGAACTTTTGATGATCCTGTTGCTCCTCCGCAACCATCACGTCCGGTTCTTCCTCCAAGAAGAATGATAATATCTCCAGGATCAGAATTTTCACGAATTACATTCTTTCTTGGTGCTGCACCCATAACTGCACCAATTTCCATACGTTTTGCAACATAATCTGGATGATAAATTTCATTGACCATACCTGTTGCAAGTCCAATCTGATTTCCATAAGAGCTGTATCCATGAGCTGCACCAGTAACGATCTTTCTCTGCGGAAGTTTTCCTTTTAATGTATCTTTCAGTGGAACTGTAGGATCTGCTGCACCAGTTACACGCATTGCCTGATATACATAAGAACGTCCAGAAAGCGGATCTCGGATTGCTCCTCCAAGACAAGTAGCTGCGCCACCAAATGGTTCAATTTCTGTTGGATGATTATGTGTTTCATTTTTGAAACTAATCAGCCATTCCTCTTCTGGTTTTCCATCAACAGAAACAGGAACAACAATGCTGCATGCATTGATTTCGTCGCTCTCTTCCATATTATCAAGAATACCGTCTTTTTTCAGTCTTCTCATAGCCATCAGTGCCATATCCATCAGACATACGAACTTATCTTCTCTTCCAGCAAAAATACTTTCATGATCTGCCATGTATTCATCATAAGCTGTCTTTAATGGAGCTTGATAAAATCCATCCTGAAATTCTATTTTTGTAAGCTCTGTAGAGAATGTTGTATGACGACAATGATCAGACCAGTAAGTATCAAGTACACGAATTTCTGTCATCGATGGATCTCTTTTTTCTTCATATTTAAAATAATTTTGAATATGAAGAAAATCTTTAAATGTCATTGCAAGGTTTAAAGAATCATATAATTCTTTTAAAGGAGCTTCTTCCATATCCTTGAAACCATCAAAAATCTTCACATCAGCTGGCTCTTCAAAATCCATAATCAAAGTTTCTGGTTTTTGTGCAGATGCTTCTCTAGAATCCACTGGATTGATGCAATATTCTTTAATTTCTTTCAGCTGTTCCTCTGTTAAATTTCCTTTGACTACATAAGTTGTCGCACTTCGAATCAGTGCCTCTTCATCTTCGTTTAAGAGTTTTACACACTGCTCTGCGGAATCAGCTCTCTGATCAAATTGTCCTGGAAGAAATTCCACACTAAATGATACTTCTCCATCTTCTTTTGGAAATTCTTCTTCATAAACATCATCTACCGGAGGTTCGCTGAATACAGTCATTAATGCTTTCTGATAACTTTCATCGGAAAGATTCTCGACATCATAACGAATCAGAACACGAACATCTTCGATATCAAGTCCGAGGTACTGACGTAACTCTTCGCGCAGTTCTTTTGCTTTGACTGCGTAGTCTTTTTTCTTTTCTACATAGACTCTCTTTACTTTACCCATAGTTTCCTCCCATTTACTCATGTAGTTTCTTTATCACTTGAAATGCGGTTGCATTTTCCAAGATCGTTGGCTGGTTTGCACAGAAAAATACAATTCCATCCACACTCGAGCGAACTTCGGATAAAAGCGTTCCTTCATAAGGATCCAGAATCTCTCCAAGAAGTTGTCCTCGATGTACCTCCTCATCGATCTTTGCAAAACGTCGGAAAAATCCTGCACTAGTTGCTTTTACCTGAACCATATCCTCTTCTTCTATAATACTCGCAATATACCCATTATGGCAATTATATTTTAAAATTCCCATTCTGGTTAAGAATCGAAGGACTGCAGATACTGCCTGTTTAGCGAGCTTTTCATCTACATTTCCGGTTGCCCCGGAATAAATAGAAAATGCATCTGTTCCTTCTATTTGCCAATTATAGTTGAGTGTGCTTTTATCAAAATTTCTCTGTTTACTTGTGATTACATATGGCAATCCAAATAAATTAGCCAAACTGGCGCTTTCTTTTCCTGTGGAAGACATCCTTACATGTGGAATAAAATCTCCATGTCGATAAAAAGATGGAAAATGGATTCCATAACGAAATCCTTTAATTTTCTGAAACAAATTGGCAGCCAGCCGGCTTGTCGGTTCTCCGTCAAAATTTCCCGGAAACTGCCGGTTAATATCACTATTATCAGAAACCCAATATTTTTTTCTTACATTCATAGAAAAATTATTCACACAGGGAATGACTAAAATCTGGTTTTCCCCTATGATAGCACCGCTTGCCTCAAGTTCCTTTAGACGTCTGACAAGAAGCGAACAGATATACAACTGCTGATACTCGTTTCCTCTCATGGAACCTACAATACAAGCAGCCGGCTCTGCATCTTCTCCGTTTTTCCCGAAACGATATCCAATAATAGAAAATTCATTTCTCAAATAAGAGCCAGATGTATATAGTGTTTCTTTTATCATAAGTGATTTCCTCCAATAATTCTTGCCACCAGGGATCCCTCAGCTACGCCTGGATGTTCTCTTAAGGTCATTAAGATACCATCTTCCGGAGCTATGATTTCTTCCTCTACAGCGCCAAGCAATGGATTAATGATTCTCCCGATACATTCTCCCTGTCTGACTTCCTCTTTTAGTTTTTTATGTGATACAAAAAGTCCGCTGGATTCGCAATTTAAATAAATCATCTGATCTTCTTTTACAATTGGTACTTTTTTCCCTTCTTTTACCGGTCCATTCCAGATACCAAGTTCTTTCATTACTGCAAAAATTCCTTCTATAATTTGCTCGCAATATTCATATTTAATTCGAAACGCTGCTCCAGACTCTGTTACAAGCGTTGGAATCCCAATCTGGTTTAACGCATAGGAAAGACTTCCTTCATTTACTGTCGCTGATGGATGAACCCACACAAGTTCTGTATTCATAAATCTTGAAATACGCATCAGTTCTTCACTATAGTCGTCATTGATACGAACCTGAGGCACTTCTTGCAAAAAAATATTACTGGAATGAATATCAATACAACAGGAAGCTCCTTTGATGTCTTCAATCAGACAATGAGCTGTATAACCTTCCAAGTCCCCGTCTGGATCTCCTGGGAATACTGTACTGTAATCCATATCAGAAATTGGTACAACACGCGTTCGTGCATCCAAACCAAGAGGATTAATTGCCGGATAAACGTCCACGATACCAGAAAGCAATGAAAAATCACTTTTAATTCTTCGGATGATCTCACTGCAAATATATTGCCCACCCAGTTCATCTCCATAAATTCCTGTAACCAGACAGATTCTGTTCTCTTTTCCGGTCAACTGATCCGGTGTTAAAGAATTCTTTTTAATCTTCAATTCCTCACCAATCGGCAGCTTTACAGATACTACTGTCTCTATCATTCTTTCAGCCTCTTTCTACTCTTTTGTCATTTTTGTCTCTCTGCTTGTGTTGTATCGTATCATAGAAAAAATACATTGTCAATGAAGGTCTCTTTTATGTTTTTTCAGCCTTTTCTTGCTTTTTTGCTTTAGATTTAGTATAGTGAAAAAAACAACAGAAATGAGGTGTTACTATGAGTGAATTTGAAGAAGACGTAGTTGTTGAAGAGGAAAATCCCGTTCTCCATCTTGAACTTGAAGACGGAACAAACGTTGATTGTGCCGTGATTGCACTATTTGAAGTCGATGGACAAGACTATATCGCTCTTGTATCCGTTGAAGAACTAGAAAGCGATAACGAAGAAAGTGCACTCCTGATCTATCGCTATGTCGCTTCTGAAGATGAAGAATCCTTTAGCCTTGACAATATCGAAAGCGATGAAGAATTCGAAAAAGTCACAGCTGCACTTGATGAAATCATGGAAGAAGACGACGAAATATAAGAAAAAGAATCCTTGTGATGCTTTCACAGGATTCTTTTTTTTACCTCAATCTAGAATTTCTTTCATATTGAATTTTTGTTCTTAAAATTTTGACCAATTCTTCGTATTTTTCTTCTGGCCCTTCTCCAGTTAAAACACAGTCCATAGAAAGACTCATGGATTCAAGCATTGTTTCAGAAATTGATTCCTTATACTTTAAAAGAACATTCAACCGTTCTTCATGGGTACTTGCATCAAGAAATTCAAGAAGCGGATTATCTTCCTCAAAAAATTCTTCCACTGGCTGTTCTTTCTTTTGCTCTTTTTCTACACTTTTAGAAAATTGCTCTTTTTCTTCTTCCGGCGAAACCTTTTCAAATCGAAATTTTTGTGAAATTTCCGGATATTTTTTATGATCGACGGGACTTAAAAACATCTCCAGTGGTCTTGCATAAATTTTAAAATTTCCATATAAAGCCTGATAAATAACAAGTTTTTCTCCTGTTTCTGAATGTATCGCAATCGTTATAATCTGATATAAGTTATTTTTAAAATGGCGATAAAATTCACCAGCTCTTGGCATTTGTCTTTCCATGATTGAATTCTCCCTCCTGTCTGTTTTTTTGTTTTGCTTCTCTTAGAAATCTTGATTTACGACTTTCTTTGTTATAGAGCTTCTCAACTGAAAATATATGTAAATATTTTTTAGCCCTTGTCACTGCTACATAAAACATACGGCGTTCTTCTTCAATATCTTCTTCCTTTACCGATTTTTTATATGGAATTACGCCCTCATTAACATCCGGTAAAAATACATGATCAAACTCCAATCCCTTAGAACTATGCATCGTACTAATAATAACACCGTCTTGTATTTCTTGTTTTTTCTCTGACTGCCGTTTTAGTTCCTGTGTATATTCCTCAATATAAGCAAACCATTCTTCAAATGTATCATACCCTTTTGCGGTTTCCTGAAGCTCCTCTAAAATTTGAGTCAATTCTTCTTCTCTCATTCTTCGAAATCTTGCATATTCTGCAAGATAAGCATTATATCCAATTGATTTCCGAATATAATTAATTGCTGCTAATGGTGTCATTTTACTAAGAACCCTGAGATCCTCTCTCATTTCTTCAATTGCATCATAAAGCCACTCTTTATCTTTTGATAATTCCAGTAATTTTTCAAAAGACACTTCGGTTTCTGTCAAATAATCTCTTCGAATATAACGATTCGGACGATTCATAACGCGAAGAAATGTACTTCTCCTGCGATCTCCCATAGCAAGCTGCATATAATCTATCATGTTTCTGGCAATCCAGTGTTCAAATATATTTGGAACGGTATCTTTCATACAAAATGGAATATTATATGCCATTAGTGTGCTTACAAGCTGACGTGGTCCCTGATTCGTTCTTGTCAAAATGGCAATTTTAGAAAGTTGCGTTTTTTTTGCCATTTCTTCTCGAATCATCATGGCAAGATGTCGATTTTCTTCTCTTTGATCTTTAAATATTCGTATGTCTACTGGATATAAACTTCCAACAAAAGATTTCATTTCCTTTGGAAAACGTTTTTTATTATGTATAATGACTTGTTCTGCAAAATCAACGATTTCCTTTCCAGAACGATAATTTGTATTTAAAATAATTTTTTTAGTTTCTTTATAATCCTTCGGAAAACCAAGCATTAATTCTGGTCTTGCTCCACGAAATTTATAGATAGACTGATCATCATCTCCGACAATAAATAAATTGTTAAACGGTTGTGCAAGCATCTTAACAATTTCATATTGCACTTTATTAATGTCCTGAAATTCGTCAATTAAAATATAAGGAAATTTTTGCTGCCAAGCCTTTCTAATATCTTTTCTCTCTTTTAATAACTCATAAGTATAAACAAGAATGTCATCGAAATCAATTTGTCTCTTTTGATGCAGCTTTTTTTCATATTGCTTAAATATCTTGCGAAAAATATCTTCTCCGCAGTTCTTACTATAATAATATTCCAAAGAAAGCATCTGCCCCTTGACCAAGCTAATTTCTTGTAAAACTGACCGAATAAAATCTGCTTCATCATCAATTTCTAAATTTTCTTCATAAAGAATTTCACGAATCATCTCATATTTCTTTGATTCTGGCAAAATATTTTCCACACGATAATGATAGGCATATTTTAAAATTGTAAAAAATACAGAATGAAAGGTTCCAAAGGAAACCGGCAGGGAGCACCCTGCCATCCTTTGAAACCTCTCTTTCATTTCTCCCGCTGCGGCTCTGGTAAAAGTAATAACCAAGATCCTTTCCGGCGGTATATGGTATTGTTCAATCAGATACTGCACCCTTTTCGTAATAACAAGGGTTTTCCCTGATCCCGGTCCTGCAAGCACCATCATTGGACCGTCTTTATGCATTACGGCTTTCTTTTGGACCTGACTTAGTTCTCCCAATCAGTCTCGTCCTCCAATTTTTTGATAGCAGCTTCAATTCTCTTGATAGATTCTTCTTTTCCAAGAATTTCCATCAATTCCGTAGCACCGCCTGGTGTCATCTGTTTTCCAGATACTGCAGTACGAACTGGCCACATCACATATCCATTCTTATATTCATGCTCCTTTGCAAATGCAAGAAGCATTTCATATAAAGCATCATTTGTAAAATCTTCCTGTTTTTCAATCACTGGAAGAATTTCTTTTAACACTTCACAAGCTGTTTGTGGTGTTGTTTTCATTTTCTTATGTTTGTACATAGAAACATCATAATCTGGAACTGCCTCAAAGAAATCAATATGCTCTGGAATTTCTGTAAACAATTCAATTCTTGTTTTCACCATAGATAAAATCTTATCAAAATCCATATCTCTGTGAATTGTTTCTTTTACATATGGCATTGCCAGTTCTTTGAAACGATCAAAGTCCATTGCTTTGATATATTCTCCATTCATCCACGCAATCTTCTTCATATCAAAAACTGCTGGTGTCTTAGACATATGTTTATAATCAAACACTTCTTCCAGTTCTTTCAAAGAATAAATTTCTCTTTCTCCTCCTGGACTCCATCCAAGCAGTGCAACAAAGTTTACAATTGTTTCCGGCAAAAATCCCTGTTCAATCAGATCTTCGAAAGAAGAATGTCCTTTTCGTTTGCTTAATTTATGATGTTCTTCATCTGTAATCAATGGACAATGAATATAAATTGGTTTTTCCCATCCAAAAGCATCGTAAAGACGATTATATTTTGGAGTAGAAGACAAATATTCATTTCCACGAACAACATGTGTAATTCCCATTAAATGATCATCTACAACATTTGCAAAATTATAAGTTGGATATCCATCTGATTTGATCAGAATCATGTCATCTAACTCGATATTATCCACTGTAATTTCCCCATAAATTTCATCAACAAAAGAGGTTGTACCTTCTGTTGGATTGTTTTGGCGAATAACATATGGAATACCTGCATCTAATTTTGCTTGTACTTCTTCTTTACTTAAAGAAAGACAATGTTTGTCATAATGGCTAATTGTCACATCTCCTGATTTAACTTTTAATGTATCCAGTCGTTCCTGATCACAGAAACAATAATATGCTTCTCCTTTTTCAATCAGTTTTTTTGCATACTTTAGATAAAGACCCTCTGCTTGACGTTCACTTTGAACATAAGGTCCAACTCCGCCATCCTTATCTGGTCCTTCATCGTGATGAAGCCCTGCTTTTTCCAGGGTATTATAAATAATCTGCTCTGCACCTTCAAGCTGTCTTTCCTGGTCAGTGTCCTCAATTCTTAAAATAAAATCTCCGCCTGCATGTCTAGCAATTAAATATGCATACAATGCAGTTCTTAAATTTCCCACATGCATTCTTCCTGTGGGACTTGGTGCAAATCTTGTTCTAACTTTGCTCATTCTTGCCTCCCAATGATATTTGTTTTTCTCTATTCTACATAAATTTTCATTTTTTGTAAAGAAGCATACCTAAATCTCATCAAGGATCATGGATGCCAACGGAAATGGTTGAAGACTTCTTTTTAAAATTCCCTGAATTGCTGCAATTAAAATTCCATAGTTCACAATTGGAACTCCTGCTTCCTTCACTCTGGCAATTCTATTTTTCATTTCTCTTCTATTTAAAGTACATCCACCACAATGAATCACGAGGTCATAGGATGCAAGATCATCCGGAAACGTATTTCCGCTACTTGTATGAATTTCAAACTCTTTTCCTGTATACTGACCAAGCCATCTTGGAATTTTTACTGTCCCAATATCATCACACTGTCTGTGGTGTGTACATCCTTCTGCAATCAAAATCTTTGCTCCTTCTTTTAACTGCTCCAGTGCTTTGACGCCTTTTACTTCCTCTTCAAGATCTCCTTTATATCTTGCAAATAAGATAGAAAAAGACGTCAGCATAATATCTTTTGGTACATCTGCTGCTACTTTAGAAAACACCTGAGAATCTGTGATCACAAGAGATGGTTTCTTTCCAAGCGCTTCTAATGTTTCCCTTAATTCATATTCCTTAACAACAATTGCCGTAGCATCTGATTCCAGAATATCACGAATGGTTTGCTGCTGCGGAAGAATCAATCTTCCCTTTGGCGCAGCCTTATCAATCGGAACAACAAGCACAACAAAATCTGATGGCTGAATCAAGTCTCCTACAATTTGGAATTTTTCTTCTTCCGAAGGTACTAATTTCCCAATTTTTTCTTTTAATTCAAAAATACCTTCTTTCGTCATTGCACTCACAAAAACTGCATGATCTTCCTGCCAAATATTTTTATGAAGATCCATTTTATTATACACTTTTAAATACGGAATCTTCTTTTCTTCTATCAAATGAATCATGTCTTTTTCAAAATCTGTGATTCCTTCTTGTGCATCAATAACAACCAATGCGATGTCTGCTTTATTTAAAACTTCCTTTGCCTTTTTGACACGTTTTTCCCCAAGTTCACCTTCATCGTCAAGACCTGGCGTATCAATCATAACAACTGGTCCAAGCGGTAAAAGTTCCATTGCCTTATATACCGGATCGGTTGTTGTTCCTTTTATATCAGATACAATTGCCAATTCCTGATTTGTCAAGGCATTGATAACACTTGATTTTCCTGCATTTCTCTTACCAAACAATGCAATGTGAAGCCTGTCTCCTCTTGGTGTCTGATTTAAACTCATATTTACCCTTTCTTTCTATCTTTGCGCCTTTCGGTACCCAGCAGCTTTTGCTGCTTTTTCATTAGGAAAGACTTTTAAATTGCTGGAATTTGCCATCTTGTCATAATCTTTCTGTCCAGGACAATGATAGACTTTAGAACGACTATTTCCACGAATTTCCATGTTGCTATTTTTTTGAGATGATGATGCTGTTTTATGTTGTGTTCTTCGAATTGTCGATGCTGTTGTTTCTACGTGAACACTACTGCTTTTTTTACTCTCACCGGTTTTGTAATCAATCTTAATTCCATCTTGCACATTATATACAAATACATTAAACTCGATATCTTCGCCTTTATCTTCGACTGACATTGCTTCCATCTGGACACCTTTAGCTACTAAATTATTTCCTTCAAAAACTGGTGTCACACGATATAAAACATGATTTCCTGTCTCACGCACATAATCTCCTACCATTTCTTCATAGGGAAGCATCCCATCCACATTAAAAGAACGAGTTCCCGTAATCAGATTCTTCTGATTCGCATTTTCTCCACTTAGCTGATAGGCAATCAAATGACAACGATTATACAAATATTTTCCTTCCACATTATCATATTTTACTGCATGCCATCCTGTTGGCTTTACCATACTAATTGTTCCACGCTTTGTCGTTGGCATAAGATCTTTTCCAACACAAGCTTCTGCTGTTTGACATCTTCCCTCAGAATCCAACTGACTATAAGATTCAAAAGATTTCATTGTTAAATCTCTCGACGAAAAATTTGGTTTATTATGATTAACAACAACCGTCATCTCCCCAGAATAATCCGGAATATGATTTGCCGATACTGATTTTTGTTTTTTGGCTGTCACAATGTTTGAACTTTGACTCGATGTACCTTCCTGACATCCGCAAAGAGATACCGCCATCAACATTGCCAATAAAACAGCATATAGTTTTCTGCTTATTTTCATTCTCTTTCTCCTTTAATATAAATTTCTTCTGTGATTTGATGAGAAGAGCCTTCAAATTCTTTTGTCTCAACCAGTTGCCACTGATCTAGGGACAAATCAAAAAACATATCCGCCGGATAAATTTTATTCCACCAGAAGATGATTATTTTTTTAATTTCCTTTTCTAAAGGAAGCAATGATTGATCTTCCACAAGACAATAATCATTCTCTCCTGCTTTTTCAAGGAAATCTTTACACACTACCCGGTTTTGAAATTCCTGATAAAGTTTTTCTGATGTTTCATTCATGAAAACTTTTGCATCCTTGACAATTTCCTTCATGCGCTGTCTTAAGATCCGATCTTGGCTTTGCCTTCGGTCATGAAAGCGCATACCGCCTTTATCGTCCAGACAAATCATAACGATCATAAATATTTCCCCTTTCCTTAAGAATATGTATCGCTCTTTTCTTAAAACAGTATATACTATTTTAAGAAGAAAACCTAGAATTTTTCAAAAATTCGCTGTATGATAAAAATATAGGAGGCACTTTTATGAACGAAACAAAAAAAGCATTCGAAAATTTTCACTTAAACAATCGTACGGTTCATACTTCTTTGATTGATTCCATGATTCTTGTAAAACAGGCTGCCATCACTGCCATGAAAAATCTCTCTTTAATAGAAGAAACAAAAGCAGATGCTATTTTAAATGCCTGTCATTTTTTTCTGTCGAATGATGACCGGTCCATGTTTCCAACCAATCCCCTGCAGGGAGGTGCTGGAACTTCCACTAACATGAATGTCAATGAAGCTCTTTCTTTAAAAGCAATGGAACTTTGTCCAGCTGTTGGGCATATTCACCCATTAGATGATGTAAATCGCTTTCAATCTACGAATGATGTCTATCCAACAGCTCTTCGAATTGCTTCTATTTCATGGATACGAAAACTAAGCAAAGAAATTTCTATGCTTCAGGAATCCTTACAAGAAAAAGAGCATATCTTTGCTTCTATTAAAAAAATCGGTCGAACTCAACTAATGGATGCCCTCCCGATTACACTTGGAAATGAATTTGGCTCCTATGCTCAGGCAATTGCCCGAGACCGATGGCGTATTTATAAGGTAGAAGAACGTCTTCGTCAGGTAAATCTTGGAGGCACTGCTGTTGGAACTGGAAGTAATGCAAACCGAAAATATACTTTCCTTGTAATTGAAATTTTACGTGACCTTACAGATATTGGCCTTTCCAGAGCAGAATATCCAATGGATCTGACACAAAATCAAGATGTTTTTGTCGAAGTTTCTGGCCTTTTAAAGGCACTCGCAGTCAACCTCATGAAAATAAGCAATGATCTTCGTCTAATGAATTCAGATCCCTATCAGGAAATTTGCTTGAAACCAATGCAAAAGGGTTCTACTATCATGCCCGGAAAAGTCAATCCTGTCATTCCAGAAATGATCAGTCAGGTAGCTATTCAGGTTGTTGGAAATGATGCTGCTATTTCCTATGCTGCCATGAGTGGACAATTTGAATTAAATGCATTTCTCCCACTCATTGCTGATAATCTGTTAAACAGCTTAGAACTTTTAACAAATGGAGTCCATATCTTTCGTGAAAAATGCATTGAACCATTAACAGTAAATATGAATGGATGCAAAAGACATCTTCTTTCTGTTACTGCAGCGGTTACATCTCTTGTTCCGCTCATTGGATATGAAAAGGCAGAACATCTGGCACAAAAATCCAACCATGATTTTTCCCTTTTAAAAAAACTAGCAAAAAAAGAACTAAAACCTGAAGATTTTTCTAAAATCTTCGAATAAAAAAAAGGCAATGCCACAAAAATCGCATTGCCTTTTTTCTATCCTTAAGAAACTGCCTTTATTTTTTCTCTCATTTTTTTAGGCTGTGTCATTTTCTCTGGTTTTAAAATATCTTCCAATTCCTTTTCTTTTAAAAGCCCAGCTTCAAGAACTAATTCCTTAATCGTCTTTCCTGTTTTTAATGAAATCTTTGCAATATTGGCTGCTTTTGTATAACCAATATAAGGACATAATGCAGTAGAAATTCCAACGCTCTTTTCGATGTAATCCATACATTGTTTTTTATTTGCCGTAATTTCTGTAACACAATGCTGTGTCAAAGTTTTTGCCGCTTCCTTTAATGTATCAATCGATTCAAACAAATGATGAAATAAAACTGGTTCAAACGCATTGAGCTCCAGCTGTCCAGCCTCTGCCGCCATTGTAATCGTACAATCATGACCAATGATCAAATATGCAACTTGAGATACAACTTCTGGAATCACCGGATTCACTTTTCCAGGCATAATAGAAGAACCATTTTGTCTTGCTGGAAGATTAATTTCTGCAATTCCCGTCTTTGGTCCAGAAGACATCAAACGCAAATCATTCGATATCTTGGAAAGATTCACTGCACATGTTTTCAGTGCATTGGATACACTAACAAAACCATCCAAATTCTGTGTCGCATCAATTAGATCTTCTGCTTGACGAAATGAAATCCCTGTAACTGTACTTAATTGATAACAAACATTGGATAAATAATAAGGCGAAACATTAATTGCTGTTCCAATTGCCGTTCCTCCTAGATTAACTACTTTCATCTCTTCCATCACACGATTTAACCTGTGAATATCTCTAGAAAGAACTCTTGAAAATGCATGAAAACTTTGTCCAAGTCTCATTGGAACCGCATCTTGAAGTTGTGTTCTTCCCATTTTGAGAATATCATCAAATTCTTCTGCTTTTCTCTCCATAGCAGCTTGTAATTTCTGTAGCTGTAATAAAGCTTTGGGTAAAAGTCTAAGAACCGTAAGTTTTCCTGCAGTTGGAATTACATCATTGGTTGACTGCGACATATTAACATGATCGTTTGGATGAACCATTGTATAGTCTCCTTTTTCTCCACCAAGAATTTCAATTGCACGATTAGCAATGACCTCATTTACATTCATATTTGCAGATGTTCCAGCGCCACCCTGTATTGTATCAACAATAAATTGATCTCTCAATTTTCCACTTAAAATTTCATTACAAGCCTTCACAATTGCTTCTTCTCTTTCTTTTGAAAGATTTCCAGCTTTTTTATTTGTCATTGCTGCTGCTTTTTTAATTGTTACGATGCTATCAATAAAAGTAGGATGCATCGGCTGATGAGTGATTTGAAAATTATCGGCAGCGCGCATGCTTTACACTCCATAATAGGCATCTGCCGGTACATTTAAAGTTCCAATTGAATCACTTTCCATTCTGCTCATTGTTTTTCCTCTTTTCTCGTGAATCTCAAAGTTGTCATTTTCATGTGAGAAAGCATATCCTACAAAATTTTTTTCGTAAATACCCTAATATTATTTACAAATTTCCAGAATAAAAAATATTATTTTGCTTTTCTTTTTTTATGAAAAAAGAAAAAAACTTAAAAAAATTAAGTGTTTAACGATTGAAGCTTTTTACAAACTGTATTATACTTAACTTAATAAACGATGATTTTAGACAGCAAAGGAGAACTTATTATGGACGCAATTGATAAAAAAATCATTTCTATTTTACAAAAAAATGCCAGAACCCCGTTAAAAAAAATTGCTGCAGAAGTCTTCTTGACTTCACCAGCTGTTTCTTCGCGTATTGAACGCCTAGAAAAAGAAGGAATTCTAACCGGATTTCACGCTTGCGTTAATCCAATCAAATTAGGATATCACATCAAAGCTTATATCAATTTTGAAATCAGCCCATCTCAAAAACCCGAAGTTTATCCATTTTTACAGTCCCACCCAAATGTCCTAGAATGCGACTGCGTTACTGGCAATTATTCCGTTTTGTTGAAAGTTGCTTTTCCAAGTACCATGGAATTAGATGGGTTTATCGGAGAACTTCAACATTTTGGAAAAACAAGCACTTTGATCGTATTCTCCACTATCGTTGAAAATCGTGGAGTTTCTACTGAAATAAATTCTTGATTATGATCCAATTGAAATCCAATCAAAGGAATTTCCATGATCTTTTATAATTTGTACTAATATATCGGTTTTCATCCAAATGGTAGCTGTATTATCATTTGGATGAACCGCAAGATATTCATATTGTTTCAGGTCTTTATCAAAAAAAACTGCCACTTCTCGATTCTCATCATTTAAAATTCCAAGTGGAGAAACAGATCCTGTCTGTAATTTTAAATATTTTTCAAGTCTCTCTTCCGATGCAAAACTTAATCTGGAACTTCCAATCTCGTCACGAACAAATTTTAAATCTGCCTGTTTATCTTCCTGTATGACTATTAGAAAATGATGTTTCCCACTTCCATCTCTTAAAAAAAGATTTTTTGCTCCTATTCCATTTTCATGCTGCCACAATCCTGACTTTTCAATATCTTCCACGGTATACATCGGTTCATGTTCGATTAATTCATATGTTGTATGATAACGTTTTAATGTATCTAATACAATCTTTCTATCATTCATTTTTCCCTCCAAAAAATAAAAAACTGATATACCATCGGCATATCAGTTTTTTCCTTTATGATTTAAAAAATCTTAGCTTCTTGCTCTTTCCTGAAGTAATGCTTTTACTTCTGCTTCTGTTGATAACTGCATAACTTCTTCTGCTAATGCTTTACATTCATCCATTGTCCAAAGAGACATAACTTTTCTTGTTGCAAGAATAGCTGTAGCACTTACAGAGAATTCATTTAATCCAAAAGCTAATAAAACAGGAACTAATAATGGATCACTTGCAGCTTCTCCACACATACCTGCCATAATTCCTTCTTTGTTTGCAGCACCAATGATGTTTCTAATAGAACGAAGTACTGCTGGATTATATGCAGAATACAGATAAGCTACATCCGGGTTACCTCTGTCAGCAGCCATTGTATATCCTGTAAGGTCATTTGTACCAATACTAAAGAAATCAGCTTCTTTTGCAAGAATATCTGCGATCAAACTTGCTGCAGCTGTTTCCATCATAACTCCGACTTTGATATCTTTATCATATGCGATACCCTCTGCATCTAACTCTCCCTTAATTTCTTCAATTAAAGCTTTTACTGCACGAAGTTCATCTACACAAGTAACAAGCGGAACCATGATACGAATCTTACCAAATGCACTTGCACGAAGCAATGCTCTTAACTGAGGTTTGTAAATGTCTGGTCTCTGAAGGCAGAAACGAACTGCTCTAAATCCAAGGAATGGATTTTCTTCTGTTGGAAGTCCAAGATATGGAAGAGCTTTATCTCCACCAATATCCAGCGTACGAATAATAACTGGTTTTCCTTCCAGCGTTTCTGCAACTTTTTTGTATGCTTCAAACTGAGATTCTTCAGATGGAACATCATTGCTTTCCATAAATAAGAATTCTGTTCTAAACAGTCCAACACCTTCTCCATCACGCTCCAGGACACCTTCTGCTTCTTCTGGTCCACCAATATTAGCAACCAATTCCACAACATGTCCATCTGCTGTCTGAGATGGTTTTCCTACGAATTTTGCAAGTGCCGCTTTTTCTTCAAGGAATTTTGCCTTCTTTTCTTTGTATTCTTCTACAACGGAAGCTTCTGGATTTACATAAGCATCTCCTGTTGCTCCGTCTAATACAACTTCATCCCCATCTTTTACAATAGAAGTGATGTTTTCAATACTTAATACGGCTGGAATTTCCATAGATCTGCAGATGATTGCAGAGTGAGAAGTTTTTCCACCGATTTCAGTTAACACACCTTGTACATTTTCAGGTTTGATTCCTGCAGTCATGGATGGTGTTAAATCTTCAGCTACCAAAATTGTTCCTTCTGGTACTGCACTAATATCAACATCTTCGATGCCAAGCAGGATTTTGATCAAACGAGTTTTAATATCGCCTAAGTCAGATGCTCTCTGCTGAGTTAACTCATCTTCTGCCATTGCAAAAATCTGTGCGAAGAAATCACATGCTTCTTCTACTGCAGCTTCTGCATTGATTTTTTCTCCATCAATTTTTGCTTCGATCTGTTCAGAGATTGCAGGATCCTGAATCATAAGGATATGTCCTTCTAAAATTTCAGCTTCCTGTTCCCCGGCAGTTACTTTCATTGTTTCAACTAATTTTGTAGTATTATCAATGAAAACTTCAATCGCATCACTTAAACGTTTCTTTTCTGCCTCAGTATCTTCTACTGTAGTCTTTGTGTAATTTAATTCCCGTTCTTTAATTACAACAACCTTACCGATACCAATTCCGGCAGATGCTCCTATACCTTTATACATTTTGCACCCGTCCTTTATTTATCAAATATTCTTCTTATTCCCCTAATCCAGATTCGATTAATTCTGTTGCATGTGCAAGTGCTGCTTCTTCATCAGGACCTTCACATACTAATTCGATTTCAGAACCACATTTGATACAAGCACCAATGATATTTAATAAACTCTTTGCATTGATTTTTTTGTCTTCGTAAATGATTGTTACATCAGATTCGAATTTTGTAACGGCTTTTGCAAGAACTCCTGCTGGTCTCATGTGTAATCCCTGTTCATTTTCAATAACAAATTTCTTTGATACCATAATTAAATCTCCTTCTCTACTATAAAATTATGTGTAATAATGCATCCGGATTGTATACAATACACGCATAAAAAAAGACCTTTCAACAAATGTCTTCACACTTATTAAAAAGGTCTTGCCTGCATTACCAGTCACAATCCATATCCAATACATATATAATACCAAATCTATGAATTTAAGTCAACAAAATTTATATAATTTAAAGTTCCCTTTCCATCATTAATCTTTTTACATAAATAATTAAATACATTTTTTCATCCGCTGATAATTTACAGTTGTAATGACCTTCTATATGTTCCACAATTTTTTGACTGCATATATAAGCTTCTGGATATTTTTTCTGGTTTCTCTCATAAAATTCCACATCATCTTCTTCATCTTCATTACCAATGGACCGATTTGCCTGAATCTCTGATTCCATAAACTCAAGATGTGTGGCAAAGCGCTGATATGCCGGATTTTCTTGATTTAAAGAAACCTCATAAAATTCTTGAATAATTGCCATAATTTCCTGTACAAATGGAGATTTTCCTTTCTGATCTAACGTAAAAATCTTCTCAATTTTATTTTTATCAAGTTCATCTCCAGCTTTTTTTCGGAATCCAATTCCCTTTCCCATTAAGATCACTTCATGTCCATTGGTATCAAATGTACTAACAACATTATTATTAATGACTTTTTGTATAATCATAATTTCCTCCCTAAATACTTCCAAGGATTTCTTTTGGAATATATGCTTGAACATAAATTCCTTCTTCCGTATATTCTTCTTTTAAAAGCTGTCCATAATTTCTTATGATCTGAATCTTTCCTGCTTCGTCATATCCATATGTCTTTTCCAGATACAACTTTTTCTTCTGAAGCATTTCTTCAATTGTCTGAAGAAGCTTTGCTGTACCTTCTCCTGTTTTCCCTGATATTTTTACAACTGCTTCTGCCCTTGGATCTTTTAGTATTTCTTCATCTTTTAAAAGATCGATCTTATTAAATGCCGTAATGACAGAAGATTCATTGGCCCCAAGTTGATTTAATGTATTATAAACTGTTTCCATCTGCTGTTCTTTCTGCGGATTAGATGCATCTACAACATGAAGAATCAAATCACTATATTTTGCTTCTTCTAACGTACTTTTAAAAGCATCTACTAAATGATGTGGAAGTTTTTGAATAAATCCTACCGTATCCGTCATAAGAATCGTTTGCCCACTTTCAAGTTCTACACTTTTTGTTGTTGGATCCAACGTTGCAAATAACTGATCTTCTTCCAAAACCCCAGCATTTGTATAATAATTTAACAAAGTAGATTTCCCGGCATTTGTATAACCAACAATACAAACAACCGGCATATGATTCCGCTGTCTTTGTTTTCTTTGCACTTGTCTGTGCTTGATTACATCTCGAAGTTCTGCTTTTAAATGAGAAATCCTTGTTCGAATTAAACGTCGATCCATCTCAAGTTTTTTCTCTCCTGGTCCTCTTGTTCCAATTCCTCCTCCAAGTCTGGAAAGAGAGGTACCTTTTCCAGTTAATTTAGAAGCCCTATATTTTAGTTGCGCAAGTTCTACCTGAATCTTTCCTTCTCTTGTAAATGCTCTTTTCGCAAAAATATCAAGAATAACTAATGTTCGATCCATAATTTTTGTATCAAGTGCCTGCTCCAAATTTGAAATCTGAGCTGGTGAAAGTTCATCATCACATACAATTCCTGTCGCATCAGTTCCATAAAGAAAGGCCTGTACTTCTTCTATTTTTCCCTTTCCAATATAAGTCCCAGGATGTGGAGCTTCCCTTAATTGAATAACTCGGGCTACAACCTCAGCTCCTGCTGTCTTTACCAGTTCTTCTAACTCATCCAACGATTCCTCTGTTTGCACGGGATCTTCTGTAGCGACCGCAACTAATATTACTTTCTCTTTGATTTCTTTTCTAATCTCTTCCATATAATCTTATTTCCTGTCTTGATTTAAAATTTGTTTTAACGCTATATCAAATGCTTTTTCTTTTGTTGTTTTTTGTTCTTGTTTTTGCTGCTTATACAGGTAATTTTTTTCCTGCTTTTCCTTTTCTATTTGATATTTATCAATGTCCATTCCAATATATTCTCGCGCAGCTCTTGCATCAATGTGCATATCTTTATCCGTAACTATCCATGCATCTACAATTCTATTATCTTTCCCAACTGCAAGCATAACAATGATTGATTTTGACAATGGATTCCTTTGAAAAAATCCCATAGAAATCCTTGCACAATCTCCATATTCTTTCTGAAATTTTTTATATAATGAAATTATATACCTTGATCTCTGATTTTTCATATAAGAATAAGCAAAAAATGCTACAATCGCAAATAAAAGTAGCAAAATCGATACGATCCATGTACTCATATATTACCCATTCTTTCCAATCTTTACAACTTATCTTCTGCAACTGATTCCTCATGTTCTGCCATTTTTTGAAAGAAATCTTCTTTTGTTGAAATCAATAATAAAAAAAGACTATCAATCAAAGACATCGCTGCTACACGAGTAAAGCTAATTTGATTATAAAAAATATGCTCTCTTGTCGCTGTAAGCAAAATATAATCACAAAGATCTGCCAGAGGTGAATGCATATGATTTGTAATCGCTACAATTCTTGCACCTCTTTCCTTTGCAATTTGTACAATTTTTAATAATCTTCTAGAAGCCCCAGAAGCCGAAATTGCAAACACTACATCTCCTGGATTCAATGTTCTTGCAATTGCTTCCTGATCTTCCCATATAATCGAACATACAGCATGAAATCCCATCTGTTTAAATTTATAAGCTCCATCCATTGCAATTGGAATGGTATTTCCCATCGCTGTAAACTCAATCATATCAGCATCCAATACAAGTTGAATAATCTCCTTTAGCTGGTTTGGATCTAAATTTTGAAAAGTTGCCTTAATTTCCTCTACTTTGCTTACCATAATATTCTGAATGGATTCTTCCATATGTTCTACACTAATTTCATTAGAAATTACTTGGTCTTCTTGATATTGCTGTTCGCCAGCCATTTTAATCTTCAAATGATGAAATCCCTTGCATCCTATTTTTTTACAAAAACGAACGATAGTGGCCTGACTCGTATCACAATGTGAAGAAAGCTCTGATACTGACATCTCTATTGCTTCTGAAGGATGCTGAATTAAATAATCCGCAACCTTCTTTTCTGCATCATATAAACTATCATAACTTAAAAAAATCCTATTTCTAACTGACATTTCATTATCCATGATTATTACCTCTGCAAAGTTTGTTTTTATTTTAACATTCTAACAAATTTATTATGACTCTTTTTCTACAGCTTGTCAATTTTATATACAAAAGGGAAAGAACTAAAAAATTCTTTCCCTTTTACTCTATCTTGTCTCTAAAAATGTCAGTTCTTTTTTCCCTTGTTTATCATTCGGATAAGCTTTTACATAAGCTTTTGCATATTGAAGTGCTGTATCATAATCAAACATCGATTCATATGCGCTAATTCTTGTAAAAAGAACCTCCTGTTTATTTTTCAGTCCATCCCTTGTCAAAGCTTCCTTCAAAATATCAAGACCTTCTTTATACTTTTTCTGTTTTGCATAAATTCCATATTCCGTGCAATAAATATCTCCTGCATCCGGCAAAGCTTGTATTCCTTGTTTGCACACATTAAGTGCTTTGTTCGTTTCTCCCTTTCCCATATAACAGAAAGCCTTGAACGAATATCCCCTACTTTCTCCTTTTGCAATCAATTGACCGTAAACTTTAATTGCATCATCATAACGTTCCAACTGATATAAGGATTCTCCTTCATAAAGCAAAGTGTCCGTTTTTTGTCCAGTCCAGAATAAAGTAAATTTACTAGCCGCTTCATGAAATTTTTCATAAGCTTTTTGATATTCTTTTCCATTTAAATACTCAATTCCTTCATTTGCCGTTGTTTTCTGAGTAACATACCCATACCCAGCAAAAACAGCAATTCCTATCACAATGACAAGAACTACCGTTACTATCTTCTTCATTTTATCGTCCATAAACATTTTCTCCATATCATTACCTGTCTGCTACGCTGTTTGATCCGACTGTCCATACAACAAGCCAGGATTTTTATTGCTGTTATTATAACATAGATTTGAAATGGATTCATCTTATTTTTTTATTAAGCCATAAGCATGCAAAAAAGAAACAGCCTGCCGCAAAACAGCAAACTGTTCCTTTTCAAAATATTTTTAAATCTTAACGAACTTTATCTAATTTCCAAATATCATCTACATATTCCTGAATTGTACGGTCAGATGAGAATTTTCCACAACTTGCTGTGTTTGTCATTACCATCTTCGCCCATTTATCTTTATCACGATATGCAGCTTCTACTCTCTTTTGTGCATCCACATAAGAACGGAAATCTTTCAGAATAAAGTACATATCTGCCTGACTTCCTGTATCTCCAAACAGAAGACTCTGATATAAATCTTTGTAAAGTTCTGGATCTCCTTCTGCATAAGTTCCATCCACAAGCTGCTCTAATACTTTATGAATATCTTTATCTTTCTGATAGATTTCATATGGATGGTATCCGCCATTCTGTTCATAATTAATAACTTCTTCTGAACTCAATCCAAAGATGAAAGCATTTTCTCTTCCAACTTCTTCTACGATTTCTACATTTGCTCCATCCATTGTTCCAAGTGTTGCAGCACCATTCAACATAAACTTCATGTTTCCTGTACCAGATGCTTCTTTAGAAGCTGTTGAAATCTGTTCACTGACATCTGCTGCAGCAAAGATCAGCTCTGCATTAGATACACGATAATCTTCAATAAAGACAACTTTTAATTTATTTTTGATCTTAGGATCATTATTTACTTTATTTGCAACGGCATTGATCAATTTAATGGTCTGTTTTGCTCTTCTATATCCAGCTGCTGCCTTTGCTCCGAAAATAAATGTTCTTGGATAGAACTTCATTTCTGGATTTTCTTTCAACTGATTATAAAGATACATTACATGAAGAATGTTCATTAACTGACGTTTGTATTCATGCAGACGTTTTACCTGTACATCAAAGATAGAAGTAGGGTCTACTTCGATACCATTATGTTTCAAAATATAATCTGCCAGGCGTTTTTTATTCTGAAGCTTGATTTCCATAAATTCTTTCTGTGCTTTACTGTCAGATACATATTTTTTCAACCCTGCCATTAAAGAAAGATCCGTTGCCCACTGGTCTGTTCCAATTTTTTTTGTTACCCAATCAGCAAGTAATGGATTTCCATGCATCAAGAAACGTCTCTGTGTAATACCATTTGTCTTATTATTAAATTTTTCAGGCATCATTTCATAAAAATCTTTTAATTCCTGATGCTTTAAGATTTCTGTATGAAGTTTTGCAACACCATTGACAGAATATCCTGCGATGATCGCCATATGTGCCATACGTACCTGACCATCCCAAAGAATTGCCATCTTACGAACTTTTTCTTCATTTCCAGGATAAGTTTCACGAACTTTTTCTACAAAACGACGATCAATTTCTTCTACAATCTGATATACACGAGGAAGCAGTCTTGAGAACAGATCGATTGGCCATTTTTCCAATGCCTCTGCCATGATTGTATGGTTTGTATATGCACAAGTATTTGTTGTAACTTCCCATGCTTCATCCCATCCAAGACCTTCTTCATCCATCAGAATTCTCATTAATTCTGCTACCGCTACTGTAGGATGCGTATCATTCATCTGAATTGCTACTTTTTCATACAGTTTTGTAATATCATCATGATTTTTCTTATATTTTGCAACAGCTGCCTGTAAACTTGCAGATACAAAGAAATACTGCTGTTTCAAACGAAGTTCTTTTCCTTCATAGTGATTATCATTTGGATACAGTACTTCAACAATATTTTTTGCAAGGTTTTTCTGTTCTACCGCTTTTTCATATTCTCCTTTATCAAAAGAATCCAACTGGAAATCAGTCATTGGTTCTGCATCCCAGATACGAAGAGTATTAACAATATGATTTGCATATCCTACGATTGGATAATCATATGGAACAGCCAGTACAGACTGGTAATTTTCCTGAACAAAATTTGTTCTTCCGGTTGCTTCATCATATTCTGTACGGATATCTCCGCCAAAACGAACTTCTTTTGCATATTCCGGACGTTTTAACTCAAATGGATTTCCATTTTTTAGCCATGTATCAGGAACTTCTACCTGATATCCATTTTCAATTTTCTGCTTGAACATACCATACTGATAACGGATTCCACATCCATAAGCTGCATATCCAAGAGATGCCAGAGAATCAAGGAAACATGCTGCCAGTCTTCCAAGTCCTCCATTTCCAAGAGCCGGATCTGGTTCCTGGTCTTCTACCATATTAAGATCAACACCAAGCTCATCTAATGCTTCTTTTACTTCTTTATATACTGACATATTAATTAAATTATTTCCAAGGGCTCTTCCCATTAAAAATTCCATAGACATGTAGTATAAAATTTTAGGATCCTTTTCTTCATACTCTTTCTGAGTATCCATCCAGTCTCCAATAATTGTTTCTTTAATTGCATAAGCAACAGCCTGATAAATCTGCTGAGGAGTCGCATCTTCGAGTTCTACACGAAACTGCATTTTCAGGTTGTTCTGCACTTCCAGTTTAAACATTTTCTTGTCAAATTTTGTTTTACTCATTATACTGCCTCTTCCTTTCGTATTTCCTAACAACAATAAAATTTTAACATAAATTTCAGAAATTTAATAGTACATAATGTAAATCTATGGTGAAAATTTTGTTATTTTCTTACTTTTTTTAAAAAATTGTCTTACATAAAGATCCATAGCCAACTTCATCATTTGGATAGGTTTCAAACCCCGGCATTTTCCGTGCTCCACGGTGTAAATATGCCTTTACTCTCTCTCCATAAAAATAAGGATCATTACCTCTTATAATCCCCCATTCCATCATAAGTGCTGCTGCCCCAGTGACAAATGGTGTTGCCATTGAAGTTCCAGACATTCTATTTTCTCCTCCTCCAGGTGCTGCTCCCAAAATTCCAACTCCAGGAGCCACAAGATCTGGTTTTGCCACGCATAGACTTGTATCACCTCTTCCAGAAAACTCAGCATAAGACCGATAACGAACATTATAAGCACCGACTGAAATCACTTTATCTGCCGTAGATGGAATTGTAAGCGTAAGAGTTTTACTTGGTTCAAGAAATCTTGTCTGTCGGTTACTTCCTGATGAAACCGGCAGCCACATTTGATATTCTCCATTTACAAGATGCACTGGTGTTATTTTAAGATTCCACTGACCGCTTTCAATTTCCTCTTTCTGCGGTATCCATACAAAATAAATCTCCTGCCGCACATTATAAGGCGTTGGCAAACCATTATATACAACAACTTTCGTATCTGCATATAAATATTCTGTTTTTCCTGGTTGATTCACCATACGATAACTTTTTCCAGAAGGAGAGACCAACATCAGTTCAAATTCATCTGCAAAATTCTTCCATATCTGCAAATTTATACTTGTCTCAGCCGGCGCGATATCAAATAAAATTTCTTCCGTTTTCTCTTGGATTACTCCCTGCTTGTGGCGCGCACTATCTCCCTCATTCCCAGTTCCAATGCAAAATACACTCTTCCATTGTCCTGCAATTTTAGATAAAAATGTTTCCAATAAAGAATTTCCGCGATGATCTCCATAATTGTGTCCATAACTAATATTCACTGCCAATGGCTTCCTTTGTTTTTTTGCAAAATCTACCACATATTGAACCGCCATCATTAATTGTGTCGTTCTTGGAAAATCATTTTCTTTTCCTAGTTTTACAATCAAAAAATCTGCCATTGGAGCAACCCCATTTCTTCCGCCACAAATAGAAGCTACATGTGTTCCATGCCCAGAAATATCCTGACTTCTTACGGAAGAACTCCCCCTTCCTTCCCGTAAGGCCTGATTAATTTCTTCTTGTAAATAAACAGTACCAATTGTAAACGGAGCGGGCGGATTCCCCGGAATCGTCTGGTCCCACAGTGAAATGATCTTCGTTGTTCCATTCTCATTTTGAAAATCCGGATGAAAAATATCAATTCCAGTATCAATAACTGCGATCAACACACCTTCTCCACTTAAATTGAAAGGACTATTTTTTATAGACAACATACAAGAAGCTGCAA
Source organism: Anaerostipes sp. MSJ-23 (assembly GCF_018918155.1). Classification (GTDB taxonomy): domain Bacteria; phylum Bacillota; class Clostridia; order Lachnospirales; family Lachnospiraceae; genus Anaerostipes. The sequence continues at coordinate 166,528 of NZ_JAHLPY010000001.1, forward strand.
TTCCTTGCTGACGGCTTAACAAAAGAGCTTTTGGTTTTTCTATAAAAATAATCTGCTCAAGACGTGAGAAAGTCTCCAGCAGATTTTCTTTCATAAAAGCGATTGCATATCCTTCGCTTAAAGGTTCAACTTCCACGCCTTGTGGTAAATTAAGCTGCTCAAGGCTTCCAACATATTGAAAAATAATTTCCCATTGCCTCAAATTCTCATCATATCCAGCATTCAAATCCTGCGTCTTTTTCCTTTCTTCCACAGGTAAATCCAGTGCTAGCTGAAGCTGATTTTCAAGTTTTTCATCTTGTTCCATAAAACGATGGCTTTCTTTTTTTCTATTTTATGTTTTTTATAGCATAATGATGCACAATTGATGCACAGATTCCATACAAAGAAGAAGCAACCATAATGCCGGCAGCAATTGCAATAGCTGTAAGCATTGTCTTTTGTCCATATAAAGAAAACAGATGCCATTCTTTTGCGATGACATAATTCATTGTATAATAAAGGTTTCCTCCAGGAACTAGTGGAATAATTCCTGTAATTAAAAAAACTGTAACTGGTGTCTTTAAAATTCTTGCCATGGTTTCTGCATAAATCGTTGCAACAGCCGCAGCGGCTAAATTTGCTGCAAAGCCACTTGGCATCTGATTCCATACAAATAAATATGCCGCCCATGAAATCATTCCAGAAACACCAGCTGTCCACAATTTTTTTCCTCGCAAATTGTAAAGTAATGCAAATCCTAAACTCCCGGCAAAACTTGCAAAAATTTGAATCACTGCCATACACCTCCAAGAAAAACTAATGCCATAAAGGAACCTGCTGCAAGAAATACCGCAAGAAGAACCGATTCACAAACTCGCAAAATACCAGACATCATATCTCCTCCAATCATATCACGAAGTGCATTGACAAAGGCAACTCCAGGCACAAGCAGCATAATATTTCCAATAATAATCTTCCCATAGTCTTTTGTAATACCAAATCTAGCAGACAAATATGCAAGTGCTGCAACAAAAAAAGATAATAAAAAATTTAAAACCATCTCATTCGGGGTTAATTTACTTAAATATCTTGAAAGAACCGTAACAGCGCCTCCAATTAAAATCGCAATTGCTCCTTCTGCAATCCCTCCTCCATAAAAAATCGTCCATGCAGTCGCAATCGCTGCTGAAGTTAAAACTTCCTCCATAAAAGAATTGATTCTCCCAGTTTTTATTTTCTGTATCCTCTGTTTTACTTCTTTTTCATTTGGAAGATCTCGACACATATATCTCGAAAGTTGATTAAATTCATCTAGTTTTTTAAAATCTGTTTTATAATGACGAATACGCTTTGTTTGTGTCAAAATTTCCCCGTCTGCATCTTCAATTGAAGTTACAATACTTGAAGTAATTGAAAACACATCTGCTTTTTTTGCTCCATAAGCAAGACAAATACGCGTAATCGTATCCTCTACCCTAGAGACCCCAGCTCCAGAAATAAGCATTCCTTCTCCAATATCCATAGCAAATGCTAGTACCTTTTTTAATTTCATAAAACTGCCACCTCCTGCCTACATCAAATATTTACACGAAAACAAAGCTATTATAACATAAAGAAAATCCCTGTATGATAATCATACAGAGATTTTACTCAAAATTTTCATATCCTATTTTTCACATCAATCGTCAATTTTATGTGTCCATGCAACTGCAAGCGCTCCCGCACCAATATGGCATGCCACACTTAAGGATAAGGGATCTTCATGAAATTCCATTCCTGGAAATTCCTCCATCAGCTCTTCTTTCCATTTTTGTGCCGCCTCTTTATCTTTTGTATAAGCCGCCTGAAGATAAGCATGTTTTCCAAAATCTCCATCTGGAAAACGTTCTTCAAGTTCTTTTCTTGCCGCTGCAATCATTTTTTTCTTCGCCTGCTTAACTCCTCTTGTTTTTGCAAACGCATCCAGCTTTTCTCCATGGATTTGAAGAACCGGTTTAATACCAAGAACCGTTCCGATTGCTGCTCCTGCCGCTGTAACACGACCTCCCTTTTTTAAATATTTTAAAGTATCTACCATAATGTAGATTCCAGTATCTAGTTTGTCTTTCTCAAGAATCTCCTTAATTTCTAAGGCACTCTTTCCTTCTTTCACTAGTTTCATAGCATCTAATACAGATTGTCTCTGTGTAACAGAAATACGCTGATTATCTACCACTTGTACTTTTCCATCATAATCTTCTGCCAACATTCTAGCAGTTTCACAAGAACTGCTTAATCCGCTTGACATTGGAATATGCACAATTTCATCATAATCTTTTAAAAGTTTTTCCCAAAGATCAAGTACATCTCCTGGTGCTGGCTGAGAAGTCTTAATATCTTCATCCGCATTCAATCTTTCATAAAATTCTTCCTGCGAAAGTGTAATCTCTTCAAAATATAATTTTTCATTAATATAAAACGGCATTGGAATTACAGAAATACCAAGTTTTTTACCCTCTACCTGTGTAATTCCACTGTTACTATCCGTTACAATCGCTATTTTACTCATTACTTGAATCCCTTTCTCTTATTCTTACCCTACATCATAACAAAAATGTTATCGTACCGCAAAGGTTTTCCTATATATTTGAAAAAAATACAAATGAGTTCTTTCCCGTTTCCTGTTTCATTTCCTGTAAAAAACGTGCAATCGGAAATCCTACAACATTATAATAATCACCTTTTATCTCTTTGATAAATACGGATGCCTTTCCTTGGATCCCATAACTTCCAGCCTTATCCATTGGCTCTTTTGTAGCAATATAATGACGAATTTCTTCCTCTTCTAATTGATAAAAAGAAACATCGGTCTTCTCAAAAAAAGTATGTTTCTTTCCATTTCGAATCACACAAACTCCTGTATAAACCTGATGTGTCTGTCCACTTAACATCGAAAGCATACGAAAAGCATCTTCCTCATTTTTTGGCTTCCCAAGAATCTCATTTTTATAAGCCACAATGGTATCTGCCCCAACAACAACTTCTTTTCTTCCAGTCTGCTCCCATACATCTTCTGCTTTCTGTGTTGCAAGTTCTTCTACAATTTCTTCCGGTATTTCTTTTGTAATAACTTCTTCTACCTGACTTGGAACTACCTTGAAAGATAAATCTGCTAATTCAAATAATTCTCTTCTCCTCGGGGAAGCGGACGCAAGTATAAAATTTTCCACTGTTTTTCTCCTTTTTGCGAAAGATAAGGAGGTTCCCAGTTTCCTGAAAACCTCCTGTTTTCTTTCTATTTCTTAGTCGTCAATCTTTTCTTCCAGTCTTAAGTTAATTCTGCCCATCTTATCAATTTCTAGTACTTTCACTGCAACCTTGTCTCCAATGTTTACGACATCTTCCACTTTTTCTACTCTTTCCTTCGAAAGTTTCGAAATATGAATCATTCCATCTTTGTTTGGAGATAACTGCACAAATGCACCAAATGGCATAATTCTTACAACTTCTCCTTCATAAATATCTCCGACATTCAGAGGTTCTACAATTGATTTAATAATGCTAATTGCTTTATCAATCATATCCTGATCTTCACTTAAGATATCAATTCGTCCACTTTCATCAATATCGATTTTAACACCTGTTTCATCAATGATCGCATTAATTGTTTTTCCTTGTTTTCCAATAACTTCTGAAATTTTTTCAGGATCAATTGTATACTGAGAAATTTTTGGTGCATATTTTCCTACATGATCTCTTGCTTCTCCAATCACTGGATTCATAACTTCATGAAGAATATAAGTTCTTGCTTCTTTTGTTCTTGCAATTGCTTCACGGATAATCTGATTTGTTAATCCATGAATTTTAATATCCATCTGGATCGCTGTAATACCTTTATCTGTACCAGCTACTTTAAAGTCCATATCTCCAAAGAAATCTTCTAATCCCTGAATATCTGTAAGAATGATGTAATCATCATCTCCTTCTCCTGTCACAAGTCCTACGGAAATACCCGCAACTGGAGCTTTGATTGGAACACCAGATGCCATCAATGACAGAGAAGATGCACAAATACTTCCCTGTGAAGTTGATCCATTAGATTCCATAATTTCAGATACTGTACGAATTGCATACGGGAATTCGTCTTCTGTTGGCAATACTGGAACTAAAGCTCTCTCTGCAAGAGCACCATGTCCGATTTCACGACGTCCAGGTCCTCTGCTTGGACGTGTCTCTCCTACAGAATAAGATGGAAAATTATAATGATGCATATAACGTTTTGTTGTTTCGTTTACATCAATTCCATCTAGACGCTGTGCCTCTGATAAAGAACCAAGCGTTGTTACCGTCATAACTTGAGTCTGTCCTCTCTGGAACATTGCAGAACCATGAACTCTTGGCAAACAATCAATTTCTGCATGTAATGGACGAATCTGTTTGATATCACGACCGTCTGGACGTTTATGATCTTTTAAGATCATCTTACGAACGGTTTTCTTCTGAAATGCATAAACTGCTTCTGAAATCTGTGCCAACCACTCTTCATTTTCTGCATATCTTTCTTCCAGTTTTTCTTCGATCGCACGAATATTTTCTTCTCTTGTCTGTTTATCATCTGTGAAGACAGCTTCTTCCATTGCTTCTGGAGTGATAAATGCGACCATATCATCATACATTTCCGGATCTACAACATGATGTTCATAATCATGTTTTTCTTTTCCACATTCTGCAACGATGGTATCAATAAATTTAATAATTTCCTGATTTACTTCATGCGCTTTAAAGATTGCCTCTAACATTACATCTTCTGGGATTTCATTCGCACCAGCTTCGATCATGATAACTTTATCTCTTGTAGAAGCTACCGTCAATGCAAGATCTGATACTTCTTTCTGGGCAGAAGTTGGGTTGATCACAAATTCTCCATCTACTAAACCTACCATTGTAGAAGCTGTTGGTCCATCAAATGGAATATCTGAAATTGCAGTTGCAATTGCAGAACCAAGCATTGCTGTAAGTTCCGGGCTACAATCTGGATCTACAGACATCACAAGGTTATTTAACGCAACATCATTACGATAATCTTTTGGAAATAACGGTCTCATTGGGCGGTCAATTACGCGGTCTGTAAGAATCGCATTTTCAGAAGGTTTTCCCTCTCTTTTTAAATATCCTCCAGGAATCTTACCTACAGAATATAATTTTTCTTCATATTCTACACTTAATGGGAAGAAATCAATCCCATCCCTTGGCTTTTCTGATGCGGTTGCTGTAGATAATACAACGGTATCACCATAGTGCATAAAAGCTGCACCATTTGCCTGTGCTGCAACACGTCCAACTTCAACCATTAGTGTACGTCCTGCAAGTTCCATACTAAACTGTTTTGTCATAAAATTTCGTCTCCTTTATAAATTTCTTTGTCTTAAGGCGCCGAAACAACTGAAAAACCGGTTTTCTCTCCCTATTGCTATTGCTAAACTTCATAGAAGTTTTCCTACTTTCAAGACAAAAAATCAGCTTTTCAGTAGTCTCGGGAAACGCCTCTGCAACTTAATCAGTATAGCATGATTTTTTTGAAAAAACCAGATGAAATTTCTATCTTCATAAAAAGAAAAACCCATCGCAATGCTTTATAGCTTTGCAACAGGTTTTGCCTTGTATATTTTCTGATATAATCAGAATTATTTTCTTAATCCTAATTTTTCGATCAGTGCACGATATCTTTCAACATCTTTGCTCTTTAAGTAAGCTAATAAGTTACGTCTCTTACCAACCATCTTAAGAAGACCTCTTCTTGAATGATGATCTTTTGGATGCTGGTTAAAATGATCCTGAAGTTCCTGAATTCTTGCTGTTAAGATTGCTACCTGAACTTCTGGTGAACCTGTATCCTTTGCGTCTTTTCCGTATTTAGCTACGATTTCTGCTTTCTTTTCTGATGAAATCATTGTATTTCCTCCTTAAAATTCTTTTTGTCTCCTAATACCAGGAAAGGGTTGGAGTGCCCAAATCTGAGTATCGGTCAATAACTTCTTCATTTTATCATATGATTATCACTTTTGTAAAGAGTTATTTTCCCATATCTTTGCTTTTTTTACTTGCCGCATGAACAGCTTCAATCACAGCACTTCTCATACCCTTCTTTTCTAAAACTCGAACTGCCTCAATGGTTGTTCCTGCAGGAGAACACACAGCATCTTTTAATTCTCCTGGATGCTGTCCTGTCTCAAGCACCATTTTAGCACTTCCAAGCACAGACTGCGCTGCAAATGTATACGCCTTGCTTCTTGGAATCCCTTGCATTACCGCTGCATCTGCCATTGCTTCAATAAACATGTATACATAGGCTGGAGAACTTCCACTGACTCCAACAACAGCATCTATTAGATTTTCTGTTATCTTTTCTACCTTTCCAAAGCTTTCAAAAATATGATATACTTCATCAAATTCTTCTTCTTTTACATATTCATTGCAACACATACCAGACATTGCTTCTCCAACTAACGCTGGTGTATTTGGCATTACACGGATAATCTTCATTTCTTTTCCAAATTGACGTTCTACCTGTGACATAGAAATACCCGCTGCAATGGAAACAATCAACTGTTTTTTTGATACTTCTTTTCGAATTTCTTTAATAACATCTTCGTACATCTGCGGTTTTATAGAAAGTACAACGATATCCGCTTTTGCTGCTTCACAGTTATTTCCTGTTGTTACAATTCCAAATTTTTCTCTAACTGCATTCATTTTTTCCGGAGTTGGACCGGAAGCAATGATCTCTTCCTTTTCAAATACTTTCTGATTTAAAATCCCAGTGATCATAGCCTGCGCCATATTTCCACATCCGATAAAACCTAACTTCATACTGCAATCCTCCTGTCTGTCAATCATCCAGTTTCTTTAGTAATTCTTCAAAATATTTCGGAAGCGGTACTTCAAATTCCATATATTCTTTCGTTCGTGGATGTACAAATCCAAGAACTTTAGCATGAAGGCACTGTCCTTCCAAATGATACTTTGATTTCTTCGGTCCATATACCCCGTCCCCCAAAAGAGGATGACGAATGGATGCCATATGCACACGAATCTGATGAGTTCGTCCGGTCTCCAGACGACACTCGATATAAGTAAAGCCTTTTTTAAGACGTTTCAATACTTTATAATGAGTGACTGCATGTTTTCCTCCGGGCACAACTGCCATTTTCTTACGATCCTTTAAGCTCCTTGCAATTGGAGCATTAATGGTTCCTTCGTCTTCTTTTAAGTTATCATAAACAATCGCATGATAACGTCTTGTAATGGAATGTTCTGCAAGCTGGGCCGCAATACTCTGGTGCGCCATATCATTTTTGCATACAATTAAAATGCCTGTTGTATCTTTATCAATTCGATGTACAATTCCAGGACGCAAAACCCCATTAATACCAGAAAGATCATCTTTACAATGATACATCAATCCATTTACAAGTGTTCCGCTAAAATGTCCAGCCGCCGGATGTACTACCATCCCCTTCGGTTTATTAATCAAAATAACATCTGAATCTTCATAAACAATATCTAGATCCATTTTTTCCGGTACAATAGAAAGGACTTCTGGTGCTGGAATCTCCAGCACAATCTCATCCCCTTCTTTGCATTTATAATTACTTTTTTCCTGTTTTCCATTGACCTTTGCCAATCCTTGCTTACATAATTTCTGCAGATAGCTTCTTGTATGGTCCAAAAATACCTGTGAAAGAAGTACATCCATTCTCTTTCCACTTTGCTCTCGTGAAACGATGATTTTCTCGTCACTCATTTACTTCTTCTCCTTTTTCCACTGCAAAAAGCTAAGCTCATCTTCTTTATAATAGAAAAGAATTAAGATAAGCAGTAAAACGACAGTTACTGTAACATAAATATCAGCTATATTAAAAACCGGAAAATTAATTGCTTTAAAATAGCAGAAATCTATAACATATCCTCGTGTAATACGGTCGATAAAATTTCCAATAGCTCCCGCCATTAAAAACATATAACAGATCCTAAGTGGTACATACCGCCTGGTATCCGGTAATTGCAAATAGAACCATGTAACAGCCACTAACACCAAAATCGTAAGAATGAAAAAAATAATTTGACGATTTTGTAAGATTCCAAATGCAGCGCCCCTGTTTTCTAAATAATAAAATTCAAAAATATTTTTTACAATTATAATAGGATCCTGATTTTTCAATTGAGAAAGTGCCCATACTTTTGATAATTGATCAAGAATAATAAATAAAATAATACCACTAAAAATTTTCCAATGTTTTTTCCACATGATTTTAGTCCCATTTTCTTAATACATCCAGCATTTCCTCATCAGTTACACTACGATCAATATAGGCTTCTCCAATTTTACGAAGAAGAATAAATTTAATTTGATTTCCTTCCATCTTCTTATCGGATTTACTTGCCTTTATAATGTCTTGTGGACCAATTTCATCTAATGGCTTCCATAAATGAAATTCACCAAAAATTTGTTTGATTTCTTCCACTTCTTTTTCAGAAAGATTTCCCTTTTTCTGAGAAAGCATCGCTGCCAGCTGACATCCAATACCAACACATTCTCCGTGAAGCCACTGAAAATCTTTTAATTTTTCAATCGCATGGCCCAGTGTATGTCCAAAATTAAGCTGTGCACGCTCACCTTGTTCTTTAGGATCTCTTTCTACGACACCACCTTTAATCTGACAACTTTGGTAAATCATTTCTCTTAAAGTTTCATGATCTCTATCTTTAATTTTTTCTACATGAGCTCGGATCCATTCATAATAGTCTTTATCTTTGATTAAACCATGTTTAATCACCTCACCCATACCAGAAAAATAATCTCTTTCTGTCAGAGTCTTCAAAGTCGATGTATTGATATAAACTAATTTTGGCTGATGGAAAGCACCAACCATATTTTTATACTGCATAAAATCTACACCAGTTTTTCCACCAATACTACTGTCTACCTGAGATAAAAGTGTTGTTGGAACTTGTACAAACTCAATTCCTCTTAAATAAGTTGCTGCAGCAAATCCTGTCATATCACCGACAACGCCGCCTCCAAGAGCAATCAAAAGATCCTTTCTATCAAAATGATTTTCAATTAAATGCTCATAAAGTCCCTCGATCGTTTTTAACTGTTTATGTTCTTCACCAGCTTCAAAACTAAAAGAAATCGTTTTTACTGCCTTTTCTGAAATTCTCTCATAGACTTCTCTTAGATAGATTGGTGCCACATGACTTTCTGTGACAATGCATACTTTTCGTTTTTCAAGATTTAAAAATTCCATCTCACGGATTAAATTTTCAAAAGAGTCCGTTAAATAAATATCATATGCCTTTTTTCCGTCTGTCTTAATTTCCATTCTGTTTTTTATTTTTATCTGGTCCATACAGTTCTTCCTGTCCTTTTTTTTCTACTGCTTTTTTATGGTTTTCTTCGGATGGAATCTGAAATTCCAATTCATAAACCGGATTTCTAAGTACATCTAATTGACTGTTAATAAATTCAAGCATTCTTGTCTTATAACTGCAATAATCGGATTCCAATTTACGGATCAATTGCTTATAACCATCAATTTCTGCTTTATGTTTGGCTTTTGTTGTAGCAAATTCTTTTTGCTCTTTCACCCACATTTTTTCTACTTCTTCTTTTGCATCATTGACTAATTTTTCTGCTTTTCTTGTGGCATTTGTTTCCATATTTCTTGCTTCTTTATTTGCCACTCTTAAAGTCTCTTCAGAAGTTTTTTCTGCAAGAACTAAGGCTCTCTTTAAAGACCCTTCCATTTCTTTATAATGTGCTAAACTCTCCGTCATAGATGCAACTTGTTCTCTTAACTCATCGTTGGACTTATATAATGTCTCATAGTTTTTTGCCAAATCCTCCAGAAGCTCATCTACATCAACACTCTTATAACCAAAACCTTTTCTTAACTCTTTTCCCAATATTTCTACAGGTGTAATCATATTTCCCCTCCTAACACAAAATTTCTAATACAACGAACTGTCTTCCTTTTTTGGATTGTTTCCCCAAGGTTCCAACAAGAAATTTCCCATATCCACGTACTGATACTGCATCTCCTGTCTCAACTTTATGATCGCCCCCAATCAGCAGTTTCCCATTCACAAAAACCTTCTGTCCTTTTAATAAAAGAACACTGTTTTTTCTCGATAATCCAAAAGCCAGAGAAATCACAGAATCCAGACGCATAGAAGACACAAATCCTTCTTTTTTCTGAAATTTTTGTGTAAACTTGACTTCTTCTGATAAGATTTTTGTTACCTGTACCTGCGTATGACGAACTTTTACAAGCTCTTTTTCTAAAACCTCTGCAATGTGTTCAAAGCAGAAAACATATGCTGTTTTTTTATCAACAAGAATATCACCGATCTGATGGCGCTCTATTCCAAGATGCATCAAAGCTCCCAGATAATCTCTGTGGGTCAGCAATTCTGCAAACTTATCAAAAACAGGTGAGATTCTTACACAAACCAGTGGAATCTCACCCTTATAACCAAACATCTCTTCAGAACCAAAAATAACAATAGCTCTTGTAAAATATTCATGTCCACCTTCTAGATGTGAGTCCACAAATGTCAGATCTTTCTGCACTTCTTTATAAATACTTTGTTCATATTCATTCAGAAAATGAGTATATGTATAAATATTTTGTGTATATGCCTTCTGTGACAGCTCAAGCAGTCGTTTTTTTAATAATTCCTCCTCTTTCATATTAAATTACTTTAACTGTGGAGAAATCGTATTACCATTCATAATTTCATTTTTCAAATCTCCACTTACCTCAATACTATCTGGTGCCGCAATAAAAATATTACTTGATACTGCCTGTAAAGATCCATTGATCGCATAAGTGGCACCACCAATAAAATCAATACTTCTTTGTGCAATGGTAAGTTCTGCACCTTCTAAATTTATAACAACCGTTCTTCCTTCTTTTAGAAGGTCTGCAGCAGTCTGAGCCTCTGCAAAGTCCTGAGGTTTGATAACATAGACTTCCACACCTCTTCCATTCATTGAAACCACCTTACTGCTTCCTGTACTTGTAAATTTACGTTTCTTCGCCTCCCGGCTGGATTCAAAAGGCTGACTTAATACTGGTGCTGCTTCTTCATCTTCATCCTGTTCATCAGATTCTTTCTTCTTAAAACGAGAAAACAGACCATTTGCGTCTTTTCCTTCTTCTGCATCCTCATTATACTCTTCATCATACTCTTCATCTTCTGTAAGTTTCATGAAGTTCAATAATTTGTCAACAGTACCTTTCATTTCTTTTCCTCCACTAAATACTATAATTCCTCTCACCGAAGATTCCCGTACCGACACGAACCATCGTAGCACCTTCTTCTACTGCTACTTCATAGTCGTTCGTCATTCCCATTGAGAGTATACTCATATCTACATTATCAAAGTTTTTGTTATTAATGTCAACAGATAATTGTTTCATCGCTTTAAAATACTTTCTGTTATCTTCTGGATTATCTACAAAAGGTGCAATCTGCATCAGCCCTTTAATTTTTACATGCTCAAGCTTTGATACTTCTAAGATCATTTCTTCTACATCTTTCGGATCCATACCAAATTTACTATCTTCATGCGCAAAATTTACTTGTAATAAAATTGGCACTTCTCTAATATTGCGTTTTGCTGCCTCCTTATCAATCTGTTTTGCCAAATGAACAGAATCGACTGAATGAATCAGAGCTACCTTATCCACAATATATTTTACTTTATTCGTCTGTAAATGTCCGATCAAATGCCAACGTACTGGCCAACTAATTCTTTCATATTTATCTTTCAGTTCTTGAACCTTGTTTTCTCCAAAATCCATAACTTTATTTTTTCGCAATTCTTCAATCATTTCTAGAGGCTTTGTTTTACTAACTGCAATAATCGTAACCTCTCTTGGATCACGACCTACCTTTTTACATGCATTTTCTACATTTTTCTTTACATTCAAATATTGATCGATTAACATATGTCCCACTTTCCTTTCCTATCTGCAGATTAATAAATAACCTGATTTTCTTTGATCGCACTGCTATCCAATACAATAAAATCATACAGATTGATTCCATCCTTTGTATCATCTCTAATAATTGTATAATCATCTTTTTTAGCAATCGGTTCAATCAGACGAAATTGTGTATATCCATGATTGGTATAAAATACACCTTCCAGAGATTCCGTTTTCTCCATTAAATAGGTAGCACCTGACTTCATAGATTGCAAAACAACTTTTTGTCCAACTTCTTCCGGATCCAGATAACAATATTCTTTTGTTTGTTTACAAATTTTATAATTTTTCTTTTCAATGGTTACATTTCCATCACTATCGATTTTTCTCACCCGGAATTCATTTTCTCCATTTTCTTGCTTACATAGATACTCAACCGGAACACGGTAAAATTTCTTCTTTGTAATTGCAGAATTTGGAATTTTTAATCCCCGATAAGAGGTCAGGCTAACATCAAGATCCAAATATCGTTCATCGATATAACGGATCATATAATCATTTAGTGAAAGATAACCAAGATAATCATCTCCTTTTTTCTCTACATTCAAAGATGCCTGTGTTTTTTGCTGATCGGACATAAATTTTATATAAACCTTTTCATTTCCACGAAGCAGATCATACTGTTCTTTCTTAAGCGGAATAACAATTGTCCACTTCTCACCTTTTGCAATTCGACAGACAACTGCATTTTTCTTTACTTTATCGGAAGAATTATATTTTACCATATGATACTGCTCCTGATCAAAATCGGCAGAAGTAATATCTTTCTTTCCTTTTTTATCAAAATTGTCGGAATAAAAAGTAATTACACCGCTTTGCGGACTTTTTTCAATATAAAAAGAATCCTGTCCAAGTTTTTTACGCATCTGATCAATGACATTTTTTTTGGCATTTTCATTTAAACTTAACACCACATTTTTCAAGTCATATTTCAAATCGTATACTTTAGAAAATTTTGTATCACTGTAATCAGCTTGATAGTCTTTTATTTTTTGTTGAATTCCAGCGTCATCCGCCGCTCTTTTCTCGCTTTTCTTCTTTTGAGCTTGTTTCACAAGCGCTTCTTGTACTTTCCCATTTTTATCTAAAACAAAAAGAGTTCCTGATTTCTTTATTCTTTTGCCTTCTTCTACATAATATGTGATATAGCCACTTTCTTTTGCCTTTAATAACTTTTCATCTCTCAATGCAATTCCGGTAAATGAAAATGTATTATTAATCCTATCTTCTGTCACTTTGTAAACACTTAATTTCTTTTTTCCAAGAAATGTAATAACATTGATGATTACATAAATCAAGAGCACCAGAAAGATGATCATTCCGATGTTCCACCGGATTTTTTCCTTCTTTTTTCTCCGCATCTATCTAATCCTCCATCGATGTAATGCTGCTCCATTAAGATAATCACATTTACATCCCTGCTGATAACCATTTCCCTCCATTTTTTCTTCAAACAAATCTCTAAGCTTCCACCAGCTAACTCCCCAATTTGAAAAACTTGCATCTTCTTTTGGTACACGGCTAAATAATCTTTCAATGACCATATCTTTTCTTACATAACAAACAAATGTTACCAGACGTTTTATATATTCTTCTTTTGAACATAGCGTTATTTTACCATGTTCATATTCTTCATACAACCTGGATCCTTTTGGAATATATAGAGAATGTAGCTTCACAATCTGAACTGGAAGCGCCGACAAAATTTTTGCTGTTTCTATACAATCCTCCAGATCATCACCTGGAAGGTTCAAAATAATATGCGTGCAGATTTCAAAACCATATGGTGCTGTCATAAGAACTGCATTTATGTACTCTGCTAGTGTATGCCCTCTCCCAATGTTCTTTAACGTATGATAATTCACTGTTTGAAGCCCATATTCTAAAGTGATTTTGAGATGATAAGCATCTGCAATCTTTTTTATAGCCTCCAAATAATCCTCTGTAATACAATCTGGTCTTGTTGAAATGGAAATTCCTACGATATCTTCCGTTTGTGCAGCTTCCAAAAGATACGAATGAAATTGCTCCAGTGGAAGAAATGTATTCGTATAATTCTGAAAATATGCGATAAATTTTTTTGCATGGTACTTCTTTTTAATTTTTTCTTTTGTCTTTTCCAGTTGTTCTCTTACAGGTATCTGCGCATCCATTGCCTCAAATCCAGTACCTGCACCACCACAAAAACTACATCCATCACCATCCATACGATTTGGACATGTCACTGGAAGATTTACCGGAAGTTTATAGACTTTTTCTCCATAAATCTCCTTTAAATGACTGCTGTATGTACGATATCGTTCCATCTTTCTCTCCCCGTTGTACTATTTTTTGTTTTCGTTTGTCAACATATCTGTCATCGAATTATATAAAGCAGGTTTTCCCTGAGCTTTTAACATAACAGAGATAAATTCTTCTCCATTTTTATTTTTTGTAAGAATAATAAGGCAAGACCCTGCCTGTGTTGTTGTTCCTGTTTTTCCACCAATCATAAAAACCTGATGTGGCAAATTGAAATCTCCTGTAAGATATTCATTTGTTGCTGCCATATCATAGGTCTTCATTTTTCCTTTTGCATCTTTATATTCAATATAACTATTAGCTTTTCCTGCAATATTGAAATATTCATTATGTTTTGTAAGCTCTTTAAAAATTAAATAAAGATCATAAGCTGTTGTGTAATGATTGTTCAAATGGAGTCCATTTGGATTCGCAAAATGCGTATGTGTAGCTCCAAGTTCTTTTGCTCTTTCATTCATCATGGAAACAAAATTTTTCACAGAACCACCAACGGCCTCTGCTAATGCTACCGCTGCATCATTGGCAGACATAATAATTAATCCATTTAAAAGAGATTCTACTGTAATCTTATCTCCTTTTTTCAAATGCAGTGCTACCGCTGCTGAGTCTTTAAAAGTAATATCATGTTTAATTGTTACAACATCATTTAATTTCAAGTGTTCCAATGTAAGAAGTGCTGTCATTGTTTTTGTTGTACTTGCAGGATAAGCTTTATCAAAAACATGCTGACTTACCAATACTTTATTTGTCGTATTATTTACAAGAAGCGCCTCTTTTACATTATTATATATTATATGATCTGCTTCCTTTTTAGAAACGACACCAACCTGAGAAGCCTTGGACTTCCATCGATCAGATATTGTCTTTTCTTTTATTTGATATTCCGCTTTTTTATAATGTGCTTCATAAGTTGTATCAAGATTTAAAAGCTGGCATCCTGGAAGTACTGCCAGCATCATTGACATACAAATACAGATGATTTTTTTCTTCATTTTATATTCTTTCTGTAAAAAAAGACCGTCATCTGACAGTCTATTTATACATATTCCTCCAATCTAAATCGCCTCTGTCAAGTGCAAGAATCAATACCTCTGCTGTCGGCAGGTTTGTTGCGCATGGAATATTATATTTATCACAAAGGCTTAAAATGTTATAAAAATCAGGAGTGCGTTTCTGATTTGACGGATCCTGAAGAAAGATGAGCATATCAATCTCATTGTTTGAGATCTTTGATCCCATCTGTTGCATCCCACCAAAATGTCCAATCAAAAGTTTATGAATTTTCAGATTGGTCACTTCTTCAATCACTCTGCCAGTTGTGTTGGTAGCATAAATATCATGTTTTCTCAAAATATCCTGATACGCAATGCAAAGGTTTTGCATCAGATTTTTTTTGCCATCGTGGGCAACTAATCCTATATTCATAGAAACACCTCCTAATATCTTTTTCCTTGCAGATTAATATTTAATAACAATCCTATTCCTATCGATGCCGATAGCACCGAACTTAATCCATAACTAATGAATGGAAGAGGAAGTCCTGTATTTGGTGTAGTTCCTGTCGCAACACCAATATTGATAAAAGACTGGAATCCCATATAAGCAGCAATTCCTGTCGCAACATAAGTTCCAAGCAAGCTATCTGCTTTTCTCGCTACTTGAATACACTGAACTACTAAAAGCATTAATACCGCCATTACAACAACACATCCAACAAATCCAAATTCTTCCCCAACAACCGAGAAAATAAAGTCTGTCTGTCTCTCTGACACCAGGTTTACATCACTGGCTGATACATTCGAAATAGTATTGCTTCCAAATCCTTTTCCAAACAATCCTCCAGATCCAATTGCCATTACAGAATTATTTGTCTGCAACGCAGTAGAATCTGCATAATTTTCTGGGTGCAGAAATGTCATAATTCTAGCAACCTGATGTGGTTTTAAGAGAATCTGTCCTGGGGTTTGTACATACCATAAAAAGATAACCATCAACGGAATTCCAATGATTAATACACGAACAATCAATTTGGAATCAAGTCCCGCTACAAACATCATCGCAATGACAATAAAGCAAATGTCAAGTGTTGTAGAAAGATTAGGCTGTTGCAGGATCATATAAAGTGGCGGCGCACAGCAAATAGCCAATTTCCCAAGTGTTTTTGGCTCATTTAAATCATTTTCATGTTTTACAAGGAACACAGCTATTACAATAATCATAATAATTTTTGTAAGTTCTGATGGCTGAAATGTTCCAAGCGGTCCAAGAGAAAACCATCTTTTTGCATTATTTACATCTTTTCCAAATAATTTTACACCAATCAATAAAATCATATTTAAGATGTATAATGGAACCGCATTTTGTGTAAAAATACGAAAATCAATAACAGAGACAATGGCCATGACACAAAAGCCCATAACCAAGCCCATTCCCTGTTTTACAACAAACGATGGATTTGCACTGTGAATAAATACAAGTCCCATCATACTAAGCACCAGTACATTTAATATTAACTTGAAATTATAATTTTTCAGTCGGTAATTTCGTAACATTTTTTACTCCATGTTATTTCTTCAGTTCACGAATCGGAATATTGGCATATAATGCTGGACCTTCCGATTCATCATGATTTTGTGTAATCTGAATATCTAATCCATCAGAGTCAATTTCCATATATTTGGAAATTACTTTGATAATATCATTTTTAATCAGTTCCATTGTCTCTGGCGAACAATTCGATCGATCTGAAACTAATAAAAGCTTTAAACGATCCTTAGCTACCTCTCCAGAACTTTTCTTTTTAAAAAAGCCGTCAAAAACTCCCATAAACTTCTGCCTCCCTATTTCTTAAATACATTGGCAAGCTTTTGGAAAAATGTTGGTCCTGTAATCTCCATAAATGGTACATTTTCTCCCATAATACGACGACAAATGTTGCTATAAGCTTTTCCTGCCGGTGTATCACTTCCAACCAAAGGTTCTCCCTGGTTCGTTGAAATGACAATATTTTCGTCATCCGGTACCACTCCAATCAGATCAATGGCCAGAATATCCAAAACGTCCTCTTTTGAAAGCATATCTCCACGATTCACCATGTCCATACGAATCCGGTTGATCACAAGATCAATTTTATGTATTTCACTTGCTTCCAATAACCCAATAATACGATCTGCATCACGAATTGCTGAAACTTCTGGTGTTGTGACAATCAACGCATGATCTGCTCCAGAAATAGCATTCTGAAATCCTTGTTCAATTCCTGCCGGACAATCCAAAATTACATAATCAAAATCTTGTCTCAAATCATCTACCAATTTTTTCATCTGTTCTGGATTAACAGATGTTTTATCTCTTGTCTGCGCGGATGGAAGAAGAAATAGATTGGGATATTTTTTATCTTTAATCAACGCCTGTTTTAATCTGCAATTTCCTTCTACCACATCAACAAGATTATATACAATTCTGTTTTCCAGGCCCATAACTACATCTAGATTACGTAATCCGATATCTGTATCAATCAGTACTACTTTTTTCCCTTCTTTTGCTAGTCCTGTTCCTACATTAGCTGTTGTCGTTGTTTTTCCAACACCACCTTTTCCAGATGTAATTACAATTACTTCACTCATTTTATTTCCTCCATTTCCTATCCTATATGGTAATTTCATTCAAAAGTGCTCTTGAAATCGGTTCGATATAAACATTTCCATTTTCTACAAAAGCGATCTGTGCTTCCATCTGCTGTATATCACTTCTCCCTTTCGTATTTTTTTTCTTTTTCTTGTCTTTTTCATCATCAGAACATCTTGCAATATGATCACCAATTCTTATTTGCATCGGCTGCATATCCAATGCTGCAATAAAAGATCGATCATCACCACAAGCTCCCGCAAACACAAAACCTTTGGCACACCCAAGAACAACAATATTGCCTTTGGCCTTCACTGTAGCACCCGGATTTACATCTCCAACAACAACAACACTGCCATCAGATTCAAGGCTTTGTCCTGATCGCAGAGTTCCTCTATAAAAATGTCCAGAACCCGCTTTCATTTCCAAATATCGCCCATTTAGAAAATCTTCTTTTGGATGGAGCCGTTGTTCTACTGCTCTGCGAAAAGACGTATCGACCAAAT
Organism: Anaerostipes sp. MSJ-23; assembly: GCF_018918155.1. GTDB lineage: Bacteria > Bacillota > Clostridia > Lachnospirales > Lachnospiraceae > Anaerostipes. The sequence continues at coordinate 184,982 of NZ_JAHLPY010000001.1, forward strand.
CTTCGCCTTCCATAACATAGGCAATGGTTAAGGAACTGTTTTCTGAAATAATCTTCAGCAATTCTTCCACCTGTTCACTGGTTAGTTTTCTTCCTTCAATCTTTAATGCAATCTGTTTTTGAGTATTAAAGAAGGCTTTTGCCTGACGAAACTTTTCTCCTATGATCTCTTTCAAATCCGAAAAGTCTATTTCCGGATCCATAACAATCGTTAAGCCAAAATCATTCCCCTTTAATAAAACCGGATTTCTCATATGATTCCTCACTCTCTGTTAATCTCCAGCTGCCTGTGATCCTGCTTCTTTTGCAGTCTTATCTTTCTCAAGTTTTGTTTTTTCTTTTTCATTTGCAAAATAATATTTGTATACATCTTTTGCAGTTGCAGCTGCATTAGATGAAGTATAACCATATGGTATGACCGTAGTTACGGAAATTTCCGGTTTCGTATACGGTCCATAGGAAATAAATAATGCATGGTTCGGACGACTCTTATCTTCCTGTGCCGTTCCTGTTTTTCCAGCAATCTGATAACTTACTCCCTGGAAAAGACTGCTGACAGAACTATTGCTTCCAGTAATAACTCTACGCATTCCAGACTGAACAGCATCCCAATACTGTTTTTTATAATTTAACTGTCTTCTCTTCTTAACTTTATATTCTTTGACTGTTTTTCCATTTGTATCCGTAACTTTATTTAAAATACTAAGGTCAAAGACAGTTCCTCGATTGGATAATGTCGTTACATAATTTGAAATCTGAACAGGTGTAAAACTATTACGTCCCTGTCCAATTGCTGAACGTACGGATGTCTCATCGGATACCTGTGGGGCTGATTCCCCAAGTTCCACTCCAGACTTTTTATTTAATCCAAGCTGTGTTGCGTATTTTTTCAGGTATTTTAACCCTTCCTCACTATTATAAGTTCCAGATTTATTTCCTAAACGATATCCTACCTCATAAAAGAAATAATTACAAGATGCCTCAATCGCACCAGACACATTTAAACTTCCATGACTACTTGGATATTTCCAACATTTCGCCGGTGGTGTAATCTTATCATACAGTCCAGTACAATCAATGCTTGTACTCGTTGTAATCACCCCTTCATTCAAACCTGCAAGTGCAGACAATGGTTTAAAAGTAGAACCTGGCGCTGTCTTATGATACAGTGCTTGATTATAAAGCGGTGTAGAAGAAGACGTTGCAAGCTGTCTATAATATCCGCTATCTGTTCCACTTGATAAACGATTGGTATCATATCCAGGATAACTAACCAGTGCTTTTATTTTCCCTGTCTTTGAATCCGTAATTACAATCGATCCGGAACAAGGATCCAAACCAAGCTGGGCAGGAGTAATTTCCAGTTTTTTCAGCTTATTATAAATAAAATTATAACTGTTTAAAGCTCCTGATTTTAGACTATTATAATCGCTATCTCCTTTTTTCTTTAAAACACCCTGTTCATAAAGGAGAAGGCACACTTCTCTTCCAGTTAACTTTCCAGTATTGATCTTTTGTTCACATACGGTTGTATCGAAATCATCCGCTTCAAGCATTGCATTTTCAAGATAAGAAACAAGTGCCTTCATAACTTCCTCTGTATTATTATACTTATTATTCACATTCAGATTCGAAATATCAATCCATTCTTTATTAATTGCATAACGTAAGAACTGTCCAAGGCCAATTTTCTCACTCTTCCACTGCTGATAAGTTTTATCTTCTGTATCAATAGAACTTGAAAGCAATACCTTATTTTTTACAAGTAACTTATAAACATAATCTGCATAAGCTTGTTTTTCATCACTTTCTTTTTTATAAGGCTTTTTGCTGTTCAATAACATATCTTTGATCATAGAAATAGCTGAATCATCCAACTTCTGAATCTTTTTATACATCTTCTTTTCATAAGCTGTAGCATCATTTCCATTTAAATTTTCCAAATCAATGACACCGTTTCCAATCAGAGCATAATAAGCACTTTTGATTGGTATCATAATATGCTCTCTATCACTTCCTTTGGAATCAGATGTCGTTAACTTTGAAAGAACAATACCTGCAATCTTTTTTTCTAAAAGTTTGTAAACATATTCTTGAAGACGACTATCAATCGAAAGCGTTACATTATTTCCTGTTCCTGCTTTTACTGTCTTCGTCGTTTTCACAATCTTTCCAATATTATTTACAATCAAAGTCTGACTTCCGCTATCTCCATGTAAATAGCTTTCCAACTGTTTTTCCACACCAGCTTTTCCAACCGTCTCATCACTAGAATAATAATCTTTGTCTGATTCCTTCTTTCCTTTATTATAAGTCTCTAATTCGTCACTATTAATTGTTCCTGTATATCCAACAACATGAGACAATGCCTCACTTTTATTGTAAACACGAATAGACTTTGTACTAATATCAATTCCAGGAAGTTCACTGCTTCGCTCTTCTAATTCCGCAATACTCTTACTACTGATTCCATTTGCAATCGTAACTTTCATATACTGTGAATAACGACTTAGGAAAGCACTATAGCGTACTGACATAATTTTAAGTGCATCTTCCTTTGAGTATTTCTTATCAATATCAAACATTTTTCCAGTTCCAGCAGAACCCATTGTTCCATCTCTTAAATACTCAAAAACCTGTTCTGCCGTGGCATTCAACTGCTGGTTTCTTAATTTTTTCTCTGCACTTGTAAGATCCGATGTATCACTTCCAATTCCGAAAACATCCCTTTTAAATTTCTTCAATCGTGATCCAGTTTCTGTAAAACGGAATTTACCACTTCCTGTAATTTCAATTGGAATATCATTAATAAAAGTATCTCCGTTTCTCTCAAGGATTTGTACAACTTCATGAATTACCTTATTCTTTTCGTAGCTTTCGGACGTTTTATTTTTTGTTGCTAATGTTTTAAATTCATTATCATTCTGAAAGGTCACTGTATAAACAAGCTTATTATAAGCCAACAGTTTTCCATTACAATCATAAATGTTTCCTCTTGTCCCTGATGTTTTTACTGTCTTTTGTACCTTATATGTAAAATCTTTCTTATGTGATTCTCCCTGAACAATTTCCAAAATAAACACACGACAGATTAATACGCAAAAAAGAATGCCAAACAACACGGTTAAAGCAAGCAATCTGTTTTCCAGTAATTTTTCTACTCTCTGATAAAATTTCCGTAACACTAGAACATACTCCTTTTTTCACCATCGCTGATCCTTAGATCGATCGCCAACAGTATTTTATATAAAATCAATGCCACAATTCCTGTATAAACAGCTTCTGGTATCATGATATGGATCAGATAACTGATAAAATGAAATCTTCCTCTTAATACAAAGAAGAAAAAGAACATAACAAAGCTGTAAATAAGAGAATTTCCTGCTAATAATCCAATTGGAAGCAAAATATCATCTTCATAAAAGCGCGCATGAAACCATCCATTAGCATATCCAAAAAATAGATATAATAATGCATACTGTCCCATTACACTTCCTGAAAAAATGTCAATCAGCAAGCCACAAAAAAATCCAATAACAATTCCTGTTTTTTTCCCGCGAATAAATCCCATCGTTACTGTAAGAATGAGAAGAATGTTTGGAACAACATCCGCAAGGCTCAGGAACTCAAATACACTTGTCTGCAAAAGAAAACAAACGATTACAGCCAGAATATAAAATATGATTCTCTTTATACTCATGCAACCACCTTCTATTCTTTCGTATTCGTATCAAGATTTTCTGTTTTTTTGATATCAGTAATAACCAAAACTTCTTTTAAATGTTTGAAATCTACAACTGGAGTTACCCTTGCTGTTTTTGTAAGCTTTGTAGAATCCATCTTGATATTAGAAACCTTCCCAATAGTAATTCCTTCATTGAATTTAGAACTTACATTAGATGTAACAATTTCATCTCCATTTTTTACCTTGGCATCTTTATCAATATAAACAACATCCAAATAACCATCTTCGATGGTATCAAGGCTTCCTTTTACAATACAGTAAGAATCTGAAGTTTTTAAGAACATGGCACTCACCATACTTGTGTCATTGATAATTGTACGCACCTTTGCTGAATTGGCCGTTACATCATAAACAATTCCCACCAATCCATCATCCGCAATGACGTTCATATCCTTTTTAATGCCATCTTTGCTTCCTTTATCAATGGAAAAAATTTCAAACCAATTACTGGAACCTTTACTTATAACTCTGGCTCCCACTGTATGATATTTCTCATATTTCTTTTTCAGTTTCAACAAACCTTGAAGACGATCTAATTCCACCTGATCTTGCTTTAACAGACGGTTCTGCATTCTCATTGCATTTAACTTTTCATTCAGAAGTTTGTTCTCTGTTCTTAGTTCTTTTTTTGTCTTTGTTTCCTCATTCCAGGAAAAGGCCGCATTTCCAACCGTATTAATTCCTTTTTGCATTGGCGAAAGAACGAAGGTAAATGCACTTTTTACCGGTGTCAGAACGCTGCCTGCAAACACACTGACTCCAATCAAGATCGCACAAATCACAATAAAGATTGCAAGATAATGATTAGAATTTATTTTTTTCCTCTGCAACTTCATAAATCATCCTCGTTTCATTGTTTCATTTTTACAATATCCATTATTTTCATATGATTTTTATTCTCTCTGTCATTTTTTGTCTTCTGTCTTTTTTTATATAATCTGTTCTTCCCGAAAACTGACGTATGCATGATCACCGATAATAATATGATCTGATAACGGAATCCCAACCAACTCTCCAGCTTCCTTCATTCTCCTAGTCGTTAAAATATCCTGCCGGCTTGGCGTTGGATCTCCCGATGGATGGTTATGTATCATAATGACAGATACAGCCTCACAGCGCAAAGCTTCCACAAACAATTCCCTCGGAGATGCCACTGTTTGATTAACAGTTCCAACAGAAACTTTTAATTCCTTAATGACTTTATTTTTCCCATTAAAAAAAATTAATATCATCTCTTCCCTGTTTAAATGACGCATTCCTTCCATATAATAGTCTGCAATCGATTTTGGTGAATGAAAACTTAATTTTTTTTCTGCCTTTGTTGCTGCCAATCTTTTAGAAAGTTCCACAATACATAAAATTTGAATTGCTTTCACATTTCCAATTCCAGAAATTTTTCTAAGTTCCTCTATTGACAAATGACAAATACCAAGTAAACCCTGATAATATGGATGCAATGCGAAAATTTCTCTGGAAAGTTCCACTGCCGTCTTATCTTTTGTCCCATTTCTTAAGACCACAGCCAAAAGTTCTGCATCAGATAAATGTCCGGGCCCATATATCTCACACTTTTCATAAGGTCGTTCTAAAGCTGGAATTTCTTTGATCGTCTGATGTTTTTTTGTCATAATGATTCCTTTCCGGACCAGAATAATTTTCCAGACAGGAAACAAAAATATTTCTCTCAAAGTTATCTTACCATAACTTCTTTATGATGTATAGAAAACAACCCTTTGTTTTCCTTAAATTTTTCTTATATTCCTTCCTGCTTTTTTTATTATTTAAATTTCAAGAAGTCCTTTTTCAACCATTCTCTGAAGAGACATGACAATCCCATATTTTGCATGTGGATAGGTTAACCCTCCCTGAAAATATACAGCATATGGTTCTTTCATCGGTCCGTCAGCACTTAATTCAATCGAAGCTCCAGAGACAAACGTACCAGCCGCCATAATTACATCACTGTCATATCCTGGCATATCCCAAGGTTCCGGTGTTACATAACTATCTACTGGTGATGCTTTTTGAATTCCTTCACAAAAAGCAATCAGTTTCTTTGGATCCTTCAGCTCAACTGCTTGTATAATATCGTGACGTTCTTCTCTCCCATCAGGGACAACTTTAAATCCGAGATTTTCATATAAATTTGCAGCAAAAACAGCTCCTTTTAAAGCCGCATTTACAACCGTTGGTGCCATAAAAAGTCCTTGAATAAATTGTCGATTTACCCCAAGCGTTGCTCCAACTTCTTTTCCAAGTCCTGGTGTTGTGAGACGATAAGCACATTGTTCAATCAAATCATGTTTTCCACAAATATATCCTCCAATTGGTGCCAATCCTCCGCCAGGATTCTTAATCAACGATCCAACGACCATATCGGCTCCAACATCTGATGGTTCTTTTGTTTCCACAAACTCTCCATAGCAATTATCTACCATAACAATCCAGTTTGGATTTAATTTTTTTACAAATGCAATTGCCTGTCCAATCTGATCAACAGATAATGTCGGCCTTGTCGCATAACCTTTGGAACGTTGAATATGAATGAGTTTTGTATGTTCATTTGCTGCTTTTTTAATTCCTTCGTAATCAAAACTTCCATCAGAAAGTAAATCAACTTGTGCATAAGTAATTCCATACTCGGCAAGTGATCCTTTTGATGGACGAATTCCGATCACCTCTTCCAGAGTATCATAAGGTTTTCCAGAAATTGCAAGAATTTCATCCCCTGGTCTTAAATTAGCACTTAAAGCTAAACCAAGTGCGTGCGTTCCACAAGTGATCTGTGGACGTACCAGAGCATCTTCCGTATGAAAAACATCAGCATACACTGCTTCGATTGCCTCACGCCCAATATCATTATAGCCATATCCCGTTGTTCCACTAAGATGTGCCTCTGCAATCTTATGTGTCTGCATCGCTTTTAAAACTTTCAGCTGATTAAATTCTGCTATCTGATCAAATTTCTGAAATCGATCAGATAATCCTTCCTCGATTTTTTTTGAAAAATTATATACTTTTTCATCGACTCCTAGCGATTTATAATATTCTTTTAAACTATCCATTCCATATGCCTTTCTGTTTTAGTATTTCCAACATGTATGTCAAAATTTCTGTTTCTGTTTTAAATTCAGACTTATCAATAAAAATGGTATCTTTTTCCCTTCGAAACCATGTGAGCTGTCTTTTTGCAAAATGTCTGGTATCTTTCTTTATCTGTTCTGTCATTTCTTCCATCGAACACCCTCCATTCAGATAATCAAACACTTCTTTATAGCCAATTCCCTGCATGGATACCATAGATTTTTCATATCCTTCTTTTTTTAATTGCCGCACTTCATCAACCAAACCTTGCTCTATCATAAGATCCACTCTCTTATTGATTCGGTCATAAAGAACTTCTCTTTGATTCGTTAAAACAAAATATGCCGACTGATATGGAGATTCTCTCTGACTTTCTTTTTCATTATGTTCAGAAATTGGATATCCATTCTGATGATAAAACTCTAAAGCACGAATTACTCGTTTCACATTATTACAATGAATTTTCTGCGCAGAAACTGGATCAATTTCCTTCAACATTTCATGAAGTTTCTCTTTCCCATCTTTTTTTCCTATTTCCTGAAGGAATGTGCGATATTGCTTATCTCCTTCTTCTTTTGTAAAATCAATATCATAAAGCAATCCCTGAATATAAAAACCAGTACCTCCAACAATTAAAGGAATTTTTCCTCTGTCATAAATTTCTTTCAAGGCTTTTTTTGCCATCTCCTGAAATTTTGCAATATGAAATTCTTCCGATGGATCGAGTTCATCTACCAGATAATGTCGGATTCCCTGCATCTCTTGTGATGTAATCTTAGCAGTTCCAATATCCATTTTTTTATAAACCTGCATGGAATCTGCAGATATGATTTCTCCATCTATCGCTTTGGCAAGTCCAATCGATAATTCTGTCTTCCCAACCGCAGTTGGTCCTGTTAATATGATCATTGGTTTCATCTTAAAATCCTTTCGGCATCAACTCTGATAATCGATAACTTTCATATCCATTGGCACTTTGACAAATCACTTTCATATCCGGGCCGAATTCATGAAGTACCTGTCGGCAAATTCCACACGGATATACGGTATCTTCCCCGCTAGATGCAATCGCAATTACCTCAAATTCTCTTTCTCCACTACTGATGGCTTTTACAGCGGCACATCGTTCCGCACAAATTGCAGCTCCATAAGAGGAATTTTCCACATTACATCCTGTAAATACTTTCCCGTTTTTTGTCTGCAGTGCTGCCCCTACCTTAAAATTTGAATACGGAGCATATGCTGCTTCTTTTGCTTTGTCTGCAAGTTCTAATAATTTTTGATCTTCCATAACAAACAAGCCTCCTAAACAATTCTCTTAAATTTCTTCTCTATTTCATATTTACTCATTTTAATAATCGTTGGTCTCCCATGCGGACATTGATATGGATTCTCAAGCTCCATTAACTGATCTAGTAAATGCTCCACTTCCGGCAAAGAAATTTTTTGATTGCCCTTAATCGACATTTTACATGCCATTGTTGCAATTTTGTCCGTAATAATGTCAACATTTGCCTTTGGACTTTCTCTGCTTACACAATCCAGCAGTTCAATAAATAAATCTTCTTCTCCAATTCCATAAAGATTTGCCGGGACCTGACGAATACAAAATTCATTTCCTCCAAAAGCTTCAATTGTAAAACCAAGCCCTGCAAAAATGTCCGCATAATTTCTTAAAACTTCTGCTTCTGACATAGATACCGTAATAACAAGCGGCGGTTCCAATCCCTGACTATAAATTTCCTTCTTTTTAAAATCCCGCATCAGCTTTTCATAATTTACTTTTTCATGCGCTGCATGTTGATCCATAATAAACAATTCGTCTTCATATTCAATCAGCCAATACGTGCGAAATAGCTGTCCAATCACTTTTCTTCCTGGTTTTGCTTTTTCCTCTAAAACAGAAGTTTCATTTAATGTCATTTGATGCGGCTTTTCTTCTTCCTTTTCAATAGAAGGAAACGATTTCTTTTTTATATCATAATTAAGACCTGCATAAACTGAGCTGCTTTTTTGTTCTTCTCGTCTTCGATTTCTTTCAAACGGCTCCGGCATTTTCTTTTTCTCAAGTTTTACATCTGATACCAAACCTGATTTTGTCAACATTTCTTTTGGTACTTCTTTTCGATTTTGTCCTTCCCGTTTCTTCTCTTTATCTGACTGTACCTGCGGGATTAAATCCCTGGTAAGCAAAACCTCCCGAATTTTTGTAGCAAGAAGTTCATACAATTCATTTCCATTTTCAAAACGAATTTCCATTTTGGTTGGATGCACATTAATATCAAGAAGGTCCGGACGAATTTCCATATTCAAACAAATGAATGGATATTTATGAGTCATTGTAAAAGTTTTATAAGCCTCTTCAATCGCACGATAAATTAATGGGCTCTTAATATATCTTCCATTAATAAAATAACTTTCATAGTTACGATTTCCTCTGGAAATATGAGGTTTTCCGACAAACCCATAAACTTTTATATTATCTGTTTCTGCCTCAAGCTCAATTAGCGCAGATGCTACATCTCTTCCATAAATATGATAAATAATATCTTTTAGATTTCCATTTCCCGAGGTATAAATTCTATTCCGATTATTGTGAATAAATTTAAATGATATTTCTGGATGACTTAATGCCATATGAACCATAACCTGTTCTACATAACTAGCCTCTGTAGTTGCACTTTTTAAAAACTTTCTCCTGGCTGGTGTATTATAGAAAATATTTTTTACAAGAAAAGTAGTTCCATCCGGTGCACCGATTTCTGAAAACTCCTCTTCTTCTCCACCACTAATTTTATAGGAAGTTCCACTAAATCCACCTGCCGTTTTTGTCACCAATTCCACCTGAGCTACGGCTCCAATACTGGAAAGTGCCTCTCCACGAAATCCAAGAGAAGATACCGACATTAGATCCTCAACTGTTCGTATTTTACTTGTTGCATGTCTTAAAAATGCTGTTTTAACCTGATCTTTCGGTATTCCAGATCCATTATCTGTTACGCGAATCAAAGTCATTCCACCATCTTTGATTTCTACTGTAACAGCATTCGCATTCGCATCAATAGCATTTTCTACCAGTTCCTTGACAACAGAAGCTGGTCGTTCTATCACTTCTCCCGCTGCAATATTATCAATGGTTTTCTGATCTAATAACTTTATCTGTGCCATAAATTATTCCTCTTTTTTTAAGCGATCCTGCAAAACATAAAGATAATTTAGCGCCTCAAGCGGTGTCATTTGTGAAAGATCTTTTTCCCTTAATTCCGCCATAAATGGATGTTCCATTGTTGGCTCATCACTTTGTTGAAATAGAGAAAGCTGTTCTACTTCGCCATATGGAACAATCTGTTTTGCTTTGGAAGCAATATCATGATCACTTAACTCTCTTGCAATTTCTTTTGCTCTTTGAATCACGCTTTCCGGTACTCCTGCAAGCTTCGCAACCTGCACTCCATAACTTTTATCTGCTCCACCTTTAATGATTTTCCGCAAAAAGACAATATCATCTCCCTGCTCTTTAACTGCAATACAGTAATTGTTTACACTATCAATTTTTCCTTCCAATTCTGTCAACTCATGATAATGTGTCGCAAACAATGTCTTAGCGCCCAGCAATTTTGGATTGCTAATATATTCAACAACTGCCCATGCAATCGAAAGGCCATCATAAGTACTGGTTCCTCTTCCAATCTCATCTAAGATCAAGAGGCTATTCTTTGTGGCATTACGTAAAATATTCGCAACCTCACTCATTTCTACCATAAAAGTACTTTGTCCAGATGCTAGATCATCTGATGCTCCAACTCTTGTAAAAATCCTATCTACAATTCCAATATTCGCTTTTGTCGCCGGAACAAAGGAACCTACCTGTGCCATCAAAACAATCAATGCAGCTTGTCTCATATATGTTGATTTTCCTGCCATATTGGGGCCAGTGATAATCGCAAGCCGATTTTTTTTCTGATCAAGATATGTATCATTTGCAATAAACATATCATTTGGTATCATCTGCTCTACAACTGGATGCCTTCCATCTTTAATATCAATTGTTCCTCTGATATTTAATTTAGGACGAACATAATGATTTCGTTCTGCTACGTAAGCCAAAGATGCTAACGCATCAGTCTGAGCAATAACATGTGCAGTTTTAGCAATTCGTTCCATCTGTGTTGCAAGAGTTTCTCGAATTGTGACAAATGTTTCATATTCTAACGCATACAGTCGATCTTCTGAACCAAGAATTGTATCCGCTAATTGATTTAATTCTTCTGTCGTATATCGTTCAGAATTAGCAAGTGTTTGCTTACGAATATAATGTTCTGGTACCAAATCTTTATAGGAATTCGTTACATCCAGATAATAACCAAATACTTTATTAAACTTTACTTTCAAATTTTTGATTCCAGTTGCCTGTCGTTCTCTTTCCTCAAGCTCCATCAGCCACTGTTTACCTTCTGTTTTGGCACGTTTCAGATGATCAATATCTTCCTTGAAACCTTCTTTAATGATACCACCTTCTTTAATCGCAAGAGGAGGCTCCTCAACAATTGCATCTTCTAAAAGCTGATAAAGATCGCAAAGAGGATCTAAATCTTCCTGAAGTCTCATAAGAAGTGGATCTTTGCATTCTTTCAAAATGGTTTTAATCGGCGGCAGCCACTGCAAAGATATTTTAAACGCAATCAAATCCCTTGGATTTGCTGTTTTATAGCTTACTTTTGTCATTAAACGTTCCAAATCATAGATTGGATTTAAATATTCTCTTAATTCTTCACGAACAATTGCCTGTTTTGTTAAAGAATCAAGTGCATCATAACGTTCTTCAATCTTTTTTTTATCTACTAGCGGCTGCTCCAGCATATTTCGAAGCATCCTGGCACCCATTGCTGTTTTTGTCTTATCAAGTACCCATAAAAGAGAACCTTTTTTTTGTTTGTCACGCAAGGTTTCACAAAGTTCCAGGTTTCTTCGACTGGAACTGTCAATGATCATAAATTCACTTGTTTCATAAGCTGTAATATGCATCAGATGATCCAGAGAACTCTTTTGTGTCTCATGAAGATATCCAAGAAGAGCACCCGTCGCAATGACTCCCAGTGGATAGTCTGCAAGTCCAAGACCTTCTATATTTCCAACTTTAAACTGTTGTTTAATGCGCTCTATCGCTTGTTCTTCATCAAAATAATAATGATCAATGCCTGAAATCACAACTGACATTTTATCTCTTAGATAATCAATATCGATGCCACTAATAAAAAATGCATCATTACAAATAATTTCTGCTGGTGTAAATTTAAAAATCTCATCCTGTACTTTTGATAGACGATCCATAGAAGTTGTACGGAAATCTCCTGTTGTAATATCAACAAGAGATATTCCATAACTCCCATCATTGCAAAAAATACACATCAGATAGTTATTTTTTTCATCGTCAAGACTCTGTTGCGAAATATTAGTTCCAGGCGTTACAATTCTTACAATCTCACGTTTTACAATACCTTTTGCCTGACTTGGATCTTCGACCTGTTCACAAATTCCAACTTTATAGCCCTTTTCTACAAGCTTATTTAAATAAGAATCTGCCGCATGGTAAGGAATCCCGCACATTGGGGCCCTCTCTTCCAATCCGCAATTTTTCCCTGTTAATGTTATTTCCAGTTCTTTGGATGCAAGCAATGCATCATCAAAAAACATCTCGTAAAAATCTCCAAGACGATAAAATAAAATACAATCTTTATTTTCTTCTTTGATTTTCATATATTGCTGCATCATTGGTGTTAGTTTACCCATTGACTTGCTCTCCCATATAATAAAAACCTTTTTCTTCTACAAGTTTTACATCTGCCATTGTTCCAATTTGTTCTTTACATCCTTTAAAATGAACCAGAAGATTGTTTTCCAGTCTTCCTGTTACCATACCTTCTTCATGTGTATTTACTTCTTCAATTAAAACTCGTTCTATCTGTCCAACTTTTTTCTTACAATTTTGTTCAGATGTTTCCTTTAAAACTGCAAGAAGACGATCAAAACGATCCTTGATCACATCTTTGTCAACTTGATTTTCCATAGAAGCTGCAGGTGTTCCTGTACGTTTTGAATAAATATAAGTATACGCACTATCAAATCCAACTTTTCTTACAACATCCAATGTTTCTTCAAAATCTTCTTCTGTCTCTCCAGGAAAACCAACAATAATATCTGTTGTAAAAGAAACTCCTGGAATTCGTTCTTTGATTTTCTTTGCAAGTTCCAAATACTGTTCTTTTGTATAATGACGATTCATCGCTTTTAACAGTCTTGTACTTCCAGACTGCATTGGCAAATGCATATGACTACATACTTTTTTCGAATGTGCCATCACATCAATCAAATCATCGGAAAGATCTTTTGGATGTGGAGTCATAAAACGAATCCTTTCAAGTCCAGGTACTTTTTCTACTTCTCTTAAAAGATCTGCAAAACTCATTGGCTCTTCCAATGTCTTTCCATAAGAATTAACATTTTGTCCAAGCAGCATAACCTCTTTCACACCCTCTGATACAACCTGTGTTACTTCCTTTATAATATCTTCCGGTTTTCTGCTTCTTTCTCTTCCCCTTACATAAGGTACAATACAATAACTGCAGAAATTATTGCATCCATACATAATATTGACTCCACATTTAAATGAAAATTTGCGGTCACTTGGAAGATCTTCTACAATTTCATTTGTATCCTTCCATATATCAACAATCATGCTTCCAGAATCTACTCTTGCTTTTAGAAGTTGAGCTAGTTTAAAAATATTATAAGTTCCAAATACAATATCTACAAAGCGATAACTTTTCTGTATTTTTTCAATTACATGCGGTTCCTGCATCATACATCCACATAATCCAATCATCATATGCGGGTTGCGTTCCTTCATCTTTTTTACTTGTCCAAGATGTCCATATAGTTTTGTATTTGCATTTTCACGAACGGTACAAGTATTAAATAAAAGAAGGTCTGCTTCTTCTGTATCCACTTCCTGATACCCGATGGTTTCTAAGATTCCGAGAAGTTTTTCTGAATCTTTTTCATTCATCTGACACCCAAAGGTTGTGCAATGACAAGTCAGAGGCCTTCCAAGCTCCTGTGACTTTTTTGCAACCCATGATTTCATCTGTTCCATATAATCATATTGTCTTTGTGACTCTGTTTTTAACTGTTCCATATCTATTAATCTCCTAATAAATCTCAAAATTGCATTAAGTTTAATTATAACGTGAGTTTTGCCTAACATCAAGGAGAAGGATAAACTTTTCCATAAAGTTTCATAAAAATATAGAACAAAAATCGCCAGCCTTTTCAATGACTGACGATTTCTCTTCTTCCCTATAAATATTGCTTTACAAAATTCAGTGCTGACTCTATAACCTTATCCATATCATAATACTTATATTCTCCAAGACGTCCACCGAATAATACTTTTTCTTCTTTTTCTCCAAGTTCTTTATATCTTTCATAAAGAGTACTGTTTTTCTCATCATTGACTGGATAGTATGGTTCCATTCCGTCTTCCCACTCCGCAGGATATTCTCTTGTAACAACTGTTTTTTCCTGTGTTCCAAACGCGAAATGCTTATGTTCAATCTTTCTTGTAAACGGAGTTTCACTATCCGTGTAGTTCATAACTGCTACACCCTGATGATTATATTCATTCAATAACTCATGTTCAAAATGAAGGCTTCGATATTCCAGTTTTCCATAGCAGTAATCAAAATAAGCATCGATTGTTCCTGTATATACAACATGATCTGCCATACTAGTATATTTTTCCTTATCAGATAAGAAATCTGTTTCAAGAATAACATCACATCCATCATACAGTTTTTCAATCAGTTCATTATATCCACCTTTTGGAATTCCCTGATGCGGATCATTAAAATAGTTATTATCATAAATATAACGAACTGGAATTCGTTTAATAATAGAAGCTGGAAGGTCTTTGCATTCTCTTCCCCACTGTTTCATTGTATAACCCTTGATCAGTTTTTCATATACATCTGTTCCTACAAGACTGATTGCCTGTTCTTCTAAGTTTTCAGGATCTTTCTTTATCACACTTTTTTGTTCTTCAATAATCTTTCTTGCTTCTTCCGGAGTTGAAATATTCCACATTTTACTAAATGTATTCATATTAAACGGAAGATTATAAATTTCTCCATGATAATTTGCTACCGGCGAATTAATATAATGATTAAATTCAACCAAATCTGTTACATAATCCCAAACTTCTTCATTGCTTGTATGAAAAATATGGGCTCCATATTCATGTACCATGATTCCTTCTACTTCTTTGCAGTAAATATTCCCACCAAGAACATCTCTTTTTTCAATAACCAGGCACTTCTTTCCCCTTTTTGCCGCTTCATGTGCTACAACACCATTAAATAATCCTGCTCCTACCAACAGATAATCATAATGTTTTTCCATTCTTTTCTCCATTCTATACTCTACATGTTTTTCATTTATTATACAAAATATAAAAAAAAATAACAATCTTTTCTACGATTATTTCAATTTCACAATTTGATAGTCAAATGCTTCGATCTGCGCTTCTATTTCCGTTGCAGATAAATAATCCATCAGTTTTTGGTGCACCTCATGCGGAATTCCCTCTTCTCTTGTTTTAAGGTCAAATTTTATTGTTTCCTTTTGATTCGTTGGATTTATTAGCATGAGAAATGCTTTATTTTCTGCTTTTTCTCCAAAAACATCTTTTTTTCCAACAATAAAGCGTACCATGGCTAATATATTCTCATTTACTGCAAAATAAAGCGCATACCCCGTTTGCAATGCTCTTTCTCGCTTCCTGATGCCCGTTAAAAATAATAATTCTTCATAAATTTCTTTGTTATTTTCATAAAAAGTTCCCCGATTAAACGGATCCATAAATCCATGCATCCCATATTCATCTCCATAATAAATGGATGGGATTCCAGGGACAAAAAACTGCATTGCCATAGCCAGTCTGGATAAACGTCCACCTCTTTTATCCATCTCACTTGTTATAACATATTCTATCTGTTTTTCTCTCGATGGCAGTGTCTCATTCATTCCAGATGCAAATGTCGTACGAATTCTTGGAATATCATGAGAAGATAATAAATTCATGACTGCATAATAAAAAGGTTTTGGATAATTACATTGCTGTCCTAAAAGAAATTCCTGCATTGCATAAGCATTTTGACTTCCAAGAAGATAATTTACTACATGAACTTTAAATGGATAATTCATCGTACTATCCATGCCATTTCCAAGAGCATATTTTCTTTTCACTCCATAACTTTCTTTTGTCGTAACATCTTCCCACACTTCCCCAATTAAAGCATAATCTTTTTCTTGGGCTTTTAATTCTTTTCGCATCTCAAAAATAAATTCATCTGGCAATTCATCTGCAACATCCAGGCGGAAACCAAATGCTCCAAGAGAAATCCAATGCTTGATTACAGAATCCCTTCCATTAATAATAAAATTTATAAACTTAAGATTCATCTCATTGACTTCTGGCAATGATTGAAATCCCCACCAACTATCATAATTTCCATCTTGATCAAACGTATACCAATCATAATAAGGAGATTGCGGTCCTTGCCAAGCCCCTTTTTCTGGATAATTTCCTTTTTTATTAAAATACACACTGTCATCCCCCGTATGAGAATAAACCCCATCAAGAATGACCCTCATTCCTCTTTCCTTGGCTAATTTACAAAGACGCTCAAAATCTTCATTGGTTCCGAGAAATGGATCCACTTTTTTATAATCTGATGTATTATAACGATGATTAGATGCAGCTTCTCCAATTGGATTCAAATAAATACATGTAACCCCAAGCTTTTTTAAATCATCAAGCTTTGAAATAATTCCTTCAAGATCGCCTCCAAAATAATCACATGGATCATAAAATTCATGTCCAGGCAACGGCCCAAACAATGGACGTTCTTCCCAATCTTCATGAATATATACGGTTCTTCCCATATTTTTATGATATTCTTCTCCACGTTTTAAATTTTTTTGATTTCCCTGACAGAAACGGTCTGGAAAAATTTGATACATAATTCCTTTTGGCATCCATCTTGGAGTATCAAATCCATTTTCATATACAGTAATCTGAAAACTGAAAGGATTTTCACTAACTACTATTCCTTCCCCCTGGCTCTGTCCAGGCCTGGCTCCATAATAATAATTATGATCTCCCTCCCAGATTCGAAAATAATACCATACAACACAACATTTTTCAGGCATACAAATGGTTTGCTCAAACAAATCTTTTTTCTGTTTCATTTTATATTCCCTGTGAAAATCTTCTGCGTAAAACACAATTTCCACATGGGATGTTTTTTCCGGCAGACCAAAAAGGCGAAGTATTACCTCTTCGCCTTTTTCTACTGCACCGACCGGAGTTCTATATTTTTCAATTGACGCATTATGAATCATAGTCTCATCTCTAACTTTTTCTTATTTTATAGTTGAAAGTTTCCAAATTTTATCGTTATACTCTGCGACCGTACGATCTGAAGAGAAAAATCCAGATTTTGCGGTATTAACAATTGCCTTTTGTATCCATTCATCATAGTGATTGACATAAGTATTATAAACTTTATCATAAGTTTCGATATACGAAGGCAAATCATACAATACAAAATACTGATCTGGCTGTCCATATTCCCCAAACAACAAAGATTGATAGATATCTGAATATTTTTGTTTTCCAATTTTTGGAAGTTCTCCATCAATCAGGCAATTGCAAATATCTCTTATCTTCGGATTTTTTTCAAATACCGTTCCTGGATTATATGTATGATAACGTTTCATATTGCCAACTTCTTCCACAGATGCACCAAAAATAAAAATATTTTCTGCTCCTACCTGTTCAAATATTTCTACATTTGCCCCATCCATCGTACCAATCGTTAAGGCTCCATTCATCATAAATTTCATATTTCCAGTTCCGGATGCCTCCATGCCTGCAGTCGATATCTGTTCACTAATATCTGCAGCCGGAATCAAATTCTCTGCTACAGAAACCGAATAGTTTTCTACAAATACGACTTGAATTTTTTCCCGAATCACAGGATCGGCATCTATCATATCTTTCACCGAATGAATCAACCGAATGATATCTTTTGCTCTGGCATATCCAGGAGCTGCTTTTGCTGCAAAAATAAAAGTAATTGGTGTTGATAAATAATCCGGCTGTTTTTTTAACTGCTGATACAAATAGATGATATGCAGACATTTCATTAGCTGGCGTTTATATTCATGCATACGCTTACACTGCACATCAAAAATAGAATCTGTATTTATTACAATCCCCTGTTTTTTCTTAATATATTTTGCAAATCTTTTTTTATTTTGTTGCTTGATTTGCTGATATTTATGTTGGAAAGATACATCATTTTTAAATAAAAGAATTTGCTCAAAAATTCTATAATCTTTTAAAACATCTCCTGTTGTATGATCCTTAATTAACTGGCATAGTTGTGGATTTGCCAAAGCCATCCACCTTCTATGAGTAATTCCATTTGTGATTGCTATATATTTTTGTGGGTATAAATTGTAAGAATCATGAAATAATTGCTGTTTTAAAATATCACCATGCAATTGAGAAACTCCATTCACTCGATGACACACAGCAATACATAGATTTGCCATACGAACCTGATTATTTCCTATCATCGACATTTTTGATATTTTTTCATGATGCTCCCCATAATAAATTCGAAGCTTATCGCAATATTTTTCATTCATAACACAGATAATTTGATAAATGCGTGGAAGTAATAACTTAAACATATTTTCATCCCAACATTCCAACGCTTCTGTCATAATGGTATGATTCGTATAATTAAAAATTTTTCTTACAATTGCATAAGCTTCTTCCCAGCCAAATCCTTCTTCATCCATAAGAATTCTCATTAATTCTGGAACTGCAAGTGTTGGATGTGTGTCATTGATCTGTACGGTAACATAATCTGATAAAGTATGAAGGTCTCCCTTCTTTTCTTTGTGATGTTTTACCATCAACTGCATCGTTGCAGACGCTAAGAAATAAAATTGTTTTAATCTAAGCATTTTCCCTTGCATATGATCATCTGCCGGATAAAGAACTTTCGATATTACTTCGGCAAAAGCTTGATCAGCCATTGCTTTATCATAGATTCCTTCGTTAAAAGAATGAAGATCAAATCGCTGTTTGCTTCTAGCTGACCATAATCGCAAAGTTGCCGGTGTATCGCTTTTATATCCGATCACCGGCATATCATATGGTACTGCAACTACCGTATTATAATCTTTATGAATAATTTTTAAACCTTTTTCTGTCCAGTGTTCTTCAATGTACCCATTAAAATGTACTTCTACACTTAATTCTGGACGCTCTACTTCCCATATATTTCCCTCACGCAACCAGTCATCTTCCATTTCCACCTGCATGCCATCCATAATTTTTTGCTTAAACAATCCAAATTCATAACGAATACCACATCCAATGACAGGGAAATTCAACGTAGCCATGGAATCAAGGAAACAGGCGGCAAGCCGCCCAAGTCCCCCATTTCCAAGTCCTGCATCTGTTTCCTCTTCAACGATTTCATCAAAATCAATTCCAAGTTTCCACAGAGCCTGCCTGTAATCTTTATACATTTCCATATTGATCAGATTGTTGGAAAGGGCCCTACCCATCAGGAACTCTGCTGACATATAATACAGCTTTTTTACTCCTTGTGCACCTGATTTTTTACGGCTTTCTGCCCACTTCGTCATAATATCATCACGAATGCATCCTGCTGTTGCTTTATAAATTTCATCATTTGCAGCTTCTTCTAAAGTCGTTCCTAATGTGTTAATCAGCTTATGCTCAATTTTGGCAGCAATTTGTTTTACCCGATCGCCGCTAATGATTGTTCCCATTCCCTCTCCTTTCCGGTCATACTATAAAATACTTCGATACAGTTCCATATAAGTATGTGCTGATTTTGCAAAGCTGTTATCTGATTCCATTGCACGCATAATCAGTCCATGTTTCCTCTTTGGACTATGTAATGTTGTTAATGCATAACGGATCGCATGAAGCATTTCATGCGCATTATAATTGGCAAATGAGAATCCATTTCCTGTGTCCTCATATTCATTGTAGCTTTGTACAGTATCTTTTAATCCACCTGTTTCACGTACAATCGGTAATGTACCATAACGCAATGCAATCATCTGTGAAATACCGCATGGTTCAAATTTTGACGGCATTAAGAACAAATCACTTCCTGCATAGATCTGATGTGCCACTTCATTATCATAAGCAATATAAGAACATACTCTTCCTTTATATTTCTGTTCCATATAACGGAAAAATTCTTCATATTCATGATCACCAGTTCCAAGGACAACAAAAGCAACATCTTCTGTACACATGATTTCATCCAGCATATATTTTACAAGATCAAGACCCTTTTGTTCTGTCAATCTTGTTACCATACCAATAATTGGAACGCCTGGAGTAATAGAAAGTCCAAGTCGTTTGATTAATTCCATTTTATCTTTCTTTTTGCCAGAAAGATCTTCTTTACTGAAATGATATGGAATCAATGGATCTGTCTGTGGATCAAATTCTTCCATATTCATTCCATTTAAAATTCCCCATGTATCATTTGCTCTTGCATTTAAAATTCCTTCCTGACGATATGCAAAAGCCGGATTACGGATTTCTCCTGCATAAGTAGGGCTTACTGTACTCAAACGGTCCGCAAATACAAGGGCTGCTTTCATAAAGCTTGCACATTCATAATTATGCATAAATTCTGGTGTATCATAACGTGCATCAATTCCAAGCCACTGCTGGAACTGATCAAATCCATACTCACCCTGATACATCATATTATGAATCGTAAAGATTGTTTTTGCACGTCCAACTTCCCAATGTCCATACTGTGTTCTTAATAAAAGAGGAATTAATCCCGTTTGCCA
This sequence comes from Anaerostipes sp. MSJ-23, assembly GCF_018918155.1. Taxonomy (GTDB): domain Bacteria; phylum Bacillota; class Clostridia; order Lachnospirales; family Lachnospiraceae; genus Anaerostipes. Next base: position 205,796 of record NZ_JAHLPY010000001.1, read on the forward strand.
ATCGTTGCAATGAATAATATCTGGAATAAATCCAATTCTTCCAAGAGATTCAATGACCGCGCGGCAGAAGAAGGCATACTGCTCTCCTTCTGCAACACCACCGCGGTAAACGGCATCTCCAAAGAAACTTTCATTATCAATCAGATAATATGTAACTTCATTGTAGACAAGTTCCTCTACACCTACATAGGCCTCACCGCCATTAAATGCAATATAAAAATCTGCAAGATGTCTTGTCTGTGATGCATATTTCCACTTCATCTGACTATGAAATGGCATCATAACTCTCGTATCTGCCCCAATTTTATTTAATTCTTTTGGTAGTGTTCCGATAACATCGGCTAGTCCTCCTAATTTTACAAAGGGTGCACATTCAGCTGCTGTCATCAGGATTCTGATATCATTACTCATTAATACTAGCTCCTTTCGGAATGAAAACCGGATGGTTTGATGATCCTGACAAACGAGCATTTGAATAAACTTTTACATGACGATCCATAATCGTATGATCAATATCTGCACCTTTTGCAATGAATCCTTCTGCCATAACGATAGAATTTTTCACGGTAGCGCCTTCTGCAATCTGAGATCCACGGAAGATAATCGAATTTTCTACCTTTCCGTCAATTTCACATCCACTACAAATTAAGCTGTTACTTACCTCTGCATTTGGTCCATATTTTGCAGGTGCTCCATCTGCAGTTCTTGTATAAATCTTTCTCTTTCCTAAGAATAATTCTTTATACACATCATGCTTGATCATATCCATATTGATATTGTAGTAAGCTTCAATTGATGTAATACATCCTACATATCCTTTAAATTCATATCCTTGAATATGAAGGCGATTGAAGTTTGGAACAATAACATCAAAGAAAAAGTGTTTCTTATTATGAGAGATTGCTTCCTGAATAAAGTCAATCAGAAGAGTTTTTTTCATAATATAAACATCCATACTCTTCTTATTTGAGCGATGTCTGGATTCTGCATAACACATATCAGTTACACGTCCAGTCTCATCTGTTTTCATGTAAACTCCATCCTGGTCAATATTTGTTTCATCATTACTGTTATCAAAATACATCAAAGAAATATCTGCCCCTGATTTGATATGTTTCTTAAGCATATCATTGAAATCTGCGTTGAATACAACATAAGAACGTCCCAAAAGAACATATTCTTCTTTTGCACTCTTTAAGAAATCAACCGTTCCGCGAAGCCCATCCATAACACTTGCGTATTCTCCAGATGGAGAAGAACCTGTGATATATGGAGGGAAAATATATAATCCTCCACGTTTTCTATTCAATCCCCAATCTTTTCCGGAACCAACATGTCCAAGCAAGGAATTATAATTTCTTCTTGTCAAAATTCCAATATTTTTAATTCCAGCATTCACCATATTACTTAACAGGAAATCTACAGTACGGTAACGTCCGCCTACTGGAACTGCCGATAAACTTCTTTTGCGTACCAAATCCTGTAATCTTCTATTTTCTTCTCCTGCATTGATAATGCCTAACATCCGATTATCCATATTTCAATCCTCCTAATGTAAGATGGTGTCTGGGTAGATCATTGCACCGTCTTCAACAACTGCATTTTCAAGAGCAACACTATGATATCCAATAACGGTTACCGATTTTCCTTCTCCAATCGTACATCCCTGTTCAATTACAACTTCTTCGTCAATTAAAGCCTTATCAATTGTACAGTCTTTTCGGATCACCGTATCTTTCATAATCACACTGTTTCTTACCACGCTTCCTTTTCCGATTTTAACACCAGAATGGATGACGCAATTTTCCACATCACCTTCAATATAGCATCCATCAGCAAGAATACAATTCTTTACAGATGCACCTTCTGCAACAAAATGTGGTGGAAGTGAGAATGTTCTTGTATAGATTTTCATTTTTTCATCATTCAGATTCAGCTGAGGATTCTCATCAAGCAATTCCATATTTGCTTCCCATAAGCTGTCGATGGTTCCTACATCTCTCCAATATCCGTCGAAAGAATATGCATACATTTTCTTTCCTTCTTCCAGCATACGAGGAATGATATTCTTTCCAAAATCATGTTCAGATTCTGGATCATTTGCATCATCAATCAAATATTGGCGAATCAATTTCCAATTGAAAATATAAATTCCCATAGATGCTTTTGTACTCTTTGGATGTGCTGGTTTTTCCTCAAATTCATAAATTCTTCCATCATCATCTGTATTCATAATTCCAAAACGCTTTGCTTCTTCCAGCGTAACATTTAATACAGAAATTGTACAATCTGCTTGTTTTTCTTTGTGATAAGCCAGCATTTTCTGATAATCCATACAGCAGATTTGGTCTCCAGACAAAACAATGATGTAGTCTGGATCAAAATTATCAACGAAATTAATATTCTGATAGATTGCATCTGCTGTTCCTTTAAACCAGTTTCCTGTTTCCCCACGTACATAAGGAGGCAGTACATAAGCTCCACCGGTCATACTGTCCAGATCCCATGATCCACCAGTTCCTATGTAAGAATTCAATTCCAATGGTTCGTACTGTGTAAGAACACCTACCGTATCAATACCAGAATTGGCACAGTTTGATAATGGAAAGTCAATAATTTTATATTTACCACCATATGAAACTGCCGGTTTTGCTTTTTTCTGAGTTAATGCGAATAATCTGCTTCCCTGCCCTCCAGCAAGCAGCATCGCAACAATTTCCTTTTTGTTAATCATAACTCTTTTTCCTCCTTGATTCAGATCTAACTCACTTTCTTTTATTTTTTAGCGTTTCTGTTTCTATTTTTTCTCCTTTTCTTCTGTTTTTTTATTTGCTTTTATTACAGTTGTTTCAGCTTTTGTTTGCGTAGTTTTTTCTTCCTTCTTTTCAGTTTTTACTGTTGATTTCTTCTCAGTTTTTACTGCTTTATCTGCTACTGTTTTTTTTGCTGAATTTTCTACTGCTTTTTTCTGAGTTTTTGCTGCTGATTTCTTTTCTGTCTTTGCCGGCTGTTTTGTCTCTTTTTTTGTAGTCGTGGCTTTCTTCTCAGTTTTTTCTGTAACGTTTTTTGCTTCGAGTTTTTCCGACTCTACTGCTTTTTCAATTTTTTCTGGAGCTGGTTTTACCCCGATTTTCTTTGCCTCTGGTTTTGCTGTAATTTTCTTTGCTTCCGGTTTTACCCCGATTTTTTCCGGTTCGGCCTTCTTTGTAATTTTAGCCGGTTCTGCTTTTTTCTCAATCTTTTCCGGTGCTTTCTTCTTTTCTACAGTTTCTTTTTTTGTCGTCTTTGCTGATGTTTTTGTCGCAGCAGCTTTTTTTGTTGTTTTCTTTTCTGCTGCTTTCTTCTCTGCTGTTTTACGTGTTGTTCTCTTCTTTGGCGCCTCTTCTTCCAACTTGTAATATACAACACTTAATGGCTTCAATGAGATATTTGCAATATTTTTATAAGTGCCTTTTCCATCTTCATTGACAACTTTTACTCTCTTTGTCTTTGCTTTTTCTTCGCTGACATCTCCATCTCCGCCAAAATCAAGTTCACTACTATCTAAAATTTTTGTAAGTTTTGCTTTTCCTGGAAGCGGAATTTCATATTGATCCCATTCCATTGGCGTGAAATTACAAATACACAATAGTTCCTCTTGTTTTTTACCACGTTTTTTCTTTCCTTTTCTTATGAAAGCAACTACGCTGTGGTCTGCATCTCTTTGCAAGCACCACTCAAATCCTGCGGGATCTGTATCCAATTCATAAAGTGCTGGCTGCTCTTTATAAATTGCATTTAATTTTGCAACATATTCATGGAAAGAATGATGCATCTCAAAATCATCAATCAAGAACCAATCTAATTGCTGTGTATCTCTCCACTCAACAAACTGTGCAAACTCTCCACCCATAAAAAGAAGTTTCTTTCCAGGATGTGCATAAGTAAATCCATACAAAGCACGAAGAGCTGCAAATTTTTCTTCATAGGCTCCATACATTTTATTAATCATAGAACCTTTTCCATGTACCACTTCATCATGAGAATACGGAAGTATATAGTTTTCACTATATGCATAATCCATAGAAAATACAATTGCACCATGATTATCTTTGCGGTAAAGCGGATCAAGTTCCATATAATATAAAGAATCATGCATGTATCCCATATTCCATTTATAGACAAATCCGAGTCCATCTGGATCGTCAATATCACTTGTAACTTTCGGGAATGCAGTTGACTCTTCTGCAATTGTCAGGAATCCTTCATGTTCAGAACGAAGTGCTTTATTTAAGTTTTTCAAGAAATCAATGGACTCATAATTAATGTTCGTTCCATCTTCATTCGGAACGTATTCTCCTTCTTTCTTTCCAAAATCAAGATACAGCATAGCACTAACTGCATCGATGCGAATACCATCAATATGATAAATATCAGCAAAGAACATAGCACTTGATACGAGGAAGCTCTGAACTTCCGGCTTTCCATAGTTAAATAATAATGTTCCCCAGTCTGGCTGACTTCCCTTTCTAGGATCTTCATGATCATAAATATGTGTTCCATCAAACATTGCCAGACCATGTTCATCTCTTGGAAAATGAGCTGGTACCCAGTCAAGAATTACACCAATTCCTGCTTTATGTAACTCATTAACCATATAGTTAAAATCTTCCGGTGTTCCATATCGCGCGGTTACTCCGTAATATCCGGTTACCTGATATCCCCAAGATAAATCATACGGATATTCCGTAATCGGCATCAATTCTACATGGGTATATCCCATTTTCTGAAGATAAGGAATCAGCATATCTGCGATTTCACGATATGTATAAAATTCCCTGTCTTCTCCTTCCGGCATTCTCCATGTCCCAAGATGGATCTCATAAATAGACATTGGCTGATCCAGCGCCTGTTTTTTCTTTCTCTGATTAATAAATCTTTTATCTGCCCATTTAAAATCATCGAAATCCCATATTTTTGAGGCTGTCGCTGGTCTGCATTCTGAATAAAATGCAAATGGATCACTTTTATAACGGCATTTTCCATCATATCCTTCGACATAATATTTATATAAGTCACCCTTCTTAAGCCCTGCTATCTCGATTGTATATATTCCATCTTTATTACCCTCCATAGGATGAGCTAATGGATTCCAGAAGTTGAAATCTCCTACTACACTTACTGATTTTGCATTAGGAGCCCAAACCGTAAAACGGTATGTTTTTGTTTCTTTCTGGTAATGACACCCAAAGGTTAAATATGCTTTTTGCGCTTTTCCTGTTTGAAACAAATACAAATCTTCACGATTGATAGCTTCTTTCATAATTATAAGTTCCTCCTTCTCGTTGTTGTTGTCATCATTTTTCTTTTCTGATGTCAATTTTGAAAAACAATATCTGCCTTCTGAGAGAATGTGCTTCCATCTGTTTTTATTTATCCAGAACTTTTCCCTTCAAATAAAAAAAGCGCAGATGAAACCATCCCAATATTCTTGTAAAATGGCTCATTTACGCTTCTTAGTTATATCAAATGTAACGCGATGTATAGCAAAGAACGTGACATGTTGTCCGCTTACAAGACACTCATATTTTTTCTATCGTTTTCATATCTTTACTATACCAAATTTCAGAAGAAAATTCAACAAATTGCACAAATTTAAATACATTTAACATAATCTATTTTGCACAAATTCTTCTCTTTAAAAAACTGATTTTGAATTTCTGATCTGAGGGTCATAGCCCGCATCTTTTAGTGCTTTAATAATCTTATCTTTATGTTCTGTTCCAAAGGCTTCCATTGTAATTGTAAGTTCTACAGCACTATTTCTATTAATACTTACAAACTGATTATGTTCCAGTTTTACAATATTACCCTGAGCATCTGCAATCACCTGAGAAACTCTTGTTAATTCTCCTGGTTTATCTGGAAGGAATACTGACAGTGTGAAAATACGATCTCTCATGATCAGTCCATGCTGTACAAGAGATGCAATCGTAATAACATCCATATTTCCTCCGCTGATAATAGAAACAACTTTTTTGTTTTTTACATTCAGATGTTTTAATGCTGCGATTGTCAGAAGTCCTGAATTTTCTGCAAGCATTTTATGATTTTCCAAAAGATCAAGGAAGCAAGGAATTAATTCTTCATCCTCAACGGTAATGACATCATCCAGATTTTTCTGAACATAAGGAAAAATAATTTTTCCAGGTGTCTGTACAGCTGTACCATCTGCGATCGTGTTCACATGATCACAAGAAACAACCTTTCCAGCTTTTAAAGATGCCTTCATACAAGCAGCCCCTGCTGGTTCCACGCCAATGACCTTCACTTTTGGATTTAAAAGTTTTGCAAGTGTAGAAACTCCTGTTGCCAGTCCGCCTCCTCCGATTGGTACAAGAATGTAATCAACCGTCGGAAGTTCTTTGAAAATATCCATAGCAATGGTTCCCTGTCCAGTTGCAACTGTCGGATCATCAAATGGATGTACAAAAGTATACCCGTGTTTTGCAGCTAAGTCAAGTGCGTGGTCACACGCTTCATCATAAACATCTCCATGAAGAATCACCTTAGCTCCAAGTGCTTTTGTACGATTTACTTTTAATAATGGAGTAGTTGTTGGCATAACGATGGTCGCCTTTACTCCCTGTCTTGCTGCTGCCAGCGCTACACCCTGTGCATGGTTTCCTGCAGATGCTGTAATCAGCCCTTTTTTCTTTTCTTCTTCTGTTAAAGTACTAATCTTAAAATATGCCCCACGAATTTTATAAGCTCCTGTAAGCTGCATATTTTCTGGTTTTAAGTAAACCTGATTTCCTGTCTGATCAGAAAAATAATCACTTTTGATCAGTTTTGTTGGCAGAACAACTTCCTGCACTTTGTCGTACGCTTTTTCAAAGTCTTTTAATGTTAACATTTACTCTTCTCCTCTTTCGAATAACGCATTCACGAACACATCAGAATCAAATCTTTGAAGATCATTTACCTGTTCGCCAATCCCTATATATTTTACTGGAATTCCCAGTTCAGATTGAATTGCGATTGCAATTCCTCCCTTTGCAGTTCCATCCAGTTTTGTAAGAATAATTCCAGAAATATCTGTCGCTTCTTTAAACTGTTTCGCCTGCGCAAGCGCGTTCTGTCCAGTTGTACCATCCAGAACAATCAGCGTCTCAAGATAAGCTTCGCTGTATTCTTTTTGAATGATGCGGTTGATTTTACTCAATTCATTCATCAAATTCTTTTTATTATGAAGACGTCCTGCCGTATCACAAAGCAGGATATCAACATCTCTCGCTTTTGCAGCAGCAACGGCATCATACACAACTGCTGCAGGATCTGCTCCTTCTTCCTGGCAGATAATATCAACACCGGCACGGTTTGCCCATTCTTTTAACTGTTCGATTGCCCCTGCACGGAAAGTATCTGCAGCAGCAAGCAAAACCTTCTTTCCTTGTCCTTTTAAAATAGCTGCAAGCTTTCCAACAGATGTTGTTTTTCCTACACCATTGACACCTATGACTAGAACTACGCTCTTCTTATTTTGATACTCATAAGCGTTTTCGTCAAGCTTCATTTGCTCTTTTATGGAATCAATAAGAAGTTGTCTGCATTCTTCTGGTTCTTTGATTCTTTGTTCTTTTACTTTTCCCTTTAATTTTTCAATGATATTCATGGTTGTATCAATTCCCATATCACTCATAATCATGATTTCTTCTAATTCCTCATAAAAATCATCATCAATTCCAGAAAAACCGCTAAAAATCGAATCAAATCCTGCCGCAATATTATTTCTTGTTTTTGTTAAGCCTTGAGCAAGTCGTCCAAAAAATCCTTTTTTCTCACCCATACTTTTTTCCTCCTTATTCATCTAAATCATTTTCTATTAAATTTACAGAAACTTGTGTGGATACTCCTTTTTCCTGCATTGTAATACCATAAAGGATATCAGCTGCCATCATGGTTCCTCTTCGATGGGTAATGACAATAAACTGTGTATCCTTTGTAAGCTTATGAAGGTAATTTGCAAACCTTGCAACATTAGAATCATCAAGTGCCGCTTCAATCTCATCCAGAAGACAAAATGGTGATGGCTTAAGATTTTGAATTGCAAATAAAAGTGCAATCGCCGTTAATGCTTTTTCTCCTCCAGAAAGCTGCATCATGTTTTGTAGTTTTTTTCCTGGTGGTTGTGCAATAATTCGAATTCCACTCTCCAAAATATCATCTTGAGTCAGTTCAAGCTTTGCCACTCCACCGCCAAATAACTCCACAAAAACATTTTGAAACATTTTTTGAATCTCACAAAACTTCTCACGAAATTGCTTTCTCATTGCTTCTTCCATCTCACGCATCAAACTACTTAAATGTTTTTCTGCTTTTACAATATCTTGCTGCTGTTCCGAAAGAAATTCATAACGTTTTGCAATTTCACGATATTCTTCCACTGCATGAACATTGACCGGACCAAGTTCTCGAATCTTTCCTTTCAATTCTGTAATCGTTTCTTTTACCAAAGAAAGACTTTCCTCCCTCTGCCCTTTCCATTGTTCTTTTACCTGATGATAAGTAAGCTCATAAGTTTCCCACATATAATCAAGAAGTTCTTTTTGTCGTTCTTGTTTCTTTTCAAGAATGCTATTAAGACGGTAAATTTCTTTATCAAATCCATTCGCACATTCCATACTCTCTTCCCGTTTTAAGACCGCTTTTTTATATTGTTCAGAAACTTTTTGTGATTTTTCTTTTAAAGAAATAAGCTTTTCAGCCCGCTTTTTATTTTCTAAATCAATCTGTTGTATTGTCTTTGTCAAATCAAAAATTTTCTCTTTGATCTCTTGAACCGTCTGATCGATATTTCCTGCACTTTTTTGATTATGCTTTAAATCATTTGACAATTTTTTGTACTCTTGATAGATTCTTTCATAATTATCCCTTGTAAATGCAAGTTTTTGTTTGAATTGTTCGGACTTTATATTTTCTTCACTAATCTGTCTTGTTTGAACTTCCACATTTCTTTTTGCAGTTTCAAGATCCAGTCCTACCTGTGAAATCTGTTCCTTATCTTTTTGATTTATAATCTCAAGATCTAATTTTTGATCCCGCAAATTTAAAACATCTTCTTTAACTGTTTTCTTTTCTTCCGCTAAATGCTGTGCCTGTTTAATAAGAGAATTTCTTCGAATTTTTAAATTTTCTTTCTGCTCTTTTAAAGATTCCAACGACATCTGTGACCTATTGAGATTTAATAGGACCTCCTGATACATCCCGTTTAATCTTACCACAGAATCTTGGTATTCTTTGACTTTTTTTGTATTTTCTTCTTTTTGTTGCTGTATTTTTCGAACGTTTTTTTGAAATTTAGCTGTTTTCTCTTCCAGTTCTTTCATTTCTCGGCTTCTTCCAAGTAAATTGCTCTTATTTTTAAAAGCTCCTCCGGACATAGACCCTCCACGATTAAGAGAATCTCCATCCATTGTAACAATACGAATCGTATGATGATATTTGTTTGCAATCATAATTCCATTTTCCATATGATCTACAACAAGGATTTGTCCAAGAAGAGACGCAAACAATCCTTCATACATAGGATCATAAGAAATAAGTTCATTGGCAATTCCCACAACACCAGCTTCTTTCAACGCTTCCGGTTTTGAAAAAGGTCGTCCTTTCACAGCATCCAATGGCAGAAATGTAACTCTTCCATATCGATTCTGCCTTAAATACTCTATCATTTGTTTTGCTGTATATTGCGTATCCGTTACAATGTTTTGAATACTTCCACCAAGTGCTGTTTCAATTGCAGATTCATATATCTGATCTACTTTCATAATGTCTGCAACTGCTCCAATAATTCCAGAAACACGACTTTTTTGTTCCATTACTTTTTTTATTCCAAAACCGTAGCCATCATAACGTTCTGCCATATTACGCAAAGTTTCATAATTAGACTGCATTCTATGGTATTTTTCCATAGACATAGACATCTGACGTTCTATTTCCTGGCCTTCCAATAAAAGTTTTGCCGAAATTGCACGAGCATTTTGAATTTGTCCCTCTAAATACTGTTTTTCTTTTTTATATTGTTGTGTTTGTTTATGAAATTCTAGTTCTTTTTGCTGCTTTTCATCTTCTTCTTTTTTTAGTACATCTTCTTGACTTTCAAGATTTTTCATTTGCATATCCAGCTGTTCTTCTACTGTTTGAAAACGCTCTAATCTTCCTGCAACTTTAAGCTGGCTGTTATTATAGTCCTGTATTTTTTGCCTTAACAAAGAAAGTTTCTGTTCAAGTTTTTCTACTTCTTGCTGATACGAATGTATTGTTTTTTCCTGTTTTAAAATTCTTTGCTTTGCATTCTTATATTTTTCTTCAACTTTTGATGCTTCGTCTTCCAGAGCTTTCATCTGAATATCTTTTTCAGACATTTCTTGTTCCAAACGTTCTTTATTGGACTGATAATGCTCTTCTCTTGTTTTTTCTGTATGGATCTGCTCTTTCAGAACTTCAATTTCACCCTTTTGTTTTTGTATAGAAATTTTTCCTTCTGAAATTTTTCCAGTAACCTCCGTAATCTCGCATTCCAACATATTAAGATGTTTTTCTTCTTCCTCATGTTCTGCAGAAGCTTTTTGCATCTGTTCTTTTGCTTCTCTCATTTCACGCTCAGCAATTGCTATCTTTTGCTCCATCTGTTGAATCTCTTGAATCATCCGACGGTTTTCCAAAAGAAATAATGCAATATCTTTTTCTTTTAATTGTTCTTTATAACTCAAATATTTTTTTGCCTTTTCCGCCTGAAATTTTAAAGGTGTTACCTGACGTTCAAGCTCTGCTAAAATATCATTCACACGAACAAGATTTTCACGTTCTGCTTCCAGAGATTTTTGTGTTTGTTCTTTATTTTTCTTATATTTTACGATTCCTGCTGCTTCATCAAATAATTCTCTTCGATCTTCCGGTCTCCCATTTAAGATCTGATCGATCTGTCCTTGCCCAATGATGGAATATCCTTCCTTCCCAACACCAGTATCAAGGAACAAATCTACAATATCCTTTCTTCTGCACGGACTTCCATTGATCAAATATTCACTTTCCCCGGAGCGATAGACCCTTCTTGCAACGGTTACTTCCTCAAATTGTATTGGAAGACTCTGATCACTATTATCCATCGTAATCGCAACGTAAGCTGATCCCATAGGTTTTCGAAGCTGTGTCCCGGAGAAAATAACATCTTCCATCCTGGATCCTCTCAGCTGCCTGGCACTTTGCTCTCCAAGCACCCACCTCACTGCATCTGCTACATTACTTTTTCCACTTCCATTCGGGCCAACAATTCCCGTAATTCCATGATGAAACTCAAAAACCATTTTATGAGCGAAAGATTTAAAACCATTGATCTCAATATTTTTTAAATACATGTCGTTCCCCTGTTTTATAAAAGCAAATATTATCTGCCTTTATTCACTGTCTATTTTTTTGTCTTTTTCTGTGTCATTTTCTTAATTGCCTGGTAAGCAGCATGCTGCTGTGCAGTTTTTTTACTTCTTCCTTTTCCCATTCCGATGACTTTATCTCCAAGGCGTGCTTCCACCGTAAATTCTTTCTGATGATCCGGTCCTTCCTCCTTAATCAAAACATAACTTAATGTCTCACTGCCTTCTCCCTGGACAATTTCCTGCAAATGCGTTTTCGCGTCAAAAAATAAAACTTTGTTTTCCACATCTTTGAGCAAATGAATTTTAATAAATTCTCTTGCTGCATCCAGCCCTTGATCTAAATAAATTGCTCCAATAACTGCTTCAAATGCATCCGAAAGAATGGAATCCCTTTCTCTTCCTCCTGTCATGTCCTCTCCTTTGCTCAAAAGAACATAATTTCCAAGAGAAATATCTCTAGCACAAATTGCAAGCGTTGGTTCACACACGAGACTAGCTCGAAGTTTTGTAAGTTTTCCTTCTGGCTCTCTGTTATATGTTTTATATAAATAATCACTTGTTACCAATTCAAGTACTGCATCTCCAAGAAACTCCAGTCTTTCGTTATTCTGTTCTTTTGTCATCTTTCTTTCGTTAGCATAAGAACTATGAATCAGCGCATGTTCCAGAAGTTTCGTATCTTGAAAAGTAATTCCTATGATTTTCTGAAATTCTTCTATTTTTTCTTTTCTCATTTTTTACGCTTCCTCTTTTTTCAAAATTTCTTCCTTAATTCTCTCATTAATTTTCTGTTTTGTGAACGTAATACACTGAATCAGTGCATTTTTTGTTTCCTTTGCCGTTGCAGAACCATGAATTTTCACAACAAGACCATTTAATCCAAGAAGTGGTGCTCCGCCATATTCTGAAGCATCGAATTTTTTTAATGTCTTTTTCAATGCCGGCTTTACAAGAAGTGCCCCAATTTTGCTTCTTAACGTGCTCATCATTCCTTCTTTGATCTGACTGACAAGAACTCCGCTCAATCCTTCTTCCAATTTCAAAATTACATTTCCGGCGAATGCATCACAGACAACAACATCTGCATCACCATACGGAATATTTCTTGCTTCAATGCTTCCTGTATAGTTAATGGTCTTACATTCCTTTAAAAGAGGTGCTGTATTTTTTACAAGTTGGTTTCCCTTTGCTTCTTCCAAGCCAACATTAACAAGTGCAACCTTTGGCGATTTGATCCCAATGACATCTTCCATATAAATTGATCCCATCTGTGCAAATTGCAACAGATATTCTGGTTTGGCATCCATATTCGCTCCGGCATCGATTAATAACATAACCCCTTTTGCTGTTGGCATCACTGTACCAAGAGGTGCTCGTTTGATTCCTTTGATGCGTCCGACAATAAACTGACCGCCTACAAGAACCGCTCCCGAGCTTCCAGCAGAAACAAATGCATCTGCAGTCTGATCTTTTACCATTTTCATTGCAACTACCATGGAAGAATCTTTCTTCTTACGAATCGCTTCAACAGGTGATTCGTCACAAGAAATCTCTTCTTCTGCATTTACTACCTCGATCTGCTGATCACTGTACTGATATTTTTTTAATTCTTCATGGATTCTCGATGCTTTCCCTACAAGAAAAACTTTCATATCTTTTCGTTCATTCACTGCATCGACAGCACCTTTTACAATTTCACCAGGTGCATGATCTCCTCCCATAGCATCCAGTGCAACTTTTATCATTTCTTTCATGAAAAAACTCCTTTCGTTTTCTCCCCATAATAAGCTAAAAGCGCCACACGCCTAAACCTTTTGTAAAAGTCTAAACGCATGGCGCCTATAAAACCGACATGTGCGTCAGGCACTTGTCCTATTCAGCGTGTGCTGAAACGATTTCTTTTTTATTATAAGATCCGCAGGCTTTGCACACTCTGTGAGGCATCATAAGAGCACCACATTTGCTGCATTTTACAAGTGTTGGAGCAGTCATCTTCCAGTTTGCTCTACGTCTGTTTCTTCTTCCTTTGGATGATTTATTCTTTGGACAAATTGACATTTGTTTACACCTCCTTAAAATTCTTAAAAATATCCTGAATGGCTGCCATACGAGGGTCTGCCACCGTACGATCGCAGCCACACTCTTTCTCATTCAGATTCGCCCCGCATACCGGACAAAGTCCTTTGCAGTCTTCTCTGCATAAAACTTTTGATGGAAGCTGCGGAACAACTTCATCGAAGATTAATGCATCAAGGTCCAATACCTTATCTTCGATACAGGAAAGTATATCTTCCTCTTCTGACGGATTAGAGAAATCTACTTCCTGACAAAAATCAATGTCGACAGAATACAATACTTCCGATAAACACCGATCACACGGAATTGCAAGAATTACTTCTGTATCGAATGCAATAGATATCACATTCTTTCCTTCATTCTTTAAAATAACCGGAAATTTGTCTTTTTTACGGATAGGATATGACACACCTTTTAGTTTTATCTCATCCATATCAATCCATGCTTCCACGGTTTCCGTATAGTTTTTTGTTGAAATTATTTTTGATAATTGGATCTTCATACTATCTCCTAAAAAATCATACTGTACCATTATACGAATGCGACCACGGTTTGTCAAGGAGTTTCCCTTACTTTTTTATTTTACAAGTGCAACGGTATCTCTTGCGATCATTAATTCTTCATTTGTTGGTACACAAAGTAATGTTACTTTAGAATCATCTGTTGAAATAACTGCATTTTCTCCATGTACATCATTTTTCTGATCATCAAGTTTCGTTCCAAGATATCCAAGATATTCACAGATAGCTTTACGTGTAATATCATCATTTTCACCAAGACCTGCTGTAAATGCGATTGCATCGACACCATTCATGGCTGCTGTATAAGCTCCGATATATTTTGCAACACGATATGCATATGCATCCAGAGCTGCTGCTGCAACTCTATTTCCTTCTGCTCTTGCTGCTTTTACATCACGGAAATCAGAAGATACACCAGATAATCCAAGAACTCCAGACTCTTTATTTAAAATATTTAATACTTCAGATGCTGTCTTATTTTCTTTGTTTGCAATGAATTCAATAATGGCAGGATCAAGATCTCCGGAACGTGTTCCCATGATCAATCCTTCCAGCGGAGTTAATCCCATAGATGTATCTACAGATTTTCCTCCCTGAACAGCTGTTACGCTGGCACCATTTCCAAGATGACATACGATGATTTTAAGATCTTTAATATCTTTTCCTAACATTTTTGCAGCTTCCATGGAAACAAACTGATGAGATGTTCCGTGGAATCCATAACGGCGAATACCGTCTTCATCATAATATTTTCTTGGAATTCCGTATAAATAAGCTTTTTCAGGCATTGTCTGATGGAAGGCAGTATCAAAAACAGCTACCATTGGAAGACCTGGCATTAATTCCTGACATGCACGAACACCAATCAATCCTGCAGGGTTATGAAGAGGTGCGAATACGCTGCATTCTTCTACTTCTTTAATCACATCATCTGTGATCAGACATGATTTTGTGAATTTTTCTCCACCATGCACGATACGATGTCCAACTGCACCGATTTCATCAAGGCTTTCTACCACACCATTTTCTTTATCTGTCAACTGATCTAAAACAATTCCGATTGCTGTTTTATGATCTGGCATTGCAGGATTTGATTTAATTTTATCTTTTCCTGCTGGCTGATGTGTTAAAGCACCGTCGATTCCGATTCTTTCACATAATCCTTTTGCCAGAACTCCTTCTGTTTCTGAATCAATTAACTGATATTTTAATGATGAGCTTCCACAGTTGATAACTAAAACTTTCATTTGGTTCTCCTTTTCCTTCCTTCTTTTTTTACTTTTCTGCTTCTAAAGCTGCTGCCTGTACACATGTAATTGCTACTGCACCAACGATATCTGATGCTACACATCCTCTAGATAAGTCATTGACTGGTTTTGCAATTCCCTGTGTGATTGGTCCGTAAGCCTGTGCTCCACCAAGTCTCTGTACAAGTTTGTATCCGATATTACCAGCATCAAGGTCTGGGAATACTAAAACATTTGCCTGTCCAGCGACTTCACTTCTTGGTGCTTTTGTAGCTGCTACTTCTGGCACAATTGCTGCATCTAGCTGTAATTCTCCGCAGATCAGATACTGTGGGTATTTTTCTTTTGCGATTGTTGTTGCTTCTACAACTTTTGTTACATCTGCATGTTTTGCACTTCCACATGTAGAATGAGATAACATGGCAACTCTAGGAGTTGCTCCGATCAACTGCTCAAATGTTTTTGCAGAACTTGCTGCGATTGCTGCCAGCTGTTCTGGATTTGGATTCTGGTTCAATCCACAGTCAGCAAATACGAAACATCCATTTTCTCCCATGTCTCTTGCCTTTGTATCCATCAGCATAAATGCAGAAACGATTTCTGTATTTGGTGCTGTTTTTACAACCTGAAGTGCTGCACGAAGTACGTTAGCAGAAGAATTGATTGCTCCGGCTACCATTCCGTCTGCATCTCCTACACGTACCATAGTTGCTCCAAAGAATAATGGATTTGACAGAAGAATCTCTTTTGCATCTTCTGGAAGTAATCCTTTGCTCTTTCTTGCTTCACATAAAGATTCGATGTATGTATTTAGATGTTCACATTCTGCCGGGTTAACAAAAGAAGCGCTTGAAATATCAAGTCCTTTGGCTCTTTCAAGAATTTCTTCTTTTTTACCTACCAGGATTACATCGGCAAGTTCTTCTTTTAAAACTTCCTCTGCTGCTGTTAATGTTCTCATGTCTGTTGTCTCTGGCAGTACGACGGTTTTCTTATTCGCTTTTGCCTTTTTCTTAATCTCATCAATAACACTCATTTGCGTTGCTCCTTTCAACTTTCCACAAAGATGAATTTAATCCTGTTAAATTATACATCATCAGTAGTTTGTATACAACATATGGATTTGTATTTTTCGCTGTACACAAGGCTTTTTTAAGAACCTATATCCATGGTTCTCTCTTTTGCCAAACTATATTCATTCTACATTTTTTTGTATCCCATGACAAGATGTTGAGGCTCTATTTTTCATTTTTTGTGCAGTTTTACTTTTTTCTTATTCTCGTTTATAATACTTTTACTATAAACAGATTGGAGATTTCTATGAAAACAGCAGCAATTATTTGTGAATACAATCCTTTTCATAACGGCCATGCCTATCAAATTGAGAAAACACGAGAAAAAACAGGTGCTAATATTATTCTTGCATTAATGAGTGGAAATTATGTCCAAAGGGGAACCCCTGCCTTAATGGAAAAACAATTGCGTACGAAAGCTGCCCTTTCTTGTGGTGCTGATATTGTTATAGAACTACCTTTATGGTTTGCATGTAATTCTGCACCTTATTTTGCAAGCGGTGCTATCTCTCTCTTAAATTCCCTTGGAATTGTTGACTTTCTCTCCTTTGGAAGTGAATGTGAAAATCTTTCTGACTTAAAGAATCTGACAGATTTTCTTGTAACCAACGAAAAGGATCTTTCCGATCTTACCGCACATTATGTAAAAGATGGTCATTCTTATCCAAAAGCAAGAGAACTAGCCCTTTTTGATCTTTGCGGTCATAATCACTGGCTAAATTTAATCCGCGAACCAAACAATCTTCTTGGAATCGAATATTTAAAGGCTTTGAGAAAAACCAATAGTCATATAGTTCCTGTTTCTATCCCAAGAAAATCCTCCAGCCACCACCAGCAAAAATTACAACATAATTCCTCTTTTTCATCGGCAAGCGCTATACGAAATGTTATTGAACAATCAAAGGATCTTTCTGATATCACGCCTTCCATTCCAGAACCATGTATCTCTTTGATGTATCAACATTTCCAGAAAGACTTTCCTGTAACACTCAATGATTTCTCTGGTTTTTTAAAATTTCAGGCACTTCACCTCGATCAGATCACTGATTTTTGGGAAATTTCTTCAGATTTCCAGGATATCTTTCAGAAACATTTATGTCCTGAAAAAAACATTACGCAGCTAATCCATACGATGAAAAGTAAAAATCTTACATGGAGTCGAATCAGTCGAAACCTTATGCATATTCTTCTTGGCATGAAAAATATGCATCGTGATTTCATCTTGAGTCACAATGAAAAACTTTATTATCAGATTCTTGGTTTTCGGAAAGAATCTTCTCATGTGATCGCGCAATTAAAACGACATGCAACGATCCCTATGGTACGTCACTGCCGTGCATTCAAAGACCCTTTATCTCCTTATCAAGAAGAACTTCTTTGCATAGAACAAAGGGCAAATCAGATTTATCATATTGTTCTAGGGGAAAAATTTCATATTTCATGGAAAGATCAACAGATTATCGTCTAGTTTTTTCTAATAATTCATAAACTAAAAAAAGAACGATCTGGAGAATTTTTATGAAAAAACTACCTTTCAAACTTTCCCTATTTTTTTGTGGAATTTTTTTGTTATTTTTCCCGCATCTTTGTATTCAGGGCGCACGTGACGGACTTCTTCTGTGGTCCGGCACAATCGTCCCAACACTACTTCCATTTTTTCTACTAACCGGATTAATGAATAAATATGATGCTCTTTCCCTCGTTTCCATATTTTTTTATCCGGTTTATAAAAAATTTTCTAAATTAAATCCGGACCTTGCATCTACATTAGTTCTTGGATTTGTCTGTGGATGTCCTCTTGGCGCAAAGATCGTCAGTGATCTTGTTTTATGTGGCTCTTACACAAAAAAAGAAGGTCAATGCCTTCTTGTTGTTTGTAATAATATCAGTCCAATGTTTACGGTTGGTTATACATTATATCTCATCCTTCATGACCAGACCAATCCTTTTTCTTTCTTTTTCTGTCTTTACCTTCCTAATATTATTTATTTTTTATATTATATTTTTCGATTTTATAAAAAAGATTTTTTTTGCTGTCATCACAAAGAAAAAAATTCCTTTTTCTCAGCAAAATCTTTAGATCATATTATTTTTGACAGCCTCCATTCCATCTTTATGATTGGAATTTATATTATGATCTTTTCTATCGGATCACAACTTCTTGCCTCTTTGCCGTCAATCCCAATCATTACCAATGGGTTAAAATCATGTATGGAAATTACAACCGGACTTTCTTTCCTTAGTTCCATGGAAATAAAACTTTCCATAAAAGCAGCATTTGCTTGTATGATCAGCTCCATAGGGGGGCTATGCGGCATAGCACAGACCGCTGATATTATAAAAGAAAGCCGGCTATCCATTCATTCTTATATTATTTGGAAATTTATTTTTTCTATTTGCAGCTTTTTTCTTGGATTACTCATCCTTTGAAAGAAAATCTTCTACAGTTCTTGTCTTTGGCTGATGAAGAGATACCCCTGATAACTGATCTTCAATTTCCTGAGTATTGGTCTGAATCGATTCCAGATCTGATTCCAACGTATCTATCAGCTGTCCAAAGACACTTTGTTGTGCTTCTTTAACGCTGGATACATAACCTTGAATATCCTCCATGATCTCCCTTGTATATTGCAGTGCCCCAATGCGAACTTGATCGGCCTCTTGATTAGCACTCCTTATAATTTCATCTGCCTGTTTTCTTGCTCCATTTTCAATCTCATCTGCACGCATTTTCGCCATCTCAACAATTTCATTTTGGTCAATCAAAGCGCCCGCCTCTGAAGCAGCCTGATTCACAATATTTTGTGCTTTCATTCTAGCATCTTCCAGCATAGCTTCTTTGTTTAAAATAATCTTATGACTACGCTCAATTTCTCCAGGAAGCTGATTCCTCAGCTCCTCAATCACTGTTATAAGTGTATCTTTATCAATCACAATCTTGCCAGGACTAAATCGTGTTTGCTTTGCTTCATCAATTAGTTCCTCAATATCATCGATCATCTCATGCAAATATTTTTCGCTCATTTTAAGCCTCCTGTCTTGCAAACTTCTTTCTCAGGCAGTCTTCCACATAGGATGGTACCATACTGGAGACATCTCCTCCATAAGATGCGATTTCCTTTACGATTGTTGAGCTGACATAGGCATATTCAATGCTTGTCGTAAAAAACATCGTATCAAGCTCCTTATTTAACTGACGATTAATCTGAGCAATCTGAAGCTCATATTCAAAATCGGTAACTGCTCTTAACCCACGAACAGAAACATCTGCATTCTGTTCCTTCGCAAAATCTACCAAAAGTCCTGAAAAAAATGTTACTTCCACATTTTTTAAATGTTTTGTTTCTTCTCTGATCATATCCAATTTTTCTTCTACCGTAAACAATGGAACTTTTTCACTGTTTACCAAAACTGCAATGATCAGCTTATCAAATACTTTTGCCGACCTTTCTATAATATCTAAATGCCCATAAGTGACCGGGTCAAAACTTCCCGGATATACGGCAATACTCATTTTCCTATCCTCCTAAGATTTTCTCAAAAATGTATGCTTATTTGTTTTATATTCTTTTATGCGAAAAATTTTAAGCTCCTTATAATCTTCATCTACGATTTTTGTTTCTAATGATGATTCTACAATTACAACGGTATCCAGCGTACAAATAGACGATTGATCCAGGCAAGAAAGAACCTGATCTTCAAATCCTTTTTTATATGGCGGATCCATAAATATGTAATCAAACGTCTTTTTTTCCTGTTCCAGCTGACGAATCGCAGCAAAAACATCCATTCCCATAACGCTTGCATATTCCTTCAATTTTGTGAAAGAAAGATTTTCACGAATGCATCGAAGTGCTTTCGGTGATTTTTCCACGAATACAGCTTCCTTGGCACCTCTGCTCAATGCCTCTATCCCAATTCCTCCACTTCCGCCAAAAAGATCCAGAAATTTGCATCCCGGAATATCATATTGAATCATATTAAATAATGTTTCCTTAATTCTATCCTGAGTTGGTCTTGTATCCATACCCTCAATTGTTTTTAATTTTAAGCTCTTTGCGCTCCCAGATATAACTCTCATAAATAAACATCCTTCATTTTTACTTCTCTTTATTTTATTATATATAAAAATTTTGTCAACAGACAATCGAAAAGAAGCCCTGAAACTTTCTGGCTTCACGGCTTCTTTTTTCATCTTTTTTGTTCCTTATCGGGACATTTCCTCTTCCTGTCTGCGGATCATTTTACGAACCATTTCTCCTCCAACAGAACCTGCCTGTGCAGTTGTCAGATGTCCGTTGTATCCTTCCTTTAAGTCAACCCCGATTTCATTTGCTACTTCAAACTTGAATCTGTCCAATGCTTCTCTCGCTTCTGGTACCTCAACTCTGTTTGTTCCTTTGCTTCTTGCTGAAGTTCGTTCTTCCATTTTGAATTTCCTCCATTTCTTCTGTGGTTTTTTGTTACACTGATAGTATGCTCTAACACACAAAAGATACTCTAGGAGTTTTTACATAAACTAACATTTTTTTCAAATTAATATACAACTTTAAATTTCTTTTCTCCATCTTTTAATGAACGCTCTTCAGATTGTACTTCATCAATTCTTATAAAACGATGCCCGTCATTCTTTGTCTGTTCTAAAAATTGTTGAATTGACACTTTTGTTCCCTGTACTTCTGCTTCTACAGATCCATCTGGAAGATTTCTAACCCATCCAGTCAAGTGGCATCTTTCTGCATTCATACATACAAAAAACCGAAAACCAACTCCTTGTACTCTTCCAATAAATCGAAAATAATAACGAACCATAAGTTTTCCTCCTATAAATTATGTGCAAGTTGAATTTGCTTTTCCAGCCGACTGTTTTTTAAATCTGAAAAATCAAATCCTTTTTCTTCCAGCGCATGGACGGCATCCGAAGCTTGTTTCATAATATCTGCATTCGTATAAATATCTGCAAGAACAAAATCCATCATTCCACTTTGCCTGACCCCAAAGAAATCTCCGGGACCACGAAGTTTTAGATCTTCATTTGCAATATAAAATCCATCATTTGATCTATTCAATACTTCCAGACGCTGCATTGTTTCTTTCTTCTTAGAAGCTGTCATAAAAATACAATAAGACTGATGAACACCACGTCCTACACGTCCTCTTAGCTGGTGCAATTGTGCCAGTCCAAAACGTTCTGCATTTTCTACCATCATAACCGTTGCATTCGGTACATTGACTCCAACTTCCACAACCGTCGTAGAAACAAGAACGTCAATTTTTCCTTCCGAAAATTCATCCATTATTTTTTGTTTTTCCAAAGATTTCATCTTTCCATGAAGGTATTCGATACGAATTGACGGTGAAAGACTGCCTCGAAGCATTTGTGCATACTGAATAACATTTTCTCCTTCCATCGTCTCACTTTCTTCTACCATTGGACAAATGACATATACTTGTCTTCCTTCCCTTACTTGCCTTTCCATAAAACGATAGGCATTCGGGCGATAACTTGTATTTACCACACAATTTTTGATTGGCAGCCGGCTTTTTGGCACTTCGTCCACTAATGATACATCGAGATCTCCATATAAAATAATTGCAAGTGTTCTTGGAATTGGTGTTGCGCTCATCACAAGTACATGTGGAGAATTTCCTTTTAGTGAAAGCTTTTGTCTCTGACGCACTCCAAAGCGATGCTGTTCGTCTGTAATAACAAGTGCCAGATCATCATACTCTACTTTATCCTGAATGAGTGCGTGAGTTCCAAGAACAATGTCTATCTGATGTTCTTTGATTTTTTTATAAATTTCTCTTTTTTCTTTTGCTTTCGTAGAACCTGTCAACAAAGCAATTCTCACTTCAAATGGCCTAAGGAGCTCACAAAACGTCTCATAATGCTGCTTGGCAAGAACTTCTGTTGGTGCCATTAAAACCCCCTGATAACCACTTTTCGCACACATTAAAAGCAAAAGAACTGCAAGAATTGTCTTTCCAGACCCAACATCTCCCTGCACTAAACGATTCATCACTTTTCCAGAAGCCAAATCCCTTTGCATTTCTTTGAACGTTCTCATCTGTGCCCCTGTCAATTGATATGGAAGACTTTTCAATAACTTTTCTACTTCTGGCCCAGCTTCTATTTTGTAAGAACTTTCTTCCACAGCCTCTTCTTTTGAAATCATATGCATTGCTGAAATAAAAATAAAGAATTCATCAAAGATTAAACGTTTTTTTGCTTCCACCAATTGTTCCTTTGATTTTGGAAAATGAATATCCCAGATTGCCTGACTATAATCCATCAAATGATACCGTTTCAAGGTCTCATATGGAAGATATTCTGAAATTGCCATTATATATTCCTTTGTCT
The DNA here is from genome assembly GCF_018918155.1 of Anaerostipes sp. MSJ-23. GTDB lineage: Bacteria > Bacillota > Clostridia > Lachnospirales > Lachnospiraceae > Anaerostipes. The sequence goes on from NZ_JAHLPY010000001.1 coordinate 228,494, forward strand.
GATGGATGGCCTTTGATATTATCTTATTCGTCAATCCACTGGTCAACGGATAAACTGGCTGAAGCGTTTTCTGCTGTTTCTGATAATCATCTAGCTGAAAAATTTCTGGATGTTCCATGACTATCGCTCCATTTTTAAAAACTGGTGTCCCAACAAAAATATAATCTTCTCCCCGGTGTAATTGTTTTTTTAAATATGGCATATTAAACCATGTAAGCCGAATCGTACCAGTTCCATCTTTTGCAAGACAAGAAACAACTTTCAAACGTCTTATGTACTGAATATGAACCTCTGAACAAATTTTGACAAGAATGGATGCCCTCTGTCCAACTTCCAACTCACAAAGATCCATTGGATCCTCATAAGTCAAATAATATTTGGGGTACATTGTGATCAAACTGTCTACATCCCTGATCCCCATTTTTCCAAAAGCCGCTGCTGTCTTTTCTCCAATTCCCTTTAATTCTAAAATATTTGTTGTACCATCCATAAATGCACTCCCCGATATTCTTTTTAGAAGAAAAAAGAGAGAGTATAACCTCCCCCTTTTTCGCTCTTATTCAACAGATAACAGGAAATAGTAAATTGGTTGTCCTCCATACTCAAACTGCACATCACATTCATCATATTTTTTTTGTACTTTTTCAAAAAGTTTTTGTGCATCTTCTTCCTTCATATCTTGTCCATAATAGATACAGATTAACTCACTATCTTCATCGACCATATCTTCCAGCAATTTCATCGTGACTGTCTCGATGCTCTTGCCTACTTCCTGGATTCCATCATCATCAATTCCCATAATATCATCGACATGAATTTCTTTTCCATTAACCGAAGTATCACGGACTGCATAGGTAACTTCTCCAGTCTTTACATTTTCAAGCATTTCCTTCATATTTGCTTCATTTGTTTCAATATCTTTATCAGATTCAAATCCAATAAATGCAGAAATTCCCTGCGGAACCGTCGTTGTCGGAATAATAATCACATTCTTGTCTTCCACAAGAGACTGTGCCTGTGTTGCTGCAAGAATGATATTTTTATTATTTGGAAGAATAAATACGGTATCTGCATTGACCTGTTCAATAGCTTCTAGCATATCCTCTGTGCTTGGATTCATTGTTTGACCACCTTCAATTAGGTAGTCAACACCAAGACCGCGGAAAATTTCGTTCAATCCATCACCAATGGAAACCGCAACAAAGCCATATGGTTTCCTTTCTTCTTTCGCTTTTGCCTCTGCCTCTTCGGCCTCTTTGATTTCTTCTGAAAGCTGTAAGCGTTCTTGATGTTCCTCACGCATATTGTCAATCTTCATGCTGGTAAGATCCCCATAGGAAAGTCCTTTCTCAATGGCTTTTCCTGGATGGTTTGTATGCACATGAACTTTTACAATATCGTCATCTCCAACGACGACAACACAATCTCCAATTCCAGAAAGGAATTTTTTAAATTCTACTTCCTTATCATCATTCCATGGCTCTTTTGTCATAACGATAAATTCGGTACAATATCCAAATTTAATATCTTCTTCCTTTGTAATTCCGATTTCTGCTGTCTTTGCTTTCTTTACTATTGGTTTTTCTATATCAGAAAGATCGATTTCTTTTCCAAGCAATACATCCACAGCACCTTGAAGAAATTCTACAAGTCCCTGCCCTCCAGAGTCAACCACACCTGCCTCTTTTAAAACAGGAAGCATCTCTGGTGTTCTTTGTAAAATTGCATTTGCTTCTTCCATTACTGTCTGCGCAAATTTTTCAAAGTTTTCTTCTTTTCTAGCTACTTTCACTGCTGTATCCGCCGTTACTTTCGCAACAGTAAGGATCGTTCCTTCTTTTGGCTTCATAACTGCTTTATATGCAGTATCCGCTGCATGTTTAAATCCTTCTGCTACCGCTTTGGTATCCAGTACGTCTTTATCTTTGACCCCTTTATAAAATCCGCGGAACAGCTGAGAAAGAATCACACCAGAGTTACCTCTGGCCCCGCGCAGAGAACCACTGGAAAGCCCTCTTGTAATTTCCTTGATTGTAACCTCAGCTCCTGTTACTTCTTTTGCCGCTGCAATTGCTGTCATTGTCATATTGGTACCGGTATCTCCATCTGGTACCGGGAATACGTTTAATTCGTTAATATATTCTTTTTGTGCCTCCAGACGTTTTGCACCACCGATTAACATCTTTTGTAATAAAGACGCATCTATCTGTTTCATATCTTTTGCCTCCATCATTATCCTATATCCTTTACGCCCTCAACATAAATATTGATTCGCTCTACTTCCAGACTGGTAAATTCTTCCACTCTGTACTTTACAGATTCCATAAGATTGTTGGCAACTGCAGAAATGGAAACACCATAAGACACGATGATATGAAAGTCAATTGTAATCTTATTATTATTTACAGAAACAAAAACACCTTTTCTGATGTTATCTCTTGTCAACAATTTGACAATTCCATCTTTCATATTCACCATTGCCATGCCGACAATACCAAAACAACCGAGGGCACAAATCCCTGCATATTTCGCAATTACCTGATTTTCAATGGAAATTTCTCCATTTTTTGTACTCATATGTCCTTTCATAGTATTACCTCCAACCGAGCATTATAAGATGATTATACTATTTATCGTTCAAAAAGAAAAGCAAATTTATTCTTGATTTTTATAAATCAATCTGTTAGAATGAAATAGTTGTCGAGCCCGGAATATAAAATATTGGGAAAAGGAAAAGATTTGAAGAAGGAGGTGCTAACATGGCAAAATGTGCTATTTGTGGAAAAGGCGCTCATTTTGGAAATGCAGTCAGTCACTCACATAGAAGATCAAACAAAATGTGGAAATCAAATATTAAATCCGTAAAAGTGAAAGTTAACGGCGGAGCTAAGAAAATGTACGTTTGTACTTCTTGCTTAAGATCCGGTAAGGTTGAACGTGCATAGTTCACAGGATTTTGAATAAAACCACTAAGAGTTGGATGATTTATCCGACTCTTTTTTATTTTACAAAACTATTCGTTCATCGAAAAAACAGACAATATCCAAGAAGCCAGCATGCCATGCAAAGAAGTACTTTCACAAACTCATCCTGAAGAAACAGACCCGTAATCAATCCAAGTCCAAAAAAGAAAATTGCGATTCCGCATACCCGTTTCATAAATCTCCCCGCATACTTCTGTAATACAGAATATGAAAAAAAGAGTCATTTTATGACTCTTTTTCCAGATCATCTACGATATCTTCCAGTGTTTCTTCTTTGTTTGTAAACTTATCAATCACATCTGGAACCATATCAAGAAGCTTTACAATTGTTTCCTGATTTTTGACATTTACAAGCTTTGTCTGCCCATTGCGAATGACAAGAACCGCACTTGGTGTCAATTTTCCTCCAATTCCTCCGCCGCTTCTACTTTTTTTATCGCCACTCATATCTCCGGCACCCATACCAAAAGATACATCAACCAGCGGAAGAATAATGGTATCTTTAATATAAATTGGCTCTCCTACCACTGTTTTTGATGTCATGAAACCTTCCATTCCATTAAAAAGAGAATGGACTGTATCACTAAAATTTTCTTTCCCCATAATCAACCTCCTATTATACTGATCACACGGTCTTTTTGCTTGATCAAATCTTTGTCTTTATATATTTTCCATAACAGACGCAAAATCTTATAACGCCTGATTCTTCCCGCTATAAGGATATGCCCTTCGAAAGCCTTTCCTGTAAAATCAGGATTAATATCAAGATGATCCCCGTAAAGAGGAATTCCCATAGCAAGCCATCCAAGAATTTTCCCTGTTTGGGCAGGATCCTCCAGTCCAAAAGTAATTTCTCCTTCTAATTTCTGAGGTATCAAATACCGCAATACATTAAAAGCATAACTTTTTACTCTAAAAAAAGCCGCACATATTTTTTCATCTTCTGGCAAGCCTTTGATTGTTCCAATCTTGACGACTATTTTTTTCAATTTTTCAAATAAATTTTTTGCTTTTTTATAAAGATTTTGAAAGAAAACACGAATTTTTTCTATTGGATTCTCTTTTTGCTCTTCCTTTTTTTCAGAAACCTCTCTTTGATCCTCCTGTTCCAAAGGCTCATCCCATGTAAGTTCTAAAACATCCTGTGTATTTTTTTCTTCTTCTGAAGAAACGGCCACCATCGGTTCTTTTTCTTTTTTCTTTTCCATAGGTGGTTCTTTCTTCTCTGAAATCGTTGTCTTTTTTTTCTTTTTTACTACAACATCTTTTTTTTGTCTTCCAAAAACAGACCATTTTTCTGGATTGTTGTGATAAATTGGAATACCGAGTATTCGAATCCAAAAAGAGAGATCTTCTTCGTAAGAAATTCTTGCCCAAATAAAAAACCATCGAACTCTTCCTTGAAATGTTGGCTTTTTTTCATAATAAGAGCCTTCTGCCCGATAAGAAATTGGCAGAATCAAAAACAAAAGAAGAAGAAGGATCGGAATTAAAATGACAATTCCAATGATTTTCAATATGAAACATAAGACACTTAATACGATACTCATAAATCTTCTCCACAAAAATAAGTTGCTACTTTATTTATCATATCACATTCTGACAAATCATCCAATATCCGTCTTAATAAAACAAAAGCATCTTCTTGACTGGCAGCAATCCCAACAATCGTAAAATCTTCTGACTCATAAAAATCAGAAAGCAACTGTGCATACTCATAGATCTCCAAAAACGCTGACTTCCATAAAGGAAGTGTGATGCAATAGATTTTAGGAATGCTTTTTTTATTCTTTATCTTTTGTAATATTCGTTCCTGTATCGGTTTTAAAATTTCTGTTATGTATACATTTTTCGCTATTTTCATTGATTTTCACCTGTTAAAAAAAATGGGGATGTATTTGCTACATCCCCATTTTATCATATAATCTTGTCGATTATTCACCAATTTTAACAACTTTCAGCATGTTTGTAACGCCTTTTCCACGGTGATCTGCAGGACCTCCTCCTGTCAGTACCAATACGTCATCTTTCTCTGCAAGTTTTGCATCCATTACGATCTCTGTTGCTTCATCCAGAAGTTCCTGTGTTGATTTTGCTTTATGAGACAGGAATGGACGAACACCCCAGTATAACTGCATTTTACGAACAATTGCTTCATCTGGTGATAAACCAATGATCTGTGCATCTGGTTTGAATTTTGATACGATTCTTGCTGTAAATCCGGACATGCTGGATGCAAGAATACATTTTGCATTAATGTTATGTGCAGTCTGTACTGCTGAGTAAGCAACTGCTGCAGAAATTCCACGGTGTACATAGATAGAACGGAAGTCTCTTACTTTAGAATCCAGATGGATTTCTGTAGAAATAGCGATCTGGTTCATCATACGAACAGCTTCTACTGGATATTTTCCTTTTGCTGTTTCACCAGATAACATAATTGCATCTGTTCCGTCATAAATTGCGTTTGCAACGTCTGTTACTTCAGCTCTTGTAGGACGTGGGTTACGGATCATAGAATCTAACATCTGTGTTGCTGTAACAACTGGTTTGAAAGCATTGTTACATTTCTTAATGATTGCTTTCTGCATAAATGGTACTTCTTCTGCAGGAATTTCAACACCAAGGTCACCACGTGCAACCATGATACCATCAGAAGCATCGATGATCGCATCAATGTTTTCTACACCTTCTACGTTTTCAATCTTAGAAATAACACCAACATGCATATTATGTGCTCCGATGATTTCTTTGATTTCTTTTACAGCGTCTGCATTACGGATGAAAGATGCTGCGATATAATCAATTCCATTTTCCAGACCAAATTCAATATCATTTTTATCTTTTTCTGTAATTGATGGAAGATTTACTCTTACGTTCGGTACGTTAACACCTTTACGGCTTCCAAGCATTCCTCCATTAACAATGTTACATACGATATCTGTTCCGTCTTTAATTTCTTTTACTTCAAGACCAATCAGACCATCATCGATTAAGATTGTGTTTCCTGCTTCAACGTCCTGAGGAAGTTCATCGTATGTAATGCTTACGATTTTATCTGTTCCTTTTACGTCTCTTGTTGTCAGAGTAAATTCTTCTCCTGTTTTTAATTCAACGTCATCATCTGTTTCCAGTAATCCTGTACGAATTTCTGGTCCTTTTGTATCCAGAAGAATAGCAATTGGTAATCCAAGCTCTTCTCTGAATTTTTTGATTCTTTTGATTCTTCCTAACTGTTCCTCGTGGTCACCATGAGAGAAGTTCAGACGTGCAATGTCCATACCTTCTATCATCAGCTGTTTTAATACAGCATCATCATCCGTTGCCGGACCCATAGTACAAATAATTTTTGTCTTCTTCGTTAGCATAATAATCTCCTTTTACCTCATATATATATCAATGTTAATGACTCACTTTTTCACATGCTTATGGGTAAACAAATGATCTTGACAATATTCATAATCCCCATTGCATTTTGAACAATATCGAAATTCAAGTGTTGGATCGTCTAATTCTGTACGATGACAAACTGCACATTCATGCATAGCCCCGTCTTTCTTTTTTGCAAAAGAAGACGATCCCTTCACCATTTTTTTCTTTGCCGCAGCTTTTCTTGCAAAAGAAGCACCTCTGTTGCGAATCCGCCTCATAGAAAAGAAAAATAGAAGAAAATTCAACATTGCCGCTATAACTGATACTTTTACCGAAATACCATATGCTGTAATTCCTGACGATAAGAAAATATACAAAAGATAAATCCCATCTAGATAAGCAAGCCATTTCACACGGATCGGAACAATCATGTAAAGATATACTTGCATGTCTGGAAACATCATGGCATACGCTAAAAACATCGTCATATTTAGATAAAATGTGTCCATATATACTGCAGAAGCCGCAATATCCCCTTGAGAAAAATGCAGCACTGCATATGTAAGGAACGCTCCAAGGATTGTTCCTAACACTCCAATGAAATAATACATATTAAACCGGAAGCTTCCCCACACTTGTTCCAGCGAAGAACCGATTGAATAATAAAATAATAACACAAAAATAATAAAAATTAAATTACTGCTTGGTGCAATCAAAAGAAAGGTAATAATTCTCCATACCTGTCCATGAAGAACCCAATAAGGGTTCAGTGCCAGCATTTCGTACATATTCGGATTGAGTCTTTCAAGAACAAATCCGATTGCATATAGCAATACGATAATCTTCGGCAAATTCGGTATGGCATATTTTCCAAACTTTTCTTCCAGTTTATTTAACCACATATCAAACCTTTCCTAAAACATTTTCTTTTTTCCTAATACAATACCACCAATCACAGTTAAGATTGCAGAAGCAACAATCAAAACCGCAAAACCATAAGGCTTGTCTGCCATAGGTACCGGGACATTCATGCCCCAGAAACTTGCGATCATTGTTGGAATTGACATAACAATTGTAATCACTGCCAAAACTTTCATGACAATATTCAGATTATTAGAAATAACCGATGCATAGGCATCCATTGTTCCGCTTAAAATATTGCTATAAATATCTGACATCTCAATTGCCTGTTTGTTCTCGATAATAACATCATCCAACAATTCCTCATCTTCTGGATATTGTTTAATTTTTTCAATTTTTAAAAGCTTTTCCAAAACCAGCTCATTTCCACGAAGGGATGTGGAAAAATAAACCAAACTCTTTTCTAACTCTAAAAGTTCAATCAATTCTTGATTTTTTGTAGAAATATGAAGTTTTTTCTCTACTTCATCACTTTTTTTATCAATCGAACGCAGATATTGAAGATAAAGGGATGCATTCCGATAAAGAATCTGAAGAATAAATCTTGTCCGTTTAAATGTCCAGAAATTTCTCACTTTTCCATCTCGGAAATCCATCAGAACCGGTGTTTCTACAAGACATACCGTAATAATCACCTGATTTGTTAAAATAATACCACATGGGATTGTTACAAAATATTCTTTTTCTTTTCGCTCTTCCGTCACAGGAATATCCACGATGATCAATGTATAATCATCTTCCACCTCAATACGGGAACGTTCTTCCTCATCCAGAGGAGCCTTAAGATGATCAAGGTCAATCTTATGTTCTCTGGAAATCTGCACCAGTTCAGAAGCTGTCGGATGAATTAACGATATCCAAGAACCTTCTATTGTTTCACTGACTTCGTTAATTTGATTATCCATGGTGCGGTAATACTTAATCATCCCGGTTCTCCCTTCCTTAAAATTTTTTCTGCGCGCTTTCTTCCATTATAAATAACTCAATTTGCTTTGTCAATTAACAGTACTGTACCAACTGGTAGGGTCAATTTCCTAATTTTTTTGTTAGTTTTTGCTAAATTTTCTACTGTTGTTTTGTTAGTTTTTGCTATCTCAACAATGGTATCCCCTTCTTTTACCACATATGGAACAACTGCTCCTGAGATAACGGGTGTATATCCTGGAATACATAATTCATCACCAACTTGAAGATCATATACATTTACAAATGGATTATGTCTCATAATATCTTTGACACGGATCCCATAATTTACTGCAATCTGATACAATGTATCCCTCTCTTTTACCACATAGACACTGCCTCTGCAACTATTTTGATCTGTCATTTTTCTTTCCTTTGCTTTTTTTATAGACTATGCCATCACATCATTTTGTTTCCATTATTTTCACCAAAAAAAATAATAATATTCCCTATTTACAAAACCCAACGATTTTATATATAATAAGTAGTAATGCAAAAATGCAAATTTAGAAAGTAGGTATACGAAAAGATGAAACGATTAGGAATTGATATCGGTTCAACAACCGTTAAAGTTGCTGTGATCGATGAACAACATAATATACTTTTCTCCGACTACCAGCGACATTTTGCAAAAATTCAGGAAACTTTAGCTTCCTTATTACGAAAAGCAAAAGACCAGATAGGAGAAACAACCTTTGCTCCGACCGTAACAGGTTCCGGTGGTCTTTCTATATCATCATATTTAGAAATACCTTTCTGTCAGGAAGTTGTGTGTGTATCCACAGCATTGCAGGATTACGCTCCACATACTGACGTTGCCATCGAACTTGGCGGGGAAGATGCAAAAATCATTTACTTTACACATGGTATTGATCAAAGAATGAACGGTGTATGTGCAGGTGGAACCGGTTCCTTTATTGATCAAATGGCTTCTCTGCTGCAAACAGATGCCGCAGGACTGAATGAATATGCAAAAGATTATGACACAATCTATCCGATTGCTGCCAGATGTGGTGTATTCGCAAAATCAGATATTCAACCATTGATTAATGAAGGGGCAACAAAACCAAATCTTGCCGCTTCTATTTTTCAGGCTGTTGTTAACCAGACCATCAGCGGTCTTGCCTGCGGAAAACCAATCCGTGGAAATGTAGCCTTCCTTGGAGGTCCTCTTCATTTCCTTACAGAGCTAAAAAATGCCTTTATCCGTACATTAAATTTAAAAGATGATGAAATTATCGCACCAACACATTCTCATCTGTTTGCAGCCGTTGGTGCTGCTTTAAACGCAAAAGAAGATGTCACTACTGATTTTTCTCATCTTTTAAAACAATTTGAACGAAAAATCCAGCTCAAGCAGGAAGTAGAACGTCTGGAACCACTGTTTTCAAGCCAGCAGGAATATGAACGTTTTGTTAAAGATCATAACCGCCATATCGTAAAACGTGGTGATTTATCTACATACAAAGGAAACTGTTATCTTGGTATCGATGCCGGTTCAACAACAACAAAAGTTGCTCTTGCAGGAGAAAACGGTGAACTTTTATACAGTTATTATAATAACAACAATGGAAGCCCTCTTCATGCAGTTGTAGAAGCACTTCACCAAATTGATGAACAAATGCCTGAAACTGCAACCATTGTTTCTTCTTGCTCAACCGGCTATGGAGAACATTTGATCAAAGCTGCCTTAAACCTTGATTTTGGAGAAGTGGAAACGATTGCTCATTATTATGCGGCTGCTTTCTTTGATCCTGAAGTTGATTGTATCCTTGATATTGGCGGACAGGATATGAAATGCATCCGTATTAAAAACGGAGTTGTTGATGACGTGCAGTTAAATGAAGCTTGTTCTTCTGGATGTGGTTCCTTTATTGAAACCTTTGCAAAATCCTTAAATCACTCCGTACAAGATTTTGCCAAAGTTGCTTTAACTGCAGAACATCCAATTGATCTTGGGTCCCGTTGTACGGTATTTATGAACTCTAAAGTAAAACAGGCACAAAAAGAAGGCGCAAGCGTTGGTGATATTTCCGCCGGACTTGCTTACTCCGTTATTAAAAATGCTCTTTACAAAGTAATTAAACTTACCGATCCTTCCGATCTTGGAAAACATATCGTTGTACAAGGCGGTACTTTTTATAATGATGCCGTTTTACGAAGCTTTGAACGTATTTCTGGCTGTCATGCAGTCCGTCCAGATATTGCCGGTATCATGGGCGCATTCGGATCTGCACTAATTGCTAGAGAGCGCTATGAAAAAGGTATGAAAACTTCTATGCTTCCAATGGAAGAAATCTTTGCTATGAGCGTCGATACTTCCATGACAAGATGTAAAGGTTGTACAAATCACTGCCTCTTAACAATCAATAAATTTTCTAACGGACGCCGTTATATTACCGGTAACCGCTGCGAACGAGGAGTTGGAAAAGAGCCAAATGCTGATCATGTGCCAAACCTTTATGATTTTAAACTTCATCGTACCTTTGACTACGAACCGCTTTCCGAAGAAAAAGCAACTCGTGGTGTGATTGGTATTCCAAGAGTTTTAAATATTTATGAAAATTATCCATTTTGGTATACATTCTTCACAGACCTTGGATTCCGTGTCGTAATCTCTCCGGAATCTTCCCGCAAGATTTATGAACTTGGTATTGAATCCATCCCAAGTGAATCCGAATGTTACCCAGCAAAATTAGCCCATGGACATGTTATGTGGTTAATTAAGCGTGGAATCAAAGATATTTTCTATCCTTGCATTCCTTATGAACGTGATGAAACAGAAGGGGCAAATAATCACTATAATTGTCCGATTGTTACTTCCTATGCAGAAAATATTAAAAACAACATGGAAGAATTAGAAACCGAACACATTAACTTTATGAATCCATTCCTTGCACTGGATAATGAGGAAGCTTTAAAATCACGTCTTCTGGAAGAATTAAATGTTCATTATGACTTAAATGCTGAAGAAGTCAATCGTGCCGTTACAAAAGCTTATAAAGAACTTGCACAGGTTCGTGATGACATTCGCAAAAAAGGAGAAGACGTACTTGCTTACCTCGCAGAAACTGGCCGCACCGGAATTGTTTTATGCGGACGTCCATATCATATTGATCCTGAAATCAATCATGGTATTCCAGAACTGATTAACTCTTACGGAATTGCCGTTTTGACTGAAGACTCCATTTCACATCTGTCTAAGGTCGAACGTCCATTAAATGTACAAGACCAGTGGATGTATCACTCCAGATTGTATGCTGCTGCAAACTATGCAAAAGCAAACAAACAGTTAGAAGTGATCCAGCTAAATTCCTTCGGATGCGGACTGGACGCCGTAACAACCGATACCGTTAAGGATATCCTAACAAAATCCGGACGCATCTATACGGTATTAAAAATTGATGAGGTTAATAACCTAGGTGCTGCAAGAATTCGTATTCGTTCCTTAATTAGTGCCGTCCGTGTTCGTAAAAAACATAAGATTGAACCAAAACCAGTATCACCGGCAATTAAGCGTGTAGAATTCACAAAAGAAATGCGTAAAGACTATACACTTCTGGTACCACAGATGTCTCCAATTCATTTTGAATTTCTGGAGCCTGCCTTAAAAGCCTGTGGATATAATGTAAAAGTTTTACAACAAGGCGGCATGGATGATGTCAATACAGGATTAAAATTTGTAAACAATGATGCATGTTATCCTTCTTTGATTGTCATTGGACAGCTGATGAATGCATTGCTTTCTGGAAAATATGATACGCGCAAAATCGCACTTGTTATTTCTCAGACCGGTGGTGGATGCCGTGCAACCAACTATATTAGTTTTATCCGCCGTGCTCTTGAAAAAGCAGGTTATGGATATATTCCTGTTGTCGGATTAAGCGCCCAGGGAATTGAAAAAAATAGTGGATTTACATTTACACCAGGTTTGTTAAATCGTGCCGTACAGGCGATTATCTACGGTGATGTCTTTATGAGAACGGTTTACCATACAAGACCTTATGAGGCAAAACCAGGATCTGTAAATAAATTACATAGACGCTGGGCTGCCAAGTGTAAACGCGATATTGTAAAAGGTAATTTCTTTACTTTCCAAAAAAATATTCGCGGAATTATTCATGATTTTGACCGGATTCCACTAAAGAATATCAAAAAACCTCGCGTTGGAATTGTTGGGGAAATCCTTGTAAAATTCCTTCCGGATGCTAATAACCATTTAGTAGAACTTCTGGAACGCGAAGGTGCTGAAGCTGTTGTCCCTGATTTACTTGATTTCTTTATGTACAGCTTCTATAATAGCAACTTTAAATACCGCTATCTCGGAAAATCAAAGAAATCAGCAATGGTCAGCAACTCTGCAATTTGGCTTGTTGAACGCTACCGCCAGACTTTACGAAAAGAATTAGCCAAAAGTCATCGTTTTGAACCACCTGCCTATATCAAAGATTTGGCTTCCTACGCAAAGCCTTTTGTATCGATCGGAAATCAAACAGGAGAAGGATGGTTCCTGACTGGTGAAATGGTAGAATTGATCCACAGCGGTGCTCCAAATATCGTATGTACACAGCCATTTGCCTGTCTTCCAAACCATGTTGTTGGAAAAGGTGTTATTAAAGAAATCCGTCAGGCATTCCCTGAAGCAAATATCGTAGCCATCGATTATGATCCTGGAGCCAGCGAAGTCAATCAGATCAATCGAATCAAACTCATGCTTTCTGCAGCAGAGAAAAATATGGAATAACTGCAAATTGCAATTCATTTTCTTTCAACATGAAATAAAAAAATTCAGCCATCTGGTTTTGAGTCTTTCTCATACCATTGGCTGAATTTTTCTTTTTTAATTTTCTTTTAAAATTTCTTCCAGAATTGCTGCTGCATCTTCGATACATCCTGGACAGGCTCTTAAGACTTTCCCTGTCTCAACACCTTTTAGATCTTTACAAATCGTTGCTTTATTTTTTTCCTGAAATCTTTCCACCAATTCTGCGGCTAACTTGTAAGTCGCTCCTTTGGATGTTGGTTTTTCAAGATTCGCTGCACTCTTTAATGCTCCGATCACAGCAACCGCTCCGGTAATAGCTCCACAAGTTCCTTCCATACATCCCATGCCAAGCCCATGTCCCTCCATCATTCGAAACATGATTTCTTCACTGATTCCACATTCTTCGCAAAATGCACATGCCACTGCCTGTGCACAGTTATAGCCTTTTTGATGGTTTTCTTCTGCTTTTTGTGTTTTGATACTCATTTTATTTTCCCTTCCACTTTCGTATCATCCATTCTCTTATCGTCTAACACTAATCCCTCTCTGATCCAGATATTCCTTCAGATCAGAAATCTTCAACTCATTAAAGTGAAACAGTGATGCTGCTAGTGCGGCATCTGCTTTTCCTTCGGTTAGAGTATCATAAAAGTGTTCTTTTGTTCCTGCTCCTCCGGATGCGATCACTGGAATGTCCACATTTTCTGCGATGGTTCTTGTCAGTTCATTGTCATATCCAGCTTTTGTTCCGTCGCAGTCCATACTTGTTAGGAGAATTTCTCCGGCGCCACGACGATTGGCTTCCATTGCCCATTCCACAGCATCTAGCCCAACATCGATTCTTCCACCATTTTTATATACATTCCATCCAGAACCATCGGCTCTTTTTTTTGCATCGATTGCGACAACGACACATTGACTTCCAAATTTGTCGGCTGCATCATTGATGAGATTTGGGGTATTGATTGCTGAGGAGTTAATAGAGATTTTATCGGCTCCTTCTCGTAGGATGGCTTTGAAATCATCAACGGTACGGATTCCTCCACCAACAGTAAATGGGATAAAAACCGTTTCTGCTACTTTTCTTACCATATCGATCATAATATTTCTTGCGTCAGAAGATGCAGTAATATCTAAAAAAACAAGTTCATCGGCTCCTGCCTTATCATAGGCTGCTGCGATTGCAACAGGATCTCCTGCATCAATTAAGTTTACGAAATTTACTCCTTTTACGACACGTCCAGCTTTTACATCTAGACATGGAATGATTCTTTTTGTGTGCATGCCAGTCCTCCTATAACGAAACAAAATTTTTCAATATGTGTAATCCTACCGTGCTGCTTTTTTCCGGATGGAATTGACAGGCAAAGATATTTCCTTTTTCTACGGAAGCGTGTATGGTTACTCCGTATTGTGTGGTTGCTGCTACAATGTCTTCGTCATCCGCTTTCAAATAATAAGAATGTACGAAATATACATATGGATCTTGCTCAAGTCCTTGAAATAATTTCGCTCCTTCTTTTATTTTAATATTGTTCCAGCCCATATGTGGAATTTTTAAATCACCTTGTTTTGGAATTCTTAAAATTTTTCCTGGCAGCAGGCCAAGTCCCTTGACCCCAGGTGCCTCATCGCTGCTTTCAAACATTAACTGAAGTCCCAGACAAATTCCAAGGAATGGAATTTCTCTTTTCACAACTTCCTGTATTGTTTCCACAAGTCCATACTGGTGAAGCTTTTCCATTGCATCTCCAAAGGCCCCAACTCCTGGCAAAATAACTTTATCACTTTTTAAAATTTCATCTCTGTCTCTTGTGATAATAGCTTCTTCTCCAAGAAAATTCAGCGCTTTTTCTACACTTTTGATATTTCCTGCATCGTAATCGATAATTGCAATCACTTTTTCTATCCTCCTGTCCTATCTTTCGTTGCCAAGAAACTCTTTGCTGTCCATGGCGATGGCTTCTCCTTTTCCTTTCAGCTCTTTTCCCATTTGATAAAGAGATTTATGTACCCTTACAAATGTTGCCTTTTCATTATAAAATGCCATTTTTTCAAACGGCCAACGGAACAGACTTGGAGTTTCAAATCCTTCTCCTAATTCTAATATAAAAAGCTTCTTATTTAAAGTCTTTTGTAACCATTTTGTATAATTTGCCCATGAATTTAAATAGGCGCCTTCAACATAAACACTCTTTGTCTCTTCGGTTCGAACATTAAAAATTAAAGGTTGTCCACATTTTGGACATTCCAAGGAATCAATGATTCCTGTTTCTTCATAATATTTGATTAGATCGGCAAGTCCCAAATTTGCTGGATAGAGCTGTTCATCGCATGGCTTACTGCATTGAAAGAAATCTCCATTTCCACACGGTGCTGTGATTTTTGCTTTATCCAACTTTGAATGATAAATAAGACCATCATCATTGCTTGTGATTACAAAGTAATTTTTACCTTCCAAGACTTCTTCTAATGGCTGAAAATAATCAACTCCTCCGAGTTTTAAAAGGTAATCTCTCTCATATACTGTTCTCATCCATTGGGATTTTTCATCATCTTTTCCAAGCAATTTTTGATAATTTGGATTCGTAATTTCCTTTTCAAACTGGATCAGTTTTTTCGCATGGAGTTCCTTTCCGATACCAACAAGTACTAGGTCCGCATCTTTGATCTGTTTTTCATAATCTTTTAACATACTTCTACCTTATCCTTTACTTCACATTTTTTATCTAATTCTACCTCAAAATAGAATTCCACGCCACCCTCAACATTCGAAACTCCATAATCTTTTCCATGAGCTTTCATTGTGGCTTCTACGATCGACAAACCAACTCCACTTCCACCATATTCTCTCGTCCTTGCTTTATCTACCTTATAAAATTTGACCCAAAGTTTATCCAGATCTTCTTCTGGTATATGTTTTCCTGTATTGTAAACATTAACTCTTAAGTTATCTCCATGACGGTTGTAATGAACACGAATCACACCATTTTTACTAACATGATTTCTAGCATTGCTTAAGTAATTGCTGACAACTTCCTCTATCATAAATTCATCTGCCCATACATGAACATCATCCTCAGAAAATTCTACGCGAACCCCTTCCTTTTCCATTAAAATGCGGTTCGAATTGATCATGTTTTGGATGAGTTCTGTAATATTAAATCGTTCCATTTCCACCTGATTATTTCCAAATTCGATTTGATTTAGCGTTAGAAGCTTTTGAACCATACGATTCATTTTTCTTGCCTCGTCCGTAATAACCTCACAGTAAAAATTTTTACTTTCTTCATCATCAAAAATATTATCTTTCAATCCTTCCGCATATCCCTGAATAAGAGCAATCGGAGTTTTTAATTCATGAGATACATGGGATAAAAATTCTTTTCGCATTTCATCGATCTGAACTTTTTGTTGGATATCCTGCTGCAATTCGTTGTTTGCCGTTTTTAACTCTGAAATTGTCAATTCCAATTTTCTAGATAACTCATTCAGACTTCGCCCAAGCCTTCCGAGTTCATCGTCTTCAATATTTTCAATTTTCACATCAAAATCAAGATTTGACATTCGATTCGCTGCATTTGCCATCTCTTCGATTGGTCTGGTAAAACGTCTGCTGAAAATATACATAGCAACGCCACCGCCAAGTACAAGAAAAATACCAACATAAGCCGTAAATCTTCCTGACAATCTTGCACTCGTCTGGATACTTTCCATCGGTGTACTGATCAAAACAACATATTGTTGATCCAGTGTTCCAAGAAGGTTAATACTTGTTCCCATCTCTTTGCTACTGTTTGTAATGACACCGTATCCTTTCTCTTTGATCTGACTCTCTATTTGATCGGCTTTTTTTAAAATGTTTTCCATTCCTTTATACAGACTGCTTTTTTCTCCTTCTGAGAAATAAACAATATTACTGGATGGATTCATAATCAAAATGCGATAATTATATCGATTTCGCACTTTATCGATATCCTTTGTATCAATCGTGTCTGCCTTAAAAATTACTTTCAGCTTCTGGTAAGCTTCTTTAATATTTTTTTTCTCTTTCATTGTATAATATGGCTTTAACATTACAAGATTGATCCCAACAGAACAAAGAATCGTTGCCCCTAAGATGATGATTAACATCATCGTCATCTTCATTTGTATTGTTTGTTTTTTAAACACTCGACTTTTCAATGTTATTCAACCTCAAATTTATATCCCATACCCCAGATCGTATGAATATATTTTCCTTTTTTCCCAAGTTTACTTCTTAATTTCTTTACATGTGTATCAATGGTACGAGCATCTCCAAAATAATCATAATTCCATACCTGGTTTAAAATGTTTTCTCTTGTCAAAGCTCTTCCCTCATTTTGCATAAAAAACTGAAGCAATTCAAATTCTTTATAGCTTAATTCAATACTCTTTCCATCTACGGACACATGATGAGCTCCAAGATCCATCTCAATTCCTCCAGCTTCAATATTTTCATCTTCTAGCTGATTGGTTCTTCGTAAAATTGCCTCGATCCTTGCAACAAGAATTTTAGGACTAAACGGTTTGGAAATATATTCATCCACACCAAGTTCAAATCCTTGTAATTCGTCCTGTTCCTGATCTTTGGCTGTTAGCATGATAATAGGCACCTTTGATACTTTACGAATCTCTTTTACCACTTCCCAGCCATCCATTTTCGGCATCATAACATCTAACACGAGCAGATCAATTCCCTTTGTTCCAAAAAAGACATCCACTGCCTCTTCACCATCTCCAGCTTCTAAAACCTGATATCCAGCTCTTGTAAGAAAGTCCTTGACAAGCTTACGCATTCTGCTCTCGTCATCAACGACTAATATTTTTAAATCATTCATTGTAAGATTCCTCCTGCAAAAAGTCCATTTTTTATTTTTTTATTATAGCATAGGAATATGATGAAACTGTGAATCTCCATTATATAGAAAAAAAGAAGCACATTTTCACCATAAAAATGTACTTCTTTCTTGATTTTTTCTAATTTTCTGAAATAGATTTAATTTTCTCTAATACAAAAATGATTACAATTCCAATAATAAAAAATACTGGATGGAATGTGTGAATCGTCATAGCAGCTTTCGTATGCTCCAATGTCGTTGGCCCCATAACGATCGCATATAAAGAGCCGATCATCATTCCAATGATAAAATAGATCATTTGTGAACGATGTTTATCCAATGCATTTTTGATTATCTTAATAATCAGTGCGATTCCCGTTAAAACACCACATCCAAAGATAATCATAACTGGCAGATAAGAAAAATTCAAATGAATGACTTCTTTTACTGCAGAAATAACCGGAACATAAAGTCCAAAAATCAAAAGCATTGTAGAACCGGAAATTCCAGGAAGGACCATTGCTGAAATTGCAATCATCGCAACTACAAAAATATAGATAGCCAACGAAATACTTAAGTGTTCTACGCTGACGCTGATTCCTTTTCCAGAAACCGGATTAAAATATGTAATTGCCCCAACAAGCACAATTCCAAGAATCGCCCATGGAATGTTTTGATACTTTCCTTTCAAAGAATCTTTTTCTTCTTTCCATATCGATGGAATTGCAAAAATAATTAATCCAAGAAACACTGAACTGATCTCATAAATTCTGTCATCAAAAATACTTGCCAATACAGATACGGCTGCTCCCATTCCAATGACCCAGCCAATTCCAATTCGCACAAGGAATTTCAGTGCTTCGATTCTTTCTTCTTTTGACCCGGAAATCAAATGATCCAGGGATGTAATAAACTTGTCATAAAATCCTAATAAGAATGCGACAGTTCCACCAGATACTCCAGGAACACTGTCTGCAAGGGCCATACAGAACCCCCTTACAAAATTAAGCATTTTCCTACTCCTATCTTTACATACATATCTTGTTTCAACTCACCGTCGGTAATTTCACGGAGCCTGACATGTCGGCCTCATATCAACATGCTTGATCTCGTGTCAACGAAGAATACTGATCTCTCTCCGCCCACCGCCGCCGTGTTGAAAATTTAACTCTACCATTGTAACATACCTTGTTTTCATAGAAAAGTAAAAAATTATATTTTAACAAAAAAGAAACGGCAAAATGCCGCTTCTTTTTAGATTTTCCTTTGGTTGATACGATCTTTTAATCGATTTAATACCTCCCTATGGATAGATGAATCCAATTTTGGGAATGCCTTTAATAATCTCTTATGTTTCTTTTGCACAATTGCAGAAAGATCCTGATATCTTTGTTTCAATTCTTCTGCATGCAATTGCATTTCTTCCGTCATCTCTTTTGATTTCAGTTTTAATACTTCCTGTTTTTCTAATGCTTCCATCACACTGGAGTAAATATTTTCACCGATCTCATCAGACATACGACGTAATTCTTCCGCAATATCATCCATTTTAGCAAGACGACGATTCATTCGGAAGATTGATGCTGCTGTTACATAAACATCGATCAAAATTACAAGAATAAAAACTGCAAGAAATACACTTCCTGCAATATGCGGCATAAACATTAGGATTTTTAGAATGATTGGATGAATAAAATCCACAATGATCACACATGCCACACCCCAGATGAGTGAAAATAAAAGGCAAACATATCCTCCAATATTTAATGGCTGTTTTGTATAATCCCACCATCTGGCATGAAAAATTTTTTCCATGAGCCATCCGGTTAATCCTTCTAATACCGTAACCAAAACTACAGAAGCTACATATAGCAAAAGCAAATTTCCTCTATATTGATTCAAGCACAAAACGACGGTCGTAACCCCTAGCCCATAAATTGGACAAATCGGTCCATTTAAAAAACCGCGGTTGACAAACTGGCGTTGTTTCACCGCGGCATAAGCTACTTCCGTACACCATCCGAAAAATCCATATACAAAAAACGACAGTAATACATAATAAACTGACATGAATTTTCTCCTTTTGATTGTCTACAGTTTCACTGCTTTTTCAATCGTTGCACCTCCAACAACCAGATCACCATCATAAAATACAACAGCTTGTCCTGGTGTTACAGCGCGTTGTGGTTCATCGAAGACAACTTTGATTCGGTCTTCACCATCCATAGAAATGGTACATGGTACTTCCGGACTATTATAACGAATTTTTGCCTTTACGCGAACCTCTCCTTCGATGCCAGCAACTGGCATAAAGTTTACATTTGTTGCATAAAGAACATCTGTAAAGAGTTTATCTTTCGTTCCAATAACAACTTCATTTGTATCTTTATCTACACGAATTACATAGCCTGGCTGTTTTAATGAAAGCCCAAGACCTCTTCTCTGTCCGATCGTGTAATTGATAATTCCTTTATGCTTTCCTAAAATATTTCCTTCCGTATCAACAAAATTTCCTTTCGGAATCGAAATACCTGTTGTTTCTTCAATGAAACTTCCATAATCATGATCAACAAAACAAATATCTTGACTATCTGGTTTATGCGCTACCGGAAGACCAATCTGTTCTGCGATCTGACGGATTTCATCTTTTGAGTATTGTCCGACTGGCATCAGTGTTTTCGAAAGCTGGTTTTGTGTCAGATTATAAAGGGCATAGGTCTGATCTTTCTTTAATGTCTTGGATCTTTTAAGTGCATATCGTCCATTTTCACATTGAACAATCTGTGCATAGTGACCGGTTGCAATATAATCTGCACCAATATCCAGGCATCGTTTCAGAAGAGATTCCCATTTGACATACCGATTGCAAGCGATACAAGGATTTGGTGTTCTCGCATTCAGATATTCCTCACAAAAATAGTCAATGACTTTTTCCTTAAAATCTTTTCGGAAATTCATGACATAATAAGGGATTCCAATGGTATTTGCAACTCTTCTGGCATCATCTACCGCAGAAAGTCCACAACAACCGCCATTTTCCTGCTGTACAATCTCTTCTTCTTCCTGCCAGATCTGCATCGTAACTCCGATTACATCGTAACCTTGTTCTTTCAGCAAATAGGCTGCCACGGAGGAGTCAACTCCTCCTGACATTCCAACAACTACCTTTTCTTTCACAATATCACTCCTAGTATTCTTCCTCTTCTTCTCCTTCGCTGATATCTGTCTTTGGTTTTTCCAGACCTTCAATCTTAATTCCGTTCTTTTCTGCATAATCCCACAATGCTGCATGAATTGCTTCTTCTGCTAACAGAGAACAATGGATTTTTACTGGTGGAAGACCATCTAATGCTTCCATAACAGCTTTATTTGTTACTTCCAGCGCCTGCTGAATATTCTTTCCTTTTACAAGCTCTGTTGCCATACTGCTTGTTGCAACTGCTGCTCCACATCCAAATGTTTTAAATTTTACATCCTGAATGATTCCATTATCATCGATATCAAGATAAATTCTCATGATATCTCCACATTTTGCATTTCCAACAGTTCCAACACCACTGGCGTTTTCAATTTCTCCTACATTTCTTGGATGCTGAAAATGATCCATAACTTTTTCGCTGTACATCGTTTTATTTCCTCCTATATTTCCGATCAATCTCCTTTGTAAATGAGATTTTATTTTCTATGATATATTCCTATTTTTCTTATTTATTCTTTTTTACAAAATCTTCGTAAAGCGGAGACATGGTTCTTAATCGATCTACGATTTCTTTTAATTTGTCAACAACGTAATCCATATCTTCTTTTGTTGTTTCTTCTCCAAGTGTCATACGAAGAGATCCATGAGCAATTTCATGAGGCAGTCCAATTGCAAGCAGTACATGAGATGGATCTAAGGATCCTGAAGTACATGCAGATCCGCTGGAAGCACATACACCTGCCATATCAAGCATGATCAGCAGAGATTCTCCTTCTACAAACTGGAAACTAATGTTGATATTATTTGGAAGACGTCTCTTTCTATCTCCATTTAAACGGCAATAAGGAATTTCTGAAAGAATACGATCAATTGCGTAATCTCTGAGCTCTGTTTCTTTTTTAATTCTTTCATCCATTGTAGAAAATGCAATTTCAACGGCTTTTCCAAGTCCTACAATTCCAGTTACATTTTCTGTACCTGCACGACGTTTTCTTTCTTGTGCTCCACCATGAACAAAGGAACGAAGTTTTAATCCCTTACGAATATAGAGGAAACCAATTCCTTTTGGTCCATTTAATTTATGACCACTGGCACTTAACATATCAATGTGATATTCATCTACATTAATTGGCAGCTGTCCATATGCCTGAACTGCATCTGTATGGAAAATAACATCGTGTTTCTTTGCAATTTCACCAATTTCCTTGATTGGCTGAATGGTTCCAATTTCGTTATTCGCAAACATCACAGAAATTAAAATTGTATCTGGGCGGATGGCTGCTTCTAACTGATCCAATTTCAAAATACCATTTTCATCTACATCAATATATGTGATTTCAAATCCTCTGGATTCAAGATATTCACATGTATGAAGAATTGCATGATGTTCAATTTTACTTGTGATAATATGTTTTCCTTTTTTCTGATATGCTTCAGCAGTTGCCTTTAAAGCCCAGTTATCAGACTCGGATCCACCGGCTGTAAAATAAATATTTTCTGCATCTGTTCCAAGACTTTTCGCAATAATATCTCTGCTTTTATCTACAACTTTACGGTTATTTAAAGCTGGTGTGTATACACTTGATGGATTCCAGAAGTTTTCTGTGAAATATGGAAGCATTGCTTCTACGACTTCTGGTCTGGCTGCTGTTGTTGCTGCATGATCTAAATAAATTAATTTACCCATAATTACAGGTTCCTACCTTTCTGTTTCATCATCTTTCTTATGTAACTGTATTTTATTAAAATCATCCATCAGTTCTCTCAAACTGATAGAATCTACTGTCTCCTGAATGCTGTCATTGATTCTTTTCCATACGGTCTTGGTCACACAGTATTTGGAACCTTTACATTCTTCTCCCTGTCCGATCAGTCCCGCGCAATCCACTAGATTCATATCACCTTCCAGGATTCTTAAAACATCTCCTACGGAAACGCTCTCAGGATCGGCTGAAAGCAGGTAACCTCCTTGCGCTCCGCGAATACTCTTAATAATTCCCGCTTTTTTTAATTTTGGGAGCAGCTGCTCCAAATAGCGCACGGTCACATTCTGTCTTACGGAAATCACACTGATTGCTACAGGTCCTTCTTCACTGTGCACTGCGATGTCTACCAAAGCCCGTAATCCATACTGTCCTCTTGTCGATAATTTCATTGACTCACCTCAATCCCGACTGTTTAACTAGGATTTTCCTTGTTATCTTATCATCCCAGAACGGCACTGTCAACCAAAATACCGCATATCTTATTTTTTATTTTCATACAATAAAAAAAAGAAGAAAAGGCAAGTTTATGAAAAAGGCAGGACCGTTTATTCATGGCACTTTAATCTTAATTACAGCAAACCTTTTTGCCCGCCTAATGGGTTTCTATAATAGAATATTTCTGGCGGGTCTAATTGGTGCTCACCAAATGGGAGTTTATCAGCTTATTTTTCCTATTTATCTTGTTGGTTTCTCTCTTTGTTTTCAAGGATTCCAGACTGCTCTTTCCAAAATCGTTGCTTCCAAAAAAGCTGCCGGACAGGAAGCCAGTGCTAGAAAAATTTTAAAAATCACCGTCTATTTTACTATGATGTTGTCTGTTTTTTTCTCTGTTTTTATTTTTTTCACTG
The DNA here is from genome assembly GCF_018918155.1 of Anaerostipes sp. MSJ-23. Taxonomy (GTDB): domain Bacteria; phylum Bacillota; class Clostridia; order Lachnospirales; family Lachnospiraceae; genus Anaerostipes. The sequence continues at coordinate 252,174 of NZ_JAHLPY010000001.1, forward strand.
CAGATGAAATTGGACGAACATTTTTAAAGGAAACGGACTGCATCCCGTGTCTTAAACTTGCAGTAATTGCTCTCCCAATGGTTGGCATAAAAGCATGTATCCACAGCTGGTCTCTCGGCATGGGACACTCAGAGCTTCCTGCGCTCTCCCTTTGTATTGAGCAAATTGCACGAGTGGCCTCTATTTTTCTAATTTCTATCACTTTCTTTGCCCGTTTACCCGTTGCCGCACTCATTGCTGTTGCTGGTATGGTAATTGGAGAATTTATTTCTCTTTGTTTTACACTCTTCTTTTACTTTTTTTCAAAAAAAACATCCTTACCTTCAAGGGATTCCTCTGAGTCTCTTTTTCGTGAACTCTTTGATCTTGGATTTCCTCTCACCTGCAATGCTCTTTCTGTCACCCTCCTTCAAAGTGTACAAAGCATTCTAATACCAATGATGCTAACCAGATTTTATGGAAACCAGCATGAAGCTGTGGAAATTTATGGAGTTCTTACTGGAATGACCCTTCCATTCCTGCTTTTTCCATCCACCATCACAGGTTCTCTATCTGTTATGCTTCTTCCAAAAGTATCTGCAGCCAAAACAGAAGGGAATCACAAACTCTTATATCGTGCTGTACGCTACCCGGTTTTCTTTTGTCTCTTTCTTGGTTTTTGTGGCTTTTTTGGCTTCTTTACTTTTGGTCCATGGATCGGACAGCTTGTCTTTGGCAGTACTATCTGTGGTGATTATTTGCGTTCTCTTTCTTTTTTATGCCCATTTCTTTATCTTTCTGGAACTCTTGCCAGTATTTTAAATGGTATGGGAAAAACAAAAGCAACTTTATTTCATAATAGCATTTCCCTAACTGTTCAAATTTTATTTATTGTTTTTGTAATACCTATTTATGGAATTCGTGGATATTTATGGGGAATGATGACTAGCTCCCTTTTGCTCGTCACCTTAAATTCTCTCCACCTAAAAAAAGAATTATACCGACTGTAATACAGACAAACAAAGAAAAGAGGTTACAATATTGATGCAACCTCTCTTCTTTCTTACCTTATTTTTAAAAATGTTTCATATAAGTCTACCGCTCCAAATCCCCATTCCTGATTTGGATAAGTTTTTGTAGCGTCTCTTTTTGCTCCCCGGATGAGATAATTTTTAATTCTGGTTGTATTAATTTCAATGTCATTTCCTTTAACATATCCCCATTCCAGCATCAATGCCGCCATTCCAGCAACAATGGCACCCGATACACTCGTTCCAGTTTTTCTTCCAAAACGATTTCTTGGAAGTGCCCCTAGAATTTCAACTCCAGGAGCTGCAAAATCTGGATGAATGGCATTTCTTGGAAACCCTCTGCTGCTATCAATGTAAATACTACCATTATTAGAATTATAATTTGATACACAAATCAATGCACTTGCGTTGCCTGGTGCTACTAAGTTATTAAATGGATTTGATTCGAGAAAAAAAGTATCTTCCGAAAGGAAATTAGAAATTGGAAGCCAAAGATCAAATTCTCGACTTCCCATATGATCATCTGTAACATAAATATTCCATATTCCCTGTGCTGGATGTTGAAACCGCATGACGATTCCAGGCGCTCCTGCAACCGCATCAACCGTAAAATAATCAACGATCAGTCTCGTTTTTTCCAAAAGGAAACTAACTTCTCTCTGTCCTCTTAGTCCACCTGCAATCCTTCCAGTTCTCTGACCAGATGGAGATTCAATGTCAACATAAAAAGCATTTGGCGGCATTCCCCACAATTCTACTGTAAATCCATATTCCGATGGTCCAACTTTTAATTCCACTCTACTTGCATTTTCTGTTACAATTCCACTGTAATGATGCCTTGATTGTCCCTCATTTCCGCCACTAACGACAATGGCAGTTCCTTTTAACGGTGCAAGCGTTGACAAATATTGATCCAAAGGACCTGTTCCTAAATGAGAAGCTAAGCTCGTTCCCATTCCAATAAACAATACAATCGGTTTTTTTAACTTTTGCGCTACAAGAGTAATATAGCGAATGGCAAGCATCATATCCGTCTCTGCATATGCTTCATAAGATGGATCCAAGCAGTAAAATTCTTTCAAATAATCTTTTGCCTGGCGAAGCTTGACTATAATCAATTGTACATCGGGTGCAACTCCTGTAAATCCATTTTCTTCGGAAAGATTTCCACCGATCAAGCTCGCAAGAAAAGTTCCATGTCCTGATGTATCTGTAGAAGGCACCACTTTGAATGGTTCTTTGCTTTGAATTGCCTGCTCAATTTCTTCCTTTGTATATTCTGTCCCATAATCAAAAATTGCTTTTCCTTCTTCATTTTCAATGGTTTGGTCCCAGATAGAATAAATTTTTGATGACTGATCTTCATATTGAAATACACGATTCTGATAATCAATTCCAGTATCAATCATGCCGACTAATACACCACTTCCCGAAAGATCCAGTCCAGCTCTTTTTACCTGAGCAACTCCTATTTCCTCCATAACAGCAGTGTCCATCAAACCAAAACACCTTGGAATCGAATTATACTCATAATCGCTACTCCGAAATACCGTTTGTCCTTTTTTTGGTACATACGCCACAGAAAAACGATTACTGATTGGAATTACACAATCAGTAGCAAATCTTTTTTTCACATCCTCAATAATCGTGCTATATTCTACAATAAATTCAAAATAATCTTCACTCGATGGTACGCCTTTGCAATCCATGCAAACCTCTTTTTTACTTAATATATGCCCTGCATATTTCCTTTATGTACTAAAAAATTAATACTGTTCTGTTAAAACACCTTTCTGATAAGCCCATAAAAGTTGTTCAAGATCTGCTATTTTTTCTTTTAATTCTTTTCCAATATCCGTATCTTCTACACATTTTCTTCTTGTTACTTTTTTAATAACGATTGTGTCTGAATGAATATCCGTTTCTTCTCTGATTGCTTCATCTCTTGATTTAAACGGTTCATGGGCGACTAACTTTAATCCATAAGAGTTTGATACAAGAGTATACCCTGCAATACCTGTTGTTTTTTGGTAAGCTTTTGAAAATCCTCCATCAATGATAAACAATTTTCCATTACATTTGATAGGGCTTTCTCCTTTTTTAACCGCAACCGGCATATGACCATTGACGATTTTTCCAGTTTCTGGATTCAATCCAAATTCTTTTAGAATCTGATTGATTACTTTTTCATCTTCAATTAAGCGATAATAGAAATCTTTCTTTTCTACTTTTACAGCCGCATCGTCAAGGAAATAGCGTTCAAACGTTGCCATTTTATCTTTTCCATAAACTGGCGAATTCTCATTAGACCAAATAAACCACATAATATCCTGTCCATAAGCACGAGCTTCCATATCTTTTTCTTCATAATATCCCTGCCTTGCAAGATGTTCCAACACATCATATAAATTTTTTCCAGAGTAAGCAACTCCCTGAATTTCAACTTGACGAAAACTTCCATCTTCATTCAACGGCACGCATCCATGATATAGAAGCATATCATTACATACTTTATAAAGAGCTCCTTTTGAAAAAAGATAACGAACATGTTCATTTAAGTGAGCGCAATATTTAAATGCTGTCACAAGATGATCTACGACATATTCTTCTTCTTTTGTCAGCTTATATGGATCTTTTGGATCAATTGTTGGAAAATTGGTATCCTTTAGCGGATAGTCTTTTCCTTTGATCTTAACGGTTCCTTTTTTCAAATCAATTTTATCAAGCAATAAACGGTCATCCATTAAAAAGTCTGGGCGGCGCTTGATCAATTGTCCTTCTAGCTTAAACTGAATAATTGCAATTGCCTTATGCATTTTTTTATTCAATTCTTCTTCGCGAATATCTTCCTTACATACTTCCCCAGACACATGGAAAAGTTCACATGGATCATCTTTATAACACTCCAAAGCAAATCTGGCCAGAGGAATCAAGTTAATTCCATAACCATTTTCAAGCACATCAAGATTATTATATCGCGCACAAATACGCACAACATTTGCAATACATGCCGGATGTCCAGATGCTGCTCCCATCCATAAAATATCATGGTTTCCCCACTGAATATCTACCGTGTGACAATTCATAATACAATCCATAATTCTATGAGGTCCTGGTCCTCGATCATAAATATCACCAATCACATGCAAATGATCAATCGTCAGCCTCTGAATCAGATGTGCCATCGCTGCAATAAACTGACGCACCCTTCCTGTTGTGATAATCGTTTCAAGAATTTGTTCCACATATCCCTTTTTGTCTAATGTTCTATGCTCTGTCATCAACTCTTCCATAATATAAGAGAATTCTTTTGGCATTGCTTTACGCACTTTGGATCTTGTATACTTACTTGCCGTCAATCTTGCCATATGTACCAAACGAATCATCGTAACATGATACCATTCCATCATTTCGTTTTTTGTCATTTGTTCTTCCATCAAATCCATTTTCTGCTCTGGATAATAGATGACCGACGCTAGATTTTTCTTTTCCTTTGTTGTCAGCGTGTTTCCAAACTGATCTTCAATTTTACTTCTTACTGCCCCCGAACCATTTCGGACAATATGACTGAACTTTTCATATTCCCCATGAAGATCTGATACATAATGTTCTGTTCCTTTTGGAAGATGTAAAATTGCCTGAAGATTAATGATTTCCGTTGAAGCAGCTGCGATATTTGGATAACGAACTGCCAGTTCCTTTAAATACTTTACCTGATTCATCGCGAACCTCCTTTTCCTTATCTTTTATTTTATCAATCCTTTTTGGAAATGACCAGCCCTGAACCATTCATTGATCAAACGATAACTTTTTTTCATAGCAAACGCCTATACATAAAAATGACAGTCAGACTCTCCTACCCTAAAAAGCCTGCTGTCATTTTTTCCGTTCTATTTTATTTTCAAATTCCTACCCATTTTCCTTATTGTTTTTTCGTTTTCAAAAAATAAAAAACCTCCCTTCGGTTTTATATACATAAAAAATGAAAAATCATTTCTTTCTGTTATATATACAACCGAAAAGAAGGTTATGTCTCAACTTTTTTTATTTTATAAAAATTTTTTTGATTTTACTGATCTCTTAATTCAATCACTGGACTTCCATGGTTTTCAATGTAATCTTTCGTAATTACAACACGGCCAATAGAATCATCTTTTGGAATTTCATACATAATATCCAACATAAATTTCTCGATGATTGCGCGAAGGGCTCTAGCTCCTGTTTTTTTCTCCAAAGCTTTCTGGGCAATGGCTTCCAAAGCTCCATCATCAAATTCTAGTTTTACTTCATCCAGTTCTAGAAGTTTTTGATATTGTTTTAAAATTGCATTCTTTGGCTCTTTCAAGATTTTGACAAGCATTTCCTTTGTAAGTCCATCCAAAGTAAATACCATTGGAAGTCTTCCAATAAATTCTGGAATCATTCCATACTCTCTTAAATCATCATTTGTTACATTGGCGATGATGTTTTCTTCCTGATCAAAACGATCTTTTAAATCTGCTCCAAATCCGATCGAAGTCTTTTTCATCATACGTTTTTTAATGATGCCCTCAAGATTTGGGAAAGCTCCTCCGCAAATAAATAAAATATTTTTTGTATTGATCGTTGTCATTGGAACCATTGCATTTTTATTTGTTGCTCCAACTGGAACTTCTACTTCTGCACCTTCTAGAAGTTTTAATAATCCCTGCTGTACAGCTTCTCCACTGACATCACGACTATTTGTGTTCTGTTTTTTGGCAATTTTATCGATCTCATCAATAAAAATAATTCCATGTTCTGCCTCTTCAACATCGTTATCTGCAGCCTGCAGTAACTTTGAAAGTACGCTTTCCACATCATCACCAATATAACCTGCTTCGGTTAAAGATGTCGCATCTGTAATCGCAAGCGGCACTTTTAATAATCTTGCCAATGTCTTTACAAGATAAGTCTTTCCACATCCTGTTGGCCCGATCATTAACATATTCGATTTATCAATTTCAATTTCATCCATCGTGTTTGTAACCACTCTCTTATAATGATTATAAACAGCAACAGACATTACTTTTTTTGCATAATCCTGTCCAATCACATATTCATCCAGCATCGCTTTGATCTTATGTGGTGCAGGAAGATCTTTAAGATTTAATTCTTGTTTTTCTTTTTTATCTTTCTTCTTTTTCTTTAACGCAGGCTGTGGCTGCATTCCCTGCATATCTCCCATGATTTTTGTAAAATCCAGGTTATCAAGATCCAAATTTCTTGCATCAATAAAACCAAATTGTCCATTTCCCATAGAATCTAATGTTCTCTGCATACAATCTGGACAAATATAAATATCATTTGGAAGTGTTAACATCTTTCCCGTCATGGATTCCGGACGATGACAAAGGTAACAATAATGTTCTATTTCTTTTTTTTCATCTTCCTGTTTTACTTCTTCAATCTCATGATCATCATGATTATTTTTTTCTTCTGACATACCGTCTCCCTCATTTCTCTATTATCTTAGAAAGTATTTCTTTTATTTTTCCTGTTCCTTCTATAATATCGTTTTTCTTCATTCTAGTAAAGCCTAAAATATATTGTTCTTTGAAAGGTTTTCCTTCTATATAATAATGGGAAAGTGGATAGATTCTAACTCCCTGCTTCTTCAACTCTTCTTCAAAACGATCTGTTTCTTCTATTTTAAAGTCTGTGATCACATGAAGCCCGGCTCCCTGTCCAGAGACCGAAACAATATTTCCCATCTCTTTCATACATTCCAGTAAAATATCATGCTTTTCTTTATAAATATTACGCATTCGGTTTAAATGTCTTTCAAAATGCCCTTCTCTTAAAAAAAGAGTCAGCACTTTCTGATCAATTCTTGATACTGCACAAGAAAAAATACCAAGAGTCTTTTTGTAAGCCGGTATTAATCTTTTCGGCAATACCATATAACTGATACGAATCGCTGGTGCAATTGCTTTGGAAAAAGTCCCCATATAAATAACTTTGTCACTCTGATCCAATCCTTGTAAAGCTGGGATAGGTTTTCCATGATAGCGGAATTCACTATCATAGTCATCTTCTATAATATAGCGGTCTTCCTTTTCCTTTGCCCAATGAATTAACTGTCCCCTACGACCAATTGGCATTACAACGCCTGTTGGATATTGGTGTGCCGGTGTCACATAAGCAAGATTCGCCTTTGTTTCTTCTAATTTTTTAACATTTAATCCTTCTTTATCCATGGAAACTGGACAAATTTGAAATTCCAGTTCTTTTAAAATTCCATGTGCATTTGTATATACCGGATTTTCAATTCCTATGATTTGATTCTTTCCCAATACCTGACGCAGTAAAAATAAAAGATTTTCCATTCCAGCACCAATCACAATCTGACCAGTACTCGCATGCACTCCTCTTGACTGGCTCAAATAATACATAATTGCCTGCCGCAGTTCAAAATCTCCCTGTGGATCTCCTTTTTGAAATAATTCACTATTATCATCGATCATAATTTCCTTTAACAGTTTTCTCCATATGTGATAAGGAAATTGTGTCATATCTACACCGACTGGCGAAAAATCAAATGGAATCTTTTCCTGTACTGGCACTGGTTCTTCTTTAATCTTTACCGGAATATTAAGTGAAGCTAATTCTTCTATTTTACAAACATAAAAACCACTTCTTGGCCTTGATTCAATATAACCTTCTGCAACTAGCTGTTCATAGGCTAAATCAACGGTATTTCTGCTGACATCCAAATGTTTCGCCAATCGCCTAGATGATGGGAGCTTCGCTTCAAAAGGAATGGCACCCGTCTTAATTTCTTCCCGGATGCCATAATAAATTTGTTGATATAAAGGTTCTTTTTTCTTTGGATCAAGTCCTACTATCAACATAAAATCACCTGCTTATTTTGCATTTTCAATTGTAATTTTCTCAATAATTACATCTTTGGCTGGTGTACTCTGCTCACCACTTCCATTATCTTTTGTCTTAACTACTGCAATCTTATCAAGCACATCATATCCATCGATCATTTGTCCGAAAACAGTATAACCTCCAGTCAACGTAGGATAACCTCCCTGTTCCTCAAACAACTTCTTCTGTGCATCTGTCAAGTCAATGCTTCCTGTCTCAATCGCTTCTTTTGCAGTATCTGCTTTTGCCTGAACAATGAAGAATTGACTTCCATTTGTATCTTGCCCAGCATTTGCCATGCATAAAGATCCTCGAAGCGGCAGTAGTTTATCACTTGTTTCGTTTTTAAATTCTTTTCCCCAAATGCTTTCTCCACCACTTCCTGTTCCTGTCGGATCTCCGCTCTGAATCATAAAATCATTCATAACACGATGAAATTTCTGTCCATTATAATATCCATTATCCGCTAAAGTCACAAAATTTTTCACTGCAAGCGGTGCCTCTTTTAGGAAAAATTTAAAACGCATTTGCCCATATCCTTTTACCTTCATTGTTGCGATCGTTTCTCCCTTTTGTGCATCCGCAAGCTGCTTTGTCTTTTTGGCCCCTGTAATTTTAGGAACTTTATATTTTGATAAAACCTTATCTTCTTTTTTTGCTTCTGTTGTCGTTTTTTTTGCAGTATCACCGCTCTTCTTGGCTCCACATCCTACACATAAAGCCATGGAAAGAATCATGCAGCCTGTCATTATCGCTCTTCTCATTCTCATTTCCTTTCTTTACTGTTCTCTGATCTTATCTGCTGGAAATACGATATGATTTTGTCTTCTGACTTCATCAAGAATCTCCATTTCCATTTCAGACCATGGTAAAAATTCGTGATCTATATTTCCTTCTTTTATTAAACGAATAAAGTCTTTTGTTTCATAAATCATTGGATTATCTCGGAAATCAAAAGACAACTCTTCCATACTTCCATCTCTTCCATAAATCGTAATTTTCTTTAAAATCGGACATTCCTCAATCACCATACATCCATCTTCTCCCTGAATTTGTGTAGGAAGTTCTGAATTTGTAATTTTAGAATAAATAACTTCTGCTTGTTTATCCCCATAGGAAGCCAGAATACTTCCAGCACCATCTACACCATTTTCCAAGAAAATACTGTCCGAAAGAATTTTTTTTGGTCTGCCGAATAAAGCAGCCAAAAAATGGACCGCATAAGATCCGATATCCATCAGGGCTCCATTCGAAAGTTTAGGATTAAATGCATTTTCCACAATCCCATTTTTAAATTTATCATATCTAGATGAATACTGACAATACTGGATTGTTGCTCTTCGGATTGTTCCAAGTTTATGAAGATGATCTTTCATTGCTTGAAATCCAGGCGAATGTACATTTTTCATTGCCTCCATAAAAACAACATTGTTTTCTTTTGCCGCATGAATCAAAAGATCAAGCTCTTCTTTATTAGAACAAACCGGTTTTTCACATAACACATGTTTTCCATAATTGATCATTGTAATAGAATGTGCATAATGCATATACGTCGGACTTGCTATATAAACTGCATCGATCTCTGAATCCTGAGCCATCTCTTCATAATTATCATATACTTTATCTACATGATATTTTGCCGCAAAAGCCTTTCCTTTTTGAAGACTTCTTGAATAAACCGCAACCAATTTGATTTCCTCTAGCTCCTGAACACCTTCCATGAACCAATCGGTGATAAAATTAGTACCAATTGTCGCTAAACGAATCATAAACACATTCCTCCTGTTATTAAAAATCTCAGGACAAATTTCCTAGACATCTCCAAAGTCGCAGGCCTCCTAGCCTTGCTCAACGAGGATACTCATGGAATGCCTACATGGCAAAAAATAAATTCCTCGCCACTTCTTTTGCATTCCATCTTGGAAATTTCATTTCTCTACAGACTCGTAAAACATTTCGTGTTTTTCTCGTTGAAAATGCCCATCTGTGTGCATGCGTGGCTACTGAATAAATCCCTCGCCACTTCTTTTGCATTCCACCTTAGAAATTTCATTTCTCTACAGACTCGTAAAACACTTCGTGTTTTTCTCGTTGAAAATGCCCATCTGTGTGCATGCATGGCTACTGAATAAATTCCTCGCCACTTCTTTTGCATTCCGCCTTAGAAATTTCATTTCTCTACAGACTCGTAAAACACTTTGTGTTTTTCTCGTTGAAAATGCCCATCTGTGTGCATGCGTGGCTACTGAATAAATTCCTCGCCACTTTCCTGCACACATCTTATTGAAAGATTTCATCTTTCAATAAGGGATTGCAAAGCAATCCCTAGGCATTTTCAAATTGGCTGTTGTATAGATCGGCATAGAAGCCGCCTTTGGCTAAGAGTTCTTCATGGTTTCCTTGTTCTACGATGTCTCCATGATTCATAACAAGAATGACATCTGCGTCTTTTATCGTTGAGAGTCTATGTGCAATGACAAAACTTGTTCTTCCCTGCATGAGGTTATCCATAGCCATTTGAATTCTTTCTTCCGTTCTTGTGTCTACGGAGCTTGTTGCTTCGTCCAAAATCAATATTTTTGGATCAGCTAGAATTGCTCTTGCTATAGTTAAAAGCTGTTTCTGTCCCTGAGATACATTATTACTTTCTTCATTTATTACCATATCATATCCGCCCGGTTGTGTCACGATAAAATGATGAGCAAATGCTGCTCTTGCTGCTCCCTGAATTTCTTCTTCGGTTGCATCTAGTTTTCCATATCGAATATTATCGCGGATAGTTCCATTATAAAGCCAAGTATCCTGTAATACCATTCCAAAAAGCTGACGAATATCACTTCGAATAAATTCACGAATATCATGCCCATCAATTTTGATTGCTCCTGCATTGACGTCATAAAAACGCATCAAAAGTTTAATCAACGTTGTTTTTCCTGCTCCAGTCGGTCCAACAATGGCTACTTTTTGTCCTTCTTTTACATTGACAGAAAAATCATTAATAATCGTCTGTTCTGGATTATATCCAAAATTGACATGTTCAAAGGATACATTTCCACTTAATGACTCAATTGGAACTGGATTCTTTGCTACTTCTGTTTCTTCCTCTTCTTCTAAGAATTCAAAAACACGTTCTGCAGATGCCGCTGTCGTCTGCATCATATTTCCTACCTGAGCAAGCTGTGTAATTGGCTGGCTGAAGTTTCTAACATATTGAATAAAGGACTGAATCTGTCCAACTTTAATGGAATTTTTAATAACCAAATATCCGCCAAGAATTGCTACAGCTACATATCCAAGATTTCCAACAAACTGCATCAACGGCATCATAGCTCCAGAGAAAAACTGTGATTTCCATGCGGAATTATAAAGTTTTTCATTAACATCTTTAAACTCTTTGATTACACTTTCTTCTTTATTAAAAGCTTTTACAATGTTATGTCCACTGTAAATTTCTTCTACCTGTCCATTGAGCTCTCCCAAATGTTTTTGCTGAGCTTTAAAGTATGGCTGTGATTTTGACATAATCAATGCAATCAACCCCATAGATAATGGCAGTGTTAATAGAACTGCTCCTGTCATTGGAAGGCTGATACGAAGCATCATAACAAGCACTCCGACAATCTGTGTTGCCGATGTGATAATCTGCGTCATACTCTGATTCAAACTCTGTCCAAGCGTATCCACATCATTGGTTACACGAGATAAAACTTCTCCATATGTCCTACTTTCAAAATATTTCATTGGCATACGGTGAATCTTTTCCGAAATGTCTTTTCTCATCTGGTAACTAACATTGTTTGATACATGTGTCATAATCAATCCCTGAATAAAGGAAAAGACCGCACTAATCACATATAATCCAAGTAACAATAATAAAATATGTGTTACCTTATCAAAATCAATTCCACCAGTTCCACTGATTTTTCGGATCAATCCGTTAAAAATTTCTGTTGTAGCATCTCCTAAAATTGTTGGTCCTACAATATTAAAGACTGTACTTGCAATTGCAAAAATAATAACTAAAATAATTGGAAGATAAAAACGTCTCATATAGCGAATCAGTTTTTTCATCGTTCCCTTCAAATCTTTTGCTTTTTCACCTGGTGCCATTCCTGCACCTGGTCCTCTCATTGGGCCTCTTCCCCGAGTTGCACGATTACTCATGTGCAGACACCTCCTTTGCTTTTTTAAGATCCTCTTCTGACAGCTGTGACTTCGCAATCTGCTGATAAACCGGACAGCTTTCTAAGAGTTCCTGATGTGTTCCTTTTCCAACAACATTTCCTTCATCAAGAACAATAATCTGATCGGCATGAAGGATTGTACTAATTCTCTGTGCCACGATCAAAGTGGTACTTCCATGTGTCTCTTTCTGTAATGCACTTCGAAGTTTTACATCTGTCTTATAATCAAGCGCTGAAAAACTATCATCAAAAATATAAATTTCTGGATCTTTTGCTATAGCTCTGGCAATAGAGAGACGCTGTTTTTGTCCTCCTGATACATTAGAACCACCCTGCGCAATTGGTGACTGATACTGTTCTTCCTTTTCCTCAATAAAGTCTGTTGCCTGTGCAATCCTTGCCGCACGTTTTACTTCTTCTTCACTTGCATCTTCTTTTCCATATTTTAAGTTGGATTCAATTGTTCCAGAGAATAAAACTCCTTTTTGAGGAACATATCCAATCTTATCACAAAGATCCGACTGACGTACCTCACGAATATCCTGTCCATCAACGAGAATACTTCCACGAGTAACATCAAAAAATCTTGGAATCAAATTAATTAATGTAGATTTTCCACTTCCAGTACTTCCAATAAATGCGGTCGTTTTACCTGCTGGTGCTACAAAACTGATATTATGAAGCACAGCCTCATCTGCATCTGGATAACAAAAATAAACATTTTTAAATTCCACTTCCCCTTTTTTCTCTGGAAGGAATGGTTTTGGTTCTTTTGGATCTTTGATCATAATTTCCATATCAAGAATTTCATTGACACGTTCTGCCGCAACCTGAGCTCTTGGCATCATAATTGATACCATGGAAATAAATAAGAATGCCATAATAATCTGCATTGCATACTGAATAAATGCCATCAAATCTCCAACCTGCATTTTACCAAGATCAATATTATGGGCACCAACATATACAATTAAAACGGTAAGACCATTCATAATCAACATCATGATTGGCATCATAAATGTCATTGCGCGGTTAACAAATAAGTTTGTCTTCATCAAATCCATATTGGCCTTATCAAAACGCTCTTCTTCGTGCTTTTCCGTACTAAATGCACGAATAACAGAAAGTCCTGTAAGAATTTCTCTTGTTACAAGGTTTAAGCGGTCAATTAATTTTTGTAATACTTTAAATTTAGGCATTGCCACTTTAAATAAAACAAAAATAACAAGCATAATTGCAATGACACCAACCGCAATGGTCCACGTCATTTTTGCATTCGTCGTCAAAACCTTAAAAATTCCTCCAATTCCAAGCAACGGTGCATAAACAACAATACGGAACATCATCGTCATAAACTGTTGAATCTGCTGAATATCATTCGTACTTCTTGTAATCAAAGATGCTGTAGAAAATTTATCAAACTCGGAGTTTGTAAAATCCATAACCTTCTGGAAAATATGATCTCTTAATACACGGCTTAATCTTGCAGCTAATCTTGCTGACAGTAAAGTTACAAGTACTGCTGCTGCCATAATCAGAAATGCAAGACCTACCATCTTGGCTCCAGTTGTCAAAAGATAATGAATCTGAACCTGATCCATATCAATTCCAATCGCTTTATATTCTGACTTTACAAAAGAAACTGCAGCCTGACTAATAATACTATCTGGCATATCCTTAAGATTCATATGTTCCATCTGTTTCATCATTTTTTTCTGACTGTTACTTAAAGATGCTGCAGCTTTTGGATTTGCTGCAATCTGTTGTGCCATTTGAGCAGACAGATTGATCATTCCCTTTGACATCGCTGTATCAAGCTTTTCTCTTTCATCTTTTGTAATTTTTTTTCTTACATAAAGACGTCCTTTTTTATAATCTTTATATTTAGAATCATGAACCTGCTTCTTACTATAAAGTTTATATGCATCCTTCATCCTGTCTACATCTTTTTGCTTCATGACCTTCTCAAGACCAAGAAACGTCTCTTCTCTCATAACATCCGGTACTGCATCTTCAATTCCTCCCTGTTGAATTCCAACATTGACGATCTTTGATGTGTACGTCGGCAATGAAAGATCACATGTTGCCTGTATGACAAGCAAAATAACAATGCATATCACCGGCACATATGCTTTTTTCAAATATCGAAATAATTTAAGCATTTCCTTTTTCCTTTCCTTCATTTAATAATCCAATCTGTTCATCCAGACAATCACAAAATTTATTTAAGAGATCATACAACTGCTTTTGCTCCTCCTCTGTAAAATAATTCATAATACTTTCCTGAACGTCCGCAAATCGCTCTCTTGCTTTTTCGCAAATAACTCTTCCTTCTTCCGTAAAATAAATTCTGCTTCTCCTGGAATCTTTTGGATCCTGTTTTTTTAAAATTAACCCATTCTTCTCCATCCGCCCAATCATTACATTTAATGTCGGAGGTTTAATTCCAAGGCGGTCTGCCAGTTCTCTTTGGCTTAATCCTTCCTCTCTCCAAAGTGTCACCAAAAGAGGCATCTGCCCAGGATAAAGATTTTTTTCTTTTAACAGAGCATATCCATAAGCTGCACTTTTATGATTGACTCGCCCAAGCAAATGATAAATACCTTCTCTACCGTACATAGAAACTCCTTTCTTTTTCTATTTTTCCAATTCATTAGACACCTAATCATTAGATAGCTAACTGATATATTAACACTTTGATCTTCAAATATCAATGCTATTTTGCTAAAATATAGTTAAAATTTACAAAATAGAAAGGAGTTTTTTCATGGCACTTGAACCATATAGCCAAGCACGGAAACTGGCAGTAAAAAATTTCCGTTCTGATTCCTCCAGAGGAATTTATCCTTATCTTCAGGTACTAGATGAAATTTTATCTTATACGGATATTGTAGCGGAAACAGAATTAGGACTTGTTGACATTCCACTGGAGTCTATCGTTGGAACGAAAAGTGCCGGACGCACCAACGCTTTTGCCAGCAATTTTATGCCTCTTTTATCAGAATCATCCGAATTTTCTTCCAAATGGTCAAATTTATATGAATCCCATATGAAAGAAGGTATTCGTGATCCGATTTGAGCCTATGAATTTATGAACCATTTTTATGTTTCTGAAGGAAATAAAAGAGTTAGTATTTTAAAATTTTGTGACGCTGTCACAATTCCAGGATATGTAACAAGAATCATTCCAAAGCCAAATCATACAAAAGAAAATCGAATTTATTATGAATTTCTTAATTTTTACAAAGAATGTGGCATCAATTATTTAAACTTTAGCCAAATTGGAAACTATAAAAAGATTTTAGAACTTCTTGGAAAAAATTTTCACTCCACCTGGACAGATGATGAAAAAAAGACGTTTCATGCCTCTTATTATCGTTTTTTAAAAATTTTTGAAAAAAAGAAGGAAAAAACCTTTCTCTGACACCAGGAGATGCTTTTCTTATTTTCTTTGAGATCTACGGATATGAAGATCTTTTAAAAAAAGACCTTTCAGAAATTTCAAAAGAAGTAACGGCAATCTGGAAAGATTTCCAAATGTATCCATCCAAACCTTCCGTAAAACTTTTGATGGATTCTAAAGATCCAGGTCCTGAAAAAAAACGATTTAACTTAAATCTTCTTTTTCCAGCCGGAAAATTAAAAATTGCTTTTATTCATAATAAATCACCTGAAACTTCCAGCTGGACTTATGGACATGAATTAGGCCGAGCTTATCTTGAAGATAGCCTTAAAGAGAAAGTTGAAACAAAAGCATGGTTTCATGTAGATTCTCCAAAAGCCGAACAAAAGGCTTTTGAAGAAGCAATCTCTTGGGGATGCTCCGTTATTTTTTCAACTTCACCACTTTTATTATCTTCAAGTATAAAATATGCCACGAAGTACCCAAAACTTTGTGTTTTAAACTGCTCTTTAAATACTGGTGATGATCACATAAAAACATACTATGGCAGGCTCTATGAAGCCAAATTTTTAATGGGTGCTGTGGCTGGTATTATGTCCAAAAGTGATAAAATCGGCTATATTGCAGATTACCCAGTTTTTGGAATGATTGCCAATATCAATGCCTTTGCACTTGGTGTACGCATGATCCGACCAGAAGCTAAAATTTATTTAGAATGGTCCACATTAAAACATAATAATGTAGAAAAAATACGAAAAGACTTTGCAATTTCTTTCATTTCCGACCGTGATTTTATGATTCCAAACAAAGACTCTAACCGATTTGGTCTTTATCAGACAGATGGAAAACAACCCGTCAACCTGATTATGCCAACATGGAATTGGGGTGTATTTTATGAAACAATTGCCAAAAGTATTTTAGATGGAACATGGAAACGGCGATGGAAAAACTTCGCTCAATTATTGGTGGGGTATGTCTTCGGATATGATTGATGTCATTTATTCCTCTAAACTGCCCTCTGGAACAAGACAACTGATCAATTTACTTCGAAAGTCTATACAAATTGGAGATTTCAACCCATTCTCCGGAACCATTTACTCTCAGGACGGTCTTGTACATAACAACCCAGATGCGATCACACCAAAAGAAATCGTAACCATGGACTGGCTTTGCGATAATATTATCGGCTCTATTCCAACCATGGACGAAATAAGCGATGAGGCAAAATCCATCGTGGAACTCCAGGGTGTATCCAAAGCAAAACAGACAACAAAGGAGTCACTATGAAAACATTAAATATCCTTGTCCTGGCAGATGAAGAATCTGCCTCGCTATGGGATTTTTTTGAACCATCCAAACTGGAAGGAATTGACTTAATTATCTCATGTGGAGATTTAAATCCTCAGTACCTTTCCTTCCTTGCAATTTTTTTTCACGGTCCAGTCCTCTATGTTCATGGAAACCATGATGAATGTTACAAAGATACTCCTCCTGAAGGATGTATCTGTATTGAAGATCAGATTTATGAATACAAAGGTCTTCGGATTCTTGGTCTTGGAGGATCTATGAAATACAGAGAAGGAGCTCACCAATATACACAAAAGCAAATGCAAAAACGCATTCGCCGCCTTCGATTTCAATTATTCCGTAAAAAAGGATTTGATCTTTTGGTTACGCATTCTCCTGCTTACCAATTAAACGATGGAGAAGACCTCCCACATCAGGGATTTTCATGTTTTTTGAATCTTCTTGATAAATACCATCCTAAATTTTTTATTCATGGACACATGCATTTGTCCTATGACCATACTTTAAGAAGAATTTCTCAATATAAGGAAACCATTGTTATCAATGCTTTCGAAAAATATGTCATCGAATGTCCCATAGACGAAATGTAAAAATGCGGCAGACTTTTTTCGTCTGCCGCATTTTTTTATCTTATGCGTTTCTTCCGCAACATTTTTTATATTTCTTACCACTTCCACATGGGCAAGGATCATTTCTTCCGATTTTCTTTCCTTTTACAACCGTTGTTGAATTTCTTGATTCCTTATACAGTTCTTTTCTGCGTTCTTCTGTCAGGATATCATCCCATGCTTCTAATGTATATAACCATTCTGCACGGCATCCAACCATGTTATAATATAATTTTTCAAAATCAATATCCAGGCTTACCTGTGTATCTTCTTCCATTTCTTCAATCGGATTTGGCTCTTTTAAGCTGTCATTGATTCCATCCAGAAAACCAACAAAGATCTGAAGATCTGTATCAAACTTTTCAGCTAACTCTTTCACAGTACCAGTCACAACAGTATCTTTGTCAGCTAAAAGCTTTTCATAGATTCCTTTTTCAATATTGAAATATGTAAGCCAAAACTGCTGACCTTCTTTTGTATTGTCATCAAATTTATATGCGTAATCACGCCATTCCTGTAATAATCCCATTATCTTCCATCCTTTTCTATCAAAATGTTATTTACCTTAGCTACTATACCAAATTTCGCTATGATTTTCAACATAATTCATCGGATAAAAATTTACTTCTGGTTTTTCTTCGCGATTGCTGCATCCACAACATGGCTTACCAATACGGATGTTGTAACTCCTCCAATTCCTCTTGGTACTGGTGTGATCGCTTCTACAATTTTTTCTGCTTCTTCAAAGTTTACATCTCCGCAAAGTTTTCCTTCTTCATTTACATTGATTCCGACATCCAGTACAACTTGTCCTTCTCTTAGATAACTTCCATCAACGACACCTGCTTTTCCTGCGGCTACAACAACAATGTCTGCTTCTTTTACAACCGATGACATATCAACAGTTCTTGTATGACAGATTGTTACAGTCGCATTTTTCTTTACAAGCATCATAGCTACTGGTTTTCCTACAACAAGACTTCTTCCTACGACAACGACCTTCTTTCCAGTACAGTCAATTCCATAATGATCCAGGACTTCGATGCAAGCACTTGGAGTACATGGTGCATATCCCATCTCTTTTCCCATAAAAACTCCTGCCATGGATAAATCTGTAATTCCATCTACATCTTTTTCTACAGCAAGTGTATTAATAATTTTATCTTCATTTAAATGTTTTGGAAGTGGTCTAAAAAGCAGAACCCCATGAATTTCTTCGTCTTTATTGACTTTTTCAATTGTTTCCAATACCTGTG
Source organism: Anaerostipes sp. MSJ-23 (assembly GCF_018918155.1). GTDB lineage: Bacteria > Bacillota > Clostridia > Lachnospirales > Lachnospiraceae > Anaerostipes. Next base: position 270,837 of record NZ_JAHLPY010000001.1, read on the forward strand.
CTTCTTCGACATCGGCTGGTAATACAAATTTTTCACATGCTACCCCTAATGTTTCACAACGTTTCGTTGCTCCTCTTTCGTAAGAGAGATCATCTTCACGTTCTCCAATTCGAATGATTCCAAGCTTTGGTGTGACACCTTCTTGTTTTAATTTTGCTACTTTTTCTTTTATTTCTTCATTTAAAGATGCATTGACTTCTTTTCCTAATAATAATTTTGCCATCGGCTTTCCTCCTGCTGCTTTTCTTATCTGATGTTTTTGCTTACTTCTTCGAAAATACGATCCGCTTTTGCTTCGTACTCTTTACGAATGCTATCTGCCGTTTGATTTAATTGTTTGGCAACCGCTCTATCTTTCATCGACTTTGTATTAATGTAAATATTGAGGGATGCTCCCTGAAGTGCTGATTTTAAAAGAGTTGCCCCTACACCTGCATCACTTAATGCAATCTTACTTCCTTTTTGTGCAAAGACTTCTACCAAATCAATTCCTCTCGCACACGTTTTCATGATCTCTACGGGTACACTACATGCCTCTTTTAATGCTTCTTCCATAACTTTTTCTTTCGTCGCAATTTCTTCTGGTGTTGATTTTGGCAGTCCATAGGCCTTACTCAACGGTTCAAAAGCCTGTGCATCTTTATCCATCAGTTCCAGAAATTCTTTTGCAATTTCATCGGCTTCTTTTTTACATTTTATAATTTCTTCTTCTACATCTTTATATTTTTTCTTTCCAACCGTAAGGCTTCCTACCATATTTCCAAGTGCAATCCCGATAGAACCAACCAATGCCGATGCTCCACCTCCGCCTGGGACAGCTGCTTTACTTGCAAGAACATCAATAAATTCTTCACATGAATACTCTTTAAAATAATTTTTTTCTTCCTTTGTACTATTGTTCATGTCACACCCTCGCTTTCGTAAAAAAATTATGGACTTATTATACACTTCTCATTCCTAAAAAACAAGAAAATCCATTTCTTTTCAATGATCTCCATTTATTCTATGTTAACAAGGCACACAAAAATCCCCCATTCCACGCCTTTGTGGAACAGGGGAATACTTAAGGGGAGGATAAGTATTTCTTTATCCAGTTACTATCAACTGGATACTACTATTATGTCCCTCCCAAAAATATTTATACATCGTTTTCAATTTATTTTAAAAAAGTCGTTTGCATGCTTTGACAATCTCATTTAAAATAATCACAGTCAGTGAAGTGAGAATCATCTTCACCCACATCATGCCAGAAAGTGGTACAGTTTCAAAGACAGCAGTTCCAAACTGTGTGATTGCAGCCTGCAAAATCAATACCAATAAAAATACACCAAGCATCAGCTTATTATTTAAAATGTTCTTAAACATTGGTGTATCATCTAGTTCTCTGCAATTAAATGCATTGAATAACTGGAAGAGTACAAAAAGTGTAAATAATACCGTTGCCTCTTCTTCCTTTGCTGCTCCAAGAAAATTTGTAAAATGTTGGAGCATAAAAATGACAGAAATATAAATTCCATTCAGGAAGATCCGAACTAACATTTTCTTTGAGATGATACTTTCATTTCTTTTGGTTGGCGCATGTTTTAATAAATCCTCGCGAATTGGTTCTAGTCCAAGGGTTAATGCTGGCGGCCCATCCATGATGATATTGATCCATAGAAGTTCCAAGGCAGTAAATGGTGCCGGGAATCCTGCAAGAATAGATGCAATAACAACAACCACAGAAGAAACATTGACCGTTAACTGGAACTGAATAAATCGTTTAAAGTTTTCGTAAATTCCTCTTCCCCATTGTACTGCCTTTATAATAGTAGAAAAAGAATCATCCAGAAGGACCATGTCACTGGCTTCTTTTGTTACTTCTGTTCCGGCAATTCCCATAGCAATTCCGACATCTGCATGTTTAATCGCTGGGGCATCATTAATTCCATCTCCAGTTACTGCAACAACATTTCCGTCTTCTTTTAATAATTTCACTACTCGCATTTTAACAAGAGGTGTACTTCTAGCAATAACTTGTATTTTCTTCAACGCTTCTTTCAGCTCTTCATCACTCATTGTTTCAATTTCAGAGGCTTCCACAGCAATATGGTTTTCATCAAGCATATGAAGTTCATTTGCAATCGCACGTGCTGTACGGATATTATCTCCTGTCAGCATTTTTACTTCAATACCAGCACTCTGGCATTTTTTAATAGATTCATAGACATCTTCACTCAACGGATCTGAGATCACAACAAATCCATCATAACAAAGATTTTGCTCTAGTTCTTCTTGTGTTTCTTTGTCAAAATTCTCTAATTCCTTATGAGCAAATGCGAGAAGACGACCAGCCTTGCTTTGAAATTCTTCCATCATATGACTGATCTTTTCACGTTCTTCTTCTGATACATTTTGACATAAAGAAAGAATTTTTTCTGGATTCCCTTTTGTATACAATATAAGTTTTCCATCTTCCATGACAATGGTACTCATATCCTTATTCTGAGAAGAAAATGGAAAGACACGAACAATGTTCGCTTCTTTTCGTAACGTACGATAATCTACGCCTGCTTTTTTTGCTGCAACAAGAAGAGAACATTCCGTTGGATTTCCGATGAAAGACCAAGTTCCATCTTCCTCTTTGATATTTGCATTGCTGTTAATACAATAATTATGAAGCAATAAAGGGTCCTTTAGTTTTTCCGGTTCTATCAATTTTTTATTCGTATAAATCTGTTGCACCGTCATTCTATTTTCTGTCAATGTTCCTGTCTTATCGGAGCAGATAATATTAACACACCCAATTGTCTCACAGGCAATCATTTTTTTCACAAGAGCATTTTCTCTTGACATTTTAATGATATTTAATGCAAGGGAAACGGCAACAATGGTTGGAAGCCCTTCTGGAACTGCAGCAACAATCAACACAATACTGGTGATAAATGCATCTGAAACGGTATTTAAATTCATCTGATGATTCATAACAAACTGAACAACCTGAATCAAAAACACAATAGCTGCTGCTGAAGCTCCAAGAACTGTAATTCCTTTTCCAAGCTTATCTAGTTTTTCCTGAAGAGGGGTTGTTGTTTTTTCAATCGAAGACAGTTCCTGTGCGATCTGCCCAAATTCTGTTGCATTTCCAACACCTGTAACAATCATTTTTCCACTTCCAGCAGAAACAAAACATCCAGAATAAAGCATATTTTTTCTTTCGGCTACTGGTGTAGCCTCTGGACAGACAACATCTGCCTGTTTTTTCACTGGAAGGCTCTCTCCCGTCAATGCTGACTCATCTACACTTAAGTCATTACTGGAAAGAAGTCGTCCATCTGCAACAATTTTGTCTCCTGTTTCAATCAACAAAAGATCTCCAACAACAATTTCTTTTTGTGTAACCAACTGCGGCTGTCCATCTCTAATAACTTTAATCAATGTGTCTTCATTAAGTTTGTTAAGTGCTTCAAATGCTTTCGCACTCTTTCCTTCCGTAACAATCGTGATCACTACCGACAAAATAATTGCCGCAAAAATACCAGCACATTCCAGGAAGTTATACTCACCACCCGTAAAATATCTTGTAATATTCACGGCTAAAGTAATGATTGCTGCAAAAATGAGCATAACAAGCATTGGTTCTGTGGATGCATCCCAGATTTTTTTTGCCATCGATTCCCTGGCGTGACGTACAAAAGAATTTGCACCATAAGTTTTCCTAGAACTTTGTACCTGTTCTTTTGTCAGACCACGTTCTTCGTTGGTACCTGCTTTTTTTAATATCTTCTCCTGAGACATCATAAATGCATGTTTCATAGTTTTTCCTTTCTCCTTCGTTTTTTCTTTATAAAATGAAAAAATGCCTCGTGCAATCCATAAACTGCATGAGACAAAAAAAGAGACTTCTCGTACAGCAGATTACTATACATGAGTCTCGTTGATTAAGGCAAACCAGACCTTACGGTCAGTATGTTGACTTGCCGCGCACTGCGCCACTACTCCCTCACGGGCTTTTCAATTCTTGCTCACTTTATCATAAAAAACGATAGTTAGTCAACGCAAACTTGTCAGTTTCAATAAATTATGCTACGATGGCATTAAACACATATCGAAAGGAAATTTTTATGCAAAATTTTATGAAAAAAGCCGGTGCCATTTTTCTTATTTTATCATTACTTCTTATCATTGGTCTCACGTTCTATTTTGGTATTACAGGAAGCGATGCTTTTCTTGGAATGGTCGCCCTTATGATTTTCTATCCTGTTTTTTTATGGGCTATGAGTTATGTATTGAAATGGGGCAGGGATAAAAATAAGAAAGAATCCCATTAATTTTGGGGTTCTTTCCTATTTTGTCTACTCTATTTCTTTAATATGTCTTAAATAATCTCTTATTTGTTTTTCATATCCATTTTCTGTTGGTTTGTAAAAGGTTGTACCTACCAATTCATCTGGAAGATACTGCTGTTTCACATAATGCTCTGGATAATTATGTGCATATTGATATCCGATTCCATGACCAAGTTTTGCCGCACTCTTATAATGAGCATCTTTTAAATGATTTGGAACTTCTCCAATCTTTTGATTCCGTACGGCAGAAAGTGCCTGATCAATCGCCATATAAGCAGCATTGCTTTTTGGTGCACTTGCTACATAGGTCACTGCCTGTGCAAGAATAATCCTTGCTTCTGGGAGACCGATTCTTTCAACAGCCTGCGATGCTGCAACTGCAACTTGCAGTGCCTTTGGATCTGCGTTTCCAACATCTTCTGACGCACAAATCATAATTCTTCTTGCAATAAACGTGACACTTTCTCCTGCATCAATCATTCTAGCCAAATAATAAATGGCTGCATCCGGATCTGATCCACGCATACTTTTAATAAAAGCCGAAATTACATCGTAATGGTTATCTCCATTTTTATCATATCTCGTTGCTCTGCGCTGGATACACTCTTGCGCAACTTCCATATTGATAACAATATTTCCATTTTCCTCTGGCTTTGTCGTAAGAATACCAAGTTCTATCGCATTTAATGCACTTCTGGCATCTCCCTGTGCCATATCTGCAAGAAAATCCATTGCATCTTCTTCAATTCTTGCATGATAAATTCCCATGCCTTTTTCTTCATCATAAACAGCCCTTTGGATCAGTTTCTTAATATCATCTTTTCCCAATGGATATAACTGAAAAATATTAGATCTGGAAATCAACGCCTGATTCACTTCAAAATACGGATTTTCTGTTGTTGCCCCAATCAAAATGACCGTTCCGTCTTCCACAAAAGGTAAAAGATAATCTTGCTGCGCTTTATTAAAACGATGAATTTCATCAATAAAAAGAATTGTTTTTTTCTGAAACATTCCAAGAGCTTCTTTCGCATTTTGGATTGCCTCCTGCATTTCTTTTTTTCCAGATGTCGTTGCATTCATCTGTACAAAATTTGCCTTTGTTGTATTAGCAATCACCTTGGCCAATGTCGTTTTCCCGGTTCCCGGAGGTCCATAGAAAATGATTGATCCAAGTTTATCTGCTTTAATTGCGCGGTACAAAAGCTTATCTTTTCCAATAATATGTGACTGACCCACTACCTCATCTAATGTCGTCGGGCGCATTCTACCCGCCAAAGGAGACTCTTTCTCTTTGTTTAATTCTCTTGCATAGTCAAATAAATCCATGATATTTCCTCCAGAAATTATCTTAGCATAGCCCACTGACAAAATCTATCAATTCTTAAGAGTTTTTTTATAAATAAGACATGATTTTATCATATTCCTCTGCTATAATAAAGGAAGTAAAAAAGTAAAGCACACAAGTGGAGTTATCATGGAAAAAGCATTAGTTGAAAAGATTTCCTATACGGAAGTAACAAAGAATATTACTCAGGCTGAATATGAACGGACCCAGGAGGAATATCTTTTATCAAAGTCACCTGAAAAATATATGATCAGTCTTCCCATTCGCGTGTTAATGTTTGAGAGTGTGGAAGATCATCCGCAATTTACCTATTATTTCTTCGAAAAGAATCATGAAGAATTATTCTTGATTCAAAGAAGCCGTAAAAACAATGTTGTTGACAAAACAAGATTTCGTCTTACAAAAGAACAAGGACAGATGATTCTTGCACATGATTATCAATTTTTGTTAGATAGTGATGAACCTGCCTTTAACTCTTTGTATTTTCAGTTTACAGTCAATCGTCTGAAACCGACATACAAAAAAGAATGCATTCGCAAGATTTTTCATCCAAATCGTTTTCTTGATGAAATTATTGATATTTCCATCGTAAGAACTCCTTATGGAGCTGATGATCATTTCTTTGATTCCAGTTCTAAAGGAAAACTTCGATCTGTTAATTCCAATAATCTTCGAAAGAATACAAGACATTATCTAACTCTGTCTGATCCGATGAAAAATTTACTGGAATTTCAGAATTCTTTATTACACTCGTAAAAATCAGGCTGATGACTTCTTGTCATTGGCCTTTTCTCTTTATGCTCTTTGATGTTTATGAAGGTATTTTTCTCTTGTCGCAAAACCACCACGAATATGACGTTCTTGCTTGTTAATATTTAAAATTTCTCTTGTCTGTTTTGCCAATGAAGGATTAATTTTTGATAATCGCTCGGTCACGTCCTTATGTACGGTTGATTTTGAAATCCCATACACCTTTGCTGTCTGTCGGACAGTTGCCTTGTGTTCAACAATATAATGCGCAATCTCTACTGCTCTCTCCTCAATGTAATCTTTCATAAAATACCCCTGCATGATTTGTTTTTTACAATCTATGCAAAAACTCATGACGGTATGTCTTATTTGGGAGGATCCTATGAACTTAAAACACCTTGAATATTTTATTGCTGTTGTACAGGAGGGAACTATTTCTGCAGCGGCCAAAAGACTTCATATTTCACAACCACCACTAAGCACTGCTATTCATCAGCTGGAACAAGAACTTAAGACAACTTTATTCTATCGTGGAAGCCGCCAAATTACTTTAACAGAATCTGGACGTTTTCTTTATCAAAGAGCGTGTACCATCCTTGATTTTTGTAATCAGACTTGTCAAACGATTGAAGATTTATCACGAGGTCTTTCTGGTACATTAAAAATTGGTCTCGCCTCTTCCGTTCACGATTTTTTTCTGGATGAATATGCGCTTTCATTTCACGAAAAATATCCTGATATTTATTTTGAGTTAACAGAAGCCACTACTTATGAACTCCTAGAAATGTTAGATTCCAACACAATCGAAGCTGCTTTTGTCCGAACACCTTTTCCATCTACAGAATTCGATTTCATCCGTCTTTGCAGCGAACCAATCGTTGCCTTTGGATACGAACACTTTTTTCCAGAGCAGGCAAAGGATACTCTAAAACTGTCTATGCTTTCGAATGCTCCCCTAATTTTATACCGCCGATGGCTAACTGTTTTAAAAAAAGAGTTTCAAAGACTTTCCATGACTCCCAACATTCTCTGCATTAACGATGATGCCAGGACCACTGTACAATGGGCAATGAAAGGCATGGGCATCGGTATTATTCCAAAATCTGCTGCTGATTCCGTAAAATCTACAAAAATGAAATCTCTTGCACTTTTTACAAAAAAACAACTTTCTTCGGATATTATTTGCATTTTTTCTACAGCTCAATATCGTTCAAATGCACTGCAGCAATTTTATGATTTTATGCATACAAAATCAAGATAAAGAAAAGCGCAACATTTCTGCTGCGCTTTTTGTTTTTTAGAAGTAAATTAACTGCTGTTTTGGTGGTTCTGCTTTTTCAATTCGAATAGCATTCAAAACCGGCATCGTTTTTTGATATGCCTCATTATATTCTACATGAATCTGTGCAGTTAATGTAACCCATTCTTTATTTAAAATACGTTTTAATGTTTTAGATTTTGTCTGATTTAATCTACATAAGTATCCGATAAATGTAATATCATCTTCACAGCATGTCATTGCCTTTCTTCCAGGGATAATCATTCCCGGTGGCATTTTAGGACTTCTGCGAACCTCTGCTTTGAATTCTACAACTTTTCCGTCATATACATCTGAGCGTTCCATAGCATCAATGTACCATACTCCATAATCATCATCTTCGATTTTAATAACATCCGCATTGATATCATATGGAAGCATTTCTTCTGTTTTCATTTCGCGTCCGTCTGCTCTCTCGAATCCAACCTGAGCCCTTGGATTCACTGCCTTGATACTTCTTCTGTAGCTTCCGACATTCGTATTATCATCACACCGATTGAAAATCACAAGGTCTGCCATTTTAAACATTTCCACAAATAAAGACTTCATATTTTTCATGTACATATCTGCAGTAGATGCATCCACTGTTACAATAGCCTGATAGAGTTCAATATCTGTCTCATCAATCACATCCATCAATCCTTCAATCTGATACATACCATTATATTCGATCATAATTCGATCTGGATAATAATTTTTCTGGCACGAAATAACAAATTCTTTTGTAAAATCTTCTATCTTGTCCAAATGAATGACAAATGAATTCGTTTTTTCCAACATCTCTTTATCAAATTCTTCCTCACCTTCTTCAAACGTAAGGATCATTGTTTTCTCGCCGTCATTAAAATAATCCTGGCTTAAAGTCTCCTTAATCAACGTTGTCTTTCCGCTTTCAAGGAATCCCCAGAATAAATATGCCGGTAATTCATACATGTTTCTTTTCCTCCTAATCTTCTTTGAAGAATAGCTGTCCTAATTTTTCTTCATCTAATTTGGATCCAATTACACAAATTCTTCCTGTATAATCTGCACTTCCTTCACGAATTTCATACTCTCCCGGTACAAGATCAAACTGAATCCAACTTCCATCTTCTGTTTGTAAAATTCCTTTGGAACGAAGAATGATTCCATAAGCTTCGTCCTCTGATAATTTCTTTAAGATACTCTCTAGATTCTCTTTGTTATATTTCTTTGGTGTTTCTTTTCCCCAACTTGTGAAAACTTCATCCGCATGATGGTGATGATGCTCATGGTCATGGTCGTGTCCACATCCGCATTCGTGATCGTGTTCATGATGATGGTCGTGTTCATGATCATGATCGTGATGATGCTCATGATGATGATCGTGTCCATGGTCATGATCGTGTTCATGATGACCTCCACATACCGGACAAATGTCCTCTTCTTCCATCATCTCTTTTACAAGATCATTTCCATCTTCCATAACTTTTAAGATCTGCTCTCCACTTAACTGATCCCATGGAGTTGTAATGATCGCTGCTTTTTCATTATGTTCACGAAGCAAAGAAACACAAGTATTCAATTTTTCTTCACTCAAGTCTCCTGTTCTGCTTAGGATAATAGATCCTGCATATTCTACCTGATTATTATAAAATTCACCAAAGTTTTTCATGTACATTTTGCATTTTTTTGCATCTGCAACCGTAACAAAACTATTTAATACAATTCCATCGGTATCTTCTGCAACCCCTTGGACGGCCTTAATTACGTCCGAAAGTTTTCCTACACCAGATGGTTCGATAATAATACGATCCGGAGCGTATTGTGTAATAACATCTTTTAATGCTGTTCCAAAATCTCCAACAAGGGAACAACAAATACATCCAGAATTCATTTCTGTTACTTCAATTCCTGCATCTTTTAAAAATCCACCATCGATTCCGATCTCTCCAAATTCATTTTCGATCAGTACCACTTTTTCATCGTTTAATGCTTCTTTTAACAACTTCTGAATCAATGTTGTTTTACCTGCACCTAAAAATCCAGAAATAATATCTATCTTTGCCATTTTTATACCTTCCTTCATTATTTTTAACCATATAAAACTATTTTACTACTTCCATAAGATTTGTCAAAACATTCTTTTCGTTCTATAATGAAAAAAAACATCATATTGCAAGGAGGAACTTATGAATCTTTCAAGACACTATTACCCAAATTACTCCGTTGGCACCGATGCTTACGCGGATATTCCACAAGTTTGCAAACGATATGGAACAAAAGCCGTGATTATTGGCGGCACCAGAGCATTAAAAGCTGCTGTACATCTTATCCAAGATGCTGTAAAAGGCAGCACCATTGAAATTACTGGCGTTTTTGAATATGGAGAAGAAGCAAGCCGCGAAAATATAGACGCATTAAATCAACACAAAGAAGTACAAGAAGCAGATATGATCTTTGCTTGTGGCGGCGGAAAAGCGATTGATACATGTAAAGTCCTCTCCCAAGAAAGTAACCGTCCGTTTTTTACCTTTCCTACAATTGCTTCTACCTGCGCATCTTGCACCTCACTTGGGATTATCTATCATCCAGATGGTTCCCTAAGAGAGTATTCTTTCCAAGAAAAACCGGCAGAATGGATTTTTATTAACACACAGGTGATTGCAGATGCCCCTAAAAAATATTTGTGGGCTGGAATTGGAGATACCATGGCAAAATTTTATGAATGTACTACAAGTGCTAGAGGACTAAAACTTGATCATGCAACTTCCATGGGTGCACAAATCAGCCACCTATGTGCCAAACCACTTGTTACTTATGGTGTTCAAGCTTTAAAAGAGTGTGAAGCGCATACCCCAGGTGAAGCATTAGAAGAAATTGTGCTTGGAATCATCGTTTCTACTGGTTTCGTTTCTAATCTGGTTGGTATCGATTTAAACACGGGTCTTGCGCATGCCTGTTATAATGGATTTACTGTTTGCAAATCTACAGAAGAACACGGACATCTTCATGGCGAAATTGTCGCTTACTGTATTTTAATCCTTTTGACTGTGGATCATCAAAAAGAAGAGTTTGAAAAAATTTATCAATTTTCAAAGAGTATGCATTTTCCAACAACACTTGCAGATATTCATGCTTCTCTTGATGATATGGATGCTGTCATTGCAAAAGCATTATCCGGTATTGATGTTAGAACTTGGCCTTACGAAGTAACTCCATCGATGATTCTTGATGCAGTGAAAAAAATCGAAGATTATAACAAACATCATTAATTCAAAGGACCTTTGAAAACAATATGTACCTAAAATCCTGGATACATATCAAAATCAAAGGTCCTTTTGATACCTTATTCTATCTCTGACATCTTATGTCCATATAAAGTATATAGTCTTAATTCCATCCAAAAATCCAATAATTGCTGCACAAATTCTTCCATTTGTTTTCGGTTTAAAAACATTATTTTTTGTCTTTGTAGTAGTTGAAAAACTTCTTTTGGAGAAACCCCAATTTTTAACATCTTTGATACAAATTCCGTTATTCCCATAGATTCTTGTACAGAGAATCGTAAATCATCCATCAAATATCCAGCAAAAATCATCGTGACTTCCTCAAGTCCATGTGCCAAATCATAAATCTCACTTTTTGCTGGAATATAAGGTTCATACGCCTCCCTTTCTTTTAAAATTCTTTCTACAATATCATCTTGTTCCAAAAGATAGCGTTCTGTAAGTCTTCCATCGTGATAAACCATCCAGTCTTTTCTTTTTAATGATGGAAGATAAATCTGAAACAACATTTCTTGCGGCTGCATTTTTTTATTTTGCTGGTAATTGTAAATTGCTGTAATTTCTTCCAAAGAAGCCGTTCCATATAAGCTTGTAATTCCACAGCAATAATTATAAGCAATGTTATATTGTTCATGTTTTTCCTGAAATTCATCGGTGTTGATTTTTTCATATACCCGTCGCACTTCTTCTGGAATAACCAACTGCTGTTTTTTATCCTTTAGAAGATATCCGCCAGAAAAGAAATATTGAAGCACATATTCCAGTTCTTCATCATCTTCTTCCATATCTTCTGGCTCGTAAAGAAACTGATCAAACAAATCGAGTTCTTCTTCTGTTGAGTATATAAAAAATTCTTGCATTACCTCAGGATCTAACACATAGGACGCTAAAACAGAAATTAACTGTTTTTTATTATATTTATAAGTTCCTGCCATATCATGAATTTTTGCAATTTTCTTCAACTGCTCCATCGTCATTTTTTCATAAAGCTCTTCTATACTATCCTGCCATACGTCTGGAAAATAGATTAAATTATTTTTCATCTTTTTTGTCCTTTACATATTTCTTAAATGGCCTTGGTGTCATGAAAGTACCAGTTGCACTTCCGACTAGTTCTTCCCCAACATAAGCTTTCCCCATAAAATTCATAATTGTTTTTCCTGCAGATACTGCCTCCGCACAAATTTTAATCGTTGACCCAGTTGGAATTCCTTTTAAAAATGTTGTAGAAATTTGCACTGTCGGAGCTACACTGTAATCTCCAAGCCCAGCCGTTAATGTTCCAAATGTAATGTCAAACATTCCCGCCAGAGAACCTCCAAATACAATTCCAAATACATTTTCATGAAATGGCGTTGCCTCATAAGTCATTGTAATACTTTTCTTATCATAATCATAATCTATAATTTTCCCTTTCAACTCATGAAAAATACTATTTTCTCTGATCTGATCGAGTGCTTCCATCCTACGTTCTATATTTCTTTTAAAACTTTCTCTGCTCATGATTTCCTCCAGATTTTTTATCCGTATGGTTTCCAATGTTACTCATTGTAGCACATTTCTATTTTTCTGTATAGAATGAGAATTTTTCGGAGAACCTAAAGAAAAAGGAGTAATTCAGATGATGGACAATGAAAATTTATTAAATGATCTTTACCAAAATGTTCAAATGGTACTGGAAACTTTACCACAAATTCGTAAAAGCACAAAAGACTGTGACTTTCAGGCCCTTTTAGATCAACAGGAAGCCGCTTATCATGAGCAGGAAGAAGCTATCCAGCAAGAAATCCGTGAACAAGGCTTTCACGCAGAAGACGCTGGAGAAATTTTGAAAACCTATTCTGAATGGATGACAAAACTAAAAGCTATTCGCGACTCTTCCACCTCACATCTTGCTGAAATGTGTATTCAAGGTTATACAATGGGCATGATTCAGTCCATTCAATCTTGGCATAAATACTGTAATGCTTCCAAACAGACACTTTCTATGGCAAAACATCTTTCTTGTTTTCACCAGGGCAGTATTGAGAGCTTGAAAAAATATTTGTAATACCTGTCTGGTTGTGTTATCATTAGTATTGTAATTGATAGATGTAATGTTCACGACCGACAAATTGGCTGCATTCAATTCTATGAATGTACCGCTAAAGATGCCGATCGTATTTTTTTGCGAAAAATTGTAATTTTTTGTAAAATCAATACATCTTTCTTATAATATCATATTAATTTTTTTTACAAAATGGAGGTACCCAAATGAACACTGGTACAGTAAAATGGTTTAATTCAGAAAAAGGTTATGGATTTATTTCTCAGGAAGAAGGAGATGACGTATTTGTACATTTCTCTGCAATCCAGGGAGAAGGATTCAAAACTCTGGAAGAAGGACAGAAAGTAAGCTTTGATATTGCAGAAGGACCTCGTGGAAAACAGGCAGAAAATGTTGCAAAATTAGCTTAATATAACTAAAAGAAGACAACCGAAACTTTCCGGTTGTCTTCTTTTTTTCTAATAATTACTCATCATCAAGTTCTATTACTTTTCGTGCAGCATCCTCATCTAGCATTCTGGATATCTTTGAACGAGAGGAAAAAACATTCGACAATCTCAATCTGATTCTATGTCATTTCACTGTTATAATAGAGGTTTGCAACACTGGCAAGCATATTGCGCTTTTCATAATCATTTAAATAACACTCCTCGCATACTGGATGTCCCAACATCCAACACAAGAATTCCCATAAATCCTCTCTTTCCAGAGATTTTTAAATCCAAGCCGAAGGACTCGCATCACTCGGCATTCTCAAATCTCCTCTTGGTGACACCGCTACACTTCCAACTTTTGGTCCATCTGGAAGACAAGAACGTTTAAACTGCTGGCTGAAAAATCTCCAATAGAATTTATCCAGCCATTTTTTAATTGTTTCTTTGTCATAAACATCTTTAAATGTCAGCTTTGCCATGCGATAAAGCTTTGCTTTTGGAAATCCAAAACGCATCATATAATACAGGAAGAAATCATGTAATTCATATGGTCCTACAAGATCTTCCGTCTTTTGTGAAATTACACCATCTACTGGCGGAAGCAGCTCCGGACTAACCGGAGTATCCAGCACGTCCATCAATACCTCAGATAATTTTTTATTTTCTGTTGTTTCTGCATAATAAAGAACCAGATAACGTACCAATGTCTTTGGTACAGAACAATTGACAGCATACATCGACATATGATCTCCATTATAAGTTGCCCACCCAAGCGCAAGTTCTGACATATCTCCAGTTCCAATTACCATTCCATTATACTGATTGGCCATATCCATTAAAATTTGTGTTCTTTCTCTTGCCTGTGAATTTTCGTATGTTACATCATGAACGCTTTCATCATGTCCAATATCTGCAAAATGCTGTCTAACTGCTTTTTCAATTCGTACTTCCTTTAAAGTTGCTCCAAGTTCTTTAATCAAAGATACTGCATTTTGGTAAGTACGATCTGTTGTGCCAAAACATGGCATGGTTACACAAACTAAATTTTTTCTTGGAATATCAAGCATGTCAAAAGCACGTGCTGTTACAAGAACCGCAAGGGTAGAATCAAGTCCTCCAGAAATTCCAACAACTGCATGCTGACAATGTGTATGTTCCAAACGTTTCTTTAGTCCCATCGACTGAAGAGATAAAATTTCATCACATCGTTTATCACGTTCGTCTCGATTATCCGGTACAAACGGCGTTTTTGGAAATGTTCTTGAAATTTTATTCTTTTTTACTTTCAAAGAAAATGGAATTTCTTCATAATCGTCCGTCTTTCCGCCAGGGAAAGAAGTCATTTTTCTTCGTTCTGCTGCAAGACGCTGCACATCAATATCTGCATAAATCGTTTCATTCGTAAAACGTTTTGCCTGTGCAAGGACAGAACCATTTTCACAAATCAAATGATGACCGCTGTAAACAACATCTTGTGTAGATTCTCCCTCTCCCGCATCTGCATAAAGATAAGCTGCCAAAAGTCTTGCAGACTGATTGGATACAAGATTTCTTCGGTATGTTTCTTTTGTTGTTGTTTCCACACTTGCAGATGGATTACAAATTACAGTTGCTCCTGCCATCGCATGGTAAGTACTAGGCGGAAGTGGTACCCATAAGTCTTCACACACTTCACAAGCAACAACAAGCTCTGGAATCTCTTCACATACAAATAGTTGATTCGTACAAACACTCACTGGCTCTTCATCAAACCACAAAATTTCATCCAAATCTTTTCCTGTTGTAAAATGACGAAGTTCATAAAACTCAGAATAATTTGGAAGATGTGTTTTGGGTACAATTCCAAGGATTTTTCCATCTGATATTACAACTGCACAATTATAAAGTTTTTGTTTTACAACAAGTGGGCATCCTACGACGACCAACATGTTTTCGCCCTTTGTTTCTTTTGCGATTTTTCCAAGCTGTCTCTTACATTCTGTAAGAAGCGGCTGCTGCAAAAACAGATCTCCACAAGTATATCCGCTGATTGTTAGCTCAGAAAACACCAAAAGACTGGCACCATTTGCTCCAGTCTCTTTGATGATTTCTATAATTTTTTCAGCATTATATACAGGATCTGCAACTTTAATTTTTGGTGTTGCACAGGCAACTTTAATAAATCCGTCTTTCATTTCTTTACCTCGTTTTTATTATCCCTGTATTTTTTCTTTTTTATTCCTGTTCCATATTACTTAATTTGGCTGCCTGGTCCGCTGCTGTCAGGCTGTCAATTAATTCATCTAAATCTCCATTCATAATGGAATCCAGCTTATGAAGTGTTAATTTGATTCTATGATCTGTAACACGTCCTTGCGGATAGTTATAGGTTCTGATCTTTTCTGAACGATCTCCAGTTCCGATCTGACTCTTTCTTTTGGCAGCCTCCTCATCATGTGCTTTCTGCTGTTCTAACTCATATAAACGAGAACGCAGAACTTTTAATGCCTTATCTTTATTCTTTAACTGTGATTTTTCATCCTGACACGAAACAACGATTCCTGTTGGAATATGTGTTAAACGTACCGCAGAATCTGTTGTATTGACACACTGTCCACCATTACCCGAAGCACGGAACACATCGAATTTACAATCATTCATATCAATTTCTACTTCTACATCTTCTACTTCCGGCATAATTGCTACCGTAATTGTTGACGTATGAATTCTTCCACCAGATTCTGTAGCTGGAATTCTCTGTACACGATGAACACCACTTTCATATTTAAATCTTGAATAAGCGCCTTGTCCAGATACCATAAATACCAGTTCCTTAAATCCACCGATTCCACTTTCATTAAAACTTAATGTATTTACTTTCCATCGTTTACTTTCTGCATAGTTTCTATACATACGCGCAACATCGGCAACAAATAAACCAGCTTCATCTCCACCTGCACCGGCACGCATTTCAACGATAATATTTTTATCATCCATCGGATCTTTTGGAATTAACAGAACTTTCAGTTCTCCTTCTAATCGTTCTACATTAGCTTTGGATTCGTTTAACTCTTCCTTTGCCAGTTCCTTCATATCTTCATCTGATTCTTCTTCCAAAAGTTCCAGACTTTCTTCTACATTTTGTTTTTCGGCTTTATATTCTTTATATTTTTCAACAATCGGTGTCAGTTCATTTTGTTCTTTCATCAAATCACGAAATCGATTCTGGTTAGATGCTACATCTGGATCATTCAATTCCTGCAACACCGTATCCAGACGGTCTACTAAACTTTCTAACTTATCAAACATTTTTTTCTCCTTCTTTTGCAAATCCAAAGACCAGACGGTCTAGTCCTGCTAAATCTTTTTTTATCTCAACAGAAACAAATCCCTGTGTTTCCATTAATTCCTTTACATCATTTCCCTGGTCATATCCGATCTCAAAAGCAAGCATTCCTCCTGCTTCCAGATAATGGCCGGCTTTTTTTATGATTTTCCGATAAAAATATAATCCGTCTTCTTTCCCATCAAGCGCAAGCATTGGTTCATGATTTCTCACTTCCGGCATAAGTTGTTTGCACTCTTTTGTTCTAATATATGGAGGATTAGAAATAATTAAATCATAAGTACCTTCTACATTTTCAAATAAGTCACTTTTTATAAATTTTACCATAGGCGAAAGATTTTCACCATTGGCTTTTGCAACTTTTAATGCCTTTTCACTAATATCTGTTCCTATACAAAGATCCGGTTTTAAGATCAAAGAGAGACTGATTGCAATACACCCAGAACCTGTACAAAGATCAAGAATCTTTTTGGGATGCTTTCCCTGTCTAATAACTTCTTCAAGAACAATTTCCGTATCTTGCCTTGGAATGAGAACATCCGGTGTTACCATAAAAGGATAGCCCATAAATTCCTGTGTACCAATTAAATATTGCAGCGGAATTCTTTCCTTCGTACGTTTTTTCAGCATTTCTTCATATTCCTGAATTCCTTTTTGATCGACAACTTCCTCTGTCATTCCAAAAAGATAATCTTCTCTACTTATATGAAAACAATGAGAAAACAAATACCAAGCTTCTCCTGAAGCATTTTCAATCTGATACTTTTCCATTTTTTCCTGGCCATATAAAATCCATTCTCTTCTATTCATACTTTTTTCTTTCCTTTTTTAGATATTCTCTCCAGTCAAATACTCCCTCAACCGAGGCAATAGCAACTTCTATCATGGATTCATCCGGTTCTTGTGTCGTAAGCTTCTGAAGACAAAGCCCTGGTTTACTAAACAGCTGAACAAATGGATGGTCACTTTTTCCTGCTAATCGTATAAATTCATAAGAAACTCCTGCTACCAATGGAAGAAAAAGAAGCCGCAGAACAATTCTGAGCCATATCGTACGAACACGGATAAAAAAGAAAAATACCATACTGATAATCATAACAATAAAAATAAAACTCGTTCCACATCGTTTGTGCAGTCTGGAATATTTTTTTACATTTTTCGGAGTTAAATCCTCCCCTGCCTCCAAACAATTAATTGTTTTATGTTCCGCTCCGTGGTACATAAAAACTCGCCGGATATCTTCCATTCTGGAAATTAACACAATATATCCAAGAAAAATGCCGATTCGAATCAGACCTTCCAGCAATAAAATGATATATTCATTTCTTATCCAGTGATGCAAAAGCTCAGATGCCAAATATGGAAGAATCATAAAAAGTCCAATGGACACAGCAAAAGAAACGATCATGATAAACGTCATCATAATCTTTTCTCCCTTTCCATTCCATATATTTTCTATAACTTTAGAAGCTTTCGTATCTTCCTCCTCATCTTCAAAAAAAGATGCCGAATAGTTTAGGGTTTTCATTCCGATTGCCATGGATTCAATGAAACTTACCATACCTCGTAAAATTGGAAGAGCAAATGCTGGATGTCTTTTTGAAAAGCTGACACAATCTTCTACTTTTGTCTCAATCTCACCATCAGGTTTTCGCACGGATACAGCATAACGATCTTCATTTTTCATCATAACGCCTTCCATGACTGCCTGACCGCCTATACGAATCGCCATTGTTATCTCCTTTTCATAAAAAAAGAAAAGGTTGAGATTTTGACAACCTCAACCCAATTCCTGATTTTTCTACTTAACACCATATTTACGATTGAACTTATCAATACGTCCACGAGCCTGAGTAGCTTTCTGCTGTCCTGTGTAGAATGAATGACATTTAGAGCAGATTTCTACGTGGATATCTTCCTTTGTAGACCCTGTTACAAATTCATTTCCGCAGTTACAAACTACTTTTGCCTGATAATATTTTGGATGGATTCCTTCACGCATGTTTTTTCACCTCTTCTAAAAATTTTGTTGGATTTTGCCAACTATTACATACTATGACTTTCGTCATTTCTTGTTTTAATAACAGCTTTATTATTCTATCATACTAAAAAAGAAAATGCAAATACTTTTTTATCTTCTTAAAAGAGATCTTTTCGTAAGTGCTACAAATTCCTGATTATTTTTCGTCCGTTTAAATAAATCAAGCATCTGTTCCAAAAATTCTTCCGAACGATTTCCAGCCAATTCTTTATGAAGTGCGGTTACAACAGTATGTTCATCTTTCGTAAGGAGTAACTCTTCCCTTCTTGTCCCAGACTTTGCAATATCGACTGCAGGAAAAATTCTTTTTTCGGATAATTTTCTGCTCAGAACGATTTCCATATTACCAGTTCCTTTAAATTCCTCAAAGATAACATCATCCATCTTACTTCCTGTTTCTACAAGTGCTGTGGCTAAAATCGTAAGACTTCCACCTTCTCTCATATTTCTTGCCGCGCCAAAAAATTTCTTTGGCATATAAAGAGCTGCAGGATCAAGTCCGCCAGTTAATGTTCTTCCACTTGGCGGAACCGTAAGGTTATAAGCTCTTGCAAGACGTGTAATACTATCAAGCAAAATGACAACATCTTCCTTATGTTCTACCAGACGTTTTGCTCGCTCCAAAACCATTTCCGATACCCTCTTATGATGTTCCGGCAGTTCATCAAATGTTGAATAAATAACTTCTACATTCTTTCCTTCAATAGATTCTTTAAAATCAGTTACTTCTTCTGGTCGTTCATCAATTAAAAGAACAATCAGTTTAATATCTTTATAATTTGCACTGATGCTTTGTGCCATCTGTTTTAATAACGTTGTTTTTCCCGTTTTGGGAGGTGAAACAATCATTCCACGCTGTCCTTTTCCCACTGGCGACAAGAGATCTACCATACGCATTGGCAAAGAGGCTGATCCAGTTTCAAGATTCAAACGCTCATTAGGAAAAATAGGTGTAAGATCTTCAAAATGCTTTCTTCTCGCTGCAACATCTGGTTTATAACCATTAACAGATTCTACAAAAAGAAGTGCACTAAACTTTTCACTTTGTGTTTTCACACGAATTGCTCCGGATAAAATATCTCCAGTCTTCAAGTTAAACTTCCGAATCTGTGCTGGAGATACATAAATATCATTTTCCCCCGGCAAATAATTTTCACATCGAATAAATCCATAGCCATCTGGCATAACTTCAAGAATTCCATTAGCCTTTTCCCCACTATCGAGACTCTTTATATTTTTAGGAAATTCCCTGTTATTTCCCTTCGCATGTCTTTGTTCATAATTATTATTATAATGCCTTCTTTCTTGCTTATGAACATGCATCTGTTCTCCCTGTCCATGTTCCATACGCTCTTCATTCGCCTTGGAGACTTCTTCTTTTTGCTTTTCCTGTTGCTGCTGATCATATTCTTCTAGTTTAGCGATCAGATCTTTTTTCTTAAGAGCAGATAGTCCTTTCATCTTTCGCTCTTTTGCAATTTCACGTAGTTCCACTACCGATTTTTCTTCATATATCATATAAGATTCTCCTTTGTTTTTGGGAAAATAGACGATTCGTCTATAGATTAGATATTATTATATTAACACATTTTGTCAGAATGTCCAATCATTTGTTCCCGCAATTTTCTCAGCACCTTTTTTTCCATACGCGAAACTTGTACCTGTGAGATTTTTAAAATTTTCGCAATTTCCTGTTGTGTTTTCCCCTGAAAATATCGGAAACGAATCAATTTTTCTTCTTCCTCCGTCAACATTTTCATCGATTCTTCCAATATGATATGATTTACAACATGCTCTTCTTCATTTTCTTCTTTCACAAGCCGATCCATGATTAAGATTTCACTCCCGTCCTTTTGATAAGTCGGACGCTGAAGAGATTCTATTTCCTTATTTGCCTCCATAGCAGCAACAATCTCCTCTCTTGCAAGATTCGTCTTTTCTGAGATTTCGTCTAATGTTGCTTCTCTTTGATATTCCATAGAAAATGCTTCTCTTGCTTTTTGAATTTTATAAGCATTCTCTTTTAATGATCGGCTGACTTTGATCATCCCATCATCTCTCAAAAAGCGTTTAATCTCTCCAGTAATCATGGGAACTGCATAAGTTGAAAATTTCACATCATAAGAAAGATCAAACTTATCAATTGCTTTCATAAGCCCAATACTTCCAATTTGAAATAAATCTTCCATCTCATATCCACGATTATGAAATCTTCTTACCACACTCCAAATTAATCCAAGATTCTCAAGAACAAGTGTCTCTCTAGCTTTTTCATCTCCTTCTTTTGTGAGCCTTAAAAGTTCTCTCACATCATTCATAAAGAGATTCTATGCCTCCAATCTTTCGAAACATCAAAACTTTTGTTCCTTTCCCCGGTGTTGATGTTACTTCTACCTTATCCATAAACGCTTCCATAAAAGAAAAACCCATCCCAGTTCTTTCTTCTTTTGCTTTTGTTGTGTACATTGGTTCCATTGCTTTTTTTACATCTTCAATTCCAATTCCAAAATCTTCTACTAAAATCCGAATCGTTTCATCTTGACTGGAAATATCTAAAATAATCTTTCCATTCGTATCATCATAGGCATGTACAATACTATTGGTTACTGCTTCTGAAACTGCTGTCTTTACATCCGACATTTCCTCCATCGTCGGATCAAATCGCATCATATAAGCTGCTGTTACCATACGAGCAATTCCTTCATTTTCAGATTCACTGTTAAATTCCAAATGTACCATTCTTTTTCCTCCCTTATTTCTCTTTTACAACCTGATGCAATCCTGCCATATGAACAATCCGACGGATGTTTTTATTCATATGACTAACGATCACACTTCCTCCCATCGGTTGTACCTGACGATATCTTCCAAGAATCATTCCAACGCCAGAACTATCCATAAATTCACTATTTGAAAAATCAAATTCAATGTCACGAATAGGATAAGATTTTAAAATAACATCGCATTGATATCGAACTTTTTGCGCCAGATGGTGATCTAACTCTCCATCTAGACGAATGTGCAATACTCTGTTTTCTACCTGATATTCTGTTGCCATAAGCTCTCCTTTCCTAATAAACCTTTCAAAGAAAAAAAGATAAAAGAAAGAAGCAGGAAAACTTCCATACTTCTTTCTTTTATCTTTTGTACCTTAATATTAACTATATTATTTCAACTCACAGTCAATAATTTCTCTCACTACCTTCGTTTCACTTCGTTAAAGTTTTTTTGTTTTTTTCTGTTGTAAACGATTAATCTGTGCCTGTGCACTTGTAGCATTGTTGGTAGAAGGGAATTTCTTAATAATTGCCTGGTATGTTTTAATCGCATTCTTCTTATCTTTGTTTGCTTCATAAGATTTTGCAAGATAAATATATGCATTAACATTGGTATCTTTAAATTTAATTGCCTTCTTCAAATAATTGATTGCACCTTTATAATTTCTTGAAACATATGCGCTATATCCTTTTCCATACAATCCGTTATATGCATAAGGAGTCACCTTTGTCTTAAGATCATCATAAATACTTTTCATATTTTTAGTTGTAAGTTTTGAACGATCAATTTCTACCAGCGCATTAGCTGCTTCTGTATAATTCTTATCTGCATACTGCTGCAATGCCTTTAATAATAAATCATAAACACCAGCTTTTTTGCTTGATCCGATATATTCTTTTAATTCATCTTCTGCTTTTTTCTGAGCATCCTGTGCAGCTTTTACTTTCTTATTATTATCTTTTAACTGTGTATCTTTTGCAAGAATTTGTTCCTGATAATCCTCTACCTGACTATTGCTTTTATGTTTAAAGCTCTGTTTTAATGTTGGATAGATCAAAACCGATGCAACAATTACACCAATGATAATCCCTGTTACCATATAAAACATCGGACTTTTGGATGGTCTGCCTTCTTCCACAGGACTGCTTGTAAATGGATTTTTCATCTTAGGTTTTTCAGATTCCTCCGTTGTCTTTATTTTTTCTTTTTTCTTTTCTTTTTTTTCTGCCTCTGCCGACTTTTTATCATTAGAAGATTCTGCTTTTACCTGAATTTCTTGCATATAATCTTTTGCCGACTGATTTTGTGGGTCCATAGAAAGAATTGTATCAAGCGCTTCTTTTGCAGATGCAGAATCCTTTGCTTTTATAGAAAGTAATGCGATTAACAAATATGCATCCGTAAAGTTCGGTATTGTTGCTACTACATTTTTCAGCTGAAGCATTGCTAAATCGTCATTTCCCTGCTTTGCATAATTTAAAGCCTGATTATATTTTTTTAGCATTTGGTTTGCTTTATATAATTCTGTTTTATTTTTCTTAATTTGTTCCAGTTCTTCTCCATCGAAATTTTCTTCTGCTGCTTCCAGGTCTGCACAAGGCTGAAATTTTTCCAACTCCTGGTTAAAATTTAACATTTCTCTACTTCCTCCTGACTGATATATTGTTTTGCGGTTCCGACCAGATAAAACGACCCGGCAACAAAACAGGCCGTATCATCTTCTTTATACATCATCATCTGGTCAAATGCGTCCTGAAACTGTTCGATGTCAACGTTTCTCCCGGAAATCTGAATATGATAAATTTTTTCAACTCCAGGTATTCTTTCAAGCATTTGACGCATAGTTTCTTCTTCATTTTTATGAGAGGCTGCAAAAAGAATCCTCTTTTTCCCAGGGAACTGTTTTTTCACAGTTTCACAGAAAGCCTCGATTCCCTGTATATTGTGAGCCACATCTGCAAAAACAGAAGGTGCAATCTCTTCCATTCTCCCTGGGAGTACAACTTTTTCTAACGCACTCCTAATATCAAATGCACTGATTGGCCCATCCAATATTTTTTCCGCCTCCAAAGCAAGGGAAAGATTTTCTTTTTGAAACGCTCCCCAAACTCTTCTCCTATCATACGCATTGACACTTAAAAAATCAATATATTTTCCATCTTTTTCATGAAAATTAAGATTATCTTCAGAAACTTCTATAAGTGGAGCTCCTTTTTTTGTCGCTTCCTGCTTAATCACATCAAAAACTTCCTTTTTTTGACGAGTACAAAGTACTGGAACTTCTTCTTTTATAATCCCGGCTTTATGTAAGGCAATTTCTTTTAATGTTGTCCCAAGAAATTCCATATGATCTAAACTAATCGTTGTCAAAATACATAATTTTGGCATAATTAAATTGGTCACGTCATAACGTCCGCCCATTCCGGTTTCAATGATACAAACATCTGGCTGTTTTTCTTGAAAACTTACCATTGCCATCAAAAATAAAAATTCAAAAAAAGATGGATGAACAAATCCCTCTTTCAGAGCCTTTTGTACCACCGTATATACTTTTGTAAAAACATTTTCAAAATCTTGCTGGCTGATATTTTCTCTATTCAAGCGAATGCGTTCGTTTATAGATAAAATATGCGGGGACGAAAAAACTCCAGTTGTTTTTCCTTTTTCCAAAAGCATTGATTCTAAAAATGCACACACGGATCCCTTCCCGTTTGTTCCTGCCACATGAACCAAACAAAGATCATGTTGTGGGCTTCCAAGACATTCCAACAAATATTTTATATTATCAAGTGATGTTTTTTTGGCGAATTTTGCTGTTCTATTTAAATAATCAAGACATTCTTTATATTTCATCTGCATCCCTTACTTTTTTACAAAGATCATATGTCACATCTTTCATATCTGTTACCACATAATCTGCGTCTTTTAATTTTTGATTTCCATACTCCTGATTTTGATATCCAATAACTTTCATTCCAGCCCGTTTTGCTGCAAGAGCTCCATTATCAGAATCTTCAATGACTAAACAGTGTTTGGGATCTACTCCAAGTTTTTGTGCCGCCTTTAAAAAGACATCTGGAAATGGTTTCGCATTTTTACATTCGTCACTCCCTGATACAATACTTTGAAAATAAGATCTCAGATTTAAAACATCCATCACACGATCAATTTCCTTTATTGGTGAAGAAGATGCAACTGCAATCGGAATCTTTTTCTCAGATAGTGATTTTATCAGGGCAATGGTTCCATCGATTGGCTGATAACCTTCTTTTTTAAGTCTCTTTTCCCTTTCATTTTCCATACCTTCAACACCTTGCTGTGCTGTTAAATCTGTAAGCCCTGTATGTTCTATAATTTGTTCCCATGCATATTTACTGGAAACACCAAAAAGTCTTTCATTAAATTTTTTATCAATGGATTTTCCAAAATGTGCAAGAAAATCGTTAATTGCATGAAAATACCCAGGTTCTGTATCTACAATAACACCATCCATATCAAAAATTACAGCTTTCAGCATAATTCACCTCTCAAAACTGCTTTCAATACCTGTAAAACACCATCTTCCTTGTTGGATGCAGTTAAAAAGTTCGCTGCTTGCTTTACTTCCTCTCTTGCATTCGCAACTGCAAAACTATGACTTGCACAATTTAACATTTCAATATCATTTAAATTATCTCCAAATGCAAGAGTCTCATCTGGAGTAATTCCGTAAGCATCCTGAAAATGTTTCAATGCAGAACCTTTTGTCACTCCTTTGTTCGAACAATCAATCCATTTTTCTCCCGAAACTACAGCATGAATTACACGATTCCATCGCTCTAAGAAATCTTGTCCAAGAATTTCTTCTGCACATCTGTGATGATAAACACTAACTTTGCATGCTCCATCAGCATATGCACATACATCATCTACCATTTCACCACGGTAACCATAATGATCTACAAGCTGCATTTTAATCCCATCATTTTCAAAATAACTCATATTATCTTGATTGACTACAATTTCACATCCTGGATATTGTCTCGCTTCCTCAATAAAAGCTCTTACAATTTCCGGCTGCATTTTATCAACATGCTGATATTGTTTTGAATAAATGCATGTTCCATTTTCTGATATTGCAATAATATCATCAATGACTGGACGGAATACTTTTTCAATGCTTGATCTTTGTCTTCCGCTTGCTGCTGCTACCAAGACACCTCGTTTTCTTAATTCACGAATCACATCATAATATTCCGGATTCAAATTTAATGTTCCTTCTTCCAGCAAAGTTCCATCAATATCGGTTGCAATTAATTTAATCATTTTCTTTCCTCTCTATAAATCCAGATCATAAGGGGTTACCTGATACACATAATAATTCAGCCAGTTATAATACATAGCATTTGCATGACATCTCCATGATTTTACCGGCGGCTTTGTCGGATCGTTATCTTTATAATAATTCTTTGGAATATCCGGATGGAGTCCTCTTTTTACATCCCTGACATACTCAAGATGAAGCGACATTACATCATATTCTGGATGTCCGGTTACAAAGATCTGGCTTCCTGTTTGATTTAAGATCAAATAAGGACCTGTTTCATCCGACTCTGCCGCAATTGTTAGTTCCTTATTATTACGGATAGCTTCTCCATCAACTCCTGTATTTCTTGACTGTGGTACATAAAATGTATCATCAAAACCACGAACCAATGGTATCTTATTATGCAGTGGATGATGCTCATAAACTCCCGATATTTTTTTATTTAAAATATGTTTTTTAATTCCATAATGATAATAAAGTCCTGCCTGGGCTGCCCAGCATATATGTAAGGTCGATGTTACATGAGTTTTCGACCATTCCATAATTTCAACAACCTCTTTCCAGTAATCAACTTCTTCAAATTCTTTTAATTCCACAGGTGCTCCTGTGATAATCAGTCCGTCAAAACGCTGACCTTTGATTTCTGAAAAATAATGGTAAAATTTTTCCATATGTGATTCCGGCACATGCGTCGGTACATAAGATTCTGTCTGCAAAAATGTAATATCCAATTGCAGCGGAGTATTGGAAAGGCTTCGCAGCAGATGAAGTTCCGTATCCAGCTTATTCGGCATCAAATTTAAAATCGCAATATGCAACGGACGAATATCCTGCATACACGCTCTTTCATTGTCCATTACAAACACATTTTCCTCTTCCAAAATTGCCTTTGCTGGCAGATCACTATCTATTCGAATTGGCATAACATTACACACTCCTTTTCCTGTCTTTTCTTTATTTTATCATAGCCAGAAAATCTTCTTCACTTAAAACCGGTATTCCAAGTTCTTTTGCTTTTTTATTCTTGGATGAGGAAGACTCTTTATCATTGTTAATCAAATAATCTGTTTTTTTAGAAACAGATCCGGTCGCTTTTCCTCCAAGTTGTTCAATCTTTTCCTGTAACTGTTTGCGATTATCAAAGTGTTCAAGCGATCCTGTGATTACAAAAGTCTTCCCGTCAAGAATAGCTTTCTGGCTTGTTTTTTCTTCTTTTTTAAATTGTAAAAACGACAAAAGTTTTTTAAGAACTTCCTGATTATGTGGTGTCGCGAAATAAGATACCATTGCCTCGCCGATCATTGGACCAATCTGATCGATTGCTACGAAATCTTCTACCTTCGCATGACAAATCAAATCAAAATTATCCTCAAAATAACGACAAATTAATTTAGCATTCGAAAGTCCAACATTTTCAATTCCAAGACTGTAAATAAAATTAGCTAAAAACGGATGCCTTGCATTTTCAATCGCATGGATTAAATTTTCATAGGATTTTTCCCCAAACCCTTTCATTTCAATAATTTCTTCTTTGTACTGACTTAATGTAAATAAATCATACAATTCTTTTAAAAATCCCTTTTCAATCATTCTGCTTAATATAGCCTCAGATAATCCATCAACATTTAATGCATCTCTTGATACAAAATGAGAAAATGATTTTAATTTTTTTGCACTGCAAAATTGATTGGTACATCGAAGTGTTTTTACTCCATTATCCATTTCAATTTTTGTAATACCACCACACGCCGGGCAAACTTTTGGAATCTCTATATGTCCGCTTCTTGTCTTATTTTCGGCAAGTTGTGGTATGATCATATTTGCTTTATATACGGTGATTTCATCCCCGATTCCAAGTTCTAATTCTTCCATCACACTAATATTATGAAGACTTGCCCGGCTTACCGTCGTTCCTTCTAGTTCTACTGGTTCAAAGATTGCTACTGGATTGATCAGACCAGTTCTCGACGGACTCCATTCTACTTCTAAGAGCTTTGTATCTGCGGTTTCATCTGCCCACTTAAATGCAATGGAATCTTTTGGGAACTTTGCAGTTCTCCCAAGGCTTTTCCCATATGCAATATCATCATACAACAGAACAAGTCCATCCGAAGGAAGATCAAAATCTTTGATCTTTTTTGAAAACTGTTCGATAACTTCTTCTATATTATCTTTTGTTACTTTTACATAAGGTACCATTTCAAATCCAAGAGTTTGTGCCCATTGAATTTTTTCTTCCATAGAATTATGGAAATCTACATCTGCAACTTCTCCAATACTAAATCCATAAAAATGAACCTTTCTCTTTGCCGTAATTTCACTGTTTAATTGTCTTACGGAACCACTGCATAAATTTCTCGGATTTTTGTACTGACTATCCACGTCCTCCAATTGCTCATTCACTTCTTTAAAAACGGAATATGGAATCACAGCTTCTCCTCGAATAACCAGCGTTCCATGATAAGAAATTTTTCTTGGAATATTGACAAATACCCTTGCATTGCTTGTTACAACCTCGCCAACTTCTCCATTTCCTCTTGTTACTGCTTTCTCAAGCTGACCATTTTCATAAGTCAATACAATCGTTAATCCATCCAATTTCCACGACAAAAGTCCACTTTGCTCTCCAAGCCATTCCTTAAGTTCCAATGGCTCTTTTGTCTTATCGAGGGAAAGCATTGGTGACGGATGGGTCTCTTTTGCAAGAGATGTCATCAATTCGTATCCTACATGAATCGTTGGACTATTTGATAAAACAGTTCCTGTTTCCTCTTCCAGCTTTTTTAGCTCATCATACATTTTATCATATTCAAAATTGCTGATAATCTCCTTATTTTCCTGATAGTATGCCTTTCCTGCTTCATTTAGCACACGAATCAGCTCTTTCATTCTATCTAATTGACTCACGATCCAGTTCCTCTCTTAATTGATGTAGTTCCCTGCCTTTTAACTCTCTGTAAGACCCTTCTTTCAGATCTCCAAGTTTGATATTCATTACACGAACCCTTTTTAGTTTCGTTACCCGATACCCAAAATATTCACACATTCGACGAATCTGACGATTTAATCCTTGTGTCAAAATAATCCGGAATTGATAAGGACCTTCTTTTGTTACCTTACATTTTCTTGTTACTGCTCCAATTTCATCTAATGGCACAGGTTTTCGCATTCCATCTAAAAATTCCTTTGTAATTCTTTTATTTACAGTAACCTCATATTCTTTTTCATGATAATTACGTGCCTTCATGATCTGATTGGCAGCCTCTCCATCATTTGTTAGTAAAATAAGCCCTTGTGAATCTTTATCAAGTCTTCCTACTGGATAAATTCTTTGCGGATAATTTAAATAATCAATGATATTATCTTTCTCTTTTTTGCTTGAGGTACAAACAATTCCTCTTGGCTTATGAAAGGCAAGAAAAATCAAGTTTTCTTGAATTTTTACCGGCTTTCCGCAAAATGTTACTTCCTGTCCAG
Organism: Anaerostipes sp. MSJ-23; assembly: GCF_018918155.1. Lineage (GTDB taxonomy): Bacteria > Bacillota > Clostridia > Lachnospirales > Lachnospiraceae > Anaerostipes. The sequence continues at coordinate 300,237 of NZ_JAHLPY010000001.1, forward strand.
GCATCACTTTATCTCCGCTAACTGCGACTTCTCCGTCAATCAGAACTTTTCCTTGTTCCACATAAGTATCCGCCTGTCTTCTAGAACAAATACCTGCCTGACTTAAATATTTATTAATACGGACAGCTCCATCTATTTTTCTCTTATTTTCTTCCATTTCCTGCTGCTACTCAAAATTCTGATTGATTCTTTGATAAAGTTTCTGTATCTTGAAAACTTGTTTTTGGATATTTTGCCGAGTAGCTCCTCCTTTTCTTTTTATGAAATGTAAACTTATCCCAAGATATCATATTAGATGGTAACATAATCCTTAAAAAAATGCAAAAGAGATATTACAGCATTTTTATACACTGTAATATCTCTTTATTTTTATTTTATGTTTACTTCAATATCTGTATAGAATCTTACATTCTACCGCCCGCAATCAGGCTGCAGTTCAAATCTCCTCGGCAAAATATCCAAGATCTCCAAGAATTTCTTTTGCCCTTTCTACAACTTCGTCATCAGCATCAATGGTTATCGTTTTATCACTCAGGTCTATCTCTGCCTCAATATCGGCATCCTCAAGTCCGTTCTTAATTCTGTCGACGCAATGATCACACATCATATCGTCTGCCTTTAATACTGTCATATCTGTTATTCTTTCCTCCTATCACAGTTGTTGTATACTTTTAGACTTTACCGCCAACATCATAACAGATTTTTTTAATTTTGTGTAGTCTTTTTTGATCATCTCTGCCATTTTTCACAAAGTGCCAAAATCTGATCTGCAAATTTGCCAAGATCTTTATTGGTTCCTCCTTCATTTTGTGCGATAACTTTAGATAACAAATCGCAGGCTCCTTTCAAGCGCACATAAGCATTGCTTTCTTTTCGTGTTTTCTTCTTGACAAGCTCTCTGGTCCCCCATCCGATCCATCTTCCTTCGATCAAGTCAAAAACATCGCCACTATATGGAGCATTTGTCTCATATCCATATTCTTCTTTTAAACATTGCGCAAAAATATCACATACTTTATCTTCTCCATGTACAACAAAAACGAGTTGTGGTTTCTTCTTAAACTCATTCACCCATCGAATCAGTCCGTTTTTGTCAGCATGACCGCTCATTCCATCCATCTGAATAATCTTTGCCTGTACCTGAATTACCTCTCCAAATAATTTTACTTCCTTGGCACCTTCAATTAAAGATCTTCCAAGAGTACCGTAAGCTTGATAACCAACAAAGACAATTGTATTTTCCGGTTTCCATAAATTCCATTTCAGATGATGACGAATTCTTCCGGCATCACACATTCCAGAGGCAGAAATAATAACCTTGGGCTCCTCATCAAAGTTGATCGCCTTAGATTCCTCTGTTGTAATGGAAAGCTGAAGATTAGAAAAAGAAATGGGATTAATTCCTTTATTTACAAGATCCATTGCTTCCTCATCATAAGTCTCTTCTACATCTTTATGAAAAATATGGGTTGCTTCTACCGCAAGAGGACTATCTACAATCACTTTAAAATCTCCATGATTTTTTACAAGTTCTTCTTCCTTCATCTGGCGGATATAATATAGGAGTTCCTGCGTTCTTCCGACAGCAAAGGATGGAATTACAACATTTCCTCCTCTATCAAAGGTTCTCTGAATCACCCCTGCCAGCTCACTGACATAATCCGGATGTTTTCCATGCAATCTATCCCCGTAAGTCGACTCCATAATCACATAATCTGCTTCATCCGTATATTGTGGATCTTTAATCAACGGCTGATCATAATTTCCGATATCCCCTGAAAATACAAGTTTTCTATCATTTTCACCCTCACGAAGCCAAACTTCAATACTAGAGGATCCTAGAAGATGTCCGATATCGGTAAAGCGAATATCAATATTATCATACAATGAAATTTTTTGACTATATGCACATGGAACAAACAAATCCATCACATTAATTGCATCTTCTACCGTATAAGTTGGTATTACCTCTGGTTTTCCTGAACGTCTTGCCTTACGATTTCTCCATTCCGCTTCAAATTCCTGAATATGTGCACTATCCTGAAGCATAATTCGACATAAATCTGTTGTTGCTTTTGTTGCATAAATCTTTCCACGAAAGCCTTTTGCATATAACAATGGAAGCAATCCGGAATGATCGATATGTGCATGTGTCAATAAAATAAAATCAAGTTCTGCGGCCGAAACTGGCATTTCTACATTCTCATAAATATTAATGCCTTGTTCCATTCCATAATCCACGACAAACTTTTTATTTCCACATTCTACATAATGGCAGCTTCCGGTTACCTCATGATCTGCTCCAATAAACATGATTTTCATAAGTCATACCTCCTCAGAAATATATACTGGTCCTGCAGGTACGATATTTTCCAGATTTGGATGCTGTTCTAAGATTGGTTGTGACTGATATCCAAAAAATACCCTGGTTAAATCCCCAATTGTAATTCTTTCTGCCTGATCACCATCCTTTGTTTCTTTTGTTATCATCATTTTATGACCATTCCATTGAAAATGAAACATTCCATCATTTTCTTTAATCAATGGATCTTCGACTATCATTCGAAATGAAAAGTTCTTTTTTCCTTTTAGTATCTTTTCCCATGCTTTTAACGATGTAATCCTTGCCATAATTTTAGGAGTGAGATTTCCTCTTGTCAGATTTCCTCCCGTAATCTCTATTTCTCTTCCTGAATAAAGAGACTTTATCTGACGAAGCATCTCTTCTGGCTCTTTCGCATAAAAAAGACGAAGAAAAGTTTCATTTTCTTCCTGACCTTGTACAAAAACGCCCTTTATTTCTTCATCAACTTTCCATACCATTAGATGCCCATTGCTACTTTGACTCTCTTTTTCTGCACGTTTTAAATATTCTATATTGGGAACTGTATAAATTCCATATTCTTGCATACATTCTTGCAAATAACTGGAAATTTTCGGATAATCTTTTTCTTTTGCAATTTCAATTACACCAACAGAATGTCTGCTTTTTTCTCCTGAAATCACACATTGTTTCCAGTCCATAACAAAAACAAAGTCAAATGGCTCATAATAAGCCCGATTAGCCGGCATCAAATATGTAAATGGTTGTTTTTTCCCTTGTATATCACAAAGGCACTTTTTTAACATAGAGGCCATAATTCCCTGTCGCCTGCACTCTTTTTTTACCGCAACCGCTACAATATAAAAAAGCTCTTGGGATTCATCTGAAATCTGTATTTTATAAGGATTCAGATGAATCATCCCCTTTAATTCTTCCTGATCCATGGCAAGCAACACTTTATTATTTTTATAGACTTCATCAAAATAATATTGTGCAAATGGTTTGGGATCTTCAAAAATTTCTTGGTACATTTTAAAGATCATTTCCCGATGCTCTTTTTGATCATAAAAAAGCCTCATGCTTCTTTCCTTTCCATTAGAAGGCATACTGCCTGTGCACTAATTCCAAGTCCTTCTCCAGTAAATCCAAGTTTTTCTTCAGTTGTTGCTTTTACATTCACCTGACCTTGGTCCACTCTTAACACTCTGCTGATATTTTTAATCATACTTGGCAAATGTGGTGCCATTTTTGGCTTTTGTGCAATGATCGTTGCATCTACATTTCCAACAGTATACCCTTTTTCATAAATTAACCTTACAACTTCCTCTAAAAGCTTCAAACTGTCTGCATTATGAAATTTAGGATCTGTATCTGGAAAATGCTTACCAATATCCCCAAGTGCTGCAGCTCCTAGCAAGGCATCTGAAATTGCATGAAGCAGTACATCCGCATCCGAATGTCCAAGAAGCCCCTTCTCGTAAGGTATTTCTACACCTCCCAAAATCAATTTCCTATTTTCAGTTAGCCTGTGTACATCATACCCCATTCCAATCCGCATATTCTGTCCTCCCTTCCGGTCGTTTTTCTTTTTTTCTATAGTTCTATTATACCCTTATTTTACGTTTTCGGAAAGAAAAAAGAGATGTATTTTTCTCAAATACATCTCTGATAAGTAGCGATGAGCAGATTCGAACTGCTGACACTACGGGTATGAACCGTATGCTCTAGCCAACTGAGCTACATCGCCATATGTAATTATCCATTCATGATTTCTCATGAAATGGGACCAACAGGGCTCGAACCTGTGACCCTCTGCTTGTAAGGCAGATGCTCTCCCAGCTGAGCTATGATCCCGCTTGATTCGTTGTTGTCGTTATTGCTCTTGCCTGACGACAGATATTAGTATACTTCATTCTGTTCTAAATGTCAACACTTTTTTCAATTTTTTTTAATTATTTTTTGTAAATCGCCAAAAATGGCAGAAATACGTGGTTTTTCGTACTTCTGCCATTGAAAATTAATTGGTAAAACTAATATGATTTGGGTCAATTGTTACTGTTTTTTGAAAAGATCCATTCACTGCTTTTTTATTAATTTGCTCTACAATCTCTCCCAAAGTGATATCTGTCTTCATCTGATTATGACTATCCACGATCGTTACTTCATCATTAATCTTTAAATTTACAAGTGTAACCATCTGTTCTTCTGGTGTTAGTTTTCCTTCCTTAAGAGGAACTATCAACTGATAATTTTTCTGAAGTACCGCTTTAATATCGTAATACATGTCCCAATATTCTTTGCTGTGTTTCTTTACCGTTAATACTTTTGCATCTTCGATCTGTTTCTTCGTCGCATCTTTTACTTTCTGATCTTCCTGTTTTGGATTATAAATTTCCCAGAAAGGGCCTCCTGCTGATGCTGATTTTGACTGACTTACAACATCTTTTAACGGATATTTATAAGCACTTCTTCCTCTGCTTCCAACATCTGCCACAGTCACCTGATCATCCTTGTCAATTCCAACAAGAACAATAAAATGTCCTTTGCTCGTAAAATATCCAGGTCCCATCAATGCAACAACTGGATGTCCTGCCTGTAATGCCTTTCGAATGGAAGCAATATCTGTCTGTAATCCATTACATTTCAATTTATATTGCTTTGCAAGGGCTGGTACCATATCATGAACTGCTCCAGAAATGCTATAATATCCATGATCATATGCCCAGATTGTTGTATCCAATGGTGTTACCCATTTTCCTGTCAAAGAGGAAATGCACACAGCCATAGCAGTCGGACCACATCCACTGCTATGAATATGATATCCATTTTCATTCCATGCTTCATCTGCCTGATTAAAATAGACAAATCCATTTAATGTCTCTTTTTTATCCTTCATCTGAAGCCTCGTATCATTGTAAACCTTTGGAATGATCGCTTTCGATTCTTTTTCCTTTTTCTCGGCTGCTTTTTTCTTCTTTTCCGCTTCCTTTTTTTTCTTTTCTGCCGCTTTCTTTTTCTTTTCTGCTGCTTTTTTCTTTTTAGCTTCTTTCTTTTTCTTTTCTGCCGCTTTTTTCTTCTTTTCTGCTTCCTTCTTTTTCTTCTCAGCTGCTTTTTTCTTTTCTAATTCCTTTTTCTTTTGTGCATCTGTATTCTTTTTTTTATGCGTAGATGAATTTTTTTTATGTTCTGTTGTTGTATGTTTATGTTCTGTTGCAGAACTTTGATGATGTTTTTCTGTTGTTGTATTTTCTTTTGTGTGAGTCTGTGTGGAATGTTCTGTCGTTGACTCTGTAGATTCCTGCTTCTGTGTAGATGAGGCAGCCTCCTGCTGCTGAACTGCCGTCGTAGAAGAAGATTTTACATTTTCTTCTGCATGAACTCCTGTCGCCGGACCCAAGGTCAACATTGCACATACCAGCAAAGTTGCTCCTGCTTTTATATGTCTTCTCATATGCTCCCCCTGTTTTTTTATCATACTAAATAATAACACCTTATTTTGTTCTGTCAAGACCTATATATATAACTACCTTCTTTGTTTTTCCTCACCTCAATCTTTTTATCAATCTGCTCTTTTAATTCCACTACATGGGAAATAATCCCAATCATTCTGTGTTCTCCAGCAAGTTCCATTAGTGTTACAACAGCCTGATGAAGACTTTCCTCATCCAATGCACCAAACCCTTCATCTACAAATAAAATATCGATCTGAATTCCACCAGCATAACTTTGAATCACATCTGAAAGTCCAAGTGCCAGACAAAGTGCCGCTTTAAACGATTCTCCGCCGGATAAAGTTTTTACAGGACGTTTTTTCCCAGTATAAGCATCAAAAATTTCAATCTCTAAATGATCTTTTTTTCTTCCGTCGCTAACCGTTTCCTGACGATACATCTCATATCTTCCTGCACTCATTTTCAAAAGCCTGATATTGGCTGCTTTTAAAACATCTTGAAAATAAGAAATCATTGCATACTGTTCAAGATTCATCCTTAATCGATTATTTCCATTTAATAAACGATCTATATCTCCAATAATGCCATACTTTTGTTCCAGTTTTTCTTTTTGCTTCAGTTTCTTTTGAAAAGATTCACATGCTTTTTCAACTCTGGAAAGACCAATCACTTGCTCCCTTATTTCCTGATCTAGCACATATATGATTTCTTCCAATCTCCTACACTCCTCCAGTTTTTCTTTTCTTTCCTGAACAGATGGAAAAACTTCTTCTTTTTGTTTCAATTTTTTTCTCTCTAAGTTCTCTAAAGCCATTATTTTCGAATATTCCATCTGAATCTGATGGAATTCTTCCCCTACTTTTTTCATCCGTTCTTCATACTGATCAATCTTTGTTGTTTTTTCCTCATATTCTTTCTGTATTTTATTTTCTTCTTTTAGTACATCTTTCACCTCCTTTGAAAGCCCCTCAAATCGTCCACAAAGCATAATATATGCCTGCTGCATTTGCTTTAATTTTTCTTTTTCTTTTTTCTTATCAAATAGTAATTGGTCTTCCCTTCGAAAAATTTTCTCTGGCTTTTGCGGTATCTGTTTTTCCTTCTGTCTCAATAACTGCTCTATAGATTCTTTTTGGTGCTGCAATTTTATCATCTTCTCATAACTTTTTTGAAATTGTTCTTCTATTCTTTTCGTTTTTTCTACTTGAATCTTCCATACATTCTGGTCTGGAACATCTTCTACGATCGGAGCAATCTTTGGATGATCTATAGACCCGCAAACTGGACACGGGACTCCTTCTTTCAAACCAGCGGCAAGCATTCCTACATTTGCTGCATAAACCATCGATTGTATACAATCTCGTTTTCTTCTTTCCAACAATCTTCTATTATCAAGCTTTTTATAATGAAGACTTTCTTCTTCAATTTCTTTTTCAATTTTTTCTTTTTCTCGCTCTGTCCTTTTAAAATCTTCCTCAGCCTCTTTCCACTCCCAAAAAAGAGCTGCCCCTACCTTATCTTCCTGATTCTTTATAGAAATCTTTAGAGCTTCTTTCTCTTGTTGAATTTTCTTTCCCTCTTCTGCCTTTTTCATTGCATCTTCCAGAAAAAGAACTCTTTTATTCCATTTTTTTACCTCTTCCTGTAATAACATTGTTTCTTTATACTCTTTTTCTTTTTTGTAAATTTTTTCTTTCAGAGATTTTTCTTGCTTATCCAAACAATCAATGTCATTTTTTAATTTTTCTATTTCCTTTTCTTCTCGAACAATATCTTCACAAAATCGGCAGATGCTATTATATTTCTCTTCAGTTCCTAATTTTTTTTCTTCCAGATTTTCTTTTTCTTTTTTAAAAAAGACCTTTTTTTCTTTTAATAGCTGATAAACTTCCTGAAAATTTTTTCTTTCAAAAATCTCAAGGATTTCTGGAGATTCTGCCATACGTAAAGCCTCTTCCATCTGAAGCTCAATAGCCCGTACCTCATCCTTAATACCTCTTGCTTTCTGTCCAGCAAGTTCCTGTACGTTTTGATAAATTTGTGTATGGAAGACAGAGCGAAAAATTTCTGTACGTTCTCCAGATTTTGTCATTAAAAGATCTAAAAATTCTCCTTGTGCCAGCATAGATAACTGCTTAAATTGCTTATAATTAATTCCAAGAATTTCCTGAATCTTTTCGTTTACCTGTGAAATCCCACAAATCACATTTTTATCGCTTAAAAAAAGACAAGCATCTTCTTTTTTTGTTGTAAAACCTTCTCCTCTTTTTTTTCTTCGAATATATTTTGGATGACGCTCAACCCTATATTGTTTTCCAGCGTGCAAAAAGACAAGATTCACATAAGTATCCACTGTTTCTGGTGCAAAATCACTTCGCAAACGATCTTTTGTCCTCATTTTCCCGCTAACTTCTCCATATAAAGCATATGTGATTCCATCGAAAATCGTTGTTTTTCCTGCACCAGTTGGTCCTGTAATCAAAAATAATTCTCCTTTTTCCATTTTTGAAAAATCAATCTGATTCTTTCCCGGATAAGGTCCCCAGCCTGATATTTCAAGATATAATGGTTTCAAAGGTTTTTCCTCCCTTCTAAAAACAGCTCTTTCAGATAATTTATCCTTTTTTCTTCCTTTTCCCCTGTCAAAAGCTCCAGAAAAGATTTCATCAAATCTTCCGGTGATTTTTGCTTAAAAGACAACATCTTATCTTCTTTCAAAATTTTTTCATTTTTCTCAATCATCAATTCCATAAGATTTGGATAAACATCTCTTAATTTTGCTGCAGGATCCAGTAATTCTTCCTGATCTGTTAATTTAGCTCTTATATAATCTTTAGGATCTGCAAGCGCTACAACCTCTGGTTTCAAAAGTTCTTTCATCTCTCCTCTAATGGTACGCATTTCATGCAATGGCTTTAACAAAACGGTATGAATCTCCATCTTCCCTTTTTGAAAAAACTCTATCACAGTTACTGATTTTTTATGATATTCTTCCGAAAATGAATATTTTAGCGGCGAACCACTATAACGGATACTTTCCCTCCCTGCTTTTTGTGGTCCATGTAAATGTCCAAGTGCCACATAATCAAACGCATCAAACAAACGATAAGAAATCTGATCAGCCCCTCCAACACAAATTTCCATTTCTGAATCAGAACATTCCATTGAATCAGTTCCTGTTACAAACTGATGGGTGATCAAAATATTGCGGACATTCTGGTTTACCTCATGCTGTCTTAATACTTCTTTCATTGCATCCGAAGCATCTCCAATCTTTAACTTTGGATTATATGCTCTTACTTGTAACGGTTTAAAAAAAGGAAGCATATGAAAACAAATTTTTCCATATGCATCCTCCATTTCAATCACACGAATGTTCCCAGAAAATTTTCCTTCTATAAAAATATTTTGTTTATCAAAAATTGTTTTTCCAAAATCTAACCTTTGTCCAGAATCATGATTCCCTCCAACACAAAAAATTGAACATTTTTCTTTTTTTACTTCTGTGAGAAACCAATCAAACAATGAAATCGCACTTACCGGCGGAATGCTTCGATCGTAAATATCTCCAGCAATCACAACCGTATCTGCTGATTCTTTTTTTATGATGTCTAAAATCTGTTTTAAAATATACTCTTGATCTTCTTCCATAGAAAGCTCATTGATACTCTTCCCAAGATGAAGATCTGCAATATGAACAATTTTCATAAATTTCCTTTCTATTTATTTATAGAACAAACTTTTCAATAGCATAGGCTACCCCATCTTCTTCATTACTTTTCGTAACAAAATCCGCCTTTTCTTTTAGAACATCTATTCCATTTTCCATCACAACTCCAAAACCTGCAGCTTCAATCATTTTTTCATCATTGCTTGCATCTCCGCATGCCATAACCTGACTCATTGGAATATTTAAATAAGAAGCTAAATGGGATAATCCATCTCCTTTGTTACAAGTTGCACTGTTTATCTCTATGTTGTTCCATATAGCACTTGTAACAGCAATTTCCTTTACTTGATTTAATTTCTGCCAAACTTCTTTCTTTTTCTCAAGATCATCAAAGAATGCACACATTTTTTCAATTCCTTTACCTTCCTCTTTGATATCTTCTCTTAAATTTTCAACTTCCACCCTGGTTGTTTTTATTATTTCATACATTGGTCCTTCAATCTTATAATCTTCCAAATGATGATAAAATCGACTTTCCATATATCCTTTCCCATTACGATAAATATCCTGACTACAATGATAACCATCTAAAAGATCTAAAACTTTATAAACCGTCTGCGCAGATAAATGATTTGTATAAATAATTTTGTCTTCTCCTTTATCATAGATTGTCGCTCCATTACAGCAAATGGCATACCTTACACCTGCAAGTTCACGAATAAACTCTGGAATTGCCTTAAAAATACGTCCAGTTGCCGGAACGATCAAAACGCCTTTTTGTATTGCCTCTTTCAATACTTCTTTTGTATGCAAAGAAATTTTCTTCTCTCCATTTAACAGCGTATTATCAAGGTCCATTGCAACTAACTTAATCTTATCCATTATGCTTCCTCCGTAAAAAAGTAATTTTGTATATGAATTTGGAGGCTTTTATATCCCTGATACTCATTAATAACCGGATAATAGGTACAGGTAATATACTTCCTATTTCCCATCTTTTCCCGGAAACGATCTTCCTCCTCAAAAATCATACCATCAATCCTGGTTCCTTGACTACTCTTTAACGCTAATTTAATGACATTTTTACTTTTGCCAAACACGCGGACTCTTTCTACTTTTAATTTTCGATGAGCAAACAATGGTTTTTTATTTTCTTTTCCAAACGGTTCCAAAACTGCAAGCTGATCAATTAGATCTATTGTAATATAATCAACTGGCATATCCACATCAATATGGACTTTATCAACAAAATCATCTTTGGAAAGCGTACAGTTTTCATTAATTCTCTTTCGAAATTCTTCCAATCTTTCCTTTGGAAGGGAACATCCAGCTGCCATTGGATGTCCTCCAAATTTTGTAAAAATATCTTTCACTTTTGTCATTTCTTCAAACATAGAATACTCTTCAATGGATCTTCCAGACCCTTTCAGACCTTCTTCACTGTCTGTAAGCACAAATACTGGATGATGGAATCGCTCCCTGATACGTCCTGCGATAATTCCTGCAATACTTTCATGACATCCTTCTAAATAAATCACAAAAACTTTATGACCTGCCTGTTCATATGTTTGTGCCTGCATATCAGCTTTCAAAACTCCATCTTCCGTCATTCGTTTTCTTTGTTCATTTAAATCTTTTAAATGCTCTGCCACCGATAATGCTTTCTCTCGATTTTCTTCCAAAAACAAATTCATTACTTTTTCTGCCGTATCCAGACGCCCGCTTGCATTAATACATGGTCCAATAATAAATCCAAAATCATAAGAACGAATTTCTTTCTCCTCCATGCCATGCACACTTAATAACGCCTGCAAGCCAATATTTTTAGTATCATGAATTCTTAAAATTCCTTCTTTTACTAAAATTCTATTTTCTCCAGTTAAGTCTACAACATCACATACCGTCGCGATGGCTAGAAAACAAAGTAGTTCTTCCAGAGTTTCCTCGTTTGCTCCCATTTCTATATAAAGTCCACGAATGAGCTGAAATGCAACCCCTGCTCCACAAAGCAATGGATAAGCATAAGTACATGCCTGTTGTTTTGGATCAATGACAACATCTGCCGGCGGAAGAATTTCCTTCCTAGTCCCATCTTCTTTTATCTCAAATGGCACATCATGATGATCTGTGACAATCATCGTCAAACCATTTTCTTTTCCAAAAGAAACTGCTTCTTTTGCTGCGATCCCATTGTCACAGGTAATAATTGTATCAATTTTATCCTCTATTGCTCTCGAAATAAGATTTTCATTAATCCCATATCCATCTGTCATCCGATTTGGAATGGTAAAATCGATCCTTCCACCAAGATCATGTATTCCTTTCCATAAAATATAATTAGACATTACTCCATCCACATCGTAATCTGATATAATACGGATTGTCTTTTTCTCTTGGATCTTATTTTTTAAGATCTGTGCGGCCTCTTTTATGCCTTTCATCTCAAAAGGATGTGCAATATCATTCAGATTTCCATATAAATATTTTTTAATCTGTTTATCTCCGATAACATTTCTATTTCGTATTAAACGTGCGATTACTGGATCGATATGAAATTTTTCACTAATCTTATAAAAATCTGCTTTTTTCTTATATAAATACCATTGTTCCATAAAATTCCCCATTTTAGAAAAAAGAGCATTTAGAATGTCTCTAAATACTCTTTAATCCCCTATCTTTATTTTTCTTTTCCAATTTTTGTCTTCATGAAATACCATAACGGACCAGTCAAGAAAACAGAAGAAAATGCTCCTCCTACAACACCAATCATCAATGTCAGGGCAAACTCTTTAATAGAAGTAACTCCAAGAATAAATAATAATAATACCATAACAAAGGTTGTCAATGTTGTATTAATTGTACGAACTAACGTCTGTGAAATACTTGTATTTACAACTTCTTTTATCTGACCTTTTCCGATATTCTTCAGATTTTCACGAATACGATCAAATATAATGATCGTAGAGTTAATAGAATATCCAATGACAGTCAACATACAGGCAATAAAAGTACCTCCTACTGACAGTCTTCCAATAGAATAAGCTGCAAATACGATTAACACATCATTTAATAATGCAATAATCGCGCTAGAACCAAACTTCACATCCTTAAAGCGGATCGCAATATAAATCAACATGCAAATGGTTGCAATAATCACAGATACAATTGCATCTCTTTGCATCTCGCTGCTAATTGTGGAACTAATATTATCTGTTGTTACTGATTTTGCTTTATAATCTTTTTTCAGTGTACTTTCCAGCTGTTTTCTCTGATTTAAATTCAATTCCACGCTCTTTATCACAAGCTGATGATTCGCCTTTACTTTCTGACTTTGTACAGAAGAAGATTTGCTAACTTTTTCATATACCTTTGTTATTTTCTTCTCTAACTGATCATCAATCTTTTGCTTATTGCCAAACGTAATTGTTGATGAAGTACCACCGGAAAATTCTAGATCATAATTTAACAAACTTCCTGTACGGCTTTTGCTAATAGGAAGTGCTGCAAGACCAGCAATAATAATAATTCCAGCAATCACTGCATAACGTTTCCCATATTTCACAAAATCATGTTTATGTGCTGTTCTTGGTTTCCCATAAAATTTTGCATCGCGAACACCAAACTGATAGCATGCATATACAAGGAAACGGCTAATAACCAACGCCGTAAACATAGAAATTGCTACACTCATTCCAAGGGTCTGTGCAAAACCTTTAACAGTTCCAGAGCCTTTAAACCATAAAACAAACACAGCAATCAATGTTGTAACATTTCCATCAACTATGGCAGATGCTGCTTTTGAAAATCCTGATTTAATCGAAGCTGCAACGCTCTTTCCAGAAGCAATTTCTTCCTGTATTCTCGCATAAATAATAACATTAGCATCTACTGCCATTCCTATTCCAAGCACAATACCAGCAAGACCAGGCAATGTCAATGTTGCATTGAATCCATTTAATGCAAGAAGAGTTAGCAACATATAAATTGCCAATGCAATACAAGAAATAATTCCAGGCACTGCATAAAATCCAATCATGATTGCACATACAACTACAAATCCAATAATACCGGCTTTCACAGTTGTCTGAATAGCATTCACTCCAAGTTTGGCAGAGACAACACTTGCACGAAGTTCTTTTAATTTTACAGGAAGAGATCCAATACGAATGGACGAAGCAAGGTTTTCGGCTGCTTCATAGTTTTCCATTCCAGTAATTGTGCATTCTCCATTTGTAATCACTTCATTAACTGTTGGTGCACTAATAATCTGATTGTCATAAATTATATAAATAGATTTATTTTTATATTCCTTTGTTGCTTTTGCAAATGCTTTGGTTCCCTTAGCATCAAATTCAAGTGCTACCAGATATTCTTTTTTTCCAGTTGTGTTATCTTCGTTTGTTTCTGCTTTCGCTTTTTTTACATTTTGTCCAGTCAGCACAGTTTCCATCGTTGTCTGTGTTGTTGTCTTTCCGTTTTTCTTTACCTTTTTTTCTTTTGGTACAACAAAGGTAAGATTGCCTGGTTTTCCAAGTTCATCAAGAATCTTATTTGCATCAGTAACACCAGGAATTTCAATATTAATTCTGTCTTTTCCCTGACGATATACCTCTGCCTCTGTACTATATCCCTCTACACGTTTCTGAAGTTTATAGACTGTATCTTTCATATCACTATCCGATACATTTTTTCCATCTACTTCATATGTGATGCTGACTCCTCCGGCAAGATCCAGTCCAAGCTCAATATTACTTGCTCGTCCAATCTTATTCTTTGTAATTCCTTTTGTCGTAATAAACAATCCAAAAATACAAAGAGCAACCAAAATGATCAAACCGGCAATATATCCAGCTTTTTTATTCTGCTTCTTCATCCGATGTCTCCTCTTCCAGTGCAAGCGCTGCTTTTACCATCAATGCACATTCCACACGTTTTCTTTCCAATTTACATCCGATTTCATAAGTACCATCGATGTTTCCGTTGAAATGATAAGAATTGGCACTGCATCCACCACTACAATAAAATCTTGCAAAACATTTTTTACATTCTTCTTTTGTATAAACACAGCTTGCCTTAAATTCTTTGACAATATCTTCCCGCTTAACACCTTCAAAGACATTTCCCATACAGAACTGTTCTTCTCCTACAAACTGGTGACATGGATATAAATCCCCCCAAGGTGTAACTGCTAAATATTCTGTTCCAGAACCACATCCAGAAAGTCGTTTTGCAACACAAGGCCCTCCAGTCAGATCAATCATAAAGTGGAAAAACGTAAAACCTTTTCCCTCTTTTTCCCTTTTGATCATTTCTTTTGCGAGTAAATCATATTCTTCCATTAATTTTGGAAGATCTTCCTCGGTAATCGCATAATCTTCTGTATCTGGTGCAACAACTGGTTCTACAGAAATCTGCTCAAATCCTTCATCTGCCAGATGGAATACATCTTTTGAAAAATCCAGATTATGATGTGTGAACGTTCCTCTTACATAGTATTTTTGTTGATTTCTACTATCCGCAAATTTTTTAAATTTATCAATAACAAAATCATAACTTCCTTTTCCATTTCGGAATGGACGCATATAATCATGAACCTCTTTTCGCCCATCGACACTTAAAACGACATTATCCATTTCTTTATTAGCAAATTCCATAATGTCATCATTCAATAGTACTCCATTTGTTGTCAATGTAAAGCGGAATTTTTTGTTATATTTCTTTTCAAGACTACGTCCATAAGCAACGATTTCTTTTACAACATCAAAATTCATTAACGGTTCTCCGCCGAAGAAGTCTACTTCAAGATTAATTCTGGCACCAGAACTTTTCACAAGAAAATCGAGTGCTGCTTTTCCAACTTCTGCACTCATTAAAGCTCTGCGGCCCTTATATTCTCCTTCTTCTGCAAAACAATATCTACATGCTAAGTTGCAGTCATGTGCAATATGAAGACATAAAGCTTTTACAACCGTTGGACGTTCTTTAAATCCACAAATATAATCTTCATAGCAATCTTCTGTAAATAATACGCCTGCATCTTTCAGTTCTGTTACTTCATTATATGCTTCTTCCACATCCTGTGGATCATAACCAGAAAGTTCTTTTTTTATCTGTTCCAGAGAATGATCTTCATATAAAGCAATTACTTCATAACTTAAATCATCTACAACATGGACAGAACCGCTGGCTACATCCAAAACCATATTATATCCATTGTTCTTATACTGATGAACCATGTTTTTTTCTTCTCCCTCTATTTTCTTTTTCTATACTCACGCAGGAAAGAAATTCCCACGTAACAAAATGAGGCGGCCCGCACGGAACGCCTCACCTGTTTCATACCAGTTTCTTTTCCTATTTACACTGTTCGCAAGTCTGATTTCCTACAGTACAGGATGTTTTACATGCTGACTGACAAGATGTCTGGCATTCTCCACATCCACCTTTTTTTACAGTGTTCTGTAATGTTTTATTTGTCAGAGTTTTAATATGTTTCATGTTATCTTCCTCCTATTTAATCTCATAAATGGCTTGAAATATTATATCATATCTATTTTTTCTTGACAATGGTTAAATCAATTATGCTCTCTTATTCGCAGGTTCCATGCTAATTGTTTTTCCTTTAATTTTTGCTTGTTTCATTCCACAAAGGACATCTGCTGCTACTGCCCGTGGTACCTCAACAAAAGAATACTTATCGTGCATATCAATTGCTCCTACCAATTCTCCTGAGATATTAGATTCTCCAGCAACAGCACCCAAAATATCTCCCGGGCGTACTCCATTTTTCTTACCTACATTAATAAACAACCTTGCCATTCCTTTTTCGGCACCAGTATCTTCCCACATTTCGGCTGTTTCTTCCGAAGAGGTATCTTTAAGACTTTTCTTCAAAAATGCAGCTGCAATTTCTAGTGCGCTATATGGACTTTCTTTCACAAAATCATTCATAAGACTAATATATTTTTCCATTTCTTCTTCTTTGATCATTCCATTAATCTCAGACATCAGATTTTCTGATTTAATATTTTGTACATCTTGAAGACTTGGAATCGGTCTTTCAGAAATTTTAGTTCTACAATAACGCATGATTTCTTTTAATTTACGACGTTCTTTTCGTTCTACAAATGTAAATGCACTTCCAGTTCTTCCAGCTCTTCCGGTTCTTCCAATTCTATGCACATAAAATTCATCATCTTGTGGAAGATCATAATTAAACACTGCATCTACATCATCTACGTCGATTCCCCTAGCCGCAACATCCGTTGCAACAAGAATATCTACACGCCCATTTCGGAAACTTTTCATTACACGATCTCTCTGACTTTGTTTTAAATCTCCATGAAGACCTTCTGCAAAATATCCACGACCCTTTAATTGTTCTGCCACTTCATCTGCCTTTCTTTTTGTATTACAAAATACAACCGAAAGCTTTGGAGTATACATATCAAGCAGACGACATAAAACTTCCAATTTTCTTCTTGATCGAACTTCAAAATAACTTTGCTCAATATTTGATACTGTCAGTTCTTTTTTTACGATCTTTACAACTTTTGCATGATCCTGATATTTTTTTCGCAGTTCCATAATCGCTTTGGGCATTGTTGCAGAAAAAAGCAGTGTTTGACGATTTTCTGGCACTTCATGAAGAATCGTTTCAATATCTTCACGAAATCCCATATTTAGCATCTCATCTGCTTCATCCAAAATAACCATTTTCAAATCTTCTGTTTTCAATGTATGACGACGCAGATGATCCATGACTCTCCCAGGAGTTCCTACAATAATATTGACTCCTTTTTTTATTGCACGAATCTGATTCGTAATGTTCTGCCCGCCATAAATAGGAAGTACCTTTGCTCCATGCATAAATTTTGCTAATCTGCGAATTTCATCCGATACTTGAATGGCAAGTTCTCTTGTCGGACATAAAATCATAGCTTGTGGTCTTTTATTTTCTGTATCTAACATCTGAAGCATTGGAATTCCAAATGCTGCTGTTTTCCCTGTTCCAGTCTGTGCCTGTCCAACAAGATCTCTTCCACTTAAGACAACTGGAATTGCTTTTGCCTGAATTGGAGAAGCTTCTTCAAATCCCATTTCTTTTACGGCTCTTAATATTTCATCATTTAAATCTAAATCATCAAAACGAACTGTTTCCATAATACCTACTATTCTTTCTTCTATACTATAAAAAGCTCCGATCGTTATCAATCGGAGCAACAACATTATTCAATATAACATATTATATATATATGCGTCAAGAACCTATCCTTTTTCTCAAGCAATCATTCCTCCAAGCATTCCACCTGCACTGCAAAGCAAGAGCGTTGTTATTTTCTCCGCAGATACCAGTGCTTCTCCTGGATGAAGCCAAAAAGAAATTCCAATCAGAATTAAAAAATAAAAGAATCCTGCTGCCATTCCCCATAAGAACTTTCTCTTTCCCATCTTTTTTCCCGCAATCCCGCCGGCAAGAATACAAGCGATAATATAAGTCAATGTAATCCCAATATTTGCTATTTTCATTCCAGATTTCGTTTGATACATAAAAAAAGCAAGGATACATAAAATAATTCCTGTAACAATATAAGAAATAATCAAACTTTCTATTATATAAATTCCCTTTTTCCCAGTCTCCATGGCAAATCCTCCTTTAATGAAACCATATGAGACTTTTCTGTTTTCTATTCCATTTTTATGTTAAACTAAATTTATAAGGAGGATTTTTATGATTGATCTACACATACATTCCAATTATTCTGACGGAACATGTACAACTACACAGATTATTGAAAAAGTAAAAGAGTGCAATCTTTATGCTTTTTCCTTAACAGATCACGATACAACTGCTGGTACTGGTGACATTCTTTCTTCTGATCTGCCAGAAAATCTTCATTTCATTCCCGGTGTTGAAATTTCTTGTGATACTCCAAAACACGAAATCCATATTCTTGGATACGGCATGAACTGGAAAGATAAATTTCTCTGTAATGCTCTTTCTTCTTTACGTAATGGAAGAAAAAAAAGAAATGAAGAGATGGTTGCTCTTTTTCAAAAGGATGGATTTCCAATCACAATGGAGAAACTCCAAAATGGCGATCCAAATGTTGTCATTACTCGTGCCCATTTTGCAAGAATTCTCTTAAAAAAAGGAATTTGTAAATCCGTTTCCCAGGCTTTTAAAAAATATCTCGGCGAAGATTGTAAATATTATATTCCAAAGCCATTTTTTGCTCCGGAAACTGCTTTGCATCTAATTCGCGAAGCTGGTGGTATTCCATTTCTTGCCCATCCTTTTCTTTATCACTTTTCCAATGAAGAAATTCGAACGCTTATCCAAACCTTAAAAGAGCAAGGACTTGGCGGACTAGAAGTTTACCACTCATCTCATCATATTGGACAAATTACAAAATTAAGACAATGGCAAAAAGAATTTGACCTTCTTGCAAGCGGCGGATCTGATTTTCATGGAAGTAATAAACCCGATATTTCCATAGGCAGCGGACGTGGACCACTTCGTGTTCCAGATCATTTGTATGATATTTTGTTAGAAAATTTATAAAAAAAAGGTTTTTATAGCTTTTGATCTATAAAAACCTTTTTCCCAGTTTTATGCTTCTTCTTTTTCTTCGTTTGCTTTTTCTACTGCAGTGATTGCAGATTTTTCCATCGGAATACGGCAATGTTTATCATTTCCAAATTCTACGATCACAGTTGTATCATCAACCATGTCAACAACCACTCCATAAAAACCACTTGTTGTTAATACGCTATCCCCAACTTCCAAAGATGCCATCAGCTCTTTCATCTGCTGATCTTTCTTCTTCTGTGGACGAATCGTTACAAAATACATAAATGCGATAATGATCACGAACCATAAAACCATCTGTGTAATACTAGCGCTATTCATTGGCTTCCTCCATCTTTCTGTTATTATTGATTCATCATGCCTGCAATCTTTTGATCTTTATATTCTTTATATCTTCCTTCTTCGATTGCTGTGCGAATCTCACTCATCATTGTATTATAAAAATACAAATTATGCAAGACACATAATCTCATTCCAAGCATTTCCTTAGCTTTTAAAAGATGTCTGATATAAGCTCTACTATAGCTTCTACACGCTGGACACTGACATCCTTCTTCAATCGGGCGATGGTCCAACTCATATTTTTTATTGAACATATTTAATTTTCCATGATTGGTATAAACATGACCATGTCTTCCATTTCGTGTCGGATATACACAATCAAAGAAATCAACACCACGTTCTACGGATTCCAAAATATTAACTGGTGTTCCAACCCCCATCAAATATGTCGGTTTATCTTCTGGTAGATATGGAACTGTCTCATCCAGAATATGATACATTTCTTCGTGACTTTCTCCAACAGCCAGTCCACCAATTGCATAGCCATCTAAATCCATATCTGAAATTGTTTTTGCATGTGCAATACGGATATCTTCAAAAGTTCCTCCCTGGTTAATTCCAAATAGAAGTTGATGAGGATTTACCGTATCTTCCAAACTATTTAAGCGTTTCATTTCTTTTTTACATCGTTCTAACCATCTGGTAGTACGATCTACAGAATTTTGCATATATTGTCTTGTCGCAGGATGCGGTGGGCATTCATCAAACGCCATGGCAATTGTTGAGCCGAGATTAGACTGAATTTGCATACTCTCTTCCGGTCCCATAAAAATTTTTCTTCCATCGATATGCGATGAAAAAGAAACTCCTTCTTCCTTGATCTTTCTTAATTTTGCTAAAGAAAATACCTGAAATCCACCAGAATCCGTAAGAATCGGACGATCCCAGTTCATAAATTTATGAAGACCGCCAAACTCTTTAATGAGTTTATCCCCTGTACGCACATGCAAATGATACGTATTAGATAATTCCACCTGTGTTCCGATATCTCGAAGATCATCTGTGCTGACTGCGCCTTTAATTGCAGCCACTGTTCCTACATTCATAAAAACTGGAGTTTCAATTGTTCCATGAACGGTCACAAGTCTTCCCCTTTTAGCTCTTCCGTCTTTTTTGATTAATTCGTACATAAATAAATTCCACCATTATTCATAAAGTTTTTTTAACTGATTCATGGTTGCACCAAGATTTCTCAACACTGCATCAAGAACTGTAATTGCTGCCATTGATTCAACAACAACAACGGCTCTAGGCACAATCATTGGATCATGGCGTCCATGAATCTCAATTTCCACATTCTCACCGTTTTTGTTTACGGTCTGTTGTGTCTGTGCAATCGAAGGTGTCGGTTTTACAGCTGCTCGTAAGATAATCGGGCTTCCATCGCTGATTCCTCCAAGTACACCACCGGAATGATTGCTCTGTTTGACAGGTTTCCCATCTTTCATTACAAATGAATCATTATTTTCTGACCCTTTTTTGGATGCTACTGCAAATCCATCGCCAATCTCAAATCCTTTAACCGCACCGATAGATAATATTGCCTTGCCAAGATCTGCACTTAACTTATCAAATGCAGGATCTCCAATACCAGGTTTTACTCCATCAATTACACATTCAATGATTCCTCCAATAGAATCCTTGTCTTTAATCATCTGATCTGCATAGGCTTCCACTTTTTTTGCTGCATCTGCATCCGGCATATAAAATGAATTACAAAAAATTTCTTCTTCATTATAATTTTCTGTTGAAATTTCAATTCCAGCAATGGCCTTTGCATATGCTTTCAATGTAATTCCAATCTCAGACAAAACTTTTGCTGCAATCGCTCCCGCTGCAACTCTTCCAATCGTTTCACGCCCGGAAGATCTTCCACCTCCACGATAATCGCGGAATCCATACTTCATATCATAGGTAAAATCAGCATGTCCTGGACGATAAACATCCTTAATATTACTATAATCTTTTGACTTCTGATTTTTATTACGAACGATAAGGGAAATCGGTGTTCCTGTTGTCTTTCCTTCAAATATTCCAGACATAATTTCCACCTGGTCCCCCTCTTTTCTCTGGGTCGTATATTTTGACTGTCCCGGCTTCCTCCGGTCCAGATATTTCTGAATATCCTCCTGGCAAAGTTCCATTCCAGCTGGACATCCATCAATGACAACTCCGACGCCCGCTCCATGAGTTTCTCCCCATGTCGTCACACGAAACAGAGTCCCAAAACTTGATCCTGCCATATGTAAAACGTCCTCTCCTATAATTTAATTTTTGCCAATAAATCTCCAAGACTTGTTCCGGCATCTTCTTCTGTATATTCTACTCCAGTCTCTTTTGCCTTTTTCTCAGCTTCTGCATCTTCTTCCAGTGCTTTCATGCTAAGGCTTACTTTTCCATTTGAAACTTTAATAATTTTTACAGTTACTTTCTGTCCTTCTTTTACAACTTCTTCCGGACTCTTTACTCTCTTTGTACTCAGCTGTGAAATGTGAACTAATCCACTAATTCCATCTCCAATGTCAACAAATGCCCCATATGGCATAATATTTTCCACGGTTCCTTCTACAACTGTTCCAACAGAAAGATTAGCAATTTTTGCTTCTTTTTCCTGTCTCTGTCTTTCTCTTGCCACTGCTTTTGCAGAAAGAACCAGACGATTATTTTCTTCTTCTACTGTAATAATCTTTGCTTCCACATCTTTCTGAAGCCATGCATTTAAATCCTCTACATATCCTGTAGATAATAAAGAAGCAGGAATAAATCCACGGATTCCTTCTACATACACAATAACTCCGCCATTTACAACTCCACCCACTGTCAAAGGTAAAATTGTTCCTTCTTCTTTCATCTGCTCTAAATGAGCCCATACAGCATCTTGTTTATTTTCTTCTTTTTTGAAAGAAGCTTCTAATTCTTTGTCAAATTCTTCATTTGTTTCTTTTAATTCTTCTGCCATAATTCCATTCCTCCATAGATTTCATTATACATAACTAATATTATAGCATAGAATTGCGAAGATTATAACCTTACTGCCATGTTTTTTGCAAATCCAGCCGATACAAGAGCAAGCACGCACCACAAAAAAATTCCATAACTTTGTTTTTCCTTTCTCCTTTTCTCTGCTTTCTTTGTTTCTAATTTCTTTTGTTGTTTAGGAAAAAAAATGCCTTTTAAAACCTGTGGCATTACTTTTTCCACAGTAAATGTAATTTTTCCACTCGAAATATTTCCAGCTTTATCTTTTGCTGTAAACGTAACTTCATGTTTTCCTATTTCTTTTTGCAAAATGGAAATTTCCGACTGTTTTGCAGATAATTTTTTCCCATCCATAAAAAGAGAAACAAAAAAATCTGTTTTATCTTCAAGACAAAGTTTCAATTTTTCTCCATATGATATTTTCTTTTCAGAATTCAAACCATGAATCAGAAGTTTTGGTGCCTTCCCATCATAAGTAAAAGAAAGCTTATCTGAAACTGCCTTTTTTCCAGATGCATCGGAAAGAATCAGATGGATTTGATAATCCCCGTCTTCTCGAATTGGCTTTTGCAATAGAACTTCTTTTCCTTTCCATTGAAAAGCTCTCGGAATCCCATTAACAAAAAATCCCGTTACCTGAACCGGTTCCAAACTTTCCACAAGAAATCCCGGCCTTACATTTTTTCCATTAATACGCTTTCCCTCTATTGCTGTATTTTTTGCTTTTATTACTATTCCCATTTTGTTGATTACAAAGTGAATCTGTTTTTGTGATGCATTTCCTGCAGCATCTAAAGCTTTTACCTGGATTGTATAATATCCATCCTTCCTTAACATCTTCTCTTCGATTCGCTTTTTGTTTTCATAAACAAAGGTTTCCATATTATAAGGAGAATCATCTTTTCCTTTGATATTCCATTGAATATTTTTATCGTAGGACTGAAAATCTTGTGCTCCATCAATCATAATTTTCGGTGGCGTCCGGTCAACTATAAATTCTTTTCGATTCATTGTTTCATTTCCAGCCTGATCTTTTGCTACCACTTGTAAAAAATGCTTTCCTTCTTTTTCAAAAGAAATTTCTTTTTCATATCCTCCTGGTATCTTTTTCCATGATGTAGTTGCTTGCCCAGATGTATATAATTTCAAACCAGATTCCAATAAATTTTTATCCATAACCTTAATACTTGCTTCTTGCCTCTTGCAATATTTTTGATTTTTCCATTGATTTTTATAATCAATCAAAATTTTCGGATTAGTAAAATCAATATTAACAAAAACCGGCTTAGATTTTTTAGAATGATTGCCTGCCTCATCTATACTCCATGTTATTAATTTATAACATCCTTCCTTTTTAATAAAAGGAAGCCTCTCCGTAACTGTTACTTCTTTTCGTTCAATATCTTCTATCTCAAAATAAGGCTGCAACTTTGGTCCTTCTGAAAACTCCTCCTTCCATGTAACTTCCGGTATTTTATGATACCAGCCATTTTGATCAGCAGCCGGAAGGACGATCTGTCCAATCGGCGGTGTTTCTTTCCATAGACGAATCAGTATCCTCTTTGATTCACTTTTTCTTCCAGCTTTTGAAACTGCTCTAAAAAAAAGCTCATCTCTCATACTGGTACAAATGCTAATTTCATTATTTCTTAATTTGCTCCATTTTCCACCCAGATGTTTATATTCATAATAATCAATCCCTGAAACCGCCTTGGAATCTGTTGGCTTTAAATGGATATCCTGATTTGTCCACTTTCCTTCTTCATAGGAACCACAATCTATATGCGGAATGGATGGATCTGTTGTTTCTATCCATACAGTCTCTTCCTGTTTTACTTTTTCATCATCTAAAATTGTGATTTGATATACCCCATCTTTTTTCAAAGTAATGCTTCCTTCTTTTCCATCCTTCCACTTTATTTCTTGCTCTTTATCATTGATTAATACATGAATTGTTGTTGGATCTGCTTGTTCTTTCCGTTCAATAATCATTGTTGTTTCTTCTTTAAAATATGGATATTCTTTCTTTTGTTCCCATCTTAATTGCCACGGAAGCTCTTTCTCTTTTGCCGATGTTTTCTGAAAAGAACACACACAGAAAAGAAGAGACAAAATTCCAATCATCTGCTTATATTGTTTTTTCATGTTCCCAATTTCTCCTTTAATTTTTTTGCCTTATTGCTTTGCATTTTTGTATGCCTCACCCCTTGCTGATAAATTTTCTTTGCTTTTTTCCATTTTTTATTTCGACAAAGATAAATTCCATAATCTACATAAATTTCCTCATATGCAGGGAATTTTTTTATAAATTTTTCATATGCTGCTTCTGCATTTTTTCTTTCTGACTCCAAATATAAAAGAACTCTCTGATAGCCATAAAAACTTTCTTTTGCTTTTATACATTTCGTAAGATAACACTCTCCAAAAGAAAAAACTGCTTCTTCTTTCTGTTTTCCATCTAGTGCATAAATAGACTGCCATGTCATTTCTTCTAATAATTCTCCCTGTTCTTTGTCTTCTTTTTTTATTTTTTGTAATTCTTTCCAAAGCTCTGAAAAAGAAATGACATGTTTTACATCTTTTAATTGTTTTTTATAATCTCTTATAAGATTTTTTGTAAAATCAAATTCACTGCCATTTGTGGTCTCTTTCTTTACTATTTCCTGCGGTTGTCGCATGTGATTCCAAAGAAAAATTCCAGATAAAAAAAATACTGTGCTTATTACAACACAGTAAATTTTATAAAATAACATTTTTTTCAATCTTTTTTCAATGATTTCAAATGTTCCAAAACGTTCTTTCCTATCCTTTTTTGTACATTTTTCCGCCAATTTCTTAAGTTTTTTCTCATTACTGCATTTTTCCAAACAGAATTCCAAAACTTTCCCAAAACTATAAATATCCATTGCTTTTATTGCCGGTTGTCTTAAACGAAACTGTTCTGGAGAAGCAAATCCTTTGGTTCCGTATGGCTTTACAATTTCTCCTTCCCATGCGCTTATCCCAAAATCAATCAAAAAAAGCTTTCCATTCTTTTTTAAGATTAGATGTTGTGGTTTTAAATCGCGATAAATGATACTAGGACTATTTTGATGAAACTGTTTTAAAATTTTACAAAGATCAATACTCCAACAAAGAATTTTAAAACCTGAAATCTTTCTTTTTTTCCTTTGATAATCCATTAGGGAAATTCCAGAAATATAATCAATAATCAGAAAAACTTTTTCTTTGCTTTTTCCCCATGCCACTAAATGCGCAATTCCATCAAAGGACACCATTTTTTCCATAAATTTTCTTTCTCTTTCTGCTTTTTCCTGGGATGAGAAAATTTTCATTGCATACAATTTCTTATTTTTTAAATGCTTTACAAGAAAAACTTCTCCCATTCCCCCTTCTCCCAGTTTTCTAATTTTTTGATAACAAGAAATATCGTCAAAAATCTCTACGGAACTTTTATGATAATACATGAGAGATTATCAAGCTCCCCTCTATCTTTTACTTTTTGAAAACAATTTTCTACCCATTGTTTCATTTCTGTTTGATTTGCTTCGATATGATAAATTTCTTCTTCCTCCAACAAGCCATAAAAACCATCCGTACAAAGCAAAAATTCCATACCTTCTTCTAGCCTTCCCCTGTAACAATCTACCTTCACATCTTTTGTCACACCAACACACTGGACCAGAATGTGCCTTCTTGGATCTTTCCTTGCCTGCTCCTTTGTCATATGTCCTGCCTTTACTTCAAGCTGCACCAATGTCTGATCGGTCGTCACATATTTTCTTTTTCGATCAAACCAGTAAGCCCTGGAATCACCAATATTTAAAACAAAAAACTTTTTGTCCATAACAAATAAAAGAGTCAGCGTACTCCCCATGGCCTGATCGGAACCTTTGCTCATCAACAAAAGATTTTTGTTTGATTTCTTGATCAGTTGAATTAAGTTTTTCTGAATCAGTCCAATATTATTATTTTCACAAAGCCCTGGCATAACTTCTTCAAACCATTGCTTTAACAATTCAATCAAATATCCACTTGCAATTTCACCTTGTTTTAACCCTCCCATTCCATCACACACAGCGGCAAGTAAAATCATTTTCCCTTTATATTCGCTCTGACGCATCAGATAAGCATCCTGATTGGATGGTCTTCCATTTCCAATATCTGTCATTCCAATTGCTTCTACCATACTCCTTACCTCCTATAAAAAGAAAAACCCTGCAGAATTTCTCTGCAAGGTTTTTCTTATTCTTCTTCCTCTGTTCCGTCTTCCGGACTTTCTTCCTCTCCATCGATTTCTCTTTGAAGGACTTCAATATCTCCTTTCAGCTTTTCAATCAGATTAAAAAGGTCAATATATTCTGATTGTGGATAATCCATTGTCTCTCGAAAATACTGTTCCCCTACCTGACGGTACAGATCATTGAGCTGTTTCTTTGCGATACGGATATCATTGTGCCGTTTTGCTGAATCCGCTACTTCTTTGGCTTTCTGGGCTGCCACTTTTCCTGTTGTAGAAATGGTTTCTTCCAGACGTCCGAAAAAATCTTTTGCCATAAGCGCTCACTCCTAATTATTTTTTTTCATTATACCTTTTCCACAAAAAAAAGGCAAGGCAGCCTGCTGTTTTTGTTATTTCCCACATTTTTTAACAGACAAATGTCTCATAGCCCTTGCTGGCTCCCCTCATTCTTATGACAGGCTGCACTCACTTTCATGACCATGCAGAAGTCTCATTATCATATTCACGGCATCGCTCCCTGCAAATACAGATCATGGCGGAATATGTCTTTTCAGAACGTATTAAAAAATGGCTTTATTCAATTGGTATTCCCCGGTATGATAACTGAATCGTAAGAACATTACAGAATATGGTATACAGAAAAGAACTTCCTGATGAAATGTATAATTTCCAATTTTCCCTATCTTTGTATATTAATGTATCATTTAAGCATAAAAAAAGCAACCCATTTTGTGGAATTGCTTTTTTTCGTAATATTCTGAAATTAGATTCCAAGAATCTTTTTCACTTCTGTCTCCATTGCTTCTGTATTGCAAACCGTATGATGAAGAATTGGCGCTGTACGAATTTCTTCAATTGCTTTTGGCACTTTGACACCAGAAATACGATTTAACTCATCTGCTAATTCAAAATCAGATTCTGCATCATAAGATGGATCAATAGCATCCATAACACTTCTTGTGAACTTATATGGGCTTGCTGTTGATGCAATCACAGCAGGAGTCTTATCACCTGTTGCCTTCACATACTGATCATAAGCAACCGCTGCTACAGCAGTATGTGTATCCATAACATATTGATGTGCTTCATAAACTTCTTTGATTTTTGCGGCTGTTTCTTCCTCTGTTGCATATCCTCCAAAGAATTCAGAAAGACCTTTTTTCATTTCTTCTGTAATCTTATATACGCCATCTTTTGTCAAAGCATTCATAAATGCAGCACACTGTTTTGCATCATTTCCTGTAATACGATAGATCATACGTTCCAGGTTGCTTGAAATCAGAATATCCATTGATGGAGAAGAGGTTACATAAAATTCTCTGTTTCGATCATACTCTCCAGTCTGGAAGAAATCAAATAATACTTTATTTTTATTTGATGCACAAATAAATTTTCCAATTGGAATTCCCATCTGTTTTGCATAGAAGGAAGCTAAAATATTTCCAAAATTACCTGTTGGTACAACAACATTCATTGGCTCTCCTGCTTTTAATGCACCTTGTTTCAATAAATCTGTATATGCTTTTACATAATATACAATCTGAGGTACCAAACGTCCAATATTAATAGAGTTTGCAGATGAGAACTGATATCCGTTTTCATTCATTAATGCTGCAAGATTTTTGTTAGAAAACATTTTCTTTACGCCGGTTTGTGCATCATCAAAATTGCCATGAATTCCAATGACATATGTATTATCCCCTTTTTGTGTCAACATCTGTTTTTCCTGAATTGGACTTACACCAGATTTTGGATAAAAGACAATAATCTTTGTTCCTGGAACATCTGCAAATCCTGCAAGAGCAGCTTTCCCTGTATCACCAGATGTTGCTGTAAGAATAACAATTTCATTTTTTACATGATTTTTCTTTGCTGAAGTTACAAGCAAATGCGGAAGAATGGATAATGCCATATCTTTAAATGCAATCGTAGAACCATGAAATAATTCAAGGTAATATGCATCCCCTACTTTTACAAGAGGTGCAATTTCCTTTGTATCAAACTTATCATCATATGCTTTATTGATACAATTTTTCAGTTCTTCTTCTGTAAAATCTGTTAAAAACTCTTTCATAACAGCATATGCGATTTCCTGATAAGACATTTTCTGAAGATCTTCCAGAGATACTTTTAATTTTGGAATTGTATCTGGCACAAAAAGTCCTCCATCATTTGTTAAGCCCTTTAAGATTGCCTCAGATGCAGTTGCTGTTTCTTCACCATTTCTTGTACTGCGATATACTAAGTTCATATTTCCCTACCTTTTTTCTTTACATGTGTTTCTTTTGGTTTCTGATTATATCATATGTTTTTCATTGCTACAACTAATTTTCATGAACAATATCTTATACAAGAGCAAAAATAAGCATCATTTTTACTCCCTGGACAAGAGCACTTTCATCAAAATCAAACTGACTGTGATGATTTGGATATCTGCCGCCGCCTCCAATAAAAGCAAAGCATCCAGGATATTCTTCCAAATAATTAGAAAAATCTTCCCCAAGCATCATTGCCGGAACATGCGTCCATTCGTTTGCTTCAAAAACAGCATCGGCTTTCTTTTTTACCTTCTGCACAACAATTTCTGAATTTACAAGTGCCGGATGGCTTGCTGGTTCAAAATTAAAT
The DNA here is from genome assembly GCF_018918155.1 of Anaerostipes sp. MSJ-23. Lineage (GTDB taxonomy): Bacteria > Bacillota > Clostridia > Lachnospirales > Lachnospiraceae > Anaerostipes. The sequence continues at coordinate 329,466 of NZ_JAHLPY010000001.1, forward strand.
GTAATATCTGCCCCATACATTTGTGCCTGTGCCGCAATCATTTCTTTCATTCTTTTCTGAATCTTTTGTTCAGATTCCTTGGAAAACGTCCGTACCGTCCCCTCAAGAACAGCATCTCCAGCTACAACATTTCTTGCTGTTCCAGCCTGCATCTTCCCAATGGTAAGCACCGCATTTTCTAATGGATTCAAACTTCGACTTATGATTGTCTGCAAATTCATAACAAGCGAGGATGCTATTATAATCGCATCTACACATTCATGAGGCTTTCCTGCATGTCCAGATCTTCCTTTAACATGAATCGAAAACCAGTTTGTTGCAGCCATTCTTGGCCCAGCTTCCAAAGACACTTTTCCTGCTGCAATTCCAGAAAAAATATGAAGCCCAAAAATTCCAGTAATGCCATCAAGTTTTCCTGTTTTCAAAACCATTTTAGAACCTGCTGCAATCTCTTCTGCCGGTTGAAAAATAAGCAAGACACGATGGTTCAGTTCTTCTTCATGTTTTTTTAGTATTTTAGCTGTTGCAAGAAGCACCGCTGTATGCCCGTCATGTCCACACGCATGCATATATCCTTCATGTTCAGATGCAAAAGGAAGATTTGTTTCTTCTTTTACACGAAGTGCATCCATATCTGCTCTTAATGCGACTGCCTCTTTTCCTCTTCCAATCTTTGCAATACAACCCGTTGGTTGCAACATTTCATAAGAGATTTTCCATTCGTCCAAATGTTTTCTTACATATGCCATTGTCTTTTTTTCTAAAAAAGCAGTTTCTGGACACCGATGAAGATCTCTACGAAATTGAATTACTTCCTCTTTGATCTTTAAAGCTTCCTGTTTGATATCCATTTTTTTCTTCCTTCCTATACTATCGAAAATGTTGCCAAATAAGATAAACAATCAGTAATACAACAAGAACCGGCCATAAAAATGCAACAATGTGAAAAACTGCAACCATTACAATCATTGTAATCAAAATGGCTGTCACACATCCTGCTTTCATTTTCCTCACGCTTGCTTCATAAGAATCGTCTTGCCAGGAATCTTCCTGACCATTTTCTGTATAGGTCTCTTCAAAGACATCTGATCCCATCTGCCCTTGGTCTGCTGCATCTATGATAGATCTGGCAATCAGCCTCGGACTCCCAAGTTCTTCTATTATTTCTGACTCCGTTCTTCCGGTATTTTTTCTTTCTTCTATATAATTTTCATAATATCTTACATTTTCAGCAATCACCGATTGCGGGACATGCCCTTCTAATGCTTCTTTTAATTCTCTGATAAACTCTGCTCTGGTCATTTTCATTTCCCTCTAACTTGTTTCAACTCACAGTCGGTAATCCCACGGATCCTGACATGTCGGCCTCATACCAACTATACTTGACCTCGTGTCTGCGGAGGATACCGATCTCTCTCCGCCCATCGCCGTCGTTAAGTTACTTTCACAATTTCTCCTGCTACCTTCGCTCCATTTAGAGGTATGGGATTCCTTGCTTTTCCAAAAACCGTCCTCTCTTCCTAAATCACTTACATTGTTCATATATAATATTTTTAAAAAGGTGGATGGTTTTTAGAAGAAAAGTTTCCTTAGTTAAAATCTAATATCCACTTACCTGATCATTGCTTTCATAATATATTTTTGATTCATATAAGACATGACTGTTTCCATCTTTTACTTCAATTGCAGATACTCCACAATTTTCCTGTCTTGGTGCATGCCAGAAATCTTTTACCTCTCTGTTATAAAGTGTCGTCAATAACGCATGAATCCATGCACCATGAGAAAATACAGCAATATTTTCATAAACACCTTCCGCCTTTAAAATCTTATCTTTGTAAAAATCAGCAGCACGTTTCATAATTTCTTCGTGTTTTTCCACACCTCCCATCTCCTCAAACTGCTGCGGCGCTGTAAAAAACTTCATAAATGGGCTATGTTCATCCTCAAGCTCCTTTTGAACTCTTCCTTCAAATATTCCAAAATGTGCTTCTTGCACACGAGTGTCTTCATAAATTGGAATATCTCTCCCTTCAAGGATCAGATCTGCCGTTTCCCTTGCCCTTTTTAATGGACTCGAGTATGCAATATCAAACGGTGTTTCTTTTAATGCGTTTGCCGTAATTCTTGCAAGTTCTCTCCCGTATTCATTTAAATCAATATTAGAACTTCCCTGTATTTTTTTTACTTTATTCCAATCGGTTTCTCCATGGCGAATCAAATATACTTTCACTGTATTTCCTCCACTTTCTTTTCCTATGATTACTGATATTTTCTTTTTTGTTTTTTCTAAGTATATCATATCTCTTTCTCATGGTTTGTCATATTTTCTTCTTTTTTATAAAATCTTCATATTTTCTGTAAAAAACTATGGAATTTTGATGCATCTTTGCTATACTAGGAATAGTGATATAAAATAAAAAAGGAAACATATTAGGAGGATGTTATATGAACCTTAAAGTCGGAGATGAAATTACTTTAACAGAAGAAGTTGTACCTGAAAATACTGCTGAAAAATGGGGAAGCGGAAGCCTTCCTGTCTATGCGACACCTGCTATGATCTCTCTTGTTGAACAAGCAGCTGTTAATCTTCTTGCTGGAAAACTTGATGAAGGTATGACAACCGTAGGAACAAACTTAAATGTTGCCCATGTATCCGCTACTCCAGTCGGCGGAACCATCAGCTGCCACTGCACACTGACAGAAATCGATCGCAAACGTCTGGAATTTCATGTAGAAGTTACAGATAACAAAGGCCGCGTTGGTATCGGTACCCATGAACGTTTTATTGTAGAAGCAAAATCCTTTATGGAAAAAGCATCACATAAACTGGATAAATAAAATTTTATCTATCCAAAATAAGGAAACAAAAAATCCGATGGAATTTTCAGAATCCATCGGATTTTTATATATGCAAAAATTTATCTAGTTAAATTCATTTATCTGTTTGTTCCCTTTAAAATTGGTGACACTCTTTTATAAATAAGAAATGTAATCAGCACACTGCATAATCCTTTTACAAAAGTAAATGGCATATTAAACCAGATCAGTGCATCCCATAAATTTGACACATTTCCATTGATCACGCGATATGCTTTTAAAATTGCATCCATGGACATGAAATTTGTGTAAACTGGATATACGATAAAATAATTTGAAAATACGCTAATTACAGCCATTAGAACCGCACCAAGCAGTGCTCCTAGTAATGCACGTTTCTGTGTTTTTTTCTTTTTATAAATCAAACCTGCTGGAAGTACGAAACATACACCGAGGATAAAGTTGGAAAGTTCTCCAACACCACCTGTCTGTGTATGAAGCAGATTAATCGCATTTTTGATAAAACATACAGCGATTCCAGATACCGGACCCATTGCATAAGCTGCAAGCAATGCTGGAAGTTCTGAAAAATCAAACTTAATAAATGGCGGCATAATCATTGGAACTGGAAATTCCAAAAACATTAAAATTGTTGCCAGGGCACCGAGCATTCCAGTAACGGCAATCGTTCTGATTTGTACTTTCTGTGGTCTCATTGTCATTGTTTCTCCTGTCATAATATCTTCTCCTTTTCCTATGAAATAAAAAAAGCCTGTTCGTTTTCATAAAACGACAGGGCCATCACATTTGGCAGCACAATGTGCTGCTGCATTACTTCTTTCATCCAGACTATACTGTTGGTTCAGGATTCTTACCTGATCGGCCGAAGCTCGTGGACTTATCCCTTTAAGGGCATCACCACCAGTCGAGAATTGACATTTTCATGTCTCACTCTGCCCTGAAGTTGGAGAAATATTGTCTTCTCTACTTCAATATTCAGTTCATTCTCAGAAAATGAAAGTGTTTTCTGACTGCTTTTATTATAGTAAATATTGACCTATTTGTAAAGCCTCTTTCACACTTTTTCAAAAATTGCTATTTGATTGCCGACTTTACAGATTTCATAATATTTGATAAACTAAGGCTACAATTGTGTAAAATTGAATTGTTGAGACAAAGGAGATAAAACTATGGGAATGCACAGAGTTGCGAAAATGCCTTCTCCAGAAGAATTAAGAGAAGAATTTCCGCTGAGTGATGAGTTAAAACAAGTAAAGGCCGACCGAGATGCACAGATTCGTAAAGTATTTACCGGAGAATCTGATAAATTCATCGTTATCATTGGTCCTTGTTCTGCCGACAATGAAGAAGCCGTTATGGATTATCTTGGACGTCTGGCAAAAGTACAGAAGGATCTGGAGGAAAAATTACTGATTATTCCCCGTATCTACACAAATAAGCCAAGAACAACCGGTGACGGATATAAAGGAATGGTTCATCAGCCGGATCCTGAAAAAGCTCCCGATATGGCAAGCGGACTTCGCTCTGTCCGCAAACTGCACATCGATGCATTGAAAGAATATCATATGCCTGCAGCCGATGAAATGTTATATCCTGGAAACTGGCCTTACATGGAAGATATTCTTTCTTATGTAGCTGTTGGAGCACGTTCTGTCGAAAATCAGCAGCACCGCCTGACTGTTAGTGGATTTGACATTCCTGCTGGTATGAAGAATCCAACTGGAGGAGATCTGACGGTTATGATGAATTCCATTACAGCCGGACAACATCAGCATGATTTCATTGCAAACGGATATGAAGTGAAAACAGATGGAAATCCTCTGACTCACGCAATCCTTCGTGGTTCTGTTAATCGTCATGGAAATAATATTCCAAACTATCACTATGAAGATTTAACAAGAGTTGCTTATATGTATGAAAAATTTCAGCTGAAAAATCCAGCCGTTATTGTCGATGCAAACCACTCTAACTCTGGAAAACAGTGGGATCAGCAGCCTCGAATCGTACAGGAAGTTCTTCACAGCAGAAGTTTCCTGCCTGAAATCAAATCTCTTGTAAAAGGAATTATGATTGAAAGCTATATCGAAGACGGAAATCAGAGCATTGGAAACGGTGTTTATGGACAATCTATCACTGACCCATGTCTCGGATGGAATAAATCTGCTGCTCTTCTTTACCGAATGGCTGATAATGTTTAATGAATTTTAAGGAAATTTAGAAGATACAACATCATCACCGGATTTATATAACTTTCCAGAATACATCCGGAAATAACAGATAAAATTTCAATCAAAACAGAATGTTTATCAAGGAAGGAAGGATTTTTTTCAAAAACTCTTCCTTCTTTTTTTGCTTCTAAAAAATTTCTTCGAAACAAAAGTGCAATCCCAAATCCATAACAAATAAATTGTGGAAAAAAACTAAGCAGCACAATCAACAATCCTTTGATTCCAAGCTGAATAATCTGAAGAGATAGAATCGATCCTAGAAAAAAAGAACCACAAATTAGTCCTCCATATAAAAAAACGACTGGCTGCAATAAATATCCCGCAAGAAAAAACATCCCATACTGTTTTCCTCTTTTAAATAAAACATATGGAAAAAGTCCACTTCCTGAAATATAAAGATTTTTATTGTTTAAAATAAGGGAATCTAACTGTCCCCCATATGCAAGATAATCTTTATATACAAAGTTTGTAAATAAGCTTCCAAAAATCAGACCAAGCATCACAAAAAGGCCCGCAAAAAATTTCCTTTTCTCCACTGTTTTCTCCTGATAAAAATTCCAACTGTAAAATTAAAAAAGACTACATAACATACTTTATGCAGCCTTATATTTTCTTATTCCTTTTCCTTTAGATCAGAAGCAAGATAGCCCAGAATTCCAGAAATTGTCTTTGCATCAATGATTGTTCCATCAAAAATCATTTCTTTTAACTGTTCGGTGGTAAATTCCATAACATCAATAAATTCATCTTCATCCAAATGCTGTTTCGTCGGTTTTAAATCTCTTGCAACATAAATTGGAATCTTCTCATCACAAAATCCAATCGATGTAATAATACTCATTAGATGATCCATCTTTCCAGCACGAAATCCAGTTTCTTCTTCAATTTCTCTGGTCACACATTCCAATGCTGTCTCTCCAGGCTCAATTCCTCCTGCTGGAATTTCCAATGTTTCTTCATCTAATGCATTTCTATATTGTTTTACAAGAAGAATGGTCCCTTTTTCTGTAACTGGAATTACTGCTGCGGCACCTTTATGCTTTACAAGATCCCATACTACAATTTTTCCATTCGGAAGTTTTACAATATCTTCATAAAACCCAACAACTTTTCCCTGATGTACCAGACGCTGTTCAATTTTTTCATATCCCTTCATTTTCTATTATTCCTTTCTGTTATTGGAAAAGGCGATAGATTTCTCTACCGCCTTGCTTGTTACTTCGCATAGTCTACAACTCGTGACTCTCTGATTACATTGACTTTGATCTGTCCAGGATAATCCAGGTTTTCTTCTACCTGATTTGAAATATCCCTTGCCAGAAGAATCATATCATCATCGCTAATCTGTTCTGGAACTACCATTACGCGAATTTCCCGACCTGCCTGAATTGCAAAAGTTTTATCAACACCTTGAAATGAATTTGCGATCTCTTCTAACTGTTTCAACCTTGTTGTATAACTTTCCAGTGTCTCACTTCTTGCTCCAGGACGCGCTGCTGAAATAGCATCTGCTGCCTGAACAAGACAGGCAATCAGCGATTCTGGTTCTACATCTCCATGATGAGATGCAACCGCATTGATAACAACCGGATTCTCTTTATACTTCTTACAAAGATTAACTCCAAGTTCCACATGGGAACCTTCTACTTCATGATCGATCGCTTTTCCAATATCATGAAGTAATCCTGCACGTTTTGCAAGTCTTACATCGACTCCTACTTCTGCTGCCAGAAGTCCTGAAAGCTGTGCCACTTCCATAGAATGCTTCAATGCATTCTGTCCATAACTTGTACGGAATTTCATTCTTCCGAGCAATTTCACAAGTTCTGGATGGATTCCATGAACACCAAGTTCAAGCGTAGCCGCTTCTCCTTCTTCACGCATCTGGTCTTCGACTTCTTTCGTCGCTTTTTCAACCATCTCTTCGATACGCGCCGGATGAATTCTTCCGTCTACGATCAGTTTCTCTAATGCGATTCTAGCAATCTCCCTACGAACAGGATTAAAGCTTGAAAGTACAACAGCTTCCGGAGTATCATCGATGATCAGCTCTACACCTGTCATATTTTCGATAGAGCGGATATTACGACCTTCTCTACCGATGATACGGCCTTTCATCTCATCATTCGGAAGCTGTACAAGAGAAATTGTTGTCTCTGCAACATGATCCACGGCACATTTTTGAATTGCAGTTACTACATACTCTTTCGCACGTTTTCTTGCATCTTCTTTTGCACGCGTCTCCATTTCCTTGACATACATTGCGGTTTCATGTTTCACATCTTCTTTTACTGCTGATAATAATTGTTCTTTTGCTTGATCAGAGGTCAAACCGGAAATTCTCTCCAGTTCCTGTAGATGTTTTGACTGCAGTTCTTCTAATTGAGCTTTCTCTGCTTCCACATTTTTTTCTTTTGCGGTTAAAGACTGTTCTTTTCGTTCCAGAAGAACAGATTTTTTCTCAACCGTTTCTTCTTTTGAAAGAACTCTCTGCTCATATTTCTGAAGTTCTGCTCTGCGCTCTTTTGTCTCTTTTTCAAAGTCATGTCTCGCTTTTATAGTTTCTTCCTTGACTTCCAAAGAAGCTTCCCGCTTTTTGGCATCTGCTGCTTTGATTGCTTCATCTATAATTTCTCTGGCTTTATCTTCTGCATTTCCGATTGTAATCTCCATGGCTTTTTTGCTTCTTGCATTAGCCACACAGACAGAAACCGGTACTGCAATTGCCAGTGTTGCGATAATGGCTATAATAATACCAAACACTCCACAGGTTTCCTCCTTATTCAATTTTTTGTGTTTTCACACTTATTTAATTTTATATGTTTTTAACATAAAAGTCAAGAAATGGCTACGCCTTCTGGACGAATTACCAAAGCTGTTTTTGCCGGTACTACAAGTCCCCCTCCAAAATCAACTCTTTTTCCTGAAATCAAGTCCGTTCCCTCGCCTGCTCTCGCATCAAAATGCATCGTACGTTCCTCATCACCAATATTCACTGCTACAATGATTCTATCTCCTTGTGCTTCTCTCTGGAAAACAAGTACATTCGGTTCAATTGCAAGTTGTATATAATTTCCATATTTTAGTGCTGGGCTTTCTTTTCTAATTTCAGATAATTTTGAAATATAATCCGTCAGATCATTTTCTTTCAAATCTTCTGGACGAATTCTTGGACGAAGGCTGTCATCGCTTCCCGCCTCTTTCTTTCCTTCGATTCCCCATTCACTTCCATAATAAATTCCAGGGATTCCAGGCATTGCATACATTAGTGCATAAATAACTGGCAATTGTTCTTTATCTTCCAGCTGACTCGCAATTCGTTCTACATCATGATTATCTACAAAATTATAAAGAGGCAATCCTTTATATAATGTCCATTCTTCCGGACCAAACTGACGATTCAGAGAATATCCAATCTCATGCATATTATGTGTGTTAAAACTTGAATACAGTCCTTTGTAACATTCATAATTTGTCACAGAATCAAGAAGCTGTGGATTTACAAGCTGTGTATAATCTCCGTGCAGCATTTCTCCAATCAAAAGAAAATCTGAATTTTTTGCTCGAACAAATTCTGCTAAACATTTCATAAAATCGCGATTTAACATATAAGCTACATCAAGACGTAATCCATCGATTTGAAATTCATCCATCCATTGACCAACACAATCAAACAAATGTTGTCTTACCTGTGGATGATCCAAATTTAATTTTACAAGTTCATAATGACCTTCCCATCCTTCATACCAGAATCCATCATCATAACCACTATTTCCATCAAAATTAATATAAAACCAATCTTTATATTCTGAATCCCATTTTTTCTCAAGAACATCTTGAAAAGCCCAAAAATCTCTTCCTACATGATTAAAAACTCCATCAAGTATGATCTTAATTTTTTCTTTATGAAATGCCTCTGAAACCTTCTTAAAATCCTCATTTGTTCCAAGACGATGATCAATTTTCTGATAATCTTTTGTATCATATCCATGATCTGTCGATTCAAAGACTGGAGAAAAATAAACCGTATTTGCTCCAATTTTTTTCATATGAGGAATCCATTTTATAGCTTCCAAAATACCATGTTCCGTATCCTTATCCACAAATGCTCTTAATGGAAAAATTTGATAAATTATACTTTCATTTATTTTCATTGTAATCCGTCCTTTCTACTCTTAAGAGATTCTATCATATCATATAAAAAAGATTTTATCATAAAATCTTTTTCTCGACTAGTAGCAAGCTATCGGAATTGATTGATCGTTTCTTGATATTCATATCCGATATTTTTTAATTTCTCCTTCACTTCATTTCCATCGATTTGAAGTCCTTCACACAATTCGTCATAGCTATGGTAAAAATCCCTTAATTGTGTATTAATATAGCTAAGTAAAATCACTGGATCTTTTGGCAACATCATTTCTCCTCCCATTTTTTCTTATTTATGATTTATATATTGATCTACTCCGTCTGCAATTCCCTGGACCAAAAGTTTCTGGTAATTACTATCAGAAAGTTTTTGATCTTCTTCGGGATTCGACATAAAACCTATCTCAACAATTGTTACTGGTATTTTACACCAGTTAATCCCTGACATTTCATCTGTCTTTATCATTCCTCGGTTTTTTGCTCCACTCTTCTGACTCAAACCATTTCCTACGTCTTTTGCAAGCCGAACACTATTGGCGATCACACTTTTTGTACAATATGGATTTGAATCTCCAGGACACATGGTTAATGCTCCATGTACCGATGCATCCTCTGCACTATTACAATGAATTCTTAAAAACAAAGCAGCTCCGCTCTTATTAGCCATCTCAGCTCGATCTCGATTACTCAATGTTACATCGTTTGTCTCACGAATCATGTAAACATCATATCCTCTAGATTGCAGTTCCTTTTTCAGTTTAAGAGACAACTCCAATGTCACCTCATATTCTGGTTTCTTTGTCACAACACCTTCTGTTCCTGATGAAACTGCTGGTTTTGTTTTTGAAGCTCCTGGACCAATTGGTTCTTGGCTAGTCATCTGTTTTTTCTGATGACCTGCATCAATTGCTATTCTTACTTTTTCTTTCTTTTGTTTTACCTTATCTTTCGAAACTATTGAAGATACTTGACTAGATGTTTCTTTTTTTGTTTTCCCCGTTGTCGTTATTTTCTGTTTTGCTGTTTCTTTTTTCTGGCATCCTGCCATAAGAAAACACATTCCTAACACAAGAAATAGTAATCTTTTTTCCATGATTCTCCCCCACTTTCTCCAGAATATATGCTTATCATAACATATAACAAAATAGTCTTTTTAATCTATTGCCACACGATTAATCAGCCATTTTCCATTTCTCTTTATCATATAAGCAGTACCATTAATACTTAACGTCTGATCTTTTTCCTTCTTATTATCATCAGAGTTTATCTTATAAGTTCTTGTCCCTTCTATAACAACTGGGATCCCACTCATGACTGTTTGATCTTCTGATTCCAAACTGCGATCTGCTTGGCATTTTGTAAGCTGTACATCTTCAAGTTTAGGATCCTGATCTTGTGTATCGGATACTTTTCCACAAAGAAAACTTCCATAATCTTTTGCCTTTTCCTCAGAAGAAAAACAAGATGCTATTACTTCCGGATCTGAATTTTTAATAACAGCTTCCGTAATCATAGGCATATAGCTTCTGATTGCATCTTCTGCCTCTCCCTTTGCTTTATCAGAATACTCCATCTGTTCTGGCAAATTATCTTTTTGCGTATTCAGCATATATTTATCTTCTTGAAACATTTCTTTATCTCCGGAAAAAGTTACTTTATGCAATCCATGAAAAACTTTCACTGCTGTAATCCCCTCATCCTCTGAAGTTTTTTTTACTTCTATTCCATCCAGACAGATCGTAACTCCAGAAATATTAGGCACCTGTATTTCTTCTGCTGTTAAGTCGGTGTCTTCTACCTTTGCAATTTTATAACGGTCAAAAAAGAAAAAGGTCTTTTGCTTTGTTTTTTTTACATAAATTGTTACATTACCTTCTTCTTTTGGTATCTTATAAATATGCTGTCCATTTTGTACATACCCTCCGGTTATATTAGAAAGAGTTTCTATATGACTTTGATCCATTGTTTTTTCAAAACACTCCTCATTGATAAATGTATCTTCTTTAAAATTATATAAATGATAAATTTCCGACCAATTATGTCCATTATAATTTTTCATAAACTGATGGACCACATTTTCCGGATCTCCGCTCCTGCTGCCTCCATAAAGAAATGCAGCAGACAGAGCAATAAGAAGGATCACCTCTGCCATAATAATTTTTTTACCTCTGGAACTGAATCCTTTTTGTATCTTTGTACCGCATTCTCTGCAAAAGCTGTCTCCATCTTCTATTCTTACTCCGCATTTTGGACAAAACATATGTCTCCTCCTCTATTTTGCTTCTCTTTGTCCTAATATTTCTTCTAAGGCAGCCTTATTTGCTGTCTCATATTCGTTTAATGTAATTGCATTTTGATCATCTGTCATCGCAATATACCATTTTTTCTTTTCAAAAAATTCTTTTTCTTGCAAATCTTTAAATTTTAGTCCGTGTCTTGCATAAATTTCATCAATCGCATAGCGGATTTCTTCCGTTGACATTTTTTCTAGATCTTCTCTATTTAAATAGGTAACATCTGCATCTGGCAATAAATATCCATCATCTCCATTCATAATATTCGATGCATTTTCATCATTCTGTGGCACCTGTGTTGTCTCTTCTTGTGTAGATTGTGTCGCCTCTTGTATTGTTGCTTGTGTACTTTCTGTTGTTATCTGCTGCGTTGTTTCCTCCTGCGTTGTCGTCTGTGTTGTTGCTGTCTTTTTCTTTTTTTTATGATGCTTATTTAATGACAGCTGATTTTGAACCGCTTCCTTTACTGTTTTTAATTCCTGATTTTCATTAGAAGAAACCTGCATATTTTCTATCAGACTAAAAATCAAACCGAATGCTACTACGATAATTGCAACTGCAAGTACCGCTATCAATCGTTTCTCCATTACTCTCATCGTCTGTATCACTCCTATATGTTTTTTGTTCCATAATATTTTTCCTGCATGATCAATCCAGGATCTTATAAACATCATGCCCTATTTTCCATAATCTATAAACCAGAGCACTTTTTTCTTTCATAAAAAATGTCGCCAGTCATTCCCATGGCTGGCGATATTAAAATTTTTCTTTATTTTTTGTTTTATGAAACAACGACAGATAGTTCTCCAGTAACAGAATCCATGACATACCCTGAAATTCGTACATCTTTTGGAATTAATGGATGCTTTCTCAAAACTTCTACAGAATCTTTTACAGAGTTTTCCACACAATCAAATCCTTCCAGCCATGTATCAAAATCAATACCACAATGACGGATTAATTCAATCTTCTCTTCATCAATTCCCCTTGCCTTCATATGACCAATCATCATTTCACTGTTAATATGCTGAACACCGCAATCTGTATGACCAATAACCATTACTTCTTCAATTCCAAGTTCAAAAATTCCAACAAGTACACTTCTTACTACACTGCCAAATGCGTGATTTACTTCTCCACCTGCATTTTTAATAATCTTTACATCTCCATTTTTTAAGCCAAGCGCTGCTGGTAAAAGTTTTGTCAATCTTGTATCCATACAAGTAATAATTGCAATCTTTTTATCCGGATATTTGCTTGTTTTATATTTTTCATATTCTTTATTATCCACAAATTTTCGATTATATGCAAGAATTTCCTCTATCATTTCTTATCTCCTTCTTCGTGAGTAATTGCTTCCATTTTTCCATGACATGCTTTCAAATAATCTTTTACCGCAAGTTCAATCTGAATCCCGTTTTTCCCGCCGCTGACCATAATCTTATCCTGCACTTCCGCGCTTTTATCGAGTACTGTCGGATAATCTTTTTTCATTCCAATGGCTGTACATCCTCCACGGATATATCCGGTAATTTTATTAATATCTTTCACATGGATCATTTCCACGGATTTTTCTCCCACAGATTTTGCAGCTTTCTTCAAATCAAGTTCCTTATCAATCGGAATGACAAATACAAAATAACCTCCACTTTTTCCAACCGTAACTAAAGTTTTAAACACACGTTCATACGGCTCATCAAGCATATCGGCAATCGCAATTCCATCAATAAATTCTTTACATTCATATCGATGAATTTCATAAGGAATTTTTTGTCTTTCTAACATCCTCATCGCATTTGTCTTTGGTTCTTTTTTTGCCACAATGCTCCCTCCCATTTTGTTTTTTCCGACGGCTATGCCGTTGTGTCCATTATACACCAATCCAGTAATCTTGCAACTCTATGGATTCAATTCTGCAATCCTGCTGACTCCAACGTAAATTTCACTAATTTTATACCATGTCGGATAATCAATAATTCCAGTCTGTCCAAGTCCAAAAACGCTTTGAAATTTTCTCACAGCTTGCGCTGTTTGCTGTCCATATTGTCCATCTGCAGCAACTGTTGGAATTGATGGATAATCCTTCGAAATTCTGTTTAACTGCTGTTGTATCTGCCTTACTTTTTCCCCACTTGCTCCAATTCCAAGATCATAACCAGGCCAAGAAGAAGGAATCCCTGCAATCTGCTCTGCCGTATTAATATACATATTTTCTCCATAATAATAGCGAAGGATTTCAATTGGTTTATAACCCTGATCTCCAAGATACTTAGACCCCCATTGTGTCATCCACTCTGGGCAAGAAACCTTCTTTCCATCACAATATTGCGTAAGAATCGGCTGTTTAACATTTGGCCTTGAAAGGTAATTAGAAAATATTTCATCCACAATCGTATTGATTGATTCATATGTTGTCTTTCCTGGCATCCATTTATGATCATAGGCAGTTGAGGATGTAATAGTAAAATCATGCCCTTTGTTCCGATACCATTCTGTATAAACGCGATTTAAAGTAAAAGACATAATTGCAAGAATATTTGCCTCTAACGTTGTTCTTGGCCATGTAGAATAAATTTCACAGGATGCAACATTTTTTATATAATCTTTATAACGTACATAATAATTTTTTGCACTTTTATCACTCACTGGCCCGTCATGTACAATAATATATTCTGGTATTACAACACGACTTAATACAATTTCCCCTGTCTCATTAACTGGTTTTATTTCTGCCTCTGCAATTTTCGGTGGATAATCCCCCCATAATGTATGCGGTCCTATTACAAAAGAATCTATATTAGACTGTGTTGTATCTAATAAATTCATAGAAACTCTTTGAATTCCCTGTATCCCTGAAAAAATTTGTGCTCCTGAAATAGTAACTGTTTCATATTCCTTGGCGCTAACTCTTACCGTATATTCTGCATAAGGTTGATTTTCTCCTGGCGACATACTAAATTCCACCGGAGGAGCCGAAAGCTGAAGTGTTTCCGTCTGTCCATCTCCATTTGTTTGTACCGTCTCAATCACCGTATCTGGATCTCCTGTATAAGAAATTTCTACTTTTGCATCTGCCACTGGAACTGCCGTATTGCTTGAGTTTACCTGTACCATCAATTGGCCCTGATCAACCTGTTCTCTTTTCATTGTTTCCGGCATATTATCCTCTTTTCCAAAAAACATTTACTTTAGTATATGTATGTCTTTCAAAAAATTTCCTAATAAAACATGGAAAAGGCCTCCTACCACAAAATGACAGAAGACCTTTTTCCTTTAATTTTTCTAAAGGATTCCACCAATACTGAGGAATAATGGTGCAAAAACAAGAGATACGATGGTCATTAATTTAATTAGAATATTCAAAGACGGACCAGAAGTATCTTTAAATGGATCACCTACGGTATCTCCAACAACAGCTGCCTTATGTGCTGGACTTCCTTTTCCTCCATGATTTCCTTCTTCAATATATTTCTTTGCATTGTCCCAGGCACCGCCAGAGTTTGCCATAAAAATCGCCATCATGACACCAGCTGCAAGGGAACCAACCAGCAGTCCTCCAAGAGCTTGTGTCCCAAGGAGCACTCCAATTAAAATTGGAGCAACAATCGCCATAATCCCAGGGAGAAGCATCTCCTTTAATGCGGCTGATGTTGAAATTTCAACACATTTTCGATAATCTGGCTTTGCTGTTCCTTCCATAATTCCAGGAATTTCTCTAAACTGACGACGTACTTCTACAATCATTTCATTGGCCGTTTTTCCAACGGATTGCATTGTAAATGCTGAAAATAAAAATGGAAGCATCGCACCAATCAATACTCCGACAATAACTTTTGGCTCCAGACAATTAATTCCCTCTTTTAAAAGATTGGTTGCCTGTGCATAAGAGGAAAATAATGCTAATGCAGTCAATGCTGCAGAACCGATGGCAAATCCTTTTCCCATTGCAGCTGTTGTATTTCCAACCGAATCTAATTGATCTGTAATATCTCGTACTGATTCATTTAATTCTGCCATCTCTGCAATTCCCCCGGCATTATCTGCAATTGGACCATAAGCGTCAACTGCAACAGTAATTCCCGTAGTCGATAGCATACCAACAGCAGAAAGTGCAATTCCATAAAGACCTGCAAAATAATAGGCTACAATAACAGCAACACAAATACCAATGACTGGAATTGCTGTAGACTCCATTCCAACGGCAAGCCCAGAAATAATCGTTGTTCCGGATCCTGTTTCTGCCTGATCCGCGATCTTTCTTACATATCCATATTTACTAGATGTATAAATTTCCGTCAACTTTCCGATCAAGTTACCAACAATCACTCCTGCTAAAATTGCCCAGAAAGATTTTAGATTGCCAAAAAACATTTTACTTAAGAAAAATGTTGCAACCATAACAAGGATACTCGCAAGATATGTTCCTCCATCCAACGATTTATGCGGATCATTTCCTTTTGAATGAATGACAAATAAAACACCAATTAAAGAGGCTATAATTCCTGCTGCTGCAAGAAGCAACGGATAAACAGCTCCTCTAATACTAAAACCAACCGCTCCAATTGTAATAGCCGATACGAGTGACCCAACATAAGATTCATAAAGATCTGCTCCCATTCCAGCAATATCCCCTACGTTATCTCCTACATTATCTGCAATAACTGCTGGATTTCTTGGATCATCCTCTGGAATTCCAGCTTCCACTTTTCCAACAAGATCTGCTCCTACATCTGCTGCCTTTGTATAAATTCCTCCGCCAACACGACCGAATAATGCAACCGAAGATGCTCCTAATCCAAAGCCAGTTAAAACATCTGGATCTCCTGTAATCATATAAACCATAGAAACGCCAAACAGCCCAAGACCGGCAACGGTAAGACCCATAACTGCTCCTCCAGAAAAAGCAATTGATAAAGCTGCTGAAATTCCACCCGTTTTCGCCGCATTAGCTGTTCTTACATTAGCCTTTGTTGCTGTATGCATTCCAATATATCCTGCCAATGCAGAAAAAACTGCACCAAACAGAAAACATACGGCCGAAATCCAGTTTTTGATTCCAATACCAATCAAAATAAATACAATGATACAGAAAATTATTAGAAGTTTATATTCCGCTCTTAAAAATGCATGGGCTCCTTCATTAATCGCACTTGCAATTTCTTTCATACGGTCATTTCCTTCTTCTGCCTTGTTAACTCTCTGAATCAGTCCAAAAGCTGCAATAAGAGATACAATACCTGCAATCACTGCCAAATAGATATTCATAGCACTCTCTCCTTTCTGCACTCTATTTTGCTGTCATACTGACATATGTTTTATAAGAATATTATAACAAATATATTAATTTTTTTCAAAAATATGTGTATTTTATCCAAAAATATAAAAAGCTGATGTACTTTTTTCTGTACATCAGCCTTTTGTTATGATTGTCTTTCATATTTTAGAAACTGATATTCAATATCAAAATACGTTTCCTCTTCTCCTTCTGCCGTAATCTTCCAATCTGGCATTTCATCAAGATTTGGAAACCACGTATCTGCATCATAGGCGTAATCTGTCTTTGTCACATGTGCAGTCGTACAATACGGAAGCATCATGCGGTAAACACTTTCTCCACCAATAATAAAAATATCTTCTTTTGGATATTTTTTTAACTCTTCCAGAAGTTCTTCCTTACTATGAACAATGATTGCTCCTTTGGCTTTATAATCTTGATCCGTTGTCAATACAATATTCGTCCTATTTGGCAAAGGCATTCCATTTGGAAAACTTTCCAATGTTTTTCTTCCCATTACAACTACTTTTCCAGTTGTTGTTTGCCGAAACATTTTCATATCATTTGGAATATGGACAAGAAGCTCATTGTTCTTTCCAATTCCCCAGTTTTTGTCTGCATTTACGATAAGATTCATTCTTTTTTCCTCCTAAATGGCAATTGGGATATCTTTGATCTGTTCCCCTGCTTTATAATCTTCAATTTTAAAATCATCCAATGTAAAATCATAAAAGTCTTTTACATCTGGATTCATAGAAAATTTTGGTGCTTTATAAGTTTCTCTCTGGATTAGTTCTTTTATGATTGGAATATGGCGATCATAAATGTGTGCATCTGCAATCACATGAACAAATTCCCCTGGTTCCATGTTGCATACCTGCGCCAACATATAAACAAGCACCGAATATTGTACAACATTCCAATTATTAGCTGCCAAAATATCCTGTGACCTTTGATTTAAAATTGCATTTAAAGTAAGCTTTTCATGTCCTGACTTTTTCGTCAC
This sequence comes from Anaerostipes sp. MSJ-23, assembly GCF_018918155.1. Lineage (GTDB taxonomy): Bacteria > Bacillota > Clostridia > Lachnospirales > Lachnospiraceae > Anaerostipes. The sequence goes on from NZ_JAHLPY010000001.1 coordinate 347,259, forward strand.
ATTAAATGTCATGCTGTAAGCACATGGATAGAGATTCATTTCATGAAGATCCTGGTGAACATAAATATTCGTCATAATACGGCGACTATACGGATTATGTTTTAAATCATAAATAACACGGTCTACCTGATCCATCATTCCTTCTTTATATTGATGTTTTACCTGCATCTGATATCCATAAGCCTTTCCAATGGATCCCGTCTCATCTGCCCATTCATCCCAGATGTTGCTTTTTAAATCGTGCACATTGTTTGATTTTCTCTGCCAAATCCAAAGCAATTCATCAATCGCAGATTTTATATAAGTCTTTCTTAAAGTCAGTGCCGGAAATTCTTTCGAAAGATCATAACGATTCACAACTCCAAACTGCTTTATCGTATATGCAGGTGTTCCATCCGGCCAATGTGGACGTACCTTTTCCCCTTCTGTACTTGTTCCGTTATCCAAAATGTCCTGACACATATGAATAAACAGCTGATCTGCATAACTCATAATTTACTTTTCCTCCATTTCTTCTCTCTCACTATTTTCTTCCAACATTTCAATTCTCCTTTTGAAAAAAGCAATCTTTCGGTCAAATGCACCAAGCCGATAGAGATTGATGACAAAAATTCCAACAACAAGAGCCAAAAGCATTCCACCAATCCCATTTAATTTTAATCCGATATAAATCAGAAAAATCGTTGTAAATGCTGATATTCCCATTCCCTTTCCCATCATTTTAGGTTGTAAAATTTGTTTTAAAATTAGACAAATCAGATAAACAACGAGGAAAATTACAGCTGTTTTTATTTCACCCGTAATCAACTTAAACAACGCCCATGGGATCATCACAGTTCCAGTTCCTAAAATCGGCAAAATATCTACAATGCCAATGAGAATTGCAAATATAAATGCATAATGAATTCCCGCAAGCCAAAGTCCTGCCCATAAAATAAAAAGCATGATAAACATAATTTTTATCTGCGCAAGACAGTAGCTCCCAAGAACCCCAAGGGTATTATGAATAAAAATGTCTATTTTATGCTTCATTCCTTCTGGAATTACTTTCTGATACCATTTAACAAATTTTTCATTATCAATAGAAAACATATAAGATGAAAAGAACATCACAACGATACCTACCAGCCCATTGGTCATAAGCTTTGCAGCACCTCCAGCATGAGCGACTCCATAATTACCAATGATAGAAACAATATTTAATGCACCATTGCTAATTGTACGAACAATCTGATTCAAATGATCTCCTGCACCATGTGGAAGAATTCCGGCAAAGTGACCTATTTTTTGCTGAAAAGATCCAAACTGTCGGATAATTTCTTTCTGAAGATCCTGATATCCATTCATAAATGCTATCACCTGTGTCACAAGGCCCCTCACACAAAAATAACATATAGCAATTACCAAAGTTACAACAGCAATGATTAAAATTGCAGTTCCAAATTTCTTTGGAAGTTTCATCTTTTTCTCCAAATACTCAATAACCGGTCTTGAAATTCTTGAAATAATCCATCCAGCTACAAATGGCCATAAAAATCCAAGACACTTTGGAATCCCTACAATCAAAAGAAATGCTCCAACAAACAATACTAGAAGTTCCATGATGATATCAAGATAAATTTCCCAACGTTTCATAAGCACACACCTCCTGACTCCTCCCTCTATAAGATATTATATTATACCTTATCAAGCAAAGCGCGTCCAGTGCGAAGCACTATACAATTGCGTGTGCCCTATGGAATATCCCTCACCTGGCAATTGTAATTTTATTTCTTATCCTGTCGTAATAATAAATACTGTCAGATAAAATTTCTTCTGGATCTACAACAGCTCGATTTGTTTCTTTGACCATATAGGAAAGTTCTCTTACATCTCCTGCATCGCTTTCTCTCAGTAAAATAACCTCATGAATGCTACTTGGTAATATATAAAGATTTTCTTTCATTCGTTCTGCAAATTCCTGTAAAATTCCTTGATAAAACATTGCTGAGGCTCCATTCATATAATCATTATTGGAAAGAACAAAAATTGGAATATCTCCTTCTTCTACATGAACTGGTATCACATTTTCAATCCGCTTAATCACTGGCGGAAATATTTTTTCTGCATTTTTAAAAGCATCTGTTCGAAGTTTTTCTTTTGTAATCCCCCACATCTTAAGATCCTGCTCTCTCACGATCGCACTCGCCATTCCATCATGACGATGATATGCACTCCAGCGATAAGTAACTGCCAAGTCTTCCATACGATCATATGGGCAAATTTGTAATTGTTCTTTATTTTTTTCATAATTCACTATACGAAAAAATAACTGCTTTTTTATAAATTCATAATCTCTTATTTTTTCTTCTTTCAATGGGAATTCTACTTGATATTCTTCATAGGAAGCTGCAATTTCCGATAAGAGATCAGAAAGAATACTTCCTCTAAAATATTTATGATAATAAGGCTCTAAATAAAGAACTGGCCGGAAATGAACCTCTTTAGTGCCAATCGATAAACCAGTCATAAACACTTGGTTATTTTTACATACACGCTGTACAGATACCTCTTTATCCTCTGGTTGCTTTATGTACTCTAAAATATGATGTTCCACATAACAATAAAATTCTTTCTCGTTTAACATGATGTTCTCCTTTCCTCTTCGGATCAAACCTCATGTCATACCCAGACATCTGTCTGTTTCCTTCTTGGTTTGTATTTGTAAATTTTTTACATTTTTTATTTTACGTTATATAAACATAGAAAGCAAGGCTTTTCTTTATGAAAGAAAAAAAGAAATCTTCTTTCGAAAATTCCTTTTTCTCTTTCTTTTTCATCTTATTCAATGTTAAGCAAAGTTCCATCATAGGAACTACTACTGTACCGCATAGGAGTAATCATTCACCGTTTTACATATTTTTTTAGGAAATCAAGCAAGACTTCCATTTCCTGTTTTGTCCCAATCGTAATTCTTAGATAATTGTTAATACGCGGTTTATCAAAATATCTTACATAAATTTTATTCTTTTTCGCTGCCTCAAAAATTTCCTTTGCTGCGACGCTTTCATGTGCGGCAAAAATAAAATTTGCTTTAGAATCTGCAAATGAAAATCCGATTTTCTTCATTTCTTCCTTAAACCATTCTCTTGTTTCTATAATTTTCTTTCTTGTTTCCTGGAAGTAATCTTCATCTGCAAGAACAGCTTTTCCCATAACAATCGATGGCTCATTCATTGTGTAAGAATTATAAGAATATTTCACATCATTCATCGCTTTGATCAGTTCCTTATTTCCAATTGCATATCCAATACGCAATCCAGCTAAAGAACGAGATTTTGAATACGTTTGTACAACAAGTACATTTTCATATTTTCTTGTTAATTCTTTTGCTGTGTCTGCTCCAAAATCTACATATGCCTCATCAATAATCACGACAACATCCTGATTGTGACAAATAATATCTTCAATGACATCTAACGAAAGAGCTGCACCTGTCGGAGCATTTGGATTTGGAAATACAACACCACCATTTTCTCCATAATAATCCTGTGGTATGATTTTAAACTCATCATCCAATGCCTTTGTATCAAATGGTATTTTAAATAAGTCTGCCCATACTGGATAAAAAGAATAGGTAATATCTGGGAAAAAGACTGGTTTTTTCCCATTGAAAAATGTCATAAAAGCAACTGCTAATACATCATCTGATCCAACGCCAACAAAAACCTCATCTTTATCAAATCCATGATACGCAGCAATTGCTCCTGTAAGATCCGAAGCCGCTGGATCTGGATATTTTCTTAAATTCTTAATCTCTGCCATTGCTTCTTTTACTTTTTGCGATGGCGGATATGGATTTTCATTCGTATTCAATTTGATAACATTTTCTTCTTTTGGCTGTTCACCAGGTGTATATGGTTCTACACTTCTTACATTATCTCTCCAACTGCTCATATTCTTCTCCTGTCTTACTTATATTCATCCATCAGTTTTTTAAATAACGGCAATGCCTTCTCAATGCGTTCTGTTGGTACACAATAAGAAATACGTACATGTCCTGGGCATCCAAAACTATCACCAGGAACGATCAGTAAATCATATTTCTTAGCTCTTTCACAAAATGCGTTAGCATCTTCTTCCAGTGCTTTCGGGAACAGATAAAAGGCTCCTCCTGGTTCTACACATTCATATCCCATATCAATCAATGCATTGTAAAATAAATCTTTATTTTTTTGATAAATAGAAAGATCAGATGTAAGATCTACACACTCTCCCACTACCTTTTGATAAAGTGTCGGAACACTAACATAAGATAACAATCGTCCAGAAGCAATGAAGACTGGCAAAAGATTTTCAAAATCTTCTGCTTCTGTTGGTGCAACAATATAACCTACACGTTCTCCAGGAATCGATAAAGATTTACTGAAAGAATATCCAACCAATGTATTTTTATAATAATGCGGCACATATGGAACCTCAAATCCATCATAAACAATTTCACGATATGGTTCATCCGTAATAATGTAAATGCTATGTCCATATTCCTTTTGTTTCTTTTCCAACAAGGCAGCTAATTTTTTGATTGTTTCTTCTGAATATACAACACCTGATGGATTATTTGGAGAATTGATTAAAACAGCTTTCGTATTTTTTGAAATTGTTTTTTCTAATTCCTCAAAGTTAATTTGAAAACTGCTTGTATCTGCTGGAATTACAATCAATTTGCATCCCGCTCCTTCTGCATAAACCTGATATTCTGGAAAATATGGTGCAAAGGTAATAACTTCATCGTCAGGTCCATCGACGAGACTCTTAAAACAAATGCCAAGGGCTGCTGCTGCTCCAATGGTCATAAAAATATTGGCGGCTGTATAATTTGTATGAAATCTACGGTTTAAAGAATTAGCGATAGCTTCTCTAACTTCCAAAATTCCAGCATTACTTGTATAACCATGAACATCAACTGGATCTAACTCGTCTAAAAGTCTTCTTGCAGTTTCATCGACTTCTTTTGGTGCCGGAACACTTGGATTTCCAATGCTAAAATCAAACACATTTTCAGCGCCTACTTCTCTTGCACGCTGCATCCCAAATTCAAAAATATCACGGATGACAGAATGCTGTTTTGATAATTCTAATACTTCTTTTGATAACATGCGCTCTCTCCTTTTTCTTCCATATTATACAGAAAAGATAAAATCTTTGCAAGATAAGCTATGCATCAATGCCATCTCTTAAACTCTTTGTAAATTCATAAACTTTCTGTGGGCTTTCTGTTCCATACTTACTGATCAACTTAACGATTGCACTTCCAACAATCACGCCATCACAGTACTGACTCATTGTTTTTGCCTGTTGTGGTCCTGAAATTCCAAAACCAACCGCACACGGAATTTTTGCATTTTTCTTAATCACATCAAAAAATGCATCAAAATCTGTCGTAAATTCACTTCTTGTTCCAGTTACCCCAATAGAAGATACACAATAGAGGAATCCTTCTGCATCTTCTGCGATCTTTGCAATGCGGTCATGAGAAGTTGGTGTTACAAGACTAATATTATCTACCTGATGCGCACTTGCTTCCCCCTGAATTTCATCTTTTTCTTCAAATGGCATATCTGGAACAATCACACCTTCAATTCCACATTCATTACAAAGATCAAAAAATCTTTTTGTTCCAAAACGATAAATGGTATTTAAATATAACATCATAACAAATGGTGTATCTTTGATTTCTGTTCTTAATTCTTTTACCATATTAAAAATTCCAACAAGGGTTGTTCCACCGGCTAAAGAGTGCTGACTAGCTTCCTGAATCACAACACCTTCTGCAATTGGATCAGAAAAAGGAACTCCTATTTCAATAATGTCTGCTCCCGCTTTTACCATTTGACGAATATTTTCTTTGGTTGTCTCATATCCATAATCTCCGGAAACAATATAAGTAATCAGTGCCTTCTGTCCATTTTCTTTTCTATTTTTAAATGCTTCTCTAATTTTCATCTAATTTCACTCCTCTATATCTTGCTACCTGATAAACATCCTTGTCTCCTCTTCCAGAAAGACAAATAACAATGCTTTGATCTTTCTTCATTTTTGGTGCGATTTCCATTGCAGCAGCAACTGCGTGTGCAGATTCAATGGCAGGAATAATCCCTTCTGTTTTTGAAAGATATTCAAATGCCTGTACTGCCTGTTCATCCGTAATATCTACATAATCTGCTCTTCCTGTCTCATGAAGATAGGCATGCTCTGGTCCAATTCCTGGATAATCAAGACCTGCAGAAATGGAATAGACAGGATCGATCTGTCCTTCTTCATTTTGAAGGAAAAGACTCTTCATTCCATGAAAAATTCCTTTGGTTCCTTTCGCAATCGTTGCCGCATGCTGATCGGTATCTACACCAAGTCCAGCTGCTTCCGCTCCTACAAGACGTACACCTTCATCCTTAATAAAATCATAAAAAGCACCCATTGCGTTAGAGCCACCACCGACACATGCAACTACACAATCTGGAAGTTTTCCTTCCTGTTCTTTCATCTGCTGTTTTGTTTCTTCCCCGATAATCTTTTGAAAGTCACGAACCATCTCTGGATAAGGATGTGGCCCCATAACAGAGCCAATACAGTAAAAAGTTGTTTCAATATTTGTTGCCCAGTCTCTCATCGCTTCATTGATCGCATCTTTTAAAGTCCTTGTTCCACTCTCAACTGCAACAACTTTTGCTCCAAGAAGTTCCATACGATAAGCATTCAAACTCTGACGTTCTACATCTTCTGCTCCCATGTAAACTACACATTCCATATCAAACAATGCCGCAACCGTTGCTGTTGCAACTCCATGTTGTCCTGCACCCGTTTCTGCAATAATTCTCTTTTTCCCCATTCTCTTTGCAAGAAGAATCTGTCCAAGAACATTATTGATCTTATGAGCACCTGTATGATTTAAATCTTCACGTTTTAAATAGATCTTAGCCCCTCCAAGATCTTGTGTCATCTTCTTCGCATAGTATAAAAGAGAAGGACGATTGGCATATTCTCTGTAATATTTGTGAAGTTCCTCTAAAAATTCTGGATCATTTTTATATTTCTCATAGGCTTCATTCAGCTCATTTACCGCGTTCATAACGATTTCCGGTACATACTGTCCACCATACTCTCCAAATCTTCCTATTTTACTCATAGTTTCCTCCTGTAATTTTCATAATTTCTTTCATTTTTTCTAAATCTTTGTATCCATCAGTTTCAATTCCACTCGAAATATCAATTCCTTGTGGATGAAGTCTTTGTATGATCTCCTGTAAATTATCTCGATGAAGTCCACCTGCGATCAGATACGGCTTTGTAATCTTTGCTTGCTCAATTAAAGCAATATCCATGACTTTTCCAGTTCCTCCATAGGCCTCTTTTGAAAAGCTGTCTAAAAGAAGCCGATCAATTAAAAGCTCCTCTGCCTTTATAATATCTTCAACCGTCTGAACCCTGACTGCTTTCCATATTTCCAGAGAAGACTTTTCCCTAATTTTCTTGACTTCCTTTTCGGTTTCATCTCCATGAAGCTGCAAAACATCAAGTCCCACAATTTTTGCTGTATTAAGCATGGAATCCACTGGTTCGTTTACAAATACCCCGACTGTTTTTATCGATGGATCCAATTGTTTTTGAAGAATTGCTGCATCTTGCGGTTTTATATATCTTTTACTTTTTGCAAAAATAAACCCGATATAATCTGGCTGAACTTCATTTGCATACAAAACATCTTGCATTCTTCGAATCCCGCACATTTTTACAATCATAAACTGCTCCTTAGCTCACAAAGCGTTTCCTGAATATTATCTGACCGCATCAGCGTTTCACCAACTAAGACTCCATCAGCTCCCTGATTTCTTACATTTTTAAAATCTTCTTTTGTCTTCATACCGCTTTCTGAAATTAAAACAGCATCATAAGGAATTTTATCTGCAAGTTTCGATGTTGTTTGAAGATCGACTTCAAACGTTTTCAGATTACGGTTATTAATGCCGATGATATCACATTGACATGCGACTGCTTTTTTTAATTCTTCTTCATTGTGAACTTCACATAAACAATCCATTCCTAGTTTATGTGCCAGTCGATAAAAATCTTTCATCTCTTCTTCTTTCAAAATTGCAGCAATTAAAAGAATAGCATCCGCACCAAGCACTTTTGCTTCATAAATCTGATATTCATCAAAGATAAAATCTTTTCGAAGCATCGGGATTTCTACCTTTGCCCGAATATCTGCAAAATATTTGCTTGCGCCTTTGAAGTAATACTCTTCCGTCAAGCAAGAAATTGCAGCAGCACCTGCTGTTTCATAAGCCTGTGCTGTTTCTACCGGATGAAAGTTTTCTGCAATCAAACCTTTGGATGGAGAAGCTTTCTTTACCTCTGCAATGACAGATAATCCTTCTTTCTTCATTGCATCCTTAAATCCATGATTTTTATTTTTTGATGCCAATGCCATCTCTTTCATTTCTTCCAGTGAAATATTATCTTTTTCTCTTTGCAACTGTTCTTTTCTTTTTTCTACAATATCATCTAAAATCATCTCACACCTCTATTAACATGCGTTTGTATAATCAATAAACTCTTTTAATTTTTCCATTGCTTTTCCGGAATCAATGGCTTCTTTTGCCATGGCAACTCCCTCTTTAATAGAATCAGCTTTTCCGATTGTATAAAGAGCTGCCCCTGCATTCATTAATACAATATCTCTCTTAGCACCCTGTTCTTTTCCAGAAAGAATATTCTTTGTAATCACTGCATTTTCATCTGCCGTTCCACCAACAATTTCTTCTTTTGTATATCGTTTTAATCCTTCTTCTTCTGGTGAAATTTGATACTCTGTAATAGCACCATCCTTAATCTCACATACGCTTGTTGTAGAAGAAATTGAGATTTCATCCAGCTGATCATCTCCATAAACAATCAGAGCATGTTTGATTCCAAGATTTTTTAAAACATCAGCCATCGGACGAAGCAATGCTTTCTCATAAACACCAAGCACAATATAGTTTGTCATGGCCGGATTTGCCAGAGGCCCCAAAATATTAAAGACAGAACGAATTCCAAGCTGTGCACGAACGGGACCTGCATATTTCATAGAACCATGATGGGTCTGTGCAAATAAAAAGGCAACGCCGGTCTGATCCAAACATTTTTTACCGTCTTCTGGAGATAACACAATTTTTGCACCAAGTGCCTCTAAAACATCTGCAGCACCACTTTTTGAAGAAACACTCCGATTCCCATGTTTTGCTACTTTTGCTCCTGCAGCTGCTATAACAAAGGAAGAAGTCGTAGAAATATTAAAACTATTTGCAAGATCTCCACCAGTTCCAACAATGTCAATTGCCTCTGTTTCCTCAGGAACAATCGCAGCCTTCGCACGCATAACTTTTGCAAATCCAGTAATTTCATCCGGTGTTTCCTGATTCATTCGAAGCCCTGTAAGAAAACTTGCAATCTGTGCTTCTGTCGCATTTCCAGACATAATACAATCCATAGCTTTATAAGCTTCTTCTGTTGTCAGATGTTGTCCCTCTACAATTTTTGCTAAAAATGGTTTTAATGTTTCCTGATTCATTGCTGTCATATCTTCTTCTTTCTTTCTGTCATCTAATACAATTCCTGCTATTTTTGTAATAAAATTTTCCAGTATTTGCATTCCTGTTTCTGTAAGAATAGATTCAGGATGAAATTGAATTCCATAAACAGGGTCTTTTTTATGACGAAGTGCCATGATTTGTCCTTGTTCATCAACTCCTAAGATTTTCAATTCCTCTGGAAAATCTTTGTCATCAACAATCAGAGAATGATATCTGGCTACATAAATTTTATCATTTAATCCTGCAAACAGTGGATCTGTCGTATCAATAGAAATTTCACTCATTTTTCCATGCATCAGTTCTCTTGCGTGGACAATTTTTCCTCCAAAAACTTCTCCAATTGCCTGATGTCCAAGACAAATACCAAGAATTGGAATCTTTCCTGCAAAATGCCGAATCGCCTCTTTCGAAATTCCTGCACTATCTGGAAATCCAGGTCCCGGTGAAATAATTAATGCCTCAAGGTTCATCGCTTCCATTTGCTCTATCGTAATTTCATCATTTCTTACAACTTCAATTTCTGGATAAATTTCTCCGACACACTGATAAACGTTATAAGTAAATGAATCATAATTATCAATCAATAAAATCATAAGTTTGCTGCCTCCTTTATCGCATAAACCACTGCTAGTGCCTTATTTTGTGTTTCTTTAAATTCTTTTTCCGGTACAGAATCTGCAACAATTCCGGCTCCCGCCTGAACATAGCCTTTTCCATCTTTAAACACAACGGTCCGGATAGCAATACAGGTATCAATATTTCCATCGAATCCAAGATATCCTACAGTTCCTCCATAAACTCCGCGCTTTCTATTTTCCAATTCATCAATGATTTCCATAGCCCTTACCTTCGGTGCTCCTGATAATGTTCCTGCTGGAAGAACACTCATTAGTGCATTTAAAGCCGTTTTATCTTTTCTTAACCTTCCCTGCACATCGCTCACTAAATGTGTCACTTTCGAATATTTTTCTACTGTCATAAAGTTTTTCACTTTTACTGTTCCAAATTCACATACTTTGCCGACATCATTTCTTCCAAGATCTACAAGCATTGTATGTTCTGCACGTTCTTTTGGATCATGTTCCAGCTGTCTGACAAGCATATCATCATCTTCTTTTGTTTCACCTCGAGGCACAGTTCCTGCAATTGGTTTTGTCGTAACAATACCGTTTTGCACACTAACCAGCTTCTCTGGAGAAGCTCCAACAACCTGATAATCTTGATAATCAAAGAAATAAAGATACGGTGACGGATTGCTTGTTCTTAAACATCGATAGACATCAAATGGATCTACATCTGTTTCCACTTCAAATCTCTGAGATAAAACAACTTGAAAAATATCTCCATTTTTAATATATTCTTTTGCTTTTTTTACATTTTGTTCATAAGCCTGTTTTGTAAGATTCGATTTTACTTCAATCTTCCCAGTTTCAAAACGATCTTTCTGAAGTGATACCGGACGTTCCATTCTTCGTAAAATCAATTCTGCCCGATCAGCAAGTTCATGATAAACCTTTTTGACATCATCGCCCTTATGAATGTTCTGAATAATAACTGCTTTGCTTGAAAGGTGATCATATGCAATAATTTCATCATACATACATAGATGACACTCCGGCATTTTCAGATCATCTTCTGGTATATTAGTTAACCTTTTTTCTACATAACGAATCGTATCATATCCAAAATATCCGATAAAACCACCGGTCAATTTTGGTCGATCTTCCATAACCGGGGAACGATATTCCTCAACTCTTTTCATCAAATATGCAATTGGATCATCAACTTCCTTTTTTTCTCCATGATCTTCTACCTGATGTCCGTTGATTTTAATTTCAAACTTTGGATTGACACCAATAAAAGAATAACGTCCCCACTGGTCTTTATTTTCTACACTCTCCAACATGAAACATGGTGTTCCTTCTTTTTTCAATGCCCGGAACATACGAATCGGAGTCATATGATCTGCTAATACTTCGTAAAACACCGGTACACTTTGATATTCTTCCAGTAATTTATTTACTTCTTCTAATGATGGATATAACATAATTTCCTCCTGATCTTTTTTGTTTAAATCCCTAATGGAGCTCTTTATTTTATAAAATAAAAAAGGCCTATCATCCCAATCCTTGGGACGATAGACCGTGGTGCCACCCATATTTAAGAGAATTTTTATATATCAAAAATAATTCTCTCCTCCTTAAAGTACTCCGCAAAATGCTTTTATACCTCGTTCCCGTAACGTGGGATAACGGCGACAGCTACTTAGATCTCCGTTGGCTGTGCTCCTCACAAATCCATTCATCTGTATCATATCTACAACTTCACACCACCCAGTTGCTCTCTGAAAGACTGTATTACAAATTACTTACTTTTGCTCATAGGATTTATCACTTTAATCTGCTAAATTTGCTACCATTATATGTTCTAAATTTTTATTTGTCAAGATATTGTTATAAATTCACAATAAAATCTTAACCAAGTTTTTGCGCACATACTTCCAATTGTTCTCGAATCTTGATGTGCTGTGGACAGACTTCCTCACATTTTCCACATTTGATGCATTCACAGGCTCTCTTCTTTCCATGACCATTGACAAGCCAATCTTCCTGATGTTTTGCAGCATCTATATCTTTGTATAATGTCAGGTAATTGACCGCAGTAAATGTTCCTGAAATTCCAATTTGTTTCGGACAGACTTTTGCACAATAATTGCAAGTAGTACATGGAATTAAAGGAATCTTTTTTAACTCTTCCTGTGCTTTGTGAATCACTTCTTTTTGCTTTTCATCAAAGCCTTTAAAATCTTTCATATAGGAAAGGTTATCCTTCATTTGTTCTATATTACTCATTCCAGATAATACGGTAATAACACCTTCCAAATCGGCTGCAAATCTAATTGCCCAAGATGCATTTGAAGCTTTTGGATCTGCCTGTTTTAAAATCTTTTCTACTGATTCTGGTGGATTAGCAAGCATTCCTCCTTTTACTGGTTCCATAATAATCACAGGTTTTCCGTATTTTCTTGCAACCTCATAGCATCCTCTAGACTGAATTGCTGGATTTTCCCAGTCTGCATAATTGATCTGAAGCTGTACAAATTCCATCTCTGGATGTGCCTTTAAAATTTCTTCTAATTCTTCTGGTGTGGAATGAAAAGAAAATCCTACATGACGAATAAGACCTTCTTTTTTCTTTTCCTGTACCCAGCTCCACAAATCAAATTCATCAAAAAATTTTGTACGACTTTCCCCAAGATTATGAAGCAGATAAAAATCAAAATATCCAGCCTGCATCTGTTTTAAGGATGTATCAAACTGAGCAATCGCTTCTTCCCTTGTCTTGCAATTGATCCATGCTGCATTTTTTGTTGCAAGCTGGAAAGATTCTCTTGGGTAACGCTCAACCAACGCCTGTCTAATTGCATCCTCACTTCCAGCATAAGCCCATGCCGTATCAAAATAAGTAAATCCGGCATTCATAAATTCATCGACCATTTCTTTTACTTGTTCCACATCAATAACATCTTCTTTTTTTGGAAGACGCATTAGCCCAAATCCAAGTTTTTTTATGTTCATAGATTTTTCCTTCTTTTTTCTATCTTAGACCATAAAGTTAACTTGAAGTCAAGCCAATTTATTTTAATTGATCTCCATCATGAAATGCCTTTCCTGCAATTCCTTCCACTTTTAGATAATCATGTGTAGATGGATCATAACTGATCGCATGCAGTTTTGATGTGTCAATTTTTCCATCTTGTGTTAATACTTTTTCATCCGCAATCACATCGACAATCTCTGCAACAATACGAAGTGTCTGATCATACTGCTTTATTTCTTCTACCTTACACTCCATTGTGATTGGAAGTTCCTCAACATAAGGTGCATCTACGACTTCGCTTTTTATCATGTGAAATCCTGATTTTTTTACCTTATCTTCTACATCATGTCCAGATACAATTCCAACATAATCTGCTGGAATAAGATTTTTTTCATCTGCAATTCCTACTGTAAAAGCTTTTCTTACCTTAATATTATCCGACGTCTTATGACGTACTCCAATATTAATCTGCAAACGATTGGAATTGACGATTCCTCCATAAGCTACATTCATTGCATCCGGTGTACCATCTTCTCCATAGGTAGATACAATCAAAACTGGCTGCGGATAAATATATGGATTAGGCCCTAATCTTTTTTTCATTCTAAGATCCCCTTTCTTTGATATTCTTCTTTATCGTTGTTTATTTCTATATCATTATTATATCATATATAAGAAAAACGAACATACTTTCCAAAAATAAATTTGATCGCTTGCGTGACATTCGTTATAATATGGTGGAATCTAATAGAAAGCAGGTATCAACCATTATGGAAAATTTAATTTTCAGCCTGAACGCTACCGTTCCGGTCTTTATTATGATGCTTCTTGGTCTTTTCTTCCGTTCTATCGGATGGATTGACGAAGGATTTGCATCAAAAATGAACAAATTTGTATTCCTTGTCCCACTCCCGGTCCTCGTTTTTGAAGACCTTGCAACCGTAGATTTTTCCAAAGTATGGGATATTAAATTTGTATTATTCTGTTTCTTTGTAACTTTAATTAGTATCACTATTTCTGCCATAATTTCCCTGGGCTTAAAGGATTCTTCCATTCGTGGCGAATTTATTCAAGCTGCATACCGAAGCAGTGCCGCATTGCTTGGTATCGCTTTCATTCAAAATATCTACGGAAATGCAGGAATGGCTCCATTAATGATGATCGGCAGCGTACCTTTGTACAATATGCTCGCCGTTGTCATTCTTTCTTTTTTTAAGCCAGGACAAAACGGTCTTAGTCAAGAAGTACTGAAAAAAACATTAAAGGGAATTGTAACCAATCCAATTTTAATCGGTATTGTAGCTGGTCTTGTCTGGTCCGCCTTAAAAATCCCAATGCCAAAAATCGCCGATAAAGTTGTAACCAACATTGGAAATGTGGCAACTCCTATGGGATTGATGGCAATGGGCGCTACCTTTGATATTAAAAAAGCCTTTGCAAAGCTAAAACCTTCCATCCTTGCAGCATTCATCAAACTAGTAGGATTGTGTGCCGTTTTCCTTCCACTTGCTGTGAAATTTGGTTTCCGTAAGGATAAGCTCGTTGCTATTTTGATCATGCTCGGTTCAGCTACAACGGTAAGTAGTTTTGTCATGGCAAAAAATATGGGGCATGAAGGAACTCTTTCTTCCAGCGTTGTTATGCTGACCACTATGTTTAGTGCATTTACACTCACTGCATGGCTATATATTTTAAGACATTTTGCATTGATTTAAAGCCTATGACAATTTTAACTGGATATGATAAGTCTTTAACCAGTAATTGACTTGAAGCAAAAAGGCTATCATCTGTGGCCCTGCCATCAACTGTCCATACCACGGTTTTCCATAGTCTTTTGGACTCTTAAGAAAATCCTCAAGTTTTCCAGGATCAATTAATTCCCGAATCGGCTCCGTTGGATTTTTCATAACCGATAAAAGCTCTTTTCCAAGCATCGATTCATACGTTGGATCATAAGTCTTTGGATAAGGGCTTTTTTTACGATATAATACTTCCTTTGGAAGCTCTCCCTCCCCTGCTGCCCGAAGAAGCCCTTTTACAGTTCCATTCAGACATTTTATCTTCCATGGAACATTATAAAGATAGGCTACAATCCGATGATCTGCAAAAGGAACCCTTGCTTCCAATCCAGAATGCATGCTCGTGCGATCCATACGATCTAGAAGTGTAACCATAAACCATCTCAAATTCAAATAAGAAATTTCTCTTCTCCTCTTTTCTACCGGATCCTCCCCATAAAGAGACGGTGTCTCCTGTATTGTTTTTTCATATGCATACCTCGCATAAGATTCTAAATCCACTTTTTTCAAAATGTCATCTCGAAGCAAAGCTTTCCTTGGCTCCATATCCATAGACCATGGAAAGTTCTGTGCTTTGAAACATTCTTTTTTATGAAACCACGGATAACCACCAAAAATTTCATCTGCACACTCTCCTGTTAATGTCACTTTGTTGTATGCAACAACACGAGAGCAAAAATACAACATAGAAGATTCCACATCGGCCATACATGGGAGATCCCTGGCATCAACGGCTTTATATAAATAAGAAATAAGCTCCGTATTCTTACACTCTAAATATCGATGATTGGTCTTTGTATAACGTACCATCCGATCTACCCATGGTCGGTCTTCTGATGGCTGAAATGCATTCGCATGAAAATATCGATGATTATTTTTAAAATCAAAAGAAAACGTATTTAATGTTTTTCCTTGTTTTCTTAGTTCTTTTGCACAAATTGCCGTCACCAAACTACTATCGACTCCTCCAGACAAAAAAGTACTAATTGGAATATCTGAAAGCATCTGCATTTTAACCGCATCATGAATCAACCAAGAAGTCTTTTCAATTGTATCTTGAACAGAATCCGTATGTTCCATTGCTTCCAATGCCCAGTAAATATGATCTTTTAATCCTTCTCTCCCATACTCAAGAAAATGTCCGGGCAAGACCTCTAAGACACCTGCAAAAACTCCTTTTCCATAAGACTTTGCCGGTCCAAGTGCAAAAATCTCTGCTAATCCATCCCGATCAATCACTGGTTGAAAA
This sequence comes from Anaerostipes sp. MSJ-23, assembly GCF_018918155.1. GTDB lineage: Bacteria > Bacillota > Clostridia > Lachnospirales > Lachnospiraceae > Anaerostipes. Next base: position 363,521 of record NZ_JAHLPY010000001.1, read on the forward strand.
GAAGGATACTGAAACAACCCTTTTATTTCTGAAGAAAAAATAAGTGTCTTTCCTCTTTTCCCATAAAATAATGGCTTCACGCCAAGACGGTCTCGGAATAAAAATAGTTTTTCTAAAACTCCATCCCAAATAGCAATTGCAAAAATTCCATTTAATTTTTCTACAAAAGAAACACCATAGCGCATATAACCAACAAGAATGACCTCTGTATCACTATTTGTTTGGAATTTTGCCCCTTTTGCTTCCAAATCTTTTTTCAACTGGTTCATATTATAAATTTCTCCATTAAAAATAATGGCACAATCTTTTTGATCTTTCTTGCGAACCATCGGTTGATGTCCATTTTCTAAATCGAGGATAGATAATCTTACATGTGCAAAACCGCATCCATCCTTCAAATAAATACCTTCCTCATCCGGCCCCCGGTGTTTTTGTGCATGATTCATATGGGAAAGAATATTCTCCCATTGTTCCCTAGCTGCTTCATAACGCTCTCCCGGATTTACAAATCCCGCAATACCACACATTTCACAGGTTTCCTTTCTTATTTTTTTCTTTGAATAATCACCGGCTGATATTGTCTGCCCTCCAATGCTTCAAGTGCCGTTGGAATCAGCAAATCAAAATCTGCCGTCATAGATGCCGGTTTTTTCACCGGATCATCCTGTCCAAACGGTACAAAATAAATATTTTTTCTATTTAAAAGATACCCAATATTTTTAAGATTCATTCCAAGTGCATCATTTGTTGCCAGCGCAATCACGACTGGTTTTTCGTTTCTTAACTGTGCTTTTGCCGCCATTAAAACTGGAGTATCCGTAATTCCGTTGGCAAGCTTTGCCATCGTATTTCCAGTACACGGAAGAAGAATTAGAAGGTCCAAACATTTGGATGGTCCAATCACTTCCGCTGCCTCAATTGTCTTCATTGCTTCCTGCCCGGTCAGCTCTTGTGCCTTCTTTACAAATTCCTTTGCTTTTCCAAAACGACTATCTATCGTTTGTGCATGATAGGAAAATATAGTCTGTACTTTGGCCCCTTCGAGAGCAAGATTTTCAATTTCATAAAAGGCCTTTTTATAACTACAAAAAGATCCCGTAAGTCCAATACCGATTCTTTTATTTTGAAGATTCACCTGTCTTCTTTTCCTTTCCATTCTAATACTTTTTCTGCCAGACGGATCCCAGATGATTTCGGCGCATAAATTCCCGGAAGACTCGGACAAAGATACGATTGAATTCCGAATTTTTCTGCTGCTTTTTGATCCACTCCACCTGGAAACGATGCGATATCCACAATACAAAGATCTTTGCCTGCCCGCTTCAAAATTTTTTCTGTCAATACCTTTGCCGGAACTGTATTAAAAATATAATCAAATCGAACAATCTGTCTTGCTACATCAAAAAATTGCATCGTATCAAACCCATCTGCTTCTCCCTGACTTCTTGCCGTCTCACTTCTGGCACAGATCGTTACGCGAGCATTCAGTCCTTTTAATTTTCCTGCAAGGACACGACCACATCTTCCATAGCCAAGAACAAGACAATAACTTCCATGCAGATTTACTGGCTTCCGTTCCATTGCTTTTACAATCGCACCTTCTGCCGTTGCAATTGCATTATAAATCGCAACATCATCCATCTTCATAAAGTCATGAACCAAAACCCCTTTTTTCTCACATACCTTTTGAACCTCCTCCGAAATACAGCCTCCAAACAATGATTGCCCTTCTTTTAAATATCTAAGGAAATCATGGACGCGAATGTTTTCTCTTTGCGATGTCAAAAACACACCATCCTTTGAAAATAGAACTGGACCAATGACACAATGAGATTCCTCCACTGCTTCTTCCAAAGATTTTGCATATACACATTCTTTATTTAAGTTCTTTTTTTCAACACCATAAACAATTACCCGGTATCTATGTTCTTTCAAATATCCAGCCAAATATACTTGCCGAAAATCGCCACCAATGACCGCAAAATCATACATTCCCACATCACCTCTTTTTACATCCTTTTGTTACTATATGAAAGGAAAAAACATTTGGTTCCTTTTTTTATCAGCAGGGGTTGACAAGCAGTGCTATAATATTAGTAGGTGCATAGAAACCCCGAAAAACAGAGCTTCCACTACACTGGAATCTCTGTTTTTTACTTTATAGAGATATGCACACTATCTATCGATAGATTCAAGGAGGAACTATTATGAACACATTAACAGCACAGAAAAGAGATTTAAACGTAAAAGCAAAAAAATTAAGAAGAGAAGGATTTGTTATCGGAAATCTGTTTGGTAGAGATATTGAAAATTCTGTACCACTGAAATTAGATCCACGCGAAACAACAAAATTCTTAAAAGATAATAAAAAAGGTGCTCATATCACATTAAAAATTGAAGATAAAGATGTCGATGCTATGATCAAAGAAATTGATTATAACCCTATGAAAAAAGAAATTTCTTCTATCAACTTCCAGGCATTGGTTGCTGATGAAAAAATTCATGCTACAACACCAGTAGAACTTCTTAACGAAGCCGCTGTACAGGGTGGTATCGTAGAACAGTCCTTATCTGAAATCGAATACAAAGCTTACCCTGCAGATCTTGTAGATGCCGTTGAAATTGACCTTGCAAATTACAAAGTTGGAGATCTGATTCATGTCAAAGATCTGGATCTTGCAAAGAACAGCAAAATCACACTGGTAACACCAGAAGATACATTGGTTGTTAACATTGCTGAACCAGAAGCTGCTCCTGAAGACGAAGATGAAGAAGACGCAGCTGCAACTGCTGAATAACAAAATATAAAAAGAAAAAGACTCGATATTGTTCAACCAAAGAACATCGAGTCTTTTTTTATACCTTTATCTTTTACATATCAAAGGATTTATTTTGAAGGAACCCTTTTTATGACTGGTATCCATTTGGGTGTGTGCTATGCCATTTCCATGCCGTTGCAATGATTTCTTCTAGATCTGCATGTTCTGGCTTCCATCCAAGTACCTTCTTGGCTTTTTCGCTAGATGCGATGAGTACAGCTGGATCTCCAGCTCTTCTACCTTCTTCCACCGCTTTAATTGGTTTTCCTGTTACTTTTCTTGCTGTCTCAATAACTTCTTTGACAGTAAATCCAACCCCGTTACCAAGATTGAAAATATTACTTTCATTTCCATCCATTAAATACTTCACAGCTAAAATATGGGCCTGTGCAAGATCTGTAACATAAATGTAATCTCTGACACATGTACCGTCTTTTGTATGATAATCTGTTCCAAAAATACTAATTGCCTCTCTCTTTCCATTTGGAACTTGAAGGATCAATGGAATCAAATGTGTTTCTGGATTATGATCTTCCCCAATTTTTCCACTAATATGAGCCCCGCAAGCATTAAAATATCTTAATGATACATAACGAAGACCATGTGCTTTTCCAACCCATTTAAACGTTTTTTCCATAGAAAGTTTTGTCTCTCCATATGTATTAGTTGGTTCTGTACGATCAGTCTCTACAATTGGTACCTTTTCTGGTTCTCCATATGTAGCTGCAGTTGAAGAAAATACAATCTTATCAATTCCATGTTCTACAAGAGACTCTACCATAGTTTTTGTTCCGCATAAGTTATTATCATAGTATTTTAATGGTTTTACCATACTTTCTCCGACAAGAGAGTTTGCTGCAAAATGAATAACAGCATCGATATCTTTTTCCTGATCGAGAACACTATCAACAAATGCTTTATCTCTTAAATCTCCTTGATAAAACTTTGCTTTTGGATGAACTGCTTCTTTATGTCCTGTCTCCAAATTATCGATGATAACAACATCTTCCCCTGCATCAATTAATTCATAAACTGTATGCGAACCAATATATCCTGCTCCACCTAACACTAAAATTTTCATGATTGTATACCTTCCTTATAATATAGAAATAAAACGATCAAATGCTTCTCTGCCTTCTTTTGTGCATTTATATACACCAGCATCTTCCAGGACTTTGACAAAGACCTGTCCAATCTCTTCTTTCAAAATATCCATAACATTTTTTTCGTTGATATCATCATATTTCTTTGTAAATTCTTGAACCCAAGCAGCATGTTTTTTTAATTCTTCTTTTTCATCTACCGGTTTTTCATTTACAAGACATTCTGCCAGCTCCTCCATTTCTTTTTTCAGACGAGATGGCAAAACAGCAAGTCCCATAACTTCGATTAATCCGATATTTTCCTTTTTAATATGATGATACTCATTATGTGGATGATAAAGTCCAAGCGGACATTCTTCTGTCGTAATATTATTACACAATGTTAAATCCAGCTCGTATACATTTCCCTTCTTTCTTGCAATTGGTGTGATGGTATTGTGCGGTTCTCCATCTGTCTGGGCAAAAATATACGCTTCTTCATCTGTATATTCTCTCCAAGCTTTTAAAATATGATCTGCAAGATCAATCAGTCTCTTTTCGTCTTCACTTTGAATACGAATCACAGATAATGGCCAATGTACAATTCCTGCTTTTACATCCTCATATCCAGGGATTACAATTTCCTTTTCTATTTCTGCACGTTCCATGGCAAATTCATAATGACCGCCCTGAAAATGATCATGAGTTAAAATTGATCCTCCAACAATCGGAAGGTCCGCATTTGACCCAAGGAAATAATGTGGAAACTGTCTAACGAAATCAAAAAGTTTTTCAAATGTATTTCGGTCAATCTTCATTGGGACATGTGCTCCGTTTAAAACGATGCAATGTTCATTATAATAAACATAAGGAGAATACTGGAATCCCCATGGATTTCCCTGAATCGTGATTGGAATAATTCTATGATTTTCCCTTGCCGGATGATTCATACGACCTGCATACCCTTCATTTTCAATACAAAGCTGACATTTTGGATAAGCACTTTGCTTTGCATTTTTCGCAGCCGCAATTTCCTTTGGATCTTTCTCTGGTTTGGACAAATTGATGGTAATATCAATCTCTCCATACGGACTGTTTACTTTCCATTTCATATCTTTCTTCACACGATAAGTACGAATGTAATCTGTATCCTGACTAAACTGATAAAAAGCATCTGTTGCAGCTTTCGGACTTTCTTCATATAATGACCAAAATTTTTCAATGATTCTAGATGGACGTTCCACCATAACACCCATTAGCTTTGTATCAAATAAATCTCTTGTTACAACATCATCACTTTTGATAATATAACGATCATATGCAGCATCCGTCAGATTTTTTAAAATGTCCTCTAACACAATCTCTGTTTTCATATGGTTTTCCACCCTTCCCATTTGCTCCACCTGCAAGGAAGTTTGCTGTATAGACTTGAACAACTGGTAAGGTTGTTGACATCGTCATCTTTCTTCCAGAAACACGATCATATAAAACAACCTGATCTTCCGGTCTGTTTAATACAAAAGCATGATCATAACCTCCTGCCAAGTGAAGCTGTTCATGATTTGCATCAATACGTTCTCCAATCTCATGAGGTTTTCTAAAGTCAAACGGGGTATCCGTAACATTGAGGAAAGATCCCGTTGCAAGACCATTTCCATCTACCTGTCCAATTTGATCTGCAGCGATCTTCAGTTCTTCATGATAAATCTTTTCTCGTCCAGCACTCAAATTGAAATAAGAATGGTTTGTAATATTAATCAAAGTATCTTCGTCTGTCTTTGCATCATATTCCATTTTCAGCTCATTCCCATAAAGTCGATAAATAACTTGCAGATATAAATTACCAGGATACCCTTCCTCCCCATTTGGAGAAATGTAAGAAAAACATACCCCATCTTCCAAGATCTCATAGACAAATAATTTCTGATCAAAACCAATTGTTCCACCATGATGATGGTTTGGCGCTGCATTTGCAGCCAGATGATACGTTTTTCCATTTAACTCAAACCATGTATTTCCAATTCGATTGGCAACACGTCCCACAATGGCTCCCATACAACTTCCGTCATGATGACAATCCTCTACATTTTCAAAACCAAGAACGACATCCCCTGCCTTCCCATCTCTGTCTTTTGCAAAAATAGATAAAATATGACATCCAAGATTTGTTACATGAACCGTCAACTCTTCGTTTTTTAATTCAAAAAAGGTTAATCCATAATCTTTTTTTCTGTAATTCTTACTTCTGTCATTTTATAACACCTTCATTCCACCATATGGACGCACTTTCAGGATGTGGCAGGCACCTTCTCCAAAAACATGCTCCGTTGCTTCTTTATAAGTATCTACAATCTCATCTGATACAAATGCCTGAATTGTTCCTGCAAATCCGCCTCCATGAACACGGCTAACACCTTTTCCCTTTAATGCTATCTCACTAATTGCAAGTCCAATGGATACACTTTGATTATGAATATCATGATTGGAATATACATTTTGCAAATATTTAAAAGAAGAATCTCCTGATTCTTTTACTGTTTCTTTAAATGCTTCAAAATTTCCTGATTCTAAAGCCTGTACTTCTTTGTCCACTCGTTTATTTTCCTCAAATAAATGAATCGCACGTAAGACAGCACGGTCTCCTTCCGCTTTTCTAATTTCAGGAAGTTTCTTATAAAATTCCTGTTCATCTACTTCTCTTAATACTTCTTTTCCAAAATACTTTGCGATTTTTTTCATTTCTTCTGGGATGGCTGCATAATCTGGAGTTAAATCTGCATGAGAACCTTTTGTATCAACAATGCACAAACTATGTCCATAGGCCTCAAAATCAACAGGAACCTGTTTTACTACCGGTACTTCAGGATTTTTAAAATCAATAAAAATTAATCCACCAACCGAAGACGCCATCTGATCCATCAAGCCACATGGTTTTCCAAAAAATACATTTTCCGCATATTGTCCTGCCTGTGCAAGAAAGACAGGATCTAATTTCATATCATTGTATAATCCAGAGAAAATATTTCCAATTAAAACCTCAAACGCTGCAGAAGATGACATTCCAGCTCCATTTAATACATCACTTGTCACATAAGCTTCAAATCCACCAACTTTATAACCTTTTTCTGATAACTTAGCTGCAACTCCCTGAATAAGTGATTCTGAAGTTCCTTCTTTTGCTAAATAAGCGGATAAAGAATTCAAATCTACTTCAATTTTATCGTACCCTTCAGATTTTAAATAAATTTTATCTTCTCTGTTTGGCGCAACAACTGCAATTGCATCCAAATTAATAGATGTTGCCAATACTTTTCCATATTGATGATCTGTATGATTTCCACCGACCTCACTTCGTCCTGGCGCACTATAAATTTCAACTTCTTTGTCACCATACAATTGTTCAAAATTTTCTAACACTTTTATATAATGTTCTTTTTGATAATCTAAAACTTTTTCATCTACATAAATTTTCTTTAATTTATCCGTATAAACTCCGATTTGAAATTCTTTTTTTAACTCCTGTACTGTTTTTCCCATAAAACCTAAATCTCCTTCTGACCATTTGGTCTCTGTTTCCGTCATCATTTTTCTTAACTCTTTGCTATAATCAAAAAAGAAAAAAATTTATCAAGAAAGAAGGATCATTCAATGGCTACCATCAAAGATATTGCGGCCAAAGCAAAGGTATCTGCTGCTACAGTATCCCGTATTTTAAATCAAGACGATACCCTAAGCGTTACCGATCAAACAAGAGAACGTGTTCTGGCAATCGCCAGTGAATTAAATTATACAAAGAAAAAAAGCACCATCACACCAACAACTCTTGGCATTTTTCAATGGTACTCTTTATTTCAGGAACTTGAAGACCCATATTATCAAGCAATTCGAATCGGTATCGAAACCTATTGCGCTAATCATCAAATTGAAGTCATTCGTGCTTTTCGAAGCGACTCTAATTACCTAGATGCTTTAAAAGGTGTCAATGCCCTCATTTGTATTGGCAAATTTCATGAAGAAGAAATTAGTTCTTTCGAATCCATCACTAAAAATGTGATGTTTCTAGACATGCAAACATCAAGAATTCACTGCAACACGATGAATCTTGATTTTCCACAAGCTGTCATAGATGTTCTCGATTACCTCACCTCTCTTGGACACCAGCACATTGCTTATCTTGGTGGAAGAGAAAAGTTGGAAGATAATACGTTCTATTTTGAAGAACGAAAAGATATATTTATCCGTTACTGTCAGATGCATGGTATTTGTTGGGAACCTTATTTAAGAGAAGCTTCTTTCTCCGCAGAATCTGGCTATCAGATGATGCTTTCCCTGATTAAGAAAAATCAAATTCCAACTGCCATCTTTGCTGCCAGCGATCCCATTGCCCTTGGCGCGATCCGGGCTCTTTACGAAAATGGCTATAAAGTTCCAGAAGATGTTTCTGTTGTCGGATTTGATGATATCCATGTAGCACAATTTTCTAATCCACCACTTACAACCGTACATGCACCGGCGGAATACATGGGCGAATATGCTGCACATTATCTAACACTACTATCCAAAGATAATACTATGGAATATCACACACCAATACGACTTACACTGCCATGCTCCCTCACCATTCGAGAATCCTACGCAAAACCAAGAACTATAAAAGATCTATGATCCAAAAAAGGACCGTCCATTTGACGATCCTTTTTTCTATTCATTTTTCTTTAAATAAGAAAGAAACGCTTTACATCCTTCCACAACATCTTGATAGGTCTCTTCAAAATTTCCCGTATACCATGGATCCGCAATATCTCTAGGGTGTTTCGTATAATCCAAAAGCATATGAATCTTTCCATCTGGATCTCCACCTGTTATTCGATTCATATTGCGGATATTCCACTCATCCATTCCAATCAGATAATCATATTCTTCATAATCATGCTTTGTCATTTGAATTGCTCGATGCTTTAACACAGGAATTCCTTCCTGTCTTAATTTATTCACGGTTCCATGATGTGGTGGATTTCCAATTTCCTCTCTGCTTGTCGCAGCAGATTCAATAAAAAACTGATCGGAAAGGCCTTCCCGATTGACCATATCCTGAAAAACAAACTGTGCCATTGTACTTCGGCAAATATTGCCGTGGCAGATAAATAGTACTTTTATCATTGTTGCATAACCTCGCATTTCTTAGTTTTTCTTGGTTTTTCGGGCTTTGTAAGCCTTTGTAAATTTTTGCTTTCTGGCATAACCTGGTTTATTTTCGCATAATATCGTCAGCAAAAGGTGTAAAATAAGGTGTATGTTTTTCCATTTTACACCTTGCTATTTTCAATTAAAAATCGTAATTACACAACCTGAATCCGGGCAACTTCTTCCCTGGCATCCTCAAGATTTACATGCGTATATGTATTCAGCGTTACGCTGATGTCTGAGTGGCCCATCAAATATTGCAATGCTTTTGGATTCATTCCGGATTTTGCCATATTTGAGCAATAGGTGTGCCGACATACATGCGGTGTAATGACAGGCATCTGTACTTTATAAGTATTATTATACTTCTGAATGATGTCTTGAAAATAATGCTCCCAATGCAGGGAATAACAGATACTTTCATTTTTATCAAAGTATAAGAATCCACTTTTTCCATCTACCATAGGTTCTGCTTTGGGCGGGTTTCGTTTTTCTATTATTTTCCGAAAGCATTCCTCTACATCCGCAGTCATAGGTATCTTTCTCGTTCCACTGGTTGTTTTAGTCTCTTGAATATAATATCCGATTTTTGATTTCTTCTGCAATTGATGATCAATGTTGATTGTATGCTCCTTGAAATCAATATCAGAAATCGTTAAACCACAAAATTCCGAAATGCGAAGACCTGTTTTAAACAATATGTAGATTCCCTCATAATACCTGCAAAAATGAGGATCCTCCTTCACAAATCGTAGAAACTTACGTTCCTCTGCTCTGCTGATTGCCTCTCTTGTCACACTGTCATTCACAACCACTTCCATTAGCTGAAACTGAAATGGATTTTTCCTGATCAGGTCATCATCCACCGCTAACTGAAATGCAGGACGAAGAACTCCTCGGATCGAATGGATGGAACTATAGCTTTTCTTTTCTACCTGCTGAAGATGTATCAGCCAACATTTTGCATCCGAAATCCGAACCGTATCAATCCTTCTTTTTCCAAATGGATCTTTCTTCAATAAATTGATAACTGTTCCGTATCCTGCAACTGTAGTAGGTCTGACACCGTTTTTGGTTGATGTATACTTTTCAACCAGTTCCAGTACCGTCATATTTCCGCCATTTGTTGCAATCTGCTCAAAATGGTCCGCCTGGATTTTCTTCTCCATCTCTCGAAGCGACAAAGTACGGCGCTTTCCTTTCGGAGTTGCATCGTTATGGTCTAAGCGCCAGCTATATACGCAGCGCTCCTTTCCCATCTCATCGACATACTTAAATCGATATCTGCCATCAGATAACTGTATTTCTCCATTGTGTAATATACGTCCTCTATGATCTCTCCTTTTTTCACTCATAATATTTTAGTCTCCTTCATCAAATGTTCATTTAACTTGGAAGACCGTCTCGGTTTATTCATTATACCACAAGACCTTCCCTTCGCTAAGATAAAATGAACATTATTTTCATTACTATTTTTTCTATTCTGTTACTTAAACTGTGCTGGCTGTATCCAGATAATCTTCAAATAATTTTCTTTTGAATCGGATATGCGAACCAACTTCCAAAATGAAATCCGCTCCTTCATTTTCACCTGCGATCTGTCTTAATCTCTTTTCGCCAATTCCGTAATATTCAGCTGCTTCGGAAACATTTAAAGAATATTTCTTCCAAACAGGTATTGTTTTTTCTATATGATTCATTCGCATTCCTCCTCCCCTCGGTTTGTATTCAACAGTGTTTTCGCTTTCTCCATTTTCATACTTGCAATCGCTTCTCGTTTGCTTGCGCCTCCAACATACATTGGTGTACACATTTCTAAAATACGGTCATAGATACGTCTTTTATCTAACATGGTCTCGCTTTTTATTTCTTTCAGCGGAAGATTAGTCGTAATGATCAATGGTCGTCCTGAACGGATCCTGCGGTCTATGACGCTAAAAATAATTCCTAACGCATATTCTGAATTTCGTTCCACTCCAAGATCATCAATAATCAAAAGCTGATAAGAAGCCAATGCATTGATATATTCCGTTTTGTCTGCCAGCGGAAATATATCATCAATAATGGTATTGAAATTTGTCATCTTTACCGTTACTTCCCGCTTAAGAAGTTCATTGGCAATACACCCGGCAATATAACTTTTCCCGGTACCAACCGGTCCCCAGAACAAACAGCCTATATGATTTCTTTTCATTTCCTCCCAGTTATCAACATAGCTTTTTGCCTTATGCATTACTGCATCTGACATATCTGCATTCTCAAATGTCCACTCTTCCATCCTGCTCTCGTCAAAACAGATGCTCGTATTTCTACTGACTAATTCCCGGTGTTCTTTCTCTTTAAAATATTTTTGTTCTTCTTCATACGCTTTTCTGTCACAGGCACATTGCCTGGAATGTTTTTTCATCCCCATAAAGCCACCCTCGGGGAAAAAAGCTTCTTTCGCTTCCCCACAGACTTTGCAGTATTGCAAACCATCACTGCCTGCACATACGGTATCTTCTTCTCTCATCACAAACTCTCTCCTTCCTCATAGTAATAATTTACTTCATGATATTTATTACTTTTATATTTCTCAGTTACTTTACTAGGTGCCACATTTCCGACTCCTCCACAGCCATTTTTACGACCAGATGAAGGTGGCTTTTCCGGCTCTGTTGCAACTATCTTTTCAACCGCCTTATTGTCAACCGGCTGTAGCCCAATCTCATCAGATGGAATTTTTACATATAAATGATTTGGTTTTGAAAATCCACCAGACCTGCGAACCAATAGTCCCACATCATCTAATTCCTTCAACGCTGTTTTTACAGAAGATTTGCATTTATCGATTTGAACAGACAATTCATCTATTGGAAATATCAGATAAACATTTCCATACTTGTCTATCCAGCTATTCTTTCTCGATATCCGTGCCCGGTCATACAAAATCATATAAAGGAATTTTGCAGTTTGAGAAATTCGCAGCTTTAATAAAAACTTCGGAAACTGGAAGTACTGAAGCATCTGCTCTGACTCCTTCATGTATTCATATTTCATTCTTTTCTCGCCTCATTTCTGTTTCTAATTATTGTAAAAATCATTTTTATGCCGGCTCAAAAATGTCCTTACATATATTCAAAAGATGAAGGGCATAAATACAGGCTCTTGAGGAAAGTTTTTTATTTTTCCCGCCCAAATACCCTTTCATTAATACGAAACGCTGAGAGGCATTTTTACAGCCCCCTGATGAAATTTTTTTAATTTTTTCGGTTAATTGAATATTTGAAAACAAAAAACACTCACCTATTCCAGGTGAATGCCTTATCAAAATTTCCTTATTTTGTTGTCTGTGACACTTACTCAGAAACGCTTGCGTGTCTGCTAAAATGTAATTGCCAGCAATTATATTTTCACGTGGGTATGGGGACGTAATCCCCATCAAGTCTGCTACTCGTAAGTAATACAAAATTGTCAAAATGACAATACTGTAATACACGGGTGGATCTTGCTCTGGATGTAACATATGAATTCATGCAATAATAGGCCCAAATGGGCACTTTCGCCATTTGAGCCTATATATTGTATGTCTTTTGGATGCCCCTTTGAAATAGCCTCTGCTGGCATAAAAGAAGGCAGACAGTCTTGTTATAAAACCACCTGCCTTGTTGATTATTCTTATATGTTTTTTGTATCTCATCAGTTCGACAAACTGCAATTTCTCAACTTCTTTAGTTTTCTTCAAATTCATCCAATCGTTGTTTCAATATAAAAATTTGCATCCTTATCTCATCAATAACCTTCTTAAATTCTTCGTCACTCTTTCCGGTTGGATCTTCAAGTCCCCAATTATCATCAAACGGCCTTCCGATAAACGGACATCCCACATTACAACCCATTGAAATTGCAATATCCGGTACTGGTATCTCATCAATCAGCTTACTATATTGTCCTTCTGCTTCCATATCAATTCCATACAATTCTTTCATAATCCGGACTGCATCCTGATTAATCTGTAGTTTCGTTTCTGTCCCTGCCGAATAACTTTCAAATACATCCGAAGCCAGATGTTTTCCCAAAGCTTCTGCGATCTGGCTTCTGCATGAATTATGAACGCATATAAAAGCAACTTTTTTCTTATTCATACTTGAACTTCTCCTTTAATTTATTTGCAACAATCCCCGTCACCGCATCCAAGGCAAGTAAGGGATTCTATAAAGTGTTTGTAATTCATCAATGTCTCACAATTCAAAGAATAGTGATGCCATTTTCCTTCCTTACGATCATTCACAAGGCCGCATCCTACCAGTATCTTCATATGATGGGATAAAGTTGGCTGGGTAATTTCAAATCTTTCCAAAAGTTTACACCCGCACTTTTCTCCATCCGACAGCATCTGTACAATTTCCAGCCGGTTCGCATCGCCCAAAGCCTTGCATATCAAAGCCACATCCATTGCATTCATATTGACACCTCACATTGATCATTGTCTATGTTCAATATAATATATACATAGATATTTGTCAATGTATGTATTTTAAAAAAAGAGAATCAAGTTTTTGATTCTCTTCATACATTCATTATAGCTTTTATCATCCATTTTATTTGCCCCAAACAGCCGCTGCATTCGACCTTACAAGCAGTTCTTCCACAGGCAGACCAATCGGACAAATATCATGACAAGATAACGACTTCCCGCATCCCTCAAAATATTTCTTCTTATATTCAGCAGAAATCTCATTCAAATGAGTGCTTTCCTGTTCTTCATTCAGAATCCGAAATGCGTTGACTGCAGCAACAGCGCCTGCGAAAGTCCCATTTGCAGAGAAGTTAGGACACACTTCAAGGCAGCAGCCACACATCAGACAGCGTGCCGACTGGTATCTCGGTTCATGTGTCCACGGATTCATATAAGCTTCACTTTCAAGCCAAAGGTTCAGTTTTTTCAAATTTTCAAACAGAATTGACCGATCAACGATCAAATCTCTTACAAGCGGAAATTTGCTTAAAGGTTCCAAGGTGATTGTAGAACCTTTTAACGTATGTAGAAATGTAGAGCATGCCAGCCTCGGACGTTCGTTAATCAGCATGGCGCAAGCCCCACATTTTCGCACCATACAGCTACATTCCCAGCTGATGGGAGTAACTATATTCCCTGAATTATCTTTCAAAGGGGTTCTACTGTTCAATTCCTTTAGAACATTGGCAACAGAGCTGTTTTTGCTTCCGTCAAACTCAAATTCCTGCCAATAACTGTCTGATTTCTGACTCTCCTGCCGCCTGATTCTTATTTTATATACCAAGTGAATCACCGCCTTTCTGGAACAGGTACAAAGGAAATCTGTATCTGCTTTCCATCAAATCTGGCTACCGTTGTTTTAAGGTAATCATCGTCATTGTTCTTCGGATAATCCTCCCGCCAGTGTGCACCACGGCTTTCTTTTCTTGCAAGAGCACTCTTTAGAACTGCCATGCCAAGCAATGGAAGATTTCCTGTCAGCGCTTGTACCGTTTGAATCCCATTTAACAACGTATTCTCATTTCTGACAACGCCCATAGTATCCTGCATCACTTTGTTTAATTGCTTTATTTCTGAAATTTGAGACGTTGGTGGAAAATCTATCTGTGTCGCACAAGATAGATCTACTACATCTGCCTGTTCACATGCTGATTTTGCCGCAACACGTCCTCCGTATAACGCTCCTAACAGAGAATTTCCACCAAGACGGTTGGCACCATGATATTGGGCACAGCATTCTCCGGCAGCGTAAAGATTCTGAATCGGCGTTCTGTGCTGCTCATCCACCAGAATGCCTCCCATAAAATAGTGAATTCCCGGTAAAACAGACACCGGTTCCTTTCGTATATCTTTATGCAGATAGGTCATACAATCGTCTGCCAGACCAGATAGCTTATTTGAAATAATCTCGTCCGATATTTCCGTCATGTCAAGAAATACCTCTGATTCATGGCTGACCTTCCATATCTCTCTGGCGGTAATATCTCGTGGCATCAGATTTCCAAGCTCCGGGTATTTTTCCTCCATGAAATACCATTGTTTTCCATCTTTCATGGCCAACAACCTGCCACCTTCCCCTCTGGCCGCCTCGCTGATGAGCATGCGTTTTCCACCACATTTCACAGTTGTCGGATGATACTGGATCATCTCGCCATTTGCCAGAGGAACACCAAGCCGGAACAATTCTGCGGTGACTTCTCCTGTATTGCTCAGCGAACCCGTTGTATTTCCAAACAATCCGTGCATACCACCGGTGGCAACAATAACCGCATCCCCCGGTAATTCCACAGTCTCCTGACTGTATTCATCCCTGATTACGCAGCCACAACAAATATTGTCACACAGACGAAGTGTTAGGAAAGAATGATGGCTGAACCGTTCTACCATACCAGATGCTTCTTTCCTGCGAACAGCGTCTATCATAGCTGTCATGATCTGCTTCCCGGTATCGCTCTGCGCAAAAGCAGTCCTTTTCTTTTTCTGCCCGCCAAAATTCCGCAGATCCACATCATCATAGCCGCTCATGTTAAATTGAACTCCAAGTTTTAACAGCCAGTGCACCAGCTCCGGTGCTGCCTGTGTCATTCCCCAAACTGCATTTGGGTCTGCCAGACCGCAAGCTGCCTTTATTGTATCTGTGAAATGTTCTTCGGGACTGTCGTTTTCATCTTTTGTATTCAAAGCTGCGTTGATACCGCCCTCCGCCATAACAGACTGCGCCCGCTCTGATGGAAATGAGGAAACTAGTTTTACATTGCATCCATTTTCCGCTGCCTGCAAAGCCGCTGAAAGTCCTGCCAGTCCAGCACCTATAATAATAATTGTCTTACTCATAGATATTGCCACCCAATATAATAGAAAATAACTGCGCCCGCTATAAACAGAAGGAGCACCGAAAGAATCAAATAAATATCACCCCTTCGTTCTTTATAACTGATGATTCCCAGCGATACGAGCAATGGGCGGATATTGATAAAAATATGAACAAAGATTGCCGCCACGAACAAAAGCTGAGTTACCATCTTTACCGTTGTAAAAGGGAACAAAATATATGTCCCATTCTGCACCTTTCCAAACAAGCCAATATGGAAGAACAGCAGGATCAGTATTGCCAGCCCACTGGCTCGTCTCGCCCAGAATATGGCGTTCTGTTTCAGATACATTTTTCCGGATTGTTTCGCTGCCCGTAAACTCTGAACTGTCAGGACGGTACCCATCACCGTATGCACAACAAGAATACCAACACCAATCCATGCAAGAAGTTTCCCTGCACTACTTCCAACTCCGTTCAGCATAAAGCTGCCCATGATTCCATGAATCATAAAAATGAGAAGCATTAAAACAGACAAAATCGTATTCCATTTTCTCATAAATTCCCGCTCACCTCATTTCTTCGCTGTCCATGATCATATAGTCCATCTGTGTTAGCGTTGTAACGTCAATAAAATCATCTGATGCCAGGAATACATCATACTTTCCACTTATCACTCTTGATAGCATCATTGTGTTACTGTACTCTTTCAGATCTACGGAAAAACCGGCCTGTTTCAACCTGTCACAGAGTTTCTTAGCATAACTGACAAGCGGATAATCCGTCTCAGATACATATAACCGAAAACTAATGTCCGTTTTCATGAGATCTGTTTCATTTGTTTCCGAATCGTCCAGTGCCAATTCTTTTAATTTATTCCGGGCGTTCTCGTTGTCGAGACCATCTGACATCATATTAATACCGAGAACATAAGAGCCTTCCAACTGTGCGGAGGCTTGAGCCGCCTTTTTTGACTTCGGTGTTGCTCCTGTGACTGCATCAATTATAGAAGGCGGTGAATGTAAAATGACACCAAAACCTACAAGAAAAACAATCGTAACAACTAACAGAATCAGTTTTCGTTTCACATTCCTACCTCATTTCCTATTTTTTCAAAATTCTCATTGCGTTCAAAACAGCAATTATGGTAACGCCTACATCACCAAATACAGCTTCCCACATTCCCGCAATACCAAGAGCGCCAAGAATCAGGAACACACTCTTAATCCCAAGAGCAATCACTATATTCTGCATGACAATCTGTTTTGTCGCTTTTGCTACTTCAATCGCGTCCACCAGCTTAGACGGTTCATCTGTCATCAGAACTACATCTGCTGCTTCAATGGCCGCATCCGAACCAAGCCCACCCATTGCAATACCAACATCTGCACGGGCAAGGACAGGAGCGTCATTGATACCATCACCAACAAAAGCCAATTTGCTTCCCGGTCTCTTTTTACTATCTAAAAGCTCAACCTTTTCCACTTTTTGGTCAGGAAGCAGCTGTACATAATATTCATCCAACTGCAATTCTTCTGCAACGGACTTCCCAATTTTTTCATCATCACCGGTAAGCATGACTGTTTTTTCCACGCCGATATGTTTCAGGTCAGAAATTGCTTTTTTACTGTCAGGCTTCACTTCATCTGTTATCAAAATACATCCTGCATATTGACCATCTACAGCCAAATAAACTTTTGTACCTGCGTTTTCACAGGTTGTGTACTCTATACATTCTGTATCCATAAGTTTCGTATTGCCAGCAAAAACTTTCTTTTCCCCTGCCATTACACTGATTCCATATCCTGAAATTTCCTTATAATCAGAAATCACTGACTGATCAATTTCTTTTCCATAAGCAGCAAGAATGGATTTTGCAATAGGATGGTTAGAAAAACTCTCTGCCTCTGCCGCATACTCCAGAACCTGTTCTTTTGAAAATCCATTTGCAGGCAAAATATCCGTCACATTGAAAACACCTTTTGTAAGTGTTCCGGTTTTATCGAACACAATAACGCTGACATTATTAAGTGCCTCTAAATAATTGCTTCCTTTTACAAGAACACCTCGTTTAGATGCTGCACCAATGCCGCCGAAGAAAGTCAGCGGGATTGAAATAACCAATGCACATGGACAAGATACCACAAGGAAAACAAATCCTCTGCGAATCCACTCTGTCCAGCCTCCGCCAAGAATGATCGGTGGCAGAATCGCCAGAAAAGCTGCTAAGATTACAACCACAGGTGTATAATAACGTGCAAATGTAGTAATAAAATTTTCTGTTGGTGCTTTTCGGCTTGACGCATTTTCCACAAGATCAATAATCTTTGAAGCCGTAGATTCACCAAATGCTTTTGTTGTCTTAATCATTAAGACACCCGTCTGATTCATACAACCGGAAAGTGCTTCGTCTCCTTTATGAACACTTCTCGGAACTGATTCTCCTGTTAAGGCCCTTGTATCCAGCATAGAATCTCCATCCAATACCACACCGTCTAATGGAATTTTTTCACCAGGCTTTACAATAATAATCTCACCAATGGAGACATTTTCTGGAGATATGGTAATCAATTCCCCATTTCTTCTTACTGTAGCAGAATCTGGACGTATATCCATTAAGTCTGATATAGATTTTCTGGAACGCTTAACAGCCAATGACTGAAAAAATTCACCTACCTGATAGAATAGCATAACAGCAACTGCTTCTGGATATTCACCAATGACAAAAGCCCCAATCGTAGAAACACTCATCAAAAAATGTTCATCAAATACACGCCCCTTTGAAATGTTCCTCACAGCCTGCCATACAACATCTCCACCAAGAATAACATAAGAAACAATGAGAAAAGCTAACTCGATAGGCAGTGGCACTTTCGCAAAAACAGTCAATGCTATACCAAAGGCATAGATTGCTGCACCAATCGCTAAACGAACTGTCAGCTTCTTATCCTCATTGTTATAGGATTCATTGGCCTCCTGCTTTTTTTCCGGTATATAAGATTCCTGTACAATTTCAGAAACTTCCACATCTGGCTCATGGCTATGAACAATCGTTTCAATCTGACTGGCTATCGTATCTGCGGCTGTCTGAGCAACATTGATTGTAAGCGTCTGCTTCATCAAATTTACCACTGAGGATTGCACTCCATCCAACTCTCCGACTTCTTTTTCAATTTTTGCAGAACAATTCGGACAATCCAATCCTTTTAACGAATAACTCTTTGTAACATTCATAACGGTTTCTTCCTGAACTTCCACATCTGGCTCATGACTATGAACAATCGTTTCAATCTGACTGGCTATCGTATCTGCGGATGTCTGAGTAACATTGATTGTAAGCGTCTGCTTCATCAGATTTACCACTGAGGATTGCACTCCATCCAACTCTCCGACTTCTTTTTCAATTTTTGCGGAACAATTTGGACAGTCCAACCCTTTTAATAGAAATATGCGTTTCATGATAATCTCCTTACAATTTGTTTAGTTGTTCAATTACTCAACTATAATGTTAAAAAATATTATTTCTGCCAAAGATGCTCAAATCCCTTGTCAATAATCTCTTTCACGTGATCATCTGCCAGCGAGTAGTAAACTATCTGTGCTTCTTTACGGAATTTTACCAGATTCGCTAGGCGTAATGTCTTTAACTGATGCGAAATTGCAGATTTTGTTACCCCCAGTAGCACTGCAAGATCACATACACACATCTCACTCTGTTCTAGAGCGTGTAAGATTTGTACTCTAGTTCCATCTCCAAATAGCTTAAACAAAGAAGCCAACTGGATATAATCATCTTTTAGCTGCATCTTGGATTTCACATCATTCACAATATCCTCATGAATTACATCGCAATTACAAATATAAGACGTTTTTGACATATGTTCACCTCCAAATAATAATAGTTGAACAATTACTCAACTATTATTATACTTATTTTTAAATTCATGTCAATAAGCTGATGTTAGTTCCCCATAAATTTTACAATTAAAACCAGCTCTTTATTCTTTTCTTAATCTTTTTTCCCAGTATACCGTTTTGGCTTTCTTGTCCCACTTCCTGTAAATTCCAAATTTGTAACGCTGAGTTTATATGTAATTGTCATGGTTTCCATATTTTTTAGAACACATACCATTTCATTCGTTAATTCCGGCAAGCGTTTTAAACACGGAAGTTTCCTTTTGGCATTTGCATATACATGTCTTGCGTCAAAATAGAACTGATTATTTGTAAGAATAGATTTTTTTGCATTATTATAAAAATCCTTGGCCGAAAGTCTTGTCTCCACTCCTGTTAAATGTAGAAAGTGATCTATTGGAAAAGAAACTTCAAAATATTCATCTCCACAAACATACAGAAATGTTTTACCTGCCAAATTTTGGAAATATACGATTTCCGCCTATGTAATACCTTGTCGTATTGCGTTTTTCTTATCTACCTTTGTTGCCACTTATACCTCACATGCAAAAAAGAGTGTGGCATTAAACCACACTCTTCTGAGAATTACTTTTGTAAAAGAGTTTTCTACTGGTTGTCAGCCTCGGTACCCAGTTAAGACATCTAATGAGATGGAAGTTTACCCTGCTCCATCTGCAGCCCAACTTTTAATGATGCTCTTACATCGAGAACATTTCTGTTCTTGCTTTTATTATACTCAATCATAAAAAAAATCAACACAGATTAGCAAATTATATTATTCCGATCCGATCTTCCAAAGGTGTAAATTTTACGTTTCTATCCAAGAAGCCCAATAAAATCAAGACTTTTGCCCAGTCCCTTAAACACTGCCGTGGCAGATGAATAGTATTTTAATCATAATTTTTCTCCTTATTCTACCTCTTACTTTTTTAATTTATAACCGATCATATTTTGTAGCATTTCCCCTTGCCTTATCCACCGGATATTTTGCTTCATTCTGGGCCATTTTCATATTTACAATTTCATCTACATCAAGATCAAGTTTGTCTAAAAGATTCTGACTATATACTATCACATCGGCAAGTTCCTCTTTCACATGCTGTAAATCATATTCCTCATCTGACCACTGAAAACACTCCAAAAGTTCTGCTGCTTCAATGATAATTGATTTTGCAAGATTTTCTGGTGAGTGAAATTGATCCCAATCACGGTCTTCTGTAAACTTTCTAATTCGATCTATTGTTCTCTGTTTCATATTTCTCCTTTTTTATTTTGCTGCCTGTTTTAATGCTTCCCTAAGCTGTTCATCGCAGGCATAAATATACATTCCGTTTACACCACGTGTCATAAGAACTCTCACTTCATGCTGAATTAAGATTTCTCCAAATTTCTTCTTAGAGCCGTCTGATAAAGTCCGATTCCGAATTGCTTTATTATTATGACTTTCAGATGGATCAAATATAATTTTTCCACCCCTATATTTTACCGAAGGACCCAAAATTACTCCTGCATAATTTAAATCAAATCCCTGAATTGTAAACGTGGAACCGACTTCATTAATTGTCTGTGGCTGTTCCGCCCATGCTAATGCATTGATCTGCCTTTTTTCTTTCCTTGAAAGTTGTGATTCCAATTCACGATTCCAAGGCTTATGCCATTTCCCAATGATTACTTCCCAATATTTTAACAATCCATCTTTCGGTTTTCGATTTGCGCTATACTCCCAATCATATGTTGCAATGATTCTCGATAACGATGAATCTGTTTCTCTAGCTTTTTTCTGTATCTCAAAATCAAGTTGTTCAGGATCATCAAAAATCTTAATGGAATATCCATTAAATGTAGTTGGAATTTTTTTCAATTGATTTCTCTTAGTAAATGCATCTATCCAATCAACTGTTGCAGGATCTGCCTGCATTCGAAGTTGTTTATCCAAAATCATATAGTTTTTAGTCTTTTTAGCCTGATTACGATATTTTTCTAATACTTGTGCCTCCCAAAATTGCTCGGTTGTAAGTATCTGATTTTCATCAAACATGACAACTGTAACTCTTGAACGGTCAATAATATCTTTTAATTGATTTTTACCCCTATAGGATTGCTTGCCTTGCGTTAACAATAGATGCGCTTCATCAATAAATGCCACATCCACTGGATCATCTTCTGTATGATTATTGATAAAAGTCGTTGGTTTACTAACAATTTTACCATATTTTCTTATTAATCCCAGTTTCTCAGCTATTTTTTCGTACACCGTTATCTGTTCATCATGATTTACTAACAAATGACATCGTAAATCTATATTACGTTCTTCTGCCTGACAATATAATTCATAAAAGGTACTACTATTTAATACTGTCTTTCCTGTTCCAGCTTCGCCATCAATAAAAATCAATTGCCGAGTCTTTCCATGAGAAAGCGCTTCTGTAACTTTTTGAATAATTAATTCTCTTGCTTTTTTTTGATCCTCTGTCAGTTTATGAAGTGGTGATGCTTTATAAATTGCCGAATCCATAACCACGTTCTCTAATGGAAATAATTCTTTGTTTTTCCTGTGAAGTTCTTTCCAAATTTTTTCAAAAATTTCATTTAATTCTCCCATTGGATAATAATTTGTTTGAGGATTCGTTCTTAAATTGTGGACATGTCCAACACAATCTACACTCATCATATAATGCATTAATCGATTTTCAATATCCAAAGTTAAAGATTTATTGAAATGTTCATGTCCAATAATAAATAAACTAGCATCCTTCTCTAAGAGTTTATTCTGCCATTTCGTTCGATCCATCACAGAATCATAATGCTGGCGAGTTCTCCTAAATATATCATTCGATTCTCCAACATACACTTCAAATTTCTCTGCTTCCTTCCAATTGTGAATATACACTGTTGGAAAATTTTTGATAATTTCCTGTGTCTTCCGATCTTCTTTAGGAATTAAAATATTTTCAAAAAAATTTAATGAATCTCTATTATCTCTTATTTGTCTTATAATTGGTTCCTCTATCTTTCCCATTTTTCCTATCCTTTATAAGAATATAACTGCTTCATACCTTTCTCTATTTTTAAACTCCTGCTACTTCTCCTCGTTTTTTTAACCACAAATAAGCGCAGATGCATATGATGACAGAAAGTAAGGATCCGGCTGGCGCTGCAAGTCCCATTGGAAACAGAGTATTTGCAAACATTTTTGAAGCAAAATAAGATCCTGGAACACGTACAAAAACAATTGCAAGGATGTTATGTATAAATCCAATATAAGATTTTCCATAGGCACAAAAATATCCACTGAAACTAAAATGTATTCCTGCAAATATCGTATCCCAGATATAACCTCTAATATACTGCGTTCCAAGTAAGATGACCATCGCATCCTTAGTAAACAGATGCACAATAAATCCCGCAATCGCCTCGACAATCAATGAAATAATAATCCCATATCCACTTGTAAGAAATGTTGCATAACGCAAGGTTTTTGCTGCACGATCATGTTTTCCTGCTCCAATATTTTGTGCGGAAAGGGCAGATACTGTCGCAAGCATGGAAGATGGAACAATAAATAAAGCACTGATCACTTTTTCTACAATTCCAACAGCCGCTGCATCAGAAAGCCCTCTATGATTTGCAATCACTGTAATAATCATAAAAGCAACCTGAATACATCCATCCTGAACAGCAACAGGAATTCCAATTTTTAATACTTCCCTCATTACTTTACGATCAGGATAAAAGTGTTCTTTTTTTAGATGAATTCCCGTCTGCTTTTTTCTTATAATAATAAACGCAATCAATACGCTTAATGTCTGAGCCAGCGTTGTGCCCAGAGCTGCTCCTGCTGGCCCCATGTGAAAAAATCCAATAAATAAGTAATCCAGTAAAATATTCGCTGCACATGCGATTCCAATAAAATACATCGGACTTTTGGAATCTCCAAGCCCTCGAAAAATAGAACTAATAATATTATAAGCGGTAATAAATGGAATACCGATAAAACAAATCGTTAAATATCTTCTCGTTCCATGTACTGCTTCTGCCGGTATTCCAATCAATGATATAATATTTCCTACAGAACATAATAAAATACCTGTTATAACAATGGCAATCACCATAAATAAAGTAATCGTATTACCAATGGCTACCTCAGCATTATCTAATTTCCCAGCACCAACTGCACGTCCAATTGTCACAGTTGCTCCCATGGCTAATCCAACAATAATTACGGTCAGCATATACATCACCTGGCTTCCATTGGATACAGAAGTGATTCCATCAACCCCATTAAACTGACCCGTAATAAATAAATCGGCCATTCCATAAAGAGTCTGTAAAAAATAAGATAAAAGGTACGGCAATGCAAAATAAATAATTGTTTTAAATACACTGCCTGTTGTTAAATTTTTTTCCATGATTCTTTTCTTTTTCCTAACCTGATTTTTTATATTGTCAGGAAATTTCCTCCTGCTTATAATTTAAACCCTATAATGACTATAGAGTCAAATCATTTTGTCAGAAGCCATGAAATGCCTTTTGTCAATCTCTTTCCAGAATCTGCAAAATGTCCGCCCGAATTCCACTCAAGAATGGTTTGTTCTACATTTGGATCCTGTTTTAAAAACTGTTCTTGTTTTCTCGTCCGTTCTCCTACGGTTGCTATAATTTTATTCTTTGTTTTTTCCTCTTTTCCTCCCAGACTTAAATAAATATTTCCTTTGGATCTTATTTTTCTTTTTTCCGCATACTGCTCCCATCCTTCAAACCATAAGGAACCAGAACAACATGCTGCCCCGGAAAATAAATCCGATTCATACATTGCCCATAAAGAAAACAAACCTGCAAGAGAGTATCCTGCCAAAAAATAACTCGAATCTGTTTTATAATATTGTTTTATATATGGGATACATTGTTCCGTCAGCCAAGACAAGGTTTCTTTTCCTTTGCCTTCAAACGCTTCCTGTCCAAAAACAGCTGGTGCTTCCCAAGGAGAAAAATCGCGATTCCAATCTTTTACCTGATAGGCAATTAAAAGAAAGTCTTTCTTTGAAAGCTGTTCCTCCAGGCATTCCTCCATTTGTTCTATCTCATCCGGCCGATGTGGATACATTCCCAATAAAATTACCGGACCTGCGGTTCCTTTTTGCATGATATGACATAAGACGCCTTCCATTTTTTTCTTCACCATTTTATTTCTCCTGATTCATTAACATCGAAAGATAGGACTTCTGAGTCGTATCTTCCATGCTATATCCAAGGTTTTCTAAGATTCCTTCGATTCTTTTTAATGACTTTTCTTTTTGATCTTTAGATTCCGCTAAAATTTCCAACTCCAAAAAATTTCCAAGATTTTCTACCTGATCGATACACGCCGTGATATCGTTTCTTCTCATATATTGCCTTGTTTTACAAACAGAAGCTGCCTTCTCAAAATCCAAGTTTTGTAAAATTTCTTCCATAATAGATGCATTTTCAATTTCAATTTCCAATTCTTTTCTCGACATGGAAATTTTATCAAGTTTTGGTCCTTTAAAATTAAGCTGTGTTTTTATTTGATTCGTCATTAGATTCGTACTTTTTCTAATTCTTAAGGCCTCATCCCTTTTTTTGATATCGTAATGTCGGCTATAAAAATAAACATCTTCTTCTCTCTTTAAAACTTCTTTTTGAAAACCTAAAGTTTTTAAATCCTGTATCAATTGTTTTAAATTTTTAACGAATAACTTGATTTCGATCTCATATTGTTTCATTTTTATTTTCCTTATTTATGATGCAAAAAGACTCACATAAAACAGATTTCTCTGTTTTATAGGAGTCTTTTTCTTAATGATTTTTATTGTTCAATTTCTTCGTTTGGTGTTGATTTTACCTGCTGGATCTTATCGCTGATTTCTTTTACAGTATTTGATACGTTATAATTTTCTTGTCCATATAAATATTTATGAATATCCTGTGCTGCATTTTCTAATGTTACAGGAACCGCATACCATACACCATCAATTTTTCCACCCCATAATTTTCCTGGAACTGCTTTACTATCATCAATAGTATACTGTGCCATATAAGATAGCAGATCTGTTACATCATCCGTTGCATAATTTGTATCAATCTTAGCAATCATCTTTGTAACAATACCCATCAGCTGTGTTGTGCCTTTTGTCTTTGCTTTTTCAAAGATTTCCATTAAGACGGTTCTCTGACGTTCTGCACGTTTGTAATCACCACCGGTTGTGTAACGAATTCTTGAATACGCAACTGCCTGTGTTCCATCCATTTGATAGGTTCCCGCTTTTGTGATATGAGCAGAATGTGTTTTATCAACTTTATTGATCTCATCGATATAATGATTAATATATTTTACTTCTTCCGAAGTTACCTGCATTTTAATACCACCAAGATCATCAACAACTTCTGCTACATTTCCAAAATTGACCGTAATATAATGATCAATCTTTAAATCAAAGTTTCTGTTTAATGTGTCCATTGCCAAATCCGGACCACCATAAGAATGTGCATGTGTCACTTTATCAAGACCATGGCCTTTGATATCAACATAACTATCACGGAAAACAGAAACAACTCTGACTTTTTCTGTTGTATGGTCAACACTTGCTACCATGATCGAATCAGATCTTGTTCCTTTTCCAAGCTGATTGGATCTGGAGTCCACACCAAAAATTGCAAACGTTTCTAGTTTACTATTTCCATTCGATGATGTCTGCTGTTTACTTTCGGTTACTTTTTTTGTTGCTATTGTCTTTTTTTCTTTGTGCTTTGCGGAAAAAATAAAAATTTCTGCAAGAACCGCACATAAAACCAGAACAATTCCGATCACTAAAATAAGGACCCCATTGTTCTTTCTTTCTCTTTGGTTCATGTTTTCTCCCTCCATCAGGCATTATTCTATCATTTTTTTATTTTAGCGTCTACCTATTTTCCTTGTTTTACTTGATAACCTGTCCTAAATGGTCTAGAATCTGATTAGATCTTACCCTCAGCACAACTTTATGACTGCTGAGGGTTCCATTTATTATTGATTTTTTCTTCAGGAGGATTATTTTATGAACTCATCATCCAGAACAATATCGGGGAAAATGGATATGCTTCATGGAAGCTTACTCGACAAAATTTTAATTTTCGCTCTGCCCCTTGCCGGATGCAGCATCATGCAGCAATTATTTAACTCTGTTGGAATTGCTGTTGTCGGCCGTTTTGCAAGCAGCCAGTCTCTTGCCGCTGTCGGTGGCAACGGTTCTATTATTAGTCTGCTGGTCACTTTATTTTCTGGCATTTCCCTTGGATCAAATGTCGTGATTGCTCATTATATCGGTCAAGGAAATGAAAAGAAAATCCCTCGCATCGTTCACACAGCAATTTCTTTAGCTCTTGTAAGTGGAATTTTATTGTTGCTTCTTGGCCAAATGATTGCTCGGCCTATCCTTGCTTTGATGGGTACACCTTCCGATGTCATTGATCTTGCTACTTTATATTTACGAATTTATTTCCTTGGGATGCCCTTTCTTATGCTATATGATTTTGGTGCATCAATCCTTCGAAGCATCGGAGATACAAAACGTCCATTTTATAGCCTGCTTGCATCTGGTGTAATTAATGTTATTCTAAATCTGTTACTTGTTGTTGTTTTCCACATGGATGTTGCCGGTACTGGAATCGCAACTGTCATCGCCAATGGAGTTAGTGCTTTTCTTGTTCTTCATTTTCTAATGCATGAAAATGATCCAATTCGCCTTTCTCTAAAACATTTGGTTCTTGATTGCGATGCTATCATGCGTATTATTCGTATTGGTGTTCCTGCCGGACTCCAAGGCATGGTTTTTTCTCTGGCAAATGTCTGTATCCAATCAACAATCAACAGTTTTGGTTCTAAAGTTGTTGCTGGTTCTTCTGCTGCATTAAATTATGAATATTTTTCCTATTTTCTTGTTAATGCATTTGCACAGACAACCGTAACTTTTACCAGCCAAAACTATGGTGCCGGAGAATATGATCGATGCAAGAAAGTCTTTCGCCTTGGAATGCTTGCAAGTGTTTTATCATGCGGGTGTTTGAGTCTTATTTTTGTACTTTTTCGCTCTTTCTTTGTCGGTTTGTACACAACAGATTCTGCTGTCATCCACTATGCGCTTCTAAGAGTTCTTGTTGTATTAACCTTTGAATGTCTAACCAGCGCTTATGAAATCAGTGGTGCCGCTTTGCGTGGACTTGGCCATTCCATGACACCAGCAGCTCTTACCGTCCTAGGATCATGTATTTTAAGACTCATCTGGGTCTTTACACTTTGCCGAATGTTTCATAGTTACATTCTCTTACTTGTCATCTATCCAATTTCATGGATTGTGACTGGTGCCATGGTACTGTTTGCTTATTTTAAAACACGTAAGAAATTATTTCCTGCTTAACTTATTAGATACCGCTATCTGGAATTCTCATAATCTTTCAATTCCTGAAAAGCTTTTCTAGATAGCGGATACAGGAGAATAATATTAAAAATTGTCATTAATCCAATTCCTACATCTCCAAGATCCCACACAAAGGTATACGTCTGAATTCCCCCAATAAATAACATAAGCAGTGCAAGAATCTTATAAAGTGTTTGCCAGCACCAATGATCCCCAAACAAATAAGCAACGTTCGATCTAGCATAAAATAAAATACCAAGAAACGTAGAAAAACTAAACAGCCATAAAGTAACTGCGATAAAAATCACTCCAAATTTTCCAAGATGAAACTCCATTGCAGTTTGTAAAAGATTCATTCCTGATAATCCATGCGTAACACTCTCTGGTGCAATTAACATAATCATTGCTGTACAGCTGCAAATTACAAGGGTGTCAATAAAAACACCAAGTGCCTGCACAAACCCCATTTTGGCCGGATGATCTACTTCTGCTGCAGCTGCCGCACATGGTGCTGATCCTGAACCGGCCTCATTCGAAAATAAGCCTCTTTTAATCCCATTCATTAAAACAGCTCCAAACCCGCCGGCAGCTATCTGTCGAATTCCAAACGCTTCCTGAAAGATTCTGGAAAATACAGAAGGAAGACTTCCAATATTTTTCACAATAATAAAAATGGTAATAAAAAAATAACAAACAGCCATAGCTGGAACAATGATATCTAATACTTTTACCGTCGCATTTTTCCGAAGAACAATGAATGCTGCAACAATAACAAGCGCAATGGATGTATAAAGCGGCGGAATTGAAAATGCATTCTCAAAAGAAGAGGTTACAGAATTACTCACAACCTGACTGATGCCACACCAACAAATCAGACCAGAAATTGCAAATAAAACCGCCCACAACACATGTTTTTTCTTTTTCCCCTGTTTTTCCTCAAAAAAATGATGAATGTAATAAGCAGGTCCTCCACGGTATCCTCCATAAAGCGGATCTTTTTCCTTATAAAGTTGTGCCAATGTTGCCTCAATAAAAGCAGTGGAAGAACCAATCAATGCAGTTACCCACATCCAAAAGACAGCTCCGGCCCCTCCAGCAGATACCGCAGCAACAACTCCGGTAAGATTTCCCATTCCAACCCTTGTCGCTGTTGATACGATCAATGTCTGCAGCGAAGATAAGGTACTTTGCTCTTCTTTCTTTTCTGTCAATGATCGTACCATATCTGGAAATAATCGAATGGAAAGAAATTTTCCACGAATTGTAAAATAGATACCTGCCGGAAGAAGAAATAAAATTAAAAGTGATATTCCAAGACTTCCGCCTCCTGGCATTGGAATGTGAATAAGATCTCCCCATAAAAATGAATAAATGTTTTCAATCAATTGTACTATCATAAATTTTTCTCCATTAAGTGAATTTTAAATTCATTATACAATAAGAATACAAGATTGTAAAAACATAAAAAAATAATCTTGTAAAGTAAGAAAGAATGCAGTGCGATCCTGCCCTGCCCGTAGGGCTTTTTTATTTTATAGAGGATTTCATCGAAATTTCCTATATAAAAATAAAAAATCGACCGGAGGAAGATCTGGTCGATTTTTCAGCTTTGTTTATGTTTTGTTTTTGTTTTTTAGTTAGTTTGAACTAACTTCGTTTATCATATAACATTTTTTGCAAAATGTCTATCTTTCTTTTTGATTTTTTTTCTCAATACCAAGAATCTGTTCTGCTTTTGCAACCTGTTCTTCGCTCGGAACAGGAGTATCCTTTAACGAATAATGAATTCCCAATTTTTCCCACTTAAAAAGTCCAAGGGTATGATATGGCAAAATTTCCACACGCTTTACAGTTTTTAGCTTATCCAAAAATAGGCGAAGATCTTTTAATCCATCTTCGTCGTCTGTAAGATCTGGCACAAGAACATGACGGACCCACAAGTCCACCCCACGCTTTGATAATTCTTCTGCCATTTCTAAAATGTTAGCATTTTCTTGTCCTGTTAGTTTTTTATGTTTTTGAGGATCCATTTCTTTTAAATCTAAAATGACAAGATCTACATATTTTATAAGCTCCAGCCATTGATGGTAAAAAGGTTCTTCTTTTGTAAACGGATTTCCGGAAGTATCCAATGCTGTATGAATTCCTTCCTGTTTTGCAAGTTTAAAAAATTCAGTTAAGAATTCTACCTGAAGCATCGGTTCTCCTCCGCTTACCGTAATTCCTCCGTCTTTTCCCCAGTACATGCGGTACCGCAAGGCTCTCTTTAAGAGAGCCTTTGGGGTCCATTGTTCACCACAGTTTTCCTTCCAGGTTTCTGGATTGTGACAGTATTTACATCGCATCCGGCAACCTTGCATAAAAACTACAAACCGCACGCCAGGTCCATCCACCAAACCGAACGTTTCTAGTGAATGAATATTTCCTGTGAATGTCTCATGCATTGTTTCTACTTCCATTACATTGTTTTATGGCATGTTCTAGAAATTACATCCATCTGCTGTTCTCTTGTCAGATCGATGAATTTAACTGCATATCCAGAAACACGAATTGTAAAGTTTGCATATTCTTCTTTTTCTGGATGTTCCATAGCATCAATCAGTTTTTCTTTTCCAAATACGTTTACATTTAAGTGATGCGCACCCTGATCGAAATATCCATCCATAACATTTACAAGGTTATTAATTCTTTCACCATCTTCATGTCCTAAAGCATCCGGATTAATTGTCTGTGTATTAGAAATTCCATCTAACGCCCATTCATATGGAAGTTTTGCAACAGAATTTAAGGATGCTAACAGACCATTCTGTTCTGCACCATAACTTGGGTTTGCTCCAGGTGCCAAAGGTTCTCCAGCTTTTCTTCCATCAGGCATTGTTCCTGTAGCTTTTCCGTACACAACATTTGATGTAATTGTAAGAATTGATGTTGTAGGTTCAGAATTACGATATGTATGATGTTTTTTGATCTTTGCAAGGAAAGTTCTTAACAGCCATACTGCGATATCATCTGCACGATCATCATCGTTTCCGTATTTAGGGAAGTCTCCTTCGATTTCATAATCAACAACTAATCCATCTTCATCACGGATTGTTTTTACTTTTGCATATTTAATTGCACTTAAAGAATCAACCGCATGTGAGAATCCTGCGATTCCTGTTGCAAATGTTCTTTCAAGTTCTGTATCCATTAATGCTAATTCAGCAGCTTCATAATAATATTTGTCATGCATATACTGAATTAAGTTCAATGTATTTACATATAAATCTACTAACCATTCCATCATAATATCGTATTTTTCCATAACTTCGTCATAGTCAAGATATTCTGCTGTGATTGGTTTATAAGAAGGTCCTACCTGCTGTTTTGTCTTGCAGTCAACACCACCGTTGATCGCATATAATAAGCATTTTGCAAGGTTTGCTCTTGCTCCAAAGAACTGCATTTCTTTTCCCGTCTTTGTCGCAGATACACAACAGCAGATTGCATAGTCATCTCCCCATACAGGTTTCATAACGTCATCGTTTTCATACTGAATAGAACTTGTACGAATAGAAATATCAGCTGCATATTTTTTGAAGTTCTCCGGAAGATCTGAAGAATATAATACAGTGATGTTTGGTTCTGGAGAAGGTCCCATGTTTTCTAATGTATGTAAGAAACGGAAGTCTGTCTTTGTAACCATAGAACGACCATCCACACCAATACCTGCAAGATCAAGCGTTGCCCATACTGGGTCTCCTGAGAATAACTGATTGTAAGAAGGAATTCTTGCAAATTTAACCATTCTAAATTTCATTGTTAAATGATCAACTAATTCCTGTGCCTCTTTCTCTGTAATAATTCCTTTTTCAAGGTCACGCTGAATATAAATATCAAGGAATGTAGAAACACGTCCAATACTCATGGCTGCGCCATTCTGAGTTTTGATTGCTGCAAGATATCCAAAATACATCCATTGGATGGCTTCTTTTGCATTTTTAGCTGGTCTTGAAATGTCAAATCCGTAGATTTTAGCCATTTCTTTCATTCCCTTTAATGCTTTTTTCTGTTCTGCAATTTCTTCACGAAGACGAACAACATCATCTGTCATGACACCACATCCACAGTTGCTGAAATCATTTTCTTTTTCTTCTAACAAATAATCGATTCCATATAAAGCAACTCTTCTGTAGTCACCAACAATTCTTCCACGTCCATAAGTATCCGGAAGACCTGTGATAATTTTGTTATGTCTTGCTTTTTTCATTTCTGGTGTATATGCATCAAAGACTGCTTCATTATGAGTCTTAGAATATTGTGTAAAAATCTTATGAAGCTCTGCACTTGGCTCATATCCATAATTTCTGCATGCTTCTTCTGCCATCTTAATTCCACCAAATGGCATAAAAGCACGTTTTAATGGTTTGTCTGTCTGAAGACCTACGATCTGTTCCAGATCTTTTGTTTCTTCACTAATATAACCAGCTCCATGAGAAGTTAATGAAGATACAATATCGGTATCCATATCAAGAACTCCGCCTTTGGCACGTTCTTCTTTCTGTAATCCCTGTAAAATTCCCCATAATTTATCTGTCGCTTCTGTCGGTCCTTCCAAAAAGCTTTCATCACCATCATATGGCTGATAATTTTCTTGAATGAAATCTCTGGTATTAATTTCTTCTTTCCAGATTCTTCCTTTAAATCCTTCCCATTCTTCGAAGTGTTTCATGTTTTTTCCTCCATTTGATTGAATGTAAATTAAATATTTCCCAACAAGTTAGTCTCTTGCTAACTTGTCAATATTATAACATACTAAATTTTGAATACAACATACTGATATGACATTTTTTTTCACTAAGAGCTTGTGTATTTTTTTTCTCAATTTCTCTTTCTGTTAAGATTTTGTAAATTTTATGTGGACATTTTAAAAAAACAAGTGTATAATAAAGCATAAATAAAAAAAGCAGAAAACAATGAAGTTTTTTCAATTGTTTTCTGCTTTTTTTATTTCAGAAAAAATTACGGAGGTAAAGTTTATGGAAACAATTTCTCAAATCATCACAAATATTGATACCTTTGTCTGGGGGCCTGTAATGCTTATTCTTCTTGTTGGAACAGGTATCTTCCTAACATTTCGTACAAAATTTGCAGCATGGCGTAATCTTAGTTACGCACTAAAAAGTGTCTTAAGTAAAGAAGCTCGTGCTACAAAACGAGGAGATGGTGATGTTTCTCCATTTTCTGCACTTATGACTGCGCTTGCAGCTACAATTGGTACTGGAAATATCATCGGTGTTGCTACCGCAATGTTTGCTGGTGGTCCCGGAGCTCTTGTATGGATGTGGGTTTCCGCCTGTTTTGGTTTGACATCCAAATTTAGCGAATGTATGCTTTCTATTAAATATCGTACCATTAACGAAAAAGGAGAAATGTCTGGTGGACCGATGTATACCATGCGCAACGGTTTAAAAAACAAAACTTTTGGTAAAGTTCTTGGATTTTTATTTGCTCTTTTTACAGTCCTTGCTTCTTTTGGTATTGGAAATATGACACAGGCAAATTCTATTTCCAATTCTGTTCATGAAGTATTTGGTGTTTCAACAACGATCACCGGTATTATTATTACAATACTGGCACTTGTAATCATTCTTGGCGGAATCACAAGCATTTCCAAAATTTCCTCTGTTGTTGTTCCCGGAATGGCTGTTTTCTATGTAATCGCTGGAATCATTGTTATTTTATTAAATATTCAGCATGTTCCAGCTGGTCTGGCACAAATTTTTGTTATGGCATTTCATCCGCAGGCAATTGGTGGTGGTGTTATGGGAGTTATTACTGTAACCGTTATGAATTCCATCCGCTATGGTGTTGCTCGTGGTGTATTCTCCAATGAAGCTGGTCTTGGTTCCGCTGCAATTACTGCCGCAGCTGCTACAACTGATGATCCAGTTCGTCAAGGATATATCAATATGACTGGTACCTTCTTTGATACTATCGTTGTCTGTACAATTACAGGTCTTGCCATTGCGTCTTCCGGTGTTCTTGGAACATGTGATTCTACCGGTGCTGCTCTTCAGGGCGTTCAGCTTACAATGGCTGCTTTCTCAAGTGTCCTTGGACCTGCCGGAAAATATCTTGTTGGTATTGGTATCATTTTATTTGCATTCTCTACCATTCTTGGATGGGAATATCATGGAGAAAAAGCTTTTGAATATTTATTCCAGAGCCATAAATACAATATGATTTATCGTATTATTTTCTCTCTTGTTGTCTTTATTGGTGCGACTCAGACATTGCAGCTTGTATGGGATTTATCCGATATCATGAATGCCCTCATGGCAATTCCAAATTTGATTTGCTTACTCTTAATGAGTAAAGAGGTTGCTCAAGAAGTAAACCGATTCCAACCAGTCATTGAAAAAGAAAAAGCAATGGGTAAAATCAAAGTCCGGGCAAATGCTTAATCTACTTTATTCCTTCTCTTTTTTCCAGCATTTGCCTAAAAAAGGAAGAGGCTATAAGAAGCTTCTTCCTTTCTTTCTATGATCTATTTTCAAGATTTATATATTCTTTTTCTTGTGCAATGCTCTTATAAGCCGGACGAATAATTTTATCAACATTCGTCAACTCTTCTAATCTATGAGCACTCCATCCTACAATTCTTGCCATGGCAAAAATCGGCGTAAACAGTTCCAATGGAATATCAAGCATACTATAAACAAATCCACTATAAAAATCTACATTTGCACTGACCCCTTTATAAATATGACGTTCTTCCCCAATAATTTTTGGTGCTAACGTTTCAATCATAGAATACAATCGAAAATCTTTTTCTCTTCCTTTATCAACAGCAAGCTGCTCTACAAAACTTTTAAAAATCTGTGCTCTTGGATCCGAAATACTATAAACTGCATGCCCCATCCCATAAATCAGACCTTTTTTATCAAATGCTTCTTTATGAAGTAATTTTCTAAGATATTCCTTTACTTCATCTTCATTTTCCGTATCGTTTACATTTGCTCTTAAATCCCGCATCATCTCAACAACTTTAATATTTGCTCCTCCATGTTTCGGTCCTTTTAGAGAAGAAAGTGCCGCCGAAATCACAGAGTAAGTATCAGAACCTGCTGATGTTACCACATGCGTTGTAAAAGTAGAATTATTTCCACCTCCATGCTCCATATGGAGCACGAGCGCAAGATCCAGTACCTTAGCCTCTAACGGTGTATATTTTTTATCAGGGCGCAACATTCTTAAAATATTTTCAGCCATAGAACAAGTTGGATCCGGGCGGTGAATATAAAGACTATCATCGTTTTCATAATGATTGTATGCCTGATATCCATAAACAGCAAGCATCGGAAATACACTAATCAGCATCATACACTGACGAAGAACATTTTCCATCGAAAGATCTGATGGGTTTTCATCATAGGATGCTAATGTCAAAATACTTTTTGTCATAGAATTCATAATATCTTTACTTGGTGCCTTTAAAATAACATCTCTTGTAAAGTTTTTTGGTAATGTCATCCCCGTTGCAATCATATCTCGGAATTTGTGAAGCTGTTCCTGATCTGGAAGCTGTCCAAACAATAATAAATAAGCTGTTTCCTCAAATCCATAACGTCCTCCTGTTAAAAAGCCTTGAACCAGACGATTGATATCATACCCTCGATAAAAAAGCTTTCCTTCACAAGGCACTTTGTTTCCATCAACCATTTTACTAGACTGAATATTTGAGATATTCGTAAGACCTGCCAAAACACCCACACCGTTTATGTCGCGCAGTCCTCTTTTTACACCAAATTCCTGAAACAATGCTTTATGAATTTCACAATTTTTGCGGCATAGTTCTGCCTGCTCTTTCAGATAATATTCTTTCATCTCCATAATTTCACTCCTTACTCATACTAAATTTTCGGGTTACTATGTAAATTAATTGATTTTTGTCAATCATTATATCTTCTTAATTGATTTTTGTCAACTATTGACCAAGATAAAGAACATGATATAATAAGAATTAATGCATGAAAAGGAGGATTTTATTATTTTATGAAAAACATTTCTGCACTGATGGAGATCTTCCCGATCGTCCAGAAACTTCTCTTAAATACGATTGATCTTCATTCGATCACACTAACGAGAGCTCAGATTCTTATTTTATTTGCACTTTCTGGAAAGGATTCTCTGAATATGTCACAAATTGCAACTTATCTTGCTTCATCCAAGGAACAGGCAACCAGAGCTGTCGCACCTCTTGTTAAAGAGGACTATGTTTCCCGTTTTCATAAAGAAAACAATCGAAAAAAAGTTTATATTTGCCTTACAGAAAAAGGAGCAAACTTTATTCATCAAGAAAAACAGCTCATCCGCTCCAAACTTTCGGATCAATTTAATGCCCTATCACTGGATGATCAGATGACGTTTCAAACTGCAGTTGATGATATTTTACATATTTTAAAAAAATTAGATTACCAAAACATACAGGGGGATAAAAAATGAAAGCAGATTTACACTGCCATACCGTCCTGTCAGATGGAGCCATGGATATTGATCAACTCTTTCAATATGCAAAAAGAATTCATCTTGACTATATTGCTGTTACCGATCATGAATCCACTCATTCTATTCCGGCCGCAAAGGTCCTTGGAGAAGAACTTGGTATTCATACCATTCCGGCTGCAGAAATTACAGCACATCATAAAGATGCCGACTGCAATGTACATCTTCTTTGCTATGGACCTATTGATACAAAGCGCTTGCAGCACCATCTAAATAAAACCATCGAGACAAGACGAAATTCCGTTATTCGTTCTTATCAGCTTCTGATGGAAAAATATCCAATAACTATGGAGCAGCTTTATGAAGTTTCCAGACAAAGTACCGGTATTTATAAAACACATATCATGCAGGTGCTGGCTCTTATGGGATATACAGGAAAACCTATCGGTGAACTTCACGATGAATTATTTTATTCTGGAAGTCCTTATCAGTTTCCAAGACATTATATGGACGTCAAAATGGCATCCGATTTGATCCGCTCCTGCGGAGGCGTCGTTGTTCTTGCTCATCCAGGAGAATACAACAATCCAATGTTAATGGAAATGATGCTTGAAGAACAGCTAGTGGATGGAATAGAATTAAATCATCCAAGGAATAATGAAAAAACAATGGAGCATATCCGTACTCTCTGCAAAGAACATGATCTTTTTATGACCGGAGGTACAGATTTTCATGGTCTTTATACCAAAACACCGTATCCTCTTGGTAGTTTTCTCTGCCCACAGGAAGGTCTAGAACGACTGCTTGATGCAATTCAAACATCCAATGCTTCTTATTATGAAAAAAAGAAACGAAACACAATAAAAAATCTTGATAAAAAATAGAGGATTCCGGTATTTCATCCGGTTTCCTCTATTTTTATTATAATTAATCTAAAATTTTTAAAATACTCTTTGCCACACTTAATCCGTTTGCTGAAGCTTGCTGAAGTCCTCTTGTGACAGAAGCTCCGTCTCCGATTGCTCTCAATCCATGAATGTTTGTCTCAAAATCTGTATTCACCATAACTTTGTTTGAATAAAATTTGACTTCAACTCCATAGAGCAATGTTTCATCGCTGGCCATTCCAGGTGTTACTTCATCCAACGCATAAATCATTTCCTCGATATCCTTCATAATACGATATGGAAATACTAAAGAAAGATCTCCAGGCACTGCATCTTTTAAGGTCGGTGTCAAATTGTTTCGGATCAAACGTTCCTCTGTTGTTCTTCTGCCCCTGACAAAATCCCCAAAACGTTGTACAAGGATTTTCCCATCACAAAGCATGTTACTTAACTGTGCAATATGTTTTCCATATTGAATTGGCTCTTTAAATGGCTTTGTAAAATTCTTTGATACCAGTAATGCAAAATTTGTGTTATTCGTTTTATATTTTTCTGCCTTATAAGCATGTCCATTAACAACTGCAAGTCCATGTTCATAATATTCTGTTGCTACTTCTCCTGACGGATTGCTGCAAAATACACGAACTTTATCATCAAAAGTTGGAGTATAATAAACAAGTTTTGCTTCGTAAAGGCTCTTGTTTAATTCCTCCATGATCTCATCTCTCACTTCTACACGAACTCCAACATCAACCGTACCAACTTGTGTCTCGATGTCGTATTTTCTGCAAATACCGCTCAGCCATTCAGAACCTTCACGTCCAACAGCTGCGACGATTTGATCGGCATAATAAATCTCACCTTTTTCTGTGGCTACACCTTTTGCCTGACCATCTTCAATCAGAATATCGCTGACCATCGTATTAAATTCCATTTCTACACCAAGATCTAGAAGATGTTTTTGCAATCGTGCATAAATTTTATACCCTTCTTCTGTTCCAAGGTGACGAATTGGACATTCAATTAATTTTAAATTTGCTTGAATCGCTTTTCTTCGAATCTTTGCAATTTCATCTTCTTCATTGATTCCATATACCTTTGTATCTGCTCCAAATTTCAGATAAATATCATCGGATTCTTTTAAGAGTTCTACTGTTTTTTCGTATCCAAGGATCTCCGGAAGATTTCCTCCAACGTCCGGAGATAACGATAATTTTCCGTCGGAAAATGCTCCAGCTCCGGCAAATCCTGTAGTGATCGAACACGGCTGGCAACCAACACATACTTTCGTATTTCGTTTTGGACACGTCCGATTTTCGATCCTTCTTCCTTTTTCTATCATCTTAATTTTTGTTCCAGGACGTTTTTCCATTAATTCATAAGCACAAAAAATAGAAGATGGTCCAGCTCCAATTAAGATTACATCATATTTTTTTTCCATAAAATTTATTTCCTTTCATCTTATTATAAGTCAACTACCCATCACCGAAAGGCAATAGGCTTATAATTGCCCAGTTGTACTGACACTCCAACAGCTAAAGCACGTTGGGTTCTTATATACATTCACTTCCAAATATACTCGAAAGCATATGAGACTAATGAACTTCTACAAAACTTTCACTACCAAAGATACCATTGC
>NZ_JAHLPY010000002.1 GCF_018918155.1 Anaerostipes sp. MSJ-23
GCAATGGTATCTTTGGTAGTGAAAGTTTTGTAGAAGTTCATTAGTCTCATATGCTTTCGAGTATATTTGGAAGTGAATGTATATAAGAACCCAACGTGCTTTAGCTGTTGGAGTGTCAGATCTATAAAAGGAAGAAGCAGATGACGTAAGGAAGTTTGCTTCTTTTTTGCCTTTGAAGAAAACAGATGTTAAAATAGAAAAAAATACCAAAGGAGATGAAATGATGGCAGAGAAAGTTAGAGATTTACGGAGTGCTCTCAAACTTCTTAGTCAAATGCCAGGGCAGTTGATTGAGACAGATGTGGAAGTAGAACCAATGGCAGAACTTTCTGGCGTTTATCGTTATGTGGGAGCTGGAGGAACAGTAAAAAGACCAACAAAAGAAGGTCCAGCCATGATTTTCAATCATGTGAAAGGTCATCCGGGTGCGAAAGTAGCGATCGGTGTGCTTGCGAGTAGAAAGAGAGTTGCGGCTTTGCTGGATTGTAAACCGGAAGAAGTTGGGAAAAAGTTATATCATAGTGTGGATCATCCAATTCCGCCAGTGGAGGGAAAAGGAGAGGCACTTTGTCAACAGGTTGTGCATCGCACAGAAGATCCAGATTTTGATCTTTATAAACTTGTTCCAGCACCAACAAATACCCCAGTGGATGCGGGACCTTATATTACTCTTGGAATGTGTTATGCGACACATCCAGATACCGGAGTGCATGATGTAACGATTCACAGACTTTGTATTCAGGGAAAAGATGAATTATCTATTTTCTTTACTCCTGGAGCAAGACATATCGGTGCTATGGCGGAGAGGGCAGAACAACTTGGAAAAAAACTGCCGATTTCTATTAGTATTGGAGTAGATCCGGCGATTGAAATTGGATCTTGTTTTGAACCACCAACAACACCGCTTGGATATGATGAACTTTCGGTAGCGGGTGCACTGAGAGGTGAACCGGTAGAACTTTGCCAGTGTCTTACGGTAAATGAAATGGCGATTGCAAATGCAGAATATGTAATTGAAGGAGAGGTAATTCCAGGTGTGCGTGTGACAGAAGATCAGAATAGTCATACAGGTTATGCAATGCCGGAGTTTCCAGGATATACAGGACCTGCCAGTGATCAGTGCTGGTTAATTAAAGTAAAAGCAGTGACTCATAGAAAAAATCCAATTATGCAGACTTGTATTGGACCGAGTGAAGAACATGTATCAATGGCTGGAATTCCAACAGAGGCAAGCATTTATGGAATGATTGAAAAAGCAATGCCAGGAAAACTTCAAAATGTATATTGTGCTTCATCAGGTGGCGGAAAGTACATGGCAGTTTTACAGTTTAAAAAGACAGTGCCAAGTGATGAAGGGAGACAAAGACAGGCAGCACTGCTTGCTTTTTCTGCATTTAGTGAGTTGAAACATATTTTTCTTGTAGACGAAGATGTCGATTGCTTTGATATGAATGATGTTTTGTGGGCAATGAATACAAGATTTCAAGGAGACCAGGATATTATTACAATTCCAGGAGTTCGTTGCCATCCTCTCGATCCGTCAAATGATCCAAAATATTCTACAAGTGTTCGGGATCATGGAATTGCATGTAAGACAATTTTTGATTGTACAGTTCCATTTGAATTGAAAGATCGTTTTAAAAGAGCGCAATTTATGGAATTGGATCCAGCAAAATGGCTGAAAGGTAATGAAGAAGAACGATGAAAAAGAAGATTATCGTTGGAGTTTCCGGAGCCAGTGGAATGCCGGTTATGGTCGAGTGTTTGAAACTTATTCGGAAGCATCCGGAGTATGAAAGCGGACTAATCTTAAGTGATAGCGCAAAGATTACGATAGAAAAAGAAACAGATTTTGAAATTTCAAAAATAGAAGCGATGGCGGACGAAGTTTTTTCCATGAATAAGATTGGAGCGGGACCTGCCAGTGGGTCTTATCAAACTGAAGGAATGCTAATTGTTCCTTGCAGTATGAAAACGGTTGCTGGAATCCATAGTGGTTATGGAGAAAATTTGATTCTTCGTTCAGCTGATGTAACAATTAAGGAACAGCGTCCGTTAGTTCTTGGTGTAAGAGAGACGCCGTTTAGTGGGATTCATTTACGCAATATGCAAGAGCTATCGCTGATGCCAGGGGTTCGAATTATGCCATTAATGATGACATTTTATCATCGACCAAAAAATATTGAGGAAATGGTTTATCATATGGCAGCGAAGCTTGTAGAGCCTTTTGGAATTGAAGCAGAAAAATATCGCAGATGGAATGGAGAATAAATATAAATACGAAAAAAGAAACCTGCGAATAAGGAATTTCACAGGTTTCTTTTTCATTTGGGGAAATTTACATGTTTTTAAGAAAATAAAATTCTTAAAAATCTATATGATAGAAAATTATAAATTTTCTATTTAGCGTTTTTATATACTTCCATTGCAGCAGCAACACCATCGCCAGCTGGTACTTTCACACCGTTTTGAAGTAATACGGCTTCCAGAGCACCTAATGTGAAGAGAATATTTCTCTTCTGGCTTGAGTATCCCATGTTTCCGATACGGATGATTTTTCCATCCAGTGGACCAAAGGAAGTAGCAACTTCAATTCCGAAGTAATCAAGTAACTGACCTCTTAAAGTAGGACCATCGATTCCTTCAGGAATATTGATTGCAGTAACAACAGGCATTTTGTGTTTAAGATCACCAAAGATTGTGATTCCCATGGCCTGAAGACCAGCACATAATGCTTTATCATTTAAATTATGACGTTTAAAACGTTCTTCCAGACCTTCTAACATGATGCAACGAAGTGCTTCATGAACCGCATACTGCATACTTGTTGCTTCCGTATGATGATTTAAGTGACGTGGGCTCCAGTAATCCTGTAACTGAGCAAGATCTAAGTAGTTACTTGGGATCATTGGAAGAGAACCGTCAACATCGTCTGCGGTACGAATTCCTTTTTCGACTTTCTTTCTTTTTGCAATAATATCTTCAATTTTTTTGTCATATGTAATTAATGCAGATCCAGATGGTGCGGAGATACATTTCTGTGTACCTGCGATACATGCATCTAATCCCCATTCATCAACACGAATGTCAACTCCACCTAAAGTGGCAACGGTATCAACGATGAGTAATGCATCATATTTTTTACAAAGTTTACCGATTTCTTCTAATGGTTGCATCATGGAAGTAGAAGTTTCTCCATGAATACATGCAACGGCTTTATATCCGCCTTTTTTTAATTCAGCTTCAATTTCTTCTGGTTCGAAAACAGTTCCCCATTCTCTTTCCAGTAATGTAATTTCTGCACCACAGCGTTCCAGAATTTCAGATAATAAGTATCCAAAACGTCCGAAAGCAGGAATTAATACTTTATCTCCAGGGCAGATTGCTGCAGTAAGAACAGTTTCTAAACCTCCACGGGATGTTGTATCTACAGTATATGTCTGATGATTCTTTGTCTGGAATACACGACGGGCCATTTCCTGAGTTTCAGCCATAAGTCCTGTGAATTCTGGGTCAAACTGTCCTAAAATATGAGCACCCATTGCACGAAGAACTCGTGGGTCAGCTTCTACAGGACCTGGGCACATTAATGTACGTGGTGATGGATTGATTTCCTGAAAATTCATCTTTCAATCTCCTTCTTTCTTAATCTATTTCTGTCAATAATGAACAACTTGCATGAACTATTATTACAAATAACACATTCTTAAAAAAAAGTAAAGAAAAATTTTAATAAATTTCTTAAAAACCACGAAAAAACGTTATTTTTCTATTAAAAAGTGGTTGACCGCATAAGAGGAATATGATATATTAACAGCATCAGCAGTACATATGACATTGATTTTACAAAGAGGTAAATCGCAGATACCGAAGCCTTAAGGCCTGGGTCTGAATGATTTGCCTCTTTTTTGTTTTGTAGAAAATTTTAGATGTTAAAGGAATATCTGGAACGCAAAATAGATTCCGCAAAGGGTATCTAGACCAGAAGAATGTCCGATCGCAAGAAATTCAGAAAGAATATGTGACATTTTTGGATGATCTGAAAGCATATGAACTGCCGTTCCAAACTGTCGGTGCAGTGCACAGGATAAAAAAGCAGAACTAATTTCATTTGTTCTTGAAAGATTGCATTGGATTTGCTGTCTTAAATAACATGAAAATGGTGTATCCCATAAATTCATAAAAATAAGACCACAAAGAAATCCACAAAGAAAATCATCTCCGCTTGGAGTCAGACCAATTCCAAGGCCAATCAGGCTAATAAGATGGGAAACAGCATCTTGAAAATTCCTTGTTTTTAAAGAGTTAGATGTGGCATGAATGTGTTTCCTAGCAGTTTTAAGCATGAGGTTCAAGTTCGGTGTTGGTTGAAAAATCAATACAAATCCTTGAGGAGGAGCTGTTATGATGGTATTTTCAAGGATTTGTCTTAAAAAAAGACAACGCTCATGATCCAATGGGAAAAGCTCTGCATAAAAAATTTTTGCATTTGCAAAAGTAATTTTATGAACATCTAAAAATATGGTATTCTTAGAAAGGCTGAGCTGTGGAGATGGTTCAGACAGCAGTGAAGATAATTCATTGGTAGAAAGATCTGTGATCAGACTCAGGGGAGATAAGGAAGAGGTTTTTGGCTGAAGAGTTAGAAGCTGACCGTTAAAAGAAAGGTTGATCGCTTTTTCATAGCCGGAGTGAAAGGAAGGTTTTGCATCAGATGTGAGAATCCGGGCAGCATAGTCGGACATTTTTATAATTTTGGATTTCATAGTAGATAAACTCCTTTTTGTTTTATTTCATAGCAACATGATAAAGCAAGAGAGACGCTCTCTTTAAGAGAAAATTAGCAGATAAAGAAAAACTTGTCAATTTAGAAACAGGAGGAAGATGTATGTACGATTTACTGATCAAAAATGGAAAAGTTGTTACACCAGATCAGGTTTATGAAGCAGAAGTTGCAATTCAAAATGGAAAAATTGCAGGCATTTTAGCTGTTGGTACCAAGGTGGAAGCAAAAAAAGTAATTGATGCAAAAGGAAAATATATTTTTCCAGGAGCTATTGATACCCATGCTCATTTAAATGATCCTGGATATGAATGGAGAGAAGATTATGAACATGGAACAGCCGCTGCTGCTGTTGGAGGTTATACAA
This sequence comes from Anaerostipes sp. MSJ-23, assembly GCF_018918155.1. Classification (GTDB taxonomy): domain Bacteria; phylum Bacillota; class Clostridia; order Lachnospirales; family Lachnospiraceae; genus Anaerostipes. The sequence continues at coordinate 5,151 of NZ_JAHLPY010000002.1, forward strand.
CAATTATTGATATGCCTCTTCAGAATGATCCGGCAATGACCAATGGAAAGGCTTTTGATGCAAAAATTAACAAAGTAGATCCCAATGCTTATGTGGACTATTGTTTCTGGGGTGGATTGATTCCGGATAATTTTGATGATTTGGAAGAATTAAATGAAAAAGGATGTGTGGCATTTAAGTCGTTCATCGGACCAGTTTCACCAGATTACAGTTCTTTAAGTTATGGACAGGCATATGAGGCAATGGAAAGAATTGCAAAATTTGATGGACGTGCAGGATTTCATTGCGAAGACTTTTCAACAATCAAATGGCAGGAAGAACGCATGAAAAAAGCGGGACGTCTCGACTGGCAGGGATTTTTAGATTCCAGACCTGTGATTGCAGAAATGTTGGCAACGGTTGATATTATTGAAATTGCAAAGGCAACAGGATGCAAAGCACATATTTGTCATGTCAGCAGTCCAGATGTGGCACAGAAGATCAAAGAGGCGCAGCAGGAAGGTTATGATATTACTGCAGAGACATGTTCTCATTATTTAAGTATGACAGATCAGGATGTGCTGAAAAATGGACCATTGTTTAAATGTGCGCCACCATTACGTTCTCAGGAAGAAGTAGATCGTTTGTGGAAGTATGTAGAAGATGGAACGATCAGCGGAATTGCGAGTGATCACTCTCCTTGTAGCTATGATGAAAAGTACAATGAAATTCTTGGAAATAAGATTGAAAATGTATTTGATGTTTGGGGTGGAATCAGTGGAATTCAAAGTGGATTCCAGGTAGCATTTCATGAAGGATGTGTAAAAAGAGGTATTTGTCCAGCTGTTCTTGCAAATGCCATGGCAAAACAGCCAGCACAGGCATTTGGAATTTATGGTAAAAAAGGAGATATCAAACCTGGATTTGATGCAGACCTTGTCATTGTAGATCCAGATAAAGAATGGGAAATTACGGAGGATTCTCTTTACTATGTAAACAAGATTTCAGCCTTTGTTGGTATGAAAGGAAAAGGACTTCCAGTATATACAATCATCAGAGGACAGGTTATCGCAGAAGGTGGAAAACTAGTCGGAACGAAAGGATTTGGAAACTTTGTAAAGAAAGGTGAAAAGTAGATGGAAAAAATAACAGACAATAAAAATCTGGATGCGAGCCTTGCAAAGAATGTAGATACAGATTTGCAGCCAACAAAAGAGCGTATTATGGACCCACTTTCCTATGGAGCAAGTTTCCTCGGTGGATGTGTTTCTATTGGAACATTTTCTATGGGTGCCAGTCTGATTGGAGCACTGACAGTAACACAGGCAATCATTGCAATGGCGATTGGGTGTTTGGTCATTGCGGTTGCACTCGTATTGATTGGAAACTGTGGCCATAAGTATGGGATTCCTTATAGTATTCAGCTAAGAAGTAGTTTTGGAACGACTGGTGTAAAAGTGCCTGGATTTTTGCGTGGTATACCAGCGATCATATGGTTTGGATACCAAAGTTGGATCGGAGCAGGAGCAATCAACAGTTGTATGAAAATTTTATTTGGATTTGATAATCTTCCATTTATCTATGTATTATTTACGATTGCACAGGTAGCACTTGCAATTCATGGATTCAAAGAAATTAAATGGTTGGAAAATATTTCATGCATTTTTATTATTGGAATTTTAATTTATATGCTTTATGTCGTAAAGACACAGTTTGCAGTAGAAATCAGCGGAACATTTTCTCATATCAAAGGAACATGGGGAATGCCTTTCTGGGCAGCAACAACTTCTTTCCTTGGAATTTATTCTACAATGATTATTAATGCATCTGATTATGCAAGAAATTTAAAGAAAAATATAGGACCAAAAACAACAGGAAGTATTTATGCTGTTGCAATTTTACCAGTTACTTTGTTTATGGGATTAATTGGTCTTCTTGTAACTGCAGCAACAGGAAACAGTGATCCAGTTGCTGTATTCTCTACAACTATGCATAGCAAGGCATTAACGATCATTACATTGGCATTTATTGCGTTTGCACAGGTAACAACGAATGTATTAAATAATATTGTACCACCAGCTTATGTTTTAATGGAAGCAACACATTTGAAATGGAAAGTATGTACAGTGATCGTTGGTATTTTATCTGTTTGCTGTTGTCCATGGGTTCTTGTTACGGATAAGTCAGCTGCAGGACTTGCATTATTTACAAAAATTTATTCTGCATTCCTCGGACCAATTTTTGCTGTTATGGTCGTAGATTATTACTTTATTCGTAAGAAAAAATTAAATGTCAATCTTTTGTATGATAAAAATGGACCATATAAGGGAATCAACTGGGCAGCGATTATTGCAATTATTGTAGGATCTCTTTGTTCTTTAATCGTTGTGGATCTTTCTTGGTATGTAAGTCTGATTCCGACAGGAATTGTTTATTATATTTTAATGAAAAAAATGAAGAGTGCACAACCGTATTGTACCGGAAGTATTTTTGAAGAAGAATAAGGAGGCAAAATAATGTATGATTTACTGATCAAAAATGGGAAACTTGTTACACCAGATCGTATTTATGAAGCAGAAATTGCGATTCAAGATGGAAAATATGCCGCTTTTTTGGCAAAAGGAACAAAAGTAGATGCAAAAGAAGTGATTGATGCAAAAGGAGGATATGTTTATCCTGGAATTATTGACTGTCATGCACATTTAAATGAACCTGGATTTGAATATCGTGAAGATTTTGAAACTGGATCAAGAGCGGCAGTTTCTGCAGGATGCACTTGTCTGATTGATATGCCGTTAAACAATGATCCATCTTTAATGAATAAAGAGATTTTTGATCTTAAGATGGAAAAAATTAGTAAACATTCTGCCGTTGATTTTGCATTGTGGGGTGGAATCGTTGGAGATTATGATGATAAACCAGGTTCTGTAAAAAATAATATGAATGATCTTGTAGATCTCCATAAATGCGGAGTAGCAGCTTTTAAAGGATTTACATGCCCAAATGGAGATTTATTTCCAACGGTCAATATGGGAAATGTAAGGAAAGCTCTGGAAATCTTAAAACCATACAATGCTTTATGCGGATTCCATTGTGAAGAATTTGGACAGGTTTTGGAACGCGAAAAAGAAGCAAAAGCGAAAAAACAAGAACGAACAAAAGAAGAAAAAATCAGAGATTTCCTTGATGCACATGATGTGTGGACAGAATATGTAGCAACAAAAAATGTCATTGATATGGCAAGAGCAACAGGAGGAAGAGTACATATTTGTCATGTTAGCCATCCAATGGTAGCACAGGTTGTAAAAGATGCAATTCATGAAGGCCTTCCAATTACAGCAGAGACATGCCCACATTATCTTGGATTTACAGAAGATTTTGTCTTTGAAAAAGGCGCACCAGCGAAGTGTACACCTCCAATGAGAACAAAAGAAGACATGGAAAAATTGTGGGATTATGTTTTAGACGGAACGTTATCTTGTGTTGGAAGTGACCATTCACCAGCTGCAGATGAAGAAAAAGATAATGAGACAAAAGATATCTGGTCTGCATGGGGAGGATTAAACTCGATTCAATTTTTCCTTCCAATGATGTTTGATATGGTGGTTCATAAAAAGAATTTAAGTCCAACACTAATTGCAAAAGTAATGGGATATAATCCGGCAAAGATCTTTGGGCTTTATGGTAAAAAAGGTGCTTTTGAACTTGGATTTGACGGAGATATTGTTATTGTAGATCCGCAAAAAGAATGGAAATGTGAACAAGAAAAATTATTTACAAAAGGACATATTTCTTGCTTTGATGGATTAGAAGGAAAAGGAGCACCTGTTTGTACAATCATCCGCGGAAAAGTCGTAGCAGAAAATGGAAAATATAAAGAAGACGCGATTGGATATGGACAATATGTAACACCTGTAAGAAATGATTAAAAAAGGAAAGGAATAAAAATATATGAGTGATGTAAACAAGGAAGAAAAGAAAGAGTCTGGCTCACTTGCTCCGATTCAGGATAAAGACCGTATTATGGGTTGGGGTTCTTATCTGATGCTTTGGCTTGGAGGGTGTATTTCTATTGGAACGTTGACCATGGGTTCCGCCCAGCTTGATAAAGGCTTAAATCTTTTTCAGGTTTTCTTGGCAGTATTGATTGGTTCTACGATTCTGATTATTGGTATTTGTGCGAATGACCGTTTTAGCTATATTTCAGGAGCACCTTATGCTGTTCAATTAAAAAGTGCATATGGAACAAAAGGAAATATCGTACCAGTTATGATCCGTGGATTGCCGGCGATTGTATGGTATGGTTTCCAAAGTTGGCTTGGTGGATCTGCAATCAATCAGATTTCTATTGCATTGTTTGGATATGATAATGCAGTTTTATATTTTGTATTATTCCAGGTTCTTCAGATTGTTTTATCAGTTAAAGGCTTTCATGGAATTAAGTGGGTAGAAAATATCGGTGGCGTTGTTATCGTGTGTGCTATGCTTTATATGCTTTTTGTATGTGTGACACAGTACGGAGATATCATTGGAACAAAACTTGTTCATAAACAAGGAACATGGGGAATGCCATTTGTAGCAGCAATTATTGCGTTCTTTGGAAATAGTACAACAGTTATGTTAAATGCGGGAGATTATTCCAGAGAACTAAAACCAGGATTTTCTATGGGAAAACGTGGAATTGCGTATTTTATTTCTATGGTTCCAACAACCGTTTTGCTTGGATTAATCGGTGCAATGTCATCGACAGCGACAGGAATTGCAAATCCAATTAACGCATTTTCAAAAATGGTCAATAATAAAGTTTTGCTTGTTGCAACACTTGCGTTTATCCTGTTTGCTCAGATGACAACAAATCTTGCAAGCAATGTTGTTCCACCAGCTTATGCCTTTATGGATGCTTTTAAAATGAAACATAAGACGGCAGTTATTCTTGTTGGTATTTTGGCGGTATGTACCTGTCCTTGGATTCTGACAAATGATAGCTCTGCAGCAGGCCTTGATTTGTTTGTTAAAATTTACACTGCATTTTTTGGCCCTATTTTTGCAGTTTTGATTACAGATTATTATATTCTTCATAGAGGGAAAATTACAGGAGAAAAGCTTGATGATCTTTATGACGATCATGGAAGCCGCGCCGGTATCAACTGGGCAGCGATTATTGCAACGGCCGTAGGTGCAGTCATTGGATTGCTGAATGTAGATATCTCTTTCTTCACAGCAACGATACCGACGGGACTTGTATATTATTTCTGTATGAAAAAAATGTCTTCCTGTGAACGATTCCGGAAAGGAACGATATTGGAATAAAAATTTAAAGGGATTCTGTTAAAAATCCGATGGTGTCTTTTAATAAAAGCTTTGTGAAAAAGCTATTTTCATTTCGATCAAAGTCATGTGCTTTTTCAGAAGCAACAAATCGTTTTGCCTGATAAAGATCGCACAATTTTGTAAATTCTTCGTATGGTACATCAGGATCATTGGTGCTATGAGCGCAAAAAAGTGGACAAGGCATTTGGCTGGATGTACGAAGAGAATAGTTTAATAAAAAATCTTTACTTTTTCCATGATAGAATTGGGAGATCCACTGGCCGCTTTGTCTTGCATAGACGTAGGCACTATAGTGGGTATCTAGGGCACCGTTGGCATGAAGTTCCTGTGGTAATGTTTGTAAAATAGAGACATCAACCCGAGGAAGCGTACAATAATAAGGGGCAGGCTGTTCAAACCAAAGATCACAGAGGAATCCATATCCATAGTAAGATAGGATTCCCTTTGGTGCCTCTTTAAAAGTTGCTTTTGCTCCGGCAAGAAGGCACAAATAAGCACCGGCAGAACGACCCCATAGAAAATATGGAAGAGGTTTATCTACATAAAGTTCGCTGTGATCGATATAATGTGAGATGGACTGACATACATCCGAAAGGATCTGGTCGATATCTGCGGCAGGAGCTAGCGGATAGTCAAAAGAAATGACAGCAAACCCTGCTTTTGTAAGAGTCGTAAGATGAAGATCTGGAAGATCTTCTTTTTGACCATATAAAAAACCACCGCCATGAAAGTAAAGAATACTTCCTTTGCAGGCAGTTTCAGAATCTTTATAAACGATTGCCTTTTTTTCAAAAGGGGTGTCAAAGATGGAAACAGTACGATTAATTAACATAAAAAACTCCTTTTTATTTTTTCTTTTTTTACTGTTATTCATTATAGCATGCCAAAAGGAGTTTACAAATGATGCTGGATTGTGCATAATAAAAATTGGTTGTACGGATTTTAATGAAAGGAGAAACAATGTTAAAAACAATTGTAAAAAAAGGCAGTTATCATGATTCTGTCGTATTAATGTTACTGACAAATCAGATTTCAGCTCTTGAAGGTGTAAATAAGGTGTCAATTATGATGGCGACACCGGCAAATAAAGATATTTATAAGCAAAGTGGACTGGCGACAGAAGAGCTAATGGAGGCTACGGCCAATGATATGGTTGTTGTTGCAGATGTAGAAGATGACAAGCTGCTTGATACAATCATGGAGGAAACAGAAAAATTCTTCCAGAAACAGCAAACACAAGAAAATCAGTCCGGAGATGATATAAAAAGAGTAAAATCATGGGAGAATGCTAAGAAAAACCTTCCAGATGCAAATTTAGCAGTTATTTCGATTCCTGGAGTTTATGCAGCATTGGAAATCGAGCGTGCACTGGATGAAGGTCTAAATGCGTTTGTATTCAGTGATAATGTTTCTCTGGAAGATGAAGTTCGTCTAAAAAAGAAAGCACATGAAAAAGGACTAGCTGTTATGGGACCTGACTGTGGAACAGGAATTATTCAAGGAGTTCCGATTGCTTTTACAAACAGTGTTGCAAAAGGTTCCATTGGAATTATTGGTGCTTCTGGAACAGGTATTCAAGAATTAACAACAATTATTGATCGTCTTGGTGAGGGAGTTACAAATGCGATTGGTACTGGTGGAAGAGATCTGTCAGAAGAAGTTGGTGGCATTACCATGCTTGATATGATTGAAGCAATGGAAGAAGATGATGCAGTCAAAGTGTTGATCATCATCTCAAAACCACCTGCAAAAGCAGTTAGAGATCGTATTTCAGGAAGATTGAGTAGCTTTAAAAAGCCAGTGATTACATTATTCCTGGGAGAAAAACCAGAATATCATGAAGAAAACTTCTATCATGCCTATACATTGGATGAGGCAGCAAGACTTGCAGTATCTCTTGTTAGGAATGAAAAAATTCAGGAGGCCAAAGTTCCTGTATCTGTAGGAGATTATTTTAAGGCGGAAGAAGAAAAAACAATCAAAGCTTATTATTCGGGCGGAACCCTTGCTGGAGAAGCAGCGATGTTAATCAAAGATGCATTGGATCTTAAAATTCCACCCGAAAAAGCCGAAGGATTTATGTTAAAGACCGGTGGACATATTGTTGTGGATCTAGGAGATGATGTTTATACACAGGGAAAACCACATCCAATGATTGATCCGGAAAAACGTATCGAGTGCATGAAAGAGGCGATTGATGATCCAACAACTGGTGTTATTTTATTTGATGTCATGCTCGGATATGGATCTCATGAAGATATGGCGGGAGCTTTAATTCCAACGGTTCTTGAATTGAAAGAAAAGGCCGAAAAAGAAGGAAGAAATATTGTTTTTGTTTCAACAGTATGTGGAACAAGAAGAGATTTACAGGGATATGATAAAGCAGTATCAGAATTAAAAGATGCTGGTGTCATTGTATGTGAGACAAATAAGGCAGCAGTTCGATCTGCCATTCGTGCCATTGGACTTGATTTTGAAGAATCTCAAAAAGAGATTTGTGCGAAAGCTGTTGTGGAAGAGCATAAACCGCAAGCATCTCAGAAAATTCAGAAACTTTTATCTGAAAAACCAGTCATCATTAATATTGGATTAAAGAGTTTTGCAGATGTTGCCAAAGAATTTGGATGCAAGACGGTACAGTATGACTGGATGCCGCCAGCAGGAGGAGATATCGAATTGATCAAAACATTAAATTTCCTACGAAATTATGATGGATTTGATATTGATGAAGCAAATCGTGCAGTGATTGCAAAAGTTGTTGCGAGTCAGCCAGTGATTACAGATGTTGTACCTGCAAAATCTGTGATCAAAGAATTTTCTGAAGGAAAAGTAATCTTACATGCGGGTCCGCCAATTGAATATAAAAACATGCCAGATCCAGTACAGGGATCTTGTGTCGGAGCTGTTTTATTTGAAGGATGGGCAGACAATGAAAAAGATGCTAGAGCGTTGCTTGAATCCGGAGAAGTAACATTTATTCCTTGTCATCATGTAAATGCAGTAGGACCAATGGGTGGTATTACATCTGCGAATATGCCAGTATTTGTTGTAAAAAATACAACCGATGGAAATGAAGCTTATTGTACAATGAACGAGGGTATTGGAAAGGTTCTGCGTTTTGGGGCATATTCACAGGAAGTTGTTGACCGTTTGACTTGGATGAAAGATGTTCTTGGACCAACACTTGGAAAAGCGATTCGTTCCATGGAGGAAGGGTTAAGTGTTAATCCTTTAATTGCAAAAGCAATTGCTATGGGAGATGAATTCCATCAGAGAAATATTGCCGCATCTCTTGCATTCTTAAAAGAAGTAGCACCGATTATTACGGCTATGGATATGGATGATAAAGATCGTTATGATGTGATCAAGTTCTTATCAGACACAGATCAGTTCTTCTTAAATATTATGATGGCGACAGGAAAAGCTGTTATGGATGGAGCACGTCAGATTCAGGAAGGAACGATTGTGACTGCGATGTGCAGAAATGGTGTAGAATTCGGAATTCGCATTAGTGGTATGGGGGATCAATGGTTTACCGGACCAGTCAATACTCCACAGGGATTATATTTCACCGGTTATGATGGTGATGATGCGTGCCCAGATATGGGTGATAGTGCAATCACAGAAACTTTTGGTGTTGGTGGAATGGCAATGATCGCCGCTCCTGCCGTAACACGTTTTGTTGGGGCCGGTGGATATGAAGATGCGCTTCGTACAAGTACAGAAATGACAGAAATTACGATTGACCGCAATCCAAACTTTATTATTCCAAACTGGAATTTCCAGGGAACTTGTCTTGGTATTGATGCAAGACTTGTTGTAGAAAAAGGAATCACTCCGGTAATTAATACCGGTATTGCTCATAAGATTGCAGGATATGGTCAGATTGGAGCAGGAACAGTACATCCGCCGCTGGAATGTTTTGAAAAAGCAGTTCGTGCATATGCGGAGAAATTAGGGTTTACTCTCTAGAAAAGGGGGAGGTTTCAATGGAAAGAAAGAAAGTAGTAATAGCCCTTGGAGGAAATGCTCTGGGGAAAGGTGTGACAGAACAAAGAAAAGCGGTTGCAAAGACAGCAAAAGTAATCGTTAATTTAGCCCAGCAAGGGTTGGATATGATTGTAACTCATGGAAACGGACCGCAGGTCGGCATGATTCAGGATGCAATGGATGAGTATGTATACCAGCACAAGGATTATGGACCGACACCGCTTCCAACCAGTGTAGCTATGAGCCAGGGATATATCGGAATTGATCTACAAAATGCGATTAAGTATGAGCTGTATAAGAGAAATCTTGATATTAAGGTCTCAACAATTCTGTCTCAGGTGGAAGTAGATCCAAAAGATCCGGCTTTTGATCAACCAACGAAGCCAATTGGAAGATTTATGACAAAGGAAGAAGCCAACGAACGTGAAAAAAGTGGCGTTGTCTGCATAGAAGATTCTGGAAGAGGTTACCGTGAAGTGGTAGCCTCTCCAGAGCCAAAGAGAATTCGAGAACTGGAAACGATTCGGACATTGGTTCATGCAGGTCATATTGTGATTACATGTGGCGGTGGAGGAATTCCGGTCATAAATCATGACGGAAAATTGGAAGGGGTCAATGCAGTTATTGACAAAGACCGTGTCAGCAGCCTTCTTGCATGTCAGATTGATGCAGATTATCTAATTATTTTGACTGCGGTTGAGAAAGTTGCTATCCATTTTGGAAAAGAAGATCAGGAATGGCTTTCCGATATGTCAGTTGAACAAGCTAGGCATTATATGGAAGAAGGAGAATTTCCAGCGGGATCGATGCTTCCGAAAATACAGGCAGCGGTTGCATTTGCAGACTCCGGAAAAGGAAGAGAGACATTGATTACTCTTCTTGAAAAAGCGTCAGAAGGAATCCAGGGAAAAACAGGAACAAGGATTCATCAATAGTAGTATAGAGGAGAAAATGATGCAGATACCAATGAATTTATTTATGTGGCTCATTGCACTGCTTCCGATCATTGTACTTTTGGTGCTGATGATTAAGTTTCAGTGGGGAGCTACGGAAGCAGCACCTGTCGGGCTGATGATCACAGTTATTACAGGTGTTGTATTTTATAAAGCAAATATCACTCTGCTTGCGTCAGAGAGCGCAAAAGGAATTTGGAATGCACTAGTCATTCTTGTGATTGTTTGGACAGCGATTTTAATGTACCAGGTTGCAGAAGAAGCAAATGCTTTTTCGGTTATTCGAAAAGGAATGGGAGAGCTTTTACCGAATGAACTTTTAATGATTCTTGCAATGGGATGGATTATTGAAAGTTTTCTTCAAGGAATTACCGGATTTGGTGTGCCGGTTGCAGTTGGTGCACCGTTACTGATTGGAATCGGAGTAAGTCCTCTTTGGGCAGTTATCATTCCACTTCTTGGACAATCATGGGGAAATACATTTGGAACACTGGCAGCAGCATGGGATTCACTTGCCATGTCTGCAGGAATTCATGTAGGATCAGCAGAATATTTTCGTACAGCATTTGTCGCAGGCAGTTTTTTGTGGATATGGAACCTTGTGATTGGTCTTGTTATTTGTTGGTTCTATGGAAAAGGAAGAGGAATAAAAAAAGGCCTTCCAGCTGTGGTTATTTTATCATTGATCCAGGGCGGAGGAGAACTTCTGTTAAGCCAGTTTAATACAACACTTGCTTGTTTTGTACCGGCCTGTGGAGGAATGGTTGCCATTTTTTTACTTGGAAGAACAAGCTGGTATAAAGAACCATGGAAACTTTCGGACAGCCCGATTATGATAAGAAAAGAAATAAAGGAAGAAGAAAGCAATGTACCAGAAGGAATGACGCTTGTACAGGCTTTTGTGCCATATATCCTTCTGGCAGTGATTACATTGATTGTATTACTTTGTGAACCAATCAATGCAATTCTTGGAAGTTTGAAATTTGGTTTTTCTTTTCCAGAGACAAAAACAGGTTATGGGTTTGTAAATGCGGCAGTGAAAGGATATTCTTCCTTTTCTCCATTCACTCATGCCAGCATGTTTTTGTTTATTTCTTCGATTCTTGGTTTGATTTACTATCGAAAATGTGGATGGATTTCGAAAGAAGGAACGAAAGCAATTTTTATTCGTTCGGTATCAATGACAATGCCTTCTGGTATTGCAGTCATTGGTTTGATTATTATGTCAAAAATTATGGGAGGAACTGGACAAACATTGGTTTTAGCTCAGGGAATTTCTCAGGTTCTTGGCAAAGGATATGTGGTACTTGCACCAATCGTTGGAATGATTGGTTCCTTTATGACAGGAAGTAATATGAGTTCCAATATTTTATTTGGAAATTTCCAGATGACAACAGCAAGTATGTTAGGTGTTAAAGCTTCCGCATTGCTTGGAGCTCAGACAGCAGGTGCTTCGGTAGGAAGTTCCATTAGTCCAAGTAATATCATCCTTGGTACAACAACTGCCAATATTCTTGGAAGTGAGGGAGAGGCATTGAAAAGAATTCTTCCAATTTCAGTTACGATGACGCTCCTGATTGGTGTTTTTACGATGGTATTTCTTGTCTTGATCTAAGGAAGGATGGAAAATGGTATGGAAACGAAATTCTGGAAAACGAGAGCAGGAGCTATGACAAAAGCATTTCTTGTGATTATGGCAGCTTTTGTGATCATTTTGATTGGACTGAAGGAACAAAATACGATGCTATGTAGTGTAGGATTTGTAATGATCGCGGGTGCAATGCTTTATGCTCCTTATGATACATTTAAAAGAAAATCAGCACAGAACAATGGAAAGGAAAGATAAGATGGCAGTAGAACAGATGACAGGAAGAATTGCAAGAGACTTGGAATATTTAAAGAGATTTACATCTACACCAGGGAAAGGCTGTACAAGACTTCCTTTTACAAAGGAAGCTAGAGAAGCAGTGGATTTCTTGAAAAAATTGATGGAAGAAGCAGGACTGGAAGTGAAAGAGGATACTGCAGGAAATGTATTTGGAATTTTATATGGGGAAGATCCATCCCTTCCATGTGTGATGATGGGATCTCATTATGACTCTGTTTATAATGGCGGAGATTATGACGGAATCGCAGGAATCATCTGTGCCATTGAGGCGGCAAGACAACTTCAGGAACAGGGAATCAAACCACATTGTAGTTTTGTTGTTGCAGGATTTTGTGATGAAGAAGGAATGCGTTTTGGAAATGGATACTTTGGTTCTGGAGCAATGCTTGGACATCGTGATCTTGATTACTGCAAACAGTTTAAAGATAAAGACGACATTTCTATCTATGATGCAATGAAATCTTATGGACTGATTCCAGAAAGAATTGAAGAAGCAAAATGGAAAGAAGGAAGCATTGGAAAATTTGTAGAACTTCATATTGAACAGGGTCCAGTTCTTGATGCAGAAGAAATTGAAATTGGATTGGTAGATCATATCGTAGGAATCCAGCGTTATATGATTACAGTAGAAGGAAGATCAGATCATGCAGGAACGACGCCGATGGATATGAGAAAGGATGCAGTAGAAGCTGCAACAAAAGTAATTTCCAAAATTCCAGATTGGGCAAGAGAAAAGGCTGATGGAACCGTTGCAACCGTAGGATTGATTCATACAATTCCAGGCGGAGTTAATATTGTAGCTGAAAAAGTAGAATTTACAGTAGACATTCGCTCAAAAAACAACGATAATATAAACGACATTGCAAATCGCATTCGTCATGCACTTGAAAGAGAGACGGAAGAAATTGGCGGAAGTTTTAATATGGAAACAAAACTTGTAATCACACCAGTAGAATTGGATCATGAGATTCTTGAAATTATGGAAGAAAAGTGTAAAGAACTGCATTATACTTACAAATATCTTCCAAGTGGAGCAGGGCATGATTCTCTGGAAATTGGACAGGTGTTGCCAACAGCGATGATTTTTGTCCCAAGCAAAGACGGAAGAAGTCATTGCATGGAAGAATTTACGAAATACAGCGATCTTGCGAAAGCAACACAGGTAATGGTGGGATTGCTTACGGAAATAACGAGGGAATAGAATGGATGGAAAAACCGCAGATATAAAATATCAGAGAGAGAATATCAGATTCTTAAGAAGATTTCTTGGACTGACACAGAAAGATTTTATTAAAACTTACCTTTGTGATGAAGATGGGAAAGCACTTATGAGCGTTCCAACCTTATCAAATTTGGAATCAAAAGGAGGAGAACGGCTCAATGAGGTTGTGTTGTCGGTATCAGATCAGCTTGGAATTGATCCAACTTATTTCATGATTCCGCCGGAACAGTTTGTTGAAAAAATGGATCTCCTTGTTCCACAGGATAAACAAGCGATGACAAGAGAACGAAGTGGCATGAAAAAGGGAAGTATCAATCAGAATCTAAATCGGTTGACAATGTATTTTGCAGAGCAGATTTTTGATAAAAAATTAAAAAAAGGTGATAAAATTGAATCGGATCGAGAACTGGCAGCTAAGTTAAGTCTTGGAAGATCTGCGGTTAGAGAGGCGTTGAAAGTTCTGGAAGTACTTGGAATGATTGATATTCGCCCCGGTCAAGGAATGTATATTAGCAATAATGAAAATAATTTCTTTGTCATTCCATTATCATGGTCAATGTTTTTAAATGGAAGTCAGGTGGACAGTATTATCGAGGTACGAAATGTACTTGAAGTAAAGGCAGCACAGTTGGCTGCAAAACAGGATGATCCTGACAAGTTAAATCGTTTGCATGAAATATCTCATCGTATGCATAAAGCCTATATTCAGGAAGACTATGAGGAATTTTTAAAAGGAGATCTTGAATTTCATGGTTGTATTGCAGAATGCAGTGGAAATCCTGTGATCTTTAGTATGCTTCAGACCATTCGAAATCTAATGAAATATGTCAGTGGAACCGGTATGGTGGAAGAAAGTCAGTTACATGATATTTATGAAGAACATCAGAGGGTTTATGGATTTATTATAGCTCATGATAGTGATCTTGCAGCAAAAGCGATGGAAGAACATATGGAACGCTCTATTATGCGATACGATATTAAAGAGTAGGAGTTATAAAGCGATGATAGCAAGTCAAAGATTTGAAAAAATTGTTTAGATGGTCAATGAGCGGGGGATTGCTCATACAAAAGAATTAGCTAAAATCCTTAAAGTTACGGAGACAACCATTCGAAGAGACTGTGAGGAATTAGAAAATCAGGGACAACTAATTCGAGTTCATGGAGGTGCCAAAAGCATCAAACACAAAACAATCCTGTCTGCACAGGATGAAAAGAAAATGAAAGAACGTACGGAACACTATAAAGAAAAAGAGGCAGTTGCAAAAAAGGCAGCTTCTTTTGTCAAGGAAGGAGATTGCATTTTTCTTGATGGTGGGACTAGTATTGTGCCAATGATCAAATATTTAAAAGGGAAAAAAATTAAAGTTGTAACGCATAGTCTTTTGGTTGCGAATACATTTGAAGATGGAGAATCAGAATTATTTATCATTGGAGGAAAGTATATTCCGGAGTACAGTATGTCGGTGGGGCCGATTACACTAAGTGGTGTAGAAAAATTCAATTTTGATTATACTTTTATCAGCTGTGCTGGCGTGGACTTGGAACGGGGTCTCATTTATACAGCAGAAATGGATACGATGGCGGTTAAAGAAAAAGCTATGAAATTATCTGTGAAAAAGTTTTTACTTATGGATTCTTCAAAATTATATGTAAAAGGATTTTACAGTTTTATTGAAAGTAAAGATTTTGATGCAATCATTTGTAATGAAGATCCTGTGATTCGCCACGAAGAACTTCCAGACAATTTTATTTTAGAAAATTTTGAATAATAATTCATCCTTCCCTTGTGGTCTTATGACCGCAAGGGAATTTTTATATAAAATAGTAAAAAACAAACAAAAATAAATATTGTTATCAAAAATGAGAATGAAAACATTAACAAAAAAAGCCGCTGATATGAATTTAAAAGAATTAGCAAGTTACATTGACTACTCCGTATTAAAACCAGAATTTACGCCAGAAGAAATTATAGATTTAACAAAAGATGGAGTAAAGCTTGAATGCGCAACCATCTGCATCAATCCGGGATATATGGAATTATGTAATCCATATGTACAAGGTACAAATACAATGCTTTGTCCTTTCATAGGAAATTTCGATAAAATCCTCTGTGAAATAAAAAAGCCTTCCGGGCAAGATCGCAACTGCGGCAGAGGGGAAATTTGTCGCTGAAGCGATCTGCCGCAGGCGTAAAATCCTGTAAAACAGGATTTTTTCTTCTATATATTATAGAAGAAATCTTTTACATACTTTGATGGAAGGTTCTGCTTACAACCTCTTCTTGTTGCTCTCTAGATAGGCGGTTAAAGTTTACTGCATATCCAGAAACACGGATTGTGAGGGTTGGATATTTTTCTGGATGATCCATTGCGTCAACTAATGTTTCGCGCTTCAAGACATTTACATTTAGGTGATGAGCACCCTGAATAAAATAGCCGTCTAAGATTGTTGTCAGATTTGTTTCTCTTTGTGTCTGATTCTTTCCGAGAGCATCTGGGACAATAGAGAAAGTGTTTGATACACCATCCTGGCAGACATCGCGATAAGGAATTTTTGCTACAGAATTTAGAGAAGCAAGTGCTCCATTTTTATCTCGTCCATGCATTGGATTTGCTCCTGGAGCCAATGGCTCTCCAAGTTTTCTTCCGTCTGGTGTTGTTCCGGTTTTCTTTCCATACATAACATTGGATGTAATTGTCAATGCAGATAATGTATGGATGGCATTTCGATAAACTGGATGTTTTTTTAATTCATCAGAGAAATAAGTAACGATATTGACAGCAATATCATCTGCGCGATCATCATCATTTCCATATTTCGGGAAGTCTCCAATCGTTTCAAAATCTGTAGCAATGCCTTGTTCATTGCGGATTGGTCTTACTTTTGCATAGCGGATAGCGGATAAAGAATCAGCGGCAATAGAAAGTCCAGCGATTCCATAAGCGGCAATTCGCTCGAGATTTGTGTCATGAAGAGCAAACTGGCTTGCCTCATAAGCGTATTTATCATGCATGTAATGGATAATATTAACAGTATCTACATATAATTCTGCGACATAGGCCATTACTTTTTTATAATTTTCCATAACTTTATCAAAGTCAAGAATTTCGTCAGTTATTGGTTCGATTCCAGGGACAATTTCCGTGCCATATCGTTCATCAATTCCACCATTAATTGCATATAGAAGAGATTTGGCAAGATTGCATCTTGCTCCAAATAGCTGCGTTTGTTTTCCAACCTTCATTGCAGATACACAGCACGCAATCGCATAGTCATCTCCATAAACAGGACGCATCACATCATCATTTTCGTATTGAATAGAATCTGTATCAATAGAAACTTTAGAACAGAAGCGTTTAAAGTTTGCAGGCAGTTTTTCGGACCATAAAATCGTAAGGTTTGGCTCTGGTGCTGTCCCAAGATTATAAAGAGTGTGCAGATAACGGAAAGAATTTTTTGTAACAAGAGGTTTTCCGTTGACACTAATGCCACCGATAGATTCGGTTACCCATGTTGGATCGCCACCGAATAATTCATTGTATTCTGGTGTCCTTAAATGGCGAACAAGACGCAGCTTAATAATGAACTGATCAATAAGTTCTTGGGCTTCGGCTTCTGTTAATGTAGCATTTTGTAAGTCTCTTTCGATATAAATATCAAGGAATGTGGAGGTACGTCCAAGGGAAGTCGCAGCTCCATTATTTTCTTTTACGCCGGCAAGATATGCCATATAAGTTGCTTGTACGGCTTCTCTTGCGTTTGCGGCAGGTTTTGAAAGATCAATATTGTAAGAAGCAGCCATTTCTTTGATCGCCTGTAAGGCGCGAATTTGTTCAGATACCTCTTCTCTTAAGCGGATACGATCTTCTGTCATTGGTCCATCAAGTTCAGAAAGATCTTTTTTCTTATCTGCTATAAGATAGTCAATTCCATATAATGCGACACGACGATAGTCTCCGATAATACGTCCACGTCCATATGCATCCGGAAGACCAGTCAAAAGTCCGGCATGACGCGCTTTTCTTGTACGCTCTGGATAGGCATCAAAAACACCTTCATTATGAGTTTTTCTGTATTCATGAAAGTGGCGATCGATTTCTTCGTTTAATTTATAACCATATTGCTCAAGAGAACTTTTGGCCATACGTTTTCCACCGTATAAATTTACCATACGTTTGAGAGGAGCATCTGTTTGGAGACCGACAATGATTTCATTTTCTTTGTCAATGTACCCAGGGGCAAAGTTTGTAACACCGGAAATGATATCCGTTTCTACATCGAGAATTCCTTTTTTCATTTCTTCCAATAATAATTCTTCACACTTTCCCCAGACAGCCTTTGTTTTGTCTGTAGGTCCGGCTAAGAAAGAATCATCGCCTTCGTATAATTTATAATTCTTTTGGATGAAATCTCTGACGTTGATTTCTTTTTCCCATTTTCCTCCATTAAATCCATTCCATTCGTTAAACATAATCATATCCTCCAAAAAATTTTTGCTGTAGTTTTGCTGTTTTATCTTTATCCATGGCAGGTATATTGCTAAGTGGATAAGAAAGTTTCATGGTTTTATATTTGTTGACTCCTAGTAAGTGATATGGGAGTAATTCTACTTTCTGTACGTTTGAGATGTTGTTGATATAGTCTTTTAGTTGTTTTATGTGAATCGGATGATCCGTGATTCCTGGTATGACTACATGGCGAATCCAAATAGGGGTCTGATGTTTATTTAATGCTTTGAGAAACTGGTTGAATCGATCTATGGACTGACCAGTTATTTCCTGATAATTTGTTGGATTGATATGTTTAATATCCAGTAAGACCAGGTCTGTATAAGAAAGAATCTCATCATAATTTCCCATGCCATAACCTGCGGTATCAATGCATGTATGAATACCTTCTGCTTTACAAAGTTTGAGTACTTCAAAAAGAAAGTCTGGTTGCATTAAGGGTTCTCCACCGGAGAAGGTGACACCTCCGCCATTTTTGAAATACGGTTTAAAGCGGCATATTTTTTTGACGAGTTCTTCTGGTTTTGTCAGTTCTCCACATGAAAAATCCCATGTGTCCGGATTGTGACAAAATTTGCAGCGGAGCGCGCATCCTTGAAAAAATATAACGGTGCGGATGCCAGGTCCGTCGACGAGTCCCATAGATTCCATAGAATGGATGTGGCCAAGCGTCATAAGCTGCCTCCTTTCATAGTGTGACGTTATCGATGAAAAGATTGCCTGGAGGTTGTGAAGATAAAAAATCGAGATTTTTAATGGAGATTAAAATGACAGATAAGCTTGTACATCTTCGCAGCTTTTTTTATTGTCCTGTTTTGTTATCAGGATAATAAAAAAAGCCGCACCTCCAGGCAAATTGCCCAGACGGTCGGCTTTTGTAAATGATCATAGTTCCTTGTGGTTAATTCCACGATTCCGTCAGTCGTATGACCTTGTAGCAACAAGATACTACAGAAAGGTAAGGTTCGTCAAGTAAAAAATGCAAGTATACAAAAAACGTAAAATAAAATTATGTGGAAGATACCTGAATTTGAACATCGGTAATGTACTCATTTTCATTGGCTGTTTCATATTCATTGACATAGCAAAATTCCATTGGATCAGAAAGAACTTCCATATCATGTTTTTTCGCATAATCTAACATTTTTGGAACCCATTTTTTTGTATAATCATAAGATCCAGTATAGGTTACACAAAGGTAAGTCCCTTCCGGAAGAACATAGTTATGTTGTCCTTTTAAACCTTCTGAATAGTAAAATACATTTTTCGTCCGATAAAGTGTAGATTTTGGGTTGCTGTTTGCAAGATCTAAAGTGTAACAGTCGCAGGAACCAATCGTGTTGATAGAAGATTCCGGATGATTTTTTGTATATTTGATAATTGCATAATCCACATAAGCATCGGGAAGGTTGGTATCACTGATCATGATGCAGTAACGTTCTGGAAAATGAGCAATACGAATTCCTTTTTGCTTTTGAAGGAGGAGTGCATGCCGTATGGAAGAGAGTCTTGTTTGAATACTCTGTTTTGTTTTTATAAGTTTTTTAATTGATTCATTGATGACATCAAGTTCTTCTTCTAAAAGATGAAAAGAATGATTAAGATCTCGATGATTTTCAAAATCCCGAATCTGTTCCATTGAAAAATTTAGGTCTAAAAGTTCTCGGATTGTTGTCATTTTCCGGATATCTTTGAGGGAATAGAGACGATAATTATTATGAGGATCACGAACTGGTTTTAAAACTCCCATTTTTTCATAATAACGGATGGAATCCAGCCCGATATTGTATAAATGGGATAATTCTCCTATCCGAAAGTATTCTTTTGAATCCATAAAAGTTCCTTTCTTAAAATAAATGCAAAAAATTTTCAAAAAACTATTGACCCTAGTATTATACCAGAGTTTATAATGTGAGCAAATAGAAAAGAAGAAAAAAGAGCAAAGAGGCGCTTTTGTCAGAAATGGCATGGCGCCTCTTTTGCATTGAAAGGATAACAAAAGATCGGAGAGGAGAAGAGATGCAATGAGTAATGATTCAAGAATTGATTTTTTATATTTGAATGAACAGGACATGATCAAAGCAGGTGTTTTAGATGCTGGAAGATGTGTGGATACAATGGAAGAAGTTGTATCCTTGCTTGGAAAAGGCGACTATCTGATGGGAGGTCCGGATCATAATGCACATGGATTGATGCTGGAATTTCCAGATGAATCTGATATTGATGATTTTCCGATCAATGATTCTGCTGATCGACGATTTATTGCGATGCCGGCATATCTTGGAGGTCGTTTTCATATTGCAGGCCAGAAGTGGTATGGTTCAAATGGAAGAAACAGAAAAAGAGGTTATCCGAGATCTATTTTGATGGCAACTTTAAATGACGTAGAAACAGGTGCACCACTTTGTTACATGTCAGCAAATTTGTTAAGTTCTATGAGAACTGGAGCAATGCCTGGTCTGGCCGCAAAATATTTTGCAAGAAAAGATAGTGATACTGTAGCACTGATTGGACCAGGGGTTATCAATCGAGCTTGTATGAGAGCCTTTGTTGCAAAATTTCCAACCATTCATACAGTAAAAATGGTTGGAAGTACACCGCAGTCAAAGACGGCACAGAAAATGAAGAAATTTATTGAGGAACATTTTCCACAAATTAAAACAATTGAAATATGTGGAGAGGTAAAGGATGCTGTGAAGGATGCAGATATTATTTGTGAAGCAGCATCGGTTATGCCGGATCACTGGCCAGTATTAAAGAAAGAATGGTTGAAACCTGGAGCTGTTGTTATTTCTACAAATGGATTGAATCTTACTTGGGAAGATGAGATGTCCTTCCGTAAGGTTGTAGATAATTGGCAAATGTATGTTGATTATGCCAATGAAGATGGAGATGAGTATCTGGATAATGGAGATCGTAAACATATGGGAACCGTTGGAGAGGATCTGGTCTTCTTACAAAGAGATGGAAAAATCAATCGTAAAGATGTGACCAATCTTGCAGACGTGATCAATGGAAAGAGTGAAGGTCGTAAGAATCTGGATGAAATTTTCCTTGTATCGATTGAGGGAATGCCAATACAAGATGTAGCGTGGGGATATGAATGTTATCAGAAAGCGAAGAAAGAAGGCATTGGAACAATGTTAAATCTTTGGGATGAACCGGTAGCATTTTAGAATAGAAGAAAGAATACGGAGGGAAAAAATATGGACAGAATTATGGAACATCCAATTTTAGGAGAAAGCCCAGAAAAGAAAATAGTAACTTTTACATATGATGGAAAAACGTTGGAAGGACTCGAGGGAGAACCAATTGCAGTTGCTTTAAGAGCTGCTGGAGTCATGGTGCATCGTTATACAAAAAAAAGGCATGAACCAAGAGGTGTTTTTTGTGCGATTGGAAGATGTACCGACTGCGTTATGATTGTAAATGGAAAGCCTAATGTGCGTACATGCATTACTCCTTTGGAAGAAGGAATGACAGTACAGACACAGTATGGAGTGACTGCAAAAGAGGAACAGTAGGAAAGGAGAGGAAGAAGCAATGAAACGATATGATTTGATAGTAATTGGAGCTGGACCTGCAGGATTATCTGCTGCAATTGAGGCTGCAAAATGTGGAATGAAACCTGTTGTTTTTGATGAAAATGCAAAACCGGGAGGACAGTTATTTAAACAGATTCATAAGTTCTTTGGATCAAAAGAACATAAAGCAAAGATTCGTGGATTTAAGATTGGGGAAGAACTTCTTGCTGAAGCCGAAAAATATGGTGTGGAAGTTGTCTTAAATGCAACGGTTGTCGGGTTATATGAAGAAAAAGAAGTAACCGTAAAAATTGGAGATGAAATCAAACATTTTAAAGGAGATTCTGTTCTTGTATCAACTGGTGCAAGTGAAAATATGGTTACATTTAAAGGATGGACAAAACCAGGAGTCATTGGAGCAGGAGCTGCTCAGACCATGATGAATCTTCATCATATTAAGCCAGGTGAGAGAATTCTTATGCTTGGTACCGGTAATGTAGGACTTGTTGTAAGTTTCCAGCTTTTGCAGGCTGGATGTGATGTTGTTGCGCTTGTAGATGCTGCACCTCGCGTTGGTGGTTATGGTGTCCATGCAGCCAAAGTATCTAGATGTGGAGTCCCTTTTTATCTTTCTCATACAATTATGGAAGCTGAAGGAGAAGAGGAAGTGGAAGGCGTGACAATTGCGCAGGTTGACGATAAATTTCAGTTTATTCCTGGTACGGAAAAACATTTTGATGTTGATACGATTTGTGTTGCTGTTGGGTTATCTCCAATGTCACAATTGTTAAAACAGGCTGGATGCAAAATGAAAGATACACCAGGCGGATACATTCCAGAATGCGATGAGTTTGGTGAAACTTCGGTTGCTGGTGTTTTTGCGGCAGGTGATGTATCAAGCATTGAAGAAGCAAGTTCAGCAATGATTGAAGGCAGAATGGCAGGAGTTTCTATTGCAGCTTCTCTTGGATATTTAAAAGAAGAGGAACGAGATCAAAAATGTAAAGAATTGGAAGGAGCATTAGATAGTCTGCGTCAGGGAATGTTTGCTCCGAAAAATAGAGGAAAAATGTTAACAAAGACAGAAGAAGGAATTGATATTTCCATGAATCTTCTAAAAAAAGGTTATGTATCTGATGACGAAATTGAAAAATATCCGGGAGTTACCCATACGATTGGTGTTCATCCGGTAATGGAATGTACACAAAATATACCATGTAATCCTTGTCAGGATGCATGTCCAAAAGGATGTATTACCATTGGAGATAATATTACATCACTTCCAGTTGTAGATACAACAAAACAATGTATCGGATGTGGTATGTGTGTTGCTTCATGTTCTGGTCAGGCCATTTTCCTGGTTGATGAAACCTATGAAGAGGATTATGCAACAATTACAATGCCTTATGAATTTTTACCGCTTCCAAAGGCAGGAGATAAAGGAAAGGCATTGGATCGAAGTGGTTCTTATGTATGTGATGCAGAAGTTCTTGGAGTAAAGACTTCCAAAGCATTTGATCATACGAATCTTCTTACTGTAAAAGTACCAAAAGATATGGCTATGAAAGCACGTTTTTACAAGGCATAGGAGGGAAAAGAGAATGATTAATGTAGATGATAAATTAAAAGAAATTGGTGAATTCGTGCCGCAGCCGGATGATGATATGCTGGTGTGCCGATGCGAGGAGGTAACCAAAGGCGAAATCAGACAGGCAGTTCATGCAGGAATGTTTACAATAGAAGAAATCCGAAGATTTTTAAGAACAGGAATGGGTCTTTGCCAGGGACAGACTTGTGGGAAACTGGTGAAAGGAATTGTTGCAAGAGAACTCCATGTTTCTCCTGCACAGGTAGAACCAGCAACTTCTAGAGCGCCGATGCGTCCGATTGAAATGGAAATCCTGGGAAGAGATGGAGGTGACAAATAATGAAGACAACAGCAGAAGTTATTATTATTGGTGGTGGTGTCAACGGATGTGCCGCAGCCTATTATCTTGCAAAACGTGGAATCAAAGATGTAATTGTACTGGAAGCTTCGGATAGTATTGGACATGGAGGTTCTAGCCGAAATGGTGGAGGTGTTCGTCAGTCAGGTCGTGATATAAGAGAACTTCCATACGCAATGTATGCCATTCAACATCAGTGGCCGACATTATCTGAAGAGCTTGGTGTAGATGTCGAATATTGTCAAAAGGGAAACCTTCGTTTAGGAAAAACAGAAGAACATTTAAAGAAACTGAATAAATTAGCAACAAACGCACAGTCTGTTGGTTTGGATGTGCGTATGATTGATGGAAAAGAAGTAAAAGAGATTAACCCGTATCTTTCTGATGAAATCATAGGTGCGAGTTGGTGTCCAACGGATGGGCATGCTAATCCGTTAATGACAACCCTTGCTTATTATAAAAGAGCGGTAGAACTTGGAGTTTCTTTTGTAAAAGGAGCACCAGTAAAAGAAATTAAAAAGATAAAAGGAAAAGCAAGACAGGTTGTAGTAGAAGACGGAACAGTATTTGAAGGAGAAACAATTATTCTTGTTGCAGGATATGAAAGTCGAGAAATCGCAAGAACGGTTGGAATCGATATTCCAATGACAAAATACTTTGAGGAAGCACTTGTAACAGAAATGCAGCCACATATGTTTGATCAGATGCTTGGAACTGCAGATGCAGACTTTTATGGACATCAGTCCACACATGGCTCTTTTGTTTTTGGATCTGAATGTGGATTGGAAGAAGCAATCGATAAGCCAATAGAAGATCTTTCTACTTCTTCTCTGACAATGTCTGCTGGATGTCGTGCTATTATGGGTTATATTCCAGCATTAAAAGATGCAAAAGTAGTAAGAAGCTGGGGTGGATGGTTGGACCTTTGTATTGATGGTGTTCCAGTCATCAGTCCTGTGGACGAAGTGCCAGGATTAATTCTTGCCTGTGGATTTACAGGACATGGATTTGGAACAGCACCAGCAGTTGGTTTAATGCTCTCTCAAATGGTAGAAGGAGAAGATACAGTTGTAGATATCAGCGCATTGCGGTATGATAGATTCAAGAGTGATCGATAAGAAGAAATAGAAAAAGAGGCAAGGATGTCAGAAATCAAGGTATCTTTGGCTCTTTTTCTTCTATTTTTTAAGAGAAGGGAGAGGGCTTCTTATGAATAGCAAGAATATTTTAAAACGAATGATCTATGGATTGAATCCAAAACATATTGATGCAAAAATGGTAAAACTATGGACATTTTATCTAATTTTAAATGTCATTTTTTTCTGTTTGCCCAAAGGACTTGTAAATGGAACAATTCTAATTTTAGCTCCGCTTGCAGGTCTGTTTGTCTATGCGCTGGTGACAAAAGATGTAATGAGCAGCCTTGTTCTTGGAACATTTTCTATGTATATTTTATGGTATAAGTTTGGCGCTGTTGGAGGATTCTTCAATGATCTGGAAAGTGTGCTGGCAGATAAGGAAAATATCGAAATGTATATGTCATTCTTTCTGTGCGGAGGTATCATCATTGCGTTAAAACGAAGTGGAAGTACAAAAGCCTTTGCAGATTTTGTAACTTCTCGTTTTGGAAAAAATGAAAAAATGATTTTGGCAGCATCTGGAATTTATGCAGGGGCAACTTCCATCGATGATTATGTTTCCGTTTTAACGGCGGGAGCTTCCTTTTCACCATTGATTGATGCTATTAAAAAACCACGTTTGGCACTTGCTTATGTTATCCGAACCTTTAGCATTTGTATTTCAGATATGCTTCCATTTGGTGCGTGGGGATATTTTGTTATCTATCAGATTGCTGCTGCAAAAAATGTTCATGGGAGAGCGCAGGCGACGAATATTTTCCTTCATACGATCCCATTTATGTTTTATGCGATTGTCGCATGTATCGTAGCTTTGTTATTTGCTCTTGGAATTTTTCCAAAGATTGGACAGATGAAAAGAGCTTATGAAATGGCAGAACAGGGAATTCAGATGGGAGCTTTGGAAGATGGTTCAGAAAAAGAGGAAGAAGATTTTGATGATACTGATCCAAGGAAGAAAAATGTAAGTATTTTAAATCTCATTCTTCCAATTATTGTTATTGTCGTAGCATTAATTGCAACTGGATTAAACTGTTATCTTGCCTTTGGAATTGCAACAATTGTAACAGGACTATTATTTATTTGCCAGGGCATCATGACAATTAGTGAATATGTACAATGCATTGTAGATGGTTTCCTGGATATGTCGGATATGGTCATTATTTTGATGCTTGGTTACAGCATACAGGAAGTCATGTATACGATGGGAATGGAATCTTTTGTAGAGACAGTTTGTGGGGCTATCCCATTTGCAAGTTTAATTCCATTTTTGATTTTTGCATTTTTCAGCTGCACAGAGTATCTTTATAGTTTAAATTACACTTTGTATCAGATTGCTATTCCGGTACTTCTTGTAGTGCTGCCACATGTAGGGGCCAATGTGCCGCTTTGTCTTGGGGCACTCATTTCAGCTTCCTTATTTGGTGCAAATGCCTGTGTTGTATCAGATCTTGGGATTATTTCTGCAAGATCATGTCGAGTCAAAGTATATGAACAATATATTGTTTGTCAACCATACTTTATCATATCAGCGCTAATCACAGGAATTCTATTTCTTATCGCAGGATTTCTTTTTGTTTGATAAGCAAAAAGAAATTCATATGATACCTGTAATAAAAAAAGAAAAAACGGGAATTCTTTTACTATGAAAAAGAAATATCATAGAAAGGTTCTCATTTTTTTAATATTTTTTATTGCTTTATTTTTATGTGTGGGTATTCTTAGGGCATCTGTTAAAGTAAAGGAGGATTTAAAGGAAAATGTTGTTCGTTTTCATATTCGCGCCAATAGTGATAGTGTATATGATCAGCAGCAGAAATTAAAAGTAAGAGATGCGGTTATTGATTATATTAGTCCATACATGGAACAGGCAAATACAAAAAAACAAGCGATGCAAGTTTTAAAAAATAAGCAGCAGGAAATACAAAAAGTATCTAAAAAAATAATAGGGAACAGTAGAAAAGTTCAGGTGCATTTTACCACAGAAAAATTTCCGAGAAAACAATACGCAAATTATATATTCCCAGAAGGAATTTATGATGCGATCCGTGTGGATATTGGAAAAGCCAAGGGGCATAATTGGTGGTGTGTCATGTTTCCAGATCTTTGTATTACAAAAAATGAAAAAGTAACCATCAATCAAAAAGCGGAACAGAAATTGAAACAACTGCTTGGAGAAAAAACTGTGGAAGAAATTCGTAAGAATCATTACCTTGGCTGGATGATAAAATAGGAGATGACGGATGTCATCTCCTTATACGATTAAAGAGGCTTTTTTGCGGAAACGAGCAAAAGCCTTTTTTTTGTAAAAACACGAAATTTTGTAAGTCCTGCTAGTTTGAAATAGTTTAGTATTTCATAAGTAGAATGAAACTTACTTTTTCTTGAGGAAATTAGATAAGTTGGAATATTTGCTATGATTCGTAAGACCTCTGGAAGGGCTACTTCTCCGATATAAAGTCTTCCACCTGGAGCCAGAACACGAGTTGCTTCTCTAATAAATTTTTCTGGATCCTTAAATGTATGAAAGTCATCACATACAGTAATGATGCGAAACATATTATCATCAAAATCAAGAAGATCACAGTCTCCTTTTTCAATATGCAATTCCGGATGATTTGCAAGAGCTTTTTGAACATTGTCAGCGGATGGATCCGTACCATAACCTTCGGCTTCACGCCACTGTGTTAGTTCTGTAAGAAAAGTACCATCTCCACATCCAACATCCAGGATTTTATCCCCATCACGGACACATATTTTCTTTAACATCTCATTTCTCAAAGAATCTTTCATATTAAGAAACTCCTTTCACGTTTTGACAGCTTGTAAAAGATTATACAATATTGAAAGAAACTCGTCCAGTATGGACTTTTTATACGTAATGATATTGATGTCGCTTGCGAATTAGGAAAAAAATCGTGACAATCAATGTCAGAAGTTCGGCACATCCAACTCCAGACCAAATTCCGTTGATTCCAAAGAAAACTGGTAAAAGCATGATGGCGCCAACCTGAAACAGCAGTGTACGCAGGAAGGCAATAATACCTGATACTAAGCCATTGCTTAAAGCTGTAAAAAATGCAGATCCCCAGATATTAAATCCATTAATCAGATAACAGATGGCATAAATACGGAAACCGTGTAGTGTCATGGCAAATAATTGTGCATCATATCCTACAAAAATATGGATCAAAGGATGGGCGAAAAATTCAGATAGAAGAGTTAAAAAAATACCAGTGATTGCGATCAGTGTTAAGCTTTTCTTTAAAATATTATGCAATTCCTTGTGATTTCCGGCACCATAATGATAACTTGTAATTGGAGCACTTCCCATGGAATAACCAAGATAGATTGCATTAAAAATAAAATTCGAATACATGATGACTCCATAGGCGGCAACGCCATTTTCTCCAGCAAGATTCATCAGTTGATGGTTATAAAGCATGTTTACAATGGAAGAAGATGCATTTGTCATTAACTCAGAAGAACCATTAAAGCAAGTTTGCAAAAGAACTCTTGGTCGAAAAACAGGCTTTACAAATTTTAACGGAGTAGAGTTTTCTCGTGCAAAATAAATCAATGGGACAATTCCACCAACGTATTCTCCAATGGCTGTTGCAATGGCAGCTCCCTGAATTCCAAATCCAAAAACAACAATAAAAATATAGTCAAAAAGTACATTTAAAAATCCAGAAATCAGAGAAAGACGAAGAGCATAAGATGGTTTTTCTGCGACAATAAAAAAATTATAAAAAATTGTCTGCATCATAAAGCAAGGCTGTGAGATAAACATAATACGTCCATAGGCAGAACTATATTCCAATAGCTGTCCAGATGCTCCAAGAGCCATACAAATTTTTTGCACAGAGAAAAAACCAACGATTGAAATAGCGATGCTAAAGCCAAGAGCAATGAAAATAAGCATGGAAAAATATTCTCTTGCAACTTTTTGTTTCTTTTCTCCAAGCGCTTTTGCAACAATCGCGCTTCCTCCAGAACCAATCATAAAGCCAAGAGCAGCAACACCTATAGCGACTGGGAGAATTAGATTGACAGCTGCAAATGCAGTTTTTCCAACATAATTGGAAACAAAAAGTCCATCGATGATACTATATAGAGAAGTACAGATCATCATAATAATGGAAGGAAAAATAAACCGGATCAAGCGCCGGTAAGTAAAATGATCAGATAATTGAATTTTCATAAATAAAATCCTTTCTATTATTATATTATTTTAAAAATTTTTGCATGTTTTCCTTTAAAAGTTGAACTCGTTTTCTTGTAAGATAAAGTAGTTGTGCTTTTTCTTCTTCAGACATTCCAGAAAATGTAGCATTTTCCATTTCAAAAACGGGTCCGATGTTTTGTTCTGTAAAATGTAATCCATATTCTGTAAAATATAGATGCATATCCCGTCCTTTTCCAGGCTTTCTTGTTAAAAATCCTTTTTTCTCAAGAGATTTTACTGAAGAATTGACTGTCTGTTTACTTAATTGATACATTTCACAGACATCTTTTTGAAGGCATCCATCTTCTAGTTCCATCATGCAATATAAAATAAGAAAAGCAGTATTCGTTAGATGAAGTGAGAGCGCAATTTTATGATAAATGCCTTCTTCCTCTCGATAAAGTCGATCAAATTCTTTCATATCACGATTCTGTTTAAATTTCATAAAAACCTCCTTAGTCCGATTTCATACTTAAAAATCATAAGGTATATTTTAGTCCGATTTCATACTTGTGTCAAGAAAAGGAAAAACTTGACAAAAAGAGTATCCTATAGATATAGTATAGCCAGCAAAAGAAAAAAGATGAGGTGTACGGAAATGAATCAGAAGATCAAAGGAATGTGTTTCACTATTATAGGAGGATCTTGCTGGGGAATGTCTGGTGTTATGGGAAAATATTTATTCAATATAAAAAATATGACAGCAACAGTTCTTCAGTATTCCGCACCGGTATTCATTATGTTTTTTTGTATATTTGTTGAAAAGAGAATTCCCAAAGTGATAGAAATGATTGTATTGATTGCAGTTATTTGTGGAGTTTTTCTTCTTGCGACACATGGAAATGTGCATAACCTTGCAATTACAGATCAGGCATTATTTTGGGGATTATTTTCTGCAGTGGCATTTGCTATTTATAGTATACAGCCAGGAAAACTGATGATAGAATATGGAACCATGGAAATTACTGGATGGGGGATGTTGCTTGGTGGAATTATGGTGGCTCCATTTACAAAAGTTTGGGAAGTACCTGGGCACTGGGATGGAATGACCATTCTGATGACGACAGGTGTTGTAGTGGTAGGAACCATCGTGGCGTTTTGTTGTTATCTGCGAGGAATTTCCATGCTTGGGCCTGTACAGGGAAGTATGCTCGGATGTGTGGAACCGCTGGTATCTACTATTCTTTCCGTAATGGTTCTTGGAGATGTATTTGGAGCAATGGATATTATGGGAATTGTTTGTATTGTTGGAGGAGTGACAGCTCTGACTGTACTAGATCGATAAAAAAACCACTGAACAGACTTTTTGTCTGTTCAGTGGTTTTTATCATTAAAATGAATTTCTAATCACCAAAACTAATGCCAATGGTTTTTGCTTCCTGGATCATCTTACATTCTGGATCTACGTATTTTAGTTTGCCAGCAACTTCAGAAAGCGGCACTTTTTGTGTTTCACCATTCCGAATAGCAATCATGTAGCCGTATTCTTTATTTAAAATCAATTCTGCAGCAGCGGCTCCAACTCTTGTCGCAATTACTCTGTCATATGCACATGGAGAACCACCGCGTTGTGTATGACCGGGAACGGTAACACGAACTTCTTTATCTAATTTCTGTTCAATTTCGGAAGCAATTTGATAGGCAACAGAAGGAAATCTTCTTTCAGCTAGTTTTGCTTTATATTTTTTCTTTTTCAGTTTTGCATCTTCTTTAGAAATTGCACCTTCTGCCACTGCAAGGATTGTAAATTTTTTCCCGGCAGCTGAACGTTTTTCAATTACTTCTGTAACTTTATTAATATCATAAGGAATTTCCGGTAACAGAATGATATCAGCTCCACCGGCAATACCTGCATGAAGGGTAACATGCCCTACTTTATGGCCCATAACTTCAATAATGAAAACGCGGCTATGAGAAGAAGCTGTCGTATGAATTCGATCAATGGTATCTGTTGCGATATCAACGGCACTTTGAAAACCAAACGTCATGTCGGTTCCCCAAAGATCATTATCAATCGTTTTTGGAAGCGTTACAACATTGAGTCCTTCTTCACGAAGAAGATTTGCTGTTTTATGCGTTCCATTTCCACCAAGAATCACAAGACAGTCAAGGTTAAGCTTATGATAATTACTCTTCATTGCTTCAACTTTATCCAGACCATTCTCATCGGGAATCCGCATCTTTTTAAAAGGCTGTCTGGATGTTCCAAGAATTGTTCCACCACGGGTAAGAATACCAGAAAAATCATCTGGTGTCATACGTTTGACATTTCCATAAATCAAACCTTTATATCCATCTTGAAATCCATAGATTTCAAAATCATTTGTTTTTGTGTGTAATCCTTTGATCACGCCGCGCATGGCTGCATTTAAAGCTTGACAGTCACCACCGCTTGTCAGCATTCCGATTTTTAACAAAATAGCACCTCCAAAAAACGTATAAACTAAATTATATTCTAGCATAAAAGCATGTAAGATAATAGGAAACTTGGTTAAGAAAAAGTTAAAAATGTGTAAAATTACAAAGAAACTAAAAATATTTGAGGTACAAGGGTGAAAAAATTTTAAAAAATAAAAAACGATACAAGTACACATGGTTATAAATAGTATCTATATTTTGGAAAATGGATGATATATTGATAAACAAAAATAAATCAATAAAACATAAGCATTGTTATCATAGCATAAAAACTTACATTTCGATATTGACGAATCCATCTCTATGGTGGTAAGATAATTCCATATGAAGAAAGGCAATGAAGGAGACAGTACTTCTATGATGAACGCTTGAGCGAGTTCGGGATGGTGGAAGCCGGATGCAAGTAAAATAGGAAGGAAGATCACTCCCAAGCTGCAGGCTGAAAGAAGTAGGCTGTGCCGGTATCCTCCGTTAACGGGATAACATATGATAGTATGTGAAATAGGTGGTTTAAAAGCAACGACGTTGTCCTATTTGGGGCAGCGTCTTTTTTTGTGCAATAGCACAAAAAGATTCTTTTATATTAAATTTTAGAAGGAGAAAAAGAGAATGTACAAAAAAGTATCTTCTGATTTGAACTTTGTGGATCGTGAAAAAGAGACCGTAAAGTTCTGGAAAGACAATGACATTTTTGAAAAAAGTATCGAAGAAAGAAAAGATGATCCAACATATACTTTCTATGATGGACCTCCAACAGCAAATGGAAAACCTCATATTGGCCATGTATTGACTCGTGTTATTAAAGATATGATTCCACGTTATCAGACAATGAAAGGTCATAAGATTATTCGTAAAGCAGGATGGGATACCCATGGTCTTCCGGTAGAACTGGAAGTTGAAAAAATGCTTGGATTGGATGGAAAAGACCAGATTGAAAAATATGGTATGGAACCATTCATCAAAAAATGTAAAGAAAGTGTTTGGAAATATAAAGGTATGTGGGAAGATTTCTCCGATACTGTAGGTTTCTGGGCAGATATGGAACATCCATATATCACATATGACAACAATTTTATCGAGTCTGTATGGTGGGCTTTAAAACAAATTTGGGACAAAGGTCTTTTATACAAAGGATTTAAAATTGTACCTTACTGTCCTCGTTGTGGAACTCCACTGTCTGCACAGGAAGTTGCACAGGGATATAAAGATGTTAAAGAACGTTCTGCAATTGTTCGTTTTAAATTAAAAGATGAAGATGCATATTTCCTGGCATGGACAACAACACCATGGACTTTGCCATCGAATATTGGTCTTTGTGTAAATCCAGATGAAACTTATGCAAAAGTCAAAGCAGCCGATGGTTATGTTTATTATATGGCAGAAGCATTGCTTGATACTGTTCTTGGAAAACTTGCAGATGAAGAAGCTGGAACACCTGCATATGAAGTCTTGGAGACTTATAAAGGAAAAGAACTGGAATATAAAGAATACGAACCATTATATGACTGTGCTGCAAAAGTTGCAGAAAAACAGCATAAGAAAGCGTTTTATGTAACATGTGATGGTTATGTAACATTGACAGATGGTACTGGTATCGTTCATATTGCACCTGCTTTTGGTGAAGATGATGCGAAAGTCGGACGTAAATATGATATGCCATTCGTACAGCTCGTTGATGAAAAAGGTGAAATGTCACCGGAGACACCATTTGCAGGGCTGTTTGTAAAGAAAGCAGATCCAGAAGTATTAAAAGATCTGGATGGACGTGGATTGTTATATGATGCACCAAAATTTGAACATAGCTATCCTCACTGCTGGCGTTGTGATACACCATTGATTTACTATGCAAGAGAATCATGGTTTATCAAGATGACAGAAGTAAAAGATCAGTTGATTGCAAATAATAATACAGTAAACTGGGTACCAGAAAGCATTGGTAAAGGCCGTTTTGGTGACTGGCTGGAAAATGTACAAGATTGGGGTATTTCAAGAAACCGTTATTGGGGAACTCCATTAAATATTTGGGAGTGTGAAGAATGTGGACATCAGCATTCCATTGGTTCCATCGAAGAACTGAAGAGTATGTCTGATAATTGTCCAGACGATATTGAACTTCATCGTCCATATATTGATAAAGTAACAATCAAGTGTCCACATTGTGGAAAACCAATGCATCGTGTGGAAGAAGTAATTGACTGCTGGTTTGATTCAGGATCTATGCCATTTGCACAGTGGCATTATCCATTCGAAAACAAAGAGATTTTTGAGGATAATTTCCCTGCAAACTTTATCTCTGAAGCGGTTGACCAGACTCGTGGATGGTTCTATTCTCTAATGGCAATTTCTACTTTATTATTTAATAAGGCACCATATAAAAATGTTGTTGTCTTAGGACATGTACAGGATGAAAATGGACAGAAGATGAGTAAGTCCAAAGGAAATGCTGTTGATCCTTTTGAAGCATTAGAAGAACATGGAGCAGATGCAATTCGTTGGTATTTCTATACAAATAGTGCACCATGGCTTCCAAATCGTTTCCATGCGAAAGCGGTAACAGAAGGACAGCGTAAATTCATGGGTACTTTATGGAATACTTATGCATTCTATGTTTTATATGCAGAAATTGATCAGTTTGATCCGACAAAACATGAATTAGATTACGATAAATTATCGGTTATGGATAAATGGCTGTTATCTAAGATGAATACAATGGTAAAATCTGTAGACGACAACCTTGGAAATTATAGAATTCCGGAAGCTGCAAGAGCATTACAGGAATTTGTTGATGATATGAGTAACTGGTATGTAAGACGTTGCCGTGATCGTTTCTGGGCGAAAGGAATGGAACAGGATAAAATCAATGCATATATGACTTTATATACAGCACTTGTAACTGTATGTAAGGCAGCAGCACCAATGATTCCGTTTATGACAGAAGAAATTTACCAGAACATTGTAAGAAGCGTTGATGTAAATGCAAAGGAAAGCATTCATTTATGTGATTTCCCTGTATATCATGCAGAACAGGTAGATGAAAAACTGGAAGCAGATATGGATCTCGTGTTAAAGATTGTTGTTCTTGGACGTGCTTGCAGAAACAGTGCAGCGATCAAAAATCGTCAGCCAATCGGACAGATGTATGTAAAAGCAGATGCAACACTTCCAGATTATGATGAAGCAATTATCTTAGACGAATTAAATGTTAAAAACATTACTTTCACAGATGATGTATCAAACTTTACAACATATAACTTTAAACCACAGTTAAAAACAGTTGGACCAAAATATGGTAAACTAGTTGGAGGAATCCGTAATTATCTTGCAAACGTTGATGGTAATGAAGCGAAAGCTGAATTAGACTCTAAGGGAGTATTAACATTTGAAGTTGACGGAACACCAGTAGAATTAGCAGAAGAGGATCTGTTAATTGAAATGGTAAAACAGGAAGGATTTGTAACAGAGGCAGACAACGGGGTGACAGTTGTACTTGATACAAACTTATCCGAAGAACTGTTAGAAGAAGGATTCGTCCGTGAAGTTGTCAGCAAGATCCAATCTATGAGAAAAGAAGCTGGATTTGAAGTGACAGATCATATTACATTGTCTTATGAAGGAAGTGAAAAAGCTGCTTCTTTGATCGGAAAGAATGAATCAGCGATTGCTGGAGATGTTCTCGCAGATGAAGTAAAAGCCGGAGAAGTTTCAGGATATACAAAAGAGTGGAACATCAATGGTGAAAAGGTCACAATGGGTGTTGAAAAAAGATAATTATATTTAGAAAATAAAAGAGTAAATTGTGCAGAGTATAAGCGAATATTCTGCACAATTTTTTTATATAAAATTTGAGATAAAGGTATTGAATATAAAAAAAAACCGTTGTATAATTCTGCTTTGAAAAAAAGAACAGTTGATAGTCAATGAACTATTCATATATAACAAAAAATTATACATCGAGGGGGACAATATATGAATCGCATAGGGAAAAAACTCATGATAGTTCTGGTTTCTATTTGTATGATAACCAGCATAGTTCATCCTTACATGACGTTAGCATCATCAGAAAATTTACAAAAATCATCTGTGGAAATAGATTCTTTTATACAATCGGCCACGATAGAATATCAATCAGAAAAAGAATGGATAAAGATTGATGATCAGACAAAGAACATTTCTGCGGATGCTAGATTAAAGACGACCATTCACTATGATGATATTGATGCGAAAATGTTGATAGAAAATGGGGGAACATTAACTTACAAATTGCCACAATTATTTAAAGATTCAACGGTGGCTAATAATACAATTCAGGATGCAGATCATAATACCGTCGGTACAATTTCTATTGATGAGAATACAAGAACTGTAAAATTAAAATTTGAAGAATCTTTTTTACAACAGGATGAAGATGAACATAAGAAAATTAATGGAAATTTTACGGTTTATTCAAAAGCTGATACGGAGCAAATCAAAAAAAATCCAGAACAAAATGTAGTAATAGGAAATACAACCATTCATTTGAATTTTGAAGAAAACAGCGATGCAAGACTTGGGGAATTAAATGTTTTGAAAACAAGTCCTGAATATAGCGAAGAAGGCGGAAAAGCATATTTAACTTACACATTGATCGTTAGTACAGGAAATGATCCAATGCCGGATGTAAAGATTACAGATTATTTTTTACAAAATGAGAAGTATGTGGATGGTTATGTTGGGGTCAGTGGAACACAGACGGCAACAAAACATGAAGAGAATACGGATAATATCCCATATGAATGTGGAGAAAGTGCAGAGTCTTATACAAGTAGTGTTTATCTTGGCAACAGTAATGCAGATAAAAGTAAAGTTCCAGAACCAGCAGGGGATCATGTGAATGGTACAGGTACTCTTGTATGGGATATTGGAAATATGGGAGCCAATCAAACAAGAAAGTTGAAATATAAGGTAAAATTAAAAGATTCCTATATTGGGATTCAAAGTCGTGGTACTATTACAAACCATGCAAAAGCTTTTTCTAAGTCTTATGAACATAAAGAGTCAAGTTCAGAATTTACTCCAAGTGCAGGAATGTATCTTAAAAAAACGGCCGGGGCTTATCAAGCAGATCCAAGTGGTAACGGCGGAACGATTACTTATACAGTGTATATGAAAGCAAACAAAGATAATACATATACACTCAAAAATGTAAAATTATATGACAATTTTATGGACTATAATACAGATAAAAAATTATTTCCTTATATGAGTTATGAATCCGATAGTTTTAAATTGTATGAAGGAAGCACAGCAAAAGAAGAGAATCTTTTGGAAATACCGAAAAATAAACATGAGGGAAAAAGTAATCCGTCCATTGTAAGTGATGGAAAATCCGTATGTAAATTTGATTTTTATGTTGGAGATTTGAAACCAGGAGAAGAAAGAGTCGTCACTTATCGTGTGAGAGTTACAGAAGGAATTTTTGCTTTAAGTAATGATGAGATAAAACTCAGAAACCGTGCCGCAGTATATTCGGATGATACGGCAGAAGGAGGTAATGTACGATTTAATGGTTATAATAATGAAAAAAGTATTGGGAAAAAAATGTGGGATCGTAAACTTCAAAGTGAATCTATGAAAGAAAGTCAGACGATTAATATTCCACAGTCAGATAGTGTTTATAATTCATCGATGAATACAATTTCGCCATCATCTCGTAGTTTTACGATTCCATCTGGAAGTTATAAGTATCAGGTTGTTGTGAATGAAACTGGAGATTGGGATGTATCTTCTTCTATATTTGGAGACCAGCTTGCAAATAATTATTTGGCTTATCAAGGATACTTAAAAATTGATTATTATGAAAGTGGATTATCTACTCAGCCATCAACAGATAAAGAAGCAGCCGAGCAGTTTGCAAAGAAAGAACCATCGCAGACAGTTTGGATTGATATTCATAATCAAGAGAAATTTTCTCTTTCACCTAAAATGTTTCAGCAGGAGCATAAAAAAGGAGCTTACCTTTTGACTTATTATGCGACACCAAGAAATACGGAAGATGTATCACAAGTTTCTTCAGGAAATTCCTTTACTCTAGGAGGAACTGTCATTGGACCAGGAGGTACCAGTATTTCCATGTCAGGAGTCAGAGTAGAGATTTCGGTCATTATTGAAGGTGGAAATAAATTTGAAGCCAAGAAACAGGGTTGGTATTTTGATCCAACAAAGACTGCAGGTGACTGGCGGAATGGAAGTTTGTACTGGGTTATTGAAGCAAGCGGAGAAGAAATTCCAGAAGGTACCGTATTTCGAGATGAACCAGATAGAACAAGTGCATGGAATCGACATTTGCTTAGAAAAAGTTCAATGGTTGGTGTTTATATCGGAAAAATTCCGGAAGGAAAAGATTTTCATGAATATTTTGGAACGGTAAATGATTTATCAAATGACGCACAACTTCGAAAACTTTCTGGTAATGAGCTTAATGGGGGACAACTTCCATCAGATTCTGATTATCAGTGGTCAGCAACGAATACGGCAGCTGATATTACTTTGAAAAAGTCTATCAAACTTCAGCAAGGAGAACATTTATATATTGTTCTGAGGACAGCACCGGACCGGAGTATTTCTTTAAGAGATGGTGTTCGGTATGATAATGAGTTGCTGACGAAAGATCATAATGCTTCGGATTATGTTTCTCAGCAGAAAGTTAGTCTCTGGTCGGCCGGAGGTGGTAATAACTTTAAAGAAGTTGCAGGTGTTTATGAGCGTGATACGGATGGTAAGTGGACAACGAAGCAGTCATATAATGGTAACAACTATGGAAAATTACTTACAAATCAGATAAAGGATCCAGGAACTTATATTGAATGGAGGATGAAGATCAATTACATAGGAAACTTAAGCGGTAAGGTTATTGTAGAAGATCAGCTTCCAGAAGGTCTTGATTTTACTTATGCAAGATATTTTTGGATTCATCCATCCTTAAGAAAAAATCCTCCGACGACGACAACGATTCCAGAATGCGAAAACGGATCATGGAAGAAGATAGAACTTAGCAGTTCACTTGATAGAGATAGCAGTGGTAAAAAATATAGCTGTATTGCCTATTATAATCCTGAGACTAGAAAAATACGTATTGCGGTTGATAATTTACAAAGAGATGGAAATAAAGATGAAAGATCTCTGGAATTTCAGCTGGTGACAAAAGTTACAGATTCTCAAGTTTTACTAGATGGAATACAAAAGGAATTTGTGAATGCCATGACGGTTATGACAGAGTCAGGAAATACAGTTTCTACAAGTACAGCTACAGCAAATATTAAAAAAACGAGCATTCAAAAGACAAAACAGGACGTCAAAGATGGGAAATTACCATTTACAATTACAGTGAATGAACTAGGAGAAGATTTATTAAAAAATGGAGATCAAATAACACTAGTAGACGAAATGCAAAAACCACTTCGTTTTGATCCAGATTCTGTACAAGTAAGAGACAAAAATGGAAAAGTACTTACTGGTATTTCACCCAAAATTGAAACAACAAATAATGGTGAAAAGATGAGTCTTACAATTCCTGATAATGAAAAATTAACGATTACTTATAATGCAACATTAAATGCTGCGCCAGATACGGATATTTCAGTCAATAATAAGGCATATTGGTTTGGACATAGGAATGATATTGCTAAGATCGAAAATGAGACCATCCGGTATCATGTAGAATCTTATGCAGGATCTACTACAAAGCCAGGATTAAAAGTAAAAAAAGTGGATAAAGATAATACGTCAAAGGTATTGGAAGGGGCTACTTTTATTATACAGAAAGTAACGTATGATTCCTTGAAAAAAGAGTGGGTGGCTGCACAAAACGCACCAATTTATAAGAATACGACCGATGCTTCGGGACTTGCAACCTTTGGAAAAAACGAATCGCTCGAATATAATACGGTTTATTGTTTGAGAGAGACAAAGGCTCCATCAGGTTATATGCTGGATTCCACGCCACGCTATTTTGCTATTGCACAAAAAACCGGGCCTAAAGGGCAGGAAACTTATCCAGCAGATTTAAAACAATGGGAAGATGAAGGAGTGGATGTCTACTATCTTGGTGCTACATATCAGTGTACCATGTATAATTCCAGGGGAGTTGTTAACGTAGAAAAACAATTTATTGATGTAAAGGGAAATCCAATAACTGGAAAAGAAATTCCAAATGTGACTTGTTCTTTTGCGATTTATGAAGATAAAGGAAAAAATGCAGATTACTCTAAAGAGAAAAAATTACATATTTTGCAAATAACAAGTAATCATGGTCAGATTTCTTATAAATTAGATGGAGTTCATACAGATAAACCACAATTTAGTCAGCTCTCTGTAGGCGGGAAATTCTGTATTTTTGAATTGGATCAGAATGGAAATCCAGTGACGAAAAGTGGTATAAGGTATCAACCAACAGATACGATTGGCTTTGAAGTTTTATATAATGGTGGATGGAAATCTTATGTTATAAGGGATGATGGAACTTCAGAAAATGTAGAGATCACAAATCGTTATTATACTCATATTGATACAACCGTGAATACTGGTGTATGGAATGAGCATTTATGGATATATCTTTGTATGATTGCTGTTGCTATTCTTGTGGCAGTGCCAGTAATTTATCGAAGGATAAGGAGGCGATATTGATGAGTGATCCTGGAAAAAAACATCAAGATCAGATTGCTCAATGGTTGAAGAAAGTGAAGTTTAAAAGAAAAATAATTGGTGGAGTTAATGAAGCAGATGTCTGGAAAAAAATTGGACAACTTGATGAAAAATACCAGGCAGCATTACATGATCAGAAAATTTATTATGAAGCTTTGCTTGAGGAAGCCAGAAAAAATTGAAAGGCGGTGAGTGATCTTTGAAGAAAAAAAGAACATTAGTAACACCGCAGAGCGTGATAAAGAAAAGAAGACAACAGGTTCTTCTACGGCAAGAGTATATGATGTTAATTCTGCGAGCAATATTTTTTATTCTTGCAATCTATATTTTCTTTACGAAAATTTTATGTTTTGTGAGAGTTGAAGGAACACAGATGTTTCCGGCATTAAAAGATGGAGATTTAACATTATGTTATAGTTTGCCACAACAATATCGCAGTAATGATATTATTGTGTATGAACAAAACGGACAAAACCACTTTGGAAGAATTATTTCTGTTGGAGGAAATGATGTCAATATTGATGGAAGTGGAGATGTAAAAATTAATGGAATATCTGAGGGCGGAGAAATTGTTTACTCTACTTATAAAAAGGGTAGTATTTCTTATCCATATCATGTTCCACAAGATAGTGTTTTTGTTATGGGAGATTATCGCAAGGAGACAAAAGATAGTCGCAGTTATGGAGCAATTGCAAAGACACAGATTAAAGGAAAAGTATTAACAATTCTAAGAAGACGAGGATTGTAAATATAGATGAAAAAAGCAAATATAAAGAAACAAAGGAGTTATTATCATGAATAGGAAAAAGATTTTGACATTTTTACTAGCAATTGTTATGGCATTTGGAAGTAATCTAGGGAATCTAAAAACTGTGAAAGCCGATGAACCGCAAACACAAGGGACAGCATACACATTTATTAAACAGTATTATTTAAAGGCCGGAGACAGTACAACAGCAAAAAATCCAGCAGAGACATTTTTGTTTGGAATTAACGGAAGTAGTGAAGAGGGAAGTGTTGGAAAAGCAATTTTATGTAAAGTTGGAAAAACAAAGTATAATGATGAATCACATCAAATGTTAGATGTAGAAACAATGGAAAAAAAGGATGAAATTCCTGAAAGTATTAAAAAAATAAGTATTGGTTCTGTATCATTTGATGAAGGTAGTGTTAAGACAGAAGGGATACAAAAAGAGGTAACAATTACAGTTCCAGATGTATCTCAGTATCCAAGTACTGGATATTATTTTTATAAGTTTAAAGAAGTACAGGGGGATACTGCAGGAGTTACATATAATGATGAGGAATATCTTGTCCGTGTAGCGGTTCACTATAACAATGAAAATAAACTTGAGATTGCTAACGTAAAACTGTTTAATGGAAATGTATTGAAAGTTACTGGACTTCAAAATAGTTATTCTGCAGGAAGATTGATGGTTCAGAAAGTTGTAACTGGTAATATGTCTAATCGAAACGATGAATTTAATGTCAAGGTTACATTTACAGCTCCGCAGGGCAAAAAAATAAAACTTCCAATTGAAGCAAAATCTGAAGAAAATTCGGTTGGTGATGTCCAGTGGGAAGGTAATGAGCAACATAAAACTGCAACTTTTAAAGTAAAAGCAGGAACAAAGACTGTGTTTACCAATATTCCAGAAGGAGTTACTTATAAAGTAGAAGAACAAAAAGCTTCAGGTTATGATGATCCAGTTTATAAGACAAATTCAAAAGAGAATGAAAATTATGGAACGATTACTGGAGGAACAGCAGATGAAGTTATAATTAGAAATAATAAAAGTACACAAATTGATACCGGGGTATTTATGACAAATCTGCCATATTTGCTTGTCCTTGCAGCAGCAGTTGTTGGTTTTGTTCTATTCTTTTTGAATAAAAGACATCACATGGATGAGGAATAATCAATAAAATGGGAAAGAAAATGCTTCGTATCCTGAATTGGATTTTAAATAGATTGATTGTGATTGTTCTTTTAATGGCTGTTTTATATAGCATTTATTCTTTATGGGATAACAATCAGTTTTATCAGGAAGGGCTTGATCTTAAAGTAAAGCTTCGTAATTTAAAACCGAAAGGAAGGAAGCCGTCTTTTGATGAACTTCGTAAAATAAATCCGGACGTTGTAGCATGGATTACATTAGATGGAACAAAGATCGATGAACCAATCGTACAGGGAAAAGATAACATGGAATATTTGAATAAAAATGTCTATGGAAAATATTCTATGGCAGGAACTGTTTTTCTTGATCATCGTTGTAGCAAGAATTTTCAGGATCCGTATTCGATTGTATATGGCCATCACATGGAGAAGCATTTAATGTTTGGAGATTTGGATTTATATCAGAAACCAGATTTTATACAAAAGCACCATACAGGAATATTGATGATTCCAGGTAAAAAATATCCTGTTCATATATTTGCTTCGATGCTTGTGAAGTCTACGGACTCTTATATTTTTGATCCTAACTTGTACCAGTCCAATAAGAGCAAATTTTTGAGTTATGTTGAAAAAAAGTCTATTTGGGTGCAGGATGGTGTTTTAAAAACATTAGAAAATACAGGTTCTCAATATTCAGTATTGGCACTTAGTACTTGTTTTTCAACAGGAGATGACCGAACAGTTGTACTTGCATGGTATCAAAAAAAGTAAATTAATAAACAGAAAGGAGTAGCCGAAAAAATGAAAAAAATATGTGTTGCGCTTCTGGTGGCAGTATTTTTTATGATTCATGGTGTTTTCGGAGTTTTTGGAAATACTTCCGTTGGTTTTTCTCTTCCTTTCAGTTATCAGTGGGGATCTGGAGGACTAATACGTGGACTAAAATATCAAGTCTGTTTGAACACATCTCAGTCAGAGGCACCGATGCCGAAAGGAAGTAGCAATAGGCAATACATTATGGAACTTTCTGAAAAAGAAACAAAGGCATCGTTACCAGAAATTGTTTATACACAGCCTGGAGATTATAAATATGATGTGCAATTAGTTAGGGAAAATCAAAGAATCGTACAAAGTTATCATATTCATATACAAGTATTGAGACAAAAAAATGGGAATCTTTCTATTGT
Source organism: Anaerostipes sp. MSJ-23 (assembly GCF_018918155.1). GTDB lineage: Bacteria > Bacillota > Clostridia > Lachnospirales > Lachnospiraceae > Anaerostipes. The sequence continues at coordinate 48,037 of NZ_JAHLPY010000002.1, forward strand.
TCAAACCATTGGTAATGAAAAAGGGAAAAAAGTAATTTCAATAACGTTTAAGGATCCTGCAGTAGTTAAACCAGGCAACAACCATGGAAAAGATAATAAGAAATATAATGTAAAACATGACTCGAAACATCATAATATAAAACATGACAAAAAAAATAATAGAAAAAATAGCGGGAAATCATCAAAAACTGTTAAAACAGGAGATGATAGAAGTGTTGAATTTTATCTTATGGTATGCGTAGTTTCGTTATTTATGCTTTTGTTAATCGGGAAAAACTGGAAAAATAAAAAATAGCAAAAAACACTGTAATAAATGATTTTGTTACAGTGTTTTTCTTTTTGTTTCTCTTAAAAAATTAATAGTATTTTTTAAGAGAAAGTGATAAGATACTTTCAGAAGAAAGGCAGGAGAATTATGGGAAGACGTAAATTTGTTTTTTTTGATGTAGATGGTACATTGGCTGCAGGACGTCCAGGACAGCAATATGTTCCGGAATCCACAAAGCTTGCGTTAAAAAAATTAAGAGAAAACGGACATTTTTTAGCAATTGCAACAGGTAGAAGTCATGCAATGGCTCTGCAGATGATGCAGGATCTTGGGTTTCATAATATGGTGCATGATGGAGGAAATGGAATTACAATTGATGATCAGTTGGTTTTTATTGAACCGTTAGATCGTAAAAAATGTATCAAACTAATCAATGAGTGCAAAGAGAATGGAATTTTATGGGGAATTTCGCCATATGATACAACATATCGACTTGTTCCGGATGAACGATTTTATGAATTTACACATGACGTTTATATGGATACAAAAGTAAAAGAGGGTTTGGATCCGGAAGACTATGAAAATATTTATAAAGTTTATATAGCATGCTATAGTCCCAAAGAAGAACGATTGCAAACATTAAATGAGCTACCATGGTGTAGATTTCATAAGGAATATTTATTTGTAGAGCCAGCCAATAAAGAGAAGGGAATCAAATCTATGGTTGATCATCTTGGTGGAGATTATAAGGACGTTGTTGTATTTGGTGATGCAAAGAATGATTTAAGTATGTTTTGTGATGAGTGGATATCGATTGCTATGGGTAATGCAATTGATGAATTAAAACAAAAGGCAGATTATGTTACAACGGATGTCACAGAAGATGGTATTTATCATGCATGCAAGCATTTTGGGTGGATTTAAAATTTGTTTGTTTTTGCTTTTTGATGGAAAATCGAGCAGAGAAAGTTTCCTTTAAGGCGCAATATTTATCAGCAAGACAAACAATCCAAGCTTCTCGGTAGATTGGTGGTATTGGTGTTAAAGGAAACATATGACGCAAAATAATATTTTCTTCAATTTTATTAAGAGAAAAATCTTCCTGAGCATTATGAAGGGCTTTTCGTGGATGAAAAAATCCGTGCAGGCGGTGGCTTTTGTCTTTTTCGTGCCAGTCATATAAGAAATAATCATGGAGCAGGGCACCACGAAGAAGGCAGTCTGTATCAACTTGAAATGGGAGCTTTTCTGCAATTCGAAGACTTATACAGGCAACATGGATACTATGTTCATAAACAGATGTAGATCCGTGTTGACTGTATTTTTTTTCATCTAAAAATCGACTATTTTCTTCTAGGCTACGAATGAATATATCAAGATCTGTTTTCACGCTATCTTCTCCCTTCAAAAAATTTTTTTATTACCATCATTATACGAAAAATTTTCAAAAAAGAAAGAAAAAATTGCATATTTTTTGTGTATAGATTCTAGAGGAAATGGATATTTGTCATATAAATAGTACGATGATATACTTGAATCATGAAGAAAAAAGAGAAGGAGAGAAAAAAATGGGACGTTTGCTTGGATATTTAAAAAAGAATATGGTACAAGCAATATTGGCTCCATTATTTAAAATGTTGGAAGCCAGTTTTGAATTGTTTGTTCCGCTTGTTGTGGCTCGTATGATTGATATTGGTATTAAAAATCATGATATCAGTTATTGGGTTCGAATGGGTGGGGTTTTAATCTTACTCGGGGTTATTGGATTCGGTTTTTCTTTGACGGCACAATATTTTGCTGCAAAATCGGCCGTATCTGTTGGAAAGGCGATAAGGAGTGATTTATTTGCTCATATGAACACCTTTGCATATCAGGAAATTGATCAGATAGGGACATCAACTCTAATCAATCGAATGAGTAATGATGTCAATCAGGTGCAAAATGGAGTGAATATGTTTTTGCGGCTATTTCTTCGTTCGCCGTTTGTCGTATTTGGTGCAATGGCAATGGCATTTGTTGTAGATGCAAAAGCAGCAATTTCTTTTGTTTATACGATTATTGCATTATTTATTGTCGTAGCATTGATTTTATGGATCACTATGCCGCTGTATCGGAATGTGCAAAGGCAGATGGATAAGGTGTTAAAGACAACAAGAGAAAATCTATTAGGGATTCGTGTTATTCGTGCTTTTAATCAACAGGAAAATGAAAAACAGATGTTTGGGAAGGAAAGTCGTACCTTATATAAAAAGCAAATTCATGTTGGTAAAATTTCCGCATTATTAAATCCAGTTACTTGTGTCATTATTAATTTGGGAATTGTAGCAATTTTATGGTCTGGAGGAAAACAGGTAAATGTTGGTGCTTTGACACAGGGACAAATTATTGCGCTAATTAATTATATGTCGCAGATTCTTGTAGAACTTGTGAAACTTGCAAATTTATTGATTTTGCTTTCTAGAGCAATGGCCAGCATGGATCGTATCAATCAGATTTTCGATGTTCATTCTTCTATGGAAGAAACTGGAGCTAGAAAGACAGATCCAAAAGAAGGAGAGCCAATTCTTTCTTTTGAAAATGTATCCTTTGCCTATCATGGTTCTTCAAAAGAGACATTAAAGCAGTTTGATTTTCAAGTAAAAAAAGGAGAAACGATAGGGATTATTGGTGGTACTGGTTCTGGAAAAAGTACTTTAGTTCAGTTGATTCCACGTCTTTATGAGGTAAGTAGCGGAAAAATTTTGCTGGAAGGAAAAGACTTAAGAAAATTAGCACCAGAATTTATTCGGAAAAAGATCGGTATGGTACCACAGAAAGCGATTTTATTTGAAGGATCATTGCGTAAAAATATGCAATGGGGGAAACAGGATGCGAGTGACGAGGAGATTTATCGAGCATTGGATATTGCACAGGCAAGAGAATTTGTGGATGCAAAGAAAGAAGGACTTGATCTGAATATTGAACAGAATGGAGGAAATTTATCAGGTGGTCAGAAACAGAGATTGACCATTGCAAGAGCTCTTGTTCGAGATCCGGATATTTTAATTCTTGATGATAGTGCATCAGCATTAGACTTTGCAACGGATGCAAAACTTCGAAAAGCAATTAAGGAAAATACAAATCATATGACAGTTTTTCTCGTATCTCAGAGAGTATCAACTATTCGCAATGCAGATCATATTCTTGTGCTGGATGATGGAGAGCTTGTAGGAATCGGAACACATAAGCAATTATTAAAGGAAAATTCGGTTTATCAGGAAATCTGTGCATCCCAGATGTCAGGAGAGGAGGCTCTTTCATGAGGGAAAAAGCAAAAAAACAAAAAACACTGCAGAGAATTTTTATTTATATGAGGCCATATATTCCGTTGATTTTATCTTCTTTATTTCTTGCTGTGGTAACGGTTGTATTGACCCTATATATTCCAATTTTAACCGGACATGGTGTGGATATGATTGTTTCCAAGGGACATGTAAACTTTAAAGGACTATATCGAATTATAAGAACCATTATCCTTTGTATTGCCATTACAGCAGTAGGACAATGGTTGATGAATCATATCAACAATCAGATTACTTATAGGATTGGAAAGGATTTAAGAATTCAAGCATTTGAACATTTACAAAAACTTCCGCTTTCTTATATAGATGATCATTCTTCGGGTGATCTGATTAGTAGAATTGTTACGGATATCGACCAGTTTACGGATGGATTGCTTCTTGGATTTACCCAGCTATTTACTGGTGTAATAACGATTGTTGGTACCATTTGTTTTATGCTTGGTATTAATTTATGGATTACATTGGTTGTTGTGATCCTAAGTCCTTTATCATTTTTGATTGCGCGATTTATCTCTCAGAGAAGTTATCATATGTTTCAGAAACAATCAGAAATAAGAGGAAAGATGACAGGTTTTGTAAATGAAATGTTAAGTGGAATCAAAGTAGTAAAGGCATTTGATCATGAAAAAGAGGCACAGAAGGAGTTTGATGAAATTAATGATTCTCTTGCGTATTATTCTATGCGTGCGACCTTCTTTTCTTCTATTACAAATCCAGCAACTCGTTTTATGTATTCTGGCATTTATGCAGGAGTTGCGATTGCCGGCTGTATTTCTGTTATTATGGGAAGAATTTCCGTTGGTCAATTATCAAGTTTTTTGAGTTATACAAACCAGTATACAAAGCCGTTTAATGAAATTACTGGCGTTATCACAGAATTTCAGAATTCTCTTGCTTCAGCAGCCCGTGTGTTTGAATTGATTGATCAGGAAACAATCAAACCAGATGAAGCGGATGCAGCGGTTCTTTCGGATGTAAAAGGAAAAGTGGATTTAAAACATGTTGCTTTTTCTTACACACCAGAGGTACCATTGATTGAGGACTTCAATCTTCAGGTAAAACCAGGGCAAAGAGTGGCTATTGTTGGACCAACTGGATGTGGTAAGACAACCTTGATCAATTTGCTGATGCGTTTTTATGATGTAAATGCCGGATCGATTGAGATAGAAGATCATGATATTCGGAATGTAACAAGGAAGAGCCTGCGATCAAGTTATGGAATGGTATTGCAGGAGACATGGTTGAAAGCAGCAACCATTCGGGAAAATATTTCCTATGGAAAACCAGATGCAACAGATGAGGAAATTATACAGGCAGCGAAAGAGGCAAATGCACATGGATTTATTATGCGAATGCCAGATGGATATGATACTCTTATTTCAGAAGGAGGAGGAAATCTTTCTCAAGGACAAAAACAGCTTCTTTGCATTGCAAGAATTATGTTAAGTCTTCCTCCGATGTTAATTCTTGATGAGGCTACATCATCTATTGATACGATGACAGAAATCAGAATTCAGAAAGCATTTGAAAAGATGATGAAAGGAAGAACAAGTTTTGTTGTGGCACATCGTCTTTCTACAATACAAAATGCGGATGTAATTCTTGTTATGGAAAATGGACATATCTTGGAGCAAGGAACACATGAGGAATTGCTAAAGAAAAATGGAGCTTATGCCAAACTTTATAATAGCCAATTTGCTCCGGTATAAAATAAGGCGCCATTGCAATCAATGGCGCTGTTACTTGGGAGAATAAAAAATGAAAGTAATAAATATTAAAGAAATTTCAGGAGTCAACATTGGAAATGCACAAAATTTTGAAGCGGGTACCGGCTGTACAGTTATTCTCTGTCAGGATGGAGCCTGTGCAGGACTTGATGTTCGTGGTGGCGGTCCAGCTTCTAGGGAAAGTCAGTTGTTGCAGCCATTAGCAGCGGCAGATCAGATTCATGCCGTTTTATTAAGTGGAGGCAGTGCTTTTGGTTTAGATGCAGCAGGAGGTGTTCAGAAATATTTGGAAGAACGAGGAATTGGTGTTGATGTTGGAGTGACAAAGGTTCCTTTGGTATGTCAATCTTGTTTATTTGATCTTACAGTTGCGGATGCATCAGTAAGGCCCGATGCTGCTATGGGATATGAAGCTTGCATAGAAGCACAAAAAGAAAATTATCAAGATGGAAATTTCGGAGCGGGAACGGCAGCAACAGTAGGTAAATTTTATGGGATGGACTTTTGCATGAAATCTGGTATTGGAAGTTATGCTATACAGACAGGAGATCTTCAGATCGGTGCGGTTGTCGCAGTCAATGCATGGGGCGATGTTTATGATTGGAAAAATGGTCACAAAATTGCCGGACTTCTTTCCAAAGATAAAAAATCGTTCCGGTCAACGCAAGAAGAAATTTTAAAAAGCTATCAGGTGGTTGATAATAAATTTGTTGGAAATACAACAATTGGTGCGATTATAACGAATGGGGATTTTCATAAAAATCAATTAAATAAAATCGCATCAATGGCGCAGGATGGAATGGCAAGAGTCATCTGCCCGGTACATACTTCTGTGGATGGAGATAGCATTTATGCATTATCTGCAGGAAAAGTAAAGGCTGATCAGGATGTTGTTGGGACATTGGCAGCACAAGTTTTTTCTGAAGCAATTTTATGCGCTGTAAAAAGTGCAAAAGGTGCTTATGGATATCCATCGGTAAATGATGTAAAGAAAAACTGGAGGAATGAAAGATGACAAAACAGGAATTAGCATTAGAAGTAATTGCACGTTTAAAAAAGGAATACCCAGATGCGGGATGTAGTTTGGAATATGACCAGGCATGGAAATTGCTGATTAGTGTTAGGTTAGCTGCTCAGTGTACAGATGCCAGAGTTAATATGATTGTGCCTAAATTATATGAAAAATACCCGGATGTAGAAGCACTTGCAGCTGCAGATGTTGCAGACATTGAAGAAATTATAAGACCTTGTGGTCTTGGAAAAAGTAAGGCAAGAGATATTAGTCGATGTATGAAAGTTTTGAGAGATGAATATGATGGAAAAATTCCAACAGATTTTAAATCTCTTTTGAAACTTCCAGGTGTTGGAAGAAAAAGTGCTAATCTGATCATGGGAGATGTTTTTGGAAAACCAGCAATTGTAACAGATACACATTGTATTCGATTGGTGAATCGTATCGGATTGGTAGATGGAATAAAAGATCCTAAAAAAGTGGAGATGGCATTATGGGAAATTATTCCGCCAGAAGAAGGAAGTGATTTTTGTCATCGTCTTGTGTATCATGGAAGGGATGTTTGTACTGCCAGAACTAAACCGCATTGCGAAAGATGCTGTTTGGAAGATATTTGTGAGAAGATCATATAAGAAATAAAAAAGACCGCTTTTTGCGGTCTTCTTAATGAAAAGAGAGGATTAAAAATATATGAAAAACTATGGTTTAAGTATATGAAAAAATGGCTTTTGATTCAATATACAGATTATAAACAATTCTAAAGGAATTATAAACTCATCATAAAAATTTTCTGGAGGTAGTAAACAAAAAAGAAAATGAAACGATTTTATGGATTAAATGAAGCGATGCCAAAAGAATTTCAAATGCTGGAGGAGATCTTTGAATATCAGGTATTCGAGTTACAGATTGGACAGAAAAATGGAAAAAACTACGGTTATATTCCTTATATGATGAATGATGCGTTGGAATGTTATCTTGTTTTAAAAGAAATAAAGCAAGTAGGAGAATATGTTCCTTCTTGGGAAGGCGAGATGTGGGCAGAAATTGATCAGAAAGAGAACCAGTATGTTTTGATTGTTCATCAAGGAGAAGAGCACGTTTTTACCTTATGGTTTTATGACATAGAAAAGAAATGTGAATGTTATCAATATCATTCCATCGGTCATTTTTGGGTAAAAGGACAGGAACAATGGCGTCAATTGGTATATATTATTGGGACAATTTATGAAAAGTATGAATATCTTGGGATGAAAGTTTGTAATCAGGAAGAGATGCAAATTCTTTCATTAATAGAGTTTGCACCTTTTTGTTATTGGTCTCCAATCAGGGAATCGCTAGAAGGGAAATATCCAAAAACTTATGAAGGAATAAATTGTATGGATCAGATGGCAAAAGAGGCAGGAGACTATAAATATAGGATGTTGATCTGGATTTATCGAAAACTGCCATTTCGATGGATGGAAAAATTTCTAGCACAAAGATTGACCGTAGCATCTAGAGAAAATCTTTATCAGCTCATTTGGGATAAAGTAGCACGAGCATCTTCTTTTTATAAAACAAGAAATTATCCACCAGATTTGAATGAAAAAATATCTAAATGCAGAAAAAAGACGGATCAAATTTTAAAAGAGGAAGGATTTTCTGGGAAGTATCCGGCATATCATAAGAAATATTGTTATGTGCAGGTGACAGAGGAACATCCATTTACTATTTTAGAATCAAAAGATTTTAATTTTAAAATTCAATGTATGGTCTCTGAATGCAAACAAAAGAAGGTGAAAAGAAATAGTGGATTTTTTCATGGACTTGGAAGAAAAGGATGGATTAGAACAATATAAAAAAACCGCCATATCGGCGGTTTTTCTTGAAAAGAGAGGATTAAAAAATATATGAAAAACTATCCCTTGTATTAAGGTGTACCCTTAGGGTATGTATTAAGTATAGGTAATTTTCGGTTTAAAAGCAATGTATAGACTATAAACAATTCTAAACCATTTCTAAAAAAAACTTAATAAAACCTTATGAACGTGTAAAGTTTCTGGCATTCATTGAGCGCTAACATAAGTTTTATTTTAAGATACAAAGAAAACTGGCACTATTAAATTTATAAAAACTGGATGTTTTAAAAATGCCAATTATGGATTAGATTAGAACAAAACAAAGAGCGCGGCTTTGTATAAAGAAGAAAGAGAAAAAGGAGAGGCAAGTATTATGGAAAGCCAGAAAAATAAAATTCAATTTGTAACAGTAACAGCAATGTTTATTGCTTTAACTTATGTATTTACCGCGTTTGTTAACGTAAGACTTCCAATTGCGGCAAATGGAGGACTGATCCATCTTGGAAATGTGCCTTTATTTATTGCAGCAATGATTTTTGGAAAGAAAACAGGAATGTTAGCAGGCGGAATTGGTATGGGATTGTTTGATTTAACATCCGGGTGGACGGTATGGGCACCATTTACTCTTGTGATTGTTGGAATTATGGGATATGTTATGGGAGCTATGACAGAAAAACATCCTGGATTTGGATGGAAAATTGCAGCAATGATCGTCGTAACGGTCATTAAAGTTGTTGGCTATTATATTGCAGAAATTATTTTATATGGTAATTTTATAGCTCCGTTAAGTTCTGTACCTGGAAATCTTGTGCAGATGGGAACTGCTATTGTTGTTGTATTAATTATCATCCGTCCGATTGAAGTAGCAGTTAATCGAATGGGTATTCATCAATTTGCTTAGAGTGGAGGTCTCTGACATGGGAACAAAATATAAGATGATGACACCGGGACCGGTTCAGGTACCGGAAAGTGTAAGAGTTGCAAGAAGTCGTATCACACCAAACGCTGATTTAGATCCGGATTTCTTTGATGAATATAAAGAAACATGTGAATTGATCAGCCAATTGCTTCATACAAAAAATGAAACATTGATCCTGAGTGGAGAAGGAATTCTTGGATTAGAAGCAGCTTGTGCTTCTATGACAGAACCAGGAGATAAAGTACTTGTTCTTGACAATGGAATTTATGGAAAGGGCTTCGCAGATTTTGTAACCATGTATGGTGGAAATGTAGAAATGTATACGGTTGATGATAAAAATGAAATCGATGTTGATGCATTGGATGCTTATTTAAAAGATCATCATGACTTTAAGTATGCAACAGTTGTTCACTGTGATACACCAAGTGGCATGCTAAATGATATTCATAAAATTTGTCCATTATTAAAATCTTATGGAATTATGACAGTTACAGATTCTGTATCTGGAATGTTTGGAAATGAGGTTGATGTGGATAAAGCTCAGATTGATTTATTATGCGGTGGATCTCAGAAAGCTGTCTCAGCGCCTCCTGGATTAACTTTTGTAACTTTAAGTCAGTGTGCAAAAGATGCCATGGAAAATAGAAAGACACCAATTGCTTCTTTCTATTGTAATTTAACCATTTTTAAAGACTATTATAAAAATCAGTGGTTCCCATATACAATGCCAAGTAGCGATATTTATGGTTTAAAACAAGCGATGGAAAATATTCGAGATGATGAAAATATAATTAAGCGTCATGCACAAATTGCAAATGCTACAAGAAAAGCAGTACAATCCGCTGGATTGAAGCTGCATCTAGAAAGTGGATTTTCTGATACAGTTACAGTTTTTGATGTTCCAGAAGGAATTACAGACCGCCAGATTCTTGATACAATGTTAAAAGAACATCAGGTTATGCTGGCAGGATCCTTTGATACGTTGGCAGGAAAAGTCATTCGAATTGGGCATATGGGAGCAAATGCAAATGTGAATGATATGTTGGTAACAATGAATGCACTGGAAGAGACATTGAAGGCTCTTGGATGGAATCAGGCAGAAGGAATGCTCGAAGAATTCAGAAAGAATCTTTAATTTTGTAATCTAGCCTGTTGCAATCTTGACAGAAAGAAAGTAAAATAGTCTTAATAAAATACAGAAGATCGCATGGAGGCTTTAAAATGCAGTTGTTAAAAGAGAGAATCCTAAAAGATGGAAAAGTAAAAGAAGGAAATGTTCTGAAAGTAGATAGTTTTTTAAACCATCAGATGGATGTAAAATTATTTCGTGAAATCGGAAAAGAATTTAAAAGAAGATTTGCAGGGGAAGAAATCACAAAGATTCTTACAATTGAAGCATCAGGAATTGGAATTGCCTGTGTAGCAGCAGAAGTATTTGATGTACCAGTTCTGTTTGCAAAAAAGACACAGACAAAGAACATTGCTGGAGATGTATATACAACAAAAGTAGAATCTTTTACACACGGACGTGTCTATGACATCATTGTGGCAAAAGAATTCTTAGGAAAAGGAGATAAAGTTCTTTTGATTGATGATTTCCTTGCTAACGGAAAAGCACTGGAAGGGCTCGTACAGCTTGTACAGGATTCTGGAGCAGAACTTGTAGGAGCTGGAGTTGTTATTGAAAAAGGTTTCCAGCCAGGTGGAGATGAGCTAAGAAAGAAAATTCATTTGGAATCTCTTGCAATTGTAGACAGTATGGATGAAACAACTGGAGAAATCGTATTTAGAGATTAGTAATTAATATAGAAGAAATATAAAAATTCTCACTGAAATTTATTTTTCAGTGAGAATTTTTTTACTTATTATAGATTATTTTATTTTTACTTGTTTTATATTGCTCCAAGGACCATATGTGTTAACACCACTAATTTTTTTGCAGCCACGAATTCTAATATAAAAAGTATTTTTGCTACTTAAACCTTTAACACTTGTGCTTGTTGTTGATTTACTGAATGCTCTTCGTATTGTATGAGAAGAAAAATCTTTTTCTTTTGAAATTTGTATTTCATAGTTATCAATGTGATTAAGTTTTTCCCATTGAATTGAAATTTTTTTCTTTGATGGAGAAGTTACTTTTTTTAAAGTTGCTTTTGCAATAGGTTTTCCATCTAGAACCATTACACAGGGGATATCACTCCAATTTCCATAATACTTTTTTGTTCCAATTTTTCGATAAGCCTGTACCCTTCCATAGTAGTTTTTACCACCAGATAAACCAGAAAAGATTACATGATCGGATGTCGTATAAGTACTTTGAGTTTTTATAGTAAAATTCATATCTTGTGCTATTTGTGCTTGATATCCATCGGAATTGTTTTTTAGATTCCATTTGATTGTTGCACATTCAGAATTATTGCTATAGAAATTTGTAATATTAACTTTTTCAGGAATTTCTAGAGGTATAATATTCCACTTTTGATAATTACTTTCATGAAAAGGTGTGATTTTAATAGATTCTAAATCTCCAACATTTCCAGAGCTAATTGTAATGCATGAAGATGGGTAAGATTTTGGTGAAATAACAAAATCATCATTGTATAGAGTCAATTTCCATTTCTGTCTGGAGCTTTCATCCCATCCACTTTGTTGTACATTACAATTCGATGAATTATCGACAGCTTGCATAACTTTATTACTTCCAAGATTTTCAATTTTATAATAGCCATCATTTAAATAAGTAAAACGAAATTTCATAAAATTATTATTAGAATTTCTTGTTCATAAAACAATATCGATATCATTCACACTAAGTTCTGCAAAACATCTAAACAGTAGCCGTTATCAATTTTTGATGCGATTTGATAAATACAATCTTTGATGGGCCTTTGTTTGGTTGCTTGAAAAGCACTGACAGATCTTGTTTGGATTTTTATAGTTGCAATTCCACTAATGATTATTATAAAAATAAGTATTTTTTTTAATATTTTTTCATTAAATATCCTCTCTTGTTTTAATCATCTAAATTTAAATTATATTATTTATTTTAACATTGATAAAACAAAATGATTTATTTTATCATGTATCTTTTAAGTCTTTTTTTGAAAAAATCTAAAGAAGATTTTTATATAAAATTTTTTATTACATATTCATGGGTGTTTATGTAGGCTTAATAAAAATAAAAAACAAAACTGTTATAATTAAGAAGAAAAAAAGACAAAAGAAAAGGGAGAATAGAAATATGAAGCTGATCGAAAAACAAGTTATAGCTGCACTGTCAATCGCTATTATTGTTGTAGCTGTTGTGTTTGTTTATTGCTTTGTTACGGAAATGGTACTTTCATCTGATAACAATCAAAAAGTGAATTCAGTACATGAAGAAGTTCAGGATAGTGATAATTCGTCAGAAGGTACTTCATCTAATAACACACAGGCAAGTTCACAAAGTACAACAACGGCAATAACAACGACAGAGGAAGCAACAACTACAACAGCTTCTTCTACAACAACGACAGAGGAAACGATAACAAAGTCATCAACTACAACAGAAAAAGAGAAGAGCAACCAATCGATTATGGATGCGACGGATGGATATTTATTCCCGTATGCAGATAGCTCTTATATTGATGAATCTGATCTTAATAAAATGTCAACGGAAGAAATTCAGTATGCAATTAATGAGGTGTACGCACGTCATGGATTAAAATTTACAAAGAAGAAAAATAAAGAACGTTTTGAAAAAAAGAAATGGTATAGCGCTAGGGTTAATGATCAAGATTCTATTTCATTAAATGCATATGAAAAGAAAAATGTAAATACAATGGCAAAAGTATTAGAACAACGTGGTGTGAGATAGGAGGAGATGGAGATGTTTTGTCCAAACTGTGGAAATGAAGTAAAAAATGGAGATCTCTTCTGTGATAAATGTGGTGCAAGAATAGAACCGGAACAAGAAAACAAAGAGAAATTTGAAAATGTAAATACACAATCAAATGTGCAATCGATAAGAAAGGATACGAGAGAGAGTAAATTTAGTTCTAAGGCTAGAAGGATAATTACGGTGCAGATTGTTATTTTAGTAGCATTTTTGGGAGCTTTCTATTATTTTGGAAAACGAAATGCAAGTCCTCAAGCGGTTGCAAATCAATTTGTGAAAGATTATAACGCTCATAGATGGTCTAAGATTTATAATACGTATAAATTTAATGAAGGTACGTTTATTAATAAGGAATGTTTTAAAAAAACAATGAATCAATCAAATGTACAGATGTTATCTACAGCGGTAGGATTGAATGTTATAGATGGACAATATGTTTGTCAGATAACAAAGGGATCAGATGTTATATATTTACATATTGCAAAGTCGACAAAAAAATCATTTTTATTTTTTGATCGATATGAGATTGTAGAAGTACTTGATTCAGACATGATGACAGATGAAATAAAAATTCCAAATTTTTCTGGAATTACAGCAAAAATTGACGGCGTTGAAGTAAAGAAAACTAATCAGGATACAGACGATACAATAAGTGCAGAAGTATTTAAAGGGGTACATAAAGTAACTTTTTCCGGTGCAGATGGATTGTTTGAAAAAAATGAATATACGATCAATACAAAAACTAGCAATTTATTAGATCAAATGAAATATTCTAATCAAGCAGCAATGGATGCAGCATCTGCATTGAGGGGATATATGCCAGCAATTAGTGAGGTGGCTATTAAAGATAGTGAAAAATCTTCTTTAGCGTCTTATTTTATTTCGGTTGATGCTGCACAAGCTTATGGAGGTGATCTTTGCGGATATGCTAGTGCATCAGGAAGTGATACAAAGAATTTAGGGGAAGTGCAGTTGACAAAATGTGAAAAAGAAGATTCTGATTCTTCTGATGATTTAGATATTACAGATGGAATAGCGATTCGTGTGGAAGGAAGTAGATCTTATCAAACAGAATCCTGGTCAGGAGATACTGAAAATCAGACGATGGAAATTAGAGGAACTGCATATATGATAAAAAAAGATGGCAAATGGGTGATTTATGGTGCCAAGTCATATTAAAAAAACGAGAGGAGAAAAAGCATGGCAAATTTTTGTACAAAATGTGGGAAACCATTAGTAAATGGACAACCGTGTGACTGTCAGAAAAAAGTTCAAAAGGAGATGGAGGCAGTTAAACAGCAGGCAGAATCTTATGAACAAAAAAATGATAGTTCTAGAGAGCAAAAGCAGGAAGCTTATGTGTCAAAGCAACAGAAGCATACGCAGGGGTATGGACCAGGGCAGCAACAACAGTATACGCAAGGGCAGGGGTATGGACCAGGGCAGCAACAACAGTATACGCAAGGGCAGGGATATGGACCAGGGCAGCAACAACAGTATACGCAAGGGCAGGGATATGGACCAGGGCAGCAACAGCAGTATACGCAGGGGCAAGGATATGAACAGCCGCAACAGCCTCAAAAAGACTATGTTCAATATGGAAAAAATATTTTAAAAGAGGCACTTGTGTTGATCAAACAGCCGGTGGAAGGATTTCTTCAATCAGTAGCAGATGAACAGAATAAAATTGGATTGATTTTGATGGGAATAGAGTCTGTGTTAAGTGGTTTGGCTCTTTACCTTTTGGTCAATAGAATTTATTCTGCTGCTTATTCTGCAAGTTCTTCTATTTTTGGACATTCTTTAACAAGTGCAGTTAGTGACCAGTTAAGGATACCATCTGCTGGAATGTTCTTTTTCCAGGGATTTTTTATTACAGCTTTGATTTCATTGATTTTTACAGTTATTATTTTTGCAATTATGCGTTGCATGGGAAAAGCGGATATGAATTGGTTGCAAAGCTGTCAGATTATAGGAATGAAAAGCCTTGGAGTTTCTATTGGACTTTTAGTTGCAGTTCTTTCACTGATTATGGGACTTTTTTTCTTTGCTGCAATTGGATATGTTCTTGGAGTTGCTCTTGGACAGATTTATTTTATGTCTTCAATTATGCATTATCCGGCAAAATCAAAAACAGGAGTTGTCTATGGAATGCTTGTGATGATAGGTATTATTGTCTTGATTGTTATGATGCTTTTCGGACAGGCTTTACTATCTGCAATTTCTTCTGCAGGAGGTTCTATTTTCTAGCAAAATAGCAGATAGTAGAAGGGGGAATTATGAATGAAAATTTTGTCAGTAGTAAAATATCTGTTGCTCTGTGTTATTGTTATTGGTGCTTCCTTTTTTGTCACCAATCAAATGGGTGTTTTTAAACAAACAAAAGAAACTAAAAAAAGTACATATCAGAGTAAAGAAACATCGAATCAATCATCTGGAACAGAAAAAGCATCGGATGTTTATCAAGACTCAGATGGGAATACTTATTACTGGAGATATCATAAGGGAAGTTATGAAGATTCTGCTGTGATTGCCGGTTATCAGCCGGTTGCGGGACAGATTAATGAATTGGTACAAGTTGCATCTTCAGGAAAAGAAAAAACAATTCTAAAAACAGATGGAGCAAAAAAGTTTATCATATCTGGGAATATGATTTTTTATGAAAAGCCAATAGGAAATGACCAGGCAGATCGTACCAAAATGATGGTATGCCGTTATAAATCTGGAGACAAACAGGCGTATGAATTGTTTGAGGGACGACTGAAGGCGAAAATTGGAGATTGGATCATTTGTAGTGGCAATGAAAATAGTAGTATGAAAAGTATTAATGTAAAAAATAAAGAAGTTAAACAACTAACAGGGAGTGATACGACATATTTGACTTCGCATGATGGTCTTATATATTATCAGACGGGCACGGATAGTAAACAAAATGTAAATCTTTGCAAAATGAAGCCGGATGGAAGTGATCAGAAAGATCTTTGTAATTTGGATGGAGAATTAGAAGTTGCTACTGGAGCTCCAAGGGTTTGTTTTATGGTTTTTCGAAATGATGATATTTACTTTTCTGTAGGAACCTATGGCGGAGGAGGTTTGTTGTATGATGGGGGAAAAATATTAAAAGTAAAACAGAGTGGAAGTGATAAAACAACGGTTGCAGGTGAGTCAGGAGACGCACAGGCAACATTTCAGGTCAAATCAGATGGAAGTGTAGAAAGCAAGACGACAGATGAGGTAGATTTTTCTATTGATCCTATGGATACCTATGCTTGTCTCGATGGAAATGTTTATTTATTTGGAGATGATGGAAAACAACAAAAGGTAATTACAAAAGATGATTATCAAAGTATAGGAAGCGGACTTTGCGGAAAATTGGATGGTGATGAAGAGATCAATGTAAAATATGTAGAAAAAATAGGAAATGATGTATATTTTCTTGTAGATCATGGTACAAAAAGTTCAGAAGGTGGCATGGGATGGCGTTATGAATATAACTGGGATCGTAGTGCAATGATGAAGAAAAATCTCTCTACAGGAGAAACAAAAACAATTTATAAATATTGATATTTTTAAGAATCTATAAGATTGGGAGGAAATGGTATGAAAAAAAAGATTGTAGCAATTGTGATGACTTTTTTATTAGCAGTCAGCATGAACATTCCAGTTTCGGCAGCACCTGCTATATCAAAGATTGATTGTAAGAGAGTATCACAGGATTTTATGTCAACAGCACAAGATCTTTCGTTTGACCAGACTTATACAGGAACGCTGTCAGATTCGGCAGCAGCGAGATCTTATAAGATCAAATTGCCATCATCAGGAAGGATTAATTTGGAATCCATTTCAAAAAATAAAGAAGTGTATTATAAGTTATACGATCATTCTGGAGAAGAGCTATGGAGTAAAAGTACCTTTATTTATGATATGCCAGGTTCCAGTACAGTAAAGGAAACTTTTGATCTGACAAAGGGAACATATTATTTAACGATAGAAAAGGAATCGTATTATGATGATGGAGCAAGAAATTTTTCTCTAAAAATTGGATTTGATAGTGCAAATGAAAGTTTTGAAGAAGCTGAAAATGGAATAGATAATGAAATAAATTGTGCGCATAATATTTCAATTGGGCAGGAATATCGTGGGCAAATTGCGAGAAACGATGATAAAGATTTTTATTGCTTTACATTGCCATCATCAGGTCGAATTAGCTTATCAGCTCTGTCTAAAATGAAGACAAGTAATTATACAATTTATGATAGCTCTGGTCAGGAAATATGGGGTGATTCTACATGGGGAGATGATGTACTTGGTGGAAGTTCCACAAAAAAAGAGCTGGATCTTGTAAAAGGAACATATTATTTTGCAGTAAGTAAAAGAAACGATGATGATACAGGAATTTATTCTTTTACCTTAAATTTTAAAAGTGCAGAAGAAAGTTTTGAAGAAACAAAAGATAGTCAGAATAATGATATGGAACATGCCAGCAAGATTGATTTTGGGCAGGAATATAAGGGGCAAATTGCTGAAAATGATGAAAAAGATTTTTATCAATTTACATTATCATCCTCACAAAAGATCAATGTTCAGACAATTGCACAAATGCAGAGCCTTTGTTACACAATTTATGATACATCGGGTCAGGAAATATGGAGTGATTATGGATGGGACGAAAAAGATGTTGGACAATGTGTACTGAAAAAAGATATTTATCTTGAATCAGGAACTTATTATTTTGTTGCATCAAAAAGAGATGGGACAGGAAATTATAAACTTCATTTGTCTTTAGCATCCAGTGATGCATCTAATGGTTCTTCTAATAATACATCAAATGATGTGGAAGAACAATCTTTTGATGTATACCTTTCAAGAGCATCCTATACTTATACAGGAAAAACAATCAAGCCATCGGTCACAGTAAAAGATGGATCAAAAAAATTAAGGAACCGAAAAGACTATACGGTTTCCTATTCCAATAATAAATATGTAGGGACAGCGGAAGTTACAGTGAAAGGAAAAGGAAATTATAGTGGTGAAATAACAAAGACGTTTACAATCAATCCAAAGGGTACTTCTATCAGCAGAGTAAGAGCGTATTCCGGAGCATTTACGGCATCATGGGGAAGGCAGACAAGGCAGATAAGTGGATATGAAATTCAATACGCAGCAAATAGAAATTTTTATGATAGTATAACAAAAACGGTTTTAGGGTACAGACAGACATCATTAAAAATTTCAGACTTGGAGCGTAAGAAAACATATTATGTAAGAGTAAGAACATATAAAACAAATGAAGATCAGACGTATTTTTCATCGTGGTCTAAGGTGAAAAAAGTGACAACAAAAAGATAAAAAGTGATATACTGAAAGAGAAGTAGTATAAAGTTGAGGCTAGTTATGAAAGGAGCTACAAATGAAAAGTAGGATGAAAAAATCATTAGCCATGATATTTAGTCTGATTTTGATGGTATGTGTTTGTGGAGTGAATCTTCAAACGGCGAGTGCAGCAAAAAAAACTTCTTATAAAAAATTGTATAAGAATTTCCTGGCAAAGAAGCCAAAGGCTAACCGATGGTTTTATGTATTAAATGTTGATAAAAGTGGGGTTCCTGAGCTAATTACAACAGAATCTGGTGGAGGTGTGACAAATTTTTGTGTTTACACAGCCAGCAACAACAAAGTAATAAAAGTTGGAGAGTATATTACAAGAGGTACTAGCCAAGAGCATCCGGAAATTGATTATGTATCAAAATATAAATGTTTATATGCAAGCGGATGGATCAACGGTGTTGGTGGTGCCTGGGCAAATTTGTATGGAATTTCAAAAAAACATCTGGTAAGTAAATATCATTTAAGAGAAACTCATGAACAAAAAGATTTATATTATATTGGGACAAGTGATAAAAAAAGTAAAAAAGTATCAAAAAAAGAATATTTGAAATATTATAATAAATATTTTAATCAATATAAAAGTTATAAAACAAAAGAAAATACAAAGAGTGTATTAGATCAAACATTTGGAAAATAAAAAGATAGAAAAGAATCTCGTGCTTATAACATGGAGATTCTTTTTTTTGTTAAATTTCTTATGACATATTAACAACTGTTTGTGCGCTATTTTATTATGATGGAATGAAAAATGATATACTGGAAAAAAGAAAATAGGAAATTTAGTAAAGAAAGGAAGTATATTATGAAGAAAAAAATATCTATGAAAAACATTTTAGTGATATTCTTTTTATTTGTAGTAGTATTTACAATAACAATTCCAACGGTACCGGTGAAAGCAGAAGAATATGGTCAAACATTTCAGTCGGGGAGACGAAAATATTATCTTACAGATAATGATACTGGGGAAGTGAAGTTATATGAAGAAAAGGGATCAGATAATATTCTTGTAGCACAGATGCAAATCAATGACTATGATAAGGAAAAAAGCGGTGGATATACAGAGTATGTTTTTACTTATAATCATAAATTGTATTTTACTTATTACCCACAAGGCGGAACAACAATGACTTTTAGTTATAAAATAGGTGGAGATCATTTTGAATTAGATCAATATGGGATGGGTGTAATAAATCATAAAAATCAGTATGCTATTGGATATACTAGTTATGCAACGGATGTTTCATCAATGGGGTTAGGACTTTACAACTTAAAAACAAAAAAAGTAAAGAAACTTGGTAATGGATATACCGTTAAGTTAATTAGTGGGAAAGTATATTATGATTCTATGAGCAGTAATTATAAAAAATTTAAAGTTATTCGTTGTAATCTTGATGGAAGCAGAAAAAAAGTTTTAAAAACAGTTACAAATAAAAAAGAAATGGTTGGTGTACAGGTATACAAACATTATGCAACCTATTGCGTTATGATAGAAAATGGTAGAAGTGTTTCCAAGAAGGTTCGATATTAACTCTTTATCTATTAAATAAGACGGAGGAGATTTATGAAAAGAGTAGTTATACATGTTGTTAGTATCATGTTTGCTTTAGGGGTAATTTTTTGTGGTACAAGAAAAGAAACTTATGCCGAGATGAAATATCTTAATTTTGTGGCAGATGCAAAATCTATGACAACTGTTTCTCTATCATGGAAAGCTGGGAATGTTACAAAATATAAAATATATCGAGCAGTATGCAATGGTAATCATCATTATCATGAGGAAGAAGATGAAGAAAACAATACAGATCAGGGTATAAAAGAGGAATATCAATTAATTGCAACGCTCAGTAAAAAGAAAACAGAATATTTGGACCAGAAGGCAGAAAAAGGAAAAACGTATCATTATGAAATTAAAGGATATAAAAATGGAAAACAAAAATATGATGATGAGGTCACAATTTATTTAGGATTGTTGTGTAGTTTTGGTGGTGATGGTGAAGAACTTCCAATATTTCCTGCTTTCGCTAATGCAGAATCAGCGACATTAATATTAAGATATGACAATGGTTATGATAGTGATGTTGGAATTATACCCGATGGATATAAGATTTATCGAAAAAAGGGAGGAAAAGAAAAATTTCATTTTTTAACGAATATAAAACTTGATAGAAATGCAGAAAAATTCAAAGATGCATGTTGTGTGCTATATACCGATCATCATGTGGAAGAAGGAACAACCTATTATTATAGGGCAAGGTCATATAAAACATTTGAAAATAAACAATATTATAGTCCATATACAGATGAGATTTCTGTTTATACTGTCAATGAAGAAGGTACCTATCAGGTAAAATTCGTTCAAGATGAAACTTGTGCAGAAGATGAAGCAGTCATTTTATTAATGGGCCAAAAAGGAAATGAAAAAATGATTTTAAATTCCTGGAATCAAATAAGCTTTAAAAAGAAGGATGGTACATCAGGTGAAATTGATACTGATATTATAAAATACAGCAAAGACGGAAAGAATTGGAAAAGTTATGATATAAACCAAAAAGAGGATTTGAGCTTAAAAGAAGAAGAGGCCATTTGGTTAAAAATAAAGAGTAGTGGGAAGGAAAAGATCAATTGTGTCGATGAATTTACAGAATTTTATGCGCATTCACAAGTAATCTACAACAATGAAGAAGACCATTATTTTTATATGGACTTAATAGATGGAAAGGCCTGGACGGAAAACGAATCAGAATTTTGATGAAGCAATAGAAAATAAGTAAATTTAAAGTGCATGTAAGGATAAATGGAGGAGGTTTATGAAAAAAAAGATAGTCTATATTGTCTGTGTTATGTTCATTTTAGGGGCGATTTTTTGTGGTAAAAGAAAAGAAACCTATGCAGAGATGAAAATGCTCAATTTTTCTGTAGAAACAAAATCTATGACAAAACTTTCTTTGTCATGGGAGGCAGGAAATGTTACAAAGTATAAATTATATCGATCAGTATGTAAAGGTAAGCATGATAATCCAAGTGAAGAATATGATGAAGGAGAAACATATAGATGCATTGCAGTGCTTAGTAGAAAAAAGACGAGCTATTTAGACCGAAAAGTAAAAAAAGGGAAAATATATCATTATATGATAAAAGGTTATAAAGGTTCGAAACAAAAATATTGTGATAAAGATACAGGTTATACAGGGATTACATGTAATTTAAGCAGCGATGATGATTCTTTTTCAGATAATCCAGTTTTTGCTGATGCGCAATCGGTTACATTGCCATTGACTTATGATTATGTAGGATTCATACCTGATGGATATGAGATTTATCGAAAAAAAGAGGGAGAAAAAACATTTCATTTTTTAACAAATGTAAAATCAAATAAACAAGAAGAGTTAGGGGTTACGATATACACCGATGATCATGTGGAAGAAGGAATAACCTATCATTATAAAGCAAGATCATACAAAACAGTTGAGAAAAAGAAGTATTATAGTTCTTATACGAAACCTGTTTCTGTTCGGACTGTCAATGAAAATGGTACTTATAAGGCAAAGTTTGTTATGAATGAGACTTGTGCAGAGGATGAAGCTATTATTTTATTAACGGGACAAAGAGGAAATGAAAAAATGATTTTAAATCCTAGAGGTTATGTGAATTTTGAAAAAAAAGATGATACCTTAAATTATATGGATATTTCTATTGTAGAATACAGTAAAGATGGAAAAAATTGGAGAACTTATGACGAAAATCAAGAAGAGGATCTGAGTTTAAAAGAAGATGAGGCTATTTGGTTAAAAATAAAGAGAGATGAGAACTATGAGGATGTCGAAAGTCATAAGAAGGAAAAAATTAATTGTGCGGAAGAATTTACAAAATTTCATGCTTGTTTACAAGCAACATATAAAGAGGAATACCGCTACTTTTATATGGATTTAATGGAGGGAAAAGCCTGGACGCAGAAATAATATATAAATATAGATTAGAAAATAAAAAAAGTAAATTTAAAAGCCGTAAAGGGGATGTTTTGTTATCTATTAATAACAAAATAGTGCTATCGGATTTAGGAGAGAGAGGTGCTGTTTTTATTGTAGATACAAATCGATCGGATAAACAAATGGAAATTCTGAGTACTGATAATTATTGGGAAAATACACACGAGGATCTTGCATTAAAATACTATCGTTATTCTGAAGGAGAGTAAAAAAAATACAAGATTTAGAGAATGTTGCAAAAGCAAAGTATAAAAAATGGAAGAAATACATGGTGCATCCAGTAAGAGAGTTCTTACTACAGATCAGAAAGGAAATTTGATATTTAGAATATGTCTTAGAGTGGAAAATCACTTGAATTATGATTAACTTCATTTTATCAAAATGATTGATATCAACGATTTCGGCCATAATTCCGGCTGTTAATATACGGAACCTATTCCCGGAATGAATGTCAATACGTTTGGTAAGAGTTCCATCTGAGTTTTGATAGTTTTATCAAACTCTTTGCCTTTCTTTTGAGAAGTTCTGAACAACAGCATAGTAACGTGCCAGTGTAAACTTCCATGTCAGGGAACAGAATTATTATAAAGCAACCATTACTGGTTCAACAGGCCAACAAAGAACTATTACTTGATTGACACTATGACAATTATATCATGGAATTAATTAAAGCTATTGAATAAAAATATTAAATTATTAAGATATAATTATGTATCTAAAGATATTACACGAGGAGAATATATGATGAGAAAAAAAACAGTACATATCCTTTCAAAGATATTTTGTATTGCAGGAATGATGCTATTTTGTATAATAGCCATTAAGTCCACTGTTTATGCAGCAAAAGGTGATGTAAAAATCAACAAAAAAAATTTCCCAAACGCGGTTTTTAGGGAAAATGTCAGTTATTATTATGATAAAAATAAAAATGGAATTTTATCAAAGAAAGAACTTCAGTCAGTAAAAAAAATGGATTTGTACTTGGGAGATCCAAATAATGTACAATCGATCAAAGGAATAGAATATTTTTCAAATTTGGCATCTCTTGATCTTTCTGATAACTGCCTTGAAAGTTTGGATGTAACAAAAAATAAAAAATTAGAAGAACTGTCGGTGAATGATAACTATAATTTGAAAGAACTTAATATATCAGGAAATAAAAAGTTGAAAAAATTAAATTGTTATAATACATCTGTACAATTAGATTTGAGCAAAAATACACAATTGGAGACGTTATATTGTTATGGGAGTCATTTGAAAGCTTTGGACGTAAGTAAAAATTCCAAATTAAAAATCCTAGATTGCTCGGATAATGATTTAACTGAATTAAATATAAATAAAAATTCAAAACTGCAAGAATTAGCTTGTAATTATAATCAATTAGCAAATCTGAATGTAAAAAAGAATTTAAAGTTAAGAAAATTAGATTGTGGGAATAATCAATTAGAAGATTTGAATATAAGCCATAATTTAGAATTAACAAGTTTGGAATGTTCGGATAATCATTTAACCCAAATTGATGTAAGTAAAAATTCAAAATTGAGAGATTTGTTTTGTATAAACAATCAATTAACAGAGTTGAATATTAGTAAAAATTTGGAATTAGAATTATTAAATTGTGAAGGAAATCAGTTGAATAAACTAGATGTAAGTAAAAATTTCAAATTAGAAGAAATTACCTGTGATGACAATGTAGTAATAACAAAATAAAACAGATACAAATGGGATTGCTTATCTTATGCCCGAAAGTATTATGGGCAATAAAGTGAAAGAAAAAAGTGGAGTTGAAGCTTTAAACAATAACTTAATTGAAAGATATTGTTATGTGACAACTCCACTTTCTTTTTATTAGTTGGCCATAAATAATTTCAAAAATCTTTGCTTTACTTCTGGAAGATATTTTTGGCTGACTGGTGCAAAATTATCTCCTGTCAATGTAATACAGTTATTTTTAAAATCAATGACTTTGTCAAGATTTACAAGATAACTTCTGTGGCAGCAGATGAAATTAGAATCCAGTCGTTTAATTAAATCGGGTAATCGTTCGGATGTATGGTATACTTCTGTACTTGATTGAACATGAATGTTGGTTGTTCGTAGTGTTCGTTCCATGTAGATAATATCATCAAGTAAGATGCTATGTTCTTTTCGATTCCACGAGATTGTTAAATATTTTGTCTTTTGGTTGTTAATATTCTCCATTGCCTTTTGGATAGCAAGAGGGAGATAGCGGTGAATCGTTGGCTTATGAATAAAATAAGTATGTTCTGTCTCATACACATCACTGCAGTATTGGGCATATTGAGTAATATAAATAATTTGGGTTTTCGGATGAATCTGAAGAATTTTTTTTGCTATGTAAATACCAGACATTTCAGGTAGTTCAATGTCCATTAGGATAATATCAGATGACAGAGAATCTGGTTGGTATAGTTGCTGGCGCTCCTTTGGTGTCACACATTCTATAATTTCTGCATCCGGACAGCATTCTGTCAGAAATTTTTTGAGTTCCTGAAGGTAGATTTGATCGTCTTCACAAATTGTTATTTTTATCATAGCGTTTTCTCCTCTCCGGTCTGACTGGCTGGCATTTGGAGCATTAAAGTGGAAGTAAAAAAGTCTCCATGATCTTCCCAGTTACAGGTGCCGTTGTATTTGTCTGCAATATTTTCAATAATTGATAGTCCATGTCCATGTAATATTTTCTGTTCTTTTTTTGTTGTTTTTTTAGTAAAAATATTCTGCGGATTTTTACTGTTTTTCATATGAATCATAAAAGTATTTCCACGAAAATCTGTTTTTAATTCTAGAATTCGGGAAGAATTAGCGGAATCTAAATTCCGGCAGGCTTCTAGAGCATTATCAAGAAGATTAGAAAAAAGGCTTGTGATGGTAATATCAGGAAAAGCCTGGTCAAAATTATTTGGAAGCAAAATATGAAAATGACATGCAACGTGTTCTTTCTCCGCCGCTGTTTTCTTTGCCTGCAAGATAGTATTTAGCAAAGGATTTTTACAAAAAGTTTCTGGCCGTTTTTCTTTTATGCGAGAAGAAAGAGAAGAAATTAGTTGTGCCATCTTTTCGTAGTCTCCATTTTGGCCATATTGATAAGCTTCTTCCAATTTTTGATCAATATAGTTTTGATGTTTTGAAATCCGTTCTTGCAATTGTTCTAGATCTGTTTGTTGTTGGATGATGGTATTTTGTGTTGTTTCTTCCATATATAGAGCATACGAATCATGTGCACATTTCCATGTAGTAATAATAATGTGTGCAAAACATCCCATGCTGATGGAAAAGAAAACAGCAACGAGACTTGAAGTGTAAATCTGCATGGAAGAATGAGAAAAATTTGCTGCAAATTTTGGAAAAAGTTTTGCGAAAGACAGTACCAATCCCATCAATGGGAAACTAAAAATACAGATAAATATCAAAAATTTTTGAGATTTTGAGATTGTCGAGTGCATTATAAAGTTCCTCCTTTTGTAGATTTGAGCTGTCTGATGTAATCCAAAGCTTTTTTATATTCTCCGCGCTGAGATAAGATGGATAGCGCCATCAGATGATTTGCAATGTCATGATTCCAACGATATAGTTGTTCATATTCAGAATTCATATCATGAATATGTGCAACTTCCTTTTGTAAGAGTACGATTTGATTATGTTGTTCCATATATTGTTGTTCTTGTAATTCCAACTTTTTTAGCCCATGAGAAAAGGTGCGCATAGCAAAAAAAGAAAGGATGGCGGCAATTATAAATTCAATGAATAAGTATTGGAAAGATTTCGCACCTATACTTAACAAAATATTTCCAGTAATATTTACAAAAACAATCGGAAGACAGAGAAAAAGTAAAACTTGATCTGTGATCAGATGAAGATACTTCTTTGAAAACTTCTTAATATAAATAAGTAATATAATTTTCCAAAAAATATTAAAGCAGGAAACAATAAAAAAAGAAAGTTCATTTCCAGCCAGTCCACTGAAAATACTACTGATATGCCATTTAGGAAAGGCAAGGCTAACAATTGCTGCACAGGTAGAGGAAACTGCTTCCATAAAAACTTCTAATACATAAAAGGTTACAAATATGGAAAATCGAAATAATTTACTACCCTCAACAAAAAAGTATGTATTTAAAATTAGTGGAATAAAGAGTAAAAAACTAAATAAGGAAACTAAAGTTTCTTTTGAAATAAATAATGTCCATGATAAAAGGACAGCATAACTGAAACATGTTAAAACGACATGTTTCAGCTGCAGTCCTTTTCTTGGAGATATATAGAAATAACTGATTAAAGGTATGACAATATATGATAATAAGTATAAATAATATACAAAACTTTTCAACATCTGCGGACCTCTTTTCTTCCCCTCTAAAAAATGACATATCCCAACAAATTACATTATACAACTTGTATACATTTTTTAAAAATTAAATATTACATATAAACAGTCATTTATGAACTTTAAAATATTTTATATGGAATATAATAGGATAACAAGTATAAGTCAAGATAAGGCGAATACATTGTGTGAAAAAACTTATAAGGTACTTTATGAAAAAATTTGGATGCCTTTTTGGACCATTTCAGCAGCTAGTTTTGCAACCTGTTGTGGTGGTTCGACAAATCCGTTTTGTACCCAAGTTTCTACCATTCCAAGACATCCGGAGATAATAAAATTTGAATAATATTGGAAATAGTCGGTTCGGTATGCGTTTTCTTTCCATATAAAATGCATGCGTTCTTGAACAATATTTTTCATATAATTTTTAAAGTTGAAATCTCCATGGCGTCCGAGAAGAGCTGAGATCATCATTTGATGTTCATTCATGTAAGTGAAGAATTCTAACATAAATGGGTAGGGATCTGGGTCAGGAGTTGTATTGATACAGGAGTTTAAAATGGCATTAAACTCTTCTACAATTTCAGCTTCGATTTTTTCAAGCATATCATAGACATCTTTATAGTGGAGGTAAAAGGTACAGCGATTGATATCGGCATAGTCTGCTAGTTCTTTTACAGAGATATCTTTGATATCCTTAGTTTGCAGCAATTTCATAAATCCTTCTAAAAGCATTTTTCTTGTGCGCAGAACTCTGCGATCGGTCTTTTTTTGTTCCATGATAACTCCTTTTTTAACAGATAGTGGTGAAAGTGTTGTTTAATTAACAGCAAGGTATTAATTGATTATTGTAATTGTTTTTCAAGGCTATTGTAATTCAAAACAGTTAATTAAGCAACAGCTGTTAATTAAAAATATAGGAGGAGTGAATGTGGATCATTATACAAAATTTGTTGTGAAACATAAGAAAACAATTGTATGTATTTTTATTGTTGCAGCCTTGATCTGTGCAGTATTATCGACGATGGTCGGCGTGGATTATAAATTTTCGGATTATCTTCCGGATGATGCGGCATCTACAAAAGCACTTGATGTTATGAATGAAGAATATGATCAAGCAGTTCCAAATGTGAGAGTGATGATCAAGGATGTGTCCATTCCAAAAGCACTCGAGTATAAAGAAAAGCTTGAAAAAGTAGATGGAGTGCAGGAAGTAAATTGGCTAGATGATGCAACGGATATTTATCAACCATTACAGATGATGGATCATGATACAGTGAATGATTGGTATAAAAATAAAAATGCATTGTATCAGATTACAATTGATGAAACAAATGGTTATCAAGTTATCTCTAATATTCGGAAGGTTATTGGAGATAGCAATTATATGAAAGGAGAGGCTGTTACAAATGCTTTGACTCCGGTGACAACAGCAAAAGAAATTCAGAAGATTATTATGATTGTTGTGCCAATTGTGTTTTTAATTCTTCTTTTAGCAACAAATTCGTGATTTGAACCGGTTCTTTTTATGGTAACAATCGGAATTGCAATTTTGATCAATCGTGGTACGAATTTAATGTTTGGTACAATTTCTTTTGTTACGAATGCAGCCGGAAGTATTCTTCAGCTGGCAGTATCGATGGATTATGGAATTTTTCTTTTGCATCGGTTTGCAGAAAATCGTGAACAGGGGCAAGAAGTGCAGGATGCAATGGTGCATGCGGTTAAGCAGTCTGTGGGAAGTGTTCTTTCTAGTGGACTTACAACAGTGACAGGATTTGCAGCACTCATTCTTATGAGATTTAAGATTGGACCGGATATGGGATGGGTCATGGTAAAGGCAATTATTCTTAGTTTGTTTGCAGTTTTATGTTTGTTGCCTGCATTGACTATGATCTTTTATCCGTTGATTGATAAGACAGAACATAAGTCTTTTTTGCCGAGTTTTCGTTTATTATCTAAAATTGTTTTGAACTGGAAACCAGTTATGATCGTGTTGTTTGTTATTCTTATAATTCCATCTTATTTTGGACAGCAGAAGAACAACTTTTTCTATGGTGGAAGTAAAGTTTATCAAACAAATGCAACCCAACTCGGAAGAGATATGAATGAAATTGAGAAAGAGTATGGGGTATCGAGTCAGATCGTTTTGATGGTTCCCAAAGGGAATATGGAAAAAGAGATTGCATTAAATCGACAGTTGAAAAAAATTGATGGTGTGACATCGATTGTTTCTTATATAAATTCGGTAGGAGAATCAATTCCAAAAAGGATTTTGTGCCGCAAGAACAGGTATCAAAGCTTTATTCTGAGCATTACAGCCGTTATGTTATAACAGTTGATAAAGAAGAAGGAAATGCTGGATGGGATCGTCTGGTTGAAACAATTGAGAAAACTGGAAAGAAATATTATGGAAAAGAATCTTTGATGGCAGGAAATCTTGCTAGTACACAGGATCTTAAAAATAAGATTACACAGGATATGACAAGAGTCAATATCTTATCGATTGCATTTGTCTTTGTCATTTTACTTGTAAACTTTCGGTCGATTTTGCTTCCGGTGATTTTAACGCTTGTGATTGAAGCTTCTATTTGGATAAATCTAACAGTGCCTTATTTTGCTGGAAGTAATCTTTATTATATTGGGTATTTGATTATCTCATCGGTTCAGCTCGGAGCGACGATCGATTATGGTATTTTATTTACCGATCGTTATCGTGACTATCGAAAGTCCATGGGTAAAAAAAGAGTAGCTTTTCGGACGATTCAAAGTTGTACAATGTCGATTCTTACTTCTGCGTCAATTCTTACCGTTTCTGGAATTGTACTTGGAAGTGTATCAACCAATGGTGTATTGAGTCAGCTTGGAATTTTGATTGGACGTGGAGCAATCATTTCATTTATTCTTGTGATTTTTGTATTGCCGGGACTTTTAATGATATTTGATAAAGCAATTGAAAAGTTAACGCTTCATGCTGACTTTTATAAAGGAGGAACTTTACATGAATAATAAAAAAATATATCGTCCAGTGATTGCAGCAGCATTATCTGTCATTATGGTCACAGGTTCTGTGATGCCTGTATTTGCAGCAGATGATACAAAGAAAGAAGAAAATGTATATGTGAATTTGCAAAATGATGGTTCTGTGGATGGCATTTATGTTGTAAATTCCTATGACTTAAAAAAAGATCAAAAGATCACAGATTACGGAGACTATTCTTCTGTAAAAAATTTGTCTTCAGATCGTTCTTTGAAAGAAAATGGAGATAAAATTACGGTCGATGCAAAGAAAGGAAAATTTTATTATCAAGGAAATCTGGATTCGGCAAGTATTCCATGGACCATTGATTTGACTTATGAACTTAATGGAGAGGAAATTTCTCCAGATGATTTGGCTGGAAAAAGTGGAAGATTAAAAATTCATTTGAATATTCGAAAAAATGAGCATGCAGATCAGGATTTTTTTAAAAATTTTCTACTGCAGATCTCTGTGACATTGAATACAAAGCATTGTAAAAATATTAAGACAAAAGGTGCAACAGAGGCTAATTCTGGTGATGACAAGAAGGTTATGTATAATATTATGGCAGGTCAGGAGAAAAATCTTGTGATTGAGACAGAGGTAAAAGATTTTGAAATGGATCCGATTTCCATTAGTGGTGTGCCAATGTCTTTTGATATTGATAGCAGTCAGCTTGATACTGGGAAATTGACAGATAAAACAAAGAAACTAAAAAGTGGAGTTTCTTCTTTAAAAGAAGGAGCGAATCAGGTGAATGAGGGCTCCAAAGCGATGAAATCTGGATTATTGGCTTATGGCCAAGGTGTTGATGCTGTTTATAAAGGAGCGGATACATTATTTGCAGGGCTTAGTCAGTTGAATCCAGGAGTTGCTTCTTATACAAATGGTGTGGATCAAGTAGCTTCTGGTGCAAAACAGTTGGAACAAAAAACACAAAATTTTCCAGTATTGATGGGACAGATAACAAGTGCAGTTAATCAGCTAAAAAGTGGAAGCAGCAATCTTTCGAATCCATCGGCATGGAAACAAGTAGAACAGGGATTTTTTCAAATGAAAAGTGGTCTTTCTAGGATGAAAGAAGGAATTCAGAAGATGGATTCTCAAGGGCTTGCTCCAATGAAAGCAGCACTTTCCGATGGGGGACAGTTAAAGAATGGTGTAGAAAATTTGGAAACTGGGATTTCTGCAGCAAAAATGTACAGTGAAAAATTAAATAGTGTGTCTTCAGCATATGATCAGCAGACACAGACACTTGGAAAAATTATAAGCAATCAAAAGTCCGCAGCTGGGGGAAGTCGGACGGTAAAAGATGGTCAGACAACAAAAGATACTCAAAAAGAAGAAGGAACTTATACAAAGGACCATACAGAAACAAAAAGAGAAACATCTACGGATGAAAATGGGAATACGGTTATTAATGTAACAAATGATATTTATATGACAAAAACGGATACTGTAACAAAGACAAAAGAGGTAACAGAATCTTCTAGAGCAGAAAAGACAGCAGAACTTCAAAGTCTATATGGGAGTATGAAAACGAATGCAGCAATTTTCCATGCAATTTTAGATGGAAATGGATCGAATCCAGGACTATCGACAATTCTTACGAAACTTGGAAGCGGAACTAGTCAGCTGAAGTTTGGTTTATATGAAGGAAATAGCAGTATGAGGGCGTATCTTGAGATCTTACAAAAACAGATGACAGGAAAAGGTGGATTGACGGATGGTGTTGATACAATGATGAGCGGTCTTTCTAAATTAGAAACATCGATTTGTGGAAACCAAGAGAAAAGTGTAAAAAATGGAATATCAGCACTTGATCAAGGAATTGGTACTTTAAAGACATCAACGAATTCGATTCCTGGACAGATGAATCAGCTTCAAAATGCGATTGCTCAGCTTTCTTCTGGAACAAGTCAGTTATCAAAAAAATCATCAAACCTTACAGATGGAACAAAACAGCTAGTTTATGGAGCTTCTTCTTTAAAAAATGGAAGTCAGACATTGGCTTCTAAAACATCCTCTTTAAATGAAGGGGCATAGAAACTTACAGATGGAACAGGAAAACTTTATGAAGGAACAAAAACATTCTCCAATCAAACGGGAAATATTGATGAGCAGATTCTGGATGGAATCGATCAGGAAATATCAAAATTATCTGGAAAAGATTATAAAGTAAAGTCATTTGTTTCATCTAAAAATAAGAAAATAAGTGCGGTTCAATTTGTGATGAAAACAAAAGGAATCGAAAAGAAAAAAGAAACGAAAAAGAAGGAAACGAAGAAAAAAGAAATAATACTTGATAAATTAAAAAATCTGTTTTAAAAAAGCAAAAGGCGTTCTGAAAAAAATCAGAACGCCTTTGTCATAATTTATGAATTATTATAAAAAGGAAGGAAAAAGAAAGATTGTAAAAATTGGAACTTATTTGTTTTCTCTTTTTTCTCTTAGAAATTTACGGTATGATAAAAAAATGGAGGTGTGAAAATGAAAATCCCGAAGTCATCATTATTTGATGGAGTAGAAGAGCAAGATTTAAATTCTATGATGCACTGTCTTTCTGCCAAAAGACGGCATTATAAAAAGAAAGAATTTATTTTTCACAGTGGAGATAGGGCACAGCAGATTGGAATGGTGCTTTGTGGAACTGTTCATATGATGAAAGAAGATTTCTGGGGAAATAGGATGATTCTTGGAGAAGCCGGCCCTGGAGATTTATTTGGTGAAGTTTATGCCTGTGCGGGAGTCCAATGGTTAGAGGTAAATGTAATTGCAAAAACAGATACAGATATTTTGTTTTTGGATATTCAGAAGATATTAACCGTCTGTTCAAACGGATGCGAATTTCATTCACGGATGATACGCAACTTGCTTTCTTCTATTTCTAGACGGACTCTTGCGATGACAAGAAAAGTAGAACATATGTCACAAAGAACTTTAAGAGATAAGGTTTTGTCATATTTGTCTTCTCAAGCGATGATTACAGGCTCTAGAGAATTTACGATTCCGTACAATCGGCAACAGCTGGCAGAATATTTGTCGGTAGACCGGAGTGCATTGTCATCAGAACTTGGGAAAATGAAAAAAGAAGGCATTCTTGAATTTCGTAAAAATTGGTTTCGATTGCTGGAATAAATCCTACATTGCGAGTGTTGTACCGTGAAAAAAGCTTGTTTTATACTTTGTGCCGCAATATAATATTCATAATATATTAAATATTAGAAAGGGATAGAAAAGATGAGCGATTATAGTATAAATTTACCAAGTTATACAATAGGTGCAGGGTGTTATAGACGGATTCCATATGTTACACGTTTTTTTGGGAAAACAGCGGTTGTTATTGGTGGAAAGACAGCAATGTCAA
This sequence comes from Anaerostipes sp. MSJ-23, assembly GCF_018918155.1. Lineage (GTDB taxonomy): Bacteria > Bacillota > Clostridia > Lachnospirales > Lachnospiraceae > Anaerostipes. The sequence continues at coordinate 81,127 of NZ_JAHLPY010000002.1, forward strand.
AGGCAAAAGAGAAGCTTCTTGATGGAATTAAAGATTCTCAGGTAGAAATTCTTGATTTTTTATGGTATGGTGGAGATTCCACTTATGAAAATGGAAATGCCTTAATGGAACAGGATGTCGTTAAAAAAGCAGATATGATTTTTGCTGTCGGTGGGGGAAGAGCTTGCGACACATGTAAATATCTTGCGAATGAGCTGGATAAGCCATTATTTTGTTTTCCAACAGTTGCTTCTAACTGTGCAGCAGTTACAGCAATCTCGGTTATTTACAATCCAGATGGATCTTTTAGAGAATATTACTATCCGAAAAATGCAAATCATACTTTTATTGAATCTTCTATCATTGCGGATTCACCGCAAGATCTTTTATGGGCTGGTATTGGTGATGCATTGAGCAAAGAATGTGAAGCAATTTTTGCATCGAAAGAAGATGAACTATCACATACTCCGATGATGGGAGTTCAAATCAGTCGAATTTGTACAACACCACTGGTAGAATATGGGCAGAAAGCATTAGAGGATTTAAAACAGAAAAAGGTTTCTTATGATTTGGAACAAGTAGCGTTGGATATCATTATCAGTACAGGACTTGTTTCAAATATGGTAAGTTCCGCACCGGATTATTATTATAACTCTAGTCTTGCACATTGTGTATATTATGGATCAACGGTAACAGAAGGTGGAGAAAAGCATCTGCATGGAGAGGTTGTATCACTTGGAGTATTATGTCTTCTGACATTTGAAAATGCATTGCCAGAAAGAGATCGTATTGCAGCTTTTAATCAGAGTATGGGACTTCCAGTTTGCTTTGATGATATTGAAATTAAAGAAGAGGAATTTGATGCAATGGCAGAAAAAGCAATGACAACGACCGAGTGGGAATTCCGTCCAAAAGGTGCGAATGTAACAAAGGAAAGTTTTATTCAGTGTATGAAAGATACTAATGCGTATGGACGTGCACTGAAACAAAAGAAATGAGATAATTTATGAAAAAATTGACAATTGGTGTGCTCGCTCATGTGGATGCTGGAAAAACAACATTGTCCGAAGGCATTTTATACAAAACCGGGATGATTCGGGAAATGGGACGTGTGGATAATGGAAATGCGCACCTTGATACAGATGCTCAGGAGAGAGCACGTGGAATTACGATTTTTTCCAGACAGGCGGTATTTTCGCTTGGGGATAAAGAAATAACACTTTTGGATACTCCAGGGCATGTAGACTTTTCTGCAGAGATGGAAAGAACTCTGCAGGTACTTGATTATGCCATTCTTGTAATCAGCGGAGCGGATGGCGTGCAAGGGCATACAAGAACATTATGGCGTTTGTTAAATCAGTATCATGTGCCGGTCTTTTTGTTTATTAATAAAATGGATCAGCAAGGGACAGATAAAGGCAAACTGATGGAAGAACTACAAAGTAATCTTTCTAGTGGTTGCATTGATTTTGCAACTTTTGATCAGAAAGATTTTTATGAAGCAGTGGCAATGGAAGATGAGGATCTTTTGGATTTTTTCATTGAACATGAGATGATAAAAACGCAGGATCTTTTGAATATGATTTCGGCTCGAAAAATTTTTCCTTGCTTCTTCGGCTCAGCATTAAAGATTCAGGGAATTGATGAATTTCTTAAGGGCTTGGAAGAATTTACACAAGTTCCAAAATACTTAGATGACTTTGGAGCAAGAGTTTTTAAGATTACAAGGGATGAGCAAGGGAATCGTTTGACACACTTAAAAGTAACCGGTGGAAATTTTTCTGTGAAAGATCGTTTATCAGATGATGAAAAAGTTAATCAGATTCGAATTTACTCTGGTGACAAATATGAAACAGTGAAAGAAGCACCAGCAGGTACAGTCTGTGCTGTAACGGGTTTGTCTAAAACGAGGCCAGGCCAGGGACTTGGAATGGAACAAGATGGAATAGAACCGTTTCTTGAGCCAGTGCTTACTTATCAGATGATATTGCCAGAGGAATGTAGTCCTACCGTTTTGCTTCCAAAACTTTATGAACTGGAAGAGGAAGAACCACAGCTGCATATTATATGGAAAGAAGAACTTCAGGAAATTCAAGTACAACTGATGGGAAAGGTTCAGATTGAAATCTTAAAAAATATTATACAGGAGCGTTTTGGCGTTTCAGTAGAATTTGGTACTGGAAATATTGTTTATCGTGAAACAATCCAAGATAAGGTTGAAGGGGTTGGTCATTTTGAGCCTCTTAGACATTATGCAGAAGTTCATTTGATTTTGGAACCTCTAGAATGTGGCAGTGGAATGAGGTTTGAGACGGCATGTAGTGAAGATGTTTTAGATAAAAACTGGCAGAGACTTGTTATGACACACCTTTTGGAACGGGAACATAAAGGTGTTTTGACAGGCTCTTCCATTACAGATATAAAGATTACATTGGTATCTGGGCGTGCACATCAAAAACATACGGAAGGTGGAGATTTCCGACAAGCTACCTATCGTGCAGTCCGACAAGGACTTCGGCAGGCACAGTCAATTCTTTTGGAACCGTATTATGAATTTCGGTTAGAAGTGCCCCAAAACTGTATCGGAAGAGCTATGACGGATCTTGAAAAGATGCATGGGACTTTTGAGCCACCACAGACGGAAGGAAATCTATGTCTTTTCACCGGGAAAGTACCGGCATCCTGCGTGCAGGATTATCAGATGGAAGTGATTGCTTATACGAAAGGAGCCGGAAGATTTTCTATTTCATTTGGAGGATATGAACCATGTCATAATGCGCAAGAAATTATTGAAGAAAAGGGATATGATCCAGATAGAGATACAGAAAATCCGTGTGATTCCGTCTTCTGTTCTCATGGCGCAGGATTTTTGGTTCCATGGGATCAGGTGAAGGATTATATGCATATAGAATCTGTTCTTGAAAAAGAAAGATTACAGGATGAAGAGGAAGTTATTCATTCGTCTGTTTATGAGGAAGAACAGTGGATTGATGCTGAAGAAGTTGATCAAATCTTAAATCAAACTTATTATGCAAACCAGAGCCGCAAAAATAAATGGAAGAAAAAGAAAAAAAGTCAAATCATAGAGGATTATAAATCGTCAGCGGTTCCTTCTATTAAAAGAGATCCTTCAAAAAAATATCTTCTGGTAGATGGATACAATATCATTTACGCCTGGGAGGATCTAAAGGAACTTTCAGATGCAAATATGGATGCAGCCAGAGGAAAACTTATGGATGTTTTATGCAACTATCAGGGAATTAAAAAGTGTGAATTGATTGTTGTATTTGATGCTTATCGCGTGAAGGGACATGAGACAGAAGTGATGGATTATCATAATATTCACGTTGTGTATACAAAAGAGGCAGAAACTGCTGATCAGTATATTGAAAAATTCGCACACGAGCATGGAAGAAAGTATGATGTGACAGTAGCAACATCGGACGGTTTGGAACAGATCATTATTCGTGGTCAGGGATGTAGGCTTTTGTCAGCAAGAGAGTTTCAGAAAGAAATAGAAGAAGAATCGAAAAAATTAAAAGAGGAGTATCTTTTGAAAAAAGAGCATCATAAAAATTATTTGATAGATGAACTTTCGGAAGAAGTAAAAAATAAAATTTTGAAATGTACCAAAGATACTTGACAAGAAAATATAATGAATATATACTATTTCCATATCGAATTAATATGAAATAAGAAAATGAGAGGTGAAATCATGGATTGGAATTTTATTGTCCAATACAGCGATTTGTATAAGGAGGCAGCTCTTCTAACTGTAAGAATTGCCTGGATTGGTATTCTTGGATCTTTGATTCTTGGATTAATATGTGGAATGATTCGCTATTATAAAGTACCAGTACTATCACAAATTGCAGGAATATATATTGAACTATCTAGAAATACGCCATTACTGATCCAATTATTCTTTTTATACTTTGGTCTGCCAAAGATAGGAATTGTTTTGCAGTCAGAAACATGTGCGATTGCTGGTCTGATCTTTCTTGGTGGAAGTTATATGGCTGAGGCATTCCGAAGTGGAATTGAAGCCGTGGACCGGATTCAAATGGAAAGTGGATTGAGCCTTGGACTTACGAGAAGGCAAGTCTTTTTCTATATTATATTTCCGCAGGCGGCTGCAGTGGCAGTACCAGGGATCGGAGCAAATGCTATTTTCCTGATTAAAGAGACATCTGTTTTTAGTGTGGTAGCGTTAATGGATTTGATGCATGTAGCAAAGGATTTGATTGGATTATATTATAAAACAGATGAAGCACTATTTATGTTGGTTGTATCTTATTTGATCATCCTGCTTCCAGTTTCTATTATATTAACATTTTTAGAGAGGAGACTTCGTTATGCAGGATTTGGGAATTAAAATTTTACTCCAGGGAGATAATTTGGTCAGATTACTTCAAGGACTTGGTGTTACGATTAGCATTTCAGTAATTTCTGTTTTATTATCCTTGGCGTTTGGGGTTCTTTTAGGAATTGTTATGATGGTAAAGAATCCTTTGATACGTTTTATTACAAGATTATACCTTGAATTTATTAGAATTATGCCGCAACTTGTATTATTGTTTCTTGTATATTTTGGAAGTGCTAAGCATCTTGGATGGGATCTTGGCGGAGAGACGGCATCTGTGATTGTATTTGTTCTCTGGGGAACAGCAGAAATGGGAGACCTTGTTCGTGGAGCTCTTCAGTCCATTTCTGTGCATCAGACGGAAAGCGGAAAGGCTCTTGGTCTTACCAAAGGCCAGATTTATTATTATATTCTGATTCCACAAGCAGTTAAGCGTCTCATTCCTCAGGCCATGAATTTGGTAACAAGAATGATTAAAACAACATCTTTAATCGTATTGATTGGTGTTGTAGAGGTTGTAAAAACAGGGCAGCAGATTATTGAATCTGCAAGACTGACATCTCCAAGCGCTGCATTATGGATTTACGGAGTGATCTTTTTTATGTATTTCATTATCTGTTATCCAATTTCATTGATTGCAGGACATTTGGAGAAAGTATGGAAAGAATAAAAGAAGGAGAGAGATCATGGAAAAACCAGTTCTTGAAATTAATCATATAGAAAAAGCATATGGAGATCATAAAGTATTAGATGATATTTCATTTTCTGTAAAAAAAGGAGAAGTTGTTGTGGTACTTGGACCATCGGGATGTGGAAAAAGTACACTGCTTCGATGTCTCAATGGTCTTGAAAATATTCAGGGAGGAGAGGTAAAACTGAATGGAGAACAAATTTCTCAGAATGCAAAGAATATCCATCAGATTCGCCAGAAAATTGGCATGGTATTTCAGAGCTATGATTTATTCCCTCATATGAATATTTTAAAGAATATTATTCTTGCTCCAATGAAAGCTCAGCATAGAGCAAAGGAGGAAGTAACAAAGGAAGCGGAAAAACTGCTAAAGAGAGTTGGCTTGCTTGAAAAGAAGGATGCCTTTCCAAGACAACTTTCTGGAGGACAGAAACAGCGTGTTGCGATTGTGCGTGCACTGTGTATGCATCCAGAGGTTATGCTTTTTGATGAGGTGACAGCATCACTAGATCCTGAAATGGTGCGAGAGGTTTTAGATGTTATGCTTGAAATGGCCCAAAATGGAAGTACAATGGTCATTGTCACTCATGAAATGCAATTTGCAAAAGCAGTCGCAGACAGAATTATTTTTATGGATCAGGGAAAAATTGTGGAGGAAGGAACTCCGGAAGAATTTTTTGAAAATCCAAAAACCGACCGTGCAAAACAGTTTTTGAACGTTTTCGAATTTGTAGCGTAAAAGTAATCAGGAGGAAAAAATTATGAAAAAATTACTTGTAGCATTTCTGACTGTCGTATTGGCACTTGGTGTTTTCACAGGATGCGGTGGAAGCAAAAATAGTTCTGATGATACGACAAAAACACAGACCACAAGCAAAACAAAAGCAAGAACATTAAAAGAAATCAAAAAGAGTGGAGAAATCGTGATCGGTGTCTTCAGTGATAAAAAACCATTTGGTTATGTAGATGAAAAAGGAATTTATCAGGGATATGATGTTTACTTTGGAAATCGTCTTGCAAAAGATCTCGGTGTCAAAGTAAAATATGTGCCAGTAGAAGCAGCAAGCCGTGTAGAATATCTTGTAACAGGAAAAGTAGATATTATTCTTGCAAACTTTACTGTAACAGATGAACGTGCAGAACAGGTAGACTTTGCACTCCCATATATGAAGGTATCTCTTGGAGTTGTATCTCCAAATGGAAAAATCACAAAAGAGAGCCAGTTGGATGGAAAAACTTTGATTGTCAGCAAAGGAACAACAGCAGAAACATATTTTACAAAGAATCATCCAAAAGTAAAACTTCTGAAGTTTGACCAGTACAGTGAAGCATTCAATGCACTCGCAGATGGAAGAGGAGATGCACTGTCTACAGATAATACAGAGGTACTTGCATGGGCACTGGAAAATAAAGGATTCAAAGTAGGAATTGATTCTCTTGGAAATGTAGATACAATCGCACCTGCAGTTCAAAAAGGAAATAAAGAACTGAAAGATTATATTAACAAAGAAATCAAATCTCTTGCAAAAGAAAAATTCTTCCATAAAGACTATGAAAAAACATTAAAACCGGTTTACGGAGCATCCGCAAATCCGGAAAATCTCGTAGTAGAAGGTGGAGTTGTAGAAAAATAAAAGAGAAAAATCTCTAAATAGCCGGACTGGAAAGTCCGGCTATTATATTATATAATCAAATATAAAAGAGTGAAAAAATTAAGGCACGGAAGGAGATGAGGTTAAAAATTTATGGGAAAAATAGAATTAACAGGTGCAGATAATGCAAGGGATCTTGGCGGCATCAGAACAATGGATGGGGCCGTTATCAAAGAGGGATATCTTATTCGAAGCAATCGTCTTTCAAGAATTACGCAAAGAGATACCAAGATTTTAAGTCAGCAGTATCATCTGCATAAAATCATTGATCTTCGGACGCCAATGGAAATTGATCAGGAAGCTGATTTGAAAGTTCCAGGTGCTGTTTATATGAATATTCCATTTTTCCTGGAAAGTATGGTTGGCATTAGTCATGAAAAGAAGACAAAAAGACATATGATGCATATGGATGATATCCCAAAGATGACCGAACTTTATAAAATGATGATCCAAAAATCCTTTTGCAGAAAACAGATAGCAAAAGCATTAAATGAAATTATTGCGATGGAGAACGGATCGGTTTTGTGGCATTGTACGGAAGGAAAAGATCGATGTGGATTATTATCTGCTATGGTGCTTTCGTTGCTGGATGTTTCGAAAGAAGATATCATGGAGGATTATCTGAAAACCAATCATTTTGCAGCAAGAAGAATTGAAAAAATTCAAAAAAAATTTCATAACATGGGTTTCCATAGAGAGAAAATTGAGCGGATGGAAGGTCTTTTCCTTGCAAAAGAAGAGTATTTACAGGCCGCTTTTGATGTTATGGAAGAACAAAATCATTCTGTTTCTGGATTTTTGAAAGAAAGTCTTGGAATTTCAGAGGAACAAAAAAATAGATTAAAAGAGAAAGTATTAGCATAAGAAGGAAAAAACTATGAAGCAAAAAAGAGTAGTAATGTTCGGAGATTCATTGACGGATTATTTTCCAATGAATAAGCTTCAAGATCTTCCGGTGGAATTTATAAATCGTGGAGTGGCAGGAGATACCATTCCAGAGATGAAGGCTAGGGTACAATATGATGTTATCTCTTACAATCCTGATGTGATACTTATGCAGGGTGGGGCTAATGATTTTCAAATGTCTTTGTATCGTGGATATAAAATTGTTGCTGGGCAGCTTGTAAATCTGGCAAAAAAAATTAGAGAATCACTTCCGCAGACAGAAATTTATATCGAATCATTATATCCAGCATATACAAGAAGGATCGGATTGATGCCATCGTGGGCAAAAGAAAAATCAAATGAAGAAATTCGTAAAATTAATGGAGAAATTGAACGCCTTTGTGTGTTAGAAAATTTCCCTTATGTCAATATGTATGAGCGGTTGGCAGACAAAAATGGAGAGCTTCCTCTTGACTATACAATGGATGGAATTCACCTTCAAGAGAAGGCATATGATATTGTGTCAGAGTGGATTCATGAAGTGATAAAATAAGAAGAAAGGCAATACAATGGAAAGACAAAAATTAAACGAAATTCAGGCAGTCGTTTTTGATCTGGATGGTTTGATGTTTGATAGTGAGCGCTATGTACAAAAATCTTGGGATCTTGCGGGAGAAGCGATGGGATATGGTCCCCTAGGTCATAATATCGAACATACTCTTGGTTTAAATGTACAAAACAGAGAGAAATATTTTAAAAAGAACTATGGAGAAGAATTTCCTTTTGAAAAATTTCTTGATACATATCGAGCGGCTTATCAAAAATTAATAAAAAAAGAACAGGTTCCGGTAAAAAAAGGCTTATATGAGTTGTTGGATCTTCTAAAAAAGTATAAGATAAGAAGAGCGGTTGCAACTTCATCCAGCGGACAATACGTGCATTCGAATCTTGAACGAGTTCATATTTCACAAAGTTTTGATGCGGTGATTACAGGAGATATGGTAGAGCATGGGAAACCTGCACCGGATATTTATGAGAAAGCGTGTGAACAACTGCAGATTCATCCATCGAAGGCGATTGCTCTTGAGGATGCTCCAAACGGTATTGAATCAGCTTATAAAGCTGGATTAATGCCGGTGATGATACCAGATCTTGTAAGAGATACAAAAAAGGTTGACTGGATGCTTGCAGGAACTTATGATTCTTTGCTCGACTTTGCCAGAGTATTACAGGAGGTTTTCGATGGAAAAGAAGCTTAAAAGTGCAGGATGTGAATATTGTAGTAATTATGTCTATGACGAAGATTATGAATATTATGTATGTGAAGTAAATCTAGATGAAGATGAAATGGCAAGATTTATGAGTTATAGCGACTGGGACTGCCCGTATTTTCAGATGGATGATGAGTATGCGATCGTTAGAAAGCAAATGTAGGAGGATTTTGTAATATGGATAAATTTGAAAAATCATCAAAACTGGATCATGTCTGTTATGATATCCGTGGACCAGTTATGGATGAAGCAAACAAGATGATCGCAGAAGGAATCGATATTTTAAAATTAAATATCGGAAATCCGGCACCATTTCAATTTATGGCACCGGATGAAATTGTACAAGACATGATGATGAATTTGCGTGATACGGAAGGTTATTCTGATTCAAAGGGTCTGTTTTCTGCAAGAAAAGCGATTATGCAGTATTGTCAGTACAAAAATATTCCAAATGTAGATATCAATGATATTTATACAGGAAATGGGGTTAGTGAACTGATTACGATGTCAATGCAGGGGCTTTTAAATCCTGGAGATGAGATTCTGGTTCCTTCTCCAGATTATCCATTATGGACAGCTTCTGTAACACTGGCAGGTGGAACTGCTGTACATTATATGTGTGATGAAAAGGCTGAGTGGTATCCAGATATTGAAGATATCCGCAAAAAAGTAACGCCAAGAACCAAAGGGATTGTTGTCATTAACCCAAATAATCCAACAGGTGCATTATATCCAAAAGAAGTTCTTAATGATATTGTACAGGTGGCAAGAGAACATGGACTTCTATTATTTGCAGATGAAATTTATGATCGTTTGGTAATGGACGGACAGGAACATACAGCTCTTGGATCTTTAGCCCCAGATCTTATGGTATTGAATTTTAATGGTTTATCAAAGTCTCATAGAATTGCAGGTTATCGAAGTGGATGGCTTTGTCTGAGCGGAGATAAATCGAAAGCCAAAGGTTATATCGAAGGATTGAACCTATTATCCTCGATGCGTCTTTGTGCAAATGTTCCGGCACAGTCGATTATTCAGACCGCACTTGGAGGACCGAAAAAGACTGACGAAGCATTGCTTCCGGGAGGAAGAATCTATGAACAGCGAGAATATATTTATAATGCCTTAAATGATATCCCTGGTATCTCTACGGTAAAACCAAAGGCTGCATTTTACATTTTCCCGAAAATTGATGTTGAGAAATTTAATATTCATGATGATGAGCAGTTTGTGTTGGATTTCCTGAAGGAAAAACATATTCTTTTAACACATGGTGGAGGATTCCATTGGGAAAAACCAGATCATTTCCGAATTGTTTATCTGCCAGATCTTGATCAATTAAAGAAAGCATGTAAAGGACTTGGAGATTTTCTTGCAGATTATCATCAGGCGTAAATTTCACAAGAAATAAGAAATGAAGAAACGGCCATCTTCTGTCTTAATAAGATAAGGCAGAAGGTGGCCGTTCTCACCTCTGGAAAAGAGGAACCGGAGATCTAAGGGGGAATCTCCGGTTATTATGAAAAAGTATGAAAAAAAGTTCTAACAAGATCCGCTGGCTATCGTCTCTTGTTATAGATATAGTATAACCTGAAAATGTGAAAAAGTTGTGAAGAAAATGATATTTTTTTATAAAAAAAATTCGAATTTATAGAAAAAAATTATTATAGTTATAAATTTCTTCTATGAAACTATTGACATTCTATGCTATATACGATATTGTAAGATTATCAAAAGTAGGAGTTATGGAAAATGCTGACAAAACAGATGACAAATTGCGCATACTATTTTTACTTTCAGGGTTATTATTTTTATCCTGAATCTTTTTGTTGCAATGAATCATCGCCAGGAAGCAGATAGCTTCGAACATATTTAGAGAAAATATAAGGCATGCATTCTTGCACAGAATGTATGCCTTTTCCTTTTTGGAGTTTGTCAGACATCTGTGGAGAGTGCATAAAGAAAAGGAGTACATTATGATTATTATTTTAAAAAAGCAGGCAGAAGAAAAACGGGTTGATGCACTAAAGCAGGAAATGGAACAGCAGGGACTTTCTATTCATGAATCGAATGGAGAAAATACAAGAATTCTTGGATTAGTAGGAGATACATCCATTGTGGATATGCGTCATATTATGGCGAATGATATTGTGGAAAATGTGCAACGAATTCAGGAACCTTACAAAAAAGCAAATCGTAAGTTCCATCCAGATGATTCGGTAATTGAAGTTGGAAATGTAAAGATTGGCGGAGGAAATTTTGAGGTCATTGGAGGACCTTGTTCGATTGAATCCAAAGATCAAATGATTGAAGTTGCACAGAAAGTCAAAGAAGCAGGCGCTGGGTTGCTTCGTGGAGGAGCTTTCAAACCACGTACTTCCCCATACTCTTTCCAGGGACTTCATGGAGACGGATTAAAACTTCTTTTGGAAGCAAAAAAAGCAACAGGACTTCCAGTCGTTACAGAAATTATGGATGCTAGTCACCTTCCTTTATTTGAAGATGTAGATTTAATCCAGGTTGGAACAAGAAATATGCAAAACTTTGAATTATTAAAAGAGCTTGGTAAAATTGATAAACCAATTCTTTTAAAACGAGGAATGGCAAGCACGATTGAAGAATGGTTAATGAGTGCAGAATATATTATGGCTGGTGGAAATGAAAAAGTAATTCTTTGTGAACGTGGAATCCGTACCTATGAGACAGCAATGAGAAACACGCTGGATCTTTCTGCAATTCCAATGATTAAAAAGAAATCTCATTTGCCAGTTATTGTAGATCCATCGCATGCAACAGGAATCCGTGAGATGGTAGAGCCGATGTCTCTTGCAGCAATTGCGGCTGGTGCAGACGGACTCATGATTGAGGTTCATAATGATCCCGCAAAAGCTCTTTGCGATGGTCCACAGTCTTTAACACCAGAAGCATTCAAAAAATTAATGGAAAAAGTAAAGAAAACAAGAACATTTTTCCAGTCTTTATAAAATTTCCTTTTATCCTACGGGAAAATTTCAGTAGACGAAAAGAAAGTTTCTTGTTAAAATAAACAACAGAACGAAGAATTATAGAAGCCCGGGAATCAAATGGTTCCCGGGTCTTAAGTATGTAAAAAATAGGAAATGGACTAGTATGGAAGGAGTTAAAAAATATGAAAATTATTGTGGGACTTGGAAATCCAGAAAAGAAATATGAAAATACGAGACATAACATTGGTTTTGCAGCCATTGATTATATTGCAGAGAAAGTAGGAATAAATATAAATACAGGCAAATATAAAGCTTTGATTGGAAGTGGTTATATAGAAGGTGAAAAAGTTCTTCTTGCAAAGCCACAGACTTATATGAATCTAAGTGGAGAAAGTCTTCGGCCGATTATGGATTTCTATAAGCTTGAGCCAGAAGATTTTTTAATTATATTTGATGATATTGATTTAGATGTAGGAAGACTTCGCATTCGACGAAAAGGAAGTGCAGGTGGACATAATGGAATCAAGAGTATTATCAGTCATCTTGGAAGTATGGAATTTCCTAGGATTAAGATCGGAGTAGGCGCAAAACCAAAAGGATATGATCTCGCAGATTATGTACTTGGGCATTTCAGTAAGGAAGATCAGGCTATCTTATCAGAACGAATGGATGATGTTTATGATGCAGCCAAATTGATCGTATCTGGAGATATTACAGAAGCCATGAATCGTCATAATAATAAAAAGAAGTAGGTTGAAAAAGTGTTGGAAGAAATCTTAAAAAATGATAATGAGTATGAACAAATCAGACAGGCTTTTAAGAAAGATAAGGCTCCGGTTTTTATATCTGGGTGTACGGATACAGGAAAATGGCATTTAACAAGTCTTCTTGGAGAAAATGGAAAAAAGAATTATAAAATAGTTGTCGTGCCTGATGAAGAAAGTGCTAGACAATGGATAGATGGATATCCGTTTTTTGGAGAAAAAGTATTTTTTCTTCCGGCAAAAGATCCTCTTTTTTATAGCGCAGATGTTCATGGAAATGCAATTGCCAGAGAGAGAATGCAGTGTATTAAGAAGATTATGGAAGGCGAGGGCGGCGTCTATGTTATGACGATTGATGCCGTTATGGATCGAGTTGTTCCACTTTGTGAGATTCAAAAACATAAAATGATATGGAAGCCGGGAGATACTGCAAAAGAAGAAAATCTTTCTAAAAAATTAGTGGAAATTGGCTATGAAAAAACAGGATTTGTAGAGGCACCGGGAGAATTTGCAATCCGAGGAGGAATTGTTGACGTTTATCCATATACTGGGGAATGTCCATATCGTATGGAATTTTGGGGAGATGAAATTGATTCTATTCGAAGTTTTGATGCGGAGAGTCAGAGATCGATAGAGGAAGTTCAAAGCCTTACCATCTATCCGGCAACGGAAATTGTTTTAGAACAGAAAAGAATTGATCAGGCTTTGTCTGGAATGGAAGAAGATTATAAAAATCTAAAAAAGCACTTCCATAAAAATCAGGAAGCAGAAAAAGAGGGGCGTCTGACAAAAGAAATAAATAGAGTTCGGGAAGAACTTTCGGAACTTCATATGCTGATTGGAGTAGAAGGATATCTTCCGTATTTTTATGAAAATCTTGTCAGCATTTTATCTTATTTCCCAGAAGACAGTATTCTTTATGTCGATGAATTGAAGCATATCAAAGAACGTGCGAATGGTTTTTATATGGAATTTACGGAAAGTATGAAAAGTCGCCTAGAAGGAGGATATCTTCTTCCTAAACAGACAGAAACAGTAACGGAATTTAATCAGGCAATTGTTCAGATGCAAAAGCATAAGATGGTATGTTTTAGTACATTATCAGCGCAGATTGAAGAAGTTCCGGTTTTTAAAACATATTTTATGGAAAATCGATCCATACAATCTTATAACAATAGCTTTGAAGAGCTAATAAAAGATTTGAAAAAATATCAAGAAGATGACTATCATATTATTGTTGTTTCACCTTCTGTAACAAGGGCTAAACGTTTGGCTGAAGATATGAGGGACCATGAACTTACTGTGACTTATGATAAAAATCTGTCAAAAGAACCACAAAAAGGACAGATCATTGTTACGGCCGGCAAATTGAAGGCTGGGATTGAATATCCAAAGACACGTTGGGTTCTAATTTCAGAAAGTGATATTTTTAAAGGAAGAAAAGCAAAACAGAGGAAAAAAGAAAAGTCAAGGATTAAAGGGAATAAGATTCATAGTTTTGCAGATATTAATATTGGAGATTATGTTGTCCATGAAAAGCATGGAGTTGGAATTTACCGTGGAATTGAGAAAATTACGGTAGCTGGTGTTGAAAAAGATTATATTAGTATTGAATATCAGGGTGGCGATAATCTGTTTATTTTGGCATCGGATTTGGATCAAATTGCAAAATATGCAAGTTCGAATGCAAGAAAGCCGAAACTTCATAAGCTAGGTGGAAGCGAATGGAAAAAAACAAAGAAAAAAGTTAGAGGACAGGTACAAGATATTGCAAAAGAGTTGGTAGAACTTTATGCAGTTCGTCAGGCAAAAGAAGGGTATGTTTATCAAAAAGACAGCATATGGCAGAAGGAATTTGAAGAATTATTTCCATATGATGAAACACAGGATCAGTTGAACGCGATTGAAGATACAAAACATGATATGGAAAGTAAAAAAATCATGGATCGTTTGATTTGTGGGGATGTTGGTTATGGAAAAACAGAGGTTGCCATACGTGCAGCATTTAAAGCCGTAGATAATGGGAAGCAGGTTGCTTATTTAGTGCCAACGACAATTCTTGCGCAGCAGCATTTTAATACATTTTCTGAACGATTCAAAAATTATCCAATCAGTGTTCGTATGATGTCTCGTTTTTGTACTCCTAAGGAACAAAAGGAAACATTGGAAGGATTAAAAAATGGAACAGTAGATGTTGTTGTTGGAACTCATCGATTGCTTTCAAAAGATATGCAGTATAAAAATCTTGGGCTTTTAATCATTGATGAAGAGCAACGTTTTGGTGTCAATCATAAAGAAAAAATTAAAAAAATGAAAAAAGATGTGGATGTACTTTCACTGTCAGCAACTCCAATTCCAAGGACATTGCATATGAGCCTTATTGGAATTCGTGATATGAGTCTTCTTGAAGAACCGCCACATGATCGAAGGGCAATTCAGACTTATGTTATGGAATATAATGAGGAGCTTGTGAAAGAGGCAGTTTACCGTGAAATGACACGTGGAGGACAAATATATTATGTATATAATCGTGTGAATAATATTGCAGAAATTACGGCACAATTGAAAAAAATACTGCCAAACGTTCGGATTGCTTATGCCCATGGACAAATGAAAGAACGTGAATTGGAAAAGATCATGATGGAATTTATGAATAAAGAAATAGATCTGCTTGTTTCTACAACGATTATTGAAACTGGACTTGATATTCCGAATGTTAATACGATGATTATTCATGATGCAAATCAGTTAGGTCTTTCTCAATTATATCAGCTTCGTGGACGTGTTGGACGTTCGAATCGTAATGCATTTGCATTCTTAATGTATAAGCAGAATACTTTATTAAAGGAAACTGCAGAAAAACGACTGCAGGCAATTCGTGAGTTTACAGATCTTGGATCTGGTTATAAGATTGCCATGAGGGACCTTGAAATCAGGGGGGCTGGCAACCTTCTCGGACAGGCGCAGTCTGGTCATATGGAAGCAGTTGGATATGACCTTTATTGCAAGATGTTAAATGATGCTGTCATGCGGTTAAAAGGAAATCTTACAGAAGAAGAGGAATTTGAGACAACCCTGGATCTTGATGTCAATGCATTTATTCCATCTTCTTATGTGAAAAATGAGTATCAAAAACTTGAACTTTATAAACGCATTTCTTCTATTGAAAATAAGGATGAGATGGAGGATATGACAGATGAATTAATCGATCGTTTTGGAGAACTTCCAAAAGCTGTTTATAATCTTTTGTATGCAGCATTTTTAAAAGCATTGGCACATCGGGCTTATATCTCAGAAGTAAAACAGAAAAAATCAGAAGTTTTCTTTGGAATGAGACCGAATGCAAAAGTCGATATTGATAGGATTCCGGAAATTTTAGAGGAGAGCAAAGGGGAACTTTCTTTCCGCCCAGGGAAAACACCTTTTTTTGTATTGAACCTTGAAAAAACAAGAAAATGCGAGGAATTGGAAAAAATTGAACATTGTGTGAACTCGCTGAATTCGTTGATAATGAGATAACATTGTAGTATAATAGTCCAAGTGAAATGCGAAGTTCAGAAAATTTATGAAGGAGACAAATTGAAATGAAGAGATTAGCAAAGAAGCTTTTATGCTTGGTTGCAGTACTCACTTTGTCAGCTTCTGTTCTTACAGGATGTAAAAGTAAGAATGAAAAGACATTATTTGAGTATGCAGGACAGAAAGTTACATTCCAGGAAGCTCATGTATATGCAAGAATTATGCAGTATCAGGCAGAAGCTCAGTATGGATCTTATTTTGGAGACAAAATGTGGTCTACACAGGTAGGAACAGACAGTAAAGGTAAGAAAATTACAATGCAGGATTCTGTAAAGAGCAGCGTTATCAATCAGTTAAAACAAATTAAAGTACTTGCAGCTCATGCAGATGATTATAAAGTAAAACTGACAAAAGCAGAAAAGAAACAGTTAAAAGAAAACGTGAATGCCTTTGTAAAAGATGAGACTGGTAAGAAAGTCATGAAAAAAACAGAAGCAGACAAAGATGCGATTACAGCACTTTACAAAGAAAGTATGATTGCAAGTAAGGTTATGAATGCAATTATTAAAAAAGCAAATGTATCTGTATCTGATGAAGAAGCAAAGACGGTAAAAGTTTATAAACTTGTATTCACAACACAGAAGACAGATAGTAAGACAGGAAAAGCAACTGCAATGTCAGCATCTGAAAAGAAAGATCAGTTAACAAAAGCAAAATCTGCATTAAAGGCAATTAAAAATGGAGAAAGCGTATCCGATGTAGCAAAGAAATTCTCTGTTAATACAGATAACGAAGAATCTTATACAAAAGGAAAAGCAGAACTTGGAACAAAATTCGAAGATGCAGCAGCAAAATTATCAAAGAACGAAGTTAGTGATATTGTAGAAACAGATAATGCTTATGTTATCATTAAAATGCTGAATCCAAATGATAAGAGTGCAGCAAAAACCAATAAGACAACACTGCTTCAGGAAAAACAGCAGGCTGCTTATGAAAAAGTCTATAAGAAATGGACAAAGAAAGCAGATAAAGAATGGGATGATAGTAAATCCGTTGATCAGGATCTGTGGAAAGAAGTAAAATTCAGCTATAAAGCAACAACAACTGCTACAACACAAACACAGACATCAACAACAACTGCAACACAGAAAAGTAAATAATTCATTGATAAAATGAAAAAAGAAAAGATCCGACAGATTCTGCCGGATCTTTTTTACATATGTAAATTTTTATCCTTGAGCTTTTGCCCATGCATCCAGTTTATCGCTCTCTGCCTGAGCAGCTTCCATAGTGTCAGCTTTTACACCATAGTAGAATTTAATCTTTGGTTCTGTTCCAGATGGGCGTACACATAACCATGCTCCGCCTTCCAGTTCATAATAAAGAACATTGGAGGAAGGTAATCCGATCGGTTCTGTTTTTCCAGTTGCTACATCAAGAATGGTATCGTTGCTGTAATCACGAACTTTAACAACTGGATATCCTGCAATTTCTTTTGGTGGATTTTCACGGAATGCAGAAAGTATGCTCTTCATCTTATCCATACCTTCTAATCCAGGGAAATCCATAGCTGTGATGCGATCAATATAGTATCCGTATTTTTCATACATTTCGATCATAACATCCCATAAAGTTTTGCCTTGAGTTGCATAGTAAGCTGCAGCTTCGCAAAGAGCAACTGTTGCAGATACGGCATCTTTATCTCTTGCATAAGTACCAATCAGGCATCCATAACTTTCTTCCAGTCCAAACAGATAAGTACCTTTTCCGCTTTGTTCAAATCCAAGAATTTCTTTTCCAATCCATTTAAATCCAGTTAATACTTCAATCAGTTTTACACCATATCCTTTTGCAACAGCATCTACAAGGTTTGTTGTTACAATAGATTTTACAACAGCTCCGTCTTCTGGAAGAGAGCCATTGATTGCTTTACGCTGGCTTAATACATATTCACATAACAAAGAACCAGACATATTTCCTGTTAATGGGATATATTCCCCGGATTTAGTGTCTTTTACATAAACTCCAAGACGGTCAGCATCAGGGTCAGTTGCAAGAACAAGATCAGCATCTTTTTCTTTTGCAAGTGCAAGACCAAGAGTGAAAGCTTCTTTTGCTTCAGGGTTTGGATAACTTACAGTTGGGAAATCACCATCAGGAAGTTCCTGTTCTGGTACAACATAAACATGTTCAAATCCAAGATCTTTCAGAACGCGTCTTACAGGTAAATTTCCGGTTCCATGAAGAGGAGTGTAGACAATCTTCAATTTGGAAGACATTTCATCAATCGCCTTTTTATTTAATACCTGTTTTTCAACCTCAGCGATGTAGGCATCATCGACTTTGGATCCGATGACTTCATATAATCCAGCTTTTTGAGCATCTTCTTTTGGCATTGTTTTGCAGATAGAAATATCTGTAATTGCATTAACCTTGGCAGTAACTCCTGAGGCATGCGGATCTGTAAACTGAGCACCATCTTCCCAGTATACTTTGTATCCATTATAAGCTGGTGGATTATGGCTGGCAGTTACATTAATACCAGCAATACAGTCAAGGTATCTTACAGCAAAAGATAATTCAGGTGTTGGGCGCAGAGATTCAAAAATAAATGCTTTGATACCATTGGCAGCCAGACAGCGTGCAGCTTCGTCTGCGAATTCTGGTGACATATGTCTAGAGTCAAAAGCAATAGCAACTCTCTTTTTGTCTGTATTTTGTTCAAGAATATAATTTGCCAATCCCTGTGTTGCTTTTCTTACCACATAAATGTTCATGCGGTTAATACCGGCACCAATAATTCCACGAAGTCCGGCAGTACCGAAAGCAAGGTCAGCGTAAAAACGTTCCTTGATTTCGTTATCGTCATTTTCAATAGCTTTCAGTTCCTTTTTTGTATCCTCATCAAAATAGGGATTGCTAAGCCATTCCTGATAAGTTTCTTTGTAGTTCATAATTACTCCTCCTTTAGTTCTTAAAAAATGCCTTTGTTTAATTATACCTCAAAATGGTTTAAAAAACATTATAAGTTTGTAAATATTTTTCGAGAAAAATCGTCCGAATCTCTCTTGAAACGATAAATTGATTCAATTTGTCAATATAACGCGGAGAAACGAAGTGTTTTTTGTGGGCCATATACTGATTTGAAATTTTCCAGAACTTTTCTGGAAATAAAAGAAGCCCGTAAAGGCAGGTCAGATCCTGTCTGGAAAGAGGATATTTTATTTGATATCCTTGAAGGATCGTTTCACAAAAACGAAATTGATAATCATTTTTTTCCAGGACTTTTTGTAAAAAGTAATATAAGTCAAGGAGCGGATAGCCATAAAAAAAATGTTCAAAATGAATGATAGCTGTATGGTTGCCAGACAAGATGACATTATGGTGTTGGAAAGCACCATGACACCAGCCGGTATGAGAAGGTGGGCTACTGCCAAGGAGTGTTATGGCGTATTCCATCTGTTTTAAAATATCATTTATTTCATTTAAAAACAGATATTCGAAAGTTCCTTTGTTCTTTTTCTTTTTTATATAGCGGAAAATGCTTTTTATTTCCGTATATTTTTGATGATAATGGCGGCAGATAGAAGTATATTTATGCAGATAATCGGAAGAAAAAGTAAGGTCCATTGAGATACAATGAAGGAAAGCCAGGGAAGAGGCTGCTGTCTTTATATCTTTTAAAGAATGAATATCACATTCCGGTCCGGAAAATGTTTTTCTTAAAGCATAAGGTTCATAATACTTATCATAAGAAAGAAAACAATTATTTTTATTTAAAATATATTGATCTACATAAGGGAAACCTGCATCTTTTAATTTTTGTGTCCATTGTGAAACAGCCGTTAGACGTTCTTCAGATAGAGATGTTCGTGCAAGAGAAAAAATCCCATGATCGCTATAACAAAGAATGCCGCCTCTGTTTCGACGAAAATGGTCTGCATGAATATCGTATTGGTCTAACAAAATTTGATATTTTTCGTTCAACATATATCCTCCTCAAAGTTCTACCTCTAATGATATGAAGAAAACAGAAGGAATATGATATAAATTTGCTTAGAGGTGATGGCGGATCGCTTGCCTTCTGTCGGCAAATGGGATATACTAAACTTAGGGTACCAATATGACACTAGGAGGAAAAAAAGATGAGAAAGAAATTTTTATTGATTTCTACTATATTGGTCATTAGTGCATCAGCAGCTCTGGTGGCATGTGGAAAGAAAAGTCCGAGCAGTCCGGAATCTTCTGTATCAAGTGATAAGACAACACAGGAAGAAACATCAAAGGGACAGACTGTTGCAACAACAGAAACGAAAACAGAAGGAACAACAGAGGCTGTAAAAAAAGATGATATTGCAACAAAACAAGATGAAAAGGCAAAACCCAAGGAAGCTTCGGGAACTTTTGAAGGATGGGCAGATTCATCTTCTGTTGAGGTTAAAATGTCAGACGGAGAATATCAGACATTTTTTGTAGAAAAAGAAGAAGTGAAAAAAGCATTAAATGAAAAAGGAGAAGGAGCTTCTATTTCCTTTACTTATGGAGCTTTGGAAGGACAGGTGAACAAACAGATTCTTTCTGTGAAATAAAACCTGAAATATATGAATGAAAAGAGATGTTCCGCAACGGTGCGAAGGCTCCGTAAGCGGAGCATTTTTTATACTATAAGAATTTTTGATGTTTTCATAAGAAAAATGTAAGAAAAATTCAGTATTTCTGTCATAAATCATAAATGCTATCTGTATATAATAGATAATGGAAGCATCAGTAGGAGGTGGAGCAAATGAAAAAGAAATGGATCATTTGTCTGATTGTCTGTTTGATTGGTTTTTACTCGGCATTGCC
This sequence comes from Anaerostipes sp. MSJ-23, assembly GCF_018918155.1. GTDB lineage: Bacteria > Bacillota > Clostridia > Lachnospirales > Lachnospiraceae > Anaerostipes. The sequence continues at coordinate 102,062 of NZ_JAHLPY010000002.1, forward strand.
GGTATCAGCAGGAACGATACAGGATCGGATGATGTCCAATCAGGGACAGGATGTCGTATTCGCAGGCAAAGTGTCTCATGTATCAAAACATTATATTGTACTGAAAGTGACGGATTATATTAATGTTCAGTTAAGCGACACCTCGATCGAAAAAAGAGAAAAAAATCATCGTTATGTCATTCCAAGAAAAAAAGAGATTTCTTATCAATGGTCTTACCATGGGAAGAAGATGATGGAAGAAGGAGATTGTATTGTAGCTTCCTTGAAAAAAGAAAAAGGGAAATGGGTGATAGCCAATGGACTTTACGAGACGGATACCGATCATTACAATACATTGTCATTTGCTCCATTTCAGAAAAATCAAGATTTTCAGAAAACAAAACTTAAGTATTTTATTAACTCAGATGGACGGATGAAAAAATTTACAGTGAATAAAAATGCAACAAGGTTTTATTATAAAGGAAGAAAAATATATGATATAAGGTGGAATATAAAAAAATATTTAACAATTGAACAGATTTGCAATACAGAAAAATTAAAAACGATGGATCAGGACAATCATCTTCCTACAGAAACTGATTTAACTGGAAAAAGTATTTATAATACAAAAAGAATTTTATTGTTTATGCTTGATTTTCTTGCGATTGTTGCACTTGTGGCAATCTTGAGAAAGAGGAGCAAAAGAAAAAAGAGCCAGTGCTAAAAAATAAAGCAGATTTCGCTTGCGAAATCTGCTTATTCTTTAATAATCTTTTATACGAAGTTGAAAGTATTTTTGAGGATGAGCACATACCGGACATTCTTTTGGTGCTTCTTTTCCATAGTGAACATGACCACAGTTTGTACAGATCCATGCAACTTCAACATCCCGATGGTAGACAATGTCTTTTTCAAGGTTGGAAGTTAGCTGCTGATAGCGTTCATCATGATGCTTTTCGATGGCAGCAACCATTTCAAATAAATTGGCAATTTCATCAAATCCCTCTTCTCTGGCTTCTTTTGCAAAGGAAGGATACATTTGAGACCATTCAAAATTTTCACCATTTGCAGCATCTTTTAAATTTTCAATCGTGGAAGGAACGTTACCTCCGTGAAGAAGCTTAAACCAGATTTTTGCATGTTCTTTTTCATTTAGAGCAGTTTCTGAAAAAATATTCCCAAATTGAATATATCCGTCTTTTTTTGCCTGACTTGCATAAAAATCATATTTTGTACGAGCCTGTGATTCTCCTGCAAAAGCAGCCATTAAATTTGCTTCTGTTTTTGTACCTTTTAAATCAGCCATAGAAAAACCTCCTTCTTATAAATAGTAATGATTCCTATTCTTATTATAGTGGATACAAATATACTTTGTCAATATATCATATGATATTATGGATAAAAGTTTTAAATAATATAAAGAAATCGCGATTTTTTGTAACTAGTTAGATGTTATAAAATATACAGGTGAAAACCCAGTGGCTTGCCTCTGGGATGAAGCCATATTCCAAAATAAAAAATAGAAAGCATCTTGTATTATGCATAGAATCATTATATAATCTATGTATAATATTTTTGTTTTGGAGGATATCATGGGAAGACCAAGAACGAATAACACGCAAGTAAATATCTCAATTCCATCTGAATGGAAAACACAGCTTGAAAACCTCGCACGCATTTATTCTGTAGAGGAAGGAAAAACGATCACGTTTCAACAGCTTATGCGACGCGCAATCAAGGAAAAATTCCAATTGGAGGATTGAGATGGAAAATATGTATCATACGAAAAGCCATTGCAAATACCTGATACAGTATCATATCATATGGTGTCCGAAGTTTCGTTTCTCCGTATTAAAAGACGGTATTGATGAATCATTAAAAAAGATCCTTGCAGAAATTTGTGATAGATACCGATATATCATAAAGGCAATGGAGATCATGCCGGATCATATCCACATCTTTGTAGATTGTCCACAAACAGTCGCTCCATGCGATATTGTTCGGACGTTAAAGAGTATCAGCGCAATAGAACTTTTCCGTTTGTATCCAGAATTAAAAAATTTTTATGCAAGATGTGGAGTTTTATGGTCTCCAGGGTATTTCGTCTCAACGATTGGACATATCAGTGCAGAAACTGTAACAAAGTATATCGAGGAACAAAAAAATAAAATGATCAGAAATGAGAAGCCATGACAGAACGAAAGAAACATCAGGTAACAGAATATGAAAAATGTCTGCGAGAGTATCATAAAGCTTCTCCAAGATATGTCCTGATCCTGGAAACGAACCTTCCGGAAGATGAGAAACGACATCTGTTCCATCAGGCAGATCTGCTCCGTCAGTGTGGAAATGAACTACTGGGGATCATGAAACGGAACCTGGAACAGCTGCTACGAACAAAGAAATACCGTGGTATGCGAAAAAGTTACAGCAAGATCAACAAAAGCATCAAAGCACTGCAGCAGATCAAAGAACTGTCAAACGTACAGAAAAGGCATCTGAAAGATCTGCAGAAAGATCTTCGAACGGTCAGTGACCAGATGAATGAAATGCAGGAAGTATATCATGTTACGTGGGATCATTGCAGGAATGCGATGAAAGATCTCTGTTTAAAGAAATGTATCATAAATTCCGGCATCCGTGTCGCTGCTTAAAAGAAAAGATAGAACAGGGCATCCGACTGTGTGTCCTTTGAGACAAAGTGTCTTGAGAATACGAGACCGTTCAATGATTTGAACAATTGTGGCCGCTGGGCTGCATGTCCGTATCTACTGCTCCGGAGCAGATGTGCCAGCCAAAGTCTATGAACTTTGTTCGTAAGATGTACGTTGGTACTAGAATCTCGCCAGTAGAACCCCATGGGTTCAGTCAGGATAGCAGTACTAAAATAGATAACGGGCAATGGACCGTTCCAGACGTGCGATGAACCCGGAAAATTACAACCCAGATGGCACGATCCAAAAAGGCAAAAGTAGAACAACTATTTACATTGACTGGCGGGACCTATATCGAAGTTTCGGCAGACGATCGGGTCAAGTCAGTATGACCATACCGCAGATGTTTCTATCAAAAAGAAACTATCGCAGAGAATGTACTACTACCTACAGGATGGGACCAAAGTCCAGAGAGATTGGTGTTCCTCCTTCCTGTTGTACTGTATCGATCTGATAACAAAGACCATTGACCGGCAGAAATGCCTTGCAACTTTTGAAACTCAGTTAAACAAAGAACAGGACATGATCGAAGAGATCATCCGTTCCAGGAAACATGTGAAAAACTCCGGCATTCGTGCCGTTGCATAAAATAAAGAAAAAAGGGTGTCTGACTGTGCATCCTTCAAAGAAGCAATTTATGCTTTGAGAATACGAGACCGTTTAGATCACTGAACAATTGTGGCCGTTGGGCTGTCCGTATCTGTTGCTTCGGAGCAGATGTGCCTGTCAAAGTCTATGGACTAGATCCATAAGATGCACGCTGGCACTAGAATCCCGTCAGCAGAATCCTAGGGTTCAGTCAGACTGTGAATAAAAGAAAAACAGACAGGAGGTGTTCCTATGAGAATGTATGATTTGATTTTAAAAAAGAGAAATGGACAGGTTCTTGCCGAGGATGAGATTGGATGGATGATCAGCCAGTATACAAAAGGTGAGATTCCGGATTATCAGATGTCAGCTATGATGATGGCTATTTATTTTCAAGGTCTTACAAAGAAAGAAACCATACAGCTTACGATGGCAATGGCAAACAGCGGTGATTTCCTTGATTTATCTTCCATTCCAGGAATTAAGGTAGATAAGCATAGCACTGGAGGCGTTGGAGATAAGACTTCTCTTGCTTTAACACCCATCGTTGCGGCTCTTGGAGTGCCGGTTGCAAAAATGTCAGGGAGGGGACTTGGTCATACTGGAGGTACAATTGATAAACTTGAGAGTATTCCTGGATTTTCAACAAACCTTTCTGAGGAAGACTTTATGAAACAGGTAAAGGAGATTGGCGTTGCTATTATGGCGCAGACAAAAGATCTGGCTCCTGCAGATAAAAAATTGTATGCGTTAAGAGATGTAACAGCAACAGTTGATCAAATGTCTTTAATTGCCAGTAGTATTATGAGTAAAAAACTTGCAGCAGGTGCGGATGCGATTGTCTTGGACGTGAAAACAGGAAATGGTGCATTTATGAAGAAAGAAGAAGATGCAAAAGCTCTAGCAAAGGAAATGATCATGATTGGAAAAGGTGCTGGAAGAAATATGACAGCGGTGATTTCCAATATGGATGAACCTCTTGGCTATGCAGTTGGAAATGCACTAGAAGTAAAAGAAGCGATAGATACCTTAAAAGGTCATGGGCCACAGGATTTTAAGGAACTTGTCTACCATTTGGCGGCCTATATGTTACTCGCTGCAGGTAAAACAGATACACGGGAAGATGCACTTCAAAAAGTTCAAAAATGTGTGAAAAGTGGAAAAGCATTAGAAAAATTTCGTGAATTTATTAGTGCGCAAGGTGGTAATCCAGAAGTAACAGAAGATACCAATCTTTTCCCACAAGCATCGATAGTAGAAGAGGTTTTTTCAAAGGAAGAAGGGTATATTGCAAAAATTGATACAGAAGAAATTGGAATTTGTTCACTGATGCTTGGAGGAGGAAGAGAGACGAAGGATAGCATCATTGATCCTTCTGTTGGTTTGATCCTTCATAAAAAAGTGGCAGACTTTGCAAAAAAAGGAGAATCTCTTGCAACGATCTATGGAAATGATTTAAAAAAAGTAAAACAGGCAAAAGAACACTTTTATCTTTGTTATCACATAGAAAAGGAAAAAACAGAAAAAAAATCCATGATTCAGAATGTCTTATTTTCCTAAGAATTGCATAAAATAATCAAAAAGCAGGAAGATTTATGAGACAGAAGTTATGCTGTTTGCTTTTTGGATTGTTAACAATCTGTTGTGCTGGATGTAGTCGGCAGGAAATAAAGACAAAACGGGATCCAGTTGTTTATGTAGTTTGCAGAGAAAATGTGATCCCAAGAGAATTGAAAGAGCTGATCCTGAAAGAGAAAGGAGAGGCTTTTCATTTTACTTATACAACGATGGATTACACTTATTATGTAATCGGATATGGAAGACAACCAGGGAAAGGCTACAAGATCAGGGTGAAAGAATTTACAATGGATAAGACTCATATTTACATTGATACAACTCTGATCGGGGTGACAAAAGAACACCAGAAGGAAGGAATATCTTTTCCATATATCGTTTTAAAGAGTCAATTTTATGAAAAAGATGCCAGTTTCCGTTAAAATTATAAAAAGTTTAGAATGGTTTTATTGATTTATAAAGGAAGAAACCATATAATGGTGTTTATGAATCGAAGGAGGAACAATTTTGGATAATAATCAAGACAAAAGAAATAAGAAAGATGATGAGAATAAGAAGAAAACCGCAAAAATGCTGGTGATATTTCTTGTAATTTCGATTCTTGGAACAATCTTTTTTAATCAGGTAGTATCAAAATGGAAAAATGGTACAGAAACAACGATTTCTTATGATAAATTTATCAGTATGTTGGATAAAAATCAGGTGAAAAGTGTTGAAGTTACAGATGAACAGCTGAATGTAACACCGAAGAAGAGTGGAAACCCGATTTATAAGACGACATATGTGGTTCAAAGAATCAGTGGTGATTATAAGCTGGTGGATCGTTTGTCAAAGAATGGAAATGTAAAGTTTTATCAAAAGCCGCAGGATTCTATGAATACGATCCTGGCAATCGCATTAAATCTTGTGCCTACGATCTTAATTTTTGGGTTCCTTGTTCTCATGATGAAGAGAAGCAGTGGAATGATGGGAGTTGGAAAATCCAATGCAAAAGTTTATGTCGAAAAGAAGACAGGAGTTACTTTTGCAGATGTAGCCGGTCAGGGAGAGGCAAAGGAAAGTCTTACAGAAATGGTAGACTTTCTTCATAATCCTGGAAAGTATACAGCCATTGGTGCTAAACTTCCAAAAGGGGCATTGCTTGTGGGACCTCCAGGAACTGGTAAAACATTACTTGCAAAGGCTGTGGCAGGAGAAGCCGGTGTACCGTTTTTTTCTCTGTCAGGTTCTGACTTTGTAGAAATGTTTGTCGGTGTTGGTGCGTCCAGAGTTCGTGATCTGTTCAAACAGGCACAGCAGATGGCACCTTGCATCATTTTTATTGATGAGATTGATGCTATTGGAAAGAGCCGTGATAATGGAATTCAAGGTGGAGGAAACGATGAACGTGAGCAGACATTAAATGCCTTACTTGCTGAGATGGATGGATTTGATACATCCAAAGGAATTATTATTCTGGCAGCAACAAACCGCCCGGAAGTTCTTGATAAGGCTTTATTAAGACCAGGACGTTTTGATCGTCGTGTTATTGTAGAACGTCCAGATTTGAAGGGTAGAATTGAGACATTAAAAGTTCATGCGAAAGATGTCAAAATGGATGAAACGGTTGACTTTGAGGAAATTGCACTCGCGACTTCCGGAGCCGTGGGATCAGATCTTGCGAATATGATTAATGAAGCTGCCCTTGGTGCAGTGAAAGCCGGAAGGAAAGCAGTATCACAGAAGGATCTTTTTGAAGCTGTAGAGGTTGTTATTGCAGGTAAAGAAAAGAAAGATCGAATTCTTGGAGATAAGGAAAAACAGATTGTTGCATATCATGAGGTTGGACATGCGCTTGTTATGGCCTTACAAAAAGAATCAGAACCTGTTCAGAAGATTACAATCGTACCTCGTACAATGGGAGCACTTGGATATACAATGCAGCGCCCGGAAGAAGAAAAATATTTAAATTCTAAAGAAGAAATGCTTGCAGATCTTGTATCTTTCTTTGGAGGACGTGCAGCAGAAGAAATAAAATTCCATTCTGTAACAACTGGTGCATCCAATGATATTGAACGTGCAACAAAGATGGCAAGAGCTATGGTTACACAGTATGGAATGTCTGAGGAATTTGGTTTGATGGGATTAGAATCTATTACAAATCGATATTTGGATGGACGTGCCGTTATGAATTGTGCAGAGTCTACAGCAGCAAAAGTTGATGATGTTGTCATGAGAATTTTAAAAGAAGCTTATCAGCAGGCATTGACTTACATTCGTGACAATATGGATATTCTTGATGAAGCAGCGCAATTTCTGATTTCAAAAGAAACCATTACCGGCAAAGAATTTATGGAAATTTTTGATAAATATAAAAATCCAAAGCCGGAAGAAGCGAAGGAAGCAGTTGAAGAAAAAACAGAAGAAACATCATTAGAAAAACAAGAAGAAGAGCCATTTCAGAGTGGATATGCTCAATGGGTAGAAGATGATGACGATGATGGATCACAGGAATAGAGAGATTGTGTTTTAATAAAATTCGGCTGGGAAAGCAAAAAAATGTTTTCCCAACCGTTTTTTATTTTTTAATAGGTAATTTATTAAAAATGAAAGATTTTGGATATTAAAAAAAGTTATAGCAAATGGTGTAAATCAATAGATAGGGGATTCTTTACAGTAGAAAAATAACATGATAATATGAAAAGTAAGGAATAGAGAATGAAAGAAAAAAGGAGAAAACAGAATGAAAATATCGGAAATTTTAAAAAAGAAAGCAACCATTTCTTTTGAGGTATTCCCTCCAAAAAATAAAGAAGGAGATATTTCTTCTATTTATCATACGATTGAAGAACTTGCAAAATTATCACCGGATTTTATTAGCGTTACTTATGGTGCCGGCGGATCAACCAAAGGAAAGACGATTGAAATTGCATCTGCGATTAAACATCAGTATGGAATTGAGTCCGTTGCACATCTAAGTTGTATTTCTTCTACAAAAGATGACATTTTATTTGAATGCAATCGTTTAAAAGAAGAAGGAATTGATAATATCCTTGCACTTCGTGGGGACTATCCAGCGGATGCTGTGGATTTTAATCCAGAAAATCTTCAATTCCATTATGCAAGCGAATTAAATGAATTTATTGGAGAGCATTTTCCTGGTCAATTCTGCTTGTCTGGTGCGTGTTATCCAGAAACTCATCAGGAAGCCGATGGATTTAAGAAAGACTTGGAAGCATTAAAAAAGAAAGTTGATGAGGGGGCAGAATATCTTGTAACGCAGATTTTCTTTGACAATGATTATTATTACCGCTTGGTAAGGGAAGCAAGAAAGATTGGCATCAATGTTCCAATTCTTGCAGGAATTATGCCGATCACAAATGCAAAATCATTGATTCGTACAACAAAAATGTGTGGATGCACAGTTCCTTATCAGCTTTCGACAATGATTGAAGCTTATTATGACAATCCAGAAGCCATGAAGGAGGTTGGAATTAATTATGCAGCACAGCAGATTATCGATCTGATTACAAATGGAGTTGATGGAATTCACATTTATACAATGAACAGACCAGAAATTGCAAAGAGTGTTTTTGAAAGTATTCCAACTATCTTGAAAGAACTGAATAAAAATGCTTAAAGAAACAGCCCTTAAATATCTTGGATATGGAAATCAGGAGCCATCGATAGAAATTTCAAATTTGTTGGATGAATGTATAGAGGAAATTAAGAAGGTATCCGATCCAAAAGTAACGGTGCAAAAATTCCATTTGGAAAGAAATCCATTAAGAATTGCAGAAACCGGAGATGAAATCAAAGGGAAACAAATGGAAGAACTTTTGGAAGGATGTGAAGAATGTCTTCTTATTGGATGTACGCTTGGAATTGCAATGGAACGTAAGATTAAATTTTACAGCAAGCTAAATATGACGAAATCAATGATTATGGATGCTGCGGCCAGTGCTTATTTGGAACAGTTTTGTGATGATTACGAGATGGGTCTTGGATATTCAGATCGTACATACCGTGCCTGCCCTGGATATGGGGATTTTCCATTGGAATTTAATAAAAGAATTGCAGCTATTTTGGATATATCGAAGAAAATAGGGGTAACAATTACACCAAATCATCTTTTAATTCCACAAAAATCCATGCTTGGACTGATTGGAATTGGAAGTAAAAGACAAAAGAAATCATGCGGGGATTGTGTTATGAAAGAAGACTGCCCGTTTAGAAAGCGAGGACAAAGATGTTACGAGACCGAATAGGGAAAGACCTGCTTATATTTGATGGTGCTATGGGAACCCAGCTTCAAAATGCAGGGCTTGCTGCCGGTGATATTCCGGAAGAATTAAATATTGACCGACCAGAGTTGTTAAAAAACATTCATATGAATTATTTAAAAGCAGGAGCAGATTTTATTACAACAAATACGTTTGGATGTAACAGAATCAAAATGGAAGAAGCAAAGTATGAAGCAAAAGATATGCTTCTTGCTGCTGTAGAAAATGCAAAAGCTGCAAGAAAAGAAGTCGGAAGAGAGAAAGATGCTTACATTGTATTGGATATTGGACCGATTGGACAGCTTTTAGAACCGATGGGAACTTTAACATTTGATGAAGCATATGATATTATTTTGGAACAGATTGAAACCGTAAAAGATCAAGTAGATGCTGTTTTATTTGAAACGATGAGTGATCTTTACGAGGTAAAAGCAGGAATTCTTGCAGTGAAAGAACATACTGATCTCCCAGTATTTGTTACAATGACTTTTGAGCAGAATGGGCGTACATTGTCTGGAAATGATGCAGAAACATTTATTAATGTAGCGGAAGGTCTTGGTGTTGATGTACTTGGAGTCAATTGTTCTTTAGGACCAGATGAATTAAAACCAATTATTGACGAGATTCTTGAGAAAGCAACGGTTCCTGTCATGCTTCAGCCGAATGCGGGACTCCCTTGTTTGGAACATGGGGAAACTCATTATCATGTAACACCGGAAGAATATGTAGAATCCATGAAAGACTATATGAATCGTGGAGCAGCGATTGTTGGCGGATGTTGCGGAACAACACCAGAATTTATTGCACAGCTTTCCCAAGCGGCACCTGAAACAGTAGCAGAACGTGTTGTAGAAAAGAAAACAAGAGTATCTAGTCAGACACAAACAGTTACATTTGGAGATCATGTTATCGTATGTGGAGAACGTTTAAATCCAACTGGAAAGAAAAAAATGAAAAAGGCACTATTGGAAGAACGTTATGATGAATTGGTTGTAGAAGCTGTCAAACAGTCAGAAGCTGGGGCAGAAGTGCTGGATGTCAATGTCGGATTACCAGGAATTGATGAACCAGAGACAATGAAAAAAGTTGTACGCTTGTTACAGGAAGTTATTACATTGCCGCTACAGATTGACAGTTCTAATGCAGAGGCAATTGAGAAAGCTTGCCGTTATTATAATGGAAAACCTTTGATCAATTCTGTCAATGGAAAAGATGAAGTCATGGAAGCAGTCTTCCCAATTGCACAGAAATATGGTGGAGTCGTGATTGGATTGACACTGGAAGACGGAATTCCATTAAAAGCGGAAGAACGATTTGAAATCGCAAAGAAAATTATTCATAAGGCAGCACAGTATGGTATTGGAAAAGAAGATATCATTATTGACTGTTTGACGCTGACAGCATCTGCACAGCAAAAGGAAGTGCGGGAAACACTTCGTGCGATTAAAATGGTAAAAGAACTAGGAGTTCATACAGTGCTCGGGGTATCGAATGTATCCTTCGGACTTCCAAATCGTCCATTATTGAACCGTACTTTTCTTGCACTTGCTATGGAAGCAGGGCTGGATCTTCCGATTATCAATCCATTGGATGCAGAGTTGATGGGAACCATCGATGCATTCCATGTTCTGTTTTATAAAGATGTAGATAGTCAGATTTATATTAAGAATCAGTCAAAAGCAGCAGAGGCAAAACCGGCAGCTGCGGCAAATGCAGCATCTTTTACTTTGAAGGATGTCATTGTACATGGATTAAAAGATGAAGTGGAAAATGCAGTAAAGGCAGAGCTTAAGGAAAAAGAAGCATTAACAGTGATTAATGAAATTATTATTCCAGCTTTGAATATTGTAGGAAAAGATTATGAAACTGGAAAAATTTTCCTTCCACAGCTGATACAATCAGCGGAAACAACAAAAAAAGCATTTGAGGTTGTGAAAGAATCTTTTGCATCAAATGATGGAGAAGAAAAAGGACCGGTTATTATGGCAACCGTAGAAGGTGATATTCATGATATCGGAAAAAATATTGTGAAAGTTGTGCTGGAAAGTTATGGATATCGAATTATTGACCTTGGAAAAGATGTAAAAGTTGAAGCTGTTGTAGAAGCGTATGAAAAATATCAGCCAAAAGCCATTGGATTAAGTGCATTGATGACAACGACGGTTGCATCAATGGAGCGAACCATTCAGGCATTGCATGAAAAAGGTTGTACTGCACCAATTTGGGTTGGGGGAGCTGTACTTACAGAAGATATTGCAAAAAATATTGGAGCAGATTATTATGCCGAGGATGCTATGGCATCCGTCAATTTGCTAGAAAAAATTATTGCATAATTGTATAAATTTGACAGAATGCGGGAATAATGTTAACATAGTAAGGAAACGATGTAGAATGTTGTATACAATCTACATATAGAATGGAGTGAATTTTATGGGACAATTAAACCTGCAGAGTGTTCGTCATTCAATTAGACAGCAAGTTGGCAACAAGATTAAAATCAGTGCAAACAGAGGAAGACATAAATTTGAAACAGCTCATGGAATTATTAAGGAAACGTATCCAAATATTTTTGTTGTTGAGCTGGAAGATGAATCCGGCAAGGATCAAAACAAGACGGTAAGCTTTAGTTATCAAGATGTAATTACAAGAGATGTCCGGATGATGCTTGTTGAGAATTAATTTATAAGATGAAGGCATAGGTTCCTTCCTGTCAGAATATATTGGTATATACAGACAGGGAGGAGTTTTTTTATGGAATTTAGTAAAAAAGATTTTTATGGAATTGCAGTCAAAGAGCGCAAACAGGTGCAGATTACAATTGATCAGGATTGTAATGTCCCGGACACAAAACCTGATGTGGAAAAGATGATACAGACAAAAGGAATTGTGACGATTCAGGAAACAGAGATGATGGTGGACAGGATCCGACTAAAAGGAGAATTCCATTTTCAGGGGCTTTATGGAACAAATGATCCAAGAACATTTTTAGAATCTTTAGATTATGCATTGCCATTTGAAGAATATATACATATTGACGGAGTTGTTCCGGCAGATTATGTAAAGGTACAATATCATGTAGACGATATTAACACAGTTTTGATTAATTCCAGAAAGTTAAGTATCCGTGTTCTGTTAATGTTCACGCTTCAAATCAATGAAGAAATGAAAGAGGAAGTTATTGTTGATATTTATAATGAAGGAGTTTCAACATTAAAAAAAGAAATCCAGGTTACAGATCTGGTTGTCAGTAAAAAAGATATTGCAAGGATGAAAGAGGAACTTGTTCTTCCAGCCAATAAGTCGAATATTTATCAGATTTTATGGAGTCAAATTGACATGGAAAATCTGCAGGGAAGGCTTGCAGATCATACAATAGAAATTCATGGAACCATGCATGTATTTTTATTGTATCTTGGGGAAGATGAGCAAGTGCCAGTACAATATGCAAGATGGGAAGTTCCAATTCATACGGAAATAGAATGTCAAGAATGTATTCCTGGCATGGTTGGAAGAATTGGTATTATTCCAGGAAATCAGCAGCTGGAAGTGCGACCAGATACGGATGGAGAAGAACGGCTGATTTCTGTGGACATGGCTTTAGACTGTGATATTAAAATTTATGAAGATCAAGTGCTTTCTTATGTCGATGATGGGTATACAATGAAAGCAAAATTAGTTCCAGAATATAAGATGTTTGATTTTGAAACATTGATTGGAAAAAATCAGGCGGTTATGAGAGATTCGAAACGGTTTGCCATTCAGCAAGAGCCTGGAAAACTTTTGCAGATTTTAACGGTAAAAGGAAGTTGCAGTGTGGATGATATTGAGGTGACTGATCAAGGCTTGAAAGTAGAAGGAGTATGGATGGCAGATGTTTTGTATCTTTCAACAGAAGATCAAATGCCAGTTATGAGCGATTCTTATATGGAACCATTCACGTTTTTTGTTGAAGCAAAAGGTCTTACAAAAAAAGATGATTATCAGTTGGATGTTCAGCTTGATCAAGTTACAGGAAACCCGGTAGAAGGTGATGAAATAGAAATCAAGGTGTCTATTTTATTTGATTTTATTTCTTTTCACAAGAAGCAGCAAAGAGTAATGGTTGACATGAAGGAAGAAAAACTAGATTATCAGGCGATTCAGAATATTCCAGGAATTGTCGGGTATATTGTAAAAGAAGGGGATACGCTTTGGTCTATTGCTAAAAAGTATTTCACAACGGTAGAAAGTATTCAAGAGCAAAATGAGGGTGTGGAAGAAGTTAAACCAGGAGATAAATTGCTGATTGTAAAAGAGATTATGACTATTGCAAAAGATTTGTAAAATAGTATGGAAATAAGGATTGCATTTTTATAAGAACAATACTATAATGTACTGTATACAAGACATAACAGAAGATAAAGATTGGAAAGAGGTAAAGGAGCGTATATGGATAGTGTTGTTCTAAAATCATATGGGAAAATCAATCTTGGACTGGATGTTCTTAGAAAACGGCCGGATGGATATCATGAGGTGCGGATGATCATGCAGACGGTAGGTCTCTATGATATGCTCACAATGAAAAAGAAAAAAGAAGATAAAATTTCTATGAAATGTAATCTTTCTTTTCTTCCGGTAGATGAGAAAAATCTGGTATACCGGGCGGCCTCACTTATAAAAGAAACGTATGGAATTTCAGAAGGGGTTGATATTTCATTAAATAAAAAAATTCCGGTAGCAGCAGGAATGGCTGGGGGAAGTTCAAACTGTGCAGCGGCGTTAAAAGGAATGAATCAGTTGTTTGACCTAGGTTTGACAACGGATGAGTTGTGTGATCTTGGTGTGAAACTTGGTGCAGATGTTCCTTATTGTATCTGGGGTGGCACAGCGCTTGCAGAAGGAATAGGAGAGAAACTTACAAGAATTGCATCGATGCCTTCTTGTAGCATTCTGATTGCAAAACCAGGGATTAGTGTATCAACTGCCTTTGTATACAAAAATTTGAAACTTGATCAGCTGGATCACCATCCGGATATTGATGGAATGATTAAGGATCTGGAATCTAAAGATTTAAAAGGAATTTGTGAAAAACTTGAAAATGTTTTAGAAACAGTGACTATACCGGAATACCCGGTGATTGAGCAGATTAAGAAATTTCTGAAGAACCATGGAGCTATGGGATCTTTGATGAGTGGAAGTGGGCCTACAATTTTTGGAATTTATAAAGATAAAAAGACAGCCCGTGAAGCATTGGCAGCTTTAAAAGATATGAAAGAAGTCCGTCAGGCATATGTGGTAGATCCAGTAGATGATCCGGACCAGATGTAATACACAAGCGGATATACAAAAAAGAGAAGCAGGAGGAAGCAACAATGAGCGATAAGTTAAAAGTAAACATGAATGAGTATCTGCCTCTTAGGGATGTGGTATTTAATACTCTCAGACAGGCAATTATTACAGGAGAATTTGCACCTGGGGAACGTCTGATGGAAATTGCGCTGGCAAATCGTCTTGGAGTCAGTCGTACACCAGTCAGAGAAGCCATTCGCAAACTAGAATTGGAAGGTCTGGTTGTCATGATTCCAAGAAAAGGTGCGGAAGTAGCGCGGATTACAGAAAAAGATTTAAGAGATGTTCTGGAAGTTCGCAGTTCTTTGGAAGAACTGGCAGCAGAACTTGCCACAGAGCGTATGAATGATGAATATAGAGAAAAAATTGAAAAATCATTAAAGGAATTTGAACAGGCAATTCAGCGTGGAGATAATGGAGAAATTGCAGATAGTGATATGGAATTTCACGATGTTATTTTTGATGCGACAGGAAATGCAAGACTGATTCAGATTTTGAATAATTTAAGAGAACAGATGTACCGTTATCGTCTGGAATATGTAAAGGATACAGAATATCATGCAGTTCTTTTAAGAGAGCACCAGGAACTGGTCGCTGCAATGTTTGCCAGTAAGAAAGATGAAGCAAGAAAAATCATGAAACGTCATATTGATAATCAAGAAATGACTGTGATACGCAATATAAAAGAAGAAAATTAATAAAAAAGCAATTGGAGTGTCGCAAAATAACGAAGTGATTCGTTGTTTTGCGATGCTCTTTTTTTATATTTGAATAAAAAACTCCTGTTTTTTCCATAATAAGAGAAAAAAGAAAGGGTGAGATCATGGATCAGTTTCATGGAAGAGATCATCGATTAAAAGGAAAGATTTTGCCAGATCTTCAGTCTAATATGAATTATGTGGAAAATGTCATGAAGAACTGTGATGATCTGGTGAAAAAGCAATTTTTTATTGGTAGCAATCATGATCTGAAAATATATGCAGTTTATATGGATGGTCTTGTGAATGCTGAGATGTTACAGGAATCGGTCTTAAGACCAATGCTTCAGGAGCCATTTGAGAATGGAAGAAAGGCAGTTGAATATTGGATCATTGAGAGTGCAGATTGGAACTGGATTTCTGATATGGAAGAGGCAATGGTGGCTGTTCTGTCAGGAAATACGGTATTATTTCTAGATGGATTCCATGAAGCAGTGTTAATATCGACAAAATTTTTTCCGACTAGGGGAATTCAGAATGCAGATCAGGAAGTTTCCATGGTGGGGCCCAAAGACAGTTTTAATGAAAGTTTGCGGACAAATACAGCATTGATTAGAAGAAGAATCCGCGATACCAGACTGAAAGTTGTTCAAAAGCAGATTGGAACAAGAAGTAAAACGGATTGTGCGGTTATGTATATGGAAGATTTGGCTTCACAAGATACGGTAGAAAAAATTAAAGAGCAGTTAGATGAAATATGTGTGGATGGAATTTTTGATAGTGGGATGTTAGAACAATTTCTTCAAAAACATGAGAAAAGTCCGTTTCCAACATATCAACTGACACAAAGGCCAGATAAGACAGCGAGTGCACTGATGGAAGGAAGGATTGCGGTTGTAGTAGACAATTCTCCGATGGTTATGCTTCTTCCTGTGACTATGAATGTTTTTTTTCAGGCAAGTGATGATTATTATAATCGTTGGGAAATTGCAACTTTTGCAAGATTGCTTCGATATTTCTCGTCATTTCTTGCAGTAGGGTTGCCAGGATTTTATGTGGCCATTGCAAGTTTTCACCCAGAAGTGCTTCCGACTCCATTTTTGCTTGCGCTTGTATCTGCAAGAGAAGGAGTTCCATTTCCGGTTGTAGTAGAAGTTCTTTTGATGGAACTGTCATTTGAATTGCTGAGAGAAGCAGGAATTAGACTTCCAGGGCAGTTGGGGAGTACGATTGGAGTCGTTGGAGGGTTAATTGTTGGTCAGGCAGCGGTAGAAGCGCATCTAGTCAGTACAATTGTTGTAATTGTTGTGGCATTGACAGCAATTGCCTCCTTTTCTATTCCCAATGAGATCTTTACCGGAGCTTTTCGTCTGTTAAAATTTTTCTTGATTTTGATGTGTGCATTTTGGGGGGTGTATGGATTTTTCCTTGGATTTCTTGCTATTTTTATTCATTTATTTTATTTGGAAAACTACGGAGTTCCATACATGTATCCAACAACAGCAAAAGAAGGCAATCATATTTCTTCCTTTCAGGATTATGTTATGCGTGCGCCATTAAGAACAATGAAATTTCGTCCAGAGTTTACGAGAAGTGATGCCAGAAGAAGACAGAAGGAGGAAAAGGATGGAAAATAAACATCAAAGGATTACGCAGAGACAGGGGAATCGGATTTTTATTCTGGAGACTTTTTCGGCAGCAGCATTGTTTTTGCCGCAGATTGTTTTACGTGGGAATTATGGAAGTGGAATTCTTTCTGTCGGTGTCGTATGGATTCTTTTAGCTTGCTATGTTTTGATTGCTTCCAAGGTAGCGGATGGTATTCCAATGGAACAGGTATTAAAACATCATCGGTGGGCAGCAATAATTTATTATATTCGTTTTTGGATTAACGCAGCTTTTTTTTATACTTATATTGTTTTTATGGTAGGAAGATATATGCTGCCACAAAATCAGGGATTTGTCATTGGATTTCCATTACTTGTTCTTGCCTGGCGGATGAATCGGGGAGGATTAAAGGAACGAGGAAGAGTGATGGAAGGTATTTTTTGGTTTGTTCTGCTCCCAGTAATTTTCGTATTACTTTTAAGTATTACAGATCTTTCTTTTAAGGAAATAGCAGTGTCTGATTTTCAATGGAAGGAGTTTTTTAAAGGAAGTCTTCTTTTGCTGGCTCTTCTTCATCCAATGGAACTTGTTTGGTTTTATCGAGGAAATATGAGCAATGGAGGAATGAAATTTCGGACCTTTTTTGGCATTGGTATTTTACTTATTGGCATTTTTTGTGCAGTAGTCGGTTCACTTGGAAGGAAATTGACACTTTATGATGAAAATCCGGTGATGTCTATGGCACAGGGAGCAGCAATTCCTGGAGGAATTATGGCAAGACTTGATATTTTTTTAATCGCTTTTTGGATTGTTGGTGTATTTTGTGTATTCAGTGGGTATTTGTTTTATGGAAATGAAGGATTAAAACATGTTTTTTTTAGAGGAAGAATGATTGGAAATCTGCTTTCTTATGGAGGATTATTTTTGGCAACGAATGTATTGTTTCATTTCTGGTATCTGATTTGGAATTCTTTTTCATGTTTTTTATATGCAAATCTTACGATTGGTTTATTATTTCCGCTGTTTTTATTTTATATGGAAAAAATAAGAAGGAGAAAAATATAATGAAAAAAAGGTATATCGTATGCGGTCTTTTCTTTTTAATTGTTGTGTTGTCCGGATGTAATCATAAAAGAGATATTGAAGATAGCAGTTATGTTCTTGCAATGGGATTTGAAAAGATCAACGACAGACGATATCTGGTTCGCTATTCTTATGCAGACTTTGATTCAGAGAAAAGCAATGCAGGTATTAAGATTCCATCCAGATCGATTACATTCCTTGCAGATTCTTTTGCAAATGCAAATAAAATCTGGGATGATCATGAAAGCAAGCAATTAAATTTCGGACATTTAAAAGTTGTCGTTTTTGGAAATGGAAAAAAAGATAAAAAAATAATCAAAGAGCTTCTTTTACATCCACAAATCGCGAAATCTGTATATATTCTTAAGACAAAAAACAGCCTTGCAGAAGTCTTTGGAAAAGAACAGAAATTGGCGGTTTCTTTTGGTGAATATATGTCCGCTGCAATTGAAAATTCAGGGAAAATAAAGGATCCGAAAAAATATACACTTGGAAGGATTATGTATTGACTTTCTTATCTTGTGGTGATAGTATTGAAATACTTGACGCCATATGGTGTGTATAATGTTAGACAAAAACACTATATATAGTAGATAAGATAGAAAACAGGGAGGAAATAGTTCCATGATCAAAGTGGTGAAAAAAGACGGAACCAGAGAAAATTTTAATGTGCAGAAAGTTGTTGTGGCAGTAAATAAATCAGCGCGGCGCGCATTGATTGAATTTACAGAGGAAGAACTGGATTTTATCTGTAATTTTGTGACAGATAAGGTTCAGGGAATGCACAAAAATGAGGTCCATATTTCCGAAATGCATAATGTAGTGGAAGGAGCTTTAGAGAAAACAAATCCAACCGTTGCAAAAAGTTACCGTGATTACCGCAATTACAAACAAGATTTTGTACAGATGCTGGATGAGGTATATAAAAAAAGCCAGTCTATTATGTATATTGGAGACAAAGAAAACAGTAACACAGACAGTGCCCTTGTTTCTACAAAGCGAAGCCTGATTTTTAATGAATTAAATAAGGAACTTTATCAGAAATTCTTTATGACAACAGAAGAATTGCAAGCTTGTCGTGACGGATATATTTATATTCATGATATGTCTGCAAGACGAGATACAATGAATTGTTGTCTATTTAATGTGGAAGAAGTATTAAAAGGCGGTTTTGAGATGGGAAATCTCTGGTATAATGAGCCAAAAACACTGGATGTTGCTTTTGATGTGATTGGAGATATCGTTCTAAGTGCGGCAAGTCAGCAATATGGAGGGTTCACAGTACCAAATATTGAACTTATCCTGGAGCCATATGCGGAAAAATCTTATGCAAAGGCGGTTAGCCGTTATAAAGAGCTTGGACTTTCACAGGAACGTGCAGAGAAAGAAGCAATGAAGGATGTACAAAGAGAATTTGAACAGGGGTTCCAGGGACTGGAATATAAATTCAATAGTGTGTCTTCTAGCCGAGGAGATTATCCTTTTATCACGATTACAGCAGGAACTGGAACGGGCCGCTTTGCTAAAATGGCAACGATTTCTATGTTGGATGTCAGAAGAAATGGACAAGGAAAAGAAGGACATAAAAAACCGGTATTATTCCCGAAAATCGTATTTTTGTATGATGAAAATCTTCATGGACCGGGCGGAGAGTTGGAAGATGTATTTGAAGCAGGAATTCGCTGCTCTGGAAAGACAATGTATCCAGATTGGTTAAGTCTTACAGGAGAGGGTTACATTGCAGATATGTATAAAAAATATGGAACAATCATTAGTCCGATGGGATGTCGTGCATTCCTTTCCCCTTGGTATGAAAGAGGTGGTATGTATCCTGCGGATGAAAAAGATAAGCCAGTTTTTGTTGGAAGATTTAATATTGGAGCGGTAAGCCTTCATCTGCCAATGATCTATGCGAAGGCGCAACAGGAAAATAAAGACTTTTATGAAGTGTTGGATTATTATTTGAATTTGATTCGAAAACTTCACATTCGTACTTATGAATATCTCGGAGAAATGAAAGCTTCTACGAATCCGCTGGCTTATTGTGAAGGAGGATTTTTAGGCGGGCATCTTGGAATTCATGACAAAATTAAACCATTATTAAAATCCGCAACTGCATCATTTGGAATTACAGCGCTAAATGAATTGCAGCAGCTTTATAATCACAAATCTCTGGCAGAAGATGGGGAATTTGCAATTGAAGTTCTTCGTTATATTAATGACCGGGTGGAAGAATTTAAGAAAGAAGATGGAAATCTTTATGCAATTTATGGAACACCTGCAGAAAATCTGTGTGGATTACAAGTAAAACAATTTCGCAGAAAATATGGAGTTGTGGAAAATGTTTCAGACAGGGAATATGTTAGTAATTCATTTCATTGTCATGTTACAGAAAATATTACACCAATTGAAAAACAAAATCTGGAAGGAAGATTTTGGGAACTTTGTAATGGCGGAAAGATTCAGTATGTAAAATATCCGATTGATTATAATGAGCAGGCTATTAAGACACTTGTTCGACGTGCAATGGATCTTGGATATTACGAAGGAGTAAATCTTTCTCTGGCTTATTGTGATGATTGTGGACACGAAGAGCTTGAGATGGATGTGTGTCCAGAATGCGGAAGTAAAAATCTTACGAAAATTGATCGTATGAATGGATATCTTTCTTATTCCAGAGTCAAAGGCGATACACGTCTAAACGATGCAAAAATGGCAGAAATTGCAGAAAGGAAGTCAATGTAATGCGTTACCATAATATTACAAAAGATGATATGTTAAACGGAGATGGATTGCGTGTTGTTTTATGGGTGGCTGGATGTACACATAAGTGCAAAAATTGTCATAATCCGGTAACATGGGATATTTGTGGAGGCATTCCATTTGATGAAAAAGCAAAGAAAGAAATTTTTGAATGTTTACAAAAACCATATATTTCTGGAATAACCTTAAGTGGCGGAGATCCGCTTCATCCGGCAAATTGTAGTGATATTGCAAATTTAATTAAAGAAATTCGTAGAGACTATCCAGAGAAAACCATTTGGTTATATACGGGGTTTTGTTGGGAAGAAGTATGTACTCTGGATGCAGTACAAAATGCAGATATACTTGTAGATGGCCCATACATAGAAGAAGAAAAAGATACATCTCTTCACTGGAGAGGTAGTGCGAACCAGAGGGTTATCGATGTAAAAAAATCATTGGAAGCAGGAAAAGTAATTCTTTACTGTGAAGATTAAAAAACAACTAGGAAGCGGCACAGTTATTCGTAAATGAAGGCGGAGCTGTGCTGTGAACTGGTTGTTTTTTTGTATTAGGACGTGGTAGAATAAGAAATATGCAAAAAAGGAGGTAGCACATCATGGAAGAAGTAAGAATTGACTTAAGAATACCAAATGAAGAACGCAGAAAAGAAGGAAAAAGAAGCCAGCAGCTTTGTTTTAAGATTAATCATACAATGCCGGGAACAGAGGAGTGTAATAAGCTGATCCGCGAACTTTTTGAAGATCGTCTAGGAGAAGGATCTATCATTAATCCTCCAATGTTTATGAATCAGGCAAAGAACGTAAAAATCGGAAAAAATGTTGTAATTATGAACAATTTCCAGTCAATGTCTGCAGGGGGAGTCATAATTGACGATGACGTACGTATTTCTTTAAATTGTACAATTGCAACAAATAATCATGATGTTTATGATAGAGATGTACTGACTTGTAAACCGGTGCATATTAAGAAAAATGCATGGCTTGGTGTGAATGTCACAGTATTGCCAGGAGTTACTATTGGAGAAAATGCGGTTGTCGGAGGTGCATCTGTTGTTACAAAAGATGTTCCGGATAATGCAGTTGTTGTTGGAAATCCGGCTAGAGTTATCAAATATTTAGATGCAGATAAATTTTAAATAATAAGTAGAGGAAAAGAATGTTTGATATTCAGGAGGAATTAAAAAAGCTACCGGCCAAACCAGGTGTTTATTTAATGCATAATCAAAAAGATGAAATTATTTATGTTGGAAAGGCAATCAAACTCTGTAATCGGGTTCGTCAGTATTTTCAGGATAGCAGAAATCTTTCCGTGAAAATTCAGCATATGGTTCAGAATGTTGCCTGGTTTGAATATATTATTACAGATTCTGAATTGGAAGCTTTGGTTCTTGAAAGTAATTTGATCAAAGAGCATCGTCCGAAATATAACACAATGTTAAAGGATGACAAGAATTATCCTTATATTAAAGTAACAACGAATGAAGATTATCCCAGAATTCTGCTTGCAAGACAAATGAAACAGGATGGATGTAAATACTTTGGACCTTATACGAGTTCTGCAGCTGTGAATGATATCATTGAACTTTTACGAAAAATTTTTCGGATAAGAACGTGCAGCCGTCGTCTGCCAAAAGATATTGGAAAGGACAGGCCATGCCTTTATTATCAAATCAAGCAATGCAATGCGCCGTGTCAGGGATATATTTCGAAGGAAGATTATGAAAAACAGGTGCGAGAAGTTCTTGAATTTTTGAATGGAAATGATAAAAATGTAGCAGAACAAATTCGCCATAAAATGGAAGAAGCATCGAAAGATTTGGAATTTGAAAAAGCAATGGAATATCGTGATCTTTTAAAAAGTATTGAACGTGTTATGGATCGGCAGAAGATTAATACAAAAGGATTTGAAGATCGAGATATTATTGCAATGGATCAGGATGAAAAGGATGCAGTGGTTTCTATCTTTTTTATTCGACAGGGGAAATTGCTTGGAAGAGAACATTTTCATATGGAATCTAAGGAGCAAACAAAAGATTCAGAAATTCTGGGTGCGTTTGTTAAGCAGTTTTATGCTGGAACACCTTATCTGCCAGCTGAGATTTTTTTGGAACAACCAATTGAAGATATGGATATCATCGAAGAATGGCTTGAAAAAAAACGAGGATCTAAGGTACATGTAAGGGTACCTGTTCGAGGACAAAAATATCGGATGGTAAAAATGGCCAAAGAAAATGCTCAAAATGTTTTGAAAATGGATCGTGATAAATTAAGACGAGAAGAAAAAAGAACGATTGGAGCAGTCAGGGAAATAGAACAACTTATCGGAGTTTCAGGGCTTCATCGGATGGAGGCATTTGATATTTCTAATATTAGTGGTTTTCAGACAGTAGCATCTATGGTTGTCTTTGAAAAAGGAAAACCAAGACGTCAGGATTATCGAAAATTTCGCTTAAAAACAGTGAATGGACCAGATGATTATGCCAGCATGGAAGAAGTTCTTACAAGACGTTTTCTCCACGGACAAAAAGAACGAAAAGAAATGGAAAAAACAGGAAAAGATTTGAAACTTGGGAGTTTTACAAAATTTCCAGATTTGCTTTTAATGGATGGAGGAAAAGGGCAGGTCCGTATTGCACAAAAAGTATTAAAGCATTTAGATCTCCATATTCCAGTTTGCGGAATGGTAAAAGATGATCATCATAGGACAAGAGGTCTCTATTATAACAATAAAGAAATTATTTTTCCAAAACAAAGTGAGGCATTTCTTCTTATCACAAGAATTCAGGATGAAGCTCACCGCTTTGCCATAGAGTATCATCGTTCCTTGAGAACGAAAGGACAGGTACATTCTGTCCTTGATGATATCAAAGGGGTTGGACCAAAGAGAAGGAAAGCTTTGATGAAATATTTTAAAGATATTGGAGAGATAAAAACAGCCAAAATAGAAGAATTACTGCAAGTTCCAGGCATTGATCGAAAAACTGCACAGCAAATACACTATTTTTTCCATTCTGCTAAGTGAAAAAATATGATAAAATAAAAATAATATATAGAAGGGAGACAACAGTATGAACCAGGAACATAAAGTTTCCGTATATGATATGATCAAAAAAATGAATCTTGAGGAAGTAATTCCGGAGATTAATACAAGAGAAATCTTTATTAATCAAGCAGAAGTGAATCGTCCTGCTTTACAGCTTGCAGGATTTTTTGATCATTTTGACAGTAATCGCGTACAGATCATCGGAAACGTAGAAGCTCTGTATATGAAAGAAGTCCGAAAAGACGATGCAACCGAAGGTGTAATTCTGGAACGATTATTTAGCGCAGGAATTCCATGTCTTGTTTATTGCAGTAATCTTAGACCAAATAATCGTACAAAATACATTGCCAAAAAACATGGTGTTCCAATCTTAATTTCACAGGAAAAGACATCAGCATTTATGGCAGAAGTTATTCGTTGGCTCGGAGTCGTTCTTGCACCAAGAATTTCTATTCATGGTGTACTCGTGGATGTTTTTGGTGAAGGTATTCTGATCACTGGTGAAAGTGGAATCGGAAAGAGTGAAGCAGCTTTGGAACTAATTAAGAGAGGGCATCGTCTGGTATCTGATGATGTGGTAGAGATCAAACGTGTTAGTAAAGATACACTGGTTGGTTCTTCACCGGCAGTGACAAGATTCTTTATTGAACTTCGAGGAATTGGAATCATTGACGTAAGAAAGCTGTTTGGAGTGGAAAGTGTAAAAATGACGCAGAATATTGATCTTGTCATTCAGTTGGAAGATTGGAATAAAGATGCCGATTATGATCGCCTGGGATTGGAAGAAAAATATGTTGAATATCTTGGAAACAAGGTTGTTGCGCATTCCCTTCCAATTCGTCCAGGACGAAATCTTGCAATTATCGTCGAGGCTGCTGCCATTAACCACAGACAGAAAAAGATGGGATATAATGCAGCGGAAGAGCTGTATAAACGTGTCACAGGACAAATGAATGAGGAGGAAGAATAATATGAAACATTTATATGGGATTGACGTAGGTGGAACAACAGTAAAAATCGGATTATTTTCCGAAGATGGGAAATTAATTGAAAAATGGGAAATTCCTACGAGAAAAGAAGAAAACGGAAAGTATATCCTTGCAGATATTGCGGCTTCGATCAAAGAAAATAGTGAAAAACATAATCTTTCTAAAGATGATATTTTAGGTGTAGGTGTTGGTGTACCTGGTGCTGTTTTAGAATTTACAAAGGTAAATGAGTGTGTCAATCTTGGATGGGGAAGTGTAAATGTAGGAGAAGAATTATCTAAGCTTCTTGGATATCCGGTAAAAGTTACAAATGATGCCAATGTAGCAGCACTTGGAGAACTTTGGACTGGTGCAGCTGCAGATTATGAAAGTGCAGTTATGGTAACTCTTGGAACCGGTGTTGGAGGAGGAATCATTGTTGACGGTCATATTATCAATGGAAGCCGTGGTTATGGTGGAGAGATTGGGCATATGACGGTAGATCCATGTGATGACAGAGTCTGCAATTGTGGAAAAACAGGATGCCTGGAATTATATGCATCTGCAACAGGAATCGTTTTTGAGACAAAGAAAGCTCTAAAAAACAGTGAAGAAGCAACAGCACTTCGTGATCTTTCAGAAATCACAGCAAAAGATATTTTTGATCTTGCAAAAGAAGGAGATGCGTTTGCAAATGAACAAGTGGATGCACTTGGACAGAAACTTGCACTTGCATTTGGAAATATTGCTTTGACAGTCGATCCAGAAGTCTTTGTTATTGGCGGAGGAGTTTCCAGAGCAGGGCAGATTCTTTTGGATGCAATCGCAAAATATTATAAGAAATACACATTTGGAAAGGCACAGGATGGGAAATTTGTTTTAGCAACATTGGGAAATGATGCCGGAATTTATGGAGCAGCCAGCCTGATGCTCTCTGAATCATAGAATGGAGAAATCATGGACAAAGTAAATGAACAGCTCAAGCAAGCAATTGGATCTGAGAAAGTTTTCGATCAAGAGCCAATGAAAAAACATACAACGTTTCGAATTGGGGGACCAGCAGACCTTTTTGTTGTGCCGGAAACGATCGAAGATATTAAGACAACATGTCAGATTGCCAAAGAACATAACATTCCACTTTTTGTTCTTGGAAATGGAAGTAATCTTTTGGTTGGAGATCATGGAATTGAAGGAATTGTTCTGCAAATTTATAAAAATTTAAGCCAAATTAGCGTAGAAGGTGATCAGATTCACGTACAGGCGGGGGCCTTATTAAGCAGTGTTTCTAAAACTGCTTTAAAAGAAGAACTTACAGGATTTGAATTTGCTGGAGGAATTCCGGGAACCTTTGGAGGTGCAGTTGTTATGAATGCAGGCGCCTACGGTGGTGAAATGGTACAGGTGCTTAAAGAAGTTACAGTACTTACCCAAGAAGGAGAAGTGGAGACAATAAAAGCCAGTGAACTCGAACTTGGATATCGAACAAGCAATGTTTTACAAAATGGTTATGTTGTTTTAAGTGGTGTGATCGAACTGAAAAAAGGAAAAAAAGAAGAAATCAAAGCCCAGATGGATGAATATGCATTGGCGAGAAAAACAAAACAGCCTTTGGAATTTCCAAGTGCCGGAAGTACGTTTAAACGCCCAGAAGGATATTTCGCCGGAAAATTAATCCAAGATGCTGGACTTCGTGGATATCAAGTTGGTGGAGCTAGAGTTTCTGATAAACATTGTGGATTTGTTGTAAATCAGGAAAATGCGACTGCAGCCGATGTTATGCAATTAATTGAAGATGTGCAAAATAAAGTAAAAGAACAATTTGGAGTTCTTCTGGAGCCAGAAGTAAAGAGAATTGGACGATTTTAAAGAGGAAACAGCATGAGATTTGTAATTGTAACAGGAATGTCAGGAGCTGGAAAAAGCAGTGCTCTTAAGATGCTGGAAGATATCGGATACTTTTGTGTCGACAATCTTCCAGTGCCCCTGCTGGATAAATTTGCTCAGATGACATTGGACAAAACAGCTCATATTGAGGATGTTGCCCTTGGGATTGATATTCGAAATGGGGAAGGAATTAGTGAGCTGGAACAAAAGCTTAAAGAGATCAAGGATATGGGAATTGCATTTGAAATTTTATTTTTGAATGCAAGCAACCGCATTTTGTTAAAGCGTTATAAAGAGACAAGGAGAAATCATCCACTTTCAAGAGATGGACGTGTGGAAGATGGAATTGCGAAAGAAAGAGAAATCATGGATTTTCTTCTTAAAAGAGCAGATTATGTAATTGACACCAGTCAATTGCTCATTCGTGAGCTAAAAGGAGAGATTGATAAAATCTATGTGGAAGGTCAGGTAAATAAGAGATTTCAAATTGCAGTCGTTTCTTTCGGATTTAAATTTGGAATTCCAGCGGATGTCGATCTAGTATTTGATGTACGTTTTCTTCCAAATCCATATTATGATCTGAAATTGCGGCCATTAACTGGGAATGATAGACCAATTCAGGAATTTGTTATGAAATACGAGGAATCTGTTGAATTTTTGAAGAAACTTTATGATATGTTGGAATTTCTAATTCCAAATTATATCCGGGAAGGAAAATATAATCTTGTCATAGGAATAGGATGTACTGGAGGAAAACATCGTTCTGTGACAATCGCAAATGCGTTAACAGAAAAATTAAAACAGCTTCCATATTCAGTGAAAGTCGAGCATAGAGATATAACGAGGTAGCAAATGTCATTTTCAAGTAATGTAAAAGAAGAGCTATCCAGAAATGAAACCGGTGCCAGACACTGCAAGATAGCAGAGCTGGCCGGTTTCATTAAATTTTGCGGAGAAGTGACTCAGGATGGCGAAAATTACAGGGTAAAAATACATACAGAGACAGTGACTGTTGCCAGAAGATTTTATACACTTTTGAAAGATCTGTTTAAAATCCAGGCGAAAATTGATGTAAGTAGAAATGATTTTCTAAAAAGAAGTAGAAATTATACAGTTAGTGTTGACAACAGGGATGATTGTGTTTTATTATTGAAAACAGTGAAGTTAATGGAACAAGATGAATTTGGACTAGTTCTTCAGAATACATGTTGTAAGAGAGCATATATTCGTGGAGCATTTCAGGCAGCTGGTTCCATGAGCGATCCAGAAAAAAATTATCATTTTGAGATCGTATCTGCAGATGAAAAAACATCAGAACAGTTAAAAGAGGTCTTGAATTTTTTCGAATTGGATGCTAAAATTGTTTTGCGGAAGAAATATTATGTCGTATATATTAAAGAAGGATCCAAGATTGTTGATGTATTAAATATTATGGAGGCTCATGTAGCATTGATGAAATTTGAAAACATCAGGATTTTGAAAGATATGCGTAATACCGTGAATCGAAGAGTCAATTGTGAAACTGCCAATATTCATAAGACGGTATCTGCCGCTGTGAAGCAGGTAGAGGATATTGAATATATCATGGAGCATAAGGGACTTCATCATTTGAGTCAGGGATTACAAGACATTGCTTATCTGCGCATGGAACATCCGGAAGCTACCCTGAAAGAGCTTGGTGATATGCTGGATCCTCCTGTTGGAAAATCCGGAGTAAATCATCGTCTGAAGAAGTTAAACAAAATGGCAGAAGAGATGAGATTAGGAGGAAAAGGATAAGAATGATTTCTAGAAATGTGAAAGTGCAGGCAGCATTAAAGGAAGAAGACAGACCAATCGCACTTCTCGTACAGATGGCAAGTCAGTTTGAAAGCAAGATTTTATTTGAGGCGGGAAATAAACAGGTAAATGTAAAAAGTATCATGGGTATGATGAGCCTCGGATTAAACCAGATTGAAGATTTGACTGTTGTAGCAGATGGCTCTGATGAAGAAGAAGCTGTTACACAGATCGAACATTATCTTACAAAAGGAGCATAGATTTTATCTGTGCTTTCATATATGCCGAAATAGCTCAGTTGGTAGAGCACTTCACTCGTAATGAAGGGGTCGCCGGTTCAAGTCCGGTTTTCGGCTGATGATTATAAAGCGTAAACCTTTTTGGGTTTACGCTTTTTTTATATGAAAAAACAGGGTTTCCCAAGAATAGGAAGACCCTGTTTTAATTTGTTACTTCGATAGTTTTCTGGATTAGATTTCAAGTAAGTCACTGTAAGCTTTTAATGCTCCATCTGTGTCATGAGCAAGAACGCGTTTTGCAAGGACTTTACCAAGCTGAACACCTTCCTGGTCAAAGCTGTTGATATTCCAGATGAATCCCTGGAACATGATTTTGTTTTCAAAATGAGCTAATAAAGCACCGAGTGATTCAGGAACTAATTTTTCACCAGTGATGATGCTGGATGGACGACCACCTTCAAATTTCTTGTTTTTATTTTCATCATCTTTACCACATGCAAATGCAACGATCTGAGCTGCAACGTTTGCACATAATTTCTTCTGGCTTGTACTTCCTTCAATTTCAACATCCATACCGATCTGGCTGTCTTTGAATCCAACGAATTGTAATGGAACAATGTCAGTTCCCTGATGTAATAACTGATAGAAAGAATGCTGTCCATTTGTACCAGGTTCACCAAAGATTACAGGTCCTGTTACATAGTTTACTGGTTCACCAAAACGGTTAACAGATTTACCATTTGATTCCATATCACACTGTTGTAAATGAGCAGGGAAACGGCTTAATGCCTGAGAGTATGGTAAAACAGCTGTATCAAGATATCCCTGAACGTTACGTTCATAAACACCAATTAAAGCATCCAGAAGATCTGGGTTTTTGAAGATGTCTTTGTTTGTTGCAAGTTTGTCTTCTTCTGCCATACCATCCAGGATTCTTGCAAAGATTTCAGGACCAAATGCAAGAGAAAGAATAACTCCGCCAACAGCAGATACAGAAGAATAACGTCCTCCGATAAAGTCATCCATGAAAATTGCAGTAAGATAATCATCACTCTTTGCAAGAGGAGATGTTTCGCTTGTTACAGCAAGCATATGTTTGGATGGATCAAGACCTGCTTTTGTCAGGGCATCTTTTACGAATGCTTCATTTGTCAGAGTCTCTAAAGTTGTTCCGGATTTAGACACAACAATAAACAGAGAACGTGATACATCAATTGATTTTAAAACAGCAGCTGCATCATCAGGATCTACGTTACTGATAAATTTTGCTTCCATTTTTGCAAGATTATTTTCTTTGGCCCAGTTTTCCAGAGCAATATATAAAGCACGAGGACCTAAGTCACTACCACCGATACCGATCTGAACAACCGTTGTAAATTTTTCACCAGCTTCATTTGTAATTTCACCAGCATGAACTTTGTTTGCAAAGTCAGCGGCTTTCTTTTGCTGTGAAACGTAGAATTCACGTTTATCAACACCATCAACAACGACTTTGTTTCCTAACTGTCTGCGAGCTAAATGATGAAGAACGAGACGCTGTTCACCAGTATTGATGATTGCCCCATTATATAATTCTTCAAATTTGTCAACTAACTGAGCTTCGTCAGCTAATTCTGCAAGTGCATCTAAGATTGTGTCATCGACCTGTTTTGCAGCGTAATTAAAATTCATGCCGGCAGCCATAGGTGTTGTGTATTTTGCTACACGTTTCGCACCGTTTTCACCAGACATTGCTTCTGCAATGTTTACACGATTTTTCATACCTGCAAGTTTGTCATAAGATGCCAAGGTATCAAGGTTTTTCCATGTTACCATAATAAAATCCTCCTTAAGTCCACAAATAATTTGTACTGTACATCAATGGAAATATTAAGAAATACAAATGTCCGCTAGGGATGTTTTGCAATCAAAATATTCTACTGATAATTATACAGAAAAACATAGTTGATTGCAATGCATGCACATTTAAAATCCATGGAAGCTATAAATAAAACTTATAACTACTGATCTGTTTTCGGTATTAGACGATGTAAGTATCATGTGCTATCATCAATGACAAGTAAAAAATAAAAACATATATAAAAAGTAGGAAAAGTAGGAAATAAAAAAGGAGCGATGCTGGATGATAAAAGAATTAGATCAAAAAACTTTGAAAGAAGTCTTAGAAGAAAATAAAATTGTTATTGTAGAGTTTTATTCAAAAACGTGTAGTCATTGTAGAAAACAAGAGGCAGGAATTGAAGAACTTTCAGAAGAAGAAACGGGAGTTTTTTTTGGAAAAGTAGAAATTCCAAAGGAAATAGCATTGGCAGAAGAATATGATGTAACTTCTCTTCCAACACTTTTGTATTTTAAAGAAGGAAAGATAAGAGAAAAATCTATAGGATTTACACATAAATTAATCGTTGCAGAAAATATAAAGAAGCTATAAGGAGTGATAGAAATGGGATACCCAAGTATTTTCCCGACAGGGACAACAATTTATAATAAAGAAAAAGCATTTAACGGATATACTGTATTTCCTTCAGATAAAGGGGCACTTTTGATTGATATGAATGGAAGAGAAGTGCAGCTTTGGGCAGGACTCGGAGGATTTCCAAATAAAATTCTTCCAGGAGGCTATGTCATGGGGACAACAGGAACAAGACCAGGAAAGAAAGCTTATCAAGATCAGATTGATCTCGTACAGGTTGATTGGGAAGGAAATATTGTTTGGAAATTTGATCATACAGAATTAATTGCAGATGGAGAAAAAGATCCGGTCTATATGGCAAGACAGCATCATGATTATCAAAGAGAAGGATCAACCGTAGGATATTATTATCCGGGAGGCGAACCAAAGACAACGGAAGGAAATACACTGATTTTAACACATGAAAATTTGTATCAGCATGAAATTTCAGACAAGCGCTTGATTGATGACAAAATTATTGAGGTTGACTGGGAAGGAAATATTTTATGGAGTTGGAGAGCTAGTGATCATTTTGACCAGCTTGGTTTTGATGAAGCAGCAAAAAATGCATTGTTCCGTAACCCATGTATACAAGGAGAAGCTGGTGGAGATTGGATGCATATTAATAGCATGTCAACGCTTGGTGAAAACAAATGGTATGATCAGGGAGATGAAAGATTTCATCCGGATAATATTATCTTTGATGCGAGAAATGCTAATATTCTTGGAATTATTAGTAAAAAAACAGGAGATATTGTCTGGAGACTTGGACCGGATTTCAATGAAAATGAAGCAACAAAAAAACTTGGTTGGATTATTGGACAACATCACTTTCATATGATTCCAAAAGGACTGGAAGGAGAGGGAGATTTTCTTGTATTTGATAATGGAGGAGAAGGCGGATATGGAATCCCAAATCCTGGAGCTTTGACTGGAGTTAATTGTGCAAGGAGAGATTATTCAAGAGTGTTACAGTTTAATCCTATTACATTAGAAATTACATGGCAGTATACACCACTGGAAGCCGGGAATTTGTTATTTACAGATGCTTCGAAATTTTATAGTTCTTATATTAGTTCTGCACAGCGACTTCCAAATGGAAATACTTTAATTACAGAAGGATCGGATGGAAGACTTATCGAAGTAACAAAAGATCATGAGGTTGTGTGGGAATATATTAATCCATATTTTCATACCATTCTTGGACAATTTACGAACAACATGGTTTATCGTGCATACCGTGTACCATATGAGTGGATTCCACAGTTAGAAAAACCAGAAGAAATATCAATTGAAAAAATAGATCCTTCGACATTTAGAGTACCTGGCTCGATTGTTGGTGCAGGACTTGGAAAAGTAACAACAATAGATGGAGTTGATCCAAATGTATCCCTGATGACAGGAGGAGGTTCTGAAGAAGACGAAGATACAGAAGTAAATTTCTGTGTGGCTACAGTAAAAAAGAGTGACTTGATTTAAGAGCAAGAGATAAAAGGATAAGGAGGATATTTGTACAATGAGAGCAAAAAGATGGACCGTTAGTATTTTAAGCATTATTTTAATTTTATCATTTGTTCTTGCTGGATGTGCAAAGTCTGGCGATGAAAGTACGAATGGTGGGAAAGCAGCGAAAAAATCTGGAAAATATACAGTTATAAACATTGGCTTCCCAAGCTCTGGGGCAGATTGGGCGGATGGACCGTTGGCGGTTGCAAAAGTATCGGGATATTTAGATGAATATTTACATCCACTTGGATATGAGGCAAAATTGACTGGATTTACAGGAGCAGCGCCGGCAATTCATGAGACTTTGACTTCTGGGGATCTTGATTATGCTTATTACGCAGGATTTGCTGGGGTTCTAGCAAAATCGAAAGGAATCGATACAAAATTACTAGCAGTGACAAGTTTTGGTTCCGTATGGCAGCTGGCAGTTAGTAAAGATTCTAAAATTAATTCTTTAAAAGATTTAAAAGGAAAGAAGATCGCATATCAGAGAGGTGCAACGCCTCAGATGTATGTTTTAAAAGTTTTACAGGAGGCAGGTCTTTCTGAAAAAGATGCACAGCTTGTAAATAGTACGATTCCAGAAGGACTTTCTGGGCTTTCAACAGGAGCTGTAGATGCAGCCGTTGTATCTTATGGGCAGGCAGATGAGCTAATAAAGCAAGGAAAGGCAAAGGTAATTCATAAAGGAATCGATGCAGATAAGGATAAATTTTATGAACCAAATGTTTTGATAGGAAGAACAGATTTTGTAAAGAAACATGCGGATGTGAATGTTGCGATCATTAAGGCAATGTTAAAAGCAAAAGATCAAATAAAAAAAGATCCGGAAAAATATTATGAATTATCTGCAAAGAAAAGCGGAAGAGATTTAAAACAGATCAAGGAAGTAGCTGTAAAAGATTTGAATATTGGATTTCCGGTAAATCTTGATAAGAGATATCTTTCTTCTTTAAAGACGATTGAAACTTTTGAAAAAGACAATAAGATTATACAAAATGATGTTGATTTTAAATCATGGGTAGATTCTTCCTATTTAAAAAAGGCACAAAAAGAGTATGAGCAGAAATAAGGGAGCGGAACATGAAGAGACAGACAAAAAACATACAAAATGTACTCGTATTTTTAAATATGATTTTATTACCAATTCTTATCATCATCGCTTGGCATTATGCGACAGTTAGTGGTGCGATGTCAACCTTGATTTTGCCAAAGATCAGCACGGTTCTTGAAACATTAAAGACAGAAATTACTCATGGGACTCTTGTTTCAGATATTGCAATTAGTTTAAGCCGTATTGCAAAAGGGTATGCGTTAGCTGTTGTAATTGGAATTCTACTCGGTGTTTTGATGGGAATGAATCAGACAGCAAATCGATTTTTTATGTTGACATTTACAGCAATCCGGCAGGTTCCGATGATTGCATGGGTTCCTATTTTGATCATATGGTTTGGAATTGGGGAAGAATCAAAAGTAGCAGTAATCTTTTTAGCTGCATATTTCCCAATCCTTGTAAATACGGTTGATGGAATTGAAAGAACGGATCCCAAATTGGTTGAAGTGGGGAAAATGTATCATTTAAATGGATGGCAGCAGTTTACGAAAATTTACCTGCCATCAGCTCTTCCTTCTATTTTTGTGGGATTAAAACTTGGACTTAGTGTTTCTTGGATGGCTGTTGTAGGAGCAGAAATGATTGCAGCAACTTCTGGAATTGGATTTCGGATCAATGATGCAAGAAGTTTGATGCAGTATCCAGTTGTATTTGCAGGAATGATCGCCATTGCAGTCATTGGTGTCATCATGGATTTTATCATATCATTTATATCGAAAGCATGCACACCATGGGAAAGAGGCAGGTGAGAAACATGGGAAAAGAATTAAAAATTCGGGATGTTAATAAAAGTTTTGACGTGAACGGAGAGAAAGTAAAAGTATTGAGTGATATTGGTCTCGACATTGAAGAAGGAGAATTTGTTGTTATTGTAGGACATAGTGGCTGTGGCAAAAGTACTCTTTTGAAAATTATTGCTGGTTTAGAGACGAATGATACAGGAACAGTTCAGATTGATGGAAAAGAAGTGAAGGGACCAGGGATTGATCGTGGAATGATCTTTCAAGAACATCGTCTTTTCCCTTGGATGAGTATAGAAAAAAATGTTCAGCTTGGGTTAAATGGAAAGTCAAAAAAAGAAAAAGAGAATATTTCAGATCAGTATTTGAGTCTGGTGAAACTTTCGGAATTTAAAAAAGCATATCCGGGACAGCTTTCTGGTGGAATGTCTCAAAGAGCTGCAATTGCCAGAGCGCTGGCAACTCAGCCAGAAGTCCTTTTATTAGATGAACCATTTGGAGCATTGGATGCATTAACAAAGATAGAACTTCAGGAAGAATTGTTAAAAATAAAAAAACGTTGTAAAAATACAATGATTATGGTGACACACGACATTGAGGAAGCTGTATTTTTAGCCGATCGGATTGTTGTTATGTCCTCAAGACCAGGAACGATTAAGGATATTATAAAAGTAGAACTTGGTCATACGAGAGATCGTGGAGGAAGTGATTTTGCCAAATATAAAAAGAAAATTTATAACTATTTCTTTGAAGATAAGATTGTAGCTCCAGAATATAATATTTAATTGAAATAAAAAATTGCCGTACAAAAAAGTATTGATATTTTGTACGGCAAAAATTTATTTAATCATCTATATTAAATTTATGTTCTAGGGCATCTTCTGCCAAATCCAATTGATCTTCTAATTTTTCAATGGAGTCTTCTCTTTTCTGATATTGTTCAAAGTTGAGCTGTTTGGATTTATAGTCATGTTCTAACTGGTCATCTAGGAAGTCAAGATCATCATCAATGGAATCGATTTGTTTTTTTATAGATTGAAATCGATGATGGTTTGTTGAAGGATTAGACGATATTTTGACATGATTGATCTGTTCTGTAAGTTTATTGATTCGTTTTTTATAAGAAGAAAAATCATTCATTACATTTTGAGCATCTGTAGTTTTAGAATTTGTCTGTGAATTGGATGTAGAAATTGTCGAAGTTTTTGTATTTTGTTTTGTT
Source organism: Anaerostipes sp. MSJ-23 (assembly GCF_018918155.1). Taxonomy (GTDB): domain Bacteria; phylum Bacillota; class Clostridia; order Lachnospirales; family Lachnospiraceae; genus Anaerostipes. The sequence continues at coordinate 137,609 of NZ_JAHLPY010000002.1, forward strand.
TCTTTCTTCCGTGCTGAGCATCCGAAAAAAGAGGAAATTGCCATTGCAGACATTATGAAAAGTAAAACTTTTTTCTTCATTTTAAATCTCCTTTCAATGATAAGTCTTAAAGATATTTTAAATTATAAAGCATATGCATATGAATTACAACGACAGAAAGAAGTCAGAGCTTCCTGTTTCAATCACTTTTTCGATATTTGATGCATATGGTTAGATGATAATGAAGCAAAGTACTGAATAATAATTTGAACAAACTTTATTTTTCAGTTTTAAAAGAAACAATCCTGTGTTACAATGGACTCCTGTGAGTCTGTATCCACAAGACGGACATCTTATGAGAAAAATACAGTGGTACACTGACAAATAAAAAAGAAAAGAGAGGAATTTATTTTGGAAAACAGAGAGAAGTTTTCATCAAGAATCGGTTTTATTCTGATATCGGCAGGGTGTGCGATTGGGCTTGGAAATGTATGGAGATTCCCGTTTATTACAGGACAGTATGGCGGTGCTGCGTTTGTACTAGTATACTTGTTTTTCCTAATGATTCTTGGACTTCCAATCATGGTCATGGAATATGCGGTTGGAAGAGCCAGTCAGAGAAGTATTGCAACATCGTTTCAGAAATTAGAACCGGCTGGCAGCAAATGGCACTGGTATAGTTATATTGGAATGGCAGGTAACTATCTTTTAATGATGTTTTATACGACGGTTGCTGGGTGGATGCTTTGTTATTTCGTAAAAATGTTAAAAGGTGATTTTGTACAGAGAAACCCACGTCAGGTAGAACATATTTTTGGAACGATGTTATCAGATCCAAAGACACAAATTTTTTGGATGGCAGTTGTGATTGTGCTTGGATTTTTGGTTTGTTCTCTTGGACTTCAAAATGGGGTAGAGAAGATTACAACCGTTATGATGTCTTGCCTATTTGTGGTTATTGTTATTTTGATTATTAGAAGTGTTACTTTAAATGGAGCTTCTGCAGGACTGAAGTTTTATTTGATTCCAGATTTTGCAGCGATGAAGAAGCAGGGAATTACAAAAGTTGTATTTGCAGCGATGGGACAGGCATTTTTTACTTTAAGTCTTGGAATTGGTGCGATTGCGATTTTTGGAAGTTATATAGATAAAAGTCGGAGACTGGCTGGCGAGGCAATCAGTGTAGCAGTTCTTGATACACTTGTTGCATTAATGGCCGGGCTTATTATTTTTCCAGCATGTTTTGCCTTTGGAGTAAATCCGGGAAGTGGTCCAAACCTTGTATTTATTACATTGCCCAATGTATTTAATGAGATGCCTGGAAGCAGGATTTGGGGAGCAATGTTTTTCTTATTTATGAGTTTTGCAGCGCTATCAACAATTATTGCAGTATTCCAGAATATCATCTCTTTTGCACAGGATTTATGGGGATGTAGCCTAAAAAAAGCCATTTTATTTAATATCATTGTTATTACATTATTATCTTTACCATGTGCACTTGGATTTAATGTATGGAGTTTTATTACACCATTTGGAGAAGGGTCCACGATTCAAGATTTGGAAGATTTTATTATCAGTAACAACATTCTTCCATTAGGATCTCTCGTATATTTATTGTTCTGTGTGACAAAATATGGATGGGGATGGGATAATTTTATGAAAGAAGCGAATGAAGGAAAAGGAATTAAATTTCCTAAATGGCCTAAATTTTATATTACGTATATCCTTCCGCTGATCGTATTATTTATTTTTATTCAAGGATATATCGATAAATTTTTTCTGTAATGATTAATGACAAAAAAATCAAAAAGAACCAAGAAGCAGAAAGTGATGCTTCTTGGTTCTTTTGTTTTCTTTATTTTGCGGCAGCTGCATGGTAGTTGCTATGATTGTTTCCTTCCGCCTTAAAAAGTTTCTTAAAGCAAGAGATGGCGACCATCAGTCCTAAGGCCATTAAAAGCAATGCCACGATCAGCTGGAGTCCGTCAATCATGAATACAAATCCTCCAGTTACGAAGATCTTTGTGAAAATTCCAATGACAGACTGTACCAATGCTGTAAATGTTACAACAAGCATGATGCACATTGGTGCATAAAGCATCCATCCTTTTCTTCCAGTTGTTAATAGGAAGACAGATAATGCGATCAGTACCAGAGATGCTAATAACTGGTTTGCAGCTCCGAATAAAGGCCAGATATTTTCATATCCGCCAAGGCATAATAAGAATCCAAGGAATAATGTAATTACAGTTGCAAAATATTTATTTGTAAACAGTTTTCTTACACCTGTAAGATCTGATGCATCTGCTGCATCTCCAAGGAATAGTTCCTGGAAAGACATACGTCCAATTCTGGCAACAGAGTCAAGAGATGTCAGGGCCAGTGCGGATACGCACATTGTCATAAAGCAGGTAGCAACATGTTTTGGGATACCAAGTAAAGTAAGGAATCCGGCAACATTACCAGAAAAGATCTGGAATGGAGTACCCTGTGGCATTTTACCACCAACGGCAGCAGCACCGACAACAACCAGTGCGATAACACCTAATAAGGATTCTATCATCATGGAACCATAACCAACACAGAGCATATCTTTTTCATTGCTAACTGTTTTTGAAGAGGTTCCAGAAGATACTAAGCTATGGAATCCTGATACAGCACCGCAGGCGATTGTGATAAATAATGTAGGGAATAAACTCTTTCCACCTACGTTAAAGCCGCTAAATACTGGAAGATTCATTGCTGGATGAGCAACAAAGACTCCAAGAACAGCACCGATGATCATACCAACTAATAAGAAAGTACTTAAATAATCACGAGGCTGCATCAATAACCACATTGGCATAACAGAAGCCAGGAATAAGTAAATCATGATGACACCTGTCCATGCACTCTTTCCGAAATATAATGGGAAGGCGATACCAACAGCAAGCATAACAATTAATAAAACAACACCGATTACAAATTCAACTATCTGATTTGGTTTTACATATTTGGTGAATAAACCAAACAGGATTGCACCTACGATAAACAGCATGGAAATAGAGGCGGCAGCTGCATTTGGAGTGCTCTTTGCCCCAGTTTCTGTAAAGCCATTAAAGGTTGTTGCAACCATGTCAGTAAAGGCTGCGATAACAAGTAACGTAAATAACCATGAAAACAGAAGGAATAATTTTCTTCCAGTTTTACCGATGTATTTTTCAATCAAGACACCCATGGATTTTCCTTCATTTTTTACAGAGGCATAAAGGGAGGTAAAATCCTGTACAGCACCAAAGAAAATTCCTCCGATCAGCAGCCATAAAAGAACTGGCAACCATCCAAACATTGCTGCGATAATTGGTCCGGTTACAGGACCTGCACCAGCGATGGATGAAAACTGATGAGAAAAGACAACCAGTTTTGGTGTCGGGATATAATCTTCTCCATCTTCATGTGTATAAGCAGGGGTTTTTGCCTTTGGATCAATGCCCCATGATTTTGCAAGCCACCGTCCGTAAAAGATATAACCGGCAGCTAATACAACGATTGCGATTGCTACGATTGTCAAGCTATTCATTTTTAATCACTCCTCTAAGTTTTAACATACTTTTTAATAAAACTTACAAAATACAAAATTTTTTGTGGACGGAAATTTTCCCGGGTTATGTTTTTTTATTTTATAAAATAAAAAATCGCCTTCCAAAATGCTTGTGCATTTTAGAAGACGAAACAATTTCCGCGGTACCACTTCTTTTATTACGATTGTAATCTCTTAGCCACATCCGTCAATGTGTTCCCTGATAACGGAAGGAATCCGGTCTCACTTACTTATTTTTCATGTTCAGTTGACTGCTCGCAGGGGATGCAGATAAAAGTCCTTTGCTGTTTTACACCACACAACAGCTCTCTGAAAAAGGGTCAGTCACTTGCCTGTCCTGCTCATTGCATTCTGTATTCGTTTCATTGGCACTTATTGTAGACTCGTAAAATGGCCTTGTCAAGAGAAAAATATGTATAATTTTAAATACAATTTTGCACTATTTCATAAGAGCTTTAGAAACTTCACTTAATTTCATTCCATTAGAACCTTTGATTAGCACAACATCTCCCTTTTTAAGATAATCCTTTAAAAATGCTGTTAATTCGCTGTTAGAATCAAAAGCACGTGTGTGAAGAGAAGGATTTTCTTTCCACGCTTCTTGAATATATTCTTTTGAAAGCTCGCCAGTAATAAAAAGGTCTGTCACTTTAGTAGAACCGATAAATTTTCCCACTTCTTTGTGATAAGAGGGAGAGTCAGGACCAAGTTCCAGCATGTCTGATAAAACAGCAATTTTTCTTCCACGTGTTTTGAAATCAGATAAAATGCTTAAACTTGCTTTCATGGAATCTGGGCTTGCATTGTAAGCATCATCGATTATTGTAAAGTCTCCAACGTTGACAATATTTTGTCTTTGACCAGAAAATGTGGATAATTGTTTTTTAATCGCTTCCATTGGAACGTGATATCGTAGGCCGATGGCGATGGCAGCGAGAGCGTTTGAAACATTATGTTTTCCGAGAACATTTAAGGTAATATCTTCTTTTTGTTTTCCGTAGCAGAATTGGAAGAGAGTCTGTCCATCTTTCTCATGGATTTTTTCTGCGCGATAAGTACAATCTTTTGCAAAACCGTAAAATTCATAAGGTTTTTTAACATAATCGATATGTTTGCGAATCATATCATTATCGCCGTTTAAGAAAAGAACACCGTCTTCTGGAAGTCCATTTTGAATATCTAGTTTTTCCAGGCAAATATTATCTCTAGATCCCATCATTTCGATATGAGATACACCGACATTAGTTACAACGCCAACATTTGGATGAATGATATTACCGAGAATTGTGATCTGTCCTTTCTCACTCATTCCCATTTCCAGAACACCGATTTCATCTTTGGATGTCAAATGATCTAAAGTTAGAGGGACACCAACTTGGCTATTTTGATTACCAATTGTTTCAAAAACCTGATATTTTCCTTTTAGGACATGAGCGATCATTTCTCTTGTGGTTGTTTTTCCGACACTTCCAGTAACACCGATGATTGGAAGGGACATTTTATTGCGGTAATAAGAAGCAATCTGCTGCATAGCTTTTAATGTATCTGGAACCTTAACATAAGGGGCATTGCCTTCCGCATGATTGTGTTCCTGTGTTAGGCAGGCTCCACCGTTTTTTAAGGCACTTGGGATAAAAACATGGGCATCCACTCGTTCTCCAATGATTGGAACAAATAGAGTGTTTGGTCCCATTTCCATAGAATTTGTACTAATGTGATCAATTTTAAAGGAAGGATCACCGCATAGCAAAGTTCCACCGGTTGCAGTTAAAATATCGTTAATTGTCATATTTTCCATATTTGAAACCTCAGTTCTGTTTGATTTATGATTTATATAGTGTATTACTATCCGATTATAGCATAAAACAGAATGGTATGATAAAATAAAAAAACATAAATAAAATAATATTTATGTAATTTATCATAAAATTAAAAAAATTTTTAGAAAGAGGTTTTATGAGTTTTACACATTTACATGTTCATACAGAGTATAGCCTTTTGGACGGATCGAGTAAGATCAAGGAACTAATTCATCAGACAAAAGAACTTGGAATGGACAGCATTGCGATTACAGACCATGGAGCGATGTATGGAGTGATCGATTTTTATAAGGCTGCAAGAACAGAAGGAATCAAGCCAATTATCGGATGTGAGATTTATGTAACAACGGGTTCGAGATTTGACAAAGACAGCAGGAAAGGTGAGCATCGTTATTACCATTTAGTATTACTTGCTGAAAATAATACAGGATATCATAATTTGATGAAAATCGTTTCCAGAGGGTTTACGGAAGGATTTTATTATAAACCGCGAGTTGATTATGAGGTATTAGAACGTTACAGAGAAGGACTCATTGCGTTAAGTGCTTGTTTGGCTGGAGAAGTGGCAACTTATATTAGGGAAGATCACTACGAAAAGGCAAAGGAGACGGCACTTAGGCTGCAAGATATCTTTGGAAAGGAACATTTCTTCCTGGAACTGCAGGATCATGGTATTAGTGAGCAGACAAAAGTGAATACGGCGCTGCTTCGGATGTCAAAAGAAACAGGCATTGAATTGGTGGCAACCAATGACATTCATTATACTTATAAAGAAGATGCGGAAGCACATGATATTCTTCTTTGTATCCAGACTGGAAAAAAAGTGCAGGATGAAGATCGTATGCGTTACGAAGGTGGACAGTATTATTTAAAGTCACCAGAAGAAATGCAGCGCTTATTTCCATACGCAGCGCAAGCTCTGGAAAATACAGGAAAAATTGCGCAGCGATGTAATGTAGAAATCGTATTTGGAGAGCAAAAAGTACCGAAATATGAAGTTCCGCAAGGGTATACAGCCGTCAGTTATCTCACACATCTTTGTGAGGAAGGAATAAAAAGAAGATATCCAGATGTAACAAAAGAGCTTAGAGAACGACTGGAATATGAGTTAAAAACCATCGAAAATATGGGATATGTTGATTATTTTCTGATCGTTTGGGATTTTATTCATTATGCCAAAGAAAACGGAATTGCCGTAGGACCTGGACGTGGATCTGCTGCTGGAAGTATTGTGGCTTATTGTTTGGAAATTACAGATATTGATCCTATCCGATATCAGCTGTTATTTGAGCGTTTCTTAAATCCAGAACGTGTATCCATGCCGGATATTGATGTAGATTTCTGTTATGAACGCAGGCAAGAAGTGATTGATTATGTAGTTAGAAAATATGGAAAAGAACAGGTTGTTCAGATTATTACTTTTGGAACAATGGCGGCAAGAGCGGTAATTCGTGATGTTGGAAGGGTACTTGATATTCCTTATGCAAAAGTTGATAGTATTTCGAAAATGGTACCAAATGAATTAAATATTACAATTGATAAGGCATTAAAAATGAGTCCGGATCTGAAAAAAATTTATACGCAAGATCGGGAAACACAATATTTAATTGATATGTCCAAACGTCTGGAAGGGCTTCCAAGGCATGCATCTATGCATGCAGCCGGAGTTGTCATCGGTAAGACAGCAATCGATGAATATGTTCCGCTTGCAACTGGTGCAGATAATGCGGTAGTTACTCAATTTACGATGACAACCATTGAAGAGCTTGGGTTGTTAAAAATGGACTTTCTTGGTCTTCGAACATTAACCGTCATTCAGGATGCAGAAAAAATGGTGCAAAAAAGGGTGCCTGATTTTGATATTACAAAAATAAATCCAGATGATCCGACTGTTTATGAGATGATTGGAAACGGTCATACCGAAGGAGTTTTTCAGTTGGAAAGTTCCGGAATGAAATCTTTTATGAAAGAATTAAAACCAGAAAATATGGAAGATATCATCGCGGGAATTTCTTTATACCGCCCAGGTCCGATGGATTTTATTCCGCGATATGTAGAAGGAAAAAATCACAGGGAAAGCATCCATTATGAATGTCAACAAATGGAAGAAATATTAGAGCCAACTTACGGATGTATTGTCTATCAGGAACAAGTTATGCAAATTGTTATGAAACTTGCTGGATATACGCTTGGACGTAGTGATCTTGTGCGGCGTGCCATGTCAAAAAAGAAGGGAGATGTCATGGCGCGTGAGAGACAGAATTTTGTCTATGGAAATGCTGACGAGAAGATTCCGGGTTGTATCAATAATGGAATTGATGAGAAAACAGCAAACCAGATTTGGGATGAAATGCTTGATTTTGCAAAATACGCATTTAATAAATCGCATGCTGCAGCGTACGCAGTTGTCGCTTATCGTACAGCCTATCTGCGGTGCCATTATCCGGTAGAATTTATGGCCGCATTATTGACATCAGTTCTTGGTAACACAGCAAAGATTGCAGAATATAGTTATGCTTGCAGGAAGCTTGGCATTGAAATTCTGCCTCCGGATATTAATTATGGAGAAGGAGCTTTTTCTGTTGACCATGGAAATATTCGCTATGGAATGACGGCAATTAAGAGTCTTGGAAAACCAGTCATTGATGCAATTATAAGAGAACGTAAAGACAATGGAAAATACAAAGATTTTAAGGATCTTGTAGAACGCCTCTCAAGCAAGGAAATCAATAAACGGACAGTGGAAAATTTAATTAAATCGGGTGCATTGGATAGTTTTGGTGTGACGAGAAAACAACAGATGCTTGTTTATGCAGGAGTCATTGATAGCATCCAAAAAGAGCGTAAAAATGAAATTGCAGGGCAAATGAGTCTTATGGATCTTCTCGGAGAGGAAGAGAAAGAATCTTTTCAGATTTCCTATCCTGATGTAGGAGAATATGAAAAAGAACAGCTTCTTGCTATGGAAAAGGAAGTGCTCGGAATTTATGTTAGTGGACATCCGTTAGATGATGATGTGACGCTTCTTGAACAGAGTGTGACAGCACATACATCTGATTTTGTTATGGATGAAGAAACCGGAAAGACAAAGATTCATGATCAACAAAGTTGCATTCTTGGCGGAATTATTAGTGAATTAACGGTTAAATTGACAAGAAGAAATCAGAATATGGCATTTCTTACTTTGGAAGATTTAAGAGGAACGGTTGATGTTGTTGTATTTCCAAGACAGTTTGCCGCGTACCAGTCTTTGTTAAAAGAAGATGCAAAAATTTTTATTAAAGGAACGGCGCAAGTTTCGGAGGAAGAAAGTAAATTGATTTGTAATCAGATTGCTTCTTTTGATGGAATTTCTCAGGAACTATGGATTCAATTCCAGAATAAAAATAAGTTTTTTGAGGCAGAATTATTGTTAAAAGAAACGTTAAGTGCATATAAAGGAAATTGTCCGGTGGTTGTTTATTGTAAGGAAGAACGGGCAGTGAACCGACTTGGACATGATTTCATGATAAATGGCGATGAAGAGCTTATGATTTTGTTAAAAAAGCGTTATGGAAAAGAAAATATTCGCATTAGATCGTTAGGATTATAACAAAGACTATTGAAAAATCGAGTCAAATGAATTAGAATAATTCTAGCTAAGAATTGTATGAGTTAAATTGGAGGATGTAGCAAATGGGAAAACCAAAAATTAAAACCATTGGTGTACTGACCAGTGGAGGAGACGCACCAGCAATGAACGCAGCAGTTAGATCTGTTGTAAGAATTGGTAAAGAACGCGGACTGAATGTAAAAGGTATTAAAAAAGGATACAATGGTCTGTTAAACGAAGAAATCGTAGATTTAACACCTAGAGATACTGCAGACAGTATTTCACATGGTGGAACAATTCTGTTCACTGCTCGTTGTGAAGAATTTAAGACACCAGAAGGACAGAAGAAGGGTGCAGATATTTGTAAAGCACACGGAATTGAAGGTCTGGTAGTCATCGGTGGTGATGGATCTTTCCAGGGAGCAAAAAAACTTGCAGAACTTGGAATTAACACAATCGCAGTTCCAGGAACCATCGATTTGGATATTGCATGCACAGAATATACCATTGGTTTCGATACAGCTGTTAACACAGCAATGGAAGCAATTGATAAAATCCGTGATACATCAACATCTCATGAAAGATGTAGTATCGTAGAAGTTATGGGACGTGGTGCTGGATACATCGCTTTATGGTGTGGTATTGCGACAGGAGCAGAAGATATTCTGATTCCAGAAAGCTTCGATGGAAACCTTCCAAAAGTAGAACAGCAAATCATCGAGCATCTGCTTCGTAACAGAGCAAGAGGTAAAACACATCATATGGTTATCAATGCAGAAGGTGTTGGACATTCTTACAGCATGGCTAAAAGAATCGAATCTGCAACAGGAATTGAAACAAGAGCAACAATTCTTGGACATATGCAGCGTGGTGGAAACCCTACAGCAAAAGATCGTGTTTACGCATCTATGATGGGTGCATATGCCGTTGATCTTCTTTGTGCAGGTAAGACAAACCGTGTTGTTGGATATCAGAATGGTAAATTCATGGATATGGACATTGAAGAAGGACTTGCAATGGAAAAACATATTGATGAATATCAGTTACAGATTGCTCATTTATTAGGTAAATAAGATTCAGAAAATAAAGAAAGAGAAAAGCATGGCCTCTTTTGTATGAGATGGAAGCTTGCTTTTCTCTTCTTTCAATTTAGAGAGAAGAGGTTAGAAGCGTGCCATGAAAAATTTAAAACCGGTACAGATTATACTGATAGGCTTTTTGCTTACCATTTTGGTAGGGTCTGTTCTTCTGACACTTCCAGTTGCATCAAAAAGTGGGCATATGACACCATATATTGATGCACTGTTTACAGCAACAACTTCTGTATGTGTGACAGGATTGGTTGTGGAAGTGACGATGACACACTGGAGTATTTTTGGACAATTTGTGATCATGCTCCTGATACAAATCGGAGGCCTTGGAGTTATTACAATAACAACAGGTATGTTGTTTTTACTTGGAAAAAGGTTATCTCTTGGAGATCGTCTGCTTGTTCAGGAATCCCTTGGATTAAATACGATGTCAGGACTTGTTAGAATGGTTTGCCGTATTTTTAAAGGTACTTTTTTGGTGGAAGGGTTAGGAGCTCTGCTTTTTGCAACGCAGTTTGTTCCACAATTTGGTGTTGGTTATGGATTATGGGCTTCCGTATTCAACTCCGTTTCTGCATTTTGTAATGCAGGGATGGACATTGTAAAGGAGGATAGCCTAAGATCTTATGTAAGCAATCCAGTTATCAATTTTACAACGATGGCCCTGATTATTTTAGGAGGACTTGGTTTTATTGTATGGAGAGATCTCTATCAGATGTTAAAAGAGGTAAGAAAAAGAAATTGTAGTTTGATTCGTGGAATACAAAAATTGAAATTTCATACAAAGATTGTATTGTCAGCGACGGCCTTTTTGATTATAGCAGGAACGGTGTTGATCTTTATCTTTGAATATCATAATCCACATACAATGGGAAATCTTCCGATAGGAGATAAGATCATGGCTTCAATGTTTCAGGCAGTAACGACCCGTACAGCTGGTTTTGAGACGGTAGCGCAAGGAGCTCTTTCCGAGGGATCTTCTTTGATTTCGATGATTCTAATGTTTATTGGAGGATCACCGATGGGAACTGCGGGTGGTGTAAAAACAATCACATTTGTTATTTTAATTTACTGTGTAATCGCGGTTGTAAAACAAGAAGATGATATTAGTTTATTTCGAAGAAGAGTATCCCCTTCTCTTGTATCAAAAGCACTTGCAATTATTGTGATTCATCTGATCGTTTTGCTAACATCTATTTTGCTGTTATTGCTTACTGATCATGGGACATTTATGAATACATGTTATGAGTGTGTTTCTGCTTTGGCCACAGTTGGATTAACAAAAGGAATGACTCCAGGATTGTCAATTGCAGGTAAGATGATTATTATCATTACAATGTATATCGGAAGAGTTGGACCAATTTCCATGGCGATGGGATTTTCAGAGAGTGGCAAAAAGAAAAAGAAACGGGTATTTAAATATCCACAAGAGGATCTGATTTTATAAAAAGAAATGTGAGGTTTGAGATGAAAAAATCAGTTGCAGTTTTAGGACTTGGTAAATTTGGAGATAGTGTGGCAAGAAATTTGATGAAAGATGGAGCAGAAGTACTTGCCATAGATATCAAGGAAGATCTTGTAAGAGAAATTGCGGATGATGTTACCTGTGCAGTGTGTGCGGATGTATCTGATCGAGAGATGATGAGTAGTATTGGTCTTGAGGAAATGGATGCGATGGTTCTTGCAACGGCAGAACATCTTGATGCCAGTGTTATGGCAGTAATGATTGCAAAAGAAATTGGAGTGCCATATATTCTTGCAAAGGCAGATGGAAAATTAAAAGGAGAAATTTTACGAAGAGTTGGAGCCGATGAAATTGTTTATCCAGAAGAAGAAATGGGGGCAAGAATTGCAAACAATCTTCTGGGAGGAAGAATGACAGATCTTTTTGATTTGTCAGCGGATACAAGTATTGTAAAAATTTCTGTTAGACAGGAATGGGTTGGAAAATCTCTTGCAGAGATTAATTTTAGAGAACGGTATCATTTAAATGTGATTGCAATTGAAAGTCATCAAGGTGTAGATGGAGCACCGAATCCAAATGAACCACTGCAGGAAAATCAAAGTCTTGTATTAATCGGGAAAAAAGATTGTCTTTCAAAACTTCGTTGAGGGAAATTATGATTACAACAAATCAGAACAAACAGATAAAAAATATTTTAAAATTAAAAAAAAGTGCTAGAGAGCGTAGGAAACAAGGATTATTTCTTGTAGAAGGTATTCGCATGTTTGAAGAAATTCCAGAAAAACTATTGTACAAAGCATTTGTAACAGAAGAATTTTTTCAAATGCATAAAGAATTATTCCAACAGATAGAACCAGAATTTGTATCAGAAAAAATTATGAAAGAAATTTCGGATACAATGACACCACAAGGGGTTCTTGCACTTGTAAAAATGCAAAAATATGAGTTGGAAGACCTTGTAAAAGGGAATCCATTACTTCTGGTTCTTGAAAATATTCAGGATCCAGGCAATCTTGGAACAATTCTGCGGACAGGAGAAGGGGCTGGTGTGACAGGAGTTCTTATGAGTCGTGATACGGTGGATATTTATAATCCAAAAGTCATAAGATCTACCATGGGTTCTATTTTCCGTATGCCGTTTTTATATATAGACAATATGGATGAGGCACTTGAATTTCTGAAAAAAAGCCATATTACAACGTATGCAGCGCATCTGGATGGAACAAACTATACAAAAGAAAACTTCCATCAAGGGACGGCATTTTTCATTGGAAATGAAGGAAATGGCCTTAGTCAACACATGTCAGATGCTGCACAGAAGTTAATCAAAATTCCAATGCATGGAAAGGTTGAATCGTTAAATGCAGCAATGGCATCCGGACTTCTTGTCTATGAGGCAAGACGTCAGCGAGAGGAAGGAGGAAAGTAGCGTGTATGCACTTTACTGGATCGGGGCTACAATTGTGTTTTTGTTGGTCGAAATTATGACTCTTGGTCTGACCAGTATCTGGTTTGCTGCAGGTGCTTTTGTGGCAGGAATCGCAGCTTTTGTCGGAGCATCTTTGATGGTTCAGATGATTTTGTTCCTTGTTATTACAGCGATTCTTTTTGCCTTGACAAGACCTTGGGCAAAAAAATATTTAAATAGCAGGGTGCAAAAAACAAATGTAGATGCTTTGATTGGTGAGAAAGGTCTGGTTCGAGAGACGATCGATAATCGCCTAGAAACCGGAAAAGTTTATGTTAACGGGTTAGATTGGACTGCAAGATCAGAGGATGGAATACCGATTCCAAAAGACATGGAAGTAAAAATTTGTGATATCAGAGGAGTAAAACTGATCGTAAGAGCAATCAGTGAGGATGAAGAGGAGGCGTAATATGGCAATTATTTTTTTAGCGGTCATTATTATACTTGTTGTGTTAGTAATTATTTCAACAATCCGCGTTGTACCGCAGGCACATGCTTATGTGGTAGAAAGACTTGGTGCTTATCAGGGCACATGGTCTGTAGGGCTTCATGTAAAAGTTCCGTTTATTGATCGTGTGGCAAGAAAGGTAAATTTAAAGGAACAGGTTGTAGATTTTCCACCACAGCCGGTCATTACAAAAGATAATGTCACCATGCAGATTGACACTGTTGTTTATTTTCAGATTACAGATCCTAAATTGTATAGTTATGGAGTAGAAAATCCAATCATGGCAATTGAAAATCTGACAGCGACAACGCTTCGTAATGTCATTGGAGATTTGGAATTGGATGAAACATTGACTTCAAGAGAAACAATCAATACACAGATGCGTTCGACTCTAGATGTTGCAACAGATCCATGGGGAATCAAGGTCAATCGTGTAGAATTAAAAAATATCATTCCACCAGCAGCAATTCAAGATGCTATGGAAAAACAGATGAAGGCGGAACGAGAAAGACGAGAAGCTATTCTGATTGCGGAAGGTGAAAAGAAATCTGCAATTTTACGTGCAGAGGGACAAAAGGAATCCGTGGTTCTTCAGGCACAGGGTGATAAAGAATCTGCAATCTTACGTGCAGAAGCTCAAAAAGAGGCAACGATTAAAGAAGCCGAAGGTCAGGCAGAGGCGATTCGTAAAATTCAGCAAGCCAATGCACAGGGAATTGAATTTATTAAAAATGCAGGTGCAGATGATGCAGTTATTCAGTTAAAGAGTCTGGAAGCGTTTGCAAAAGCGGCTGATGGAAAAGCAACAAAAATTATCATTCCATCAGAAATTCAAAGCCTTGCAGGACTTGTAAAATCTGTAACGGAGATTGGACAAAAAGAAGAAGCAGATGTATAATCCAGGAAGGATAGACTGATCAATATGGAATAACAAAGAATATCCCTTTAAGACATCGTTTATGTCTTGAAGGGGTTTTTTGATAGGAGGTTTGACAATGAAGACAATCGTTTGTTTTGGGGATTCAAATACGTATGGTTATAATCCAGAAAATGGGTTCCGTTATCCATATGAAAAACGATGGACGAGTATTTTACAAAAAAATCTTGGAGATAAGGCAATTGTAATACCAGAAGGATTAAACGGAAGAACCACTTGTTTTGAAGATGAGATTCGGCCAGGAAGAAATGGAGTCACCTACCTTGATCCCTGTCTGCACAGTCATGGACCTGTGGATCTTGTGATTTTAATGCTTGGAACAAATGATTTGAAAATTCGTTTTCAGGCAACACCGACGGATATTGGAAAAGGGATTGATCGTTTGATTAAAATGATTCTTTCGATTACACCACAAAAGAGAGAGGATGGAAAACCAGCCAAAATTCTTTTAATGGCCCCGCCGCATATTGGAGATAATCTTTGTGAGATACCAAGTGGGGAAGAAATGGGATTTGAGCGTGGAATTGAATATTCGAAACGCTTGGCACCGATTTATGAAGAATGGGCAAAATTCCATCATATTGATTTTTTGGATGCAGCTCTGTACGCACAGCCATCAAAAATAGATGCCTGTCATTTAAGTGAAGAAAGCCACAGGACACTTGGAGAAGCTGTCACAAAAAAATGCAGAGAAATCCTTGATCTGACGGATTGTTAAGGGGTTGTCAACCGTGGAAGCTTCCTATATAATAGCTAGTAAATAAGCGAAAAAAACCGGAGGAATAAACAAATGAATTTAAAAGGAAGAAGTTTTCTGACGTTAAAAGATTTTACGCCGGACGAAATTGGATATTTATTGGATCTTGCAGCAAAATTAAAGGCTGATAAGAAAAAAGGAATTACAGGAAATAGTTTAAAAGGGAAAAATATTGCCCTGATTTTTGAAAAACCAAGTACAAGAACCAGATGTTCTTTTACGATTGGATGTATTGATGAAGGTGGACATCCAGAGTATTTAGGAAAAGATGATATTCAGCTTGGACATAAAGAATCTGTAGAAGATACAGCAAGAGTTCTTGGAAGAATGTTTGACGGAATTGAGTTCCGCGGATTTCTCCATGAAAATGTAGAAAAACTTGCAAAATACAGTGGAGTTCCTGTATGGAATGGTTTAACAGATGACTATCATCCAACACAGATTCTTGCAGATTTTCTTACATTAAGAGAACAGTTTGGAGAATTAAAAGGACTGAATTTTGTTTTCGCAGGAGATGGGCGCAATAATATGGGAAATTCCCTGATGATTGGATGTGCTAAGATGGGTGTAAACTTTACATGCCTGGCACCAAAGAGCTTATGGCCGAAAGAAGAATTAATTCATCAGTGTGAAGAGTATGCAAAAGAATCTGGAGCAAAACTTACATTTACAGAAAATGTAGATGAAGCAGTGAAAGGTGCTGACTGTATTTATACAGATGTATGGGTATCTATGGGAGAAGAAGAAAAATCAGCAGAGCGTGTTGCACTGCTACGTCCATATCAGGTAAACAAGGAAATGCTTGCCAAAACAGGAAAAGATCGTACCATTGTCATGCACTGTCTGCCAGCAGTAAAAGGAAATGAGATTACAGAAGATGTCTTTGAAAAATTTGCAGATGTCATCTTTGATGAAGCAGAGAACCGTATGCATACGATCAAAGCCGTTATGGTAGCAACATTAGGAGAATAAACTGGAATGATGAAAACCAGAATTCTAAAAGAATTAAAAGAGGCCGGAGATTATATCTCCGGTCAGGAACTTTGTGAAAAACTGAATGTATCAAGAACTGCTGTATGGAAACATATCAAGGCACTCAAAGAAGAAGGATATGAGATTGATTCTGTGACAAAGCGTGGGTATCGACTTGTAACATGTCCAGATCTCATTACGCAGGAAGCAGTGTCAAGCAATCTAAACAGCCAGTGGCTTGGAAAAGATCTTCGTTTTTATGATATGATTGATTCAACAAACCTGGAAGTAAGACGATTAGCAGAGGCTGGTGCAGAACATGGTTTAACAGTAATTGCAGAAGAACAGGTGAGTGGAAAAGGAAGACGTGGAAGAAGTTGGCTTGGAAAAGCCGGGACTGGAATTTGGATGAGTTTTCTTCTGAAACCGGAGATCGCTTTGGAAAATAGTTCAATGTTGACATTGATTACAGCATTAGCAGTTGCAAAAGCAATTAACGAAGTTACGAATGTCAGCTGTGGTATTAAATGGCCAAATGATTTAATTGTAAATGGAAAAAAAGTTTGTGGAATTCTGACAGAACTTAGTGCACAGATGGACGAATTGAATTATATTGTTGTAGGTCTTGGAATTAATGTAAATATGGAAAAATTTCCAGATGATTTGAAAGATAAAGCAACGTCTCTTCAGATAGAAACAGGAAAAAGAGTTTACCGTGCACTTTTGGCGGCAAAAGTTTTGGAATATTTTGAAAAATATTATGAACAGTTTATTCAGACAGAGGATTTATCAACTTTCAAGGATGAATATAATCATTTGCTTGTTCATATGAATCAAAAAATTCGAGTGATTCGTGGGTCAAAAGAAACAATTTACACATCCCATGGAATTAATGAACGCGGAGAGCTTCTGGCAGAAACTGCAAGTGGAACGATAGAACCTATCTTATCTGGAGAAGTATCTGTCCGTGGAATTTTAGGTTATGTATAAGGAGTTATAGATCGCTATGTATCAGGATAAAGTGACCTTGTGTGGGTCCAATGCATATCAAAAAAAATATTATTTAAATGAAGATTTTCAAGGACTGCCGGATCAGGTAAAAGATGAATTGAAAATCGCCTGTGTTCTTTATACGGCAGAAGTTGGAGGAATTCTTACACTAGAATTTGATGAAGACGGACATCTATCTTTTGTGACAAGAGCAGAGGAAAACGATTTCTTTTATGACGAAATTGGAAGTGCATTAAAAATTAAACAAATGCAAAAAGAGAAGAGAGACCTGTGGGAATCTCTGGAGATGTATTACAGAGTATTCTTTTTAGGAGAAGAGGTATAGAAATATGTTATTAGCACTGGATGTCGGAAATACGAATATTACAATTGGAGTATTTCGGCGCAAAGAGATTATCGAGTTGTTTCGAATCACAACAAAAATTCCAAGAACATCAGATGAATTCGGATTAGTACTTGCAAATCTATTACGTGAGAAAGGATTGCAGTGTGAAGAAGTGAAGGCAGCAGTGATTGGATCTGTTGTTCCTAATATTATGCATTCACTAGCAAGTGGTTTGATTAAGTATTTTGGCGTAAAACCGATTATTGTCGGACCTGGAATTAAGACAGGAATTAACCTTGGCCGTTTGAATCCAAGAGAAGTAGGAGCCGATCGTATCGTCGATCTTGTAGCAGGATATGAGATTTATGGAGGACCAGCATTAGTCATTGATTATGGGACAGCGACAACGTATGATATGGTAACAGAACATGGTGTGTTTCTTGCTGGAGTTACGGTTCCTGGAATCCGCACTTCAGCCAATGCCCTTTGGCAGGGAGCTGCAAGACTTCCGGAAATTGAAATTGTAAAACCTAAAACTATTCTTGCACATAATACGATCAGTAGTATGCAGGCAGGGCTGTTTTACGGAGTTGTCGGTGAGACAAAGCATATCATTCAGCAGATGAAGCTAGAATCGGGATATCATGAGATGAAGGTCATCGCAACAGGAGGTCTTGGAAAAATGGTAGCAGATGCGGTCGATGAGATTGACTACTATGATGAGACACTTACATTAAAAGGGTTGGAGATTATTTATGAAAAACAGTAAAATACAACCTTTAGTGATTGGAAATGTGAAGATCGAGCATCCATTTGCACTGGCTCCAATGGCTGGAGTTACAGATCTTCCGTATCGTTTGTTGTGTAAGGAACAAGGTGCGGGATTGATGTGCACGGAAATGGTTAGTGCAAAAGGATTATATTATGGAAACCGTAAATCTGAGCCATTAATGGCAACTGATGAAAAAGAACAACCGGTAGCTATTCAGATTTTTGGCTCAGATCCAGAAATTATGGGACAAATGGCGGCGCAAGTAGATCATGGGAAATTTCAGCTGATTGATATCAATATGGGATGCCCAGTACCCAAAATTGTAAATAATGGAGATGGATCAGCATTAATGAAAAACCCGAAACTGGCAGGAGAAGTTATTCGAGCGGTATCATCAGCGGTTAAAGTACCAGTGACAGTAAAGATCCGAAAAGGATTTGATGATGATCATATCAATGCAGTGGAGATGGCGCAGATTGCAGAAGAAAATGGGGCCAAAGCAATTGCTGTTCATGGAAGAACAAGAGAGCAATATTATTCTGGAAAAGCAGACTGGGAAATTATACGAAAAGTAAAAGAAGCTGTTCATATTCCGGTGATTGGAAATGGGGATATTACCTGTCCAGAAGATGCACTGCATATGAAGGAGCAAACAGATTGTGATGGTTTTATGATTGGAAGGAGAGCCAAGGGAAATCCATGGATTTTCAAAGAAATGATTTATTATTTTGAAACGGGAGAAAAACTTTCAAGACCATCTTTACAAGAAGTAGTTGCAATGATGCTGCGGCATGGAAAGATGATGATCGATTTCAAAGGAGAATATACTGGAGTACGAGAAATGCGTAAACATGTTGCCTGGTACACCTTTGGTTTTCAGGGTGCTGCAAAACTTCGTGATAAGGTGAATCATACAGAAACATATGAGCAGCTGGAAGAGTTACTTCTTAGTTATTTAAAGGCCAATGAAGCTTAAAAAGGAAAAACGCATCAGCATTGACAAAAGAAAACGATGTAGGATATAATTAATCAGTTAACATCTAGAACGAAAGGAAGAGTGTTATGGCAGAGGCAAAAAAGAATATATTAACCCCCGCTGGTTTAAAAGCATTAGAAGATGAATTACAGGAATTAAAAGTCGTAAGACGTAAAGAGATTGCACAAAAGATTAAAGAAGCAAGAGAACAGGGTGACTTATCAGAAAACGCGGAATACGATGCAGCAAAAGACGAACAGCGTGATATGGAAGCACGTATTGAAGAAATCGAAAAGATTTTAAAAAATGCGGTTGTCATTGATGAAAAATTTGAAAAAGGTGTTATCAGCCTTGGATGTCTTGTCGTATTAGAAGATATCACTCTCGGAAAAGAAGTAACTTACCATATCGTAGGTTCTACAGAAGCAGATATTCTGCAGAATAAGATTTCCAATGAAGCACCGATTGGAAGAGCTCTTCTTGGAAAGAAGATCGGAGATGTTGTTTCTGTAGAAGGAATTAATCAGGTAAATGATTTCAGAGTCATTGACGTACAGAGAAAGTAAGAGGAAGTAAGAAAAGTGGCAGAACAGAAAAAAGATACAAACGAACTCATTAAAGTAAGGAGACAAAAACTTGCTGATTTACAGGAAGCAGGAAAAAATCCTTTTGAGATCATGAAATATGATGTGACACATCATTCAAAAGAAATTAAAGATCATTTTGAAGAACTGGAAGGAACGGATGTAGCAGTTGCAGGACGTTTAATGTTCAAACGTGTTATGGGAAAAGCTTCTTTTTGTAATGTTCAGGATCTTCAAGGTGGAATTCAAGCATATGTTGCAAGAGATGAAATCGGTGTAGAAGAATATAAAGATTTCAAAAAAATGGATATTGGTGATATCGTAGGAATCAAAGGAAGAGTTTTTGCGACAAAGACAGGAGAGAAATCCATTCATGCAACAGAAGTTGTATTATTATCAAAGAGTCTTCGCCCACTCCCTGAAAAATTCCATGGATTAACAGATACAGATACAAGATATCGTCAAAGATATGTAGATCTGATTATGAACGAAGAATCCAAAGAGGTATTTATCAAACGTTCTAAAATCATCAGTAAAATTCGTAATTATCTTGATGGACAGGGATTTATGGAGGTAGAAACTCCTATGTTAGTAGCCAATGCTGGAGGAGCTGCTGCAAGACCATTTGAAACTCACTACAACGCATTAAGTGAAGATGTCAAATTACGTATTTCTCTGGAATTATATTTAAAGAGACTGATTGTTGGTGGTTTAGAAAAAGTATATGAAATCGGACGTGTATTCCGTAATGAAGGTGTTGATACCCGTCATAATCCGGAATTTACACTGATGGAATTATATCAGGCATATACAGACTATCATGGCATGATGGATCTAACAGAAAATTTATATCGTTATCTTGCACAGGAAGTATGTGGCGGAACAAAGATTCAGTACAAAGATTTTGAAATTGATCTTGGAAAACCATTTGAAAGAATTACAATGGTAGATGCTGTCAAAAAATATTCAGGTGTAGACTTTAATCAGATCAATACACTGGAAGAAGCAAGAGCAGCTGCACAGGAACACCATGTAGAATATGAAGAACGTCATAAGCGAGGAGATATCTTAAATCTTTTCTTCGAAGAGTTTGTAGAAGATAAACTGATCCAGCCTACTTTTGTTATGGATCATCCAGTGGAAATCTCTCCATTAACAAAGAGAAAACCAGAAAATCCAGATTATGTAGAACGTTTTGAGTTCTTTATGAATGGATGGGAAATGGCAAATGCTTACTCTGAGTTAAATGATCCAATTGATCAGAGAGAACGTTTCAAAGCCCAGGAAGAACTTCTTGCCCAGGGAGATGAGGAAGCTAACACAACAGATGAAGATTTCTTAAATGCATTAGAAATTGGTATGCCACCAACAGGTGGAATCGGATTCGGAATCGACCGAATGGTAATGCTGTTAACAAATTCAACAGCAATTAGAGATGTATTATTATTCCCAACCATGAAGTCTCTGAATGCAAAAGAAACAAAGAAAGCTGCAAAACCAGTAGCTGCACCTGAAAAAGAAGTGATTGACTTCTCAAAAGTAAAAGTAGAGCCATTATTTGAAGAAATGGTAGATTTTGATACTTTTAGTAAATCTGATTTTAGAGCAGTGAAAGTAAAAGCATGCGAGGCAGTAAAAAAATCTAAGAAACTTCTTCAGTTTACTTTAGATGATGGAACAGGAACAGACCGTACAATCTTAAGCGGAATTCATGCTTACTATGAGCCGGAAGAATTGGTTGGAAAAACACTGATTGCAATTGTGAATCTTCCACCACGTGCAATGATGGGAATTGATTCTTGTGGAATGCTCTTATCTGCAATTCATGAAGAAGAAGGGGAAGAAAAACTCCATCTTTTAATGGTAGATGATCATATTCCAGCAGGAGCAAAACTGTACTAAAATAAGATATAACTTCATTTATTGAAAAAAGAAAAAACATCAATTTACATCAAACTTATGTCATTTGATGCTTAAATTGATGCAAGCAAAATTGTACAATTAACAAAATGAGTGGGCAGTCCTAATCAGGATTGCCCATTTTCAAAAGTAAAAAGAAATACAAGTGATATTTGTAAGGATAAAAATGCAACTTCGAAGATATAAACCTGCTGACTGTGAACCGTTGGCAAAATTGTTTTATCAAACTGTTCACAGCGTGAATGCAAGGGATTACACAAAAGAACAATTAAATGTTTGGGCAACAGGAAAAGTAGATTTGCAAGAATGGAACAGTTCTTTTCTAAAGCATGAAACGATTGTCGCTGTGGAAAATAACAAGATTGTTGGCTTTGGAGATATGGATAAATCTGGATACTTGGACAGATTGTTTGTTCACAAAGACCATCAAGGTAAAAGTATTGCATCTGCGATTTGCAATGAGTTGGAATGTTCAATAAAAGGAAAATGAATTACTACACACGCTTCTATTACAGCAAAGCCATTTTTTCTGCATCGAGGATATTGTGTTATTCGAGAACAGGAAGTTGTCCGGCACGGAATCTCTCTTACGAATTATATAATGGAGAAATTGACTAGATAATTTTCAATTTATCAAAAAGCCCTTTGAGAGAGGAGAAATCCTTTTCTCAAAGGGCTTTTTTGATGAGAAATTACTCGGATGCTATGCTGATTGGGGCGAGTTTTGGACTTCCTGCTGGATTCAGTTATTCCGGAGAA
Source organism: Anaerostipes sp. MSJ-23 (assembly GCF_018918155.1). Taxonomy (GTDB): domain Bacteria; phylum Bacillota; class Clostridia; order Lachnospirales; family Lachnospiraceae; genus Anaerostipes. The sequence goes on from NZ_JAHLPY010000002.1 coordinate 160,065, forward strand.
CGATTAGAAAAATATTTTTCTAATTTCAGATAAAAGTATGGGATTCAGGATATGAACAGCGCAGGATGCTATCCATTTGAAAGCCGGGGAGAGGACTTGGTATATTGGTCTAGACATATCTACTGGAACAGATATGTGTATGTGTTGGATGCTATTCTCCCAGGTAGATGATATGACCAGGTGTATGGCTCATTTGTCATACATTCGAAATTAATTTATATCATGTATATTATTGCCTGGGAGTAAATCTCAGGCTTTTTTTATTACCAAAAAAGATGAGAAATAACTAAAAATCTGACGGTGGGCCGCTGGAATGACATAGGTTGTATAGACGGAATATGATGGTTCGAATCCATCCGCTGTCATTTGCTTTACGATTGTAGGGTTTTAAAATTGATATTAAGGAGATTGATAATTATGAATGATATTTCAAGAGAAAAGGCATTTACATTGCTAAAGAAGTATAACAAAGATCCATTTCATATTCAGCATGCTCTTACTGTAGAGGCTGTGATGAAATGGTATGCAAGAGAATTAGGTTATGGTGCAGAAGAGGAACATTGGGGAATCGTTGGGCTATTGCACGACATAGATTTTGAAAATTATCCAGCAGAGCATTGCTTGAAAGCACCAGAACTTTTAAGAGAGGGAGGAGTATCAGAAGATATTATTCATGGAGTTGTTTCACATGGTTATGGAATTACGATTGAGTGCGGTGTGACACTGGATGTGGAGCCTATCCATGAGATGGAGAAAGTGTTGTTTGCAGTTGATGAACTGACAGGCCTGATTTGGGCAGCAGCGCTCATGCGTCCATCGAAAAGCACTAAGGATATGAAACTGAAATCTTTAAAGAAAAAATATAAGAGTAAGGGATTTGCCGCAGGTTGCTCAAGAGAGGTAATTGAGAGAGGCGCAGACCAGCTTGGATGGGAATTAGAAAAGCTTCTTGCCATGACCTTGCAAGCAATGGCTGACAGTGAAGACATTATCAATAAAGAATTAGAAGCCGAGTAGATATAGATTATATTGAAGTTGTTTTCGAGAACAGAAAATTTCTATAAGAAGTTATCACTGAGAACAATTTTTATAAATATGGGAAAGATGTAAACGTTGAAATTACATCATAAAAATGCTATACTGCAAAGAAAAAAGAGAGGTGTTTTACCGTGCAGATTTCGAGCAGATTTACGTTGGCCGTGCATATTTTGACGTGTATTGATACATTCAAAGATGAATATAAAATTACGAGTGAATTTCTTGCAGGAAGTACAAATGTTAATCCGGTGATTGTCAGAAAAATTCTTGGACAATTAAAAGCAGCAGGAATTGTAAATGTAGCAAGAGGTACAGGGGGAGCCTCTATTGCTAGACCACTTCAGGAAATTACATTTTTAGATATTTATCGTGCAGTGGAATGTATAGATCATGGAGAATTGTTTCATTTCCATGAGAATCCAAATCCAGATTGTCCGGTAGGGAGAAATATTCATCATATTTTAGATGAAAAATTGGAGCATATTCAAAAAGCAATGGAAGCAGAATTGCAGAAAATTACACTTTTGGATATTAGAAGAGATGCAGAAAAATATATTAAATAATAAAATGGAGCATAATTGTTTTGATTATGCTCTATTTTTTAAAAATGATGTAACCATTGACATTACAACAAAAAATAAATATAATAATAAATGTAACAATAATGATTACAACAAAAGAAATAGCAGGGCGGCCGTCTGCATATAAAACAAAATGGAGGATCATAATCATGAAGAAAGTAGTAGAATTTTTACAGGCAAACCCAGTACAGTATCTTGCAACCGTAGGACGCGATGGAAAAGCAAAGTGTCGTCCTTTTATGTTTTGCTTTGAACAGGATGGAAAGCTTTGGTTCTGTACAAACAATACAAAAGATGTTTATAAGGATATGCTTGAGAATCCAGAAATCGAGATTTCTGTCTCATCACCAGAATATGCATGGATCCGTCTTGCTGGTAAGGCAGTTTTTGAGAATGATATGAGTGTAAAAGAAGGATGTATGAAGAATCCTATTGTAAAAGGACAGTATCAAACAGCAGATAATCCCATTTTTGAAGTGTTCTATTTGGAAAATCCACATGGTGTGATTGCGGATTTCTCTGGAAATCCACCATATGAATTTTAGTAGTATAATGTACATAAAAAAGAGAAAATATGATGAAGCTTTCCCTGCAGGAAATTTTATCCTGTAGTCATTGATTACAAGCACTGTCTGTACGGTGTAAGGTATGTGAAAATTTGTCCAAGATAGGTAATCCGAAACAAGAGGTAAACTATGAATCAGAACGAACGTAGACAGTTTTTAATTAGAGAATTGTTAAAAGAAAGTGATGAATACAAAAATATGCAAATACCGTCTGGATCAGTAGAACAGAAACAATTGTTGCGTGGAATGATGAATATTCGAAGGCCCAAAAAGATTACGCCGGCTTTTCTTGCAGTGCAAGATGAATATTTACAAAAAGAAAATACAGATAGAGGTATTGTTGATGTAGAGAAACTTCCAGAGATTAAAAAAGGTATTAGCGTATGGCAGGGAGACATTACTTCTCTTAAATGTGATGCCATTGTAAATGCAGCAAACAGTGGTATGACAGGCTGCTATGTGCCAAATCATAGATGTATTGATAATTGCATTCATTCTTATGCAGGGATTCAGCTTCGTCTTGAATGTGCAGAATTTATGAAAAAGCAGGGATATGAAGAGCCAACAGGAAGGGCAAAGATTACAAAGGGATATAATCTTCCCAGCAGATATGTCATTCATACAGTAGGGCCGATCATATATGATCATGTCAGAATAAGAGATGAAAAATTATTGGCGGACTGTTATCGTTCCTGTTTGGAATTGGCAGCACAGAAAGGCCTTGGAAGTATTGCATTTTGCTGCGTTTCAACAGGAGAGTTTCATTTTCCAAACCAAAAAGCTGCAGAGATTGCAGTGCAGACAGTCAATGAATTTATGCAGAAAGAAAGTAGTATAACGAAGGTGATATTTAATGTTTTCAAGGACATTGACAAAAAAATCTATGAAGAATTACTTAGATGAAATAGGCAGATTACAAGATGCGTTCGAAAGGGCAGATGTTGTGTTGATTGGAGCGGGTTCTGGTCTTTCTGCTTCTGCTGGATTCAGTTATTCTGGAGAACGATTTGAAAAATATTTTTCTGATTTCAGACAAAAATATGGAATTCAGGATATGTACAGCGGGGGATTTTATCCATTTGACAGTCTGGAAGAGTACTGGGCATGGTGGTCTAGACACATCTACTGGAACAGATATGTGGATGCACCGAATGACACATATGAAAAGCTTATGGAAGTTGTAAAAGATAAGGATTATTTTGTCTTAACTACGAATGTGGATCACTGTTTTCAAAAGTCAGGGTTTGATAAAAAACGTCTTTTTTATACACAGGGAGATTATGGACTGTTTCAGTGCAGTAAGTTTTGCCACCAAGAGACTTATGATAATGAAACTGCAATTTGTGCTATGGTAGAACAACAGCGTGATATGCAGATTCCAACAGAACTGATTCCAAGATGTCCGCAGTGTGGTGCACCAATGACCATGAATCTTCGATGTGATGAGACCTTTGTACAGGATGAGGGATGGTACAGAGCAAAGAATCGATATGATGAATTTGTGCGCAGACATGAAGGAATGAAAATAGTTTATCTAGAACTAGGTGTAGGCGGAAATACCCCTGTTATCATAAAATATCCTTTCTGGAGAATGACTGCAAAAAATCCAAAATCGACATATATATGTATCAATTACGGAGAAGCTTATGTGCCGGATGAGATTAGAAAACAGGCAATCTGTATAGATGAAGATATCCGAAAGATAATAGTAGAAGTTTTACGATTTAAAAATAACAAATAAAAACAGAAAAGAACATTATCAGATTATTTTCGAGGTAATGTCCTTTTTTGCATTCACAGAGTATTTTACTCTACGAAGAATTTTCGACAAATCATAGCATAAATTTTTTATGAATAAACGCAAAAATTCTATATTCTATTTAAAAGTATCATCTTAAAATTGTAATGTCAATAAAAATTTCCATTTTTAGTTACAACAATCGAAAAAATACATTTATAATAGGTAATTGGACCTCACATACACTTGTTTATTATAGTCAGAATTATAGTCATATATGATTTTCATAAAATATAAAATTTAGGGCAGACCTTAGAGATAAAACAAGCTTCAAAAAAATATTAATATGGAGGTCATATTATGTCAAGAAAAGGTGAAAGTATTTTTAAAAGAAAGGATGGTAGGTGGGAAGCACGCTATATCAAAGAAAGGACACCAGAAGGGAGGGCTATTTATGGATATGTTTATGCAAAATCTTATCTTGAAGCAAAAAAGAAACGTTATGAAGTTTTAAAACAATTAGGAAAAGATTCTGTTGAAAACAAAAAACTAATCAAAAATAAAGCTATATTTACAGATCTTGCAGATTTATGGCTTAGATCTTTGCAACCTCAAATAAAAAAATCCACATATATTAAATATCAAAATATTATTCATTCTTATATTTATAAAGGATTTTACAATGTAAATGTGAACGAAATTTCAGCTAATCAGTTAAATATGTTTTGTAACAATCTTCTCTTAGCAGGAGGCAAACAACATCAGGGATTATCACCAAAAACAGTTGTAGATATACTTTCTGTTATTCGAAGTATTCTATCTTATGCAAATCTTCAAAAAATTGAAACGCAATGTACTGGAAAAGAAGTTGTTATAAAACAGTCTGCTGCAAAAATGTATATTTTCAGTCATTCAGAACAATCTATTTTATGCAACTATTTAGTTGATCATTTATCCAATCGAAACTTTGGAATTCTATTGAGTTTATTTACTGGAATAAGAATTGGAGAACTTTGCGCGCTTCGGTGGGAAGATGTTTCAATTGATGAAAAGACAATTTATATTCATAAAACGATGCAAAGATTGCAGACACAAGGAAATTCCGCAAAAAAAACGGAAGTTATTATAACTTCACCAAAGAGTTCTTGTTCTATACGAACGATACCAATTCCAGATAATCTCATTTTTCTTATAAAACATTTATCTCAAATAAATCATGGTTATGTCTTAACCGGAAAAGATACCAAATATGTAGAACCTCGTACAATGCAAAATCATTTTAAAAAAATATTGTTAAAAGCAGGTCTTCAGCCGGTGAAATTTCACTCTTTGCGACATACATTTGCTACTCGATGTATTGAAGTTGGATTTGACATTAAAAGTTTAAGTGAAATTCTTGGACATGCCAATGTCAATATTACAATGAATCGTTATGTACATCCAACAATGAAAATGAAAAGAGAAAATATGCAGCGTTTATCTGATTTATTTATTGTCAGCTAATCTGGTCATAGGTATTAATACTTATGGTAATAAAAGGAAATCATAGTTTTTTTCGTAGAGTAAAATACTCCACGAAAAAAATGCAATGTCAAAAGAAAGTGAGCGAATAGGATATGGCCGAAAAGGGATTGCGCAGAATGAAGCGCACAGAACTGATTGAAATTATATACGCGCTTAAAAGTGATGAGGAAAGAATCAGAAAAGAAAAAGATGAGCTATGGGATCAGCTTCATCAGCGCAATATCAAAATTGAAGAGGCCGGCTCTATTGCAGAAGCATCGCTTAATATTAATGAGGTTTTTGTATCAGCACAAGCAGCAGCAGATGATTATTTAAATTCAGTGAAAGCAGTCAATGCTGAACAGGAAGCTTATATACAATCGGTAAAAGAAAATGCCGAACAGGAAGCTATGCAGATTATACTGCAAGCCAGACAAAAAGCAGAGGTAATTGAAGCGCAGGCAAAACAGAAAAAAGAAGAAATAGAAGAAGAGTGCAAGTTAATGAAAGAGCAGGCCACAAAGGAAATAGAAGGTCAGTGGGATGATTATCGAAGAAAAATCATCGAAGTTCTAGATTGGCATAAAGAGTTGAGCAAGGAGGCATTAAATGAAGCAGGAGAATCTGAAGCCGGTTGAGATTCCTTCTATGGAAGAAGTGACGCAGGAAAGGAATCGTCTTGCCTATCAAAGCCGATATCGGCGAATATTGCGAAGTACGATTTCATCGCTAATTGTTGTAGCGGCTATTGCTGTTTTAATGGCAACTTTGTTATTTCCAGTTCTTCAGGTATCTGGCGATAGTATGGAACCAACTTTACATGATCGCAATATTCTTCTTCTTATAAAAACACATGATTTAAATACAGGAGATCTTTGCAGCTTTAGCTGGCAAAATAAACTTTTAATCAAGCGAATAATCGGGGGACCGGGAGACGTAATCAACATTGATGAAAAAGGGGAGGTTAGTGTAAATGGAAAGGTTCTTGATGAGCCTTATGTTGATGAACTTGCATTGGGAGAGTGTGATCTGAAATTTCCTTATCAAGTTCCGGAAAATCGTTATTTTGTTCTTGGGGATCATAGAAGTGTTTCGATTGATAGTCGTAGCAGTGCAATTGGGTGTATAGATAAAAAACAAATTGTTGGAAAAGTTTTTTTAAGAATATGGCCATTAAAAGACTTTTCAATTATGAAATAGGGGAGTGCCTGGATGAAAGAGAATTTAAACAAATATATAGAAAAAATTAAAACAAATCGTAAAAACTATCGAAAATATGCATCTATTTTTATTGTACTTGCATTGATTACAGTTGTTGGAGTAAATGGATGGCTTCATCAAAAAGGAGTTTCCATGACAGCGGATTATCAATGTGGAAAAGAAGAACATCAACATACGGAGGATTGTTATAAAGAGGTATTGATTTGCGGAAAGGAAGAATCCACGGAAGAAGGAGGACATCAACATACGCAGGATTGTTATAAGAAAGAACTTGTTTGTAAGATTCCGGAACATGAACATACCATGGAATGTATTTCTGACGATAAGGCAGATGCAGAGACGGAAACAGACTGGGAAAAAACAATTCCGCAAAAATTAAGTGGTGTATGGGCAAAGGATCTTGTAGATGTTGCAAAATCACAAGTTGGTTATAAAGAGAGTACAAAAAATTTCCGATTGGATGAGGATGGAAAAACGAAAGATGGTTATACGCGATATGGAGAATGGTATGGTAACAAATATGGCAATTGGTCGGTAATGTTTGCAGCATTTTGTCTGCATTATGCAGGGATTCCGCAAAAAGAGGTACCTGTAAATTCTGGATGTGAAGCTTGGATGGTAAATCTAAAGGATGCGCAACTTTATCATAATGCAGATAACTATCAACCAACGGTTGGGGATATTGTTTTTCTTGATTCGGAGGAAGAAGATGGAGTGGCAGACCATGTTGGAATTCTAGAAACTGTTAAAAAAGATTCAAAAGGAAAGATAACTAGTTTTGTAGTTGTGGAAGGTGATTCTTCCAAAGAGGTAAAAGAAAATATATATTCTATCAATGATCGATCCATTATTGGTTATTGTGCATTGCCAGAGAATAAAGAACAAGAAACAGAAAAAACAGGGGAAACGACAGAAAAGACAACCGAGAAAACAACAACCGAAAAGAAATCCGAGAAGAAGACAAAAGAGGTGTCAACTAAAAAGAAAATTCAAAAGCAAACAAAGAAGAGTGTAAAAGCAGCAGGGGATGCAAAAAGCACGGTTGATACTTGTAATGTGACAGTGACAGTAAACCTAAATTGGTCGGGTACAAGGGATAAAGCAGTGAATGTTTATTTGATCAATCAGCAAACAGGTGAACGAGTAGGAACAGTCACACTGAATAAAGGAACCGATAGCAATACAGTGACATTTAAAAATGTTTCGAGAGTTGATGGAGATGGAAAAGATGTTTCCTATGGAGTAGAGCTAGAAAAGGTTGATGGATATATCAATGGATATAATTTAGATATTTCTTTGGATCAGACTAATGAGTGGAAAGAGAGTGATACGCTTTGGGTAAAGGCAACATCGATTAAGGAGGGCAATCACTATCTTCTTTTGACAAGTGATGCTACAGGACCTGGAAATAGTAAATTTATCAGAGCAGATAGTACCATTACTCCAACAAACATGATATCGGCAGATCTAGCATTATCAAAAGGACCGATCACAGCAGCAAATGGAACCTCTTATTCTCCATATTTGAAATCAGATGGTGGAGAAGATGGTGCCTTATGGACAGCAGAAAAAAGTGGTGCAGAGTTTTTATTTTCCAGTGATTATTTAGCAGGAAAAAATATGCCAGGATATTATCTTGAGAGCACAAAATCGTTAAGTAAAAAGAATAATAATAAGTGGAAGGTTGATAAGGACACCAAGGAAATTACAAAAAATGGAGAAACGTTATATCCATTTGAAAAGGTTGATCCAGTATATGGAAAAGTCCGAACGGTAAATATGACAGTCGATGCAACTTATCAATCGAAAGGAGAAGCAGAGGAGACACAGGAATATACAACGATTCGAGTATCAAAAAACTGGCAGGATGAAAAAGGAAATAAACTTACAGAAGGTCTTCCATCAAGTATTGAAGTAACATTAAATGCAGATGGAAAAGAAGCATCGATAAAAGATGCCAAAGTTTCTCTTTCGGCAGATAATAATTGGACATATGAATGGACCGTGCCAAGGTATTCTTTTGAAAATGGATCGAAGAAAGAAATCTCATATGATGTTTCAGAAAGTGAAGTGAACGGATTTAAGTTCGTCAATAAAGAAAAGAAACAAGAATTTGGTGAGAAAACCACTGCCTGGGTATTAACAGATGATTTTGAGGATAATGGAGAATTTATTTTAACGACTTCTCCAAAAACAGGATCAGTTGGAGCACTGACAGCTACAAAGAATGGAGCACACTGGGCAGATGGAAGTCAACAAAAAACCAATGTTGAAAAAGGGGATTTAAAAGTAGGAGATAAAGTTTATAAAGATTGTCAGTATATTTTAAATCCTTCTGGAAATATTATATGGAAAACTGGAACGGGAAAAGAAATGACAGCACATCAGCATGGTACCCATAAGATGTGGACGCTTTATAACGAAGTTGTCAATGGATATTTAAAAAATAATGGGCAGGGAGATATTAGTTCCGATGTCAAACAGGAATGTTGGTTTTATTATAACTGGTATACTGGAACTCCTGGAAAGAGACCGCCAAGTAATCCAAAGTCTGAATGGAGCAATGTATTAGGAAGTTATAATGATTACTTCTTATTATCGAACAATCATACAGGGGATGGTGGTTCAACAACAGCACAAACATTTTATCTATATAAGAAAGTCGAGGCACAGCCCGTGATTTACAAAATTGAACTTACTAATAAAAAAGAGGGAGAGATTTATGAGCTTCCAGAAACTGGTGGGCCAGGAACAAAAATGTTTACAATCATTGCAGTTGCTCTTATGGGCTCAGCATTGTTGTATGGATATTATTTGAGATGTAGACGAAGAGGGAGGGAGATGTAAGGTTCTGCACTCTTAGCCTGAAAACTATTCCAGGTTATGAAAGTATCCAATAAAAAATGATTTACAAAAGAAAGTGGGGAATGATGATGAAGATCATGAAAAAGACATGGACTCTGTTATTGAGTCTTGTAATGGTACTGGCAATGAGTGTTACAACATTTGCAGCAGACAGTACGTTAAAAATTAAAACAACAGCAGGACATACTTACAAAGTATATCAGATTTTAACTGGAGATGTAACAACAGGAGATAATGGAACAAAAAAATTATCGAATCTTGGAAAAGGTTCTTCTGTGACATCAAATGCAACAGCACAAGAGATTCTTAATGCCCTGAAAGATAAAAAAGATAATGAACTTGGAGATGCAGCCTATGAATATGTTAAAGGTGGCAAAGAAGTCGCAACGATTTCAGGTGATGGAAGTGAAAAGACAGTTACAATTCCTACAGGTTACTATATTGTAACAGACGAAGTAACAGGTGAGACGAAGGATACTGTTTCCCGTTATATGGTAGACGTTGTAGGTCCTACAGAGATGACACCAAAAACATCAACAACTCCTGACATTGATAAGAAAATTATTGATACAGATGCAAACCAAGCATTAGATGACAGTAAAAAAACAGATACAGCTGCAATTGGTGACACAATTAATTATGAAGTAACTGGTAAAGTTCCAGATTATAAAGGGTATAAATACTATTATTATGTCCTTAATGATACATTATCAAAAGGATTGACATTAGATAAAGATTCTTTTGTAGTAACGGTTGGAGGAAAACCATTAACAAAGGATACAGATTATTATGTGTATACAACAACAAATCAAGATGGAACAACAAGTTTTAAACTTGCTTTTGAAAATATCAAGAACTTTGAAGTAGGTGCAGACATTTCTGTAAAATATAATGCTACAGTTAATGAAAATGCAGTGATTGGAAAAGATCCTAACACGAATACAGTAAAGCTGGAATATTCTAACAATCCAAATTCTTCTGAAAGAGGAGATAAAGAACCTGGTATTCCAGGAGATAAAGTACCAACAGGGGAAACTCCAGATAGAGTGACAAAAACTTATGTTACAGAATTAAAACTTTTAAAAGTAGATGAACAAGGAAATAAGCTGACAGGGGCTGAATTTACTCTGACAGGAGAAAACCTTCAGACAATTAAGTTTACAACAGGACAGGCGTTTGTAGAAAATGAGAATGGTACATACTGGAAATTAAAAGATGGTACTTACACAACAGATGATCCAAACACAGAAGGAATGGATCAGAGTAAATATGAAAATACAACAAAAAAATACAAAAAAGAAACTGTTATAACATCCCAGACTGCAGATGCAGGAAGCAAAAAGGTAACAGCATTTGTTGATGAAAATGGTCAGATTCAGTTTACAGGTTTAAATGCTGGAAAATATACTTTGACAGAAACGGTTGTACCTAAAGGATACAACAAAATCGACCCAATTGAATTTACTATTTCCGCAACACAGGATGGTTCTACAACATTAGTTGGTGGAAATATCACATGGAGTTCTGACAATCATGATATTACATATAGCGATGGAGTTTTTGGAATTAAAGTTACAAACAAATCAGGTTCTACTCTTCCATCTACAGGTGGTATTGGTACAACAATCTTCTATATTATCGGTGGTGTCTTAATGCTTGGCGCAGCTGTTTTACTCATTACAAAAAAACGTATGAGCGCAAGATAATGAAATCTTGATAAGAAAGCTATTTAAAATTAAAACAAAAGAGAACTGGGCAGGAGAATTTCCTGCCTGGTTCCTGATAACATTAGGGAGTGACTCATGAAGAAACATTTTAGCACAATCATTTTAATATTGGTATTTTTCGTGGGTCTTTCCGTACTGTTATATCCGACGATCAGTAATTATATCAATCAGAAAAATCAATCAAGAGCGGTGATTGATTATGATACGGCGGTTTCAAAAATGAAAAAAGATGACTACAATGCTTATTTTAAAAAGGCAGAGTTGTACAATCAAATGCTAGCAAAACATCCCTCGTATTTTTATGAACCGGATCAATTACCTGGTTATAACAATATTTTAAATATTGAGAAAACAGGAATGATGGGTTATATTTCGATTGAAAAAATAGGAGTTGAGTTGCCCATTTATCATGGGACGAGTGACAGTATATTGCAATCAGCAGCAGGTCATTTAAAAGGGACTAGTTTTCCAATTGGTGGAACAAGTACGCATAGCGTTATTTCTGCACATAGAGGACTTCCAAGTGCAAAATTATTTACAAATCTAGATGAACTTGAAAAAGGTGATACATTTACAATTACAATATTAGATCGATTATTAACTTATGAAGTCGATTCAATTTCAATTGTTTTGCCAGATAAGGTTGATCAATTGCAAATACAAGAAGGAAAAGATTATTGTACTCTTATGACGTGTACTCCATATGGAATTAATACGCATCGGTTGCTTGTCCGTGGACATCGGATACCAAATAAAAAAGATAGCAATATTAGAGTCATTTCAGATGCTTATCAGATTGAACCAATTGTTATTGCACCAATCATTGCAGGGATTCTTTTGTTCCTATTATTGGTTTGGATGTTGATTCGTAATAGAAGAAAGAAAACACGAGGTGAAAAGAATGAAAAATAATTGTATGTTAAAATGGCTGGCAGTTTTTCTATTGTCTATCACAGTGACTGCAGGATATATGGTTCCTGTCCGTGCAGATGACAGTATACCTGAGGAAAAAACAGGTTCTATCAGGGTTACATTGCGTAACAGTAAAAAAGAGGTTGTTTCTGGTGGAGAGATTTGTCTTTATCAGGTAGCTTCTATAGAACAGGATATGGATGGCAATTTAAAATACATATATATCAATGGTTTTGAAAACTGTGGTATCAAGCTTGAAAATCTTGATGATAGTAATCTTGCGAAGCAGCTTGAGGCAAAGATTTCACCAAGTTCAAAGAAAGTAACAAAGACAATTGGAACGACTGGAACAGTGGTGTTTGAGAATCTTCCGACAGGTCTTTATCTTTTAAAACAGAACCAGGCAGCAAAAGGTTATGAAAAAATTAGTTCTTTCCTTGTATCGGTACCAATGAAAGATGGAGAGAATTGGACGTATGATGTAGATGCGACACCAAAGGTAGAAACAGTGACACCAATAACGCCAGATACACCGAATCATCCAAATACACCAAATCATCCGAATACGCCGAATAATCCAGGGGGCTCTGGAGGCTCTGGTGGAGGTTCCCGTAGTTCTAGACTGCCACAGACAGGACAGTTAGATTGGCCGATTCCTGTACTAGCTATTTCTGGAATGCTCATGATTGTAATTGGATGGGTTTTACGGAAAGGAAAGAACGAATGAAACATAAAGTAGGTATTTTTTGTATGTTTCTTGGGACGGTGCTAGTGTTTTTAGCACTGTCTCTTTTCCTGTATAATCAGTGGGATGCAAAGAGAGCACAAAAAGCTTCTGCATTGGTATTAAAACAGTTGGAAAAAAAGCTTGATAAAGAAGTAAATTCTACTTCGGAAACTTCGTTTATTACAGATACATACAAAAAAATGAAAACAGTGAAAATCGGTGGATATGAATACATTGGTTATCTTTCGATTCCATCTGCAGGTTTAAATCTTCCAGTTATGTCAAAATGGAGTTATGCGGGCCTTAAAATTGCACCAGGAAGGTTTTCTGGTTCTGTTTATATGGACAATATGGTCATCGCAGGGCATAACTATGCAAGACATTTTAGTCCAATTAAATGGTTGGCTATTGGAAGCAGTGTATATTTCACGGATATGGAGCATGTTGTGTGGAAATATAAGGTTGTTACAAGAGAAACTTTGCAGCCAGTACAGGTAAAGGATATGACGATAAAAACGAAAAAAGATAGTTGGGATCTTACACTGTTTACCTGTAATACAGGAGGACAAACAAGATGTGCGGTACGATGCATTAGAATTCGTTAAAAAAAGTAGGCGTCAGAGTGCTTTATTTTAGTCGCTGGGTATCCTACTCTACGAAAAGCTTTTTATTAAAATAAGATAGGTTTGAAATTCTCCTATCGGATATATTGAAACCTTTCATATATTTTAGGTTACAACTATAAAATCAATCAATTTATGATTTCCCATGTTATGCATAAATTGCAATGTATAATAAGTATTCAGCAGTACTTTTTTCCTTTCATAATTGATGAGATAATTATGGTCGCAGTTGTGATCACAAACTGATTTTTATTTTATAGAAAAGAAAACATTTTTTGTTTTATCGTCAAGAACTCTGGTCAAAATCGTTTTCACCCCTCAAAAAACGTAGAGACTTGCGATATTTTTCGTAGAGGAGGATACTCAACGAAAAAATAGAATAGGAGTATAAGTATATCATAATATACTTGTTGTAAGGGATTAAAATGAAAAAAAATTTAATAGGGAAAAGATTTGGAAAACTTGTGGTAATAGAACCAACAGATCAAAGAAAAAACGGGTATATGATCTGGAAGTGTCACTGTGACTGTGGAAATGATATTCTCGTAGATTACCGTAAATTAATGTGTGGAACAGCCATGGATTGTGGATGTTCGTCAATAAAGGGTAAAGTTGATTTAAGAGGCAGACGGTTTGGAAAGCTTACGGCGATTGTACAAGCAAATAAGACAGATCCAAAAGATGGGTGGATTTGGATCTGTCGATGTGATTGCGGAGCAATAATAGAAATACCAACACGTCATTTGACCAATGGACGGCGTAAAAGTTGCGGCTGTCTTAGTAAACCACCATTAAAAAAGTATGTTGGAAAAAAATTTGGTAATTTAACGGTGCTTCACTATGCAGGAAAAAGAAAAGGTTCTCATTTTTGGCATTGTCGTTGTGATTGTGGAAATGAATTAGACGTTCAGCAGTCAAATCTGCAAAATGGACACACAACAAGTTGTGGATGCAACGTCGATATTAAGAAAAATATTCATTTTGTAAATGGAACGAGCGTGGAAGCAATTCGCTCAAAAAAATTAAATAAAAATAATAAGAGCGGTGTTCGTGGTGTCTATTGGAATAAGAAAACCCACAAATGGATAGCGCAAATAACATTCCAGGGAAAAACAAAGAGTCTTGGAAGTTATCAGACATTAGAAGAAGCTGCTGCTGTAAGAAAAGAAAAGGAGGATTTTTTGTTTGGCGAATTTCTAGAGTGGTATGATCGACAGGAAAAAAAGAAATAAAGGTAAAACTTAATCAGACATAAAGTTCTTTAAATAGTTTATTAAAATAATCATTTGTAATTTGTTACAAAAATAATTCTTTTCCATGTTTTATATTTATGCAGTATTTGGTATTTAACTTTGTGTTGCACAAAGCTGTATAATAAATCTAGATCGATCGATTTATTTAAAAAAACGCAGGGAAAAATAAATACAAATTTTGAAAGAGGTCAAAGGAGACAATACAAGAAAAGTTGTTTCTTTTGACCTTTTTTTGGAGGTAATGGATATGGAATTTTCAAGAGTTGATATTGTAACCAGTATGAGTAAATTATCTGGATTAAAAGAAGCACTGAATAAATTAAAAATCAGTGGGATGACGGTAATGCAGGTGATTGGCTGGGTGTAGAAAAAGGAACTTATGAGTATGAAAGCAAATAGAATGAGAAAATGGAATTGCTTCCGAAGCAACTCATAATGGTTATTGTTGAAAATAATAAAATTGAAGAACTGATTGAACTTGTAAAGAAAGAATTATATACAGGGCATATTGGAGATGGAAAAATATTTATATCTCCGATTTCTAATATTATCAGGGTACGTACTGGAGAGACAGGAAAAAATGCATTAGAGTAAGTGGGGAACGAAGAATGAATGAGAAGAAACTTGGATTTCCAAGTGTGTTAGCTGCTGGAGTAGGACTTATTGTGGCAACAAGCAGCCTGATGTCATTAGGACAAGGGGCAGGAACCATCGGAATGACGTTTGCGATTGCGATGGTGATTGCCTGCGGAATCAATATATGCAGTGTAATGTCTATTTCCGAATTAAATGCGATTATGCCAAATCTTACAGGTGGTTTGGCACAATATACCTTAGTAAGTATGGGACCGTTTGTAGCAATTGTATCCATGACTGGAGGATATTTGCTATGCAACATTATTTCTGCAAGTGTGGAATGTGCTATGTTTGGAAATTCTATTAATAGTGTTTTTCATACTGGAATTCCATCCAGTGTTTTATGCATTATTATGTTGGTCGTTATAACATTGGCAAATTTAAGAGGAATTGATATTTTTGCAAAAATCCAAAATGTTGTAGCTTATAGTTTGATAGGGTCGTTAATTTTGATTGGCTTCATTGGCTGTTTGAGGGCTGGAACTCAGACGGAAATAAATCAGGCGTGGGCTCTTAGTGAAAATCCATCGGATATTATGTCTATGGTAGGATTAGCTTTTTTCCTTTTTATTGGTTCTGAATATGTTATTCCAATTGCCAAAAGTGTCAAAAATGAAAAGAAAAACATTCCAGCAGGAATGATCGCAAGTTTGCTTGTTGTATGTTTCATGCAGTTCATTATTATGTTGGGGATGCATAATTACACACCATGGAATGAATTGGCAAATAACAGTTCACCACATATTTTCTATGGGACTTCAGTTTTAGGAAACGTAGGAACCGTGTGGATGATATTGGTTTCGGTTTTAGCTGTTGTTAGTACAACAAATTCTGTAATTAGCTCATTATCTTTTTTGTGCACTGGAATGGCAAAAATTGGATTATTACCACAGATTTTTTTAAAAAGAAATAAACATGGCGCACCATACATAGGAATTTTTACAATTAGTGGATTCATGATTTTGATTAATGTTTTAGGATTATCAACAGCAAAACAGATATCTTTTGTAATTTTAGTAGGGTGTGTTTATTATATGCTTTGTTATATTATATCGAACATAAATGTCCTGATATTTCGAAAAAGATTTCCTACTGTTCCAAGAAATTTTAAGACATCATTAGGTATAATAGTGCCGTTGATTGGAATCATTGGAAATATTTTTATGATTATGCATATAGATGGGAATGCAGATGTAAGACGGAAAATATATGGAGTTTGCATTATCTTGTTTGTAATTTTAAGTATATATGCTATTTTATGGATTAAAAAGGTTATGAAGAAAAAATTATTTGAAACATATGAAATAAAAGAGGTTATGGCAATGGAGCATGAGTTATATTTAGCAGCGCATAATTGCAACCAAAAAGAAAAGAATGTGTAGCGGTGCATATTCTTTCAAAATGTATATTTATATACTATAAGAGTGTGGATAAAAAGGTTGATAGGATACTTGCGACAAACAAAGGTAAATTGGCGCTTGTCAGTTTATAATAGGGTATGGTATCATATGAAATTGCAAGAAATATAAAATATATTAGTGTGATGAAAGAAAAGGACCTTAAATATAATGAAAGTAACATTAAAAAGAATACTGGCAATTGTAGTAGTTTTATGCGTGATGATAACACTGGTTTTATATCATGAGAGTAGAAGAACAAAAGAAAATATTCAAAAGCAAAATACTATTATGATAAGAAATACATCACCATTTGAGCTTAGAAATATCAAAGTGAAATTCAATCATACCTATGTGGAAAAAGTAGAGAAAATCAAACTAGGAGAAAGTATAAAAGTCAAAATTCCAGAAAACAGAGTTTATGTTGTAAATATTGAAATTAGTGGTGATACGGATCAAAACCGTTCATTTTCGAAACAACTTTGTGGAAGCATTGGCGATAATACTTGTATTACCGTGTCTCTTGGCGATGATATGAAACCTAGTATTTCATCGAACATTTTTAATAAGTAGGAGAGACAGTACAGTTTTTAGCTGTACTGTTTTTTGTGTATTAGGAAATATGTGATATACTTACGATAACAATAGTATTTAAAACGAAGGTATGAGGTAGAGTATATGTCAACAGTAGAGAAGAATCGTTTTAGTGAATTACTGGAACAACTGATCAATATGTCTGAGGTAAAAAATGCTTCTATTGCCAAAGCATTGCAGTATGATGCCAGTTATATCAGTAAATGGATTAGTGGACGTATGATGCCAGCAGAAAAGACAAAGAAAAAAGTTCTGACAGGGATCAGCCATGAGATTGTAAGACAGAGTACACAAGATGGGTTAGAAAATTTATATTCTAATTATCAGGTAACATTTCCAGAAGAACTTGAAAAGGTTATTTATGATAATCTAGAAATCGAATATGATTATGTAATGGATCTACAGAAAACGTGTGGTACATCGATTGCGCCAAAAGTTAATTTCTTTGTTGAGCTGAGTCCTGCTCAGTATATTACGAAAATGCGTCATCCAGTTTTGCGTAGAGTCAAAATGCTTCACATTATGGCAGAGATGGATCTATTGCTTTTGAATCATGAATATAGGCTTCAAATTATGCAGGGAGATATTCATAGAGAATTGCATCATACATATCCAGATGTGCATTTTTCACTGGTGATTGATTTATCGGAAGATAAAATTGATGATATTTATGATCCAATTTTTCTGATGAATATGCTTTCAGCGATGTCTCAGGTTGATTTTCATCTATATAAGAATATACAAGCATCTGGGAAAATGGTATTTACAGTGAAAGATGATTTTATGATTAGTGGCATGCTGGTAGATCCGAATAAATGTATGTCTGTTACGGTAAGTAGTGATTCAGCAAATTGTAATGCTATTTTTTATAATATTCGTGATCTTTGTATAAGAGAAGCACTTCTTTGCCGTAGAGAGACAATGGAAAAGATGATTGTACATTATGATTATATGCATTCGATGCTTTCCTTGAACCAAAGATGGGTTATTGGACATATGACAGAACATTTTCTGCCAGAAGATTTATTTGAAGAGCTGTTAGAAAAGGTAAAACAACAAAAAGGAAAAGAATTTCGTTATGAAAAGGAAATTCGTTATGTTCATACACTTACAAGGAAGGCGTTAGAAGAGGCCAGATTTGATATTTTAATTTACAGTCAGGCATTTTTAAATCTTGCTGTGGAAAGTGAGTTGGATTTCTTCGATTATAAAATTCGTCTGACATTACAGCAGAGAGAACGTTATATTGGACATTTGCTGAAGCTTTGTTCAGAGCAGAAAAATTTAAGGTTTAAATTAATCTATAAGCAGTTGATGCCGGATTTTCAATATCATGTGAATCAATGTGTATTCCTTTCGGATCAGTTTTCTTATTTAAGATTGAGTACATACAATGGACATAATAATCTTGCTGTTTTAAATCATCCAGACATGCAAAGGATTTTTGATCGCTTTTTTGATATTATGTGGGATGATAAAAATGAAGATATTCTGTCAGACTCTGATCAAATTTATTCCTTTATTTGCCATATGATTCAAAGAGTAAATATCATTTCTGAAATTTAAATAATACAGGATACAAAAAATCGGCTGTTTGTAAGGAATTCTCGTCTCTTTCAAACAGTTGATTCATTTTTGAGAATAAAAATCAATAAACGCTTTTTTTTTGTCAAGTTGATTCCACTGAGTTCCTGATTTTTTATGTTATACTTGCAGTCAGCGTATTTTGAATATAACAATGCGAACAATGGAAAAGTTAGAATAGGGGGAACTTTTATGAATCAGAAAATGACAGGAAAGCCAAGCGTTGACCGTCCGTGGATGCAATATTATCCAAAAGAGTTAATAGATGGACTTTCCATTCCAAAGGATACAATCTATGAATATTTAATGAAACGATGTCCAGGAGAGGATGTTGTTGCGATTCATTATTATGGAAGAGAAATTACATGGAAAGAAGTAAAAGAACAGACAGAAAAAGTAGCGCGTTCGTTGAGAGCCATTGGGTTTGGTGAAGGGGATGAAATCCCAATGTTTTTAAGATCCGCTCCTGAATTCATCTACCTTTTACTGGCAGCAGAGAAAATTGGGGCGTCTTTACTTTGCCGCGATAATACCATTGAAGAAAATGTAGAAGCCGTAAAAAAATCTGGAGCAAAGATGATTATTGCACACGATTTTCTTTCTCATGAAGATTTTAATCAGTATCGTTCTGGAGCAGGAGTTCGCGGAGCTGTTTTATTGAGTCCAATTCGCAGTGCAGATAGAACACAAATTCCGGATTACTGTTGGGATTATCTTGATTCTTTATATACAGATCATCCAGCTTATGGACCATGTACACTTTCTTGGGATGAATTTTTAGAGCTTGGAGAGAAATTTACAGGTAAAGTAGAAGCATCGAAGGATATTGATCGTCCATTATTCCGAGCATATACAAGTGGATCGACAGGACCATCCAAACAGGTGATTCATTCCGCACATACAATGATCGGAACGATCCATCAGATGAATTTTTATGGTGCTTCCGATGAATTCCGTCCAACATGGATGGTGACAATACTTCCACCAGCTTTGGTAGCTGTTGTGGTTTCTATGGTTTTGGTGCCGCTTGCATCGAATAAATTATTAATTTTATGTCCGTTTGTAAAGCCGGAAGATGTAGATCTTGAGATGATGCGTTATCGTCCAAATTGTTGGCCATTGATTCCAATGTTTGTTGAACTTATTATGAGAAATGGACGTGTACCGGATGATTATGATATGTCACATTTAATGGCGGCTGGAGTAGGGTGTGAAGCTTATAATAACAATCAGTTGGCAAGAGCACAGAAATTTTTGAATGATCATAATTGTAAGGCGCGTCTTACAACAGGTTATGGATGTAGTGAGGCAGGTTCTAATATGGCTCTTCCAATGATAACATCACATCCAGCTGGAAATGGAAATGTTGGGATTCCAATGCCATTGACAACCATTTCAGTTTTTAAACCAGATACAGATGAAGAGCTTACTTATGGAGAATTGGGAGAAATCTGTCAGTGTGGACCTGGAACAATGATTGGATATGACAATCCAAAGGAGACTGCAAAAGCAATTAGAATTCATTCGGATGGTAATCGTTGGCTCCATACAGGAGATATTGGATATATGAAGGAAGATGGAACGCTTTTTGCATTAACAAGAGGAGAAGCACCTCGTTATGGAGGTGGAGATTTGGCAACATTACCAATGGAAAATCTTTTAGCGGATGCGAAAATTCCAGGAATCGATGATGAATTTTTTGTAATTCTTCCAGATGAAGAGCATCATCGCTGCTTTGTTCCGTATTTATTTGTTGTTCTAAAAGATGGATATACATTGGATGATGTCAAAGAAGGAGTAAAAGATGCTCTGGAAAATTATATGCAGCCAGTGGATATTATTGTGTTACCAGAACGTCCATTCTTCCATTTTAAAACAAATCGTATTGGATTAACTCGAGATATCCAGGCAGGAAAGTTTAAAAAGGAATAAAAAATAATAATGTGTATTTTAAAGTGGGAGTTCTCTGTAATTTAATTACAGAGGGGCTCACAAGAAAAAAACTAGGGCTATCGTCTGAAACGCCAGGGATGCGGACATCTAAATTTGCATATTGGGGGAACATGTGAAGATATAAGAGATGAGACTGGTGCCTTTATGAAAAAATTTTAAGTATTATAAAGAAAAGTTCAGGCAGAATTTCTGCCTGAACTTTTTATTTTGCATACAATTTTACAAGTTCGATCATTATGTTAACGCTTTGATCCATGGCTTCGACGGTAATATGTTCATATGGGCCATGATAAGCGTGGCCACCAGTGCCAAGATTTGGGCATGGAAGTCCTTTGAAACTTAATTGGCAACCATCGGTACCGCCTCGAATTGGAAGAATTAGTGGTGTTACATGGGCATTTTCACAGGCAAGTTTTGCATGATCAATAAGGTGCATACATTCCTTGATGATTCCTGCCATGTTGTAATATTGGTCTGTAATTGTTAGAGAAACTGTACCATTTCCCCATCTCTCATTAAGATTTTTTTCGATGAGGCGTAGGGTTTGTTTTTTTGCTTCAAAGAGAGAAGAGTCATGATCTCTGATGATATAGTGAAGATTTGCTTGGCTGACATCACCGGACATGCTAAGAAGGTGGTAAAATCCCTCGTAATCTTCAGTTCCACGTGGTGTTTCCATCGAAGGAAGCGCGTTATTAATTTCCATGGCTACAAGACATGCGTTAATCATTGTATTTTTTGAAGATCCAGGATGAACATTGAAACCTTTAATGTGAAAATCGGCTTTGCATGCATTGAAATTTTCATATTGAATTTCTCCTTCGGTATCACCATCCATGGTGTAAGCATAGTCGGCTCCAAAGGTTTCGATGTTGAAATGGGATGCCCCACTTCCGATTTCTTCATCTGGGGTAAATGCTACGCAGAGTGCTCCATGGGGAATATTTTCTTTTTGAATTAGCTCAATCATAGTAAGAATTTCTGCAATTCCAGCTTTATCGTCGGCCCCAAGGATGGTTGTTCCATCGGATGTAATTAATGTACGTCCTGCCAAGGTTTTTAAATGAGGAAAGATTTTTGGAGATAAAACGAGGCCGCTATTTCCAAGAGGAAGTTCTTTTCCATCATAGTTCTTTGTAATGATTGGATGGATATCGTGATTACAAAAATCAGATACCGTATCCATATGTGCGATAAATCCAATGGTTGGTCGATCTTCATAACCACTGGTTGCTGGAAGTTTTCCATATAAATAACATTGATCGTCGAGTAAAATATCGCAAAGACCAAGATCATTCATTTCTTCTTTTAGGAGATTTGCAAGATGAAACTGACATTTAGAAGATGGTATTGTCTTGCTGTTTTCATCACTTGGTGTTCGTATAGCAACATAATTTAACAGTCGTTCATAAGCTTTCATAAATAGGTTCCTTTCTAAGTTTTTTGTTTATCATAGCACATTCGAACAAAGATATAAAATTTTGGATAATATTTCAATGTTTGAACTTTCATTGACTTTATGAAAAAATGATCCTAAAATACTTAGGACCCTAAGTATTTACGAGAGATAGGAAAGGAGGATAAAGTGGAAACAGGAAAGATTATTAATCGGATTTCCAACCGTTTGCAACGCTGTTCTAGATCGATACAAAATGCAGTTGGTATCGGTCAGGCACAAGCGAATGTTTTGAAGTTTATTTTAGTAGAATCGCCTCTACGCGCGATTTATCAGAAAGATATTGAAAAGGAATTTGGACTTCGGCCGCCGACAGTAACGGAGATGCTTAATGTGTTGGAAAAGAAAGAGTATATCAAAAGAGTACCGGATGAAAATGATGGAAGACGCAAGAAAATTATGTTTACAGATAAGGCAGTGGCAATCAAAGATGTTTTGCGTAATCAAGTAGAGACATCAGAACAAGTTCTTCTACAGAACATTACGCCAGAAGAACATCAGCAGTTTATGAAAATTGCACAGAAAATGCTTGCAAATTTGGAACATTACAGATATTAAAGGGAGAAAAAGATGGATGATAATGAATTAATGGAAAAGATGAAGGTTCCCAAAGCAGTAGCTAAAATGGCAATACCAAGTGTAATCAGTAGTTTGGTCACTGTTGTTTATAATATGGCAGATACTTTTTTTGTAGGACAAACAGGGGATCCGCTTCAGGTAGCAGCAGTCAGCTTAACGAATCCTATTTTTATTTTATTTATGGCTTTTGCTAATATGTTTGGTATGGGTGGAAGTGCAGCGGCATCCATTGCTATGGGTGAAAAAAATGAAAAGCGTATGAAGAATGTTTCTTCTTTTATTACTTATGCATCTCTGGCGGTTGGGTGTGTATTTGCGATTCTTTTACTTTTATTTTCAAGACCCATTTTAAATATTTTCGGAGCAAATCAGCAGACGTATTGCTATGCGTATGGATATCTATTTCATATTTCTTATGGAGCACCTTTTATCATATGGTCTGCGGCAGCAAGTTTTGTTGTTCGTTCAGAAGGTGCAAGCAAAGAGGCTATGATTGGAAGTATGATTGGAACGATTGTAAATATTGTGTTAGATCCGATTCTAATTAGTGGATTTCATCTTGGAGCAGCAGGGGCAGCCATTGCAACAACCATTGGAAATATATTAGCCAGCATTTATTATATTTGGTATTTTGTAAAGAAAAGCAGTTTCTTCTCTATTCATATAAAATATTTTCAATGTAAAGATAAGATTTTAAAAAGTGTGTGCAGCAGTGGACTGCCAACAGCAATTTTCTCTATGTTAATGAGTTTATCTACGATTGTTTTAAATCAGATTCTTGTAGCTTATGGAAATGAACCAGTGGCTGCGATTGGAATTGTATTTAAAGCCAATATGTTTATTACTTTCTTACAGATGGGACTTGCTAATGGGGTACAGCCATTGTTTGGTTATAATTTTGGATCGGGAAATGTAGAACGCTTTCAAAGTGTGGAACGTTATACCAAAAAATGCTGTTTGATTGTTGGAATTCTTGCGACTGCTTTGTTTTTTATTTTTCGTGTACAAATTCTACAGTTATTTATTCAGGATCAAAAGGTTATCCATTATGGTGTTTCTATGTTAATTGCTTATATGATTTCCGGACCAATAATCGGACTCTTATTTGTAAATATGAACTGTATGCAATCGATTGGAAAAGCATTTCCAGCAACAATTCTTTCAATATTAAGACAAGGACTTTTGCTAATTCCATTATTATATCTGTTGAACTTTTGCTTTGGATTAAATGGAGTTATTTACGGACAAGGTTTGACAGATTATATTGCGGTCATTTTATCTGCAATATTATGGAAAAGATGCAGGAAAGCGCTTGGTAAAAATCAATGTTGACAGAAATTTAAGTTTTCAGGATAATGTGTTTATACCATAGGAAGTATAAGTATTGGAGGTAAGAGATATGAAACAATGTATGGATTCAGATAATCTTCATCGAAGATTGAAAAAAATTATTGGACAAGTACAGGCTATTGATCGAATGATTGATGAAGATATTCCTTGTGAAGATGTTTTATCACAGATGAATGCAGCAAAATCTGCACTTCATAAATGCGGACAGATTGTGTTAGAAGGGCATATTAAACACTGCGTCAAAGATGGGATAGAACACGGAGATGCAGATAAAACAATTGAAGAATTTACAAAGGCAGTAGAAAGATTTGCTAATATGGGGTAAGGCATCCTTTGCCAAGGGTTGGATGTTTTAAACATAGTAGTTTTATCCTAAAAGATTCTTTAAATAATGAAAAAATAACCAAAAAACAGCCATATAGTCACATTAGCATTTAGCAAATGATTAAAATCATTTATTTTGGCACTGTTACGTGTGATTTTAAATAAAAGTGTGCTGCTATTTGGTTATTTTTTTCTTTTCTTGACAACCAATACCCCTATGGGTATAATGCACCTATACCCCGTATGGTATATAAAGGAGGCTTAAAATGAAAATTTTAATGAAGAAGTTAGAAGGAATTTTGGAGATTGGCGGAAGGAAGAGAGAGATTGGATTCCTTGTTGTTTCTGGTGTTGCTCTTTTGTGTAGTTTGTTTCATTTGTTTCCTTCCGGGTTAGATCCTGCGTGGATATCGATTGTTCTTTGTGGAATTCCAATTATTTTAGAAGCAATCATCGGACTTGTCATGGAGTTTGATATTAAAGCAGATGTTCTTGTGTCACTTGCGCTGATTGCTTCTGTTTGTATTGGTGAAATTTTTGCTGCTGGTGAGGTTGCTTTTATTATGCAAATTGGAGGGCTTTTGGAGGAGCTTACGGTAGCAAAGGCTAGAGCTGGGATTGAAAAGCTTGTACATTTGACGCCACAGACAGCAAGAATACTTTACAAAGATCAGGAAAAAATGATTCCGGCAAAGCAAGTATGCATTGGTGATAGAATTCGGGTGCTTCCGGGGGAAATGATTCCTGTGGATGGAGTAATTGTATCTGGACAGACTTCGATTAACCAGGCAGTTATGACAGGAGAATCTCTTCCGGTAGATAAGACAATTGGAGATAAAGTCTCTTCTGGAACCGTAAATCAATTTGGTGTATTTGAAATGAAGGCAATGAAAGTTGGAGAAGATAGTTCCATTCAGCGTATGATTCGTTTGGTTCAGTCTGCGGATGCTGGGCAAAAATTGTAAGCCTTGCAGACCAGTGGGCAACATGGATTGTTGTGATTGCTTTGACAGCAGCGGTGTTGGCATGGCTTTTTTCTGGAGAAATTATTCGTGCTGTCACGATTCTTGTAGTGTTTTGTCCATGTGCGCTTGTTCTTGCAACGCCAACGGCAATTATGGCAGCAATCGGAAATGCTACAAAACATGGATTTCTTGTTAGAGAAGGAGATGCCTTAGAACGCCTTGCAAAGGTAGAAAAAATCATGTTTGATAAAACAGGAACATTAACCTTAGGACATCCACAAGTGATTGCAGTGGAAACTTTTCAAGATCTCGTGAGTAAAAAAGAAATTTATACTTATGCAGCAGCTGCAGAAAAACTGTTAGAGCATCCACTTGGCAAGGCTGTTGTTTTCTGCTATGAGATGAAATACGGAGATCATTTAATGGAAGCTACTGATTTTATGATGATACCTGGAAGAGGAATCACGGCAAAAATTAATGGTAAAATAGTGTTGGCGGGAAACGAGAAACTAATGGAGGAGCACCATCTGATTTTATCTGAGAAAATGAAACAAACAGTGCAAAAATTTTTAGATAAGGGTTCCACTGTAATCTATATTGCGCTAGACCAAAGGATACAAGGAATTCTTGCGCTGGCAGATACGATGCGAGGACAAAGTAAAAAAATGATCGATGAACTGAAACCGCTCCATGTAAAACCGGTTCTTCTAACGGGAGATCATAAAAATGTAGCAGAAAATATTGCGGCTCAACTTCGTATTACAGAATTTTGTGCGGATTGTTTGCCAGAAGATAAATTAAATTATATTGATCACATCCAGAAAAAGAAGCAGGCAGTTTGTATGATTGGAGATGGGATCAATGATGCACCTGCGTTGAAAAAAGCAGATGTTGGAATTGCTATGGGAGGTGTTGGAAGTGATATTGCCGTTGATGCAGCGGATATAGCACTTGTGGCTGATAAAATAGAAGAATTGCCGCATCTTCTGGCATTGTCAAAGAAAATGATGAAAAAGATTAAACTAAATTTAACATTTTCTCTTACTTTAAATTTTGTGGCCATTATACTTGCCATTACTGGAGTTCTTCATCCAGTGGTAGGAGCCTTAGTGCACAATGTGGGGTCTGTATTTGTAATCATAAATTCAGCATTATTGTTAAAATGGAGGATGAATTGACTTAAATTTTTGGTTTCTTCTATATAAATAGTTTTCTTGTATTTTTCTTTGTTTCAGGATAAGATAAGAAACATATAAGAACGAGGAGGAATATCAATGAATTTTGGAATCATAGGTTTTGGAAGAATTGCCAGAAAGTTTGTACAAAGCATTGAAGCAATACAGGGAGTTGTTTCAGCGATTGGATCTAGATCCATGACATTGGATGATCCTTATCTAAAAAAACATCCGCAGATCAAGATTTATCGGGATTATGAACAAATGCTCTGTGATAGTGACATTGAGGCGGTTTATATTGCGTTGCCGCATAAATTTCATAAAAAATGGATTTTAAAGGCACTCGATCATCATGTTCCGGTTTTGTGTGAAAAACCGTTAGTACTTTTTGCAGAAGAGGTGGAAGAAGTCAGGCAGAAAATGAGAGAAACGAAGACATTATGTGTGGAAGCGTTAAAAACAAAATTTAATGATGGATATGATCAACTAAAAAAAGATTTGGAAAAAATTGCACCTGTGCAAAAAATATATGCAAATTTTTGTTCAGATTCGCTGGATATGCCAAAGACTTGTTTCCTCTTTGACCCACAACAGGGGGGTGCGTTAAATGATATCGGAAGTTATATCCTTGGTTTTATTCTTGGAATTGAGACATCGGAAATTGTGGATGTAAAATCTGAGCAAAAGATGGTAGATGAAATTAACTATTATTTTAAAGCAGAGATTACATTTGCAGATGGATGCCTTGCAACGGCAGAAGGAGCAATTGATCGCAAAAAGAAACGAATGGCTATCATTGAAGGACAAAATGGAACAATTGAAATACCAGATTATAATCGAATCATGGATTATAAAATAGAACAAAAGGATGGTGTTGTTATTCACCGACATTTTCCGTTTGATGGAAATGATATGACAAAAGAGATTGAAGATTTTATAAAGGATGTCGAAGAAGGGAACATAGAAAGTAAAAAACACTCTATGGATGATACAAAAGCAATTTTAACGCTTTCGGCCTATATTGCATCAAAGAAAAAAAGAAGCTGACATAAAGCAGCTTCTTTTTTGAGAAAATTAATCAAAAATAATCAATGCCATAAATACAAGATCAGTATCTCCAGTATTTACAAGGCCATGTCCGCATCCATCTGGTGTAAAAGTAACATCACCGGCTTTTACAGACCTTTTTGTTCCATTGTCATCATATTCACCTTCACCAGAAAGAATGTAATAAGTTTCACTTTCATTGTGATGTTCATGGTATCCGAGAGAACAGCCTGGTTCAATCGTAACCTGTGCATAAAGACCACATTTTCCATTTAATTCTTTCTCACCAAGAATATGTTTGATGATTACATGTCCTTTTCCACCGCACATATTTTCTACGCGTTCTGTTTTCATAATGTTCACCTCATTTGTTAGTAAGTATTATTATGGATTGATAGTTTCGAGAGCTGTTTATATTAGCTCTTGAAATGTATTATACGCCTGAAAGGCGAAAAATTCATCTTTGAAATAAGAAATATCTTATGGAAAAAAGACGCTTTGTTATACTAATTTGTGAATTTATTACGAATTTATTACAAAACTATTTACAAAGCGTAAAAGATGTGTTATATTAGACTTACTTAAGAAACAAATTTATTGGGAGGGACATTTCATGCACCGTAAGATATACTCCAGAGCCATTGTTTGCATGCTTACTTTGGCCATGTTACTTACATTTACAGGATTCAAAAAGCAGACAAGTGTTTATGCTGCTTATACAAGATA
Source organism: Anaerostipes sp. MSJ-23 (assembly GCF_018918155.1). Taxonomy (GTDB): domain Bacteria; phylum Bacillota; class Clostridia; order Lachnospirales; family Lachnospiraceae; genus Anaerostipes. The sequence goes on from NZ_JAHLPY010000002.1 coordinate 188,605, forward strand.
TGTTACAGCAGATACATTGTCAATCCGAGAAAAAGCAAGTGCAAGTTCAAAAAAACTTGGAGCTTATAAAAAAGGTACAAAAATCACATGTTATGGAAGTACAGGAAACTGGACAGAAGTAAAGAATAATGGAAAGACAGCATATGTTTGTTCTAGTTATTTATCTTCTACAAAACCATCTGCTACTTCAAAAGGTCAGCAGGTTGTAAATTATGCAAAGAGATTCATTGGAAATCCATATCGTTATGGTGGTACAAGCTTAACAAATGGAATTGATTGTTCAGGATTTACACAGGCCATTTATAGACACTTTGGTTATAGTATTCCGAGAACATCGGGAGAACAAAGAAGTGCTGGAAAAAAAGTCAGCTGGTCAAATAAAAAACCAGGAGATTTGATTTGTTATTATGGTCATGTAGCAATTTATGCTGGAAATAATACCGTTGTACATGCAAGCAGTAAAAAAACAGGAATCAAAACTACATCTCCTGCGAATTACCGCTCCGTAGCAAGTGTAAGAAGAATTGTAAAATAATAAAAAAAGATAAAAAAAGGGAAACGTCATCCAGAATGCCGTTTCCCTTTTTCTCTTTAATTTCAAGATAGTACATGCTATAATATCCATATTGGATGCAGACGGAGGTAAATTTCAATGATTTCAGAAGAAAAAGTAAAGATCATGACAGAAATGGCCCGCTATGAAAAAAAATATGGAGAACGAGATTTTCATATCAATCGTTATCGGGAAGAAGATTACATTCGCCTGGAAACAATTAAGATGAGTATTGCACTGACGGTTGCATTCTTAATTATACTTACCATTTTATGTTTGTCTCAGTTGGATGTTTTGATCGTTATGTTAAGAAAAGGAAAGTTTCTTTTTGCCTTATTAAGTATTTTAATTATTTATGTTATCATTTTCCTTGCTTATCTGCATTTTACAAAGAAAAGAGCAATCAGGGATTATGAAGAAGTAGAAGCAAGGATTAAAATGTACGATAAATATCTGGAAGAACTGCTTCGATTATATGAAGAAAAAGAACATGAGGATGTAAGTCCTAGCATTGATCCGGAGGAGCAAGATGATGGAACAACTATTAATATATAGAGAGCGTTTTTTAAAATTGCTAGCATCTAAAGGAAAATATATACAGTTTCTGGGAAGATTTCTCGGGGGAATAATCTTATTTTATGTGGTAAATCAAACATATGGGCAGATTCATTTACTTGGGCAGCCATTTATGATTCTTATTATGGGTCTTATTTGTGTGTTTGTACCAACTTCTGTTATTTTTATCATGTATCATCTGATTGTGTTATTGAATCTTTTCAGTATTTCCATAGAAATTGCAATTGTTTATCTGGTTTTGATTGGATTATATATTTTGATTTACCAGAGAATGTTTGTAAAACAGGAAATTTTATTTTTAATGACAATAGGTGCTTTTTATTTTCATATACCAGCAATCATGCCTCTTATTACAGGTGTTTTTGCTGGATTGATTGGATTACCAGCTATTTTAATGGGTGGTTTTTTCTATTATTTTGCAATTGTCATACAAGAATCTTTGCTTCAGGTAGGAAATGGAACAGTAAATGCACATCTTTATAATCTTGTTTTGCAAGGAACAACGAGAAATAAAGAATTATTACTTTGCCTGTTCGTTTTTGTCCTTGTTGCAGCGGTTGTTGCTGGAATTCGTAAACTTCAGGCTTCTTATGGATGGTATATTGCTATTTTCGCTGGCGGAGTTGTTTATATGCTTGTTATGTTGATTGGCGGTTACTTTGTAAACAGCGATGTAAATATCATTTCGGAAATCTTGATGATTCTTTTATGTATTGCAATCGTAATGCTTGGTCAGTTTTTGTATAATGTCATTGATTATACGCGAGAAGAAAACTTTGAATTTGAAGACGAAGAGTATTACTATTATGTAAAGGCGATACCAAAGATCTCTGTGGCAGAAGAAGAGTTTAATGTCACACAGATTACAGTGCCTGCAAGAAGATTTAACTTAAAACGAAAAGAAAAACAAGAGCATGATGAGGGAGAAAAATCTTGAACAATTTTTTAAGTGAACTTGAAAAATATGCATATTGGTCATCTGTGTTAAAAATGAGCTGGAATGATGTGATTGATATTCTGCTTGTCAGTGTTCTGATCTATCAGATTATTAAATGGATCAAGACAACAAGAGCATGGGTATTACTTAAGGGAATTCTTTTGCTTTTATGTATTGAGCTTGGCGCATATTTGCTGCAGCTTCATACAATTACATGGATTCTTGCCAATACAATGAGTGTTGGAATAACAGCAGTTTTAATCGTATTTCAGCCAGAACTTCGAAATGCGTTGGAACAGCTTGGAAGAAAAAACTGGGTTTCTGGAATTTTTTATACGGAATCGAACCAGATGAATGAAGGCTATACGGCAAGAACACTTCAAGAAATATCCAGGTCAGCAATTGAAATGGGAAAAGTAAAAACTGGAGCTTTGATCGTTCTTGAAAAGGAAGTTATGCTTGGAGAGTATGAGAGAACCGGAATACCGATTGACGCTAAAGTCAGCAGTCAGCTGTTGATTAATATTTTTGAAAAAAATACACCATTGCATGATGGTGCAGTTATTATCCGAAATAACAGAGTTGTATCAGCAACATGTTACCTCCCATTAAGTGACAGTGTTGAGATTGGAAAGGAACTTGGAACAAGACATCGGGCAGCAGTGGGGATTAGTGAGGTCTCTGATAGTATTACTGTAATCGTATCAGAGGAAACTGGAGCAATTTCGATTGCAAAAGAAGGAAAAATTCTTCATGATTTGGATCCTCAAAAACTGAGAGATGAACTTTCCGTTCTGCGGGAAGAGAAAGGAAGCAGTAAAAAGTTCAAACTCTGGAAAGGACGGAATCGAAATGAAAGAAAAGATAGAAAATAATTTACTTTTAAAAATATTTTCTGTAGTTTTTGCTTTTCTGCTTTGGATGTTTGTTATGAATACAGATAATCCGGTAATCACAAAAACATTTACAGATGTGCCTGTGGATATGTTAAATGAGCAGGTATTGGATGAATTAAATCAGACCTATAAGATACAAAGTGGAGAGACGGTAAGTTTTAAAGTAAAAGGAAAGAAAAACATTATAGACCGTTTGAAAAAATCTGATTTTCGTGCAACGGCGGATGTATCCTCTATGTCAAGTGTTCACGCGATTTTGATTAAAGTCGAAGCTTTGCGTTATAAGGGGCAGTTAGATATCGACACGGGAGGTGCAACGGTAAAAGTAGCATTGGAAGATCTTAAAAATGATCAAATACCGGTTGTTGTTAAGATCAAAGGAAGGCCAGCAGAAGGATATACGGTGATTAGTCAGACGGCAACACCAAATCTGGTTTCGGTGTCAGGCCCCAAAAGTGTGATTAATCAGATTGATCGCATTGTTGCAACAGTTGATGTTACTGGTGTAAAAAAAGATGTGACGATGAATCAAAAGATTAAATGTTATGATGCTGATGGAAAAGAAGTTAGTCAGGATAGGATCAATCTTGATACGAATAGGATTAAAGTAAAAATCGGCCTTGCTAAAACAAAAACCGTACCAGTGTCCGTAAAGACCAAAGGTAAACCGGCAAAAGGATATGTTCTTGGAAGTATCGATTATAATCCTACTGAACTTGAAATTACTGGAAATTCGGATGATCTTGCGAAGGTTCATACGATTGAGCTTGCAAATCTTGATATTAGTGATAGCACAAAAAGTATTGAAAAGACCATTAAGGCATCCGATGTGAAGTTACCGGATGGCATTTCTTTTGTAAAATCTACAGATAAGATAGGAAATATCGTAATCAGAGCAAATATTGAAAAGAAAAAGAAACGGACACTTTATATTAAGACAAATCAAATTCATTTGATTAATAATACAAAAAATTATAAGGTAACCTTTGCAAATGAAACAATTGAAGTTCAGATCAGTGGATTGCGTTCGGTTGTTGATAAGGTTATGGCAAAAGACCTGAATCCGAAAATTAATATGGAACTGTTTGAACCAGGTACACATACGGTTCAGGTTCAGCTTACAAAGATTGCTAATATGAGCATTGATGGAAATGTAAGCGCAACAATTACAATAGAGTAGGAGATTATAAAATCAGTATGGAAAAAATGTTATCTGTTGTATTACCGGCATATAATGAAGAACAGATGATTCAGAAAACTGCAGATACGCTTCATGATATTTTGACAAAAGAACATATACCATACGAGCTTGTATTTGTGAATGACGGTTCAAAGGATCAGACGTGGAATAAGATTTTAGAGAAAAAGAAGGTTGATCCACATATAAGAGGAGTTTGTTTTTCTAGAAACTTTGGAAAAGAGGCAGCAATTTCAGCTGGGTTAAGCCAGGCACAAGGGGATTGTGTAGCAGTCATGGATTGTGATCTTCAACATCCGCCGGAAACTCTTGTTACAATGTATGAATTGTGGGAAAAGGGATTCGAAGTAGTAGAAGGCATCAAATCTTCTAGAGGAGAAGAAAGTCTGGTGCATAAAATGTTTGCAAAGACTTTTTATAAATTGATCAGTAAGGCAACTGGAATTGATATGTCTAGGGCATCTGATTTTAAGCTTTTAGACAGAAAAGTTGTAGATGAATATTTAAAGTTACCAGAGCGAAATGTATTTTTTCGAGCTTTATCTTCTTGGATTGGATTTTCTACGGCATATGTGGAATTTGATGTTCAGGAGAGAGAGGCAGGGCATTCCAAATGGTCTTTCCGTTCTCTTACCAAGTATGCAATAAATAATATTACATCATTCAGTGCAGCACCGATGCAGATTGTAACCTTTTGTGGATTTATTTTCTTTGTGTTTGCTTTGATATTGACAGGTCAGTCGTTATATATGTATTTCTCAGGAGATGCAGTGAAAGGATTTACAACGATTATTTTGCTATTATTACTGATTGGAAGTATTTTGATGTTCAGTCTTGGTGTAATTGGATATTATATTTCTAAAATTTATGAGGAAGTGAAAATGCGGCCTCGTTATATTATCTCGGATATTACAAAGTCCAAACAATAAAAAAGCGGGATTTCTTTTAAAAGAAATCCCGTCGTTTTTTTAGAATATGTCGTTTTGATTTCACTTTTTCATGCTGAACACGATCGGAAGAAAATCGTTCTTTTTGAATTTTTGAGTGTTTCCAATCGCTCGCCTTGATCCATTGTTCATAAGGATGCATTCTTTGATGCTTTTTGATGGTGTTGCGTTCTCGATGATAAGGGGTAAACATTTCTTCTTTTTTCTTAAGTGCGGTCGTTTTTTGTGGTTTCAGAGAAGCAACTGCCTGATGGTTCCAGTGATAGATGCCAAAATAAGAAAGTTTTTTAAAATCATGATGTTTTTTAGCTGACTGGGTAACAATAAGAGATGTATTGATATGGTGCTGATGCCCATATTCTCCATCTGGATTATGCGTGGCAATTTCCACCCAGTTTTTATAAGAAAGAAAATAGTCAACATCTTTTTCGATCTGTTTTTTATAAGGCTTCCATGAAATTCGGTGTTTATGTTGAAAATCTGGATAGTTTAACATGATACTTGGGGTATTAGTTACTTTCAATGCTTTTTTAAATTCCCGGTAACGACGGTAGTGGTAAGTTTTTCCATTGGTTAAACATACAACTAGATAGCGGTGCTGTGCAAGGTGTGCGCCACCCCATAAACTTTCGTCATCTGGATGTGCAACAATCATGATCCGATCAACGCCTTTAAGATCAAGACGGGACATACATTTGTCATTCGCCTGATCATCTAGATAAGGCTCTTTTGGCATATAAATGCAAAGTATTGCAACTGCCAGGGAGAAAATCAGAAATACCTTTTGTGATTTATCGAATTTCATAAATAAATCCTTTCGTTTGTCATGGGCGGAAACCCACTACCTTTCGGTGATGGGTAGTTGACAGGCTATTGATCTTTGTTTGAGTGGTTTGTATGTCGAAATACAAGTAATTTACTAATGAAGTAATTAACAAATACAACGATAAATTGAGTTTCAATTTTAGCGACCATTTTTGATTGGTGAAGAACTTCTACACATAAAGGGACACCGCCGACCTCGATTACAAGAGTAACAAGACGTCCAAGGACAAAACGGCAAAATTCGTGGAAGCTTTCTAAAAAAGAATTTGTTTTTGATTGAAAGACATAAAGCTTGTTCACAAAAAATGCAAAGCATATGGAAATGGCAACAGAGAAAAAGTTACCAATTTTATAATCCATATGGCATGGGCCTTTTAAAATTGCAAAAGCGATAATATTAACGAGGGTTGTCATTCCGCCAAAAAAGAGATAGCGGATTCGTGGGTCGTAATAAAGTTTCTTAATTAATTTTAACATAACCTACTCCTTTTCCTTACATATAACTAACATCTTAAGACATTTTTTAAGAATTTTCAACTATGACATGCTATAATACAAGAAGTACAAAGGGATAGGAGTAAAAAAGAGTATGGGTAAAAAGCAAAAAAGAAGGAAATGTTTTCTATTATATACAGGATTTTTTTTGATGATGTGTGTGGTATCCTTTTTTCCGTTTTTTGCAGAGGGAAAGAGTTTCATCTGGGGAGCTGGAATTGAAGATGGATTAAGCCAGCATTTTACATCCCTCGCTTATTATGGTCGGTGGCTTCGAGAGATTGTGGAGAGTGTTCTTTCTGGACATCCTCATATTCCGATGTGGAATATGGGAATCGGATATGGAGCGGATATTATTTCTACATTGAATTATTATGCAATTGGGGATCCACTAAATCTGCTTTATGGTTTTGTCCCATGGAAGGATACGGAGATCATGTATCATGTGATGATTATTCTTCGAATGTACTTGGCAGGGATTGCATTTATACTTTATTGTATAAAAATGAAAAAAAGGACGTATGGGACTGTCATTGGGGCGGTTGCCTATGTATTTTGTGGTTTTTGTTTTCGGCTTGGAATACGACATCCATTTTTTTTGAATCCAATGATTTATTTTCCATTGCTTTGCATGGGAATTGAAGAGATCTATATGTCGGCAAAGGATACAAAGATTTTTAGAGGAACAACAAGGCCGTTTCTTTTTATTTTGTCAGTCGCTCTTTCTGCCATAAGTAATTATTATTTTTTATATATGCTGACTATTTTTTCTGTCATTTATGCATGGATCCGATTTTATAAATATGTAGAAACAGATAGGATCCATAAATTTTTTCTAATCATTAGAAATTTCGCAATTTATTATATGATAGGTATTTCTATGGCAGCGATTATTTTGCTACCTTCTGTGATAGGATTTCTTGGCAACGGAAGAAATGCAGGAGTGGATCTTCAAACGCTGATCGTTTATCCAGCAAAATTTTATATATTGCTTCTTAGTAACGTTGTAGGTTATGGAAATGCAGGAAATAATACGAATATAGGGTATCTTCCAATTGCAGGAATTGCAATTTTATTTGTCCTGTTTTCTGAGAGAATGAAGCATAAAAAATATCGATTATGCTTTATTGGATGTATTATCGCGCTGGCATTACCTGTGTTTGGTTATATTTTCAATGGACTTTCTTATGCAAGCAACCGATGGAGCTTTGTCGTTAGTTTTATTGTGGCACTTTTGATTGCAGAGATGTATCCACGGTTTTTTATGATGACGAAAAAACAGAAAATAGGAATTGGAAGTTCTATTGTTATTTATAATGTATTTATTTTTCTATTAAATATTTCTGGAGATGAAAAAATCAGCTGTAAGGGAAATCAGGTAGCTGGAATTTTGCTTTTCATTTTTTATGGACTCTTTGTATGGTTTCAGGCAAAAGGATGGGATAGCCGCAAGATGTTAACGAGGGTTTTGATTGGAGCGGTTGTGATCATTTCTGCGGGAGTTCATGGATACTACAGATTTAGTAGTAAACAAAAAGGATATACAGAAGAATTTTTAGATTATCATACAGCCAATCAGCTTTTAAGAAGCAAAGATATTCAGCTGTTAAAAAGTATGAAGAAAAAGGATACGTCCCTTTATCGTGTCCATGCGCAGGGATATCCATACAAAAATTATGGATTGTATGATGATTTAAATACGATTAGTGGTTATTACAGTATTACATCAGCAGATGTGACGGATACAGTGAATAGTTATCAGACTCTTGGAATGCAGTATGCTGATAAATACTGTGGGGTAGATCAAAGAACTGGTCTCTTAAGTCTTTCTGGTGTGAAGTATATTACAGCATATAATCAAGAAGATATACCGGATGGATTCACCAAGATAAAAACAAAAGGAAATATTACACTTTATAAGAATAAAAATGCGCTTCCATTTGCTTATGCCTACGATCGGGCAGTGACAAAAAAACAATATGATCGGGCAAATGGTGCGGAAAGAGAGCAGATGATGCTTGATCATATAGTGCTTGACGATGTTCCACAATATTTGAAAGATCATAAGAATGAAAAGAAAATATCTGGTGTAAAAGTAACAGATGTCTCATGGAAAATGAAAAAACTTGTGATGCTAGGAAGAAAAAATAATTTGGAAGTGATGCTTCCTTCGGATAAAACAAAGGAAACATATCTTTATTTTAAAAATCTTATATATAATGACTCTGCAAGTCATGGCAAGGATATTGTCATGGGTGGAAAGAAATCGAGTAAGGGAATTCGGATTGAACAAAAGGGAGTTTCTCAGAAGATTTATATTCAGAGTCGATTTAATCCTTACTACTTTGGAAGAAAAGATTATATAGTGAAATTAAACGGTAATTTTTCTGGACAACAGAAAATAAAAATGGCATTTCTTTCTCCGGGAACGTATCAGGTTGAACAGGTTCATTTAATTGAGGCAGATAAAAAACAGATTTTGAAAAAGCTTCAGGAAAGAAAAAAGAATAAAGCTAAGAATATCAAATATCATGATAATCAATTTGAAGCAAAGATTTATCTGCAAAAGAGAAAGATGTTATGCATCACGATTCCTTATTCAAAAGGATGGGAGGCAGAAGTCGATGGAAAGAAAACTCCAATTTTGAAAGCAAATGGAATGTATATGGGAGTTTCATTAAAAAAAGGGAATCATAAGATTAGGATGACTTATAGAACACCTGGGCTCAAAGAGGGAATGTGGATGAGTGTTTGTGGATGGATTGTTTTTTGTACAGCTTATTATATCTATCGGCGAGAAAATTGCAAATACCAGTCCTGAATGATATAATTATTACAACTGTGACAAAATTCAGAGACATAAAATAAAAAAGAAGAAGGAGGAGATAAGAAAGGAAATTTGAAAACAAACGATAAGGATGAGAAAGTTGTAAAAACTGGGTGGTTGTGATAGAAGAAAAGAAATAGAAAAGGATATAAAAGTTTGTGAGTAAATATAAGTTTAAAATTTTAAAATTAAATGTCATTAATAATAAAAAATTAAATGTGGAAATTGAAGTAAAAGGAAGTTTCCAGGCAGTCATACATTCACCCAAAATTGCATTGTTTTTTGACAATGGAAAAGAAGTACGAAGAATTCCGATGCTGGTAAAATCGTATTATCCGAAAGAAGATATGGATCGATTTATTCTTTTTGGGGAAAATCAATATTTGATGGATTATTTGTTCTTTCATGATAAGGCGGCAAAAGACTTTAAACTTTACTTTGAATTCATTTACGGGAATGACAGAGTACATAAGATTCCTTTTGAAATCACAGAAAAACGTTTGACGCAGAAAGATGAGAATAACTGTTATGAAATTAAAGTTTCAGAGGATCATACAGAACTAATTTTTCATAATACACAGACGGGAAATGCTGCAAGAGCCAGTATGTTTCCAGTCGTAGTTTCTGGGTTATGGAAGTTTTTAATGGCAATTGTTTCTGTTGGATTGCTTCCGGTATTTTTGATCGAAAGTATTCTTGTTTTGTTTAAATTCCCGATCAAATCCCCGGCAAAAGCAAAAATAGGAAGCGTGCCAAGAAGATTATTCAATCATACGCGTTGGCGCTGTTGTGCATTTTGCAATATGAATCTTGGATTAAAACAGTTCCGCTTAAGAACATTTCAGTTGATTTACAAAATCTCCTGTAAAAGAAAGATCAAAGAAAACAGAATTTTATTTTTGTCCAATCGAAGAGACGATCTGTCAGGGAATTTAGAGTTTGTATATGATGTACTAAAAGAAAAAGATGATCTGGAATTTGTATTTTTGCTTGACTCTGAAGCAGATATCCGTCAAAAGATTTCTGTATCCATGATGTTGAAGCTTGCAAAATATTTAGCAACTTCAAAAGTAATTCTGGTAGATGATTATTATTTCCTTTTATACCGTATTGGAATTAGAAAGGAAACAAAACTATTCCAGTTATGGCATGCATGTGGTGCATTTAAGACTTTTGGATTTAGTAGGGCAAGACATATTCAGAAATTAAAACAACAGAGAAATTCTGCACATAGAAATTATGATTATACAATTGTAAGTTCGAAAGAAATTGCTGATTTCTATGCAGAAGGTTTTGGTATTTCTGTAGAAAAGGCAAAACCAACTGGAATTCCAAGAACAGACATATTCTTCCAGGAAGAATATAAAGAAAAGAAACAAAAGGAATTTTATGATAAATATCCTCAATTTAAAGATAAAAAGATTTTGATGTTTGCACCAACTTTCCGAGGAGAAGGAAAAATTAGCGGACATTATCCAGTTGAACGTTTTAATTTAAAACAGGTATATGAAGCATTAGGTGGAGAATATGCCATTATTGTAAAACATCACCCATTTGTGCAGGATCGTAATGAGATTCCAGAAGAATATAAAAATGATATTCTGGATTTATCTGAAGAGGCAGAAATCAATGATCTTCTCTTTGTGACAGATCTGCTTGTGACAGATTATTCTTCTGTTATTTTTGAGGCATCACTTTTGGATATTCCAATGTTATTTTATGCCTATGATTTGCATGAATATATTTCTAGTAGAGGATTCTATTATGAATACGAATTGTTTGTTCCTGGAAAAATTGTTCAGAGTGAACGTGCAATGTTAAAAGCATTAGAGAAAAAAGATTTTGAGGAAGAAAAGATCGCAAAATTTAAGACAAGATTTTTTGATGATCTTGATGGAAAATCATCGGAGAGGGTAGGTAAGCTAATTTTAGATTCCATGAAAGAGTAGGAGATATTTTGACATGAAAAAACTATTAGTTCGAGCAGGAATGACCCCCTATGATGTAGTAGAGCCAGGAAAAATTATTCTGGATAATTTAGTAGGTGACAATACAGGTAATCTGATTTATCAGTATGGCATTTTTCGTGCATTAACAACAGAAAATCAGGAATTAGTTCCAAATGGATACCGTTATGTTGGTGAAAAATATGCAGATGAGATTAATCAGAATTATGCTGGGTATGTTATGCCATTCGCGGATGTCCTACGCCCAGATATGAAAAAATTTTTTGAAAGAATTACGAGACTGATACGAAAATTAAAAGTACCAGTTGTTGTGGTTGGGATAGGACTAAGAGCACCATTTCATGAAGATTTAAAACATGGATTTTCTTTTGATGCAGAGGCAAAGGCGTTTTTAAAGGCCGTTTTGGATCATTCAGCGATCATTGGAGTTCGTGGAGAAATCACAGGAGCCTATTTAAAATCTCTTGGATTTCGAGAAGAAATTGATTATACGGTGATTGGGTGTCCATCCATGTACACGTTTGGAAAAGACATTAAGGTAAGGAATCTGGATTTGCAGCAGACATCTAGAATATGTGTCAATGCATCTGTGGTGGCACCGAATAAGGTGAATTTGTTTTTGCGAAAAGCAATGAGAGAAATACCAGATCATTATTTTCTTCCACAAAGACTTTTAGAAATGAAAATGGTATTTGCCGGAGAACCTTATGTTCATCAACAAAAACATGCAGAGGATTATCCAAACGATATGCTTGATTCACTTTACAAAGAAAACAGAGTAAGATGTTTTGGAAATGCAGTTTCATGGTTTGAGTTTTTAAGAAATTCAGATTTTAGTATCGGTGGAAGAATGCATGGAAATATTGCGGCAATTCTGTCTGGAACACCAGCACTTTTAATCCCCCATGATGCAAGGATGAAGGAGCTAACAGAATTCCATCACATTCCACACATCTGGGCAAAGGATTTAAAACCAGATGCAGATATTTTTGAAATTGCAAATAACATGGATTTTCGTTCAATATTAAAGGATCATGATAAACATTTTGAGGCGTATGTGAAATTTCTTGAAAAAAATGGACTGGAACATATTTTTAAAGATGGAAACAATCCGGAAATTTCTCCGCTTGATCAAAAGATTAAAGAAGCTCATGTCCCATATAGTGAAATTGATACTGTGTATGGACATACGGCAGAAGAAAGATTTTTAAGGACACAATCTTTTTATGTTGCAAGGGAAGCGATGGAAAATGAATTAAAAGATATGATAGATAAAACAAAAATCGAACTTGCACATAGAAATAATTTACTCAAAAGTAAACCAGTCAATTATGCAGTTAAAATTCGTGAACTGCTTGGAAAAAGTACTGGTGTCCCTTTTAGTGAATAGTTGAATTTATATGGATTTTGCGGTAGAATACGGTAGACAGACAAATGCAAAATAAAACGAGGTGTAATATGATATTTGGAGTAATTTTAGCTGGTGGAATTGGAAGTAGAATGGGGAATGTGGAAAAACCAAAACAGTACCTGAATCTGGGAGGAAAACCAGTGATCGTTCATACGGTAGAGAAATTTTTTGTAAATGATGCGTTTGATAAGATTATCATTCTGTGCCCAGATAGTTGGGTAAACCATACGAAAAATTTGATGAAAAAATACTTACATGGGGATGAAAAAATCGTTGTCATTGAAGGTGGAAGCACAAGAAATGAAACAATTATGAATTCTATTCAGTATATTGATGAAAATTTTGGAGTAGATGATGATACGATTATTGTTACACATGATGCAGTAAGACCTTTTGTTACACATCGTATTTTAAATGAAAATATTGCGGCAGCTAAAGAATATGGTGCATGTGATACAGTAGTTTCAGCAGCAGATACGATTGTGCAGAGAACAGAGGAAGGAACAATGATCGCAGATATTCCAGATCGTTCTAGAATGTGTCAGGGACAGACTCCTCAGTCTTTTAAAGCTGCAAAAATCAGAGATTTGTATAACTCTCTGACAGCAGAAGAAAAGGAAACTTTGCCGGATGCATGTAGAATCTGTGTTTTAAAAGGAGAACCAGTGTACTTGGTAGAAGGTGAAGTGTTTAATATGAAGATCACATATCCATATGATTTACAGGTAGCTGAAACATTGGTAAAAGGAGAATATTAAAATGTTAAATACGGTATATCGTCTGACGGCTCCGCGCCGTTTTGAAGTGCAGTTTAATGACATTGATCTTTTTGGTGAACAGATCGTTGTAAGACCTACATATCTGTCCATCTGTAATGCGGATCAGCGATATTATCAGGGAAAAAGAGCTCCAGAAGTATTGAAAAAGAAACTTCCAATGGCTTTGATTCATGAAGGAATTGGAGAAGTTGTTTATGATCCCAAAGGAGAATTTAAGCCTGGAGACAACGTTGTTATGATCCCAAATACTCCAGTGGAAAAAGATGATATGATTGCCGAAAATTATTTAAGAAGCAGTAAATTCCGTGGAAGTGGATTTGATGGATTTATGCAGGATAATGTAGCACTCGACCGTGACCGTGTTTTATTATTGCCAGAAGGTATTAATCAGAAAGTTGCTGCATTTACAGAAATTATTTCTGTTAGTGTACATGCTTTAAGGCGATTTGATGAAATCGCTCATAAACGTAGAAATAGAATTGGAATCTGGGGAGATGGAAACCTTGGTTATATTACATCGCTGCTTTGTAAAAGTATGTTCCCAGATACGGAAATTTTTGTTTTTGGTGTACATGAAGAAAAACTGGAAGATTTCTCTTTTGTCGATGGTACTTGTCTGGTAGATAAAATACCAGAAGACTTTTCAATGGATCATGCAATTGAATGTGTTGGAGGAGAAGGATCACAGTCTGCAATTCAGCAGATTATCGATTATATTAATCCAGAAGGAACGATTTCAATTCTTGGGGTATCTGAGTATCCAGTTCCTGTTGAAACAAGAATGATTCTTGAAAAAGGTCTTCGTATGTTCGGAAGCAGTCGAAGTGGAAGAGCAGATTTTGAAAAAACAATTGATATTTATAAAAAGAATCCGGAAGTTGTAGAATATCTAAGCAACATTGTTGGTGCTGTTGTTAAAGTCCGTACAGTCAAAGATATGACAAAAGCATTTGAGATGGATATTCATAAATCTTACGGAAAAACAATTATGAAATGGGAAAAATAAACATAAATCGGAGATTTCATCATGAAAACATATATAGAAAATTTTAAAAAGTATCGGTTTTTGCTTTGGGAGCTCGTAAAAAAAGGGGTAAAACTGAAATATCGTCGCTCTTATCTTGGAATTTTATGGACTCTGCTGGAACCATTATTTACAATGATCGTACTGAGTGTTGTATTTGGAACACTGTTTAATAATAAAGACCCGCACTTTCCAGTTTATATCCTTTGTGGAAGACTGATGTATAGTTTCTTTTCGTCTGCAACAAATGGAGCGATGAAGGCAATTAGGACGAATGCTGGAATGATCAAAAAGGTTTATGTACCAAAATACATTTATCCATTGTCCAGCGTATTATTTAACTATATTATTTTTGCAATTTCACTGATTGTACTGGTAGCAGTTGCGACTGTGCTGAAAGTATATCCAACAATTTATTTGCTTCAGGCGATTGTGCCATTAATTTTGTTGCTTTTTACAGCATTTGGAGTTGGTATGATTTTATCAACAATGGCGGTCTTTTTCCGTGATTTGGAATATTTATGGTCTGTAGGACTGATGATGATTATGTATGCATCTGCTATTTTCTATAAACCAGAAAAACTGCTGAAGTCTGGATTTGGATGGATCTTAAAATGTAATCCACTTTATCTTTTAATCCATAATTTCAGACAAGCAGTTTATGGAAGACCAATGAATATGCATTTTCTGGCAGCATCGGTTGTATTTGCAATCGTTAGTGTTATTGTCGGACTGATCTTTTTCTATAAGAAACAGGATCAATTTATTTTGTACATTTAGGAGGCAGTCATGGCAAACAAAGAAGTATTAAGAGTTGAACATGTCGGCATGAAATTTAACTTAAGTCAAGAAAAAGTAGATGATTTAAAAGATTATGTAATCAAATTGATCAAAAGACAGCTTTCTTATAATGAATTTTGGGCTCTTAAGGATATTAATTTTTCATTAAATAAAGGAGACCGTCTTGGAATTCTTGGATTAAATGGGGCTGGAAAGAGTACCCTGTTAAAAGTGATTGCCGGGGTTTTAAAAGCAACAGAAGGAACCGTAACAAGTAAAGGTAAAATAGCACCACTTTTGGAACTTGGAGCTGGTTTTGATCAGCAGTATACCGGACGTGAAAACATTTATTTGTATGGTGCAGTTCTTGGCTTTTCAAGAAAATTTTTGGATGAAAAGTTGGATGAAATTATTGAATTTTCTGAACTTGGAAAATTTATTGATGTACCAGTTAAGAATTATTCTTCTGGTATGAAATCAAGACTTGGATTTTCAGTTGCAACTTTGGTAGAACCGGATATTCTGATCCTGGACGAGGTATTATCTGTGGGAGATGCTAAATTCCGTAAAAAGAGTGAAGCAAAGATTATGAGTATGTTTGACAAAGGGGTTACAGTACTATTTGTATCACATTCTTTGGAACAGGTACAGCGTCTGTGTAATAAGGCAATTCTTTTGGAAAAAGGACGTATTATTTCCCGTGGATCAATTGAAGAAGTAAGTGAAATATATGAACAAAAAACGAAATAGGAAAGGTACAAAAAAGCACCATGAGAAAAGTGATTACCTATGGAACATTTGATTTACTGCATGCAGGACATATTAATTTATTAAGAAGAGCAAAAGAACTTGGTGATTATCTGATTGTTGTTGTTTCAACGGATAAGTTTAACTGGGAACAGAAACAAAAAAAATGCTATTTCAGTTATGAAGAACGGAAAAAGCTGGTAGAAGCTGTCCGTTATGTAGATTTGGTAATTCCGGAAACAAGCTGGGAACAGAAAATTTCAGATGTAAAAGAATATCATGTAGATGTATTCGTCATGGGAGATGACTGGAAAGGAAAATTTGATTTTCTGAAAGAATACTGTGAAGTTGTATATCTTCCAAGGACGGAAGGAATTTCAACAACAAAGATTAAACAGGATCTTGGAATCATTGGCACAAGTAGCCAGGATGATGATCAGTAAGCAGGTAGAGTATGAAGCAGCGGATAAAAAATTTAACGGTCATATTATATAAATTATTGTATCGTTTTGTACCAACAAATAAGAATATCATTATTTTTCAGAGTAATAACGGCAGAAATTATACAGGCAATCCAAGATATATTTATGAAGAAATGGTGCGGCAAAAACTGGATAAAAAATATAAATGTATCTGGTTTTTGCTAGATACTTCCATTCGAATTCCAGGAAGATGTAAAAAAGTTCGTAATAATTATCTACTTTATTTTTGGTATCTGATGCGAGGCGGAGTTTGGGTGTTTGATAGCAGACAGCCGTTATATGTGAAGAAAAAGAAACAAACACTTTACATTCAGACATGGCATGGAACGCCTTTGAAGAAATTGGCACTTGATATGGAACATATGGATATTAGTGGAGATACGGATATTTACGAATATCACAGACAATTTTTCGTAACATGTAAAGAATGGGATTATTTGATTTCACAAAATCAATTTTCAACAGAAATTTTCAAATCATGTTTTGCATTTAAAAACCGTCCGATCCTGCAGATTGGTTATCCGAGAAATGATATTCTGATCAGAAAAAATCGCAAAGATAAAATTGAACAATATAAGAAAAAATTAAAGCTTCCTATGGATAAAAAGATTATTCTTTATGCTCCAACGTGGAGAGATAATGAGTACTCCGAGGCTGGAAAATATAAGTTTGCATCGAAACTTGATTTTGATCTGGCAAAGGAAGCTCTTTCTGATGAATATATTTTTATTGTGAAATATCATTATCTTGTATCAGATCAGATTGACTGGACACCATATAAAGGATTTGTATATACATTCGATGAAACAAAGGACATCGCATGGCTTTATCTTGTATCAGATATATTGATCACTGATTATTCGTCCGTTATGTTTGATTATAGTCTTCTTCATCGTCCGATGTTTTTCTTTGCGTATGATCTGGAAAATTATAAAGAAAATTTAAGAGGATTTTATTTTGATTTTGAGGCAGAAGTGCCAGGCCCAATTTCACAGGATACAAGACAACTGATTTGTGACATTAAAAATTATAAGGCAGAAGAATGGGAAGAGAAATATAAGGTTTATCATGAAAAATTTAATCATGTAGATGATGGACATGCTTCCGAAAAAGTAATTGATGTGATAAAAAAACATACTGTGTGAAAAAAAACAACAGGAGGATGACGTAGATGGTTACGATTCTTTTAGCAACGCTGAACGGAGAGGATTATTTAAAAGCTCAGCTGGAATCTATTGCAGATCAGACATATGGCAATTGGCAGCTGGTTGTTGGTGATGATGGATCGACAGATCATACATTAGAAATTCTGGAGGAATTTAAAAATGAATATCCAGATCAAGTAACGATTTTTAAAAATGATCCACCCACAGGAAGTGCAAAAAGCAATTTTATTCATTTACTGCAAAATGCCCATGGACCACATTTTATGTTTTGCGATCAAGATGATGTATGGAAAAGAGATAAAATTTATCTAACAATGCAGAAAATGGAAGCTCTGGAAACAAGATATGGAACAAAGACACCAATTCTTGTGCATACAGATCTTTCTGTGGTAGATGAAAACCTGGAAATGGTTGCAGAATCTTTTTTTCAATATGCGAATCTTCCGAGACGTATTTTTTTAAACCAGTTAATGGTGCAGAATTCTGTAACAGGATGTACCGTAATGATCAATCGTTGTTTACAGCAATATTTTTTACAGCCATTGCCTGTTTCTAAAATTATTATGCATGATTATTGGGCAGCGTTGATTGCGAGAGTATTTGGTAAGATTGGATTTGTGAATGAGCCGACAATGTACTATCGTCAGCATGGACATAATTCTGTTGGAGCAAAGGGATCTAAAAATCCAAAATATTTGTATCGTCATTTAAAGGAAGGAAAAAATCAATATCGTCGAATGATGATTGAGTCGATGGAGCAGATTCAGGAATTTGTAGCTACTTATGGAGAAGAAATAGAAAACTTAGATACGTATGAACTTATGGAGTCTTATGGAAATTTATATTATAAAGGAAAAATAAAGAGATTATCATTTTATAAAAATAACCATGTGATAAAAGAAGGAAATCTTCGTAAGCTGATGCAGTGGATTTGGGGATAAGGAGTACCATGAAAAAGACAGTCAATTTAATTGTAAAATATTTTATTATGTATCTGTCATGTCTGTTTCCAAGAAGTAGAAAAATCTGCATCTTTGGCGCGTGGCTTGGGAAGCAGTATGCAGATAATTCAAAATATCTCTTCCTTTGTGCACAAAAACATTCAACAATGCGTCCCGTGTGGATAACAAAGGATGCTTCTATATGCAAAGAAATCCGCAGACAGGGATATGAAGCATATATGTTTCATAGTTTGAAAGGAATCTTTTTGCAGCTTCGTGCAAAATATGCGATAGTTAGCAATGGAATTAGTGATGTCAATCATACATTTATGGGAGGAGCCATTTATCTAAATTTATGGCATGGAGTACCATTGAAAAAAGTAGGGTATGATGATGATAAGACGGTAAATTGGGAAAGTCGTGGACAAAAAATTCGTAGAGCGATTCATAAAATACCTCTTGGGAAAGAATATGTAGTAGCAACAAGTCAGCCATATGCAAAAATTTATGAAAGTGCCTTCAAATGTCCCTCGTCAAGAGTGATTACCCTTGGGCAGGTCAGAAATGATATTTTCTTTGATGAAGAAGGATATTTTTTACCAAAACATCAATTAAGAAAAGCGGCCAAAGGACGTAAGATAATCTTGTATACACCAACGCACAGACAAGAAGGAAAAGAGAAATTTCCTCTGGAAGAAAATTTTGATTTTGAACGTTTGAATCAATGGTGTAAGGAGAAACATGCTGTTTTTGTTATACGGCTTCATTTTTATCATCAGAAGGAAACCTTAGATTTATCTATGTATTCTAATATTTTTAATATTACAGAGAAAGAGATGGATATTCAGGAACTTCTCATGGATACGGATTTGCTTATAACAGATTATTCTAGTACTTATATTGATTATCTATTATTAAATCGTCCATTGATGTTTTATGAGTTTGATTATGAAGATTATTTGATGAATGATCGGGAAATGTATTATCCTTATGAAGAGGTAACACCTGGATATCATGCTCGTAATTTTGATCAATTTATGGAAGAACTGGAACGTATTTCTCAAGGAGAAGATCAATTTAAGGAAGAACGTAAAAAAGTTTGCGATCTCTTCTATTGTAAAGAAGGACAAAAAGCTATTGGTGAAACCTTATTAAAGATTATGAAACGGTTATAAAAAACAGCCAAAATCATAGATTCCAAAAGAGTTAGACTTTATAATCTAACTCTTTTGGAATTTTATAATGGTTGTTTTTTTATTCGCCAACACGAGAAATAATTTTCTGATTAATTCGTTCTAGCTCACTGCTGACCTGGTAATTTTCTGTTCCAAACAAATATTTATGGGCGCGGATGACATTTTCTTTTAAAGTTGTTGGAAATCCATAATAAGTACCATAGTATTTTAATTCTTTCTGATCCCAAGGGAATCCCTGCTGATCTTTGATATCATATTTGGCAACGGAAAGGAACATATTAAATAGTTCATCCTGACTCATATTGGTTTTTACCTCAGGTAGTACAGTATCCATAACAGATAGCATCTTTGTTGGATTCTTTTTTCCTTTTTGGAAAATCTTTTCAAGGACTTCTCTCTGTCTTCCGGCTCTTGCAAGATCACCTCCGGCAGTATAACGGATTCTTGAGTAGGCGACCGCTTGATTTCCATCTAGTGTATAAGTACCTGCAGAAGGAATGGTTGCAGAGTCTCCACCATTTAAACGGTTCATGTCTTTGATATAAGCATTTAAGTTCTTTAAAATGCTCTGATCAATATTTACTTCAATACCACCTACAGCATCTACAAGATTTGCGAGTACTTTAAAGTTTACCGTTGCATATTTCTCGATATTTAGATCCAGATTACGGTTGATTGTGCTGATAGCAAGTTCTGGACCGCCCCATGAATAGGCTGAGTTGATTTTATTGTATCTTCCATTAATACTTACAAATGTATCACGATAAATGGAAAGAAGTTTTACTTCTTTTGTGTCATTTTTAATACTAACGACGATGATAGAGTCCGAACGATTTCCACGGTCTGACATGCTGCCAGTCTGGGAGTCGATACCAAAGAAAGCATAGTTTGTATAGTTGTTCATGTTCGAATCTTCATTTGTAGTAACAAGTTTGCTTTCATCGAGCTTGGATGTATTTACTTTTCCCAGTTTTTTGTAAGCAGTAAATACAATTGCTGCAATAATGACAGCAATGATAACCAAAAGGAAAAGTATTTTACGGACAGGGTGTCTGCGTTTCTTTTTTTTCTGTGTTGACATAAAAAACCTCCTAAAAGTAAAGGACGGCGATCACCGTCCTTTTTAATAAGCATTTTTGTTTATGAATCCTTTAAAGAATGTAAGGAATAAGATCTTGATATCAAGACCGAGTGACCAGTTTTCAATATAGTATAGATCATGTTCAATGCGGCCGCGTATGGATGTATCTCCACGAAAACCATTGACCTGTGCCCATCCGGTAATGCCGGGGCGTACTTGATGTTTAATCATATACCGAGGAATTTCTTCTTTAAATTTTTCAACAAATTGTGGGCGCTCTGGACGTGGTCCAATCAGACTCATATCGCCCCTTAAAACGTTCCAAAACTGAGGAAGTTCATCAAGACTGGTCTTTCGTATAATTCTTCCAACGGGTGTTACACGAGAATCGTTTTTGGTTGTCCATCCTTTTGCCTCTTTTTTTGGATCTTGTACGCCCATTGATCGGAATTTGTACATTTTAAATGGTTTATTTCCAAGACCAATGCGTTCTTGAGCAAATAAGATAGGACCAGGTGAACTTTTCTTTACAAGAATCGCTACGATCAACATAATTGGTGAAAATAAGATCAAGGCAACAATGGAGCCAATAATGTCGATCAGACGCTTGATGATTCGGTTTAACGTATTTGTTAAAGGGACATTTCGAATATTGATGACTGGGAGTCCATCCAAATCTTCGGTATAAGGGTTCGTGGAAATAAAGTTATAATAGTCGGGCACAAATTTTGTATGAACACCGGATTTCTCACAAATAGCAACGATATTTTCTAGTTTATTATATTCGTTCAAGTTTAGCGTAATTGCTACCTCATCTAGAGAAGTATGATCTAGATAAGAAGCAAGATCATTCAGTGTTCCGATTTTTTTGATGCCACGGTATTCAAAATTATCGCTGACAGTATCATCAAAAATTCCATGGACATAAAGTCCCCAATGTGGGTTGGCTTTGATACGATCGATATAGGCAGCAGCAGAAGTACTGAAGCCAACAAAGACCGTGTGCTTGATATTATGTCCACGCTGACGATTGATTTTTAAGGTTTTCCGAATAATATATCTGGAAATAACGCCAAAAATAAAATTGATTACAAAAAATAACAAATATAAAGATCTTGGGAAATTGCTAATCTGAAAGATTGTGATCACAAAAGCTGCAATACCAAG
Source organism: Anaerostipes sp. MSJ-23 (assembly GCF_018918155.1). Taxonomy (GTDB): domain Bacteria; phylum Bacillota; class Clostridia; order Lachnospirales; family Lachnospiraceae; genus Anaerostipes. The sequence continues at coordinate 210,600 of NZ_JAHLPY010000002.1, forward strand.
ACCGATCGCATTTGCCTTAAATAAATTGATCAGTTCTTTACTTCCACGTTGATAGCGTTTTGGTGTATATAATCCAAAAGATGCATATAATATAAGGATGACAAACAATGCAACGATCAATGGAAATTGATAATATTTGATTGGGAACGGATATTTGTTGTATTCAAAAACATCACAGTAAAATCGAATCCCTAAAATCGGTCCTTCATGAAATCGAAAATAATAGGCTGCAATACCGGACAAATAAATACAAGCAGCATCAATCAATACATGCAGTCTGTTTAAATAGGTTTGGTTTTGTTTAATCATGTGAATACTCCTTTTACTTGATTTTTATTATAAGGTAAAAACACAAGGAGTACAATGGAAAAATATCTTAGGTTTTTCTTATTTTTATTGATTGTTACATTAGAATGGAATTCTTATTTTTATAACAGTTCGGACACAATTTTAACACAATTATTGGGTATATTGAAAACAGATTAAATAATAAAGGATACAAAAGGAGGAAAATCTCATGAATGAATATAAGAATGACCAGTGGACAACTGCTGATCAGTGGCGAGAAGAAGAAAAAAAAGAATCGCCGAAAAAGAAAAGAAATGGAAAATGGTGGCTTCGTATTTGTGGCTCTGCAGTTGCCTTCGGATTAATCGCGGGGCTTGTCATGCAGGGTGTCCAGTATGGATTTTCAAAAGCAGGAGTCGGAACAGATAGTCAGCAGTTAGCAACAACGAAAACAGTTAGTACTTCTTCCGGAGGTAATACAAGCAGTGATCTTTCTGGTGTAGCATCAAATGTTATGCCATCCATCGTTTCAATTACAGGAAAATTCGAAAGTACAACGCAGAGCTGGTTCGGACAGCAAAGTAGTGAGTCAGAAGGTGCTGGTTCTGGTATCATTATTGGAAAAAAGGATGGAAAACTTCTAATTGTAACAAATAATCATGTAGTAGAAGGAGCAAAGACTTTATCTGTTGGTTTTGTTGATGGAAAGAGTGTGAGTGCTTCTATTCGTGGTACTGATAGCGATTCAGATCTTGCAGTTGTTGAAGTAAATGTAAAAGATATGAAGGAGGCAACATTAAAGAAGATTGCAATCATTAATTTTGGAGATTCTTCCAAACTGAAAACAGGAGAACAGGCAATTGCCATTGGTAATGCGCTTGGATATGGACAGTCTGTAACAGGGGGATATATTAGTGCTTTGAATAGACAGGTTCAGCTGACAGATAAGACGATGACTTTGATTCAGACGGACGCAGCGATTAACCCTGGTAATAGTGGTGGTGCTTTGTTAAACAGTAAGGGAGAATTAATTGGAATTAATACCGTAAAATATTCTTCTGAAGATGTTGAAGGAATGGGTTATGCAATTCCAATCAATACAGCAAAACCGATTATCAAAAAGCTTATTAACAAAGAAACAATCAAAGATACACAACAGGCATACCTTGGTATTTCTGGACAGACGATTGATAGTTCTATGGCATCCCAGTTTGAAATGCCGTCTGGTATTTATGTACAGCAGGTTGTCAAGGGATCTCCAGCTCAAAAGGCAGGAATTAGCGCAGGAGATGTGATTGTCAAGTTTAATGGAAATGATGTATCAACAATGGATGCATTGAAAAATAAGATTTCTAATACAAAAGCTGGAACAAAAATAAAAATTACATTAAAACGTCAGAATCAAATGGGAACTTATAAGTCTCAGACAGTCACTGTAACTCTTGGAAAGAAATCAGAAGCATCTACAAGCACACAGCAGAGTCGAAGCAGTAATTCTTCAAATTCAAATGGAAGCTCAAATAGTTCCAATAGTTATGGAAACAGCTACGGAAACAGTTATGGAAGCAACTATGGAAGCAGTTTCGGAAGCAGCGATGATTTTGATCAGTAAAAAAGATTGAAAAAACTTTATAAGAAAGTTAAAATAAAGTGGACAGTAAAAGCACTGTCCACTTTTTTGGGAGTAAAATATGGTATTAATTGAAATTGAACAGGTAAAAAAATTTATGGCTGGATTTCTTGGAGGCAATTTATTTGACGATTTTCTTATGAATGAGGGAAAGTTATCGATGAATATTGCATATGAATTTAATGGGAAAGTTTTAAAGGAGTTTTATGATACGGAAGAATGGGAGCAGTATCATTCTTATGATTATATACCGTGGAAAGAGGAGAAGCAAAAAATCTTTTCTCTTGTAAAAGGGAAAAAAACTCCATTATTTTTTCAATTTATTATGATGTTGAAGCCAGAAGAAACACAAGAATTTTTATTAAAATATAATCTAGCAGTCAGACAAGAAGAAATTGCTGGACTCTTTTTGAATATTCTTTATGATAGGAAGATGTTGAAATGTACAAGCGGGGTATCAAGAAGAACATTTGTTATGGATCATTCTCTGGAAGAAGCATGGGATATGGAAGTAAAAGAACGCTTAAAGGAGCTTATGTAATTGAAATGGATGAGTGGAATCTGTCGAGGGATACTGATCGGTGTGGCAAATATTATGCCTGGCGTTAGTGGAGGAACTTTGGCAGTCTCTATGGGAATTTATGACAAATTGATTTATGCAGTTACACATATGAAAGAGGACTGGAAAAGTAGTTTTAAAATTCTTTTTCCGATTGGAATTGGAGCAGGAATAGGTTTTTTGATGCTTTCTTATGCAATCAATTGGATGTTTTTTCAATATCCAGTTCAAACACGTTTTTTATTTATTGGTCTTGTTTTTGGAGGGATGCCAGAAATTCTTAGATATATCCGAGAGGAAAAGATAAAACTATCATATCTAATGATGATGATAGGCTTTTTTGTATTAATAGCAGGGATTCCAATGCTGAAGGCATCAAAGGCAATGGTAGTGATAGATTTGTCAGTTTTCATGGCCGTTAAATTGTTTGGAATTGGATTTCTTGCTGCGGCAACTATGGTGATACCAGGTGTTAGTGGATCTGCTATTTTGCTTTCTATAGGATATTATCATCCACTATTAAATGAAATAACAAAGTTTATTTATGGATTTCTAAATATGGATCTTTTGAAAATATATCGTGGGATGTTAATTCTATTACCTGTAGCTTTGGGTGTGGTGATAGGAATCTTATTGATTGCAAAAATTGTAGAATATCTTTTTTGTCATTATCGAATGTTATGTTATTGGGCAATTTTGGGACTCATTTTAGCATCACCTGTCGGAATTTTATCAGGAATGCAGAAACAATCTGTTGATATTTTCACAATCTTTATGTCATTTCTTCTTTTTTTTCTCGGAATTTTTACTGCAATTGAGCTTGGAGAAAAAGAATCCTAGTTTATGTATTTCATTTTGTGTAGGAATATGATAGAATAAGTAGTAATGAATACTAGATTAGAAAGTTATAAAAAGGAGATACGAATATGAGTTTTCATATTGTGTGTGATAGCTGTACGGATTTAACACCAGAAGATTTTGAAAAAGGATGTTATTCTTGGATTCCATTGACATTATTAGTTGACGGAGAAGAAATTATTGATGATGAAACATTTGATCAGGCATCATTTTTAAAAAAAGTAGCAGAAAGTAAAGGAGAAGTTAAGTCTGCATGTCCGGCACCAGAAAGTTATATGGCTGCCTACGGAAAAGCAGATGATATTTATGTTATAACATTATCCGCGGAATTAAGCGGTTCTTATAACAGTGCAGTTTTAGGAAAAAATCTGTATGAAGAAGAAAATGGAAAGAAAAATATTTATGTATTTAACTCCAGAGGAGCTTCTACAACACAGCTTTTGATTGCTCGTAAAATTTATGAATATGCGTCTGCAGGTATGGAATTTCAAGAAGTAGTGGATAAAATTGAAGATTATATTTCAACACTTCGTACGTACTTTGTATTGGAGACGCTGGAAGTGCTTCGAAGAAATGGACGTCTTTCTAGATTATCGGCGACAATTGCCAGCGCATTGAATATTAAGCCAGTTATGGAAGGAACAAGAGACGGTGTGATTCAGAAGTTGACACAGGCAAGAGGTACAAAGAAAGCACTATCAAAAATGGTAGATAGTTTTGTTCAGGAAGGAAGAGATTTATCGGATCGAGTCCTTGCAATTGCACATTGTAATTGTCCGCAAAGAGCTGAGTATGTAAAACAGCTTATAGAAAAAAGCTTGAAAGTAAAAGATATCATTATTATTGAGACAAAGGGTGTTAGCAGTTTGTATGCCTGTGATGGAGGAATCATTGTTTCTTATTAATGAATAAAAATAAAAAATATCAGAGAATCCTGCTTTGGTGGGATTCTTTTTTTGTTGCTGAAGTGACTCGCCACAAGCGGAGAATTCTGTAAAACAGGATTCTTTCTTGTGATTTTTTTAACGTGATTTTGCACAAAATTTAACAGGAATGTTAGGAAATTAACGGTGTTTTTGAACAAAAGTCCTTGTTTTTTAGGAAAACATTGCATATAATGGGACCAATATCTCATTTTAATAAAAAACATTAATAGAAAAAGAATAAACTATAGGAGGAATTAATATGAGTCGTTTGGAATTACTGACCCCTAATCAGTCACAGCTGGTTGTAGAAGGTCTTTATAAAGACTTGGAACGAAGAATCGAGTCCAGTCCTCCGGGATTATGTCCGGTTGATATTTCAAGAGCTTTTCTCGAACTTTGCCATGCACAAAGCTGTGGAAAATGTGTTCCATGTAGAGTAGGACTAGGACAGCTCAAAAATCTGATTACCGATGTACTGGATGGAAAGGCAACCATTCGCACTTTAACAGCAATTCGAGAGACAGCACAGTCTATTATGGAGTCAGCAGATTGTGCGATTGGATATGAAGCTGCCAATATGGTATATAAAGGTGTGATTGGCTTTAAAGATGATTATCTGGAACATATTATGTATCATCGATGTTTAAGTACATTAAAACAGCCGGTACCATGTGTATCTAGATGTCCGGCAAGGGTTGATATTCCAGGATACATTGCGCTTGTTCGCGAAGGAAGATATGAGGATGCTATTCGTCTGATCCGGAAGGATAATCCATTTCCGACAACCTGTGGATTTATCTGTGAGCATCCGTGTGAGGCGTTATGCCGTAGGAATATGATTGATGATTCGGTGAATATTCGTGGATTAAAACGAATGGCAGCCGATGCTGCTGGATATGTGGCACCACCGAAATGTGCATCATCAACAGGAAAAAATGTAGCTGTCGTTGGAGGAGGACCGGGAGGTTTGAGTGCAGCTTACTTTCTTCAACTGATGGGACATCAGGTAACCGTTTATGAAATGCTTCCAAAGCTTGGAGGAATGCTTCGCTATGGAATTCCAAACTATCGTCTTCCGAAAGAACGTTTGGATGATGATATTCAAGCGATTCTTGATACCGGTGTAAAAGTAGATTGTGGAAAAGTAATAGGAAAAGATTATTCGATCGTGGATTTAAAAGAAAAATATGATGCAGTTTTAATTACGATTGGTGCCAGTACCGATAAGAAACTTGGTCTGGAAGGAGAAGATGCAAACGGTGTTATCTCAGCAGTGCAGTTTTTAAGAAATGTCGGGTATGGAACTCAGGAAAGTCTGGAAGGAAAAGAAGTCGCTGTCATTGGAGGTGGAAATGTTTCCATGGATGCGGTTCGTACTTCTGTAAGACTTGGAGCAAAAAAAGTTAGCATTGTTTATCGGAGAAGAGTTGCAGATATGACAGCGCTTCCAGATGAAATTGAGGGAGCAGAAGCAGAAGGCGTTGAAATTAAGACGCTAATGTCACCAGCAAAAATTGAAAAAGATGATGATGGGAATGTCAAAGGAATCTGGGTGACGCCACAGATGATCAGTCAGATCAAAGGTGGAAGAGCTAGTGTGAAACCAACAGGAGAAAAAGATATTTTTATTCCATGTCAGTGTTTGATTGTTGCCATTGGACAAGATATTGAGTATCAGCACTTTGAGGAAGCTGGTGTGCCGGTCCAAAGGGGAAAAATTAACGTAGAAAAATTTGGCGGATTTGAAGAAATGCCGGGTGTATTTGCTGGGGGAGATTGTGCAACTGGCCCGTCTACGGTAATTTCAGCGATTGCAGCCGGAAAAGTTATTGCTGCAAACATTGATGAATACCTTGGATATCATCATGAAATTTCTGCAGGAGTGGAGATACCGGAGCCATGTCTTGAGGATAAACCACCTTGCGGAAGAGTAAATCTGACAGAAAGAGAAGCTGGAGAAAGAATCCACGATTTTGAAGGAATTGAAAATTGTATGACATCAAAAGAAGCTTGCCAGGAAGCATCTAGATGTTTGCGCTGTGATCACTTCGGTTATGGAATATTTAAGGGAGGGAGGAAGACGAAATGGTAAATATTACAATTAATCGTCAGAAAATTTCCGTTCCAGAAGGGACAACAATTATGGAAGCAGCAGCATCCATTCATGTTCCGATACCAAAACTTTGCTATTTAAAAGATATCAATGAAATCGGAGCCTGTCGTGTCTGTGTAGTAGAAGTTAAAGGGCAGGATCGTCTTGTAACTTCATGTAATAACGTTGTAGAGGATGGAATGGTTATTTACACAAACAGTCCGAAAGTTCGAAGAAATCGTAAACATACGATAAAAATGATTCTTTCGCAACATGAAGCACAGTGTGTTGCCTGCGTTCGCAGTGGAAACTGTAGTCTTCAGACTATTGCAAATGATTTAAATGTTGTGGATACACCATATAAAAAGGAACTGGTTGTGCAGGAATGGGATGAAAGATATCCTCTGATTCGGGATGCAAATAAATGTATCAAGTGTATGCGCTGCGTACAGGTTTGTGATAAAATTCAGGGAATGTATATTTGGGATGTATCTGGAACAGGTTCAAGAACAACCGTTGGAGTATCTGGAAATCGTGATATTCAGAGAGCCGACTGTGCACTTTGTGGGCAGTGTATTACACATTGTCCAACTGGAGCTTTAAGAGAAAGAGATGACACAGAAGAACTGTATCGTGCAATTGAAAAAGAAGATACCATTGTTGTTGCTCAGATTGCACCTGCCGTACGTGCAGCATGGGGAGAATCTTTGGGACTTTCAAGAGAGGAAGCAACGGTGCAAAAAATCGTAGATGCATTGAAAAGGATTGGTGTTGATTATGTATTTGATACAACATTTTCTGCTGATCTTACGATTATGGAAGAAGGAAATGAATTTGTAGAACGTTATACAAAGGGAGATTTAGATGTACATCCAATGTTTACTTCTTGCTGTCCGGGTTGGGTCCGTTTTCTAAAATCCCAGTACCCTCAAATGACAGGCAGACTTTCTGGTGCAAAATCACCACAGGAAATGTTTGGTGCCGTTATGAAGACAGCCTTTGCAAAGCATATTGGTGTGAAACCAGAAAGAATTTTTGCAGTATCTATTATGCCTTGTCTTGCGAAGAAAAGTGAGAGAGAAGCTTCTTTATTTTATAAGGAATATGCCGGACATGGGGTAGATTGTGTGTTAACGACAAGAGAATTAGATCGTTTGATTCGTGCAGATTATATTGATCCGAAGACTTTAGAAGATATACCGTTTGATCAACCATTTATGGAGGCAACTGGTGCCGGTGTGATTTTTGGTGCAACTGGAGGTGTTATGGAGGCAGCACTTCGTTCTGCTTATTATCTAATCACTGGAAAAAATCCAGATGCCGATTTATTCCAGGAGATTCGTGGACAAAAGAAAAGCGGATGGACAGAAGCAGAATTTGAAATTGCGGGAAATAGAGTGTCTGTTGCGGTTGTTAGTGGACTTCAAAATACAAGAGTACTGATGGAAGCCATAAGGAACAGAGAGGTACATTACCATTTTGTAGAAGTGATGGCGTGTCCTGGTGGTTGTTCCGGAGGTGGAGGACAGCCAATCCATGAAGGAAAAGAGCTTGCAGCAAAAAGAGGAGAAAATTTGCATTTCCTTGATCAACATGCGGCAATTCGTTTTTCACATGAAAATTCAGATATTAAGCGACTTTATAAAGAATTCTTTGATGCACCTGGTTCTAATAAAGCACATCAGCTGTTACATACAGAACATAAAGCATAAGTATTGGATTGTTTTAATATTTATAAAAAATTGCCAGCAGATATATCTGCTGGCAGTTTTTGTTTGACGTTATATTCTGTTAAAATTCAATGCCGGCTTTTTGTCTTGCTTTTTCAAGAACACCAACAACGGTTACAGATTCTTCTAGAAATTGATGAGCTGTTTCATAATCCTTTTCATCAATCACACGGGCAAAATCTATGAATTCCTGTGTCATACGGTGATGATTTTGTGGAGCTTTGAAATCTTCTGTAATCGTAGCTCGTACCATGGCGCCTGCGGCATCTTTTACTTTTTCTTTGATATTGTCATCTGCATATATAGTAGTAAGTTCGGATGCAATGTTTGGTTTACTGTCAATTTTCATAAATCCCTTCTCCCCTTGAATGGAAATAAAACCAGGACTGTCAGAATCTTTGCTTCCAGTGCAAACAGCGGAAAATCCATGATAGATAAGAATTAGGGTTCCTGAAGTATCGACACCGTTTGGTCCAATATTTGGATAATATTCTACATCTTTGGGTTTTCCGAATAGTCCAATGCAATAATGAATGTTATATACATTGATATCGTATAGGGCACCGCCATAATATTCGGGGTCAAAAGAATGGGCAATATCTCCATTCAAATAAGCATCATAGCGGCTGGAATATTGGGAATAATTGCATAGAGCCATGCGGATCGGTCCCAATTTTGAAAGATTTTTTTTCATTTCGTAAAATACATCGTTATGAAGAACTGTGACAGCCTCAAAGATAAAAAGTTGTTTTTCTTCTGCGATTTGTTGTAGTTCCTGAGCTTCCTTGTAAAAGCCGGTAAAAGGTTTTTCAAGAATTACATTTTTTCCATGAAGAAGCGCTTTTTTTGCATAAGGATAATGAGCGCTATTGATTAGACCAATATAAACGGTATCAGCAGCAGTTTCATTGAGTAATTTTTCGTAATCTGTATAGATTTCTGGAATGTGATACTGGTTAGCAAAAGATTCTGCTTTTTCTTTGCTATGAGGTCTGGCAAAGATAGCAGTTTTTTCAATTGTTTTTACCGGCTCTATTGCAAAAAGTGCATCTGCAATGATTTTACCGGTTCCGATAAATGCAAGTTTCATGATGATCCTCCAATATGGAAATTAAATTTTAAAATAACGATAAGTTTAGTATAACATTGTGTAAATAATATATCAATTGAATCAGCATGATTTGTTCTTTATAAAATAGGGATATCGATCGAACAGGATACTTGTGTTTGAGTTAAACAATAAATACTGTGAAAGAAATAAAAAATTTGTGCAAATTTTGGAAAGAATGACAACTTGTGTACTATTCTTTGTACATTTATTTACAGAATTCAGTTTTTTCGATATAATATAGCCTAATAGGCTGAAAAGAACAGCCGGTTAGTGATGAGAAACACCATAGGAGGAACAACCATGAGTAAAATTCAGATGACTACGCCGTTAGTTGAAATGGACGGAGATGAAATGACAAGAATTCTTTGGAAAATGATCAAAGAAGAACTGTTACTCCCATTTATTGATTTAAAAACAGAATACTATGATCTCGGATTAGAGCATAGAAATGAAACAAATGACCAGGTAACATTTGATTCTGCAGAAGCGACAAAGAAATATGGGGTTGCCGTAAAATGTGCGACAATTACTCCGAATGCTGCACGTATGGATGAATATAACCTGAAAGAAATGTGGAAAAGTCCAAATGGAACGATTCGTGCCATTCTTGATGGAACGGTATTTCGTGCTCCAATTACAGTAAAGGGAATTGAGCCAACGGTAAGTAAATGGAAGAAACCAATTACAATTGCAAGACATGCCTATGGTGATGTTTATAAAGGTGTTGAAATTAAAGTTCCAGGAGCTGGAAAAGCAGAATTGGTATTTACTGGAGAAGATGGAACGCAGATCCGTGAAACTATTCATGATTTTGATGGACCTGGAGTGATTCAGGGAATGCATAATATTGATAAATCTATTGAAAGTTTTGCAAGAAGCTGCTTTACTTATGCACTTGATACAAAACAGGATTTATGGTTTGCAACAAAAGATACGATTTCTAAAAAATATGATCATACATTTAAAGATATTTTCCAGGAAATTTATGATGCAGAATATGCAGCTAAATTCGAAGCAGCAGGAATTGAATATTTTTATACATTAATTGATGATGCAGTAGCACGTGTTATGAAATCAGAAGGTGGATTTATTTGGGCGTGCAAGAACTATGATGGAGATGTTATGAGTGATATGATTTCTTCTGCATTTGGTTCTCTTGCAATGATGACTTCTGTACTCGTATCTCCAAAAGGATATTATGAATATGAAGCAGCACATGGAACTGTACAGCGTCATTATTATAAATATTTAAAAGGAGAAGAAACCTCTACAAATTCTGTTGCAACGATCTTTGCATGGACAGGTGCCCTTAGAAAACGTGGTGAAATCGATGGAAATAAGGAATTAATGGAGTTTGCAGATAAACTTGAAAAAGCAACATTGGATACAATTGAATCTGGAACGATGACAAAAGACCTTGCACTGATTACAACGCTTGAAAATGTGAATGCGGTAAACAGTGAAGGATTTATCAAAGCAATTGCAGAAAGATTAAAATAAGCTGTTTAACTTCAACTAAGTAAAACGAAGGTAGCGGGAGAAATTGTGAAAGTAACTTAACGGCAGTGGTGGGCGAAGAAAAATCGACATGCCCAGCTGATATAAGGTCAAGCATAGTCGGTATGAAGTTGACATATCAGGCTCAGTGAAATTACCGACTGTGAGTTGAAACAAAATAAAAAAGAAAAAGACCGGGATGTGAAAAAAAGAAACATCTCGGTTTTTTAACGTAATCTTTACCTTGTCATGATACAACAGTTACATAAAACTCATATAATGAGCAAGAATCATCTTTTGAAAACATTTTTCAAGAGAAAAATAAGAAACATGTAGAAGGAGAAAGATTATGAAAGGTAATTGGAGAAAGCAGATCGTAATTAGCGCTTTGGCGATTACACTTGCGGCAGGAAATGCAGCTTCTGTATTTGCAAGTGCAGCACCGGATGGAAAGACAGATGCATCTGTTATGGCGGAGCAGATGGGACTTAGCAACCAATATAAGAGTTGGAAGAATGAATGGAATCGTGTAAAAAATGATTGGACACAGGTTTCTTTGACGCCTGGAAAAAATGCAACAGAATTAAATTTTGCCTGGTATACACCAAAGAAAACAACGCAAAGTAAGACAGATCAGATAGTAGAAGCAAAAGTAGCAAAAGTTTCCGAAGGGTCCGAAAATGGAAATGCTCCAAAGTTAATCATTGGTGAAGGACGCAACATGAAAAATGCAAAAGTCTATGAAGCCAAACAAACAGAGGTGGCTAATGAAACAGATACAAAAGGCGGTACTTATTATACGAATAAGGTAACGGCAGCAGGCTTAAAGGAAAATACGACATATTATTACAGCTATGATAATGGAAGTGGATATACAAAGCCAGCAGCTTACACAACAAAATCAGCAAAAAATTTCAGTTTTGTATTTGTAGGAGATCCACAGATTGGTTCCTCCAATGAATTAAAAGGTTCTGATTCTGAAGAATTTTATAATGCACAGTCGGATGCAGTTTGTAATGATGCTTTTAACTGGGCTTCCACATTAAATGCAGCAATGCAAAAGACTGGAAATAAAGCAAGTTTTGTTGTGTCCGCTGGTGACCAGATTCAGACAACAAAGAAAAAAGCACCAAACAAAGATGCTGCAAAGAGTGAGATTGAATATACAGGATATTTAAGTCCTGATATTTTAAAATCTCTTCCAGTTGCAACAACTGTCGGAAATCATGACGCGGATAATCAAAATTATACCTACCATTTTAATCGTCCAAATGAAAGTAAACTTGGAGATAATGGAGTTACTGGCGGAGATTATTATTTCAAATATGGGAATGCTCTGTTTCTTATGTTAAATACACAAAATTCCAATGTGGCAGAACATAAACAGTTTATAGAAGAAGCCGTTGCAAAAAATAAAGATTGCAAATGGAGAATTGTTACACTTCATCAGGATATTTATGGATCTGCAGAGCATTCGAATGAACCAGAAATTACGAATTTGAGATATCAGTTGACACCATATTTTGAAGCAAACCATATAGACGCAGTTTTGACAGGACATGATCATGCTTATTCACGCAGTAAAATGATGTTGCAAGATACACAGTCAGAGATTGCAAAAAATTATAGCAGCGATGAATTTAAAACACAATTAACAAAAGATATGGATGCAGGAGAAAATCCGGAAACAAGATATGAAGCACCTGCAAATATCAAAAATAATACAACAGATAAAGGTGAACAAAAATATTTGTCTTACTTAAAGAGTGTTATGGATGATAAATATGTAGAGAAGGTAGAAAAGGGAGACTCTGTTTTGAATCCAAAAGGAATTCTTTATATGACTGGTGGTTCTTCTTCTGGAAGTAAATATTATGATCTTGTACCAAGAAAACAAACCTATATTGCAGCACGTTGGCAGGAAGATATTCCAACATACTCTATTGTGGATGTAACAGACAAGACTTTAACAATCAATACTTATCGTACAGATAATGACCAGAAGATTGATGATACATTTTCTATTGTAAAGAGCAGTGATTCAAAGAAAAATGACACAGTTGCACCAAAGAAAGTATCGATTTCTTTAAAATCTTCTGCAAAGAAGAAAGTTGTTGTAACAATTAAAAAAACAACGGAAAAAGTTTCTGGTTATGAAATTTTGTATGCTACAAATAATAAATTTGAAAAAGCAAAAAGAAAGAGCACAACAAAAACAACTTATACATTGACATCCTTGAAATCCAAAACGAATTGTTATGTAAAAGTTCGCGCTTATAAAAATGTCCATGGTAAAAAACTGTATGGTTCTTACAGTAAAGTTATGAAAGTCACTGTGAAGTAATGAGAGCAAAACAGATCAAGGGAGGATGCCTGCTCATTGCAGGCATTCTTTTTCTTCTGTTGTTTTTTTCATTTCGTGGAATTGAAAAAACAAAACTGCTGGACACAGAAGGAAGGGTCTTTGAAAAGGCAGAGGTAACAAAGATTGTTTCAGATAATGTATCAACAAGTGGAAGCGGAAAGCAGACGGTACAGTTAAAGCTGTTGTCAGGAAAACATAAGGGAAAAGAAGTGGAAGCAACAAGCTCTTCCAGTTATCTTTTTGGTGCCAAATGTAAAAAAGGAATGAAAGTTATTGCAATTGTCAACGAATCAAGAGGAGAGTTGGTTACATCTGTCTACAGCGTAAATCGTGGGCCAATGATTTGGCTTATGGTTGCACTCTTTGTAGTAATTGTTATTCTTGTTGGCGGGAAAAAAGGAATTTCTTCGATTCTTAGCTTGATTTTTACAATGCTTTGTATTTTCTTTCTTTTTCTTCCAATGATTTATAAAGGAATTTCGCCGATTTTAGCAGCTATTTTTGTTGTCATTTTTACAACGATTGTTACGATGTGTATGGTGGATGGAATTACAAAGAAATCGATTGCAGCGATGGCAGGAACTATTATAGGGGTTGTTTTTGCAGGAGTTTTTGCTCTTGTTTTTGGAAGAGTTACTTCCATTAGTGGTTATAATGTATCAGATATAGAAAGTCTTGTTTATGTAGGTGAAATGACGGATATTCGGATTGGGGAACTGCTCTTTGCAGGTATTTTGATTGCGGCTCTTGGCGCTGTGATGGATGTTGGGATGTCGATCGCTTCTACGTTAAATGAATTAAAAGAACAAAATACAAAAATGACAGCGAAAGAATTGTTTCAGTCTGGCATGAATGTCGGACGTGATATGATGGGAACAATGACGAATACGCTAATTCTTGCCTTTACTGGAGGATCAATTAATACGTTAGTATTTATCTATGCCTATCATTACGAATATCAGCAAGTCATTAATATGTATTCTGTTGGAATTGAAATCATGCAGGGGCTTTCTTCAAGCCTTGGAGTAATTCTTGCAGTGCCGTTTACATCATTAATTGCCGCAGTACTTCTTGGAGAAAAAAGCACAAAAATAAAATAACAGAAAAAAAGACTCCGCATAAAAACGAAGTCTTTTTTTATGAAAGATAAAAAGGGAGAACTTTTTATTTTTTCTTTGTACTTAAAGTTTTATTTGCAGACCATGCAGAGTAAATAGTTTTATTTTTGCCATTTACTTTTACAGTCTTGTAGCTGCGAACTCTTACATAGTATTTTTTGTTCTTTGTAAGTTTCTTTAATGTAGTAGAAGTAGCTTTTGCATTTGCTTTTACTGTTTTAGCACCTTTGAAGGAGTTTGCTGTTGCGTACTGTACTTCATATCCTGTGATATCTGTTACTTTGCTCCAAGAAGCTTTCAGAGAAGATTTTGTTGCAGCACTTAATTTTACTGTTGTTTTGGAAGGAATAATGGTATAAGAGAGAGTCTTAGATCCACTATAGTTTCCTTTTAATGTAACTTTTACACTATAAACACCAGGTTTTTTGCTGTCTTTTGCATAAGAAACAGAATAATCTGCTGCTTTCAGAGTATTTCCAGCGCTATCTTTTACAGTAACGGCAGGTTTTTGATCTTTTTTATTGTATGTCAAAGTTGTTTTCGCTAACTTAATGTTAGAAACTTTATTAATTACAACTGTTGATTCTTTTCCACAAACAGAGCATTTTTTAGAAGCGCTTCCATCTTTATCAGGAGTCGCTTTTACTGTTACAGCAGTTGTTTTATAATCATGAAGTTTTAAAGCATCCATAGCTGCTGTTAAGTGTTGCTGTGCTTCGTTAATGTTTCCAGAATAATAAGTTTTTGCTGCAAGAGCATCTTCAGCTTCTCCAAGTTCTAACTGGAAGTCTGCCCATTTATCTTTTTGACTGTCAGAATCGCATAAGTCATCGGTTGTCAGAGCTTTTGCTTTTGCAACTGTTGCTTTTAAATTATTAACTTCTGCAGTTGTTGCAAAGGTGTGTTTTGCAATGTTGGTTGTTTCTACTTTTACATTGAATGTTGAATCTTCGTATCCAAGAGCATAAACGGTTAATGTCCAATATCCAGTACCATCATATCCTTTTGGTAACTGACAACGGATAGAATCTGTTAAACCAAGCTGGATTCCCTTAGATTTATGCATCCAGTTATCAGCTGCAAATTTTGTTCCATAAGTTGCAACTGCTTTTTTGTAAGTGCTGTCTTTTCCATAATAAGTCCATTTGACAGCCTGCATCTTATCACCTAAAGCGCAGTAACCGTCACCTGTTAAATCCACACGGAGAAATTCACCATAAGATCCTTTACCATCTTTTACAGTTGCAGTAACATTTTCTGCTTTTTGTAATGCTTCTGTTGTACCAGAGTCTTTACCTGTCTGTCTTGCTCCGAAAGAGAAAGATCCATCAGCATTTTTTGTGGCAATTTTTAATCCATTCGTATCTTTCGTTACGTTCGCTGTCAGAGAATATGATTTTAAGACACCTTCTGCAAATCCACCAACTAAAGTTCCAGCATTTTCAACAACACTATATTTTGCTTTGAACGCTGCGTAATCAGACGCCTTTACAGCAACTGGAACATATTTCAGGCCGTATATTTCATAATAATCCATGTCATGAGTTTTACCAGCAGCATCTGTAATTGTACCATTATTAAAAGTAACTTCAGATCCGTCGGTTAATACAATAGTCTGTCTATCTTTCCAGTAAGAAACAGCGTACTGATTACCATCGGTAGTTTTGATGGTAGTATTACACTGGAAGCTTCCACGATGCAGTCCATGACTTTTTGTAGCTCTCGTGACAGCATCATATCCGCCCTTGTCTAATTCATTATGTGAATCTGTAACATTAGAGGAGCCAGTATTTCCGGCTGCATAAACCTGTTCTGCTTTCCAATATTCATTCCATGTAAGTCCTGCATAGCAGTATACATAGTCATCACTCTGTTCTGCTGCTTTTACGATTCGTGGTGCATTGAAAATGCTGCCTGTGATTGGGCAGGATGTTAATACCATAGCACCTGTTAACGCAAAGGCAAATGCTTTACCAATTACTCTTTTTCGCATAGTATAATTCCTCCGTAAAATAATAATAGCTTGTAAAAAAGTTAGTACATTCTAACTAATGAATATGATAACATAGCTCAGTGACGTGTACAATGAAAGTTATTGATAAAAAATATCAATAACTTTACAACAAAGTTAAAAATTGTAATTCTTCTTTTTATGAAAAAAACTTTCATTTATAATAAAGAGAGAGTAAAATGTAAGAATTCTGAAAGATTTATATAGAGAAAAAATACAGAAACGACTGATAGGATAAAAATAAGGAAAAGTTAGGAGGATATTATGAATCAACCAAAAATTCTGGTGGTCGATGATGATAAGGAAATCGTCGGAGCAATCAAGAAACGTCTGGAGATGGAAGACTATGAGGTATTTGCAGCATATGATGGGTTGGAGGCAATGGATTTTTTGATGGAGAAGGAAATTCAACTTTTGATCATCGATGTTATGATGCCTAAAATGGACGGTTTGTCAGCAACAATGAAAATCAGAGAAAGTAAAAATATTCCGATTATTATTTTGTCCGCAAAAACGGAAGAGAGTGATAAAATTTTAGGCCTTTCTATGGGAGCTGATGATTATATAAGTAAGCCATTTCGTCCGGATGAACTTGTTGCAAGGGTAAAGTCTCAGTTAAGGCGGTACTTACAGCTTGGCAGCATGATAAAACAGGAAGAACATAAAAATCAGATCGTGAATGGAGGACTTATCCTGGATACAGATGGAAAGAGGATTCTCGTCGACGGAGAACCAGTGAAACTAACAGCAACAGAGTATAAGATTCTTCATTTGCTAATGCGTAATCTGGGAAGAGTTTTTTCTGCGGATGAGATTTATGAGAGAGTTTGGGAAGAAGAAGCTTATGCAGTGGAAAATACAGTGATGGTTCATATCCGACGGATCCGAGAAAAAATAGAAATTGACACAAGAAATCCAAGATATTTAAAGGTGGTGTGGGGTATTGGATACAAAATGGAAAAAATGGCTTAATTTTATTGCAGTTTTTATTGTGATTATTATCATGTCTGTGACAGGAATTTATGGTGCGATAGAGTGTAATAAATTGGGAATGATTGATGGAACAGTTTCTTTGGATTCTCTGGAGGATAGTCGGGAGAGTCTCTTTTCAGATACTGCATCGGCATTGATTTTTCAATGGGCATCAGAAAAACAGGGAGTTGCAAATAGTACTACATATAAAGGAATATTTGGGGAAAAAGAATTAAAAGAGATTCTTCGCGGTGCAGTTGTAGAAGCAAAATTAAAAATCAAACCGTATGGGAAAAAAATGAAAACGATTCAGGAAACTTATGGGGCAAAAAAGGCCGATTATCAGGGAGGAAAAATTACGGGTATTCGAATGGAAAGAGATACATCCCAAAAAGTAAAATCGGATGGAAGTTTTACAGATACACAGACAGAAGATGATGGGGGTGCAGAAGCTTTTTATCGTTTTTCTTCTATATATAGTGAGTCAGATCTTTCGGTGAATATTCCAGAGGAATTATTGATTAATAGTGATAAAAAGCAAAGGCTGGAAAATGGAACAATTACCGTAAAATTTACAAAACAATGTATAAGAAACATAGAAACATATTATAAGGAGCGTCAAAAAGAATTACAAAATATTATAAAAACGGCGATTGTTTTAGCAGGAATAGAATGTTTTGGATCAATATTACTAATCATTTTGTTTGCACTGCAGGAGAGACGTACTAGATTTTTTGCAGGGATTGATCGAATCTGGTGGGAAGTGATAGCAATGCTTGTATGTTCTGTGATGATTGCTGGTGGTACGTTGTTTGCAGCTGTGTTTTACTTTAGCAGGCAGTACAGCAGCAGCTCTGGGAATACAATTCAGACAAGTACAGTTGTTGAAACATTTATGATTATTTCTTTTATGGTGATTCCATGTATTGTGGCAATTTTTGCAGTTTGTGTGCAGACAACGGTATGGCGGATCAAACAGAAAAAGCTTTTGGATACAACATTATGTTTTGGATATTTTCGTAAATGGTATCGTTTATCAAAAGAGAGAAAAAGACTGGAATATGAGGCAATGTCTTTTTCAAAGCAACATGAAAAGGATAGAATAAAACAGTATCGAACGGTCAGAAAGATTTTGATTGTATTTATATTTTTGAGTATTTGCGCAATACCATATTTCAGTTTCTTTGGTGTTGGGATGGCTATTCTTGGCGTGGCTGCCGTTCGTTGTCTTATTCGATATTCTGAGCAATATGCAAAAGAACAGAAAAACCTTTGTAAGCTGATCGATCAGATCGATCGGATTTCCAATGGAGAGCTGACAGCACAGGCAGATATTCCGAAAGGAACTATTTATTATGATTACAGCCAGAAACTTTCTAACATTGGAAATGGAATGGAAAAGGCGCTACAAGAGCAGATGCGTGGTGAAAAAATGAAAATTGATCTGATTACGAATGTTTCTCATGATCTAAAAACACCGCTAACCTCTATTATCGGATATGTGGATCTTCTTGGAAAAGATGAAACATTATCACCAGAATCCAGAGATTATGTTCAGATTTTGAATAAGAAAACAGAGAGATTAAAAAATATTATTGCTGATCTATTTGAGCTTGCAAAAGCAACGAGTGGTGATATGAAAGTAAATTTGGAAGAAATGGATATGAGAAGATTGATGGAGCAAACACTTGCTGATATGGAGGATAAGATTCATCAGGCAGGTTTTATTATTCGATTTGAATGCCATGCAAAACAGACAAAATTTATGGGAGATGTCAATCGTATGTATCGTGTGGTACAAAATGTAATGGAAAATGCATTGAAGTATTCATTGAAAGGAACCCGTATTTTTGTTGATATTTATGAAGATCCAAAGAGTTTATGGATGGAAGTAGTGAATACGGCCTCCTATGAGATGAATTTTACAGAAGAAGAAATTATGGAGCGCTTTGCCCGTGCAGAAAAGTCAAGAACAAGCGAGGGAAATGGACTCGGGCTTTCAATTGCAGACAGTTTTACAAAAAATTGCGGAGGCAGTTTCAAAATTTCGATTAAAGGGGATCAGTTTCGAGTGAAGATTATTTTTGATAAAATAAACAATGAAAAGAAAAGATGATTCATAGAGAAGAACCTTCATGGACACAATTTTTTAAAAATGGTATACTATCCATAAAGTTTGGTTGAAAGGGTTGGAACATGAAGAGAAGATTATGGTGCCTGCTTCTTATTTTATCGATGGTTTTGATGGTCGGATGTAATATTGATGGGAAGAAGCAGGAAACAACGAAAAAAACAGAGGATTTGGATGAAGCGACCTTAAGAGGGATGGCAAAAGATATTACAAAAGAAATGTCATTAAAGAATAAAATTGGGCAGTTATTTATGGTTTCTGTTTATTCTCTGGATGAGGGGGAGACGAAGGAACAGATTCGCGTGACAGAACAGATGAAGGCAACATTGAAAAAATATCCAGTTGGTGGGATTGTTATGTATTCTAAAAATATGAAGAATGCAAAACAGACAAAAAAAATGATTCAGGATTTTCAAAAAATTTCATATATTCCATTATTTATTGCAACAGATGAGGAAGGTGGAAGTGTAGCAAGAGTTTCTTCCAATAAAGAGATGGGGGTAATTCATTATCCAACAGCGAATGAAATTGGAAAGACTTACAGTAGTAAACAGATTACACAGATGGGGAAAAATCAGAGTCAGCAGTTAAAACGTCTAGGATTTAATATGAATTTTGCTCCGGTTGCTGATGTATTAACGAATAAAAATAATACGGAGGTTGGAGATCGATGTTTTGGAAGTAATGCATCCGATGTAGCCGACATCATTTCTAATCTTGTAAAATCTATGCAAAAACAGCAGATTTCTGCAGTGTTAAAACATTTCCCTGGAAGTGGTGATACATGGGGGGATACGCATAGAGGGAAAACGGATACAGATCAGACGATTCAACGCCTTCGAAAGAGAGATTTTAAACCTTTTAAATCTGGAATCAGTGCCGATGTGGATGCAGTCATGGTTTCTCACTTAATGTTATGTAATGTAACCGATGAAAAAGAACCCTCAACATTAAGTAATAGAGT
Organism: Anaerostipes sp. MSJ-23; assembly: GCF_018918155.1. Lineage (GTDB taxonomy): Bacteria > Bacillota > Clostridia > Lachnospirales > Lachnospiraceae > Anaerostipes. Next base: position 230,852 of record NZ_JAHLPY010000002.1, read on the forward strand.
GGTCACTGATATTTTAAGAAATGAATTGGAATATGATCATTTGATCATTACAGATGCCATGAATATGAGGGCCATTACAGATGATTATTCTTCGGCAGAAGCAACATTGAAGGCGCTAGAAGCGGGAGTGGATATGATTGTTATGCCTGAAAATCTAAAAAAATCTTATGAAGCTGTATGGAAAGCGGTAAAGAGTGGAAAAGTGAAAGAGTCGAGAATCAATGAATCGGTTGAAAGAGTAATTTATGTGAAATTAAAACGCGGGGAAATACCTCCGGATACAAAACTTTTAAAAGATAATCAGTAAAATGTGTGAAAACTGCTGGGAATATCTTTCTTGCAGTTTTCTTTTTTGTATGTTAGTATCTAAATTGAACTATTTTTAGTTTTATGTCATTTTGGTGCCCATTTTATAATGAAGAAAGAGGAGTTTGATCATGGAAAAAGGTGACTTGCTGTATGAAGGGAAGGCGAAAAAAGTATTTACAACAATAGATCCTGATTTGTTGATCGTTTCTTATAAAGATGATGTAGCTGCATTTGACGGTGAACTGAAAAAAGGAACGATCGTTGGAAAGGGTGCTGTAAATAACCGAATGACCAATTATATATTTAAAATCCTGGAACAGAATGGGATTCCAACACATTATGTACAGGAATTAAGTGATCGGGAAACGGTTGTGAAGCATGTTGAAATCATACCTTTAGAAGTTATCATAAGAAATGCATCAGCAGGAAGCTTTTCAAAGAGATTGAATATAGAGGAAGGCAGGGAACTTTTACAGCCTGCATTGGAGCTATGTTATAAAGACGACGCTCTTGGGGATCCTCTGATTAGTGATTATGATGCGATTGCTCTTGAAAAAGTGACAAGAAAAGAAATTGACCAAATTACAGAATATGCATTTCAAATTAATGAAATCTTAAAAGAGGAGCTTGCCAGAGTAGATATCAAACTTGTCGACTTTAAAATAGAATTTGGACGATATGAGGGAGGAATTATTCTTGCGGATGAAATTTCTCCGGATACATGTCGTCTTTGGGATGCCAGAACAAATAAAAAACTTGATAAAGATCGTTTCCGACATGATTTGGGAAATGTGGAAGCGGCGTATGAAGAAGTCTATGAACGATTAGGATTATAGGAATAAGGAAGGCTTTAAATTACCATGAGCAGAGAAAACTTTGATAAACTAGGAGAAGAATGCGGTGTTTTTGGAATCTATGATTTTGATGGAAATGATGTAGCTTCTACCATATATTATGGATTGTTTGCACTGCAGCACAGAGGCCAGGAAAGCTGCGGGATTGCAGTTTCTGATACAAATGGACCAAAGCGCAACGTCTGTCTGTATAAAGGAATGGGACTGTGCAATGAAGTATTCACACCAGATACGCTATCAGGATTAAAAGGAGACATCGGAGTCGGACATGTCAGATACTCCACAGCTGGAGAAAGTACACAGGAGAATGCCCAACCGCTGGTGTTAAATTATGTAAAAGGTACACTTGGACTTGCACATAATGGTAACCTGATCAATGCGCTTGAATTGAGAGAAGAACTGGAACAGACCGGTGCTATTTTCCAAACAACGATTGACTCAGAAGTCATTGCTTATCACATTGCGAGAGAGCGTGTGAATACAAAAACAGCGGAAGAAGCAGTAGCAAAAGCAATGCGTAAGATCAAGGGAGCATATTCCCTCGTCTTAATGTCACCAAGAAAACTGATCGGAGCGAGAGATCCTTATGGATTTAAACCGCTTTGTATTGGAAAGCGTGATAATGCTTATATTCTGGCCTCAGAAAGTTGTGCATTAGATACGATTGGAGCGGAATTTATCCGTGATGTAGAACCAGGAGAGATTGTAAGTATTACAAAAGACGGTATCAAGTCTAACTGTGATATGTGTTTGCCGAAAGAACAGTCTGCAAGATGTATTTTTGAATATATTTATTTTGCAAGACCCGATAGCGAAATTGATGGAGTCGGAGTTTATCATTCAAGAATTCAGGCAGGAAGATATCTTGCACAAGATTCACCGGTAGAGGCGGACCTTGTTGTTGGTGTTCCAGAATCAGGAAATGCAGCAGCACTTGGATATTCTCTTGAATCGGGAATTCCGTATGGAACGGCATTTGTAAAGAACTCTTATGTAGGACGAACTTTCATTAAACCGGGACAAAGCAGCCGCGAATCAAGTGTACAGATCAAATTGAATGTACTAAAAGAAGCAGTCAAAGGAAAAAGAGTAATTATGATCGATGATTCCATTGTTCGTGGAACGACCAGTGACCGTATTGTATCTATGCTTCGAGATGCCGGAGCAAAAGAAGTTCATGTAAGAATCAGTTCGCCACCATTTTTATGGCCATGTTATTTTGGAACTGATATCCCGGCGAGAGAACAATTGATTGCATACAATCGTTCTATCAATGAAATTTGTGAAGTGATTGGAGCAGATAGCCTTGGATATCTGAGAGAGGAAAGACTTTCTGAGATGGTACAGGGACTTCCGATTTGCAAAGGATGCTTTACAGGGAAATACCCGCTAGAACCACCAACCCGCGATATTCGTGGAAATTATGAAAAATAAGGAGAAATGATATGAATCACGATAGATACCAGAGCCCATTATCTGAACGTTACGCAAGCAAAGAAATGCAGTATATTTTTTCACCAGATAAGAAATTTAAGACGTGGAGAAAATTATGGATTGCATTAGCTGAGACAGAAAAAGAATTAGGGTTAAATATCACACAGGAACAGATCGATGAATTAAAAGCGCATGCAGAAGATATTAATTATGAAGTGGCAAAAGAACGTGAAAAATTGGTACGCCATGATGTTATGTCTCATGTATATGCTTATGGACAGCAGTGTCCAAAAGCAAAAGGAATCATCCATTTAGGAGCAACATCTTGTTATGTAGGTGATAATACAGATATTATTCTTATGACAGAGGCATTAAAACTTGTTCGTACAAAACTGTTAAATGTTATGAATGAATTGTCCAAGTTTGCAATGGAATACAAAGATCTCCCAACATTGGCATTCACACATTTTCAGCCTGCACAGCCTACAACTGTTGGAAAACGTGCATCTTTATGGCTGATGGACCTTGTATATGATTTGGAAGATTTGGATCATGTAATTGCAAATATGCGTCTGCTTGGTTCGAAGGGAACAACAGGAACACAGGCAAGTTTCCTTGAACTGTTTGAAGGAGATCATGAAACAATTAAGAAAATTGATGGAATGATTGCAAAGAAAATGGGATTTGAAAAATGTCAGCCGGTATCTGGACAGACATATTCAAGAAAAATAGATTCTCGAGTTGTTAATGTATTAAGTCAGATTGCACAGTCTGCTCATAAATTCTCAAATGATATTCGTTTATTACAGCATTTAAAAGAAATAGAAGAACCATTTGAAAAGAACCAGATTGGATCTTCTGCGATGGCTTATAAGAGAAATCCAATGAGAAGTGAAAGAATTGCATCCCTTGCAAATTATGTAATGTCAGATGCAATGAACCCAGCATTAGTAGCATCTACACAGTGGTTTGAAAGAACGCTGGATGACTCTGCCAATAAACGACTTTCGATTCCGGAAGGATTCCTTGCAATTGATGGTATTTTGGATCTTTATTTGAATGTTGTTGACGGACTTGTTGTATATCCAAAGGTTATCGAGAGTCGTCTGATGAGTGAACTACCATTTATGGCAACAGAAAATATTATGATGGATGCTGTAAAAGCTGGTGGAGATCGTCAGGAACTTCACGAAAAAATTCGTGTACATTCTATGGCAGCTGGAAAAGTTGTCAAAGAAGAAGGGAAGCCAAATGATCTGTTGAGCAGAATTGCAGCGGATCCAGCTTTTGGAATGAATATGGAACAGTTACAGGCAATTATGAAACCGGAAAACTTTGTTGGACGTGCACCGCAGCAGACAGAAGAATTTGTAAAAGAAGTAGTACAGCCAATTCTTGATGATAACAAAGAAATCCTTGGAATGACAGCAGAAATTAACGTATAAAATGAAAAATAGAATAGAAACGTGTAAAAAAAGATCTCAGAAGAATTTCTTCTGAGATCTTTTTAATTCAGATAAAAAATCCTGCCTGACTTTTGCCAGGCAGGAAAATATAAATGTTCTATCAATTATTTGATAATTTTTAACCATCCTTTTGGAGCTTCAATATGACCCATCTGGATACCTGTTAATGTATCATAAAGTTTCTGGATAACAGGACCCATCTTTTCCATACCACTTGGGAAGCAGATTTCTTTGCCGTGGTCATAGATCTTTCCTACAGGAGAGATAACAGCTGCAGTACCACAAAGTCCACATTCAGCAAAATCTTTTACTTCATCAAAGAATACTTCACGTTCTTCAACTTCAAGTCCAAGATAATCTTTTGCTACAACTAGCAGAGAACGACGTGTGATAGATGGAAGAATACTGCTTGATTTTGGAGTTACGACTTTTCCGTCTTTTGTGACAAAGATAAAGTTTGCTCCACCTGTTTCTTCTACTTTTGTTCTTGTAGCTGGATCAAGATACATATTTTCATCAAATCCCTGACGATGAGCTTCCATAATTGGCAACAGACTCATTGCATAGTTTAATCCGGCTTTGATATGTCCTGTTCCGTGAGGTGCGGCACGATCGTAATCACTAACGCGGATAGTAATAGGTTTGGCACCTTCTTTAAAGTAAGGACCAACTGGTGTTGTAAAGATACGGAACTGATATTCATTTGCAGGTTTTACACCGATAACAGCGTCACTTCCGAACATATATGGACGGATATAAAGAGTAGCACCTGATCCAAAAGGTGGTACAAATGCTTCATTTGCTTTTACAACTTTTTCGATTGCTTCTACGAATTTTTCTTCTGGGAATACTGGCATTTCCAGTCTTCTGCACGAATCTGCCATACGGCTTGCGTTAAGGTCTGGACGGAATACAACGATGTGTCCGTCTTCTGTTGTATATGCTTTCATTCCTTCAAAACATGTCTGGGCGTACTGAAGAACACCTGCACATTCTGTAATTGTAATATTAGGGTCTGTAATCAGAGCACCATCATCCCATGCTCCATCTTTATAATTTGCAACAAAACGATAGTCTGTTGGTATATAACCGAAACCGATATTGGCCCAATCGATATTTTCCTTTTCCATGATATATAACTTCCTCCTACTGTATTTTTAAAATCTTTTAACCAGATTTTTACCCGATTAGAAAACTTATTGCTAATAGTGTACACCTGAATAATTCGAGCGTCAAGATATTAGATGAATGAACCGATAAAAAAACTTGAGTATCTTTTTTTTCAATATTATACTAAGAAAAGAAAAAAAGAGGAGGATTTTTACAGATGCCAGGGTATATTTTGCATTTGACAGCCGCACAAATGTATTTGAAAAGCGGTCAGTCTAGGATGAATCAAAAGCAAAAAAATAATTTTTTAATTGGAAATTTACTGCCGGATACGACAAAGCAAAAAGAACAGTCGCATTTTCGCAATCCAAAATTTTCTGAATATATGGTAGAATATCCGGAGACGGAATGGTTCATTCAGAAATACAAGAAACGATTAAAAAATAGCTGCTATCTTGGATATCTTTTCCATTTATATATAGATCGAAAATTTTTTAAAGAATATCTTCCGCAAATTGTAGAATTTCGAAATCAGAAAGATGAAGTTACAGTAAGAAGAAAAGAAGTATCCTATGTGTATCTTAAAAGGACTGGAGAAAAGATTTTAAAGGAAGATTTTTTTTCAGAGAAGTATTACTATGGAGACTATACAAAAATGAATACATGGTTAGTGAATCATTATCAAATTCCGATGGAGTTATCGATAGATATTCCAGATCCGGGAATCGAGGAAGTTCATTATAAAGATATCGAGAACGTTTTGAGAGAATTACATTGTTATTTAAAAGTTTCAGAAGACGCAGTAAAGCAGGTAAAAGTCTTTGAAATAAAACATCTGCTTGCTTTTTTAAAAAAGGCTGTAAAAGAATTTTCTGTGCCCGTAAACATAGATTGCATAGCTATAGAAAATATTATAAAATAAAAATATTGGCGTTAATGTAGTACACAGAAAAGAGGTGGCTTCGGTGCTGGATCGAAAAAAATTTTTTGAAACTTATAAGGTGCGGGAGGCATTTGATGATTCCGGATTGTCTTGGGATACTTTAGCTGCAATTTATGATGATTATGAAGAAAGAAAACTGGATCTTGAGAAAGCAGCAGATGAATTGCAAGAAATTATCTCAAAAGAGATGAAGTTTAATGTTCATTCGATTCATAATCGATGTAAGGATCCAGAGCATTTGATTGAAAAAATCATCCGGAAAGTTGGTGTTGAAAAGCGACAGAAATATAAAAAGATCAATGAAGATAATTATTTGGAAATTGTGCGTGATCTGATTGGATTTCGAATTCTTACACTTTCAAAGGAAGAGTGGTATCGTGTACATCAATTTCTACTTGGACTTCATAAAAACGATCAATATGAGATTGCGATGGCAGAAATTCCTCGGGCTTATATCCGTTATGGAGACAGAGATATTTTTAATCATACCATTCATAAAGAATATACAAATAAAGGATATCGTTCTCAGCATTATATTTTAAAATATAAGCAGTATTACTGTGAAATTCAAGTACGTACGATCGCAGAAGAAGTATATGGAGAGTTTGATCATTTTGTTAAATATCCATATCGTGAGAATAATCATTTTCTTCATCGTTATACAAGTGTTGTGGCGGAACTGCTGAATTCTGTGGATGAAATTATTTCTACCTGTTTTCAGTTTGGAGAAGAAGGCTGGAGTGATGTGGAAAAGTATTTTAAAAAGGATAGTTACAATAATTGGAGTCGTATCGAAAAAAATGCACAAAATATTTTTGAATCGAAGATTCCAAAAGTCCAGGATGGAGAGATTGATGCAAAAGATTATATGAATCGGATGTTTTTAAGAAAGGGATAAATCTTATGGCTACAATATATAATGATGGATTTATGGAAGAGACAAGTCGTATTGATCGCCTGATTGAAGAAATTCTTTCCGGACAGCATAAGATCGATAAGTTGCCAAAATCATCGGTTGGTTTTTCAGGACCTGCTCAGGCAGAATATTTTTCAAAGGCAAGATTTAATCTGGAATCAGATGTTAATAATCTAATTGTTCATCATGGACAACGTCTGGAAGAGTTGAAATTGTTAAGGAAAATCAAAAAGGCAGGAAAATAAAATGGAACATAATTTGTTTGAAATGGAAAACTACCTGGAGCTTCTGGAGGAAATCGGAGTAGAGAAATTCCGAGAACGTTTTGAAGAATTACAAAAAACAGCAATGGAATTTATAGAAGTTGCTGGTTATTCTGATACCGCCTATTGTAATGAAAGAATTTTAATGCAGGTTATTCTGGATTATTTTATGGATGTTATGAGATTGAAGGAATTTCATAGTATTGAAAGGGTTCGAACAGAGAAACTGTTTGCCTATACGATTGCCTGGATTGTAAGAAGAAAACCAATTCAGTTTCGAGATTATTCTGATCAGGAAAAAGATATTTTTATTAATGAACGTTTTGCATCCTATCTTTTGATTAACGAATGTCTGTTGTGCGGGACGAAACACTTTATAAAAGAAGCATATGCAAAGAAATTGGTAGAATACACAGACATGTTGATGTATTATTTTAAATATCGTGAATGTAATCCGCAAATTCTGGAACTTGTCATAGAGTCATTTAAAATGGGTGGGTTAGTACATTAAAAGGATAAAATTAGAAACAACCGGAAAATTCTTCCCGGTTGTTTTTTGTTTTAAAAAAATGGAATTAATTTTCACCGTATCCGTCTGGATTCATCTGTTGCCATTTCCATGAGTCTGCGCACATTTCTTTAATACCTTTTTCAGCAACCCATCCAAGTTCTTCTTTGGCTTTTGTTGCATCACAGTAACAGGTAGCGATATCTCCAGCTCTTCTTGGCTTAATTTCATATGGGAGTTCTTTTCCGCATGCTTCTTCATAAGCATGAAGGACATCCAGAACGCTGTATCCAATACCTGTTCCAAGATTGTAAATAGAAACTCCGGATCCAGGAGCCAGTTTTTTCAGTGCTTTTACATGTCCTTTTGCAAGATCTACAACGTGGATATAATCACGGACACCAGTTCCATCTGGAGTTGGATAATCATTACCAAAGACACCAAGGCATTTCAATTTTCCAACAGCAACTTGTGCGATATAAGGAACAAGGTTATTTGGAATTCCTTTTGGATCTTCTCCGATTAGTCCGCTTTCATGTGCTCCGATTGGGTTAAAGTAACGTAGTAATACCACATTCCATTCTGGATCGGCTACATGAAGATCTGTAAGGATTTGTTCCAACATTCCTTTTGTTTGTCCATATGGATTTGTAATTTCTCCTTTTGGGCATTCTTCTGTGATTGGAACAAAAGCGGGATCACCATAAACAGTAGCCGAAGAACTAAAGATGATGTTTTTTACACCATGATTTCTCATAACATCACATAGGATTAAAGTCCCAGTAATATTATTATGATAGTATTCCAATGGTTTTTGTACAGATTCGCCAACCGCTTTTAATCCAGCAAAATTGATAACGGCATCGATAGATTCTTTAGAAAAAATATCTTCCAGAGCATCATGATCTAAAATATCTGCTTTATAAAATTTCACAGTTTTTCCTGTGATTTTTTCCACTCTTTTGATGGCTTCTTCGCTGGAATTGTAAAGATTATCAACAACGACAACATCTTTTCCTGCATTTAATAATTCAACGCAAGTATGACTTCCAATATATCCAGCTCCGCCAGCAACTAAAATTGACATAATAAACTCCCTTCTTGTCTTTTCATTATGAATAACATATTTATTGTAGCATAAATTTCCAATTTGTTTTGTTTTTTTTAAAAACTTTTTATACACGTGCTTTTCCAGTGGTTTTTCTTTTTACAATAAAAGGTTCAAATTCAAGCTTTGTTACAAAACTACGAGGTTCATTTTTTGTCTTAGAATCTCGGATCCTTACAATAATATCAACAGCCTCTCGTCCTTTTGCTTCAATGGAATGTTCTACCGTCGTAAGAGAAATTCGATTCATGCCAGCCATAGGGACGTTATCGAATCCACAGACAGAGAAGTCTGAGGGCACTTTATATTTCATCTCATAAAGTGCATCAAGAATGCCAAATGCTACCATATCATTATATCCAACAAAAGCAGTGGAATCTGTTCCTTCTATTAATATCTGTTTTGTAAGATTAAAACCAGAGGAATATTCCAGCATATTTGGAGAAAGAAGATTGTATTCTCCAGGAGAAAGAGAGCGTAAGGTTACACAATTGTCTCCAATTCCATGATCGCGATAGGCTTTTACAAGACCTTCATAGCGTTTGGATCTAGAACGCTCTACGTCACTGATTGGTGTTGAAATATAGGTGATTTTGCGATGACCTAAAGAAATCAAATGTTCTGCGACTAGATAAGCAGGTTTTACACTGCTGATATGAATGGAATCAAAAGAGATATCATCGTTTTTATCACCAATATTAACGATAGGAAGCTGTTTGGACATTTGATTTACTTCTGGCAGAAAAGAGGTTGGGTAGAGATATACAATCCCAGCTACTTCTACCTGATGCTGCAACATATCCAAATAATATTGTTCTGTTCCTGGATTTCTTAAAGTGGGTGCTACAAAAGTTACATAACCATAATCGTGAGCTCGCTCTGTAATTGAGTGGATCAATGTGGTATAGTAGTGATTGGATAAAAAAGGACACATAATCACAATGACTTTTGATAAAGACTCGGAAGGAGTACTCTTTTTTTTCTTTTTCTCATAGCCAAGATCTTTTGCAACTTGCAAAACGCGCTGTCTGGTACTGTCAGAAAAAGATACATCCGCTTTGTTATTTAAAATCATGGAAACAGCAGATTGAGAGACATTAGCATATTTTGCAATATCTTTTGTCGTAATTTTCTTTTTTTGACCCATGATTTTCTCCTAATCAAAATTTTTTTAATTAATTAATAGCAATTAATAAATAATTGAAAAAATTACTAATACTTGTTAAAATATTAGTGAATCTGCTTTTATCATAACATAAAGGGTGGGAAAAATACAGAGAAAATGGATGTTTTAAGAGGTGAAAAAATTGTCAAGAATGATCGCAATTTTTTCAAAAAAAGAAGAGTTATTAATATTTGCAAAAAATATTAATGAAATCCTTGAAACATACGCAAATACGGGCTTTTTCGGAGTTTGACAAGCAGAAAGATCCATGTTTTAATGATACCAGGGCAAAGATGAAACGCATTTTTAGGAGGAATAAGAACATGAGATTTTTTGTAGATACAGCCGATGTAGATCAGATTCGTAAAGCAAATGATATGGGAGTTATCTGTGGGGTAACAACAAACCCATCATTAATTGCAAAATCAGGAAGACAGTTTGAAGATGTTATCAAAGAAATTACTTCTATTGTTGATGGAGCAATCAGTGGAGAAGTAAAAGCTACAACAACAGATGCAGAAGGAATGATTAAAGAAGGTAGAGAAATTGCAAAGATTCATCCAAACATGGTTGTAAAAATTCCTACAACAATTGAAGGATTAAAAGCTACAAAAGTTTTATCTTCAGAAGGAATTAAAACAAACCTGACATTGATCTTTAGTGCAAATCAGGCATTACTTGCAGCAAGAGCAGGAGCAACTTATGTATCGCCATTCCTTGGAAGATTAGATGATATTTCACAGAACGGTTTAGATCTGATTGCAGACATTAAAGAAATTTTTGATATGGCTGGTGATATTGATACACAGATTATTTGTGCAAGTGTCCGTAATCCAATCCACGTACTGGAATGTGCTAAGATGGGTGCCGATATTGCAACAGTACCATATAACGTATTTGAACAGATGATGAAACACCCATTAACTGATCAGGGAATCGCTAAATTCCAGGCAGATTACAAAGCAGTATTCGGAGAATAAGAAAGGGTGGTAAACACAATGACAACCGCAGAATTAAAGAAGACAGCCAATGAAATCCGCAAAGGAATCATTAAGGCAACACATGCAGCGAAATCCGGTCACCCGGGTGGATCCTTATCTGCAGCAGATGTATTTGCTTATTTATATTTTGTTGAGATGAATGTTGATCCTAAAAATCCAAAAGATGAAAATAGAGATCGCTTTGTGTTATCAAAAGGTCATGTTGCCCCTGGATATTATTCAACTCTTGCAGAAAGAGGATATTTCCCAAAAGAGGATCTGTTAACATTAAGACATATTGGATCTTATCTTCAGGGACATCCAGACATGAAGAAGATTCCTGGCGTTGATATGTCCAGCGGATCTTTGGGTCAGGGAATTTCTGCAGCAGTTGGTATGGCCATGGCAGCAAGACTTCAAAACAAAGATTATCGCACCTATACACTTCTTGGAGATGGTGAAATTCAGGAAGGACAGGTATGGGAAGCAGCAATGTTTGCAGGATCTAGAAAATTAGATAATCTTGTTGTTATCGTTGACAATAATGGACTTCAGATTGATGGAAATATTAAAGATGTCTGCTCTCCATATCCGATCGGAGAAAAATTTGCCGCATTTAATTTCAATGTAGTAGAAATTAATGGACATGATTTTGATCAGATCGCGGACGCTTTTAAACAGGCAAAAGAATTTAAAGGAAAACCAACAGCGATCATCATGAAGACGATCAAAGGAAAAGGTGTATCCTTCATGGAAAATCAGGTTTCATGGCATGGTTCTGCACCAAATGATGAACAATGTAAACAGGCGTTGGAAGAATTAGAAAAGGTGGGCGAGTAAGATGGCAGAAGTAAAAAAGATTGCGACAAGAGAAAGCTATGGAAAAGCTTTAGTTGAATTAGGAAAAGAAAACCCTAATGTTGTAGTTTTAGATGCTGACTTAGCCGCTGCAACAAAAACAGGAATGTTTAAAAAGGAATTTCCAGAAAGACATATTGACTGCGGTATTGCCGAGTGTAATATGATGGGAATCGCTGCAGGTTTTGCAGCAGCAGGAATGATTCCATTTGCAAGTAGTTTTGCAATGTTCGCAGCAGGACGTGCTTTTGAACAGGTGAGAAACTCTATTGGATATCCACATTTAAATGTAAAAATTGGAGCAACTCATGGTGGTATTTCTGTTGGAGAAGATGGAGCAACTCATCAATGTTGTGAGGATATCGCATTAATGCGTACAATTCCTGGAATGACAGTCATTGTTCCTTCAGATGATGTAGAGGCAAGAGCTGCTGTAAAAGCAGCAGCAGCCATGGAAGGGCCTGTCTATATGAGATTTGGACGTCTGGCCGTACCTGTAATCAATGATGAAGATTACAAATTTGAAATCGGAAAAGGCTGCGTCTTAAAAGAAGGAACAGATGTTGCAATTATTGCAAATGGACTTTGTGTGGCAGAATCTCTGGAAGCAGCAAAGAAACTGGAAGCAGAGGGTATCAGTGCAAAAGTAATCAATATGGCAACAGTAAAACCACTGGATGAGGAACTGGTTCTTGCAGCAGCAAAAGAAACAGGAAAAGTCGTAACCGTGGAAGAACATTCTGTCATTGGTGGTCTTGGAAGTGCAGTATGTGATGTATTATCAGAAAAACTTCCAACTCCAGTGTTAAAAATTGGAGTAAACGATGTATTTGGACATTCAGGTCCAGCTGTTGAACTGGTGAAAGAATTCGGTTTGGACGGTGACAGTATCGCAGCAAAAGTAAAAGATTTTGTAAAATAATTCAGTGGTGATCCCCATCTGAATTAAAATACAATTTCTTTCATAGAAACCTTTAAGCAAGAGGGTCTAGTTATGTGTTATGACTAGGCCCTCTTTCCTGTTAGAAAAAACAAAAAAGGTGAGACAAATGATAAGGGAAAAGTGTATAATACATATATAACTTAAAAATCAAATGTGTATCAAATGAAAAAAAGTGAAAAGCAAGGGGGATTTTTATGTGGACAAGAGGACAATTAAAAGAGAATGGGAAAAAAGCACTTCACAGAAATTATTGGATTGTTGTTATTGCAACACTGGTTCTTGGAATAATATCTGGAAGTTATGGTGGTGTTGATCATATCACAGGAGAAATTCGGCAGGAAGTTATAGATTCTGGACAAAATTTAGATATAGATTCCATTCTGCCATCTGCGTTTGGAAAAGTTGGTAATTTTTTCTATTCTGTGTTTACCGAAGATCGATCGTTGTATATTGTCGCTATTTTTTGTGTTGTATGGGCATTGATTGTGATTCTTTTCAGTATTTTTATTGGAAATTTATTTGAAATTGGTGGGGCACGGTTTTTTGAGGAAAATAGTGATAAAAAAGCAGAACTTGGATTGATTCTTTACGGTTTTCAAAAAGGATCTTATGTTAGAAAGACCTTCACTTTATTTTTGAGAGATTTATATATTTTTTTATGGGGGTTGTTATTAATTATTCCAGGTATTATAAAGAATTATGAATATTCTATGATTCCTTATATTCTGGCTGAAAATCCCGAAATTTCAAGGCAACGCGCATTTGAGATTAGTAAAAAAATGATGGATGGTCAAAAAATGGATGCTTTTATTTTAGATCTTTCTTTTATTGGATGGGAGATGCTGGGTGCAATTACATTTGGAATTGTAAAAGTATTATATGTTCATCCATATGAGAAGGCAACATGGGTGGAATTATATAAAGTGAATCGTAAGAATATGCTTGAAACCGGGAAGGCTTCTATACAGGAGCTTCCTGGATGGAATGGAACAGATAATATTATATAGAAGAAACACAAATGCCTGCCGGCAATGAAGATATGCTGGCAGGTTTTTCTTCTCTGCTTTGTTGGAAGTAGGGGACTTTATCTTGTGAGGCTTCACAAGTATTCGTATGTATGATAAGATAACATTTAGGAAAAAATGCAAAGTAAGGAGTTATGAAATGGGTAAATATTTCGGAACAGATGGTTTTCGTGGCGAAGCAAATATAAATTTAACAGTAGAACATGCATATAAAGTAGGACGTTATCTTGGATGGTATTTCAATCAGAAAACATCAAGAGCAAAGATTGTGATTGGAAAAGATACGAGAAGAAGCAGTTACATGTTTGAAAATGCACTAGTAGCAGGATTAACAGCATCTGGTGCAGATGCTTATATGTTATATGTAACGACAACTCCAAGTGTGGCTTATGTTGTAAGAACAGAACAGTTTGATTGTGGAATTATGATTTCTGCAAGTCATAATCCATATTATGATAATGGGATTAAGTTAATCAATGCACAGGGTCATAAGATGGAAGCAGAGGTAGAGGCAAAAGTAGAAGCTTATATTGATGGAGAGATTGATGAAATTCCATTTGCGACAAAGAAAGAAATTGGACGTGCGAAAGATTATTCTGCCGGAAGAAATCATTATATTGGATATCTGATTTCTTCTGCAACACGTTCTTTTAAGGGCATGAAAGTCGGATTGGATTGTGCAAACGGAAGTTCTTTTGCTATTGCAGGAAATGTATTTCATGCGTTAGGAGCAGAAACTTATGTAATTAATAATGATCCGGATGGAACGAATATTAATACAAACTGTGGTTCCACACATATTGAAATTCTTCAGGGATATGTGAAGGAAAATCATCTGGATGTTGGTTTCGCATATGATGGTGATGCGGATCGCTGTATCGCAGTTGATGAAAATGGAAAGGTTGTAGATGGTGACCTGATTTTATATGTATGTGGACAGTATATGAAAAAACACGGGGAACTGAACAATAATACAGTTGTTACGACTGTAATGTCGAACCTTGGATTATATAAAGCATTTGATGCTGCAGGTATTTCTTATGAAAAAACAGCAGTTGGAGATAAATATGTAAATGAAAATATGGTGAAAAATGGACATGCGCTTGGTGGAGAACAGTCTGGACATATCATTTTCAGTAAGTTTGCAACAACTGGAGATGGTATCCTAACATCTTTGAAATTGATGGAAGCAATGATCGAACAAAAACAGACATTAGGACAACTGACAGAACCTGTGGAAATTCTTCCTCAAATTATGGAAAATGTTCGTGTGGCAGATAAAAAAGCTGCGCAGGAAGATGCAGATGTACAGGCAGCAGTCAAGGCAGTTGAAAAAGAACTTGGAGATGACGGACGTGTTCTTGTTCGTGAAAGTGGGACAGAACCACTGATTCGTGTCATGGTTGAAGCAAAGACACACGAGATCTGCAGAAGTGAAGTAGATAAGGTTGTGAAAGTGTTAAGAGAGAAGGGGCACGTTATTAAATAGTTTATGAAAAAATTATATGCGGATATTATCATCAATATTTCTCATGAGGCACTGGATCGCGTATTTGGGTACAAAGTGCCTCTTTCCCTGCAAGGAGATATTTGTGTCGGTCAGCAGGTGATCGTACCTTTTGGAAGAGGAAATAGACAACAGAAGGGATTTGTCATCGGTTTATCTGATACGATTGATTATGATGAGAGGAAAGTAAAAGAAATTATCCGGATTGAAAAGAAAAGCGTTACGATGGAATCAAAAATGATTGATCTTGCGTACTGGATTAGGAAAAATTATGGTTCTACGATGATACAGGCATTAAAAACTGTACTTCCAGTGCAGGAAAAAATGCAGCAGAAAGTACATCGTTTTCTTGAATTAAAAATAGATCCTGTCCATGGTCGAGCATTGCTTGATGAATATTTTGGACGTCATTATGTGGCTAAGGCAAGATTACTTGCGGTTCTTCTTGATCAGGAACACAAAAGAATTTCGTGGGAAGAAGCTTCAAAAAAATGGAAGATTTCAAAAAGTACAATTGATCGTATGGTGAAGGAAGATGTGATTCGCGTGATTACACAATATTATTATCGGAATCCAAATTCTGGAGATAACATTATCGTACCAGCGCCTGCTTTAAATAAAGAGCAGCAAGGTTTGATTGATGAATTTCGGCAAGATCTTTTAACGCAGACGTATCGGACGTATTTGCTTTACGGGATTACTGGAAGTGGAAAAACAGAAGTATATTTGTCGGCGATCGAAGAAGTAATAAAAAGAGGAAAGCAAGCAATTGTCTTGATTCCAGAGATCGCATTGACTTATCAGACCGTGCGAAGGTTTACGCAGAGATTTGGAGATCGGGTATCGATTTTAAATTCTCGATTATCTAGGGGAGAAAAATATGATCAATGGCTTCGTGCAAAGCAGGGAGATATTGATGTAATCATTGGACCGAGATCGGCACTGTTTGTACCATTTCCAAATCTTGGATTGATTGTCATTGACGAAGAACATGAAGGAAGTTATAAAAGTGAGCAGATGCCGAAATATCATGCAAGAGAAGTTGCTATTCATAAAGCACAGATGGAGGGTGCGTCGGTAATTTTAGGTTCAGCCACTCCATCAGTAGAAAGTTATCAAAAAGCATTAAATGGAACATATCACTTATGGGAGTTAACAAAAAGAGCGAAACAGGCAGTATTGCCTTCTGTTTATATTGAAGATTTGCGAGAAGAATTGAAAAATGGAAATCGTAGTATGTTTAGCCGAAGATTAAGAACTCTTATGCAAGATCGTATTCAAAAAGGTGAACAGATCATGTTATTTTTAAACAGGAGAGGTTATGCTGGATTTGTATCTTGTCGAAGTTGTGGACATGTGATGGAGTGTCCGCATTGTGATGTATCGATGACTTATCATAAAGATGGAAGTTTGAAATGTCATTATTGTGGATATGAAACACAAATGCCTCAGGTATGTCCAGAGTGCGGAAGCCCTTATATTGGAGCTTTTGGCCTTGGGACACAAAAGGTAGAGGCAGCCATTCATCGGGAATTTCCCGAAGTGAAAGCATTGCGAATGGATATGGATACAACGAGGAAGAAGGATAGTCATCGACAAATTCTCTCGGCATTTTTAAGAGGGGATGCACAAATTCTGGTAGGAACGCAAATGATTGTAAAGGGGCATGATTTTCCTAATGTAACACTTGTTGGAGTTCTTGCTGCAGATCTGTCTTTGCATGCCAATGATTATCGTGCTGGAGAGAGAACCTTTCAACTATTGACTCAGGCGGCAGGAAGAGCAGGAAGGGATAAAAAACCGGGAGAAGTCGTTATTCAGACTTATTCACCGGAACATTATAGTATTGTAACTGCCGCTGCTCAAGATTACAAAGAATTTTATCGGCAGGAAATTGGATACCGGACTTTAATGAAATATCCTCCGGTATGGCAGATGCTTGTTGTATTCTTATATGGAAAGAAAGAAGAAAAGGTAAAAAAGATATCAGAAGAGATGGCAAAGGTTGTCAAAAAGATGGGCGTAATGATGATAGGACCTGCAGAGGCAAGTTTTGCAAAAATTAATGATGAATATCGAAGAGTAATTTATATCAAAGATCCAGAGTATCAAACACTTGTAAAAGTGAAAGATCATTTGGAACAATGGATCATGAAACAGGAAATACAAAAAGAAATATTTATAAATTTTGACTTTAACCCAATGAACAGTTATTGAAAAGGAGAAAAAAGATGGCAATTCGAAAAATTCGTATAATGGGAGATGATGTTCTTAGAAAAACATCAAAAGAAGTAAAAGAAATGACACCACGTTTAAAAACACTGGTAGAGGATATGTTTGATACAATGTATGATGCTATGGGTGTTGGACTTGCAGCGCCTCAGGTTGGAATTTTAAAAAGAATCGTTGTAATTGATACTTATGAAGAAGGTGAGAAATTCGCTTTAATTAATCCAGTCATCACACACAAAGATGGAGAACAAGTTGGAGATGAGGGATGTTTAAGTCTTCCAGGGAAGGTAGCAACTGTAAAACGTCCAGATCACGTCATCTGTGAAGCCTATGATGTGAATATGGAGCCAATTACTATCGAAGGACATGGGCTTTTAGCAAGAGCAATCTGTCACGAATTAGATCACTTGGATGGTGTTTTATATCCAGATGTTGCAGAAGAACCGGTACGTAATGTGACTTATGAAGAAGAAGGAGAATAAAATGAGAGCAATTTTTATGGGAACACCAGAGTTTGCAGTTCCAACACTGCAGGCTTTGATTGATCATCATGAAGTCATTGGTGTGGTAACACAGCCGGATAAGCAAAGAGGACGCGGAAAAAAAGTTCAGTTTCCTCCAGTAAAGGAAAAGGCAGTAGAGTATAATATTCCGGTTTATCAGCCGGTAAGAGCAAAAGAGGAAGCGTTTATTGAGACATTAAGACAATTAAATCCGGATGTGATTGTTGTTGTGGCTTATGGACAAATTCTTCCAGAAAGTATTTTAAATATTCCTAAATATGGATGTATCAATGTTCATGGATCCCTTCTTCCAAAATACCGCGGGGCAGCGCCAATTCAGTGGGCGGTTCTTGACGGTGAGGAAAAAACAGGAATTACGACCATGTTTATGGAAAAAGGATTGGATACAGGAGACATGCTTGATAAAGTGGAAGTTGTTTTAGATCCAAAAGAAACGGCAGGAACACTTCATGATAAGTTAATGGAAGCTGGCGCAGATCTTCTTCTTGAGACTTTAAAGAAATTAGAAGCTGGAACTGCCGTGCGTATAAAACAGGATGATAGTAAAAGTTGTTATGCAAAAATGCTTTCTAAAGAAATGGGAAAAATTGATTTTACAAAATCAGCAAATGAAATTGAACGTCTGATTCGTGGAATGAACCCATGGCCGAGTGCGTATACATCTATGAGTGGAAAAACAATGAAAATCTGGGATGCAGATGTTGTGGAATATCAGGGAAATGAAAAACCTGGAACGATTGTAGATGTAACGAAAGATTCAATTCTTGTGGCAACTGGAGAAAATGCGTTGGCATTAAAGGAAATTCAACTTGCCGGAAAGAAAAGAATGCAAGTACAGGCATTTTTGCTTGGGCGCTCAGTAGAAAAAGGAATAGTATTAGGAGATTAAGTTTTTTATGGATCATCCAAGAGAACTGGCACTGGATGTGCTAATCAAAGTAGATAAAAAAGTAGATAAAAAAGAAGAATTATCCCATATTGCTGTTGGAAATGTACTGGAAAAATATCAACTTGCACCAAAAAGGGATCGGGCTTTCTTTACAAGACTTGTAGAGGGAACTTTAGAACGCGAAATTACGATCGATTATGTAATTGATCAATTTTCAAAGACAAAGGTAAGAAAATGTAAACCACTGATTCGTGCATTACTGCGTATGGGAGTATATCAGATTTTGTATATGGATCAGGTACCAGATTCTGCTGCATGCAATGAATCGGTAAAGCTTGCAAAAAAACGTGGATTTTCAAGGCTCTCTGGATTTGTGAATGGAGTTTTGAGAAATATTTCCAGAAAAAAAGAAGAGATTATATGGCCAAATCGAGCAAAAAATGAAATTTTTTATCTGTCTGTCAAATATTCAATTCCAGAATGGATTCTACGCTTTTTTGCAAAAACTTATAAGATGGATGTGGTTGAAAAAATGGCATCCTCTTTTATTCAAAATAAGGAAACAACTTTATGCTGTTTGAAGTCAAGAGCGAAAAAAGAAGAAATAAGAAAAGAATTAGAAGATGAACAAGTGGTTGTAAGAGATGGACAATTGATGGAAAAGGCCTTGAAGATTTCTAACTATGATTCTCTTTATCGTCTAAAACCATTTCGTGATGGGAAATGTACGGTTCAGGATGAAAGTTCTATGCTTGCAGCTTCTTTGAGCGATGTAAAAAAAGATCAGATAGTTTTGGATCTTTGCAGTGCACCTGGAGGAAAGGCAATTTACATTGCAGATGAACTCTGTGGAAGTGGAAAAGTGATTGCGAGAGATTTGACAGAATATAAAACGGACCTAATGGAAGATAATCTTGAAAGAATAAAACTTACAAATATGGAAGTGCAGATATCGGATGCAAGAATCTTAGATAAACAAATGATAGAAAAAGCAGATGTTGTTATTGCAGATCTTCCTTGCTCTGGACTTGGAATTATGGGAAGAAAAAATGATATTAAATATCATGTGACAGAAGAAAGTTTGAAAGAACTTGCATCCCTTCAGAGAGAAATTTTAAAATGTGCTGTACAATATGTAAAACCAGGTGGAATCTTACTTTATAGCACATGTACGATCAATCCACAGGAAAATGAAAAAAATTATCAGTGGATTATAGAAAACTTTGATTACTCTCCTGTGGATTTGACAAAAGAGTTGCCAAAAAATCTGACCATTGATACAGCAAAAGACGGATATATTCAGCTTCTGCCAGGAATTCATCCATGTGATGGATTCTTTGTTGGGAAATTAAGGAGGAAAAGCAGATAAAATGGATATAAAATCAATGACACTTTCGGAGCTGGAAGAGTATATGGAGTCAATTCATGAACGAAAGTTTCGGGCAAAACAGATTTATGAATGGATGCATAAGCGGCTTGCATTTTCGTTGGATGAAATGAACAATATTCCGAAAAAATTAAAAGAAAGAATTCAGCTTGATTATGATATGTATGGAGTAAAAATGCTGGATTGTTTTGTTTCAAAGATTGATGGAACAAGAAAATATTTGTTTGAACTTCACGATGGAAATGTAATTGAGAGTGTATGGATGCAGTACAAACATGGAAATTCTGTTTGTATTTCTTCCCAAGCCGGATGTCGTATGGGATGCCGTTTCTGTGCTTCCACCCTCGGTGGATTGGATAGAAATCTGGAACCATCCGAAATGTTGAGTCAGATTTATTATATACAAAAAGATACAAAAGAAAGAGTTTCTAATGTAGTTATGATGGGAACAGGAGAGCCAATGGATAACTTTGATAACGTTCTTCGTTTCCTTGAATTGATTACCTCTGAGCAAGGATTAAATATTAGTCAGAGAAATCTTACGATTTCAACTTGTGGAATTGTTCCAAAAATAGAAGAACTTGCAAAAAAACACTTACAGATTACCCTGGCTATTTCTCTTCATGCGCCAAACGATGAGAAGAGAAAAGAACTCATGCCAATTGCAAATCGTTATTCAATGGAAGAATTACTGAGTGCATGCAAATATTATTTTAAAGAGACAAACAGAAGAATGACTTTTGAATACAGCCTTGTAGCAGGGGTAAATGATCAGCCGGAAAATGCGAGAGAACTTTGTCAAAAATTACATGGTTTTCCATGTCATGTGAATCTGATACCGGTCAATCCGATCAAAGAGAGAAATTTTAGGCAGTCTTTGCCGGAATCTATCATGGAATTTAAAAAGATACTTGAAAAAAATCATATACATGTTACCATAAGGAGAGAAATGGGCGCAGATATTAATGCAGCCTGTGGACAACTAAGAAGAAAAAAATTACAGTCTGGAAAGTAAAGGAGTACAAATATGCGATCCGTAGGAGCTTCACATATTGGA
The DNA here is from genome assembly GCF_018918155.1 of Anaerostipes sp. MSJ-23. GTDB lineage: Bacteria > Bacillota > Clostridia > Lachnospirales > Lachnospiraceae > Anaerostipes. Next base: position 252,330 of record NZ_JAHLPY010000002.1, read on the forward strand.
AAGGTCAGAACAGAAAATCAGGATGTGATTTTCTTCAGTGATCAGCCAGTAGGCAAATTAAATAACTTGTATATTGTAGCTGATGGTATGGGAGGCCATCAAGCGGGGGGATATGCGTCTTCTTATACAGTAGAACGGTTTGTGGAATTGCTGCGAATATCAGAAAATGAAGATGTGATTGAATCCATGAGACAGGCGATTCTGACAGTAAATCAGGAATTGCTGAATAAATGCAGAGAAGACACGTCTTATGCAGGAATGGGAACAACAATTGTGGCAGCAACTGTTTGTGGAGAACAGGTTGTTGTTATGAATATTGGTGACAGCAGATTGTATTTTGGTGATAAAGAATTACGACAGATTACAGTGGATCATTCTTATGTAGAAGAACTGGTCCAGGCAGGAGCCATTGAAAGAAATCAAAGCAGGCTCCATCCAAGAAAGAATTTAATAACCAGAGCAGTAGGGGCAGTATCTGCAGAGCCGGATTTTTTTGAATTTACGGCAAATGAAGGTTATCTGCTCTTATGTAGTGATGGATTGACGAATATGATAGCAGATGATGAATTGAAAGAACTCCTTTTAGACCACAGCCAGCTGGAGAATAAAGCAAGCCAGCTTATTAATCGTGCAAACGAATATGGAGGAAAAGATAATATCTCACTGGTAATCGTGGAATTAGGGAATTGAGGTGAAAACAATTGTTAGAGATTGGCGAAGTGCTCGGCGGTCGCTATCAGATCCTAAAACATATTGGATCTGGGGGAATGGCGGACGTATATATGGCAAAAGACAGAAAATTAAATAGAAATGTTGCCATTAAAGTGTTAAAAAAAGAATATGTAGATGATGAAAAATTTTTAAAGAAATTTCAGACGGAGGCACAGGCAATTGCAAGCCTGATTCATCCGAATATTGTAAATATATATGATGTAGGTGCAGAATCCGGGGTTAATTATATTATTATGGAACTTGCGGGTGGAATTACATTAAAACAGTACATTCAAAATAAAGGGAGGCTGTCTCCAAAAGAAACGGTGGATATCTCTATTCAGATAGCATCGGCTCTTTCACATGCTCATAAACATCATATTATACACAGGGATATAAAACCACAGAACATATTAATTTCAGAAACTGGAACAATCAAAGTAACAGACTTTGGGATTGCAAAAGCAGCAAATTCTAATACTGTGACATCAACAGCGACAGCAATCGGTTCGGTACATTATATTTCACCAGAACAGGCCAAAGGGCGTTTTTGTGATGAAAAAAGTGATATTTATTCTTTAGGAATTACAATGTATGAAATGGTGACGGGACAAGTTCCATTTGATCATGAAAATGGAGTAACGATTGCATTGATGCATCTTCAAAATGAAATCGTTCCTCCAAGTCAGATTGTGGAAGGAATACCAGATAGTCTAGAAAAAATTATTTTGAAATGTGTAATGAAAAAACCAGAAGAACGATATCAAACAGCCGATGAGTTGATCGGAGATTTGAAATTGGTCTTTCAGGATACATCTGGAGATTATGTTGGAATGACACCTATGGTGGATGACTCTCCAACGATTCTTATCAATCCTCATGATATTCAGCAAAAAATGAAAGAAGAGCCACAATCAAATGTGAAGGATGACAAGGAAAATACAGTGGAAAGTAATGCTTATCTAGATCCGGATGATGAAGAGGAAGAAGAAGGCGGAATGAATTCCAAAATTGAAAAGCTTGTGATCGTGCTGGCAGCCGTTGTCGGAGCGATCATTCTAATTTCAGTCATTGTATTTGTAATCAAAAGTTCCGGATTATTCCGTTCTGGGGATGCAGCATCTAGCAGTACACCAAAGATTACAACGGAGAAACCATCGGATCAAAAAGAAGATACACATGAAGAACGTTATACAGTACCAAACTTTCTTGGTATGTCTTTAGAGAGTGCAAAGGAAGAAATTGGAGATAATTTAAAAGTAGTAACACAATATGAAAAATCAGATAAATATAGAGCGGGATTAATTGCAAGACAGAGTATTAAGAGCGATACAGAAGTTGAAAAAGGAAAAACGATCATTTTGACAGTAAGCAATGGTGCAGAAAAGAAAACAGTATCTGTACCAGGGGTAATCGGAATGAGCAGTTCCTCAGCTGCTTCTACCATTAGAAATCGTGGATTAAAAGTATCAATCAGTAAAAAATATAGCTCTAGTGTAGAGGAAGGAAAAGTTATTTCCCAGTCTCCTGATAGTGGTACACAAGTAGAAAAAGGTACGATTGTGACGATCGTAGTCAGCCGTGGAGAAAAGAAAGAAGAGGAAGATACGAAGGTTACAGTGCCAAGTTTGTCAAATTATACAGAGGCAGAGGCAAGACAACAGCTTCGAAATATGGGATTGACATTAGTTGTTCAGTCAAAAAAATATGATGATAATGTTCAGGAAGGATATGTGATCAGTCAGACCATTTCTTCTGGAACAAAGGTGAGCAAAGGTACTGCAGTTGGAGTTGTCATCAGTCTTGGAAGTAAGCCAAGTACAACAACAACCGAAGAACCAACAACAGCAGAGCCTCAGAGTGAAGAAGAATAGCAGGAGTGTTATGGAATGCAGGGAAAGATTATAAAAGGAATAGCTGGATTTTATTATGTTCAAGTAGGAGAGAAAGTCTATCAGTGTAGGGCAAAAGGAATTTTCAGAAATAAAAAAGTGAAACCTCTGGTTGGTGATAATGTAGAAATTGATATTTTGGATGAAGCGGATCAGGAAGGAAATCTTGTAAAAATTCTTCCAAGATCCAATGAACTAATTCGACCAGCCGTTTCCAACGTGGATCAGGCACTTGTCATTTTTGCAGCTAAAAATCCGAATCCGAATTATAATCTTCTTGACCGTTTTTTAATGATGATGGAAAAACAAGATGTTCCGGTTATTGTATGTTTTAATAAAGTAGATCTGGCAAAAGAAAAAGATCTTAAACTTTTGGAAAAGGTATATGAAAATTGTGGGCATCTCGTAAAATTTATTAGTGTAAAGGAAGAAGAGGGAATTGATGAGATTCGTGGATTGACCCATGGAAAAACAACAGTTCTTGCTGGACCATCTGGTGTTGGAAAATCTTCTCTGATGAATCTATTGCAGCCAGATGCTAAAATGGAAACTGGTGAAGTCAGTGAAAAGATTAAAAGAGGGCGTCATACAACGAGACATTCAGAATTAATCTGTATCGAAGAGGATACATTTGTTCTTGATACGCCAGGATTTAGCTCTCTTTTTATTCATATGTTTGAGGAAGAAGAAATTAAGGATTATTTTCAGGAATTTGCACAGTATGAGGATCAGTGCAGATTTCAGGGATGTAGTCATACACATGAACCAGACTGCGGGGTAAAGAAGGCACTGGAAGAGGGTAAAATCAGCCAGATCCGATACGATAATTATGTAAATATTTATACAGAATTAAAAGAAAAGAGAAAATGGTAATGAAAGTACTGATATTAACAGGCGGAGACTTTGACCCGGTCTTCGCCTCATCCTATATCAAGGAATGGAAGCCAGATAAAATTATTGCGGCTGATAAGGGTCTTGCGCAGGCAGAAAAATTGTCGATTCAACCGGATATAATTCTTGGAGATTTTGACAGTTGCGATAAGAAAGTTATGGATCATTTTTCGACAGAGGAAAAAATGATTTTTCCATGTGAAAAAGACGACACAGATACAGGACTTGCAATGCAGGAAGCTATAAAAATAGATGCAGATAAGATTTTAATGCTTGGAGCAACTGGTACAAGACTAGATCATGTTCTTGGAAATATTGGACAACTTGTATTTGCACATAAAAGGGGAATTCAAGCCCAGATGGTAGATTCACATAATCGAATCACTGTCTTGCCACATCAGTTTTGTATAAAAAAGGAAGAACAGTTTGGAACATATGTTTCTTTGATTCCATTCTATGAGGCAGAAGGTGTAACGCTTCGTGGATTTAAATATCTGTTAAATAATGATACGCTCGTATTTCATAAAACAAGAGCAATTAGTAATGAGTTGCAAGAGACAGAGGGAATTATAGAATACCACTCTGGATTGCTGTTAATGATTGAAAGTAAGGACTGAGTAAAGAAAACAGGAGGTTGAAATGAATTACGGACAAGTAAAAATTGCAGATTCAGCGAAAGTAGCAAAAGAGACCGTTTTACTCGGAAATATTACAATTGGAGAAGAATCTACGGTATTGTTTTTTACAGCTATGCGCTGTGAGGGTGATGAATCGATTGTTATTGGTAAAAAAAGCAATGTTCAGGAAAATTGTACGATTCATGTTGATGAAGGATACAGTGTGAAAATTGGAGATGGTGTTACGATTGGACATAATGCAGTTATTCATGGATGTCAGATTGGAGATCACACGATGATTGGAATGGGATCGATTGTGATGAATGGAGCAAAGATAGGCAAGAATTGTCTGATTGGAGCAGGAAGTCTTATCACTCAGAATGTTGAAATTCCAGATGGAAGTCTTGTGATGGGAAGCCCTGCAAAAATAAAGAGACAGTTAACAGAAAAAGAAATAGCCTATGTTGAAGCAAGTATTGGTGAATATGTGGAAGTAGGAAAAATGTTACAGGAAGATGGTGTTTTATAATCTGCAGATAAGAAAAGGGAGGGTGCATGAAATATACAAAGTGTCCCATTTGTGAAGAAAAATTAAGAAATGGAATCTGCCCGATGTGTGGTTATGATTTCACACGTCTAAAACAGCAAAATCAGATGGAGAAGGATCATTGGGATGTTCTGACGAGAGATCAAAAAACAAAAACGCCTGTTTTTGCTCATGATAAGAAAAAACATTCAGATGAAAATAAAAAGAAGAATAATGCTTATAAGCAAGAAAAGAAAAAAAACCGGAAGATAAGTAAAATTTTTATTTTCATTTTAATTGCGATTATCTATCTTTTGTCTTTTCTTTCAGAGGCTGCACCGGAAATTTTTGAGCATATAAAGCAGATGATAAATCATATTTATATTTGAAAAATCTGAAAATTATGGTAACATTAATTGCATAAGAAATGACAGGAGGAAAATAAATGGCAAATCATATTGATGATGCGACAATCGAGTATGTCGGTATTCTTGCCAAACTGGAACTATCTGGTGAGGAAAAAGAGCAGGCAAAAAAAGATATGGAAAGCATGCTGGATTATGTAGATAAATTAAATGAGTTAGATACCAGTGGAGTAGAACCAATGTCTCACGTATTTCCGGTACACAATGTATTTCGTGAGGATGTTGTAACAAATGGAGATGGAAGCGAAGATACACTGGCAAATGCGCCGGAAGAACAGGATCACGCTTTTGTTGTACCAAAGACAATTATATAGGAGGCAGCGATGAATATTTTAGGATTAACTGCCTTAGAGCTGGGCAGAAAGATAAAAGAGAAAGAAATTTCGGTTGTGGAAGCAACGAAAGCAGCACTTCATCAGATCAAGGCAGTGGATGGAGATATCCATGGTTTTGTATCATATGACGAAGAAAGCGCATTAAAACGTGCACAGGAAGTACAAAAAGGAATAGAAGAAGGAAAATATACAGGACCGCTTGCAGGTGTGCCGATGGCAATCAAAGATAATATTTGCACGAAAGGATATACAACAACCTGTAGTTCGAAAATCCTTGAAAATTTTGTACCAACATATTCCGCACAGGCTATTGAAAACTTGATGGATGCGGGTGTTGTATTTTTAGGAAAAACAAATATGGATGAGTTTGCCATGGGAAGCACAACAGAAACTTCTGCATTTGGTGTTACAAGAAATCCATGGGATACGAATAAAGTACCTGGGGGTTCTTCTGGAGGATCTGCTGCAGCTGTTGCAGCAAATGAATGTTTTATGGCACTTGGATCTGATACAGGTGGTTCAATCCGTCAGCCATCTTCTTATTGTGGTGTAACAGGAATGAAACCAACGTATGGAACGGTATCGCGTTATGGATTGATTGCTTATGGTTCCTCTCTGGATCAGATTGGGCCAATTGCAAAAGATGTTTCTGACTGTGCAGCATTGCTGGAGACAATTGCATCCTATGACGCAAAAGATTCTACTTCTGTAAAATTGGATGCTTATGATTTTACATCTGCCCTCGTTGATGATGTAAAAGGATTAAAGATTGGTATTCCAAGAGATTACTTTGGAGAAGGGTTAGATTCAGAAGTTGGTCAGGCAGTAAAAAATGCAGCAAAGGTACTAGAAGAAAAAGGTGCAATCGTAGAAGAATTTGATCTTGGATTGGTAGAATATGCAATTCCAGCATATTATGTCATTGCTTCTGCAGAAGCAAGTTCCAATCTTTCTCGTTTTGATGGAGTAAAATATGGATATCGTGCAAAAGATTATGAAGGTCTTCATGATATGTACAAAAAGACACGTTCTGAAGGATTTGGGCCGGAAGTAAAACGTCGTATTATGCTTGGGTCTTTTGTATTAAGTTCTGGATATTATGATGCTTATTATCTAAAAGCACTTCGTACAAAAGCACTTATCAAAAAAGAATTTGACAAGGCATTTGAAAAATATGATGTAATTTTAGGACCGGTAGCTCCAACAACAGCACCAAAAATTGGAGATAGTTTAAGTGATCCAATCAAGATGTATCTCGGAGATATTTATACGATTTCTGTGAACCTTGCAGGCCTTCCGGGAATGTCTCTTCCATGTGGAAAGGATAGCAACGGAATGCCAATTGGATTACAGATTATTGGTGACTGTTTCCAGGAAAAGAAAGTTATCCGTGCAGCCTATGCATTTGAACAGACAAGAACCTATGAAGCTCCAGAAATTGCAAAAGGAGGTGCAGAGCATGAGTAAACAGTATGAAACCGTCATTGGACTGGAAGTTCATGTAGAATTGGCAACAAAGACAAAGATTTTCTGTGGATGCAGCACTGCATTTGGAGGAGCTCCGAATACACATACTTGTCCGGTATGTACAGGTATGCCAGGTTCTCTCCCAGTATTAAATAAACAAGTGGTAGAATATGCAACAGCTGTTGGACTTGCGACAAATTGTACGATTACACAGAATTGTAAATTTGATCGAAAGAATTATTTCTATCCGGATAATCCACAGAACTATCAGATTTCCCAGCTATATCTGCCGATTTGTCGGAATGGAAAAGTAGAAATTGATGTAGATGGAGAAAAAAAGGACGTCCGTATTCATGAAATTCATATGGAAGAAGATGCAGGAAAACTTGTTCATGATCCATGGACAGGAGATTCTCTTGTAGATTTTAACCGTTCTGGTGTTCCGTTGATTGAAATTGTGTCAGAGCCGGATATGCGTTCTGCGGATGAGGTAATTGCCTATCTGGAAAAACTTCGATTAATTATTCAGTATCTTGGTGCGTCAGATTGCAAATTGCAGGAAGGTTCTATGAGAGCAGATGTAAACTTATCTGTTCGAGAAGTTGGAGCAGAAGAATTTGGAACACGTACAGAAATGAAAAACTTGAACTCTTTTAAGGCAATCAAACGTGCAATTGAGGGAGAAATGGAACGTCAGATTGATCTAATTGAAGCAGGAGAGAAAGTTGTACAGGAAACTCGTCGTTGGGATGATACAAAAGGTGCTTCTTATGCGATGCGTTCTAAGGAAGATGCACAGGATTATCGTTATTTCCCAGATCCAGATCTTGTACCAGTAGAGATTAGCGATGAGTGGATTGAGGAAATTAGAAGTGCACAGCCAGAATTTCGTGATGAAAAGATGAAACGTTATAAAGAAGAATATGATCTTCCAGATTATGATATTGATATTATTACAGGTTCGAAACATTTGGCAGATCTATTCGAGGCAACGATTGCACTTGGATCTGATCCTAAAGAAGTATCTAACTGGCTGATGGGAGAAACAATGCGTCTTGTCAATGAATCTGAAATGGAAATTGATGATGTCGCATTTTCACCAGAACATCTCGCAAAACTGATCGAGATGATCAAAGGAAATGAAATTAACCGTAAAGTCGGAAAAGAAGTCTTTGAAAAGATTTTTAGTGAAAATGTAGATCCTGTAGCTTATGTAGAAGAACATGGGTTAAAATCTATGAATGATGAAGGCGCTTTAAGAGCTACCATTGAAAAAATCGTAGCAGATAATCCAAAATCTGTAGAAGATTATAAAGCCGGAAAGAAAAAAGCGATTGGATTCCTTGTTGGACAGACAATGAAAGCAACACAGGGAAAAGCAAATCCTGGTATTGTTAACCAGATTTTAAATGAAATTTTAGCTAATATATAAGTTTTTGTAAGGAATCAATCTGTGAAAAAAGCTGATTTTTACAGGTTGGTTCTTTTTTTGTTGAATTTTTGTTCTTTTATCAGTACAATGAAATCAGATTATATTTATGGAGGAAATTTATGAAGCAGTATAAAGGGGTTGTCTTTTTTGATTATGATGGGACAACAGTAGATGAGGTAGATCGGATTGCCACAGCAACACCGAAAACAGTGGAATCCTTGAAGAAGCTGAAAGAGAATGGTTACCTTACGATGTTATGTTCTGGAAGAACCAAGCGTTTCCTTGAAGCGGATATTGATAAATTTGAAGGAAGTATCAATTGTAATGGAAGTTATACAGAAATTGCAGGAGAAGTGATTCGTGATATTTCGATTCCGGATGAACTTTTGTTTCGTGTAATTGATGAATATTTTCCAAGAGATACTATTATTCAGCTGGAGACCCAGGATATTACCTATTATCTGCACAGTGATGAGGAATTTTTTGCTTATCATTGTGAATTATTCAGTCTTCCACAACGGTGGTTTGCCCCATGGAAATATCGGGATAAAAATAATCATATTGCAAAATTAGTGATGAATTATAAGACACCGGATGTCTTTGAAGACTTTAAAAAAGAATTTGCCAATGAATTTGAATGCGCAAAGCATGTTCGCGAAAATTTTATTGATATTACATTAAAAGGAATAACAAAAGGAGATGCGATAAAGGAAGTTCTTGAAAAATTGGGAATTGCAAAAGAAAATAGCTATGCATTTGGAGATGCAGATAATGATGTAGAAATGATGAAAGCTGTTGGGACAGGAATTGCCATGGGACGTCACAGTGATGCAGTAGGAAAAGTAGCTAAAATGGTAACAGGAACAACAAAAGAAGAAGGAATTACAACAGCACTTGAGAAATTAAGGTTAATTTAAAATGAAAAATATTATTTTTGATGTAGATGACACATTATATGATTTGATGGAACCGTTTCAAAAAGCACATGAGGAACTTTTTGCAGATCAGACAGATGCAAATTGTGAAGAACTTTTCAAAGCTTCAAGAACTTATAGCGATGAAGCATTTTATATGGCTATAGAAGGAAAAATCCCAAACGAAGATGAGTTCGCTTATCGGATTATAAAAACTTACAAAGATGTTGGAATAGATGTAAAGCGAGAGCAGGCAAAGACATTTGAAGAACGTTATCGTTATCATCAAAATCATATTCATGTGCCAAAAGAGATTGCAGATATTCTTACGATGTGTCAATCTGATTTTGAGAAAATTGGTGTGCTGACAAATGGAAAAGTCAAAAATCAGGGAAAGAAAATACAAAAGCTTCATCTTTCTAACTGGTTTGATCAGAATACCATGTTTATTTCAGATGAAATTGGGGCGGCAAAACCAGATGTACAGGCATTCTATAAAGTTCAGGAAGCAATGCAACTGAAACCAGAGGAAACATGGTTTATCGGAGATACTTTTGAAGTTGATGTAGTTGGAGCAAAAAATGCCGGATGGCATGTGATTTGGTTTAATCATCGAAAACGGCCAATGCCAGAGGGAAATATTGTACCGGATATAGAAGTACAAACAGCAAAAGAACTGAAAAAGGCATTGCAGGAAATATAAAATAAAAACAGAATTCTAAGACAACAGAATTCTGTTTTTTATTTTTTATTATAAGTTAAAGTATAAATCCCCTTGATGGAGATTTTTTATTTTCATTTGATGGGCAATTTCATTTAGAACTTTTCTTTTGTTCAAGCTCCACATTGGAGCGATTAGTAGATCTTTTGGACCGTCTCCAGTCAGACGATGAATGACGATATCTTTTCTTAGGGTTTCTATACATTGCAAAAGTAGTTCTACATAAGAATCTAAAGTAAAAACAGGAAATGGATGTGCTTCATAATAGTCGGCAAGATCCGTATGTTTTAAAATATGAAGCATAGAAAATTTGACGCCATGGATGGGAAGCATATTTAAGTAACGGACTGAATCAAGCATCATATCTTCTGTTTCACCGGGAAGTCCTAAAATCAAATGAATTACAGTAAAAACCCCAATTTCATGGAGATTAGAAACAGCTTTTTCAAAACAGGATAGAGAATATCCGCGTCGGATAAATTTGGCAGTTGTTTCATGGATTGTTTGAAGCCCAAGTTCTACAAAGACAGGTTTTATTTTATTTAGTCTAGATAGCAGAGAAAGAACTTGAGGAGGAAGACAGTCTGGTCTTGTTCCGATAGCTAAAGCAATGATTCTTGAGTCTAAAATTGCCTCCGTAAAAAGGTGTTCTAATTTTTCCAAAGGACCATAAGTATTTGTAAAAGCTTGAAAGTAGGCAATATATTTTCCGTGTTCTATTTTTTTAGAAACTCTGGAAATGCCTTGTGAAATTTGATCAGTTATGGATAGAGAACGGTCGCAGGCAAAATCTCCAGACCCTCCTTCACTGCAAAAAATACAGCCTCCATTTCCAATGGTTCCATCTCGATTTGGACAAGTAAATCCACCATCCAAGGATACTTTATAAACTTTTTCTCCAAAATAATTTTTTAAAAAGCTATCGAAAGAATAAAAACGTTTTCCATGCCAGTCCATTAGAAAGACCTCCTTAAAGTATTTTTGCTTCATGTATTTTAATATATCTATTGACAAAAGTACAGCGTTATCTTATACATTTTTTATATTAATTAGCATGATTATATGACTGCTTTCTGCAGTTATTGGTATCGTCTTTGGAATTGATCCAGTAAATAAGGCAGTGGGATTAGAAGCAATGGATGCGCTTCATTTTGAGGAGTGAGTAGGTAAATTTCACTGTTTTTTCTCCTTTTCCAGGAAAAGAATGGGTTCTTACAGCTCATTATTTTAAGACTGGACAGTTAAAATTTGAAGACGCGCTAATTTTTAAGAAACAACCATTAAGTAAGATTGATGAAGCATTTGAAATGTATAAAACACCAGGAACTGTAAAAGGAAAAATTTTAATTGACAGTGAGGCGTAAATATGATTACAACGGTAACTTTAAATGTATCAGTGGATAAAGCTTACTATATTAAAGGCAAAGTAGAACCAGGAACAGTTGCGAGAGTACAAAAGTGTATCAATTCTGCTGGTGGGAAGGGACTCAACGTCGCAAGAATTATTGACTTTTGCGGAGAAGATGTTTTTGCGACAGGATTTGCCGGTGGATTTAACGGAGATTATGTCAAAGCTCTATTACAAAACGATGGCATTGAAAATCAGTTTACAAGCATAAAAAATGAGACAAGAAGCTGTATTAATATTTTGGCGGAAGATGAGACTTCTACGGAATTTCTGGAACCAGGAGCACCGGTAAGCAAAGAAGAAGTCGAACAGTTTTTTAAAGATTTTGATCCGATGATTGAAAAAAGTGATGTTCTTACAATTTCAGGAAGCGTTCCAGCAGGAGTTCCAAAAGATGTTTATGCCAGAATGGTAAACAGAATCAAAGAAAAAGGAAAATGTGTGATTCTTGATACGAGTGGAGAAGCTTTAGAGGAAGGAATCAAGGCAGGTCCAACGATGATCAAGCCGAATGATGAAGAATTGGAAGCGATTCTTGGAGTTAAGATTACAGACAGACAGCAGACCGTTGATGCTGCAAAAAAAATGCGAGATCAATATGGAATTGAATATGTAGTAGTTTCTTTAGGTGGAGACGGTGCTTTGGTTGTTTCTGAGGAAGGAATTTTTCATGGAAGACCGCCAAAATTAAAAGCAGTTAATACGGTTGGCTGCGGAGATTCTATGGTAGGAGCATTTGCAGTAGCAATGAAGCGTGAAATGAAAATTGAAGAAGCACTTTCTTATGCCATTGCCGTCTCAGCAGCAAATGCAATCAATCCAGAAACTGGACATATTCGTATGGAAGATGTGAAAGAAATTCTGCCAAAGGTAACGATAGAAAGAGTTTAGAGGAATCTGATATGGAATATACATTAAAAAGTGAAGCATTGACCGTAGTTTTTGAATCTTTTGGAGGAGAACTTCATTCAATAAAAGATAAGGACGGACTAGAATATCTTTGGCAAGGAGATAAACAATACTGGAGCGGGCAGGCACCTGTACTTTTTCCAATCTGCGGAAGTCTGAGAAATGATCAGGCGGAAATCGGACATGGGAAAATAACAAAAATGCCAAGACATGGAATCGTACGAAAAAAGGAATTTCAATTTGTAGAAAAAACAGATGACAGCATTGTATTTCAAATAGAAAGCAATGAGGAACTGAAAGAACAATATCCATATAGCTTCCGCCTGAGAATTCGTTATACACTGGAAGGAAAGACAATTACGACAAAGTACATCGTGGAAAATACATCGGAAGATGAGGAAATGCCGTTCTTTATCGGAGGACACCCAGGATTTTGTTGTCCATTTTATGATGGGGAATCTTACGAAGATTATGAACTTGTATTTGAAAAAAAAGAAACATGTGATGTGCCAACGCCGATATCAGAAACCGGTCTGATTGATATGAAACACCGCACACCATTTTTGAAAGACCAGAATATCTTACAACTTCGCCATAAATTATTTGAAAAAGATATGATCATTCTTGACAAGCTGGTTTCAAGAAAAGTGACATTGCGCGGGAAAAAACATGACAAAGGACTCACTCTTTCTTTTAAAGATTTTCCATATCTGATGTTATGGTCTACGGCAAATAAAGGACCATTTATTGCCTTGGAACCTTGGATAGGATTATCTACATGTAGTGATGAAAGTGATCGTTTTGAAGAAAAGAGAAATTTACAGATGGCCAAACCAGGAGAAAACAAAGAATATCAATTTGATATCTGTGTTTTGTAACCTCTTATAAGCTATATCATACAATTATAAAGATACCTCTGATTTAAAAAATGGAATCAGAGGTATCTTTATGTAAAATATTCATAAGAATAAAATTAAAAAATAACTAGAAAACATCTATATGAAGTACTGTTATATGTCAATCGAGGTGAAAGTGTGCTGCTTCATGGTTATTTTTTAATAATCTGAATCGTAAAGCTTAGACTTTGTTCTTCTTTTGGCTGCAAAGTACGTACTCCCCTTTTATGTTCGAAAACATCGTCTTCATCGCTGCAGGTTGCAGTTCCACTCCATGGTTCGAGTGCAACAAATGGTCCATCATTAGCGCTGGACCATACACCAAGATAATCAAAATCTGGGAATGTTACGCAAATACCTTTTTCTAAAGTCTTATGTTTTAAAGAAACCTTGCGAGATTTTAATTCATCAAAAATCAGAGCATCTTTATAGAAGAGGGAATGTTTTAAAGAAATTGTTTTCTCGTTGTTAAGAACAGGAACACGATTTTCGTTATGAATCAGGCCAGATTCATCAAGCAATGCACAGTTGGCAGTTTCTGGCTGTTCAAATTCTACGATGTAGTCTTCAAAAGATTCATCTTTTGAGATTGGACAGTTAAAGGCAGGATGCCCACCAACACAATACGGCATTGGTATAGAATCGTGGTTGATCACTCTATGTGTAACTTTTACTCCATAATCGATCAGTTCATAGATCATTTGTAATTCAAAATCAAAAGGATACTGTTTTTTTGTGCTTTCATCGGCACGAAGAGAATATACAGCAGATGTATCTGTGGAAGAAAGCAACGTAAATTCGAGCTTTCTTGCGAGCCCATGACGACCAAAAGAGCAAGTTTTATTTCCAGAGATGGTTGCTTTGCCGTTACGGATGGATCCTACGATTGGAAATAAAACCGGAGCCTGTCCACCCCAGAAATTTTGGTTCCCTTGCCATAAATATTCGGTCTGATCAGTGTCTTTGATGGAAGTTAGTTCTGCTCCGAGGGACTTCAAAGCGATGGAAATTGTTTTATTTGTTAATGTAGTAATACTCATATCATTCTTTCCTCCAGATTTAAATATTTGTTAATATTATATCTTTTTTGAGAGAACGCGTCCAGTAAAATGCTATGAAAATGGCTGTTTTTCAAGGAAAATATGATTCGATAGTAGAATTTTTTACCAGGTTATGATATTATGACTAAGTGTATGCATTGAACTAGAAAAGAGGAAAGAAAGAATGGCAAACAATATAGAACAGGAAATTGCCCGAAGAAGAACTTTTGCGATCATTTCGCATCCGGATGCAGGAAAAACGACTTTGACGGAAAAGTTTTTGCTTTATGGAGGAGCAATTAATACGGCTGGATCTGTAAAAGGAAAGGCTAATGCAAAACATGCAGTTTCGGACTGGATGGAAATTGAAAAAGAAAGAGGAATTTCTGTTACTTCTTCTGTATTACAGTTTGAATATGAGGGAAAATGTATCAATATTTTGGATACACCAGGGCATGAAGATTTTTCAGAGGACACATATCGTACCCTGATGGCTGCAGATTGTGCAGTCATGGTCATTGATGCATCGAAAGGTGTAGAACCACAGACAATTAAATTATTTAAAGTTTGTGTTATGCGCCATATACCAATTTTCACATTTATCAATAAGATGGACAGAGAAGCAAAGGATACGTTTGATTTGCTGGATGATATTGAAAAAGTCCTTGGAATCGAAACATGTCCAATCAACTGGCCGATTGGGTGTGGAAAAGAATTTAAAGGTGTTTATGAGAGAGCATCTAGAAATATTCTTCGTTTTGAAGCTGTTTCAACTGGGGGATCAAAAGAAGCAAAAGAAACAATTATATCTGCCGATGATGAAAATGCAAAGGCTTTAATTGGGGAAGACTTCTATGACAATTTAATGGAAGAAATTGAATTGCTTGATGGAGCGGCAGCAGAACTCGATATGGAAAAAGTTCATCAAGGAAAACTGTCTCCAGTATTTTTTGGTTCTGCTTTGACAAACTTTGGCGTAGAACCATTTTTGGAACATTTTCTGAAAATGACCAACCAGCCGCTTCCAAGAATTTCTAAAGGAGAAGAAGTGGATCCGGTTACCAATGGATTTTCAGCGTTTGTTTTTAAGATTCAGGCAAATATGAATAAGAATCATAGAGACCGTATCGCATTTATGAGAATATGTTCTGGAAAATTTGAGGCAAACATGGAAGTGAAACATGTGCAGGATGGTAAAAAGATGCGTCTATCTCAACCTCAGCAAATCATGGCTCAGGAGCGTAAGGTTGTCAGCGAAGCATATGCTGGAGATATTATTGGTGTTTTTGATCCTGGAGTATTTTCAATTGGAGATACGGTATGCCTTCCAAAAGATGATTTTGAATATGAAGGAATTCCAACATTTGCACCGGAACATTTTGCACGAGTGATTCAGTTAGACTCCATGAAGAGAAAGCAATTTGTCAAAGGTGTGGAACAGATTGCACAAGAAGGTGCAATTCAGATCTTCCAGGAACATGAGGCAGGATTTGCAGAAATTATCGTTGGTGTTGTAGGAACACTGCAATTCGATGTCTTAAAATATCGTCTGGAAAATGAATACAACTGTGAAGTACGTCTGGAACCCCTTCCTTATCAGGCAATCCGATGGATTAAGGATCGAAATACAGATATGAATAAACTTCGCGGTGTTGCAGAGGTTAAAAAAGTAAAAGATATGAAAGGTAATCCATTGCTATTATTCAAAAATGAATGGGGAATTCAGTTTGTTTTAGATCGTAACGAGGGACTGGAACTTGAAGAATTCAGCAGAGAATAATAGAATATTTAGAAAAATATATTTACAATTGAAATTTAAAATAGTAAAATGATGGAGGCTGAATATGGGATTGATTGACATTCATACACACATAATTTATGGAGTAGATGACGGAGCAAAAGATATAGAGGAATCCATTGCACTTTTACATGAAGAGAAAAGGCAGGGAGTTGACAAGATTTTGTTGACCCCTCATTATGGGCCAAAGTTTGGTCATCCAGACAAAGAACTTTTGAAAGAACATTTCCACATGTTATGTGAAAAAGTAGAAGGATACAACCTTGGAATTCAATTATATCTTGGAAGTGAGCTTTATTATCAGCAAAATACAGTGAAGGATTTAGATAAGGGAAAAGCGTTAACACTAAATGATACAAAGTATGTACTTGTAGAATTTGGAGTACAAGATCCTTTTTCTGTTATTTTTCAGGCAGTACATGAACTTGGTTATGCAGGATACATACCGGTGATTGCTCATGTAGAACGATACGAAGCCGTTTTCAAGAAGATAAAACGTGCAGAAGAGCTTGTAGATGCAGGGGCCTATTTGCAGGTAAACGCAGAGAGTATTCCGGGTGGAATGTTTCATCCAATGGCATCCTTTGTTAAAAAGTTAATGAAGGAGGGGCTTCTTCATTTTGTAGGAAGTGACTGCCACAACCTTGAAACACGTCGTCCTGATTTGGACCAGGCAGAAAGAATTCTTTTAAAAAGGGGAGCAGAGGAAGTACTCTATGATAACCCCGCAGCTCTGCTCGAAGGGAAGTATATATGATGGATAAAGGAGAAAAGTACGAATGTATGAGTTAGAAAATGACGAAATTGAAATTGACTTGAGAGAGTTATTTTTGGCACTGAAAAAAAGAATCGTTGCAATTTTACTGACAACGGTTATATTTGGGGGAGTATCCGCATTGATTACAACATTTGCAATTACACCAAAATATTCTTCTAGTGCCCAGCTTTATGTTATGTCAAAAAGTGGAATTTCTCAGTTAACTGATCTGACACTTGGAACTCAGTTAACACAGGATTATATGGTTATCGTAAAAACAAGACCAGTTCTTGAACAGGTAATCAAAGATCTTGGGCTGAATTTGGATTATAAAGAATTAGAAAAGAAAATTACAGTTGAGAACCCAACTGATACACGAATTATGGAAATTAAGGTTACCGATTCCGATCCGAAAATGGCACAGGAAATGACACAGGAACTTGCACAAGTAACAGCAAAGACTGTTTCTGAAAAGATGGACATCAAAGCTCCAACAATCATCGAAAAAGCTTATGAAGCGGATAAACCAGATAGTCCAAGTCTTTCAAAAAATACATTGATTGGCGCAGTTCTTGGATTCGTATTGGCAGCAGCAGTTGTTATTGTTCAGTTTATAATGAACGATACAATCCGCAAAGAAGAAGATATCGAAAAATATTTGGATACAAACATGTTGACACAGCTGCCGTTAAAGAAATCAAGCAGACGTTCCAAACGTGGAAAGAAAGGAAAAAGGTAATTAGGAAATGAAGAAAATTACAATGGATTTACCTGCAATGGATGATTATCAAATGACAGAAGGATTCAGCAAGTTAAAAACAAATCTTGCATTCCTTGGGAAAGATATCAAAGTTGTCGAAATGACAAGTAGTATTGCGAATGAAGGAAAATCAACTGTTTCCATGGAACTTGCAAGAAGATTGGTAGAAAATAATAAGAAAATTCTTCTGATTGACTGTGATCTTAGAAGATCTGTCATGGCAGTAACACATCATATGCAGGGAGTTGAAAAGGGATTTAGTCATTATTTAAGTGGACAGGCTACAATGGATGAAGTGATTTATGAAGTAGATCAGGCAGGATTTTATTTTGTACCTGCAGGACCTCTTTCACCAGACCCAACAAGTCTTTTAAACTCAGAAACTTTTAAAGAGTTTATGGAAAAAGTGAGAGAAGATTTTGATTTTGTTATCGTAGATGCACCTCCAGTAGGTCTTGTTATTGATGCAGCAATTATTGGAAAATATTGTGATGGGGCAATTGTGGTTATTCAACAGGGAACTGTAAGACGAAATTTTGTTCAAGGTGTTGTAAAACAGTTAAGACGTGGTAATATCCGTGTACTTGGAGCTGTCTTGAACAAAGTTGACCATAGAGGAAGCGTTTATGGTGATCGTAGATATAGTGAATATTATAATTATGACTATAAAGAGAAAGAAGAATAAAATAGAAATTACCTGGTGTACACTTGACAGAAAAAACTTGATGTGCTAAGATAAGTGAAGTTGCGTGGAGCAACATTACAGCAAAGAAGAGTATCCACTCTCACCTTAGCACAAAAGAGTTTTTTAGAAATGTGTCTTGGGTTAACGTTTAAGAATATGATGTATCGTGATCATGCTTGAATTTACTGTGGATAGTCTTGTAACTATCCACTTTTTTATTATCATGGAGGTGTAGATTATTAGCGATTTAATGATTAACGGACAGATCAGAGATAAGGAAGTACGTCTGATCGCAAAGGATGGCGAACAGCTTGGAATTATGTCCGCAAGAGAAGCACAGAAGCTGGCTGATGAAGCTGGATTAGACCTTGTAAAAATTTCACCAAAGGCAAAACCACCAGTCTGCAAGATTATCGATTATGGAAAATATAAATATGAGCAGACAAGAAAAGAAAAGCTGGCAAAGAAGAAACAGAAAGTCATCGATATCAAGGAAGTCCGTATGTCACCAAATATTGATACCAATGACTTAAATACAAAGATTAATCATGCAAGAAAATTCCTTTCAAAAGGAGCAAGAGTTAAAGTTACTCTTCGTTTCCGAGGAAGAGAGCTGGCTCATGTAAATTCCAGCAAGGGAATTTTGGATGACTTTGCAAAAGAATTGGAAGATATCGCAACAATCGATAAGAAACCGAAGTTTGAAGGAAGAAGCATGACTATGTTTTTAGCTCCAAAAAACTAGAATGGAGCCTATATTCAAATAATGAGTAGATACAGGAAGAATTGAAGGAGGAAATCATCATGCCAAAAATGAAGACATGTAGAGCAGCTGCAAAAAGATTTAAAAAGACAGGAACAGGAAAATTAAAAAGAAATAAGGCATATAAGAGCCATATCTTAACAAAGAAATCTCCTAAGAGAAAAAGAAATTTAAGAAAAGCTGCAATGACAGATGCAACAAAC
Source organism: Anaerostipes sp. MSJ-23 (assembly GCF_018918155.1). Classification (GTDB taxonomy): domain Bacteria; phylum Bacillota; class Clostridia; order Lachnospirales; family Lachnospiraceae; genus Anaerostipes. The sequence continues at coordinate 271,480 of NZ_JAHLPY010000002.1, forward strand.
GAAAAGAATATGAAGAAGATTTTACCATATCTGTAAGATGGATCGTTAAGGAGGAAATGTAAGCAATGGCAAGAATTAAAGGCGGAATGAACGCAAAGAAAAAACATAATAGAGTATTAAAACTGGCAAAAGGATATAGAGGAGCCAGATCTAAACAGTATAGAGTAGCAAAACAGTCTGTTATGAGAGCTTTAACAAGTTCTTATGCAGGAAGAAAACAGAAAAAACGTCAGTTCAGACAGTTATGGATTGCACGTATTAATGCTGCTGCAAGAATGAACGGACTTTCTTACAGCAAATTAATGCACGGATTAAAATTAGCTGAAGTTGAAATTAACAGAAAAATGTTATCTGAAATGGCTATCAGCGAACCAGAAGCTTTCACAGCTTTAGTTGAAGTTGCAAAAGAAAAACTGGCTTAATTTAAGATTGAAAATGATAACCGTCATTCACAGGAATTGATTCTGTGGATGGCGGTTTTTTTGGTTTTGTGAGATAATAAAAGAAAGGAGGGAAATGCTTATGAATATGGTATACGAAAAATTACAAAAATGTTATCAGAGTGTAAGACAAAAAACAGAGTTTCAGCCGCAGATTGCGTTAGTTCTCGGATCAGGACTTGGAGATTATGCAGATACAATTCAAATTGAGAAAGTGATTAGTTATCATGATATTGAAGGTTTTCCGGTATCAACAGTTCAAGGACATAAAGGACGGTTTGTTTTTGGATATGTCGGAAATGTTCCGGTTGTAATTATGCAAGGAAGAGTTCATTATTATGAAGGATATTCTATGCAGGATGTTGTTCTTCCCATCCGGCTGATGAAACTGCTTGGTGCAGAGGTTTTGTTTTTGACGAATGCAGCTGGGGGAATTTGTGAACAATTTCATCCGGGCGATTTCATGATGATTACAGATCAGATTTCGAGTTTTGTGCCATCTCCTTTGATTGGAAACAATATAGAAGAACTTGGACCAAGATTTCCGGATATGAGTGAAATTTATGATCGAGTACTTTGTAATCTCATAAGAGAAAGTGCCAAGGATGTTGGAATTGATTTGAAAGAGGGAACTTATATTCAGTTAACAGGGCCAGATTTTGAGTCTCCAGCGGAAATTAAGATGTGTAAAATTATTGGAGGAAGTGCGGTTGGAATGAGCACAGCCTGTGAGGCGGTTGCTGCAAATCATATGGGAATGAAGATTTGTGGTATTTCTTGTATTTCAAATTTGGCTGCAGGGATTTCCAAACAGCCATTAAGTCATAAGGATGTTCAAGAAATGGCGGATAAAGCAGCACCGGTATTTAAAAAACTAGTGACAGATATAATTTTAAGAATGGGAAACAAGCTTAAGAAAGGATGAATGTTTTATGATCCGGATTTATCACGCCAAAATTTTAACAATGGAAGAAGGAAAAGAGCCGTTTGACGGAGAAATCTGGATAGATGGCGGACATATTTTCTATGTTGGAGAAGAAGTAACAAAAAAGGCAGCTGAAAGGCAATGGGAACGTCAGATTGATGCAAAAGGTAATTTGGTTATGCCTGGATTTAAGAATGCACATACGCATTCTGCGATGACATTTTTAAGATCCCATGCGGATGATCTTCCGGTTTTATCGTGGCTGAATGACCAGGTATTTCCATACGAGGCAAAGCTTACCTCAGAAGATATTTATTATTTATCGAAACTTGCAGTTATGGAATATTTAACGAGTGGCATAACGGCAAATTTTGATATGTATTTGATGCCAGATGCGATGGCACAGGCATCTATAGATTGTGGCTTTCGAACTGTTATTTGCGGGGCAGTGAATGATTTTACACAGTCTGTGGAAGAATTAGAACAATGGTATCAAAAATGGAATCATCAATCGGAATTAATTCGGTTCCAACTTGGATTCCATGCAGAATATACAACAAAAAAAGAAATTTTGAAAGAAATTGCACAACTTGCAAAAAAATATCATGCGCCAGTATATACACATAATTCTGAAGGGGAGGCTGAAGTAAAACAGTGTATCGAGCGGACCAAGATGACACCAACTGTTTATATGGATCAATTGGGCTTGTTTCAATATGGAGGTGGATTATATCATTGCGTTCATATGACTAAACAGGATCTTTGTGTTGTTAAAAAACGTGAAATTTATGTTATAACCAATCCGGCCTCTAATTTAAAACTTGCAAGCGGAATTGCTCCAATCAATCAAATGCTTCAAGAAAAAATACCGATTGCCATTGGGACTGATGGTCCTGCAAGCAATAACTGTTTGGACATGTTTCGTGAAATGTTTCTTGTAACAGCTTTGGCGAAATATCGTGAGCATGATGCAAGTGCTGTAGATGCATGTGAGGTTCTTAAAATGGCAACTGTGCAGGGAGCAAGATCGATGGGACTCGATCAGTGTGATGTGCTACAAAAAGGGAAAGCAGCAGATTTAATCATGATTGATTTAAACCAGCCTAATATGCAGCCGATTCATAATTTAGAAAAAAACTTAGTTTATAGTGGAAGCAAGCAAAATGTGAAAATGACTATGGTAAATGGAAAAATTTTGTATGAGGATGGACAATTCTTTATTGGGTGTAAACCAGAAAACCTTTATAAAAAGGTAGGAAAGATTTGTAAAAGAATTTTTGAATAAAAACAAAAAACCTTCTAAATATTACAAAAAGCAATAAAATATTACAAAATTATTACATAAATTACGAAAAAGTATTGACACAGAGGAGTATTATGCTATAATAACACCACAATACTTAATATTTTTGTAATATTTGTGACAATTTTAGGAGGAACAACATGATTATTCAAAAAATGAAATTATCTATGGCAGTGGTGACGCTTGCAGGAAGTGTCCTTATGACAACTCCTGTTGCCGCAGCCGGATCAAATGCAAAAGAAAAGAAAACAGAGACGAAGCAATCTTTGGAAAAATATAAAAATAAAGCAGTAGCAGATATTTATTCAACAACAACCTTAAATATTCGAAAGAAAAAAAGTATAGATTCTGAGGTTGTAGGAAAATTAAAAAAGGGAAATATTGTGACTGTTCTTGAGAAAGGAGCGGAATGGTCTAAAATAGAATCTGGAAATGCCAACGGATATGTCTATAATCAATATCTTAAATTCGGAGACGATGTGGAGACATTTGCAAAAAGTAATCAGATTCAACGTGTTGCAAAAGTTTCGGTAGAAACTTTAAGGGTAAGAGAAAAACCATCAACGAAGTCTGATATTGTAACATTGTTATCGGAAGGTGAAACTTATCAAGTGAAAAATGTTTCAGATGGATGGGCAAAAGTTTCGGTCAATGGAAAGACGGGATATATTTCCGCAGATTATGCGAAAATCCGATATTCTTTTGGAAAAGCGAAGACGATGAAGGAAATTCAGGAAGCGCAGCAAAAAAAGAAGGCAAAAGAAGCTGCAAGAAAGGCAGAGCAAAGTAAAAAAGTAAAAGCAGTGAAAACGGTTGCATCATCGTCGATGACAAAGGAAGAAACAAATACATCTTCTTCATCTTCGAAAACAACGGAACGTTCATCAGCTGTTTCTGGTAGTGCATCAGCATCCTCAATTTCTGGAGCAACCATTGGACAGAAGGTAGCAAATTATGCACAGCAATTTGTTGGAAATCCATATCGTTATGGTGGAAATAGTCTAACAGGAGGAATTGATTGTTCTGGATTCACGCAGCAGGTACTTGCAAAGTTTGGTTACAGTATTAGTCGTACATCAAGTTCACAGGCGACGGAAGGTATCCGTGTATCGACCAGTAATTTAAGAGCCGGGGATTTATTGTTCTATGGTGATGGTGGAGGAATCAATCATGTTGCTATCTATATTGGAGGAGGACAGGTTGTACATGCTAGTAATTCAGCACCATATCCAAAAGGAGGAATTAAGATTTCCAGTGCATTTTATCGAATACCGGTCTGTGCAAGAAGAATCATTCAGTAATCCGTAATAATCGTTGATAATATAATGCTGATAATATAATATAATTAAAGAAAAAAGACATTACGTTTCAAAGGAAGAACGTAATGTCTTTTTTTATGCTATGGGGACTTGTCTATTTGCTGTTTTATTTATGAAAATGGCTGATAACGGTTTTTCCATTGAGTGACAAGAATTCGAGCGCGTTTTTTACGCAAAAGGAATATAAAACGTTTGATGCCCCATAAAAAAAGCGGGGTACAAAGGAGAAATATAAAATATTTTTTTCTATTCATAAAGAACCTCCTTAAAATGAAAATCAGGATTTGAATTGATTTTATTTTATCAGAAAGATGAAAAATCGTCTATAAGAATAGAATACATTCTATTAGATTGTTATTTGAAGTTTTGTTTCATACTAGAATGAATAATAAGAAACAGAATGGAGAAAATTTACATGGAAATTGATTTTAAGGCACTGGGTATCAGGATTCGAAGTATTAGAAAATCCAAAGGTATGACACAGGAATTTATGTCAGAGCAATTGGATATTTCACCGCAACATATGTCAAATATTGAAAATGCATCGAAAAATCCATCGTTGGGATTGCTGGCTAATATTGCAGAAATTTTAGATGTAACAATGGATGAATTGCTGATAGATAGCTATCCAGAGGAAAAACGAAAAATAAAAGATTTCCAATGTAAAGAATTTGAACTTCTTATGGAAGGGTGTAATGGGAAAGAAAAGAGAATTGTAGCAGATGTTTTAGCTGGTTTGATTAAAAGTATGAAAAGAAATAGAGAGTTATGATATAATTTTTTATAAAACAAAAAAACCGAAGCATCTGCTTCGGTACTTTATGCCGATGGCGAGATTCGAACTCGCACGAGCGTACACTCACTGCGACCTGAACACAGCGCGTCTGCCAATTCCGCCACATCGGCAAAGATGCAGTTGAGGGGACTTGAACCCCTACCCAGTTTACCCGGACTAGATCCTTAGTCTAGCGCGTATGCCAATTCCGCCACAACTGCTCAACAACCTTATAATACCACTCTAAGATCTTATTGTCAACAAAAAAATGAAAAAATTTAAAAAAATGGGGAAAAACCTTATTTTTATTGGAATTAAGTCGTTTTTCTCCTATAATAAGATGCAAATCATGATCAAAAAGGGGGAAATAAAAGTGTTAATAGGATCTCATGTTGGGATGAAGGGGAAAGATATGTTCCTTGGTTCCGTGAAAGAAGCACTCTCTTACGGAGCAAATACATTTATGGTTTATACAGGAGCACCTCAGAATACAAGAAGAAAGAAAATAGAAGAATTAAAGATTGAAGAAGGGCAAAAACTTATGAAAGAATCAGGAATAGATACATTTATTGTGCATGCACCTTATATTATCAATCTTGCAAATACAACAAAACCAGAAACATTTGAATTAGCGGTAGATTTCCTTAAAATAGAGATAGAAAGAACGGCGGCTATGGGAAGCAAAGTTCTTGTATTGCATCCAGGATCTCATGTAGGTGCTGGTGTAGAGGCTGGAATTCAGAGGATCATAGAAGGGTTGAACAAAGTACTAAAAGAGGATGCGCCGGTGCACATTGCATTGGAAACAATGGCAGGCAAAGGAAGTGAGATTGGAAGGAATTTTGAAGAAATTCGAAGAATTTATGATGGCGTAAAGTATCCGGAAAAACTAAGGGTTTGCTTTGACACTTGTCATGTTAGCGACAGCGGTTTGGATATTAAAACTTCTTTTGATCAGGTGATTGACGAGTTTGATCATGCCATCGGAAAAGATCAGATTGCAGTTATCCATTTAAATGATAGTAAAAACCCAATGGGTGCAAGAAAAGATCGACATGAAAATTTTGGATTTGGAGAAATTGGGTTTGAGGCATTAAAATATGTGGCGGAGTATAAAGATTTTGAGAAAGTTCCTAAAATTCTGGAAACTCCATATGTGAAAGAATCAGAAGGGAAAAAATCATATCCACCATATAAATATGAAATTGAAATGTTAAAAAGCGGTGTTTTTGATCCAGATTTGAAGGAAAAAATAGTGAAAGGATTAGGAAAATGAAAGTAATATTTATGGATCATAGCGGATTTTGTGTGGAACTTGATCATGCAGTATTGATATTTGATTATTATAAAGGGGAAATTCCAAAATTTTCACAAGAAAAAGATATTTTTGTATTTGTATCTCATGGACATAGTGATCATTATAATAAAAAAATATGGGAATTGAAAAAACAATATAAAAATATTACGTATATTCTTTCGGATGACATAAAAGAAGAAAGAGATGCTGTTTTTATGGGAGCTGATGAGAAAAAGAAGATAGGAAATCTTACCGTTGAAACTTTAAAATCCAATGACCTTGGGGTTGCATTTGTAGTGCAATCAGAAGAAAAAACAATTTATCATGCAGGAGATTTAAATTGGTGGCATTGGAATGGGGAACCCAAAGAAGATAATCGTTATTATAAAAATACATTTCTTAAGGAAATTAGAAAGCTAGAAGGACGCAAAATCGATCTTGCCTTTATGCTTCTGGATCCGAGACAGGAAGATAAATATTGCCTTGGAATGAACACTTTTCTGGAAATGGTACATCCTAAAAAAGTATTTCCAATGCATTGTTTTGGGGACTATAAAATCATCCATCAGTATCTTTCTAGCAGTGATGGAGCAGCGTGGAAAGATACTGTGGTAGAAATTACCGGTCCTGGTCAGGTTATTGAAGTATAATTTTCCATTCATTTATTAGGCGATCTAGAGAAAAAGAAGCATTTGCTGGGCTAGTGGAAGGAAGTTTGATTGCCTTAATACCAGTCTGCGCTTCACAATATTTCTGATAAAACTTATATGCGGTGCCTCCGTTTGTATAAATCTTACGGATTGGCGCCGTTTTTAGTAAATTAGAAAAGTCATTTGGTATGACATTTTGAATGCTGCTGTCACTGGAGCCTTTAATATCACATGATGCGATCACATCCCAAACGGCGATGTGATTTTTTAAAAGAAACCTCTTTTTTTCTTCGATGGAAAGAGGTGTTTTTTCTCCCCATAATGCAGCGAGTACCTTCCAAAAACGATTTCGCGGATGACCATAGAAAAATTTAAATTCTCTAGACTTTACTGATGGAAAAGAACCGAGGATTAGAAGTTTTGACTGATCATTAAAGACAGGTGCAATCTGATGAATCACATGTTCCATAAAAATTCCTCCTAAATTAAGATGTTGTTTGTCATTATAACAGATTTCTGACGGAAAATGTAGAAAAGATACAGACGCAACTGCCATTTTATGACAAAGAAATTTCTGCATTTTTTCTATAATAACAACATGTTCTTCATTATCATGTTTTTACGTCAGGCAATGGTTTTACTTGTTTTACTTTCTAGTGTCAGTGTGGCGCTGAAAAAGCGAAGGAGCAAGGTTAGAATTTTTACAGGCATTATTTTTGGAAGCTTGGCAGGATGTATTGATTTAATGTTTCCATGGAATCCAATTTTGCATGTTTTAATTTTTGTAATGTCTGTTTTTATAACAGCATGGATTGGATTTGGCGAAGGAATCAGACGAACGATTTATACAGCATTTTGTCTTTTTTTTAGTGGAATCTTGTATGGTGGTATTTGGTTTGTGCTGTACAATCTTAAGCTTATGAGAAATTGGTTTTTGGGATTCCTCTTTGTTTTGCCAGGTATGCTCTTGTTTTACAAGTATATCTGGCAGGGATTTTCCTCTAGAAAGGACTATTTGTATGATGTGACTTTTCACATTGGTGAAAGAAAAATTTGTGTACGAGGATTTTTGGATACAGGAAATTTTCTTTATGAACCGATTGGGAAAATGCCAGTTTCTGTAATAGAGTGTTCTGTTTTACAGCAGTATATTCATCAGCCGCTTTCTAAATGGCTGATAGAAGATTCAAAGATAAAAATTCGTATGATTCCATATCACAGTGTAGGAAAAGCGTATGGCATGATGACAGGAATTCTTGTTACTGATATGAAAATTACAGGAAAAGCAGGGACGGAGGAAATTGGCCAAGGAATGATTGCTATATCAGAAGAATCATTGTCAGGAAACGGGGCTTATGACCTGCTAATTCATCCGGATCTGATCAAATATGGGAGGTCATAGTGTGCTGAAATTAAATTTGACAAATGGACGAAAAACTTTTTTTGCTAGGGGAAACGAAATTCATTACATAGGAGGCGCTGAAATTTTGCCGGCACCATTGGAAGCAAAAGAAGAGCAGAAGATGATCCATATGCTTGGAACCGGACAGGAGCCGGAGGCAAGAGCGATGTTGATCGAAAGAAATTTAAGGTTGGTTGTTTATATTGCAAAAAAATTTGATAATACAGGAATTGGGGTAGAAGATCTTATTTCAATTGGTACCATTGGTCTGATTAAAGCAATCAATACATTTAATCCAGCAAAGAATATAAAACTTGCAACCTATGCTTCCAGATGTATTGAAAATGAAATTTTGATGTATCTTCGCAGGAATAATAAAACACGGATGGAAGTATCTATTGATGAGCCATTAAATGTAGACTGGGATGGAAATGAACTTCTTTTATCAGATATTCTTGGAACAGACGAGGACATTATTTATCGAGATTTGGAACATGAGGTGGATCGAAGGCTTTTAATGAAAGCCATGAGAATTCTTACAGAACGAGAAAAAAAGATTATAGAGCTTCGTTTTGGAATTAATCAGAAAAATGGAGAAGAAAAGACGCAAAAAGAAGTTGCAGATATGATGGGAATTTCTCAATCTTATATTTCGCGGCTTGAAAAAAAGATTATTAAACGATTAAAAAAAGAAATGACAAAGATGGGATGTTAAAAATCTTAAGAAAAAAGTTAAAAAATAGAAACAAAAGATATGATATACTTGTTTTGTAAGTGTGATAAGATGCGGCAAAAGAAAGAACAGGTATTATATGAGAAGAAATGAAAAATTATATTTGCTCGTAAGTTTTATGCTTGGAGTTATGATGCTTTTAATTAGTTTTAGTGTCGGATCATGTAAAGTGCGTCCGATATGGGCAGCAGAAACTTATCAGCAAACAAAAGAAAATAGTTGGCGATATGAAAACGGAACCTTAAAGCAAAATTTTGCTCGTATGGCAAAAAGTGCAGGAAAAGTAAAGAAACCAGCAAATGCGACAGCTTCTGGTATCGATGTTAGTTACCATCAAGGAAGGATTGACTGGGAACAGGTGAAAGCATATAGTGACAGTGCAGCAGATCCAAAAGTTGATTTTGTTATTTTGCGTTGTGGATATGGGACGAATAAAGAAGCCAATGACGATAAGCAATGGGAATATAACGTCAGTGAATGTGAACGGCTTGGAATTCCATATGGAGTTTATCTTTACAGTTGTGCAACCACAACAGAAGCTGCAAAGAGCGAGGCAGAACATGTTCTTCGTCTGATTCAGGGAAGGAATCTTACCTATCCTATTTACTATGACATGGAAGACAAGGAACAGAAGAAGTTATCTGTTGATCAATTAGCGCAGATTGCAGATACATTTTTCAGTACGTTAGAAGCCAATGGTTATACAAACGTCGGCGTGTATGCAAACAAAGACTGGTTTCAAAACAAGTTGAAACATTCGATGTTTGACCGTTTTCCTCGATGGATTGCACAGTATACATCTCAATGTGATTATGATAAGAATTATCATATGTGGCAGTATTCAAACAGTGGATCAATTCCTGGGATTAACGGAACTGTTGATCTAAATTATAAGATTGGAGACTGGACACAAGGTGGTTATATGCCGGATGTTGTACTTAGTAAAAAAAGTATGACAATGAGTGTTGGAAAAAATGGATTCTTATCTGCGACAGATTCTATTCGCAAAACTTATAAGTTATCAACGAATTGGACTTCATCAAACGCTGAAGTTGCAACTGTAGATCAAACGGGAAAAGTGACGGCAAAGAGTGCAGGAAAAGCAACCATCACGGTAACGATCAGCAATGGAAAGAAAGCATCATGTAACGTGACAGTAAATCCTCAGACCAATAAGATTACGAAGATTGCAAAAAGTGGTTCTTATGCAGTGAAAATAAACTGGTCAAAAATTAGTAAAATAACAAAATATGAGGTCTATATGTCAGAAAAGAAGAACTCTGGCTATAGAAAAGTAAAAACAGTATCTGCAAAGACAACTTCTTATACATCAGGAAAATTGAAAAAAGGAAAGACCTATTATTTTAAAGTGCGTTCTTATCGCACGGTAAACAAAAAGAATTATTATAGTGCTTATTCAGCGATTCAATCGATCAAGCGCTAAAGGATGATACTGGTTTTTTAAACGTCGGAGGAAAAATCTGGCGTTTGAAAAATCAGTTTTTTTTATAAGAAAGCCTTTCTTTTCCATCGTTTTTGTAGTAGCATGAAATAGATTGAATATATAAAATAATTTCCTGGGTAATTCCTAAAATTGAAAAAAGGAGATTTCTTATGAACAAAAATTATACAATAATAAAAGAAGAAAAAATCGAAGAATTAGATGGAACCGGATATCTTCTAAGACATAATAAAACCGGGGCCAGAGTGGTTGTCATTTCAAATCAGGATGATAACAAAGTTTTCCAGATTGGATTTAAAACTCCGCCAAAAGATGATACCGGAGTAGCTCATATTCTGGAACATTCGGTTTTATGCGGATCCAAAGAATTTCCAATGAAAGATCCGTTTGTAGAACTTGTGAAAGGTTCTTTAAACACATTTTTAAATGCGATGACATATCCAGATAAAACGGTATATCCAGTAGCAAGCCAAAATGAAAAAGATTTTTTTAATCTTGTACATGTTTATTTGGATGCAGTTTTTTATCCTAATATTTATAAAAAACCAGAAATTATGGAACAGGAAGGATGGCATTATGATCTGGAATCAGAAGATGCTCCTGTTATTTACAATGGTGTCGTCTTCAATGAGATGAAAGGTGTTTTTTCATCTCCAGATCAACAACTTGCGCGTATTATTCAAAAATCATTGCTTCCAGATACTCCTTATGGTTTTGAGTCTGGTGGAGATCCTGTGGCAATTCCGGATCTAACCTATGAAATGTTCCTTGATTTCCATAGAACTTATTATCATCCATCAAATAGCTATATTTATTTATATGGAGATATGGATGTAGATCAGTATCTTGATTTTATTCATGAACATTATTTAAAAAATTATGAAGAAAAGAAAATAGATTCTTCTTGGAAACCGCAGGAAGCTTTTGGGCAACCAAAACATGTAGAGGAATTTTATCCAGTTGGAGAAAATGACTCAGAGGAAGGAAAGACATATTTTGCATATAATGCAGTTATTGGAAACAGTTTGGATCGTGAATTGTATCTGGCATTCCAAATTCTTGATCGTGCTTTATTTGGGGCGCCAGGAGCACCGGTGAAAAAGGCATTAATGGATGCAGGCATTGGAAAAGATATAGGAAGTTCTTATGATAATGGAATCGAACAGCCAATCTTTACTATTGAAGCGCAAGAAGCAAGAGATGATCAGGAAGCTGATTTTATTCGTATTATTGAAGAAACTTTGAAAAAGATTTCCGAAGAAGGAATTTCAAGAAGAAGTTTGACTGCAGCGTTTAATTATTATGAATTTAAATATAAAGAATCAAACTTTGGACGTTTTCCAAAAGGCTTAATTTATGGACTTCAGATGTATGATAGCTGGCTTTATGATGATGAAAAACCATTTATTCATATTAAAACCAATGAGGTTTTTGAAATTTTAAGAGAAAAGATGGATAGTGGATATTTTGAAGAATTGATAAAAAAATATCTTTTGAATAATCCTCATAAATCTATTGTGGTAATGAAACCAAAGAAAGGTTTACAAAAAGAAAAAGACGAAAAAGAAGCTAAAATTCTAAAAGCATACAAAGAATCTCTGAACAGTGAAGAAATAAAAAAATTGGCAGAGGAGACAAAGCGTCTGAAAGAAATTCAGGAAACACCTTCGACAAAAGAAGAACTTGAGAAAATTCCAGTTCTTGATATTGAAGATATTCGTAAGGAAGTAAAACCATTTTCTAATCAAGAAATAACAATGGATAATATCAAAGTGTTATGGCATAAGTATTTTACAAATAAGATTTGCTATTTGAAGCTTACTTTTGATATGAGTTATGTAGCAATGGATCTTGTCCCTTATGCAGCATTGCTTACTGAAGTGTTAACTGGTGTGGATACACAGAAGCGTACGTATCTAGAACTTGGAAATGATATTAGTATTGAGACTGGTGGAATCGCAGCAACAATGAGTATTCTTCCAAAACAAAACAATGAATTTCTTCCATTATTTACGGTCAAGACAAAATGTTTTTACCCAAACATCAAAAAGGCCTTTGATTTGATGGAGGAGATTGTATTTGAGAGTAAATTGGAAGATAAAAAACGTTTGAAAGAGATTATTGGACAAATTTATACAAACTTGAAAATTCAGCTGAAAGAGAATGGACATAAAACGGCTGCAAATCGTGCGATGTCTTATTTTTCAAAATATGCAGCTTATAAAGAAGCAATTCAGGGAATTGGTATGTATGAATCTATCAAAGAATGGTATGAAAACTTTGATGCTTGTGCTGATCGGATTATTGCAGGAATGAAAAAGGCACAGCAAGCAATTTTCCAGAAGCAAAATATGATTGTAAGTTATACAGGAAAAGAAGAAAAACCGGAAATTATGAAAGAAGAACTTACACATTTTGCATCGCGTCTTTATGAAGATCGTAAAGACAGAGAAAAAGTTGAAATTGCATGCCTGCAGAAAAATGAAGGATTTGCGACTGCAGGAGGCGTTCAGTATGCAGCATGTGCCGGAAACTTTATAACAGAAGGCTATTCTTACACAGGCGCATTAAAAGTCCTGCAAATGATCTTTTCCTATGAATATTTATGGATTCAGCTTCGAGTGAAAGGCGGAGCCTATGGATGCATGTGCAGCTTTGGAAATCAAGGAGATTCTATGTTTGTGACTTATCGTGATCCAAATTTAAAAGAATCTTATGAAGTTTATGAGAAAGCTGCAGATTATGTAAAAGATTTTGATGCAGATGAGCGTGATATGAAAAAATATATCATTGGAACAATCAGCAATATGGATATGCCAATGGGACCAGATGATATGGGGGCAAGAAGTTTTAGTGCTTATTTGATTCAAAAGACAGAAGAAGATTTACAAAAAGATAGAGATCAGGTTCTTGGATGTACAAAAGAAGATATTCGAGCACTTGCACCATTGATTGCATCTGTCGTTCAGGAAGGAAACCGATGCTGTATCGGAAATGAAGAAAAATTGGAGCAGGCAAAAGACTGTTTCAAAGAAATTCGAAATATACTATAAGAGAAAGGAAGATTTATGGCACAGAAATTTAAATCAGGATTTGTAACATTTATCGGTCGGCCAAACGTTGGAAAATCAACATTGATGAATCGTCTTATTGGTCAGAAGATTGCAATTACTTCAAGCAAACCTCAGACAACGAGAAATAGAATTCAGACGGTATATACCGATGAGCGTGGACAGATCATATTCTTAGATACCCCAGGAATCAATCGTGCAAAAAATAAACTGGGAGATTATATGCTTAAGGTTGCAGAACGTACATTAAATGAAGTTGATGTCGTCTTATGGCTTGTAGAGCCAAGCACATTTATTGGAGGAGGAGAGCGTTATATTATTGAGCAGCTGTCCACAGTAAAAACTCCAATTATCCTTGTTATTAACAAAATTGATACGGTAGAAGAAAAAGAAATTTTTGAAGCAATTAATACTTATAAAGATGTATGCAATTTTGCAGAAATTATTCCGGTATCTGCATTAAAAGGCAAAAATACCGATGATGTGATTGATACTATTTTTAAATACTTGGAAGAAGGTCCGATGTATTTTGATGAAGATACCATTACAGATCAGCCAGAACGACAGATTTGTGCAGAGTTGATTCGTGAAAAGGCCCTTCGTTGTTTAAGTCAGGAAATTCCTCATGGAATTGCTGTCGTCATTGATTCTATGAAAACAAGGCGGCATGGTCATATCATGGATATTGATGCAACCATTATCTGTGAAAGAGATTCTCATAAGGGAATTATTATTGGAAAACAGGGATCTATGTTGAAAAAAATTGGAAGCCAGGCACGTGTGGAGATGGAAAATCTTCTGGATATAAAAATTAATCTTCAGATTTGGGTAAAAGTAAAGAAAGACTGGAGAGATAGTGATCTTCTTTTGAAGAATTACGGGTATGATAAGAAAGAAGTTTAAATATGAGCCAGGAAATCAAGGTCACTGGTCTTGTTTTACAGGCCGGTAATATTGGAGAATATGATAAAAGGATTGTATTACTCACAAAAGAGCGGGGAAGAATCTCCGCTTTTGCCCGTGGGGCTAAAAAAGCAACAAGTTCTTATGCAGCTGCATGCCAGCCATTTACATTTGGGACATTTTCTCTTTATGAGGGAAAAAATTCTTTTAATGTAATGTGGGCGAAAGTGGATCATTATTTTGAAGAATTAAAGAGAGATTTGGATCTGATTTACTATGCCAGTTATTTTTGTGAGTTTGCCTCTTACTTGACAAGAGAAAATAGTGATGAATTTGAGATTCTCAAACTTCTTTATCAAAGTTTAAGGGCACTGGAAAAGAATACCATTGATCCGGCACTGATCCGTTGTGTTTATGAAGTAAAGATTATGGCGCTTTATGGACTTGGCATGGAAGTATTTCAGTGTGTTCGTTGTCAAAAAAAAGAAAACTTAACTGGATTTTCACCACAAGAAGGCGGCGTTGTATGCACTTCTTGTCAAAAGAATCTGCTTCCGGTGGGACCATCAACGCTTTACACACTTCAATATATCCTGTGCACACCGATTGAGAGGTTATATACTTTTCGTGTAAGTAATGAAGTCCTTGGAGAACTTCAAAAAATAATAAAGGCATTTCTTGAAGTGCATATTGAGCACATATTTCAATCGCTTGTATTTATTGAGTAAAAAGAAAGCTCCGAAGCTGTTGTTAAAAAGGAGCAGACAACAGCTTGGAGCTTTTATAATTTTTTTGAAATGAAAAATATTATTTACATAAAATACGCAGTACTTTTACAAATTTTTCTTTATCGTCAGTAGAGAATTTCTCTAAAAGACGAAGAATTTCTTTGTTTAACACGTTATCTTTTTCGCCGTTTTCGTCAGATTCTGGACGAAGCAGATAATCAATAGATACATTCAGGAGTTTTGCGTAGTAAGATAAAACACGAAGGTTCATCTTAACACGATCATTTTCAATGTTACTGATGAATGCAACGGTTACGTCGAGAGCATCAGCAATCTGTTCCTGTGTGTAGCCTGCCTGTTTACGCAGAGTTTTCATTCGTTTACCAACATTGGTGTAATCAATTTGATACATGGTTCATTTCCCTTTCTTCATATCTCCTAATGGTTGATATTAGCATTATAATATAAAGGAAACAAAAAAGTAATATTCAATTAGTATAATTATGATACTTTAAAATATTAGAAACTGAAATATACCTTGAAAAAATATTCATTACAAGATACAATGAAACATAATAAACAAAAAGAACGAAGAGGTAAAGCATTTATGAAATTAACAATGGAGAAAATCGTTAACTTAGCTAAGGTTCGTGGATTCGTATACAGCGGTTCCGAAATCTATGGAGGATTAGCAAATACATGGGACTATGGAAATCTGGGTGTGGAATTAAAAAACAATGTAAAACGTGCATGGTGGAAAAAATTTATTCAGGAAAGTCCATATAATGTTGGTGTAGACTGTGCGATTTTAATGAATCCACAGACATGGGTAGCTTCTGGACATCTTGGAAGTTTTTCAGATCCACTGATGGATTGTAAAGAATGTCATGAGCGTTTTCGCGCAGATAAATTGATTGAAGATTATATGCAGGATCATGGTATGGAACTGGAAGGATCTGTTGATGGATGGTCAAAAGAACAGATGGAAAATTTCATCAAAGATAATGATGTATGTTGTCCATCTTGCGGTAAGAAAAATTTCACAGAAATCCGCGAATTTAACCTGATGTTTAAGACATTTCAGGGAGTTACAGAAGATGCAAAAAGTACAGTATATCTTCGTCCGGAAACTGCACAGGGAATCTTTGTAAACTTCAAAAATGTACAAAGAACATCTAGAAAGAAAATTCCATTTGGAATCGGACAGATCGGAAAATCTTTCCGTAATGAAATTACACCTGGAAACTTTACATTCCGTACACGTGAATTTGAACAGATGGAACTGGAATTCTTCTGTGAGCCAGATACAGATCTTGAATGGTTTGAATATTGGAGAAATTATTGTGTAAATTGGCTGAAGACATTGGGAATCAAAGATGACCACATGAGAGTTCGTGATCATGAAAAAGAAGAATTATCTCATTATTCAAAAGCAACTTCTGATATTGAATTCTTATTCCCATTCGGATGGGGTGAATTATGGGGAATTGCAGACCGAACAGATTATGATTTAAAACAACATCAGAATACATCTGGTGAGGATTTGACATATTTTGATGATGAAAAGAAGGAAAGATATCTTCCTTATGTTATTGAACCATCTTTAGGAGCAGACCGTGTAACACTTGCATTCCTATGTGCTGCTTATGATGAAGAAGAGCTGGAAGGTGGGGATACAAGAACTGTCCTTCATTTCCATCCTGCGATTGCTCCTGTAAAAATTGGAGTTCTTCCATTATCAAAGAAATTAAGTGAAGGTGCTATGAAGGTTTATGAACAGCTAACAAAACAGTACAACTGTGAATTCGATGAAAGAGGAAATATCGGAAAACGTTATCGTAGACAGGATGAAATTGGTACACCATATTGTGTTACTTTTGACTTTGATTCTTTAGAAGATGGGGCAGTGACTGTTCGTGATCGTGATACTATGGAACAGGAACGTGTAAAAATCGAAGATTTGAAGGCATACTTTGAAGAAAAATTTGCTTACTAAATAACATCATAACCCCGGACATTGTTCCGGGGTATTTTTATCTAAACAAAAGGAGTGCGGATATGCAGACCGGAATTGTAGATATTGGATCAAATACGATGAGACTTGTTTTATATGATATTGGAAAGGGACGTTATAAGAAGTTAATTTCAAAGAAAAAAATGACAGGTTTAGCAGGATATGTAACAGACGGACAGCTAAGTAGCCAAGGGGTGAAAAAACTTATCAAGACATTGAATAGTTTTAAAAAAACAGCACAGGCATTTCAGATTAAGAAGATGTATTATTTTGCAACGGCATCTCTGCGTAATATTGATAATTCAAAAGAAGTACTGAAAAAAGTAAAAAAAGAAACGGGAATTTGTATTGAATTGATTTCCGGAGAAGAGGAAGGATATCTTGATTATTATGCAGTCTCACAGGAAATGCATCTGGAGAAAGGAATTCTGATTGATGTCGGAGGAGGAAGTAGTGAACTGGTAGGATTTCGCAATGGAAAAGTGCTTGGCAATAAATCACTTCCAATCGGATCTCTTAGTCTTTATCGTCAATATGTGCATGGAATTTTGCCAACATTGGAAGAACGCAAGGAGATGCAGAAAGTCATCGATGAACAGCTTCAAAATTATGGAGAAATTCAACAGAGAAAGACGATGATTGGAATCGGAGGATCCGTTCGAGCAGCACATATGTTGATACAGGATCTCATTGGGACAAATAAAAGAGAAAACAAATTTTTCAGGGAAGATTTGATAGAGCTTCTTCATATGATGGAAGAGAGTGAAAAAGAATTTATAAGACAGATGCTAAAAAGAAAACCAGATCGTCTCCACACCATTGTTCCAGGAATTTTAATTGTTGGAAAGTTAATGGATTTTTGTGGAAGCGAAGAAATTTTTGTCAGTGATGTCGGAATCCGCGAAGGATTTTTAAAGAAAAGAGTGATGGAGGAATAATATGGCAAAACATTATGATTATTCTTATACACAGGATAGGGAGTTGTCTTGGCTGAAATTTAATGAAAGGGTTCTTGCGGAAGCAGGAAAATCAACCGTTCCGATTTTTGAACGATTAAAATTTCTTGAAATTTTTACGAATAATCTGGATGAATTTTTTATGGTTAGGGTTGGAAGTATTCATGAAATGAGTCTGATTCATGATAATCATCATGATATTCGGTCAAATCTGACACCGGATGAACAACTCATCCAGATATCAGAACATGTGAGACCTATGTATCGTATGAAAGATCGGATTTTTGAAAATGTTTCAACGCAATTAAAAAAGATAGGAATTGAGCAGTGTACTTTTGCAGATCTCACAAAAGATGAAAAGAAATATTTAAAGAACTATTTTGAAGTAATGATTTTACCGGTACTTTCTCCAATTGTCATTGGAAAACAACATCCTTTTCCGCATATTCAAAATAAAATTTTACATGTTGGCTTGCTTTTAAAGAAAAAGGAAAAAGAAGCTTTTGGATTGATTGCTGTGCCAAAAGATTTAGACCGTATGATCTTTATGAAAGATAATCATAGCCTTCGTTTTATTTTGCTGGAAGATGTGATTGCAGAATTTTGCGATATACTTTTTGAAAATTATACGATCGAGGCAAAAACAATCCTTTGTGTAACAAGAAGTGCAGATATTAATCCGGACGATGAAATTTATGAAAATACAAGTGATTATCGGGAACATATGCGTCAGATTATAAGGATGCGTAGTCGACTCAAACCAATTCGATTGGAATTTTACAAAAAAGGGAATGCATGGATTGAAAAATATTTAATGGAGAAATTAGATATTTCAAAAAATGATGTTTTTAAAAGCAGTACACCGCTGGATTTAAAATATGTTTATTCGCTGGTTGATAAGGTTCCGGATTCACAAAGAAAAAAAGGATGTGATCGTCCATTCCGGCCTGCCCTGAACCGTGATCTGATTCCTGGACAGTCTATCACAAAACAGATTTTACAGAGAGATAAACTTCTGTTTTTCCCATTTGAATCCATTGATCCTTTTGTACAGCTTTTGAGGGAAAGCGCGCATGATAAAGAAACGATTTCTATAAAGATTACGATTTATCGTTTGGCAAAACAGGCAAAAATTGTAAAATATCTTTGTGAAGCAGCTGAAAATGGAAAAGAAGTTGTTGTCTTAATGGAACTTCGTGCGAGATTTGATGAAGAAAATAATATTAATTATTCAGAAATTTTGGAACAGGCTGGATGTAAAGTGATGTATGGAATAGAAGACTATAAAGTACATTCAAAGGTTTGTCTAATTACAAAGAAAAATAATAAAGGAATTTATTATATTACACAAATCGGAACAGGAAATTATAATGAGAGTACATCAAAAATCTATACAGATTTAAGTCTTATGACAGCATCCAAAGAAATTGGGCAGGATGCTACACGATTCTTCAACAATGTGGCTGTTTTTAATTTGGAGGGAACTTATCAACACCTTCTCGTTTCGCCATCAACTTTAAAAGAAGGAATCTTAAAACATATTTATAGAGAACGAATGAAAGCAGAAAGCTTTCAACCTTGTGGTATTTTTATGAAGATGAATTCTCTGACAGATCGACAGATCATTGATGCTCTTTCGGAGGCATCTTGTGCGGGAGTTCCCATTTTCCTGCTAGTCCGTGGTATTTGCTGTATTCGCCCAGGAATTTCTGGAAAGACAGAAAATATTCAGGTAGAGAGTATTGTTGGAAGATTCCTAGAACATTCTAGGATCTATGCTTTTGGTGTAGATGAAGAGATGGAAATTTTTATTTCTTCAGCTGATATGATGACAAGAAATACAAAACGTCGTGTGGAGGTTGCATGTCCAGTTTATGATCCAGTATTAAAGCAGCGTTTGAAAAAAATAATGAAGGTGTTACGCGCAGATAATATTCAGTCCATGAAATTGCTTTCGGATGGAACTTATGTTTCTAAATGGAAAGAAGGAGAGACACCGATTAATTCGCAGATTTATTTTCTGAATGCGGCTAGGAGAAACCAGAAAAAGAAATCGGAAGAAAAAAGAAATGTTTTTCAATACATTCGTAAATATTTAAAAAAATAATTTAAGAAAAATGTAAGGAAAATGATAGTGATTTTTTTCTCTCATCGGTTATACTAATACCATTGAAGCAAAATGGAGGATATGGTCATGAGAAAAGTGGTATTTAATAAAAAATTTTTGGTAGCTGTAGGATTATGTTTATCAGTAGCAGGAGGATTTGCATTAAAACAACGAATTAGTACAAAGGCATCCGATCACAGTTTTCAGGTAAATGGAATGAATGTAACGATTCAGAAATGTGAAGGAACTTCTCAGGAAATTATGGAGGAGGATGTGGACGAGACGATCTCAAATGAAGTGATGTCTATGGAAGAGAAGGGATATAAATACGAGATTGGAGATACCATTGAGACAAAATATACAGATTTTACACCGATGATGAAAGAAGTCAATGATGAGATGGCATATAATGCATTTGGTGGTATCACATCAAAAAGTGGTAAAAATTATATTGTTATTGTAAAATCTCAGCAGAAGTTAACACAAAATGATTTGGAAACTGTCGCAGAAACTGTGAAAGACCAAGTAAAATAACACAAAATAAGAAGTATGTGTTTGGTTCTTTTTGAACTTTGGGTGTAATGTAGAAAAAGTAGATATGAAAATATCTGCTTTTTCTTTTTTTGAATAGATTTAACAGATATGATTATAATAAATAAGTAAGATTAAGATAAGAAAAACGTTACAAGACAAAATGGAATTAATTGAAGACATAAAACAAAAATGTTATACTAAAATCATGCAAAAACAGAGGGGTAAATATAAAAGGAAGTCAGGGATAAGACATAATAGATAACATTTTTTTGGCAGATAAGAAGCCGATTCAATTTGAGGAATATTTACAATATAATGAGGAAAGCAGAGAGAATCTAGGAGAAGAACTTCCAGTATTAGTTTATCGTTTATTGGAATATTCTATTAAAGAAGAATTAATACAGTAATTTGGAAAAGAGGTACAGGTAGATCTATTCCGAAAAGCAGGACGTAGAGCGGGAGAATATTTTGCGAAAAAAATGTTAAATATGGATCAGCCATTAGATCAGTTCGTTAGTGAACTACAGGCAAAGCTTCAGGAATTAAAGATTGGCGTGCTTCGAATTGAAGAGATTGATGAAGAGAATGGAAAAATCGTGCTAACAGTAGCGGAAGATGCAGATTGCTCAGGATTACCAGTATTAGGGGAAACTGTATGCAACTATGATGAAGGATTTATCTCTGGAATTCTATCTTGCTATTCAGGAAAAAATTATACAGCAGTTGAAATTGATTGTTGGGCAACGGGAGACAGAGTATGTAGATTTAATGCAGAAATAGAGGAAAATGATCAATAGAGGTTCAATGTATGGTAGACAAAAATAGTGAATTACTGTTTGAATACCTCAGAAGTATTTTATATGATCCGAAGATAAAACAATTGGATATCGAAAGTCTGGATGAACCATTTCAGAAACTAGGACTAGGATTACAGTTTCTGGAGAAGGAAATTACAGAAATGAAAGAATATTCCGCGGCAATATCTAAAGGGAATCTTTTAGTAAAAGTCCCAGAAAAAGATAATCTGTTATGTGAAAATCTCAAAAATATTCATGCGAACCTGAAACATTTGACCTGGCAGGCAAAGCAAGTTGCAAAAGGAGACTATTCCCAGACCGTATCTTATTTAGGGGAATTTTCTGATGCATTTAACACAATGACAAAACAGCTGGAAGAAAGAGAAACCCGTTTAAAACAGGAAGCAGAAAAAGAAAAAGCTTATGCAAAGATGTTGAATCGTTATAATCAGGAACTGGAAGTAGAAGCAAATCAAGATGAACTGACGCAGATCGGAAACAGACATTTCTTTATAGATAAGATGGAAAAATTGCTGAAAACAGATGAAGATCTAATTATATGCTACTGTGATCTGGATCATTTGAAATATATCAATGACAAATATGGACATGCTGAAGGAGACTGGTATATTAGATATTTTGTAAAGATAGTGAAAAAACATATTCGTGAGCATGATATTTTTACGCGTATTGGAGGGGATGAGTTCTGTATTGTACTATGTGCATGCCCAGTGACAACGGCAATGGACAAAATAGAATAAATACAGACAATATTTCATGCAGATATAACAAAAGGATATCCGAAAAGTTTTAGCTGAGGTATTATTGAAGTTCCCAAGGAACGCAGAAATATTGAGGTAATGGATATCATCAAGCAAGCAGATGCGATGATGTATGAACAGAAAAAAACACATAAAAAGACGTATCAGTTAGAATTAAAATGATTATAAAAAGGGATTGTAAAATAAGTTCCTAATCAAAGAACGCCAGTTCCGGCGAATGCCGGTTCTAGCGTTCTTCTCTTTAGGGAAGTTTTTAACAGTCCTCTTGTTTTAATTTGCTATCTATAAAGTTCAAAAAGAACCTTCTTTTTCAGAAAATTTGCATGCTTCTTTTTTTGTTGATATAATCTAAAAAACAAGGAGGTGCAATGATGATTTTAATTAAACAAGCAAGAGTGATGGATCCGGAAAGCGGATTTGATCAAGTGACGGATATTGTGTTAGATGGAAATAAGATAAAAAGTATTGGAAAGGTGCAAAAGGATGATTGCTTTGATCGGATCATTGATGGAAGTGGGTTAATCGCAGCACCTGGTTTAATCGATGTACATGTACATTTCAGAGATCCTGGTTTTACTTATAAGGAAGATTTAACAACTGGTGCAGCTGCAGCCGCAGCCGGTGGATTTACAACCGTTGTATGTATGGCAAATACAAAACCAGTTGTAGATACTGTTGAAATTTATAAAGAAATTGAAGGCAGATGTAAAAAACTTCCGATCAAAGTATTACAGGCAGCAGCAGTCTCTAAGGGATTTGAAGGGAAACAGTTAACGGATATGGATGCTCTATATCAGGCTGGAGTTCGTGGTTTTACGGATGATGGAATTCCATTGATGGATGCAGATCTTGTGAAAAAGGCAATGGAAAAAGCAAGAGAACTAAATGTTCCAATTAGTCTTCATGAGGAGGATCCAGCTTATATTAAACAGCCAGGTGTAAATCAAGGAAAGGTATCACAACAATTAAACTATGGCGGAGCTTCTTATCTCGCAGAAGCGGTAATGGTAAAAAGGGATTGTCAATTAGCACTTGAAACAGGAGCAACCATCGATATTCAGCATATCAGTTCCGGACAAGCGGTAGATTATGTGAAAGAAGCTAAAGAAAAAGGAGCACATGTTGTTGCAGAAGCTTCTCCACACCATTTTACATTAACAGAAGAGGCAGTTTTAAAATATGGAACATTGGCAAGAATGAATCCTCCACTTCGAACGGAAGAAGATCGACAGAGAATTATTAAAGGACTTCAAGAAGGAACAATTGAAATTATTGCAACAGATCATGCACCTCATTCAAAAGAAGAAAAAGAAAAGCCGCTTTCTGAGGCACCGAGCGGAATTACTGGACTTGAGACATCTTTAGGACTTGGTGTGACAGAACTTGTAGGTAATGGATATTTAACGATGATGCAGCTTTTAGAAAAGATGACAGTGAATCCCGCAAAATTATATCATCTTCCACAGGGAAGATTGCAGGAAGGAAAACCAGCAGATCTTGTTTTGTTTGATCCAGAAGAGGAATGGAAAGTAAAACAATATAAGTCCAAGGCAAGTAATTCTCCATTTACTGGATGGAAATTAAAAGGGAAAGTCAAATATACGATTTGTGATGGAAGAATCGTTAATTAGTAGAAGAAAAAGCATATATATAATAGAAGAAACAGCGTAAAAAGTTAGGTGTAAATTACTATAAAAACGCTGTTTTTTCTTTTTTTGTAATTGGGAAAAAATGTTATAAATTTTACATTAGAGTAAAAAAGCACTTTACATTTAACGAAAACTTTACATAATTATCCTTTTGGATTTTACATGCTAACGGTAAGATAAATCTTGTAAATGAAACGAACCAAAAGGAGAGAACAAGAAATGAGAAAGAAGATTTTAACTTTAATGTTAGCTACAGTCGCAGCATCTAGTTTACTGACAGGATGTGGCGGAGGAAGCAGTAAAAATAGTAGTTCATCATCTGATGATAAAATCACAGCAGTATCCAGAGAAGATGGTTCTGGTACAAGAGGGGCCTTTATTGAACTGTTTGGAGTAGAAGAAAAAGATAAAGACGGAAATAAAGTAGATAAGACAACGACAGCAGCACAGATTACAAACTCTACATCTGTTATGATGACAACCATTGCAGAGAATAAAGCAGCAATTGGATACATATCTTTAGGATCTTTAAATGACACTGTAAAAGCAGTTAAAATTGATGGCGCAGAACCAAGCGTAAAAACAGTAGAAAATGGTTCTTATAAGATTGTACGTCCATTTAATATCGTAACAAAAGATAAATTAACAAAACAGGCTCAGGATTTTGAAAACTTTATTATGAGTGCAGAAGGACAGAAAGTAGTAGAAGACAATGGATATATTAAAATAGATAAAAAAGCTCCTGCTTTCAAATCAAATGGAGCAAAAGGTAAAGTTGTCGTTGGTGGTTCTTCTTCTGTAACACCAGTTATGGAAAAAATCAAAGAAGCTTATGCAAAAGTGAACAAAAATGTCAATGTAGAAGTACAGCAGAGTGATTCTACAACAGGTGTTACAAATGCAACAGAAGGTACTTGCGATATTGGAATGGCTTCTCGTGATCTTGCAGATAGTGAAGCAAAGAAAGGTGTAAAAGCTACAGTTATTGCAAAAGATGGTATCGCAGTTATCGTAAATAAAGACAATAAAGTAAGCGATCTGACAAGTGATCAGGTAAAATCTATTTACACTGGTGAAACTACAAAATGGTCAGATCTTAAATAAGAAGAATAGTGTGGGGAATGAGTAAACGATGAAGAAATCTTTGGAAAAAATTATGGATGTTATATTTTTGCTTGCAGCATGTGTATCGATCCTGGCAGTTATCCTGATTTGTGCTTTCTTATTCGGAAACGGAATTCCTACCATTGGGAAGATTGGATTTGCGAAATTTGTCGCTGGTCAGACCTGGATGCCAAAGAGTGGAATCTTTGGCATTTTCCCAATGATTGTGGGAAGTTTATATGTCACAGCAGGAGCCATTATCGTAGGTGTTCCAATTGGAATTCTGGCAGCAATTTATATGGCAAAGTTTTGTAATGATAAAGTTTATAAAGTATTAAAACCAGCAGTAGAACTTCTGGCAGGAATTCCATCTGTTGTATATGGATTCTTTGGAATGGTCGTATTAGTACCGATGTTTCGAGATATGTTTGGAAATGGTAATAGTGTATTCACTGCATCTATTTTGCTTGGAATTATGATCCTGCCAACAATTATTGGAGTATCAGAAAGTGCAATTCGTGCAGTGCCGGATAGTTATTATGAAGGATCTTTAGGACTTGGTGCAAGCCATGAACGAAGTGTATTTTTCGCAGTACTTCCAGCAGCAAAATCAGGAATTCTTGCGGGTGTTGTTCTTGGTATTGGACGTGCAATCGGAGAGACAATGGCGGTTGTTATGGTAGCAGGTAACCAGGCAGTTGTTCCAGATAGTCTTTTCTCTGGAGTACGTACACTGACATCTAACATTGTATTGGAAATGGGTTATGCAACTGACCTTCACAGAGAAGCATTGATTGCAACGGCTGTTGTATTGTTTGTGTTTATTCTGTTGATCAACCTTTGTTTTGCAGCACTAAAACATAAGGAGGAGTATTAATATGGAGGCAGTAAAAGATATGGAATCAGTGGAAAATATTCAGGGGATCAATAAGATTACCTGGAAACAAAGGATGAAATCTTATAAGAGAACGCCATTATCCTTTATTTTATGGCTTCTTGTAAATGTAGCGATTATATTAACGGTAGCAGTTCTTTTCTTTTTAATTGGATATATTTTAGTACATGGTGTCCCATATTTAAATAAAGGATTATTTGCATTGGAATATACAAGTGAAAATGTTTCCTTGTTCCCGGCAGTTATTAATACTTTAATGATGACAGGATTATCTTTATTATTTGCAGTGCCACTTGGAATTTTCGCAGCAATCTATCTTGTGGAATACGCAAAAAGAGGAAACAAGTTAGTTGAAGTTGTTCGTTTGACAGCAGAAACTTTGTCTGGAATTCCTTCCATCGTATATGGACTGTTTGGTATGTTATTTTTCGTAAATACATTAAAACTGGGATTGTCCATTCTTTCAGGAGCAGCTACGATGGCAATTATGATTCTTCCTTTAATTATGAGAACAACGGAAGAAGCATTAAAATCAGTACCGGATTCTTTCCGTGAAGGAAGTTTTGGACTTGGAGCAGGAAAATTAAGAACTGTTTTCCGCATTGTACTTCCGTCAGCAGTACCTGGAATTCTTTCCGGTGTTATTCTTGGAATTGGACGTATTGTAGGAGAAACTGCAGCATTGATGTATACAGCTGGAACGGTAGCACAAATTCCAAAAAATATTATGGGATCTGGACGCACACTGGCACTTCATATGTATGTTCTTTCTAATGAAGGATTTCATATTGATCAGGCATATGCAACAGCCGTTGTATTGCTGATCATTGTCTTAATCATCAATGCAGTTTCATCATTTATTGCAAAACGAATTACGAAAGGGTAAATAGAGGCATGGAAACAAAAATCAAAGTCGAAAATCTTGACTTATATTATGGAAAATTTAAAGCATTAAAAAATATTAATCTGGATTTGCCAGAAAAACAGATTACAGCTTTTATCGGACCTTCTGGATGTGGAAAATCTACATTACTGAAATCTCTCAATCGTATGAACGATCTTGTAGAAGGATGTAAGATTACTGGAAAAGTTACTCTAGATGGAGAAGATATTTATGGGGATATGGATGTTAATGTACTTCGTAAAAGAGTTGGTATGGTATTTCAGAAGCCAAATCCATTTCCAATGAGTGTTTATGATAACATTGCATATGGACCAAGAACTCATGGAATTCGCAGCAAAGCAAAATTGGATGAGATTGTAGAAAAATCATTGAAAAATGCAGCAATCTGGGATGAATTAAAAGATCGTCTAAAGAAGAGTGCCCTTGGATTATCGGGAGGTCAGCAGCAGCGTCTTTGTATTGCTAGGGCGCTTGCCGTAGAACCAGAAGTTTTACTGATGGATGAGCCAACATCTGCACTAGATCCAATTTCTACTTCCAAAATTGAAGATCTTGCGGTAGAATTAAAATCGAAGTATACAATCATTATGGTAACTCATAACATGCAGCAGGCAGTCAGAATTTCTGACAAAACAGCATTCTTCTTATTAGGAGAGATGGTAGAGTGTGGAAAATCTGATGAGATCTTCTCAATGCCTCAGGACAAACGAACAGAAGATTATATTACAGGAAGGTTTGGTTGATATTATGAGAAATCGATTTGAAAAACAGCTTTTACGTTTGAATCAGGAAATGATTGAAATGGGATCGCTCTGTGAGGAAATGATTACAGCAGCATCCAAAATCGTTGCAACAAGGGATAAAGAACTGATGGCTGATATTCAGGGGATGGAAGAAGAAATCAATCAGAAAGAAAGAGATATTGAACGTATCTGTCTAAAACTTCTTATGCAGCAACAGCCAGTGGCAACAGATTTAAGAGTAATTTCTGCAGCTCTTAAGATGGTATCCGATATGGAAAGAATCGGGGATCAGGCCTGTGATATTACAGGAATTATCAAAAAAGATGCAGCTGTACTTAATCTGAAGGAAAATACCCATCTTGATAAGATGGAAAAAGCTACCATTGATATGGTCAGCAGAAGTATAAGATCATTTATCAAACAGAATCTTGGATTGGCCCGTGAGGTTATTGACCAAGATGATCTGGTAGATGAACTGTTCAAACAGGTGAAGAAAGAGTCGATTGCTCTTATTCATGAAGATCCTGAGAAAGGAGAAGAATACGTTGCTATCGTCTTGATTGCAAAATACTTTGAACGTATTGGAGATCATGCGAGCAATATTGCCGAATGGGTTGAGTTTGCCATTACCGGTGAATATAAAGGAGGAAGCTTGTGATTTTTGTTGTAGAAGATGATCCGAATATCAGAGAACTTGTAACTTATACGTTACAAAGTACCGGATTTGAGGCTCGTGGTTTTGAGGATGGAACAGAATTTTTAAATGCTATGAAAGATGGAGATATGCCAGATTTGGTATTGCTGGATATTATGCTCCCAGGAGAAGATGGGATTTCTATTTTGGGAAAACTGCGGGCAAAATCAGCAACAAAAGAACTTCCGATTATTATGATGACGGCCAGAGGAACGGAGTATGACAAGGTACTTGGTTTAGACAGCGGAGCCGACGACTATATTACAAAACCATTTGGAATGATGGAACTTGTATCCAGAGTCAAAGCGGTTCTGCGCCGTTCAAAGAAGGATTCGAAAGATGAATTGGTCGTAGGAGATTTGCATATTTATCCAAATAAACACAAGGTAAAAGCAAATGGAGAAAAAGTAACATTAACCAATAAGGAATTTAAGCTGCTTTGTTTACTTGTAGAGAGTAAAGGCAATGTATTAAACAGAGATCAGCTTCTTACGAATATATGGGGATATGATTTTGATGGGGAGACAAGGACCGTCGATGTCCATATCCGTTCCCTTCGTCAGAAGCTTGGGGAGTGCGGTAGTCTTATTGAAACAGTTCGTGGAATTGGATATCGCATTGGAGGCAATGAATGAAACGTAAGATTTTCAGCAATATGGTCTATATCGCCTTTGTTGCTGTGATGATGACGACTATTTTGTTGTCTTTCATTATGTATTACCGTTATATGGACCAAATTAAAACAGGGATCAAAGATGAAGCAGCATATATGGCAACTTCTTTAAATCTTCATGACAAACAAGATTTAGATGCTTATAAAAACCTGACTGTTAGCAGAATTACATGGGTTGATTCAAATGGAAAAGTCATTTATGATAGCTCAGGTCAGGAAAATGAAATGACTAATCATAGAAATCGAAAAGAAGTCAAAGAAGCCATGAAAAGCGGAAGTGGAGAAGATACGAGAGTATCAAAAACGCTGAATAAACAGACATATTATTATGCGATAAAACTTCGTGATGGAACTGTTCTTCGGCTAAGCAGAGAAACGCAGACGATTGTGAGACAGATCGAAAGTATCCTTCCGATTTTGTTTTTGATGATGGGCGTGGTTTTGATTCTGGCAGTTATACTCTCTGGAATTTTAACCGGCCGTATTGTGGAACCAATTAATAAGATAGATTTAGTTCATCCTAAGAGAAACGAGACATATAGTGAGTTGAAGCCTTTGTTAAACAGAATCGAACAGCAGAATGTAGATATTGAAAAACAAATTGAAGAGATCAAAGAAGCAGAGAATATGAGAAAAGAATTTTCTGCCAATGTTTCTCATGAATTGAAAACGCCATTGACGACGATTTCAGGTTATGCAGAGCTGATGAAAGACGGACTTGTAAAACCGGAAGATATGAAGCGGTTTTCTGGAACTATTTATGCAGAAGCAAGACGTTTAATTGCAATGATTGAGGATATTATTAAATTATCTCGCCTTGATGAAAATCAGGTAGAGCTTGAAAAGAAAGATATAGATTTGTATGATCTTGTCTTTCAGATTAAAGCAGATCTTAGAAAAAAGGCGGAAGAAGATAATATTTCAGTTCATATAAGAGGGGTTCACACCATGGTTTATGGTGTATATCGGATTTTATATGAAATGTTTTTTAACATGTGTGAAAATGCAATCAAATACAATAAAAAAGATGGAGAAGTTGTTGTGACAATCGCCTCTATGAATGATTGCCCGATTGTTGTTGTGGAAGATACTGGGATTGGTATTCCAAAAGAAGATCTTGATCGGATTTTTGAACGCTTTTATCGCGTAGATAAAAGTCATTCTAATCAGAAAGAAGGTTCAGGTCTTGGCTTATCAATCGTAAAACATGGAGCAAAATACCATAATGCAAAGATGGAAGTTGAGAGTGAATTAGGAAAAGGAACAAAAATTACGATTGAATTCCCAAAGCAAGATATATAAAAACTGCTGTCATACGAGTTATTTTGTATGGCAGCAGTTTTTTAATTTTCAAAATTATTGATAAACAGGTTTATTGTAAGTCATCGAAACGCCATTTGCGTAAACATTTTTGTACTTATTCATCAAACTTCCGATACCTTTTGCATAAGCAGGATCTGTTGCATATTGATGCCAGATGTTGGATACATTTTGATTATAACGGAAACGATACAATGTATTTTGCTGATATGTGCTATTATGTACATACCATTTAGAAATATATTTTGCAGCTCCGGCAATAGCTTTGTCAACGCTTGTCCAGCCTTCATTGTACGCATAAGTAAATCCGCAAAGTTGAGGGGCAGCATCAACTGCTTTGATTCCATACAGGTTATAACATGTCTTTTTTTGTTCGGAAGCAGATAATGTTTTTATTTCCAGATAACCGCTGGCTGTTTTTACATAACTTTTAGAAGAACTTCTTTTCGAAGCAGGTAAAAAGCGGAATCCTGTAATTTCTCCAGAAGAATCTTTAACTACAGAAGCTCCGGTAACAATTTTTCCATTTAAACTTCTGGAATCATATTTTTTTACATTTACATCAGCAAGAGAGGATGATTTAATTCCTTTTGCAAGTGTGCTTGTTCCGTAACCGGATTCATGAACTGTCTGGCACAGAAAATATAATGGGTCAATATTATATGTTTTTGCAGCGGTGATAAAAGCATCGCTTTTTCCTTTAAATACGCTTGTGGATCGTCCGGAAATCATATTTTCCAGAGTATTTTTGTAATTTGCAGCATTCACATCGCGGTAAGTGTCCAGAGTAAGGAACGCAAAATTTCCTGTTTGATCTGAAGATGGATTTATATAGGAATCATAAGTAGAACTGGAAATTGTTTTTCCAGCATAACTGTTATAAACTTCCTTTTGTTTTTTTATATAGGCAGCTCTTGTCATATTCATACGATATGTAGTAACCTTGGAAGGATTGCTGATTGGAGATGCAGAAGTTGGTTTTGCATAGCAAATCATTTTTTTGCTGCTATCATATTGATAGGAAATACCAAGATATTGTGCAGTAAATTTTGCTGGAATGACAATATAGCTTTTATTTGCAGTTTTATATTTTACAGTGCGAGGTGCAGCAGTAAGGGTTCGTTTGGTTCCGTTTGTATAGGCGTAAGTTTTACCAGTATAGAAGGTAATTTTCTTTTTACCATAAGTGAGATCTAGCTGTCCAGTTTTGCTATTGTAGTTTCGTTTTACTTTTGGACCATTTTTAACAATGCTTATATAATAAGGAAGCATGTTTGTATGATTTATCTGGATACCAGGAGTTTTCCCAAGAGAAATGTTTTTTCCTTTGTAATTAAAAGCAAGCTGGCTTTCAGAATAGTTATAGTCTTTCCCATCATAAGAAATGGAAAGAGATGCTGCTGATACGGTTGTTGTCATAAGAAGAGTCATAAAAAGAACAGAGGTTCCTGCCTTTAGTACTCGAATTTTCATAATAAAAGATCCTTTCTAATGTTTTTGTAATAATTATGAAATAAAAATGTCATAAATGCAACAAATTAGATTCTAACACAATATAACATAAAAGGCAATTTTTTCTGTAAACTTTTACAAAAATAGCAATAGAACAGATAGTTAAAAAATTTGACAAGGAAAAGAAAGTTTGCTATCATAAAAAGCAGCATTTTAGTACGCTAATGTGTTGAAAGAATTGCAATGGAGGAATGAAAAATGAAAAAGATTATCGTTGGGCTATTAACGGTTGCTCTGGCAGCTTCATTACTTGTCGGATGTGGCAGTAAAAAGTCTTCAAGCAAGAAAGATGATTCCCTCACAAAGGTGAAAGATAAGAAAGAATTAATTCTTGGATTGGATGCTTCTTTCCCACCAATGGGATTTACAGATAAAAATCAGAAAATTGTCGGTTTTGATATCGATCTTGCAAAAGAAGTAACAAAGAGAATGGGTATCAAGCTGAAATTACAGCCAATCAATTGGGATTCCAAAGAACAGGAACTTGACACAGGAAATATTGACTGTATTTGGAATGGGTTAACTTATAACAAAGATCGTGCAAAACAAATGCTTTGTTCGGAACCATATATGGAAAACCATCAGGTGCTTGTTGTTCCTGCAAACAGCAAAATTAAAAGTTTAGCAGATGTAAAAAAACAAAGCCTTGGAGTTCAGAAAGGGTCAACAGCAGCAGATGCGGTTGATCAAGCAAAACAGCTGAAAGATGCCAATGTCACATTAATGAGTGATAATGTTCAAATCTTAAATGACCTTGGCAATGGATTACAGGCGGCAGTTATGGACGAGGTTGTAGCAAAATATTATACAGCCAAAGATACAGGAAAATATAAAGTACTGTCATCAGATCTTGCAACAGAAAACTATGTAATCGGTTTTAGAAAAGATGACAAAGCTCTTTGCAATGAAGTTGTAAAACAATTAAAGGCTATGGCTAAAGATGGAACACTTGCAAAAATCAGTAAAAAATGGTTCCAGGAAGATATTACAACGATTAAATAACAAAGGCGATAAAAGAAGGGGCTTTTATTCGGAAAGCCCCTTCTTCGTTTCTATAAAATCATAAGATTTTATGAAAAAATAAAAAGAAATTTAGGAGATAAGTTACATTATGGATCAAGTACAAAATTTTCCACAGATCGTACTTTTACTGGCAGAAAACGGATTAAAACAGACCTTAACCCTTTTCTTCCTGACCTTGATTTTTGGGTTGATTTTAGGTATGATCATTGCCAAGGGAAGAATGTCTCGATTCTGGATCATTCAGATGCCGGTTCGTTTCTTCCTGTTGATTATGAGGGGAACGCCTCTAATCTTACAGTTATATGGTTTTTATTTTGGGCTTTATTATCTATCAGGGTTAAGTCTAGACCGTATGACAGCAGCTGTCATCAGCTTTACGTTGAATTATGCAGCGTATTTTGCAGAAATTTATCGAAGTGGTATTCAGGCGGTACCAAAAGGACAGTATGAAGCAGCAAAAGTTCTGGGATTTAGTAGAACTCAGACATTTTTTAAGATTATTCTTCCTCAGGTTATTAAGATTATCACACCATCTCTTGGAAGTGAATGTATGACACTTGTAAAAGATACATCCCTTGCACATGTTATTGGAGTTATGGAAATCTATGTTGTTGCTACCAATCAGATGGCAAGAAGCCGTGGAATGATTTATCTTGTTGTTGCAGGTATCTTTTATCTGATTATGAATGCAATTGTATCTAAAGTATTTGCAGTTATTGAGAAACGTATGGATTATTATCGTTAGGAGGAAAGGAAATGAGTATATTATCGGTATCAAACTTACAGAAAAAGTTTGGAAATCTCACGGTATTGAAAGATATTTCCTTCCAAATTAATGATGGGGAAATTATTTCAATTATTGGTTCTTCTGGTTCTGGAAAATCAACATTGCTTCGTTGTATGAATCAGCTAGAGACAATCACGGCAGGAGAGATTGAAATTAACGGAAAGACGCTTGTAAAGACGGAGGGAAATGTTCCTGTCTATGCTTCAAAAGATATACAGAAACAGATTTTAATGGAAACAGGATTTGTATTCCAGAACTTTAATCTGTTTCCTCACTACAGTGTATTAAGAAATGTAATGGAAGCACCTGTCTGCGTGGCAGGAGTGCCAAAGGAAGAAGCAAAGAAAAAAGCAATGGATCTTTTGCGAAAGCTTGGGCTGGAGGCAAAAGCAGATGCTTATCCATGTGAATTATCGGGAGGGCAATCTCAGAGAGTATCTATTGCACGAGCGTTGGCATTGGAGCCAAAGATTTTATTTTTTGATGAGCCGACATCGGCTTTGGATCCTGAATTAACAGGAGAAGTATTAAAGGTTATCAAGTCATTGACAGATTTGCATATGACAATGGTTATTGTTACTCATGAGATGGCTTTTGCAAAAGAAATATCGGATCGAATTATTTTTATGGACAAAGGAGTTATCATTGAGGATGATACGCCGGATGCGGTATTCCGTTCAACAAATGAACGAACCAAAGAATTTCTTGGAAAATATCGTGATATTTAACGGCGAATAAATGCAGATGAGGAATAGAAAGGAGTCAGTATGATTAAGGATATGCCAAATAAGTTTTCCGAAGTAACACCGGAAATCAAAGAGTTAGCAAAGAAATGCGATCATAAGATTGATGAAGAATTGTTTTCAAAGTATGATGTAAAACGAGGACTTCGAAAGAGAAATGGAGAGGGAGTTCTCGCTGGACTTACCGATATTTCTATGATTCAGTCTTACACAATGATTGACCGTGAAATTGTTCCATGCGAAGGAAAACTTTATTATCGAGGAATTGATATTGAGGATATTGTACAGGGATTTATTTCAGAAGATCGTTTTGGATTTGAAGAAACGACTTATTTGTTATTGTTTGGAAATCTTCCAACAAAAGAACAACTTACAGAATTTAAAGGAATGCTTGCCGAATACCGTCAACTTCCAACAAACTTTGTGCGAGATATCATTATGAAAGCTCCAAGCCGTGATATGATGAATACATTGGCACGAAGCGTACTGACCTTGTTCTCATATGATGATCATGCGAGTGATATTTCGCTCCCAAATGTATTAAGACAGTCGATTCAGTTGATTGCTTTATTCCCAGTTTTATCCGTATATAGTTATCAGGCATATAATCATTATCAGCTGGGACGCAGTTTGTTTATTCACCCACCAAAAGAAGAACTTTCTACAGCAGAGAATATTCTTCATTTATTAAGACCAGACAGTCAATATACAAAACTGGAAGCAAAACTGCTTGATATGGCACTTGTTCTTCACGCAGAGCATGGAGGAGGAAATAACTCAACTTTTACGACTCATGTAGTATCATCTTCAGGAACAGATACATATTCAGCAATTGCTGCAGCGCTTTGTTCTTTGAAGGGACCAAAACATGGTGGTGCAAACATCAAGGTTGTACAAATGTTTGCAGATCTTAAAGAACATGTGAAAAACTGGGAAAGTGAAGATGAGATTCGTGAATATCTGTTGAAATTATTACATAAAGAAGCTTTTGACAAAGCAGGATTGATTTATGGAATGGGACATGCAGTATATTCTATTTCTGATCCACGTTCTAAAATCCTTTCAAGATTTGTAAAACAGCTTTCTGAAGAAAAAGGAAGAGAAGATGAGTATCATCTTTATGCAACGGTAGAGCGTCTCGCAAAGGAAGTAATTGCACAGGAGCGCAAGATTTATAAGGGTGTCAGTGCCAATATTGACTTCTATAGCGGATTTATTTATAGCATGTTAGGACTTCCACATGAATTATATACACCATTATTTGCAATTGCACGTATTGCAGGATGGTCAGCTCACCGTATGGAAGAGCTTGTTAACGGAAATCGTATTATTCGTCCGGCATACAAAGCGGTGTCAAAGATGAAAGCCTACGTACCAATGAATGAACGAGAATAAAAATAAAAAGAGTTGTTTTTTGATCTGCTTTCTGTCTATTCGACAGGGAGCAGATCATTTTATGGCTCTTTTTTTGAATAAAAAACTGATTTTTTAGAATAAACCGAGGACAAACTGAATATATTATGATATAGATTTAACAAAAGTTTCTCTAAAACTTTGTTGAAGACAGAAACATGCAATGCTAAGATGAAATCAGCAAAGAATCGTAGCGCATAAATGAATCAGAAAAGGAGCGTTGTGTATGAATCAGATTTACTCAAAAAAGGGATTTATTGTATTTCGTGTGGGAGATGGCTTTATTGTACATAATACAAACAAGGAATTTAAAGAAGGACATACGCATATTATGAATTACAATACGGCAAAACATGTGATTGATCTCGTAAGCCACAAAAGCATCCCTCATCATTTGAGTTGTTATCTGCTTACAAGCCTTGTCCGCCTGTCGGATGATGAAGAATATAAAGAAAAAGTAAATCTGCTCATATCAAATAAAAGAAAAAAACAAGTGTATGTAAACCGTGCATAAGCGCTGTTTCGTACACTTGTTTTTCTTTCATTATTTATTTTGTGAAGCAGAAACTTCTTGATAAGAAGAAAGATCAGATGGTAATGTGACTTTTACACGTTTTCCTGGATTTTTATAAACAGTGTCCATGGAAATTGAGATCTTTCCAGGTTGTCCATTCTTACTTTCCATAACCAGCTTTAGTGTTTCTCTGACTGGAAGATCGTTTTCATTTAAAATTTTTGTTCCCGAAAAAGAAGTAATCTTGACGGTATTCGAAGGATTTTGATTTGAAGTATTTCCAGTCAGTGAGCCGAGCTGAGACATAAAGATCCCAATGTACTCTTCTCTTCCTTTTTTTGTAAGGTCATAAGAGAGAATCTGTCGACCATCTTTTTGCGAGAGTTTGAGATTTGTATAATTGTTGATGGAAAGTTGTGTCTGTCCAGTCGTATTTTTTAATTGTTCTTTTAACTGTTTGAGATTCATTTTTATTTTCTGCTTTTGTTTATTATCTGTATTAAGATAGTAATACCCATCTGTATAATGGGCATTCATCTGGATTAGTTGATTAAAAACAGATATTTTCGAATCCATTTCCATTTTCATAGATTTTTTGGAAGCATTTGAAATTTTTGATTGAAAAGCCATAATAAAATTCATGTTTTCGGA
Organism: Anaerostipes sp. MSJ-23; assembly: GCF_018918155.1. Taxonomy (GTDB): domain Bacteria; phylum Bacillota; class Clostridia; order Lachnospirales; family Lachnospiraceae; genus Anaerostipes. The sequence goes on from NZ_JAHLPY010000002.1 coordinate 308,303, forward strand.
AGAGTCTTTGGATGTTACTTTATATTTCATATTTCCTTCCATATCACAATCGCTTGTTTTTGAGGATTTTGCAATACTGGAGGAAAGCACCTCTCGAGCAGTACGTTTTTTACTACATGCGCTTAAAGGGAATATAAGCAGTAGAAGAAATCCCAAAGATATCCTTTGTATTTTCTTTTTTTTCATAAATATCCGTTTCCTTTCGATTATTGTTTTATGTATTATAGTATAGGCTATTTTCTATAGGCAGTAAACAAAAATATGCCTTGAATTTCTGTGGAAAGTCTGTAACAATGGTACTAATGACAGGAGGCGTTCATAATGAAAAAAACGTTTTATTTTACATCACAGGCAGACTCATTAAAAATTCATGTTCTGCTTATGGAACCAGAAGAAGAGCCCAAGGGAGTTGTACAGATTTGTCATGGAATGGCAGAACATAAAGAACGGTATGAAGGTTTTATGAAGATGTTATGCGATCATGGATATGTTGCGATCATTCATGATCATAGGGGACATGGAAAAAGTATTCAAAAAGAAGGGGACCTTGGATATTTTTATGATGATACGGGAAATGCAATTTTAGAGGATGTTCATCAATTAACAAAGTGGGCAAAAAAGAGATATCCAGGTATTCCTTATCATTTGTTTGGCCACAGCATGGGATCGCTCGTTGTGCGGTGCTATCTGAAAAAATATGATCAGGAGATAGATTCTCTGATTGTTTGTGGAAGTCCGAGCGATCATCCATTAGTTCCGCTAATTACAAAGTTAGCAAAACAGGCATGCAGGAGTGGAGAAAAAAATCCTGGAAAATTATTTGAAAAAATGGCATTTGGTACTTATCAAAAAATTCTTACACAGGAAGAATCTCCCAATGCATGGATTAGTTATAATAAAGAAAACGTAAGAAAATATGATGAAAATCCATTGGATGGATTTACTTTTAGCAACAATGGATTTTTAAATTTGTCTTTGTTGATGAAAAATACTTATTCATCCAAAGGATGGCAGGTAAAGCATCCATCTCTTCCAATTTTATTTATTGCAGGCGCAGATGATCCGTGCATTGGATCAAAAAAACAATATGCGAATGCTATGAAGAAGCTAAGAAAATGTGGATATAATCATGTACGAGGAGTACTCTTCCGAAACCGCCGACATGAAATCTTAAATGAAGATGGCGTGCAAAAAGTCTATGATGTGATTCTTCCATTTTTAGAGATAGCAGAAAAGCGTAAAAATCAATAAAATGTTTACGAAGATAAAAAACTATTATAATAAAGCGTGTGATCGATTGTGGAATATCCACAGAGATTGCACGCTTTGTTATTTTTAAATATGTTTTTTTGAGTCAATTATAATTTATGAATTATCTTTGTGATTGCAGAAGGAATTTCAATTGCAACAGCAATTTGGCTACTAAAACAAATTATAAAAAAGAAAATAGAAGAATAAGATAAAAAAATTAGCACTCAACACTTGATAGTGCTAATAATAGGTGTTATAGTACATATAGAACGAAGGAGGAGGATCGAAAGAGGGATTCCTAATCTGGAGTTTTGGTAAACAACACTTGAGAATCCAATCATTCAGGAGTGCTTCTATAAAAAGTCTTTTGAAAGGAGATATGACTTATGTTAATGCCTAGTGTTTTTGGAGAAAATGTATAGGATAGCTTTTTTGAGGATCCATTTAAAGGATATGATTATAGTGGAGCAGAATTGATGAAAACAGATGTGAAAGATACCGATCATGGATATGAAGTTACAATGAATCTGCCTGGTGTAAAAAAAGAAGATGTTAAGGCAGAATTAAAAGATAGATATCTAACGGTTAGTGCGACAGCAAATTCGAAAAATGATGAGAAAGATAAAGAAGGAAAATATATTCGAAAAGAGCGTTATAGCGGTTCTTGTAGCAGAACTTTTTATGTAGGAGAAAGTGTAAAGCAAGAAGATATTAAAGCAAAATTTGAAAATGGTACATTGAAGTTTCTCGTACCAAAAGAGGAAGTAAAGCCGAAAGAAGAAAAAAAATATATTTCAATTAAGTAAGCTTTTTTATAAAAACCATCCACTTTTTTAAAATATTATATATGAAAGATATAAGTATTTTAGAAAGGCAAGGAATCCTCTACCGCTAAGTGAAACGAAGGCAGGGGAAGAAATTGTGAAAGCAACTTAACAGCAACGGTGGGCGGGGAGAAATTGATATTCCTCGCTGATACGAGGCCGAGCATAGTCGGTATGAGTCTGGCATGTCAGGCTCCGTAAAATTACCGACTGTGAATTGAAACAATGGAAGGTTAACAGATGGCTTTGGTCATCTGATGATCAAAACTCTTATCTCTTTATAAACATATATTTATAGTAAAACGGAAAACCGGCAGAGCAGTTTTTATTGCTTATGCCGGTTTTTCTGTTTTATAATATGAAGATAAGATGAGTAAAGGAGAAATTTATGTCAAAACAAAAAAAGATTGCGGTGATTGGAAGTATCAATGAGGATATGTCTGTAATTGCGGAGCGAATCCCGACAAAAGGAGAGACTGTGTATGGTGATCGTGTAACATATCATCCTGGAGGGAAGGGAGCAAATCAGGCAGTAGCAATGGTAAGACTTGGAGCACAGGTAGAAATGTTTGGCTGTGTTGGAAACGATGCTAGTGGAGAAAGAATGCTGAAAAATTTAAAAAAGAATGGAATTGTTACGGATCATATCAAAGTATTAGATGATGTCCATACAGGGCTGGCAGTCATTACAATTGGTGATCATGATAATACGATTGTTATCGTTTCAGGTGCTAACGAAAGAGTTGATAAAAACTATGTAGATGAAATCAAAGAAATACTGAAGAATTATGATATGGTTGTGCTCCAGCACGAAATTCCATTAGATACTGTGCATTATGTTGTAGAATTTTGCAGTGAACATAAGATTCCGGTAACATTAAATCCAGCTCCAGCAGCAAAGATACCGATGGAAATTGTAGAAAAAGTAACCTATTTAACACCGAATGAACATGAAGCCAAATTGATTTTTGGAGATAAATTTTCGACAGAAGAGTTATTGAGAAAATACCCTGAAAAATTGTTCATTACACAGGGAGAAAAAGGGGTTTGTACTTGTCTGAAAACAGGAGAAGTTCTGACAGTTCCGGCAAGAAAGTCAAGCGTTGTTGATACAACAGGTGCTGGAGATACATTGAATGGAGCTTTTGCAGTAAGAATTGCATATGGAGATTGTATGAAAAAGGCATTAAAATATGCAAATACAGCAGCAGGATTATCTGTAGAAAAACTTGGAGCACAAGAAGGAATGCCAATTGCTGCTGATGTGGAGAATGAAATAAAAGAATAAAATGGAGAATCGACATTATTTTTCTATAAATGAGAAAGTATTTGCAAATTTTCTGAAAGTTCGGTATAATTGGACTATTATAACAAAATAGAAAGGAAAAATAATGTTATGAAAAAAAACAATAATAAAAAGAGTGCAAGCGTTTTAATTGGCGCAGCATTTCTTATGGCAACATCAGCCATTGGACCTGGTTTTCTGACACAGACGGGTAAATTTACAGATAGTCTGAAAGGAAGTTTTGGTTTTGTTATTTTAGTTTCTGTCATTTTAGCTGCGATTGTTCAGTTGAATGTATGGAGAGTTCTTTGTGTATCGGGAATGAGAGGTCAAGATGTTGCAAATAAAGTACTACCAGGCCTTGGATATGTCATTGCATTCCTTGTTGTTGCAGGTGGTCTTGTATTTAATATTGGAAATGTTGGTGGAGGAGCTCTTGGATTTAATACATTGCTTGGAATTCCTACTATGTGGGGCTATTTTATTGCAGGAGCGATTGCCGTTATCGTTTTTTTGTTTAAAAATGCGTTAAATGCAATGGATAATTTGACAAAGATTCTTGGTGGCCTTATGATTGTTGTTATTTTTATTGTCATCTTGATTGTGCAGCCTCCAGTTGGACTTGCTGCAAAAGAAACAGTTGTGCCAAGCGCATCTATGAAAGATATTTTTCCAGCAATTCTTACGCTTCTTGGTGGAACCGTTGGTGGATATATTACATTTGCGGGAGCACATCGTTTAATCGATTCTGGAATTACCAAAAAAGAAAATTTAAGTGAAATTACAAAAAGTTCAGTTATGGGAATTGGAATCGCAACAATTGTGCGTATTTTTATGTTTTTAGCAGTTCTTGGAGTCGTTGTTGAGACAGCAACTTCACCAGCTCATGCGTTAGATCCATCCAATCCGGCTGCAGATGCATTTCTTCAGGGAGCAGGACAGATTGGATATCGTTTCTTTGGACTTGTATTGTTGTGTGCAGCGATCACATCAATTGTAGGATGTGCATATACTTCTGTATCTTTCCTGAAAACATTTAGTAAAACGATTGAAAAAAATGAAAAATGGTTTATTGTCGGATTTATTGTGATTAGTACGGTAGGTATGGCATTGGCAGGACAGCCGGCTGTATTGCTTGTTCTTGCGGGAGCATTAAATGGATTAATTCTTCCGATCACACTTGGAGTATGTTTAATTGCTTCTAAAAAACCTTCCATTATGGGAGAAGATTATCATCATCCAACAATTCTTCTGATTCTTGGAATTATCGTTGTTATTGTTTCAGCATATCTTGGAATTACATCACTTGGGAGTCTTACAGCACTCTTCTCATAACGTGCGTGCATAACGGAAAGGAGTCATTGACAAATGGAAGAAATAAAGATTTACACAGCTGGCGATTCTTCTTTACTAATTGAATTCGGTAAAGAAATCTCTGCAGAAATCAATGCTAAGATTACCGCTTTTGTTCATTTATTAAAAGTACAACATATTGAAGGCGTAACAGATATGATTCCAGCATTTACTAGTCTTTTAATTAATTATGATCCAAGAGTCGTAACTTATGCGGCTTTAAAAAAACGCCTAGAAAAACTTTTAAAATTAGATGTGAACGAGGAAACCTCATCTTCAAAGATTTTTGAAATTCCAGTATGTTATGGTGGCGAGTATGGACCAGATCTTGACCATATAGCAAAACATGCAGGATTGACAGCAGAGGAAGTAATAAGAATTCATTCTTCGAAAGACTATCTTATTTATATGCTTGGATTTTTACCTGGATTTTCTTATCTTGGAGGATTGGATGAACGCATTCATACACCTCGTCTTGCAAATCCAAGAATTAAGATTCCAGCAGGAAGTGTTGGAATTGGAGGTTCTCAAACTGGAATTTATCCATTGGATTCGCCGGGAGGATGGCAGTTACTTGGTATGACACCGGTAAAAACATATGATCCGCAAAGAAAAGTTCCAATTTTGTTTGAAGCAGGAGATTATATTCGTTTTATTCCTGTATCAGAGGAAGAGTACTTAAAAATAAAAGAACAGGTGGAAAATGGAACTTATGAATGTGTAACTCATCCAAAGGAGGTGTAATCAATGGGAATTCGTATTTTAAAGGCAGGTATGCTTACAACAGTCCAGGACCTTGGAAGAACCGGTTATCAAAGCCAGGGATTTAGTGTATCTGGAGTCATGGATGTGAGGTCTTTTAAGATTGCAAATCTTCTTCTGGATAATCCGGAAAATGAGGCAGTGCTTGAGTTTACCTTGATGGGACCTACCCTTGAGTTTACCTCAGAAACAATTATTGCGATTACTGGTGGAGATTTCAAACCTCAGGTAAATGGAAAACCGATTAAAATGTACACAGCAGTTTATATGCATCGTGGAGATATCCTGACATTTGGAGGAGCCCGCACAGGAACAAGAGGATATATTGCATTTTCAAGCTATTTGGATATTCCGGTTGTGATGGGAAGTCGTTCAACAAATATTAAATGTGGTATTGGCGGATTTAAAGGTAGAAAATTGATAGACGAAGATTACATTGGATTTCGTGCAAAGAGAAGATATTTGCCATACTATTTATCAAGGAGTCTTGATTTAGATGAATTTGATCAGGATCAGGTAACTTTAAGAGTTGTGATGGGGCCACAGGATCAATATTTTACAGCAGCAGGAAGAAAGACTTTTTTAAATTCAGAATATACAGTCACTAGTGAGTTCGATCGTATGGGATGCAGATTGGAAGGTCCGTTTATTGCTTACAAAACAACATCAGATATTATTTCGGATGGAATTGCTTTTGGTTCTGTTCAGGTTCCAAGCCATGGCAAACCAATTATTTTATTATCAGACCGTCAGACTACCGGTGGATATGCAAAGATTGCAACGGTTATTTCAGTAGATATTCCAAAACTTGTACAGAGAAAGACGGATCAAAAGATAAGATTCCAGGCAGTAACTGTAGAAGAAGCACAAAAACTTCTTCTAGATGAAGTAAAAGAAATGAATCATTTCCGTAAGGAAATTTATCAGCCTTGTAAAGAAGTGCTGGATTGTCGTTTAGTGGCAAAGAGAATCAGCAAATTGTTTGAGTAGAAAAGGAGCAAGTACTTATGGATTTAGAAAAAATTGAAAAATTGGTAAAAATTATTGAAAATTCTTCGATGTTAGAATTTAGCCTTCAGGAAGGCAATAAAAAAATTAAAATGAGCAGACGTGGAACTGCAGGAGCTGTAGGAGAACCAGTAGCTGTTGTTACACAACAGCCAGCGCAGACAGAACAGACAGAAACGGAAGATGAAACCTATATTACTTCTCCAATTGTTGGTACTTTTTATTCTGCACCATCACCAGATGCAAAAGCATTTGTAAAAGTTGGTGATAGAGTGAAAGCAGGACAGACCGTATGTATTCTTGAAGCAATGAAACTGATGAACGAAATTGAAAGTGACTTTGACTGTGAAATTGAGGCAGTTCTTGTAAGTAATGAGCAGAAGATCGAATATGGTCAGCCGCTATTTAAGGTAAAAAAACTGGATGACTAAGGAGGCGCTTTTATGTTTCGAAGTATATTAATTGCCAATCGTGGTGAGATTGCCGTACGAATTATCCGTGCCTGCCGCAATATGGGAATCAAAAGTGTAGCTGTTTACTCAAAAGAGGACAAGGATAGTCTTCATGTACAACTTGCAGATCGTCGAGTATGTATTGGAGAAGGACCAGCAAGGAACAGCTATTTGAATATGGAACGAATTATTTCTGCAGCAAAAAATACAGATGCAGATGCAATTCATCCAGGATTTGGATTTTTATCAGAAAATGCTGAGTTTGTTCGTCTTTGTGAAGAAAATGGTATTGCATTTATTGGACCTAGTGCAGAAGTTATTGATAGTATGGGAAATAAATCTCATGCAAGAAAAACAATGATGGAAGCAGGGGTTCCGGTTGTTCCTGGGACAAAAGATCCAGTTTATGATACGGAAACTGGAGAAAAATTGGCTGATAAAATTGGTTATCCGGTAATGATCAAGGCATCTTCCGGAGGCGGTGGAAAAGGAATGCGTGTGTCAAGATCAAAAGATGATTTTGAATTTAATTTTAATATGGCACAGAGAGAATCAGCAAATGCCTTTGGTGATGATACAATGTATATTGAAAAATTTGTTGAAAATCCAAGGCATGTAGAAATTCAGGTGATGGCAGATAACTTTGGAAATGTTGTAGCACTTGGAGAACGTGATTGTTCGGTGCAAAGAAATCATCAGAAATTAATTGAGGAATCTCCTTCTCCAGCAATTACTGATGAAATTAGACAGTCTATGAATCATGATGCGATTCTTGCAGCAAAAGCTGTTCACTACACAAATGCCGGAACCGTGGAGTTCATTTTAGATCCAAAAGGAACTTATTATTTTATGGAAATGAATACCCGTATTCAAGTAGAACATGGGGTTACAGAAATGGTAACGGGAACGGATTTGATCATTGAACAGATCCGTGTTGCTATGGGGCTTCCATTGAGTTTTACACAGGAGGATGTTCATCCGTGTGGGCATGCAATTGAATGTCGTATCAATGCAGAAATACCGGAAAAGAACTTTATGCCAAGTCCTGGAGTTGTCAAACATCTTCATCTTCCGGCGGGAAATGGTGTGCGTGTCGATACCGCACTTTATACAGGTTATCGGATACCATCAGAATATGATTCAATGATTGCAAAAGTCATTGTTCATGCACCAGATCGAGATGCAGCATTACAAAAAATGAGATCTGCATTGGATGAAATGGTGATTCTTGGCGTGGAAACAAATCTTGACTTCCAGTATCAGTTAATGCAGAATCCAGAATTTTGTGAAGGAAAAGCAGATACAGGGTTTATTGAAAGACTTCTTCGGTTGGATGAATAAGAAAGGCAGGCATGAATATGTATCAAATAGATTTAAATAGTGATCTTGGAGAAAGTTTTGGACGTTATACGATTGGAATGGATGATAAGATTATTCCTTTGATTTCCTCTGCGAACATCGCATGTGGATTTCATGCATCTGATCCGGTTGTCATGACACAAGCGATTGAACAAACAAAAAAAGCAGGAATTAAGATCGGAGCTCATCCGGGACTGCCAGATCTGATGGGATTTGGTAGAAGAAATATGGCAATTTCTCCAGAAGAAGCAAAAGCTTATACATTATATCAAATCAGTGCTCTAGGAGGTATGTGCAAGGCACATGGAATCAAACTTCAACATGTAAAACCACATGGAGCACTGTATAATATGGCTGCGAAAGATTATGAGCTTTCAAAAGCCATTTGTGAAGCTATCTATTCTTATGATTCAGAGCTGATTGTTATGGGGCTTTCCGGAAGTGAGACAATCCGTGCGGCAAAAGACTGCGGATTAAAAACAGCCAGTGAGGTATTTGCAGATCGTGCATATGAAGAAGATGGAACTCTTGTAAACAGACGTAAACAAGGAGCTATGATTGAAGATGAAGAAGAGGCGATTGCTCGTGTTATTCGTATGGTAAAAGAAGGCAAGGTAACATCTATTACAGGGAAAGATATTGAAATTCAAGCCGATTCTGTATGTGTCCATGGAGATGGACAAAAAGCGTTGCTTTTTGTAGAAAAAATTAGAAAAGCATTGGCAGAAAATGAAATTGAAATTTGTCCGTTAGAACAAAAAATTAAATAAAAAAAGAAAAGGCGTTGCATTTTTGTAACGTCTTTTTTTATACCATAAAGAAATTTGTTTTTTAAGACTATCCTTTCGGATAGTTCCAAAAATAGACAAGCTTTGATAGGATAGTCTTAAGAGGATTTAGAATCTTGAGGGGGAGGGCATTATGCAAAAGACAGTAAAAAATATGAAAGAAAATTACATATGCTCACAAAAAGCAATTCGGAAATTAAGATCAGCTTGTAAATTTCGTACTCCATTATATCTTTATGGAGTTACAGGAATTGGGAAAACTTCTTTAGTTTTGAATAATCTTCGGATGAAACATTGCAGTTATTATAGTGCTGCGCAAGTAGATGCCGAAGAAATTATGATAAAGGAGCAGACTTCTATCTATACAGTAATTATTGATGATCTTCATTGTGTTTCAAGTGTTGAACAGAGGGAAGCTTATTGTAAAAAAATTGGAAAGCTGTTAGAAAGAGAAAATATCTGGCTGATATTAATTGCAAGATGCCCATTTCCAAGATGGTTGCTGGAGTTTCGTACAAAATACATTTTTATAGAAATTCCAGAAGAAGATTTTCTTCTTTCTAGAGAGGAGCAGACGTTATACCTGGAACAATTTGATTTGCATATTTCGGAGGAAATTCAGCAAGAAGTATGGGGGTTAGCTAGAGGAAATCCAATGCCTTTATTATTTTTGGTCATGGAGAAAGGAGATTTGGAACGGGGCAAGAAACGACAATGGGATTTTCTAGAAACGCATGTATATGATCAGTGGAATATAGAACTACAGGAATTTTTTATGGATGTTTCGATTGTGGAGACATTTACAGTAAAGCTTGCTGCAATGCTCACAGGCAGAAGCGATGTTGAAAAATTAATTGCAGAAGCTGAGGTGACTGGAAATTTCTTTGAGATCAGCGGCATAGAAGGAATTTGGAAATGCCGTTGGGCTATGAGACAGTCTATGCAGCAGCGACTTCATAGGAGAAGAACAACAGAACAAATTCAAAGGCTATATTATACGGCTGGTTTATATTATGAATTGGAAAATCAAATACCACAGGCACTTTCTATGTATGAAAAATATAATGATATGGAAAGTATTTCAAGGTTATTAATTTCTAATGCAAGAAAGAATCCGTCCAGTGGTCATTATTATGAATTGCGTAGATATTATTTGCAATTACCGGATGATATTGTGGAAAATAGTCCTGTGCTTATGGCGGGAATCAGTCTTTTGCAGTCTATGTTCATGAATGTAGAAGAGAGTGAACGATGGTTTCATGCGTTGGAAAGATATGTGCAAAAACATACTGGAGGTCTAAGAAAAGAGGCGAGGAGCAGGATCCTTTACTTGAAAATTGCACTTCCACATACAGGTACTATCCATATGATTGATATCCTGAAAAATGCAGATTTATTATTGCGCAGCAGACAGACTTTTCTTCCAGAATTTTCTGTAACAAGTAATTTACCTTCCATGATGAATGGCGGAAAGGATTTTTGTGAATGGAGCAAAAAGGATAAAGAGCTAGCCATGAGTATTGGAAAAATAGTGGAATTTGTTCTTGGGAAATATGGAAAAGGTCTTGTGAATCTTGCTTTGGCAGAAAGTTATCTAGAAAAAGGTGAGGATTCCTTTGAAATTTTTTCTTATGCAGAAAAAATCCTTTTGAGTTTACGAAAACGTGCAAAAAAGGAAGCACCAAATCTTCTTGCTAATTTAGACACGTTTGTTTGCAGAGTGCATTTGTATCAGGGACGTGATGTTTCAAAATGGATGGAACAATCTCCTAATGAAAATCAGGAATTTTGTACTATGGAACGCTTTCAATATCTTACAAAAGTAAGGATTTACATTCAGATGCGGAAATATGAAGCAGCCTATTGTCTCCTTCAGCAAATTTTATATTATGCGAAAATGATGGAACGTACTTATATTTATATGGAAGCAACCCTTCTATTAGCAATTACACAGTATTGTATGAAACAAGAAGAGTGGAAAGATAACCTTCAAAAGTGTATTAGTCAGGCGGAAGGATATCATTTTGTTCGACTGTTTACGAGAGAAGGGCCAGTCGTTTTGCCGATGATAGAAAATGAAAAGTTTATCTGGAAAAATAAAGACTATAAAAGACAGGTGCTTTTAGAATGCAATCAAATGAAAAAAGCTTACCCATTGTATTTAAAGTGTGTCCAAGAGAATCAGGTTGTTTTGAGTAAAAATGCAGTAAAAATTTTAAAACTCCAGGCAGAAGGAATGTCTGCCAATGCCATAGCAGAGCATCTTAAGATTGCAGAGGCAACGGTAAAATATCATAACAGGGAAACATATCGAAAACTTGGAGTAAAAAATAAAACAGCTGCAATTGTGGAAGCGAGAAAAAGAAGGTTAATTTAAAGAAAAAAGTTTGAGAAATTTCTAACAATAAGAAAATCCGCTGGCTATTGAAACGGAAAAAGAGAAAATTCTTAAAAATCTTTAAAAAGGACTGTCGCTGTAAATAGATCAGATGGTGTATCATCACTAAAACGTCAGTCCTTTTGTAATCTTCTTAAAATATTATGCTTCTATGGCTTCCTTAATCGCATCATAAAGCTCATCATAAGTTTCAAATGCCGGAATATCTGGGTATTCAGCCTTGATAGTATCCGTGCTCTTAAATAAGAATCCTGCTTTGCTTGCCTGGATCATGCCAAGATCATTATGGCTGTCTCCGCTGGCAATAGTATCATATCCGATAGATTGCAGTGCTTTTACTGTAGTATATTTAGATTTTTCACAACGCATTTTGAAATCTGTGATTTCTCCATTATCTGCAACTACAAGGGAATTGCAGAAAATCGTTGGATATCCAAGTTTTTTCATAAGTGGGCCTGCAAACTGAGAGAAAGTATCACTGATAATAATTACCTGAGTTAGTTCTCTAAGTTTGTCCAAAAATTCTTTTGCACCTGGAATAGGGTCAATTTTGGAAATCGTTTCTTGAATTTCCTTCAGACCAAGACCATGTTCTTTCAAAATATTAAGACGATATTTCATTAATTTGTCATAATCTGGTTCATCTCTGGTTGTCTTTCGAAGTTCCGGGATACCAGTCTCTTCTGCAAATGCAATCCAAATTTCAGGGACTAATACACCTTCCAGGTCTAAACATACAATTTCCATATTTCCTCCATTCTGATGCAGTAATTTCTTTAAGAAATTGCTGCTTCTTGCTGTGTATATTTTTCAAGTACTTATTATAACGGAAAAATACAAAAAGTTCTACAAAAAATATTAATATTTTTTGTAGGATTATAAGCGAGAATCTTCAACAATTTCATTATTGATATGAAAGCATTTGGCAATTATGTATTATTGAACCTATGGTTCCATTTTCTTTGACTTATCATGTATTGATTATTGCCTATGTTTTCTAATATTTTCACTTATTATCATGTAATCCAATATAAATACAAATATTTGTAAAAATGAATACTCCAATAATATATATATCAACGAACTTTTTAAATATGAAGAAATAGATTAGAGCACCTAATATCCAAATACTGTCTACGATAACAAATGTTCGAATCATTTTATGATCCAGATTTTTTTTCATAAATAAAATCCTTTCGTTTTTTGTAGAGGGAAACCAACTGCCTTTAGGCGGTGGAAGGAATTCTTACATATTTTAACATTTGAAGACACGATATGCAACATGAAGAATTGTTTAGCGCTTATCCGGATAAGTGGATCAAAGAGGTTTATAATTGCTGCATAGAATCACCAAAGAAGTGAGATTCTTAGGATTTTTATAAAAAATTTAAAAAATTAGCACTCACCTATTGACAGTGCTAATAATAGGTGTTATAGTACATATAGAACGAAGGAGGAGGGATCGAGAGAGAACCGAAACTGGAAGTTCCAAAGAAAACAACACTTAAGAATCGAACCATTCAAGAGTGCCAAAATATATGAATTTTTGAAAGGGGATATGATTTATGTTAATGCCTAGTATTTTTAATGATAATTTATTTGATGACTTTTTTGGATTCCCATTTTATGATGATAAAGATGAAAAGAAGATTGAAAAGAAACTTTATGGACATCATGCAAGTAATCTGATGAAGACAGATATTAAAGAATTGAAAGATGGTTATGAAGTAGAAATCGATCTTCCTGGATTTAAGAAAGATGAAGTAAAAGCAGAACTTCATGATGGATATTTAACAGTCAGTGCAGCAAAAGGTCTTGATCAGGATGAGAAAGAAAAAGATACTGGTAAATATATTCGTCGAGAACGTTATGCAGGAGCAATGCAAAGAAGCTATTATGTAGGAAAAGATGTTACAGAAGAAGATATCAAAGGTGAATTCAAACATGGTATTTTGAAACTATTTGTTCCAAAGAAAGAAGCACCAAAAGCAGAAGAAAAGAAATATATTTCAATCGAAGGCTGATGATATTGTTTTTTGAAATAAAAGAGATTGGAAGCCGGCACGAAAAGTTGGAAAGCTTTTTATGCCGGCTTTCCTCTACCTATAAATTTTCTTTGTGATATGATATTGTGTATTATATATAGAAGAAACACAAAAAATAAATGGAGGAATCATTATTATGAAGATAACAGTTTTAAATGGAAGTCCAAGAAAGAATGGAAATACACAAATAATGGTGGAGGCATTGAAAGAGGGAGCAGAGAAAAATCAACAGGAAGTAACCATTTTAAATGTCGCAAATAAAAACATAAAAGGATGTCTTGGCTGTAAATATTGTTATTCCCATGGCGGAACGTGTGTACAAAAAGATGATATGGTGCATATCCTTGATGAATTAAAGAATACAGATATGGTAGTTTTTGCGTCTCCGATTTACTGGTTTGATATTACAGCACAGTTAAAGACGGTGATAGATCGTTTATATGCATGTGGAAGTACTGGTTTCCATTTTCATAAAACAGCATTATTATTAGATGCTGGTGCTGATCACGTTTTTGATGCGGCAATAACCCAGTATAAAGCAATGACTTCTTATTTAAAATGGGAAGATATGGGAATTATAAAGGTTCCAAATATGCTAGAAAAAGGGAGTATGAAAGTCTGTCCACAGCTTGAAGAAGTAAGAAAGTTTGGAGAAAGTTTAAAATAAAAGAAAAGAATTAGCACTCACATATTGACAGTGCTAATAATAAGTGTTATATTACGAATAGAACAAGAGATAAGAGGTTATCTTAAGAGAGATAAGATTTAATCCGTAAAGGAGGAAGAGCTATGAACATTAATAAATTTACACAAAAGTCCATTGAAGCAGTGAACAAATGTGAAAAGATTGCTTATGATTATGGACATCAGGAAATAGATCAGGAACATTTTTTATACAGTTTATTAACAGTAGATGACAGTTTGATTGCCAGCCTTCTGGAAAAGATGGGAATTCAGAAAGATATCTTTTTGAATCAGGTAAAAGAGTTGCTTGAAAAGAAACCGAAAGTTTCTGGCGGACAGGTATATATGAGTAATGATTTAAACCAGGTTTTGCTTCATGGCGAAGATGAAATGAAGGCTATGAGGGACGAATATGTTTCTGTAGAGCACTTATTCCTGGCAATGATCAAACATCCAAATAAAGCCATTAAAGAATTATTCCGTGCTTATGGAATTACGAGAGATCGTTTTCTTGAAGTGCTTTCAAAAATCCGTGGAGGACAGAAGGTAACAAGTGACAATCCAGAAGAGACGTATGACAGTCTTGGAAAATATGGATATGATCTTGTAAAACGTGCAAGAGAACAGAAACTGGATCCTGTTATTGGGCGTGACAGTGAGATTCGAAATGTTATTCGAATTCTTTCCAGAAAGACAAAAAACAATCCGGTTTTAATTGGTGAACCTGGTGTTGGTAAAACAGCAGTTGTAGAAGGATTGGCACAGAGAATTGTCCGTGGCGATGTACCGGATCAGTTAAAAGATAAAACCATTTTCTCACTGGATATGGGATCTTTGGTAGCAGGTGCTAAATACCGTGGTGAATTTGAGGAACGTTTAAAAGCGGTTCTTGAAGAAGTGAAAAAGAGCGATGGACAAATCATTTTGTTCATTGATGAATTGCATACAATCGTTGGTGCAGGTAAAACAGATGGTGCAATGGATGCCGGCAATATGTTAAAACCAATGCTTGCCAGAGGTGAGTTACATTGTATTGGTGCGACAACACTAGATGAATACCGTCAGTATATTGAAAAAGATCAGGCATTGGAACGTCGTTTCCAGCCAGTTATGGTAGATCAGCCAACGGTAGAAGATACAATCTCTATTTTAAGAGGTATCAAAGACCGTTATGAAGTTTACCATGGAGTTAAGATTACAGATGGATCTTTAGTTGCAGCAGCAACATTGTCAAATCGTTATATTACCGACCGTTTCCTTCCAGATAAGGCCATTGACCTTGTCGATGAAGCCTGTGCGATGATTAAGACAGAAATGAACTCTCTGCCAGCAGAGTTGGATGAAGTCCAAAGAAAGATTATGCAGTTAGAAATCGAAGAAGCAGCGCTGAAAAAAGAAGATGACCGATTAAGCAAAGAACGTCTGGAAGAATTACAGAAAGAGCTTGCTGAGATGCGTGAAGACTTTAAGGCAAGAAAGGCAAGATGGGAAAATGAAAAGGCTTCTGTAGAGAAAGTTTCCAAATTAAGAGAAGAAATTGAATCTGTAAATAGTGAAATTCAGATTGCACAGAGAAATTATGATCTTAATAAGGCAGCAGAACTTCAATATGGACGTTTGCCGCAGTTAAAGAAACAACTGGAAGAGGAAGAAGAACGTGTATCAAAAGAAGATCGTTCGATGGTAAGAGAATCTGTTACAGAAGATGAGATTGCCAAGATTATTTCACGCTGGACAGGTATTCCAGTTGCAAAACTGACAGAAAGTGAAAGAAATAAGACATTACACTTAGATAAAATTCTTCACGAGAGAGTTGTTGGACAGGATGAAGCAGTTGAATTGGTTACAGAATCCATCATTCGTTCCAAAGCAGGAATTAAAGATCCAAGTAAACCAATCGGTTCCTTCCTATTCCTTGGACCTACAGGTGTTGGTAAAACAGAACTTGCCAAAGCATTGGCAGAAAGTCTGTTTGATAATGAACAAAACATCGTTCGTATTGACATGAGTGAATATATGGAGAAACATTCCGTGGCAAGATTGATTGGAGCGCCTCCGGGATATGTAGGATATGAAGAAGGAGGACAGTTGACAGAAGCAGTTAGAAGAAAACCATATTCTGTTGTATTGTTTGACGAGATTGAAAAAGCACATCCAGATGTCTTTAACATTCTGTTACAGGTACTTGATGATGGACGTATTACAGATTCCAAAGGTAAGACGGTAGACTTTAAGAATACAATTTTGATTATGACATCGAATATTGGATCTTCTTACTTACTGGAAGGTATCGATGAGAATGGTAATATTAAACCAGAAGCACAAAATATGGTTATGAATGACTTAAAGAATCATTTCCGTCCAGAATTTTTAAATCGTTTGGATGAGACAATTATGTTTAAGCCACTGACAAAAGCGAATATTACAAATATCATCGATTTATTAGTGAAAGATTTGAACCGTCGTCTTTCTGACAAGGAATTAACGGTTGAGTTGACACCAAAAGCAAAAGACTATATTGCTGATCATGGTTATGAACCAATGTATGGTGCAAGACCACTGAAGAGATATCTGCAAAAGAGTGTTGAAACTTTAGCAGCAAGATTGATCTTAAGCGATGGTGTTGATGCAGAAGATACAATTTTAATTGATGTAGAAAATGGAGAATTGACAGCAAAAGTAAAAAAATAAAATAAAGAATGAGTTATCCCCATCCACGAAAAATATTTGCGCGTAGCAGTGCTAAATTTGCAGGGATCATTTATGATCCCTGCGGATGAAGTACAAACGGGTTTATATAATCGTGGAGGGGATATTTTTATTTTATAAACTTAAAATATAGGATTTTAAGTTTGTAACGATTGAAGCATTCTTTTATAATATCTTGTAAAAGGAATATGGTAAGTTGGAGGAAATTACTATGATTTTTGATGAGATTGCGGAAACTTCAAATTTAAATGAGAATGAGCGGCAGCTTCTTCAATATATGATAAATCATATAGAAGAGTTGCCGCATTTGTCTTCTCGTGAGCTTGGACGCAGAATGTTTACAAGCAGTACAGCGGTGCTTCGTTGTATTAAAAAGATGGGTTTTGCAAATTATAATGATTTTAAATTAAATATAAATTCTTATTTGAGAAACTATACAATGAAAGAAGTGAAGGTCTCTGAAAACGATGAATTGTTAGAACTTATGAATAAAATGACAAGTTTAAATGAACAAATTATTCAAAAAACAAAAGAACAAATCTCAGTAAATATTTTGCAGAAAGTGATAGAACAGTTAGACAAGACGACCTTTGTTGATATTATTGCAAATAATGAAAATGCACAAATTGCAGAGTATGCAAGTAGTAATTTATGTAAAATTGGGAAAATGGCGACGGTTTATGAGAATGATAATAAACAAATATCTCTTGGAATGAATGTTCCAAGAGACCATGTAGTAATTGCTGTGTCAAAATACGGAGAAAATATCAATATGTTACGTGCGATGAGGATATTAAAAAAGCGACATATTTCTGTTATTGCAATTACAGGACAAGGAAATGAAACAATGAAAGCAGTAAGTGATGAGATGATCTATGGCGTTTTAGATGAATCTGTCAATAGTTTTACCAATCTTATTTTTACGACTTCGGTAAAATATATTTTCGATCTGGTTTATGCAGTTTTATTTTCGAAGCATTATGATTCCACAATCAAACATGAGGAAATTTTGTTGAAATTATTTGAGAGAAGATAAGCTTTTGTTGCATTGAAACAAAAAATTGTTTATAAAAAGTACGGATATTGTAGCAATGATTCTGTGTTATGAAAATGGATTGAAGAGAATGGAAAAACATTGTATTTTAAGAATATAAGACAGGAAAGTGAGAGGTGCAATATGATAAAATTAGTTGTTTCTGACATGGATGGAACGCTTTTAAACAAAAGTAACCGTGTGACAAAAGAAAGTGTAAATGCAATTCAAAAAATGCAAGAGCAGGGAAAAAAGTTTGTGATTATTACCGGCAGAGATCCCGAGGAAATGAAAAAATTTTGGAAAGAAACAGGAATTGTCTGTGATGTTTTATGTGCAAATGGAGCTTGTGTTTTATCATCTGATGGAAGTGTAAAATATAAGCATATGTTATCTTATGAACAGGTAGAAAAAATCAGCAATGTATTTGAACAATATGATTTAGTGCCAACGTTTTATTCAGATAAAGGTGCTATTTCATTGTTGTTGCCACACGAATATTTCATACATCTAAAAGAGGTGATGGTACCGGCATTTCAGCTATTAGTTCCAAATGCAATCTTTACCGATGAGGATTTGATGGATATTGTGAAGCAAACGATATTTACAAAAAAAGATCATTTAAAAGAGTATGAGATTTTTAAGGTTATCACAAAATCTGTAGATTTAGAAAGACTTTACAAAGCAAAAGAAGAAGTTAAAAAATTGAGTGGGATTTCATCTGTTTCAACTTCAAAGGCTTATATTGAAGCAAATGAGATAAAGGCACAAAAAGGGATAGCGTTAAAGGAATATGCAAAAGAGCATGGAATATCCTTGGAGGAAGTAATTGCTATCGGAGACAATGAAAATGATAGTTCTATGTTATCTATACCGGAGATTCAAAGTGTAGCGATGGGAAACGCGATTGAAGAAATTAAGAATGTTTGTAAATATGAAACAAAAACAAATGATGAAGATGGAGTTGCATACGTTATTCATCATCTAATCTGATGTAAGTAATTGAACAATTAAGTTGGATAACTTGTGATGGAATCATCATGCTTTTAAAAGAGAAGTTTAAAATGAAAAACGAAGATTTAATCAAAAATCATGCTAATTTAGAATAAAAAAATACCCGTACTGAAACTTATTAAGGTTTCAAGACGGGTGTTTTTTTATACCTGGATTCGTCCGGCAATTGCATTTTCCATGGCATAGCGTTTATCTCCTACACCAACAATCATGTAATCGCCACTTCTATTGACAACCTGTACGGTACTTCCTTCTTTTATCTTCAGTTCATGGAGCTTTTCAACAACTTCAGGCAGACCTAACGCCCACTTGACAGTGCAAATTGTTCCCAGTGTTGCTTTTGTTAATGGTTGCATAAAATCCCTCCTTTGAACGTAGTATTTACATCTTTCTTCTATTTTATAAGGAGAGAGTAAGGTTAGTCAATCGCAACATTTAAAAACTGATTTTCTTAACAGAAATCAGATATCGGCCTGGATTTCTCCACAGATTAATTGAATACTTTCGGTTACCATACCGAGATAATTTTCATCAATTAGGGCAATGATCGTATCGCCTGCATGAATTAAGGTGCTTCCTTTTGCAATTAATTCTTCTTCTCCACGATTTAAAGTGACGATCAGACAGTGATCAGGCCATGGTACATCTTTTACTTTTTTTCCATCAGCAATGGAAGCAGCACCTACGGCAAAACCACGTAAAAGTTTATGATCGGCTTCCTTGGTTTCTTCGAAACCATTTTTCGCAAGGATTCTTCCAAGAAGGCTTGCGTAAATCGGTTCACTTTTTAACAGATGAGCAACCAGATAACTGATAATACATACAACAGCCAGTGATAAAAAATGTTCAAAGGTTCCTGTCATTTCTGCAATCAAAAGGATTCCGGTGATCGGAGCGCGAACGATTGCAGTAAAAAATCCAGCCATGGAAATAGTAATAAAGTTGACTAAATAAAAAGATTCTATTCCTGTCATACCGATGACTACGGTTCCATAAATAGCTCCGATATAAGCTCCGAGAATCAGCATTGGGAAAAAGATTCCGCCTGGAGCACCAGATCCAAAACAAAAGGCAGAGAAAAAGAATTTACTAATCAACAGCAATAACATGGTAGACATTAATAATGTATGCCCAGTGATAAGTGAAATCATAGCATGTCCGCCAGCCAGGATGGAAGGTAGTGTATAACATACGATTCCAGAAACAATAAATGGAAGAATAATACGGTATTTTGGCGGAATTTTTTTCATGGCGCCAAAAAGATCTTGTCCTTTTAACATGATGAAGTTATAAAATGCACCGCATAATCCAAGTAAAATTCCAAGGATGACAAGTAGCCAGTAATGATTCAGCGGCAATGCTGCTTTTAAATGAAAATCAAAAACAGGGGAAAGCCCAAATACATTTTTAGAAATAAAATCGGAAACAACGCTTCCAGAAATAATACAGACAAGCATAGAGCTGTTAAAGTTTTTCTGAAGTTCTTCTAGAGAAAACATAACGCCGGCAAGCGGAGCATTAAAAGCAGCTGCAAGTCCGGCTCCTGCACCACATGTCATCATATATCGTTCTTTTGTTGGAGAGGTTTTTGTAATTTTGGCGAGTCCTTTGGCAGCCATTGCACCAAGTTGAACAGATGGACCTTCACGTCCAAGAGAAAGTCCCCCAAGAATACATAAAGTTCCTCCAATAATCTTTGAGATAAGAACACGATACCAATTCTGATTTAAATATCCTTTCATTTCTCCTTGTACTTGAGGAATTCCGCTTCCAGAAGCCATGCCCTCGAAGGACATAAAACAGCCAACAATCCAACCCATCAAAATAAGCACACAAAACCATCCAGCAATCCATAAAGGTTTTCCTTTTGTAAAATGAATGATTGCGAACAATAGTTTCTCAGCATTATTTAAAAGTAGGCGATAGATCACGGATATACAACCGGCAAAAATTCCCACAAGAAGTCCATCTAGGACAAGAGAAACAGAAAATCCATGAGGATTTTCCAGTAAATTTCGCATTTGTTTCAAAATATGTTCCTCCTTCTTCTTTTGTAAATGCATATAATTTATTTTACTACAAAACTATGGTATAATGGGAAAAGATTTTTTGAAGGGGGTCGAACGATGTCGGCAATTACAA
This sequence comes from Anaerostipes sp. MSJ-23, assembly GCF_018918155.1. Classification (GTDB taxonomy): domain Bacteria; phylum Bacillota; class Clostridia; order Lachnospirales; family Lachnospiraceae; genus Anaerostipes. The sequence goes on from NZ_JAHLPY010000002.1 coordinate 329,410, forward strand.
ATGATTGGGCAGTTTATTTAAAAGAAGAATTTAAAAAACCGTATTATTATAAGCTTTATAAAACTGTGATGAATGAATATCAGACCAAACTGATTTATCCACCTGCAGATGATATTTTTAATGCATTTCATTTTACTCCGGTAAAAGATGTAAAGGTTGTGATTCTTGGACAGGATCCTTATCATGGAGATGGGCAGGCGCATGGATTGTCTTTTTCTGTGAAACCTGGGGTGGAAGCACCGCCGTCTCTTGTAAATATTTACAAGGAATTAAATGAAGATCTTGGATGTTATATTCCAAATAATGGATATTTGAAAAAATGGGCAGATCAGGGTGTTATGATGTTAAATACGGTCCTGACTGTTCAGGCACATCGCGCAAATTCACATCGAGGAATTGGATGGGAACAATTTACAGATGCGGCAATCCGGGTTTTAAATGAACAGGATCGTCCCATTGTTTTTATGCTTTGGGGACGTCCGGCACAAAATAAGAAGGTGTTATTAAATAACCCAAAACATCTGATCTTAGAAGCACCGCATCCAAGTCCGTTATCTGCTTATCGTGGATTTTTTGGATGCAGACATTTCAGTAAAGCAAATCACTTTTTGGAAGAAAATGGATTAACGCCAATTGACTGGCAAATTGAAAATATATAAGAAGGAAATGGATAAATAGGAGTAAAAAAAGGATGAGTAAAATAGCTTTTTTTGATATTGATGGGACGCTTTTTTGGCCGGGAATTGGGATTCCTGATTCTGCAAAAAGGGCGGTAGATCAATTGATAAAAAACGGTCATAAAGCAGTAATTTGTACTGGGAGGAGCCGTGGAATGGTTCCAGAATCTTATTTTCATATGGGATTTCATGGAGTGATTTGTGGTGCCGGAACTTATGTAGAATATGAAGGAAATGTATTGCACCATGACCAGATGACAAACGATGAGATAAAAAAAGTTATAGAATGGGGAAGAAAAGAAAAAGTCGGCATTATCCTAGAAGGGGATGAAAATGGCTATTATGATTCGAAAAATTGCGATGAGACGTATAAAACAATGAGGAAAAAAACAGAACATAATTGTGAGACAATTTTACAACCATTGGAAGAGGCTGTGCATATTCCCAAATGGACATACCATTATTTAAAACCAGAAAAAAAGTATGAAATTGAAGAAATTCTTGGAAATCGTTATACAGGAATTTATCATGAACCAGAGGATGCAGTAGAGTTTATGCCAGCTGGGATTAACAAAGCAACAGGAATTGCTTGTATTTTGGAAAACTGCGGAATTGGCCGGGAGGATGCTTATGCCTTTGGTGATAGTGTCAATGATATGGAAATGATTCGTTATGTAAAATATGGAGTTGCTATGGGGAATGCAGTTCCAGAGTTGTTAAAAGAAGCGCCATATAAGACGGCAAGAGCTGATGAAGATGGAATAGCATTGGCTTTAAAAAAATTTGAATTAATTTAAATAATCAGGGGAAGGATAAACAAAATGAGAAAAATACTCAAAAAAATGGCGCTATCAGCGTCTATTTGTGCAATTGCGGCAACTGGAACTATTCCGGTTTTGGCAGCAGAGGGAGTTGCAACACAGACGATAACACAAAAGAAACAACCATCGATCAAAGGAAAAGCAGGAATTATCATGGATGCAAAATCTGGAAAGATTTTGTATGCAAAAAAAATTGATGATCGTCATTATCCGGCAAGTATTACAAAGATTCTTACAACATTGGTAGCAATTGAAAACAATAAAGATCTTTATGGAGAGGTTACATTTTCAAGCCATGCAGTGAATAGTTTGGAGCATGGAAGTACTCATATTGGAATTAAAGCTGGAGAGAAGATGCCGCTCATTGATGTCCTTCATGGAATTATGCTGGAATCTGCAAATGAAGCTTGTAATGGGGCAGCAGAATACACTGCAGGCTCAGAAGAAAAATTTGTTGATTTAATGAATAAAAAAGCACAGGAACTAGGATGTACCAATTCACATTTTGTGACAACTAATGGACTTCATAATGACCAACATTATGTAACAGCAAGAGATATGGCAAAAATTTCACAGGCAGCTTTAAAAAATTCCACATTTCGTTTGATTACAGAAAAAGCAAATTATTATATTCCAAAGACAAACAAAGATAAAAAAGGAAGATCATTGTGGAACCATCATAAAATGATTAAACGGACAAGGTATATTTATGATGGGGTAGAAGGTGGAAAAACTGGATATACGACAAAAGCAGGTGGTACACTTGTCACGTTTGCAAAACGTGGGGATCAGGAACTGATTTGTGTAGATTTATGTGCCCATGGAGTAGAATTATATGAAGATACAATCAAAATGTTTGATTACGCGTTTCAAAATTATTATACGATTGTTCCATTTCGAGGAATTGAGCGGACGTTGAAAGATGATAAGTATGGGATTCTTTCGGTTGGAAATAGAGTATCTCCTTATACATTGCCATTAAAACATTTGGAAGATATAACAATTATGCTTGAAAAAGATGAACAGCCATCCAATCTGTCTTATCGCTGCAATGGAAAATATTTCTATGTAAGTTACAACAAAAAACAGATTGGAAAAGCAACATTTCATTAAAAAATTTAAGAACGTGATATGATCAAATTTAGGGCTTCCGGAACAATAGAAATATTCACTGGAAGTCCTTCTTCTAAAATTTCACCATCATAATCAATGGCAATTTGAGCAGTTTTTTCCGTAGGAAGAACAGAAAGTTCCTTTGTCTGGAAATATTCAATGGCTGGATGTTTTGGATGATCTCCCTGGATCCATTTAATAAAAAGATCCGGAGCTTCTAAGAAAAGATCCATTTTTTTCAAAATCATAACATCCAGGTATCCATCGGATACGGAAGCTAATGGTGCTGCATCAGCAAAACCACCGACACTTTTTGAATTTGTTACAAGAAAGACCATAATATCCAGTGTATCTTCAAATTCCTTACTCTTAAAAGATAGAGTCATATTTTGAGATAGCTGTTTTGGAAATTCTTTGACACCTTCAAGATAATATGCCATTTTTCCAAGGACAGCCTTCTTATCTTTTGGTACTTTATAAGCAATATCTGTAAGCATTCCTGCAGCCAGAACGTTAATAAAGTATTCATTGTTGACTTTTCCGACATCTACTTTTTTGGTCTGAAATTCTTTGATCATTTTACAAAAATCTTCTGCATTTTGTGGAAGTTTCATGTAAGTAGCAAAGTCATTGACAGTTCCTGCGGAAATAATAGCAAGAGGGATATTACTTTTGCTTAAAATGAGTCCATTGGTTACTTCATTTAAAGTTCCGTCACCACCAACGGAAACTACATAGTCATATTCGCCTGGTTTTAAGGCCGCAGCTCTGTTTTTTGCATCATCTTTTTTCTTTGTATAGAACACATCAATTTGTGGTGTTATCTGATCTAGAATCATGGTAGACATGATTTCTTTTAAGGTAGATTCAATATTCTGTTTTCCGGAAGATGGATTAATAATAAATAAACCTTTCATAAATGCCTCCTAAATAAAAGTTTTTACCTTATTTTAACACACATAAAAAATAAGGACAACTTGATGGATTTCTACATATTATAAAAGCATCAGATTTATGATACCATCTGATGCTTTTTTTTTAGCGTTCCCGAGGTGATTCGAACACCCGACCTACCGCTTAGGAGGCGGTCGCTCTATCCAGCTGAGCTACGGAAACATAATTTATTTATACCTCTGATTATTTTATCGGTTCTTTCGGTAAAAGTCAATCATAATTGATGAAAAATCAAGAAAAATAACAGGACTCAAGGTTGACTTTTTTTTGTTTTTTCTTTAAAGTTATTATAATAAGGATTAGAAAATGTATACACAACAGATAGATGAAACAAAAGAAAGGCGAGATCATGAGTAAAGTATTTGTATTTCTGGCAGATGGGTTTGAAGAAATTGAAGGGCTTACTGTTGTAGACTTATTACGTAGAGCAGGATTTGATACAGTTACAGTATCCATTGGAAGTTCTCAAAAGATTATAGGAGCACATAATATAGAAGTAGAAGCAGATATTATGTTCCATGAGGTTTTGGAACCAGAAGGAGTCATGTACGTTCTTCCAGGAGGAATGCCTGGAACCCTTCATTTAAAAGATCATGAAGGACTTGGAAAACTTCTGAAGAAAGCATATGAAAATAATAAATATATTGCGGCTATTTGTGCAGCGCCGACAGTCCTTGAAAAATATGGAATGTTAAAGGGAAGAAAAGCAACTTCTTATCCTTCTGTAAAAGAAGAACTGAAATCAGTTGCAGAATATAAGACAGATTCTGTGGTTGTTGACGGAAAGATCATTACAAGCCGTGGACTTGGAACAGCAATCGAGTTTGCTGGGAAAATGGTAGAGCTTCTGAAAGGAACAGAAGAAAAAGACGAATTATTAAAAAGTATTGTGTACGGAGAAGCATAAAATATGGAAAGAACAAAGAAATTAAGTCTCTGGGAACAGCTTAAGATTGCCTGTCTGAAGCCAAAAGAATATGTAAAACTTCTGGAAGTTGGAAAAGGTAAGGTGATTTGCTTTTTCCTGATCATTACGTTTGTTCTGACTTTCTTAGGATATGGTGTTGATATGCTTGGATTCAATGCAAGTGTAGGCGGATTGAAAAACTTTTTCCTAAACCGTCTCCCAGCATTTGAGTTAAGAGATGGACAGCTTCAGGTAGAGACACCTCTTGATTTTTATATTGGAACGGTTCATATCGTTGCAGATACATCAAAAGATACGGTAAGTAAAAAAGACCTGAAAAAAAATGATGTACAGGAAATCTTTTTTGTGAAAAAAGAGGCAGCAGTAAAAAATAATGTAGGACAAACAGTTCTTTATAAAGTACCATTTTCACTTGAAAAAGGTATTGTTTTAAATAATGCAGGATTGGTAAAAATGATACCACTATTTCATATGATGGCCTTGATTGTCTTTTTTGCAGAATGGGTTGCTGTTAGTGTTGTATATTTGGTTTTCTGTGGTTTTATTAGTATCTTTTTATTTGTAAATATGAAAATACAGGATCCTTCCATTCGTCTTGGAAAAATTTTTAAATTATCTATTTATGCGAGAGTTATTTTTGAACTGATCGAGACAATTGGAAAAACTGCAGGATACAGTTTCTTTTCCGGTTTGATCTGGCTTTTAATTTCTTATCTTGGAAGTTATCAGCTGCTTGGAATGGCTTTTCAGAAACCAAAAGAGAAAAAAGAATCATAGCAAAAGAAAAAACCACGGATATTTTCCGTGGTTTTTCCTAATGTCATATGTAGTATAGAGTATTTAAATATTTTCATGTCAAACAACTTATAGGTCCCATTCTAGTCAAAAATCTAGTCAAAATTCAAGTCGATATCAAGTCACATTCCAGTCGCGTTCTAGTCAAATGATTGTCCAAAATTCGTCAAAGATTAGCCTTTTGTATGTCAAAAACTAGACATCAGCCATATTTTATATACTGCCCGTAATTAGGCTTTACGAGCATATAAAGACTTTCCTGAGGGTAAATGATACAGGAATGTTTTTATTCAATCAAAAAATTTGATTGAATAAAAAAAGACGATCCAATCCCTTTGATTGGAACGCCTTTGTCCTTGATTGGTTTTTATTATACACGACGAGATGGATTTGTCAATGAAAAGTTATTTTGTTTCTTTTTTTATGCAATTTTTTTTAAAATGAATATTTTGTTTGCAGATGGAACAAAATAAGAGAGTCATTGAAAGAAAGGAGAATTATCATGGCAAAAAATTATTCAAATGCAAACAATAAAAATCAATCTTCAAACTGTTCAACAAACACAGGAAGTAATAGTTCCCAGAACAGTTCCAAAAACAAGAGCCAGAATAAGACTCAGAATAAATCACAGAATAAAAGCCAGAATGTAGATAACGAATACTAAAACAAACGGGAAGAAGCTCTCAAAAGAAAAGCTCTTTTGAGAGCTTTTTCTTTACATAAGAAAGAAACGATTTCCATCTCCGGGGCATAATCTATAAATAAAGAAAAAGGATGAAAGATTATGGAATTCCTCAATATATCTTTAAAAGAAGCTCTGATTCTTGCAGGAGATCAAATGAATTATCAATTGATTGATGTAAGAGAGCCTTATCGTTATAAAGAAGAACATCTTTCTGGAGCACTAAATCGCCCTTATGGTATTTTAAAACCAGAAGATCAGTTGTGGGAAAAAACTTTAATTGTATATTGTGATTTTGGTGGTCAGAGCATGATGGCAGCAAGGCATCTGGAAAAAGAAGGCTATCAAGTGTATAATGTTGTTGGCGGCGTTTATTATTATTTATTGGATAAGAAAGATAGTTGACGAAAAAAATGGAAACAGGTAGAATAGGGAAAGAATAAAACAAAGGAGAATTGTGTGGATCGTATAGAACTCATTGCTCCATGCCATTTTGGGCTGGAAGCAGTATTAAAAAGGGAAATTAAAGATTTAGGGTATGATATCGTTCAAGTAGAGGACGGAAGAGTTACATTTGCAACAGATTTGGCAGGAATTGCTCGTGCCAATTTATTTTTAAGAACAGCAGAAAGAATTTTGCTGAAAATAGGTTCTTTCCAGGCAAAAACATTTGATGAACTATTTGAAGGAACAAAAAAACTTCCATGGGAAGAATATATTCCAGAGGATGGAAAGTTTTGGGTAAAAAAAGCTTCAACAGCAAAGAGTAAATTATTTAGCGCACCGGATATTCAATCGATTGTAAAGAAAGCTATGGTGGAACGTCTGAAAGGAAAGTATCAGGTATCCTGGTTTTCAGAAAATGGAGATGATTATCCGGTTCGTGTATTTATTTTGAAAGATCAGGTTACCATTAGCCTGGATACATCAGGAACCCCTCTTCACAAGAGAGGATATCGAAAACTCGTTAGTGAAGCACCAATCAGAGAAACATTAGCGGCAGCACTTCTGATGTTAACACCATGGCATCGTGATCGTATTCTTGTAGATCCGTTCTGTGGTAGTGGAACCTTCCTGATTGAGGCAGCTATGATGGGAATGAATATGGCACCAGGATTAAATCGTTCTTTTGAAGCGGAAAATTGGGCATTTCTTCCGAAAAAAGCATGGTATGAAGCTGTTGATGAGGCGGAAGATTTGATGATCAGAGATGTGGAAATGGATCTTCAAGGATATGATAAAGACCCTCAGATGCTTAAAATTGCAAGGGAGAATGCAAGAGATGCAGAAGTAGATCATCTCATTCATTTTCAGCAGAGAGAAGTAAAAGATTTAAGTCATAGCAAACCATATGGATTTATCATAGCAAATCCGCCGTATGGAGAACGACTGGAAGATAAGGAGACACTTCCGATCATTTATAGCCAAATGAAAGAGGCTTTTGACAAATTAGATACATGGTCTAAATATGTTATTACATCCTATGAAGATACAGAAAAATATTTAGGAAAACCAACCAAAAAGCGAAAAGTATATAACGGAATGATTCGTGGGGAATTTTATCAGTATTTAGGACCAAAGCCACCAAGGAGGAAAGTAAGATGAAGCCAAGATTGATTTTTGCCACAGGTAATGAAGGAAAAATGAGAGAAATCCGACAAATTCTTGCAGACAGCGGATATGAAATCTTATCTATGAAAGAAGCAGGCGTTGATCTTGATATTGTAGAAGATGGAACAACGTTCGAAGAAAATGCGCTGATTAAGGCAAAAGCAGTTATGGAAGCAACCGGGGAACTGACACTTGCTGATGATTCTGGACTGGAAATTGATGCATTTGGAGGAGAACCTGGGGTGTATTCTTCCAGATATCTTGGAGAAGATACTCCTTATACAGAGAAAAACCAGGTGATTCTTGATCGAATGAAAGATGTTCCAGAAGAAAAACGTGGTGCAAGATTTGTATGTGTGATTGCAGCAGTATTTCCTGATGGACAAACACGTACGACTCGTGGTACTATGGAAGGGATTATAGGTTATGAATCGAATGGCGAAAATGGATTTGGATATGATCCAATTTTCTATTTGCCTGAACTTAAAAAATACAGCGCCCAGCTAAGCAGTGATGAAAAAAATCAGTTAAGTCACCGCGGCCAGGCATTGAGAAAAATGAAGGAAGTTCTTTAAGGAGAGTGTGATATGAGAATATTGGTAATCAGCGATTCTCATGGACGTAATGATGATGTCAAAGGTGTTCTTGAACAGGTTGGAGATATCGATATGCTGATTCATTGCGGAGATGTAGAACGCGGAGACTCGTATATAAGAGAAATCGCAGGCTGCCCTGTTGTCATGGTTGCAGGTAACAATGACTATTATCTGGATCTTCCAAGTGAAGAAGAAGTACAGATCGGAGACTATAAAGTCCTGGTAACACATGGACATGGATATTATGTAAACTCCGGAGTCGATTACCTAAGAGAACATGCATTGGAATATGGTTATGATGTTGTTATGTATGGGCATACACATGTTCCATATATTGAAATTGGAGAAGATGTAACGATTTTAAATCCAGGAAGCATTTCTTATCCAAGACAGCCAGGTAGAAAGCCGACATTTCTTATCATGGAAATTGATGAGGAAGGCCAGGCGCACTATGCACATGGATATTATCGTGAACAGTTTAATGAATTAATGCTTTAGTCAAAGAAAAAAGATGGAAATACTTGACTGTGTTTCCGTCTTTTTTTCCGCAAGTAAAACTTATAAATTTAGAAAGGAAAGAAGATGAAGAAAAAGGATATCATCGAAGGAAAGATCATAAAAACAGAATTCCCGAACAAAGGGACTTTTTTATATGAAGATCAAAAGGTCAATGTAAAAGGAGTTATCGAAGGTCAGAAAATCAGAGGACAAGTAACGAAAAAAAGAAAAAGTGGTTGTGTTGTCCGTTTAATGGAAGTGTTAGAGAAATCTCCGTTCGAAGATGCAACACCGGTCTGTCCACATTTTGGTATTTGCGGTGGATGTTTTTATCAGACAGTATCCTATAAAAACCAGTTGAAAATCAAAGAAGGGCATGTTCGTGATCTTTTAAAAGATTACGTAAGTGATGATGTTTGGGAAGGAATCAAAGGAAGTCCCAAAGTATGGGAATACAGAAATAAAATGGAGTTTTCTTTTGGAGATGAAATCAAAGACGGTCCATTAGCCCTTGGAATGCATAAAAAAAATACATTCCATGACATTGTAAACATTACAAATTGTAAGATTGTGGATAATGATTATAATACGATTGTGAAATGTGTATTAGAAAAAGCGCAGGAAACAAATCTGCCATTTTATCATAAGATGCGTCACGAAGGATATTGGAGACATCTTGTCGTGCGCCGTGCGGAGTGTTCAGGGGATCTTTTGATTAATATCGTTACAACATCTCAGGCAGAGGCAGATCTTAAAGCCATAACAGATGCATTATTAACATTATCCCTAAATGGACAAATCGTTGGAATCTTACATACAACCAACGATAGTCTTGCAGATGTTGTACAGGCAGACTCTATGGAAACACTTTATGGGCAAGATTATTTTTATGAAGAAATCCTTGGATTGAAATTTAAAATTTCTCCATTTTCTTTTTTCCAGACAAACTCACTTGGAGCAGAAGTTCTTTATGAAACTGCCAGAGATTTTGTTGGAGAGACAAAAGACAAAGTTATTTTTGATTTATATAGTGGAACGGGAACAATCGCGCAAATGCTGGCACCGGTTGCACAAAAGGTAGTTGGAGTTGAAATTGTGGAAGAAGCGGTTGAAGCAGCAAAGGTCAATGCAAAACTGAATGGTCTTGATAACTGTGAATTCATAGCAGGAGATGTTCTGCAGGTAGTAGATGACTTGGAAGATAAACCGGACTTTATCGTCCTTGATCCGCCAAGAGATGGAATTCATCCAAAAGCGATTCAGAAGATTATTCATTTTGGGGTAGAACAGATGGTATATATCAGTTGTAAACCGACAAGCCTTGCAAGAGACCTTGAAGTATTTACAAGAGTCGGATATAAGGTTGTAAGAGGAGCATGCGTTGATATGTTCCCAGGAACAAGCCATGTGGAGACGGTAGTTTTGATGTCAAAGGTGAACCCAGACAAGTAAATAGAGTGTAGCAGTTAAAGGACTTTCTAAGTGGCTATCGTTAAAAGGTGTATGAAGTCTTGCGGAAAGTGGTCCTATGTCAAGATTTAGTACAAGTTAAAATGAGAAATTTCTCCCCGTTTTAACTTGCCAGAAGCTCTGCCTTAGTGTGTGTTCTTTCATATACTCGTTCGAATTCGTCTGGTGACATAAAGTCGCAATGGCTGTGAATTCGTTTCGTGTTGTAAAAAGCTTCCAGATATTCGAAAATCAGACGGTATGCCTGCTTGTAATCGCGGATTTTAAAGCGATTGAGCCATTCACGTTTGATAATAGAATGAAAGGATTCAATGCATGCATTATCCCATGGAAATGCTTTCTTCGAATAACTGCGCTGCATGTTTTCGGTTGCTTTTATATATTCCTTTGCAACATACGGACTGCCACGATCTGAGTGAATGATGAATGGTTTGCCAATATCTCGGCGGGCTTTGGCTTTATTTATAGTATCAATTACACAGGATACTTCCAGTGTTTCTGAAAGCGTCCAGGCTATGATTTTTCTGGAAAATAAATCCATAATACTGGTCAGATAGAAAAATCCATCTATTGTCCAGATATAGGTGATATCCGAACACCAGACGGCATTTGGACGGTCAGGGTTAAACTGTTCATCAAGGATATTTTGTAATTCTGTGCTGAAATCAGAATCTTTTGTGGTGATTGTCCATGGCTTGCTCCACTTAGCACGGATTCCCATTTGGCGCATATATGTACCAACGGTTCTTTTAGAAATGACCTCACCGGTTTTACGCAGTTCTACAGCGATTTTCGGAGCACCGTAGTTCTTCCTGGAATCATCATAAATATCCTGTATTTTTTCTTTTACAACTTCACGACGTCTTTCTGTATCAGAAGGTACGTGGTGGAGCCATGCAAGATATCCTGAGCGAGAGACACCTAAAAATTTCAACATTCCGGAGACGGAAACCCGGCGTCCAGCCTTCTTGGCAGTTTCCGCCTTCTCAGATACTTCGAGATCAATGGCTTCCGTCATTTTCCCAGAATGTTGATTGCTTTTTTTAATACATCAAGTGCATCTTTTGCATCACGTAATTCACGTTTGAGACGGGCAATTTCCTTCTGCTCATCGGATGCGTAATTACCAGAACCGCGAACAGGAATATCACCCGATTCGCGAAAGTCTTTCAGCCACTTTGTTAATGTGCTGTATCCGATGCCAAGATTTTCTGCACATCCACGTACACCGAGATCTTTATGATCCTCATAGTACTGGATTGCATCAAGTTTAAATTGTTTGTCATGTTGCTTTGCCATATGAGATCCTCCTTCAGCATGTCTCTATTGTATCATGCTTATGTGTATTTGGAATTTCTCATTTTGGTTTGTACTATTTATATTCTAGCACCAGTTTGTATAATGAAAAAACTCTATGGAATTGATATGGAAACAAATGGTCAATACAGCAAGTTAATTACAGATATCCCAGACGTAGACATCGCAATTTCAATGGGATGTAATGTTGGATGTCCTTTTATCGGCAGACCTTTTGATGATAACTGGGGACTAGATGACCCTACAGGAAAAGATGATGTGGATTTTATTAAAGTGATCCGTGAAATTGAAGAAAGAATTATTAAATTGAAGAATAGTTTATAATCATTAGCACCTTGCAGCAATGCAGGGTGTTTTTTTCGTTCATAGAAAATTTACAAAGTGTAACTGTGTCAGGATTGAAAATATCAACCATTTGGTTTATAATGTAACAAATTGAGGTGCGTTTTAGACATGGAGGATAACGATGAAGACATCCGATATGATTAAAGAATTATGTAATAAAAAGAATATAAGCGTTTCAGAACTTGCCAGACGGATAGGTCAGACTCCACAGAACTTTGGTAAGAAACTGAAACGAGATACAGTTACTCTTGAGGAGTTGAAACAGATAGCTGATGTGATGGAGGTTACTTTTGAACAGTCATTTGTCTTTCCGAATGGAGAACAGATAAAAACAAGTAACGAATAGGCGGTGAGTAGCATGGATACTGTGGATTTGATTATTAAATCATCAACAGAATTTTATAATGATTTGAAGGTTGATGAGAATGGTCGATATCGTTCTTGGGAACACTGCTATTCACATTTCATAAAAGCAAGAGAATCCAAAGAAGTTGATTATGATTATCTGAGTTTACAACTAGCTTTCTATTTAGCAAGTTGGGGAATGTATCGTGGCTCATCATTTTTGCTACAAAAGGATTATAAAGTACATATTCCAGTAGTAAAAGAACTGCTAAATGAAAAATATGATGTTTTAGCTGGAATTGACTGTATCGGTTTCAAAAACGATAGCAACCAAAAGTTACTGCAGGATATAAATTCGTTTTTGGAGCAGTATTACGATAAAATCAGGCACAAAGTAAAAGAACAAGAACTGAAAAATCAGTTATCTTTTACGCTCATCACGAAAATACTTATAGGAACACTTGGCTGTGTTCCAGCATATGATAGATATTTTATTGCAGGAATAAAGAATCAGAAGGTTGCCACTGGAAATTACAACATTAGGTCTATAATGTAGCTTGTCAACTTTTATGAGAAAAACGCTGACCGACTCGAACCTGTCAGAGAAAAGATGGAAGTTGAAGGTATGCAATACCCACAAATGAAAATGATAGATATGGGATTTTGGCAGGTCGGCTTTGATTTGGATACGAACAAAGGAATAAAGAATGCACACTAGGAGAAATGCATGGATAGATTTTCAGAGAAGAGCCTTCTTTCACTTGGAGATTATTATGTGTATGGACTCATAGATCCACGCAGTAAGCAAATTTTCTATATTGGAAAAGGCACTAAAAACAGAGTATTTGAACATGAAAAAGAGAGCCTGGGCAATCCTGATAGCGAGAAGTTGAAACTGAAGACTATTGCAGATATTAAGAATGCCGGATTTGAGGTTGAGAAAATAATCATCAATTCAAACTTAACCGAAGAAGAGGCATTTGCTGCAGAGGCTTCACTGATTAATGCTTTCAACTATGTTGGTAATGCGGGACTTACAAACATTGTTGCCGGACATCTTTCTGCAGAGGCTTTATCGGTTGATGAGTATGAAAGAATAAACGGTGCCGCCCCACTTGAAGAAAAAGACATCAGGCATAAAATCCTTGTCATCAAAATAAATAGACTCTACCAAAGAGGTATGGATGAGAAGGTATTATATGATGCTGTTCGTGGTGTTTGGAGAGTATCAAAGGAAAAGGTTAGAACAGTTGAGTATGTTTTTGGTGTTTACAATTCTTTGATTGTTGCCGTGTATAAGCCGTCAGAGTGGTTTGTATGTAAAGAGGCGAAGGACAGACTTCCAAGACAGGATATTGTTCTTACACCAAAAACTGAAAATAGATTATTTTTTGTGGATGAAAGATATGAGCAGGGATTTCCGTTGGATGAGAATGAATCGTTCTACATTGGAAAGTCGATAGCCGGATTGAAGTTGAATCAGTCGGCACAGAATCCGATTACATATCTGTATCCACTGGAGAAAGATAAAATTCATATTTAATGAAATTGACAAATCGGAATTTATCAGAAAATGAGGAATAGTTGAGATGGAGGCGCTATAATAACATGAAGATTGAAGGGAACCAGAAAGAACTGGATGCAATGGTAGAATTTCATAAGGGAAACCGTGTCGAGGGGCTGAGACTGCAAGAAGAATTTGCAGCGGAATTTCGTAAGGAGTATAAAGACAAAGATCACTGTCCTTGCCTGAAAGCCTGTCGTTATCACGGAAACTGTAAGGAATGTGTAGCAATCCACAGAGCGCATCAGGAACATGTTCCTAATTGTATGCGACCATTGATTAATAAAAAATTGAAATTGATGTCAGAATTAACAGAGCATACCTTGGCAAATGAAATAGAAGCTCCACATGAGATTTTAAGAAAATAGGCAAGTCAAATTCAAGTTTGTTAAATTGGAAAATTCAAGTTTATGGAGAGTCACCGTTATGATTAGAGAATTTCAAAGGGGTGATATAAATAAAGTTGCAGATATATGGTTGGATACAAATATAAAGGCACATAATTTTATCCCCGCCGAATACTGGAAAAGCAATTTCAAATCAGTAAAAGAAACGTTGTTACTAGCAGAGGTTTATGTGTATGAGTATGATACAGAAATACAGGGTTTTATAGGGTTAAATGATGAATATGTTGAGGGCATTTTTGTTTCTGGTGAAATGCAATCGCAGGGTATAGGTAAAATTCTGCTGAATTATGCAAAGGATAAAAGGAATAAGTTGCACTTGAACGTATACCAAAAGAACACACGGGCAATATCTTTTTATAAGAGAGAAGGATTTGAGATTCAGCATAGTGGCTTAGATGAGGCTACCGGAGAAAAAGATTATGTAATGACATGGCAACACAAATAGAAATTCAAGTTTGTAGGGGTGACATGAAAAATGAAGTTTAAGGAACAGAGCTTTACCCTGTTTGCCTATACAAATTATAGGATAATTCAAGGTTCTTACAGGCTCGAACCACTAGATTTTAAGGGAAAAGGTGCGTTCCACCATTCCCTTGTACAATAGGGGTTGAGTATGTTTTTCGTTGAACAACCGAGCCATGTGGAGACGGTTGTTCTTTTGTCCCAATTGAAACAAAAGCCGGATGATTACATTAATGTCACGATTGAACTTGATGATATGGATATAACATCTGCAGAGACTAAGGCTACATATGATGAGATAAAGAAGTATGTGGCTGAACATAATGCCAGAATGAAGGTTTCCAATCTGTATATCTCACAGGTAAAGAGAAAATGCGGAATTGAGGTTGGAAAGAATTATAATTTACCTAAAAATGAAGATAGCAGGCAACCGCAGTGTCCAGAAGATAAAGAGAGTGCAATTGTGGAGGCATTGAAGCATTTTAAGATGAATAGTTAATAAAGAGAGGTGCAGATGATATGCCAGGTATACTCGTGGTTGAAGATGATGAAAATTTAAATCGTGGAATTACATTCTCACTGAAAAAATCCGGATATGAGGTTTTTTCAGCAGAATCAATGAAAAAAGCGAAAAGAATTGCAAGTGATCATAATGTGGATGTTACCATTTGTGATGTGAATCTTCCGGATGGGAATGGACTGGAATTTGTAAGGTGGATGAGATGCAATTATAATACATACATTATTTGTCTTACAGCACTAGATCAGGAGATGGATCAGGTCATGGGATATGAAGCAGGGGCAGATGATTATATTACAAAGCCGTTTAGTCTTTCGGTACTTCTTTTGAAAATAGAAGCACATTTCCGCCGCAGACAGGAGAAAACGGAAGCCGGAAAGATGATTTCGGGAGATATCGTATTTATCGCAGGAGAAATGAAAGTTCTGATAAAGAGTCGTGAAATCAGTCTGACAAAAACGGAGTTGAAAATGCTGACTTTTTTTCTTCAGAATCCGAAACAGATTCTTTCAAAAACACAAATATTGGAAAATGTGTTTGATCTGGAAGGGGATTTTGTGGATGAAAATACAATCGCTGTCAATATCAGAAGACTCCGTGAGAAAATCGAAGACAATCCGGCTGCACCGGTCTATATAAAGAATATCAGAGGTCTTGGGTATATATGGAATCAGGAGGTAAGGCAGTGACAAAGAGATATCGCAAGAAGATTACAGTAGTGCTCTCCTTGGTATTACCTGTCATATTATTGTTTGCAATATTAAATTGCTTTACCACGTATGTGTTTTATGAAGATTATAAATATAAAATGAATCTTATGACAGAGATTGCTGCAAAGGAAGAATTTTCCGGGCTGGATGCTGTTTCGGAATTGCTTAAGGATAAGGATATTGAAACTAACGAACAGGGAAGGCGATTATTGGAGCAATATGGATACTGGGGGAATAAAGGGAATGCATTTTATTCGCAATTCCGGCATCAGGTTATGGTGACCGGTGCTGTAAGCACTGTGATATGCGTGCTTCTTTTGACTTTTTTACTTTATTGGAAGAAAAAAGAAGATGCGTGTCATCAGAAAATTTTAGACCAGTTGGAAGAAATTCTGATCAGATTCCGTGAAAATAAATTTGATGATTTACTGAAAACGGAAAATCATGCAGAACTGGAAAAATTGAATGACCAGCTTGAAGCAATCGGACATCATATTCAGTTGATAAAGGAAAAAGCAAGGGCAGAAAAGGAGAACACGAAAGAAATGGTTTCTGATATTTCTCACCAATTAAAGACACCGGTTGCAGCTTTGGATACATGTTTTAGTGTGCTGATGCAGAATGACTTAAGTGCCACAGAACAGGAGGAGTTTCGTATCCGTTGTCGGAGTGCTCTGGATGGACTGGAGACATTATTGCAGTCGCTTCTTGAAATATCCAAGATGGAAACTGGACTGATTCAGATTAATAAGAAAAAACTTCCGCTTATGGATACTGTCATATCTGCTGTGAACCGCACTTATCCTAAAGCGGATGAGAAAGAAATTGAATTCGTTTTTGACTATGAAAAAGAGCTGGAAACATGCACGATTATGCAGGATAAAAGGTGGCTTGGTGAAGCTGTGATCAACGTTCTGGATAATGCGGTCAAGTACAGTCCGTGTGGTTCAAAAATATTTATCCGGTTACAAAAAAGAAACTATCTTGTAAGAATGGAAATTGAGGATCAGGGAATTGGTATTCCGCAGAATGAGTATCACAAAATTTTTCAACGATTTTACAGAGGAAGTTCCAAGGAGGTCATGGAAAAGAGTGGTACAGGAATCGGACTTTTTCTATCGAGAGAAATTATCGAAAAACACGCAGGTACGATTACGGTAACCTCCGGCAAAAAGAAAAAAGGAAGCACGTTTGTGATTCAATTACCATATGTTGGTTAAATTTTAAGTGAGCAGAAATCTTACAATTCTGTAAGATTTCTGCTCGTTTTTTGAAAGTGAAATGAAAGATTGTCCTGATACAATTTGGATGTAGGTTGAAAAATGACCAAATATATAAACAGGCAAAGAAAGCGTGCTGAAAAGGTACGCTTTACAGAATTGAAAAGGAGGCAACACATGAGTGTGATATTAGAAACCAAGCAGCTTTGTAAGTTTTATGGCGCAGGTGAGAATCAGGTCAAAGCGGTCAATCAGGTGGACATTCAGATTGAGCAGGGAGAATTTGTCGCAATTGTTGGAAAGTCAGGTTCCGGTAAAAGTACATTACTTCATATGCTTGGAGGGCTAGACACCCCGACAAAAGGCAGTGTTACTTTAGCAGGGAAAGATTTATACAGGATGAAGGAAGATGCCCTTGCTGTTTTCCGCAGAAGAAAAATCGGATTTGTTTTTCAGGCATTTAATCTGGTTTCATCTGTTAATGTCTGGGAAAATATTGTACTGCCACTGGGGCTGGATGGAAGAAAAGTGGATGAAGCGTATGTAAATGATATTATTGCAACTCTGGGGATTGAAAACCGGATTTATAATCTGCCAAATCAGTTATCCGGAGGACAGCAGCAGAGAGTAGCAATTGCAAGAGCACTGGTGAATCGTCCGGAAATTATATTTGCAGATGAGCCGACAGGAAATCTTGATTCTAAGACCAGTGATGAGGTAATCGCTCTGCTTAAGATGACAGCAAAAAAATATGGACAGACAATTGTAATGATTACCCATGATGACGAAATTGCACAGGTCGCTGACCGTATTCTGGTGATTGAGGACGGACAGGTGGTGGATTTCAGATGAAGACAATAAGCAGGATTGCATATAGCAATGACAAAAGGAACAGGACAAGAAGTATACTGATCATGATGGCAATCTGTCTGACCACGATGCTGCTTGTTATCATCAGTACTGTGGGAAATGGGGTAATTCATTTACAGAAAAGTCAGGCGGCAGGATCATATGGAAGCAATTATGGTCTGTTTGTTTCCGCAGACGGATCGCAGTTAAAAGAAGTAAACCGCCGTGCGGAAATAGATGCTACAGGCACTATGTGCACCGAAGGTATCATAAAAGGCAATGAAAAAGGCGGGTTTGTCTGCATGGATGAGACTGCAAGAAAAATGCTTCCTTATAATAAAGAATATGAGTTGAAGGAAGGAAAGTATCCGGAAAAAATGCAGGAAATTGCCGCAGGAAGAGCATTTTTTCGTGCAATGGGGTATGGTGATGTAAAGATCGGAGATACGGTTACACTGGATTACCGCGCAGGGATGCAGTCAGAATATAAGCCGGAAGAATTTGTTGTCAGCGGAATCCTATATGATCGGGATGAATATACCATCGAGGCATCTTATGTTGCTTTCGGGTCACAGGAGTTTTATGATGAGCACGTCGCAGAGAATGACAGACAGTATAATATTTATTTTACTTTAAATGATTCTGCAAATGTATCTATGAATAATATTGATTCGGTTATAAAGCAGATTGCAGCAGCTTGTGGGATCGAAGAAAAAAACGTTATAGTCAATGATCTCTATTTGCAATGGGTCTTGCAGCCGAGTTATGAAACGATTGCGGTATGCGGGGTTTTGATTCTTGCAATTGTACTTTTCTCTGTTGTGGTCATTTATAATATTTTTCAGGTCGGTATTGCCAACAAGATACAGGAGTATGGAAAAATCAAGGCTCTGGGAGCGACAAAAAAGCAGATGAAACAACTGATCTTCAGAGAGGGTATGTTTTTGACAATTTCTTCAATACCAGTTGGATTGCTTCTTGGTTTTCTGATTGCAAAATGCGGTTTTAACTGGCTGGTAGAACAGGGAAACCTTGTATCAACCGGAACTGGCTCTATGGGAGTCCAAAATCAGCAGATGCCACTGTTTTCCCTGCCTGTTATGCTTCTATGTATTTTCGTGTCATTTTTTACCGTTGCTTTGGCGCTGCGTAAACCAATGAAAATTGTTTCACGGATTTCACCTATCGAAGCAACACGGTATTTAGAAAATGCAGAAACACACAAAAAAGGAAAACGAAATGGCAGAAAAAATGTCACCGTGTTTTCTATGGCAATGGCAAATATAACGGGTAATCCAAAAAGAACCATTGGTACCATCCTCACACTGGGGCTTTCCTGCGCATTGTTTGTGATTATCTCTAATTATGTAGGAAATATTGATACGGAGCATGAAGCACGTCTTTCCGTTAATCATGGACAATTTGAACTGCAGCTTGACTATTCTGCTGAGTACGATGAAAGATATCCGGAGAATAATCTGGATACGATTCTGACGGATAATCCATTGAATGATTCAATGATTGAAGAAATCAAAAGCATTCCAGGAGTGACAGATGTCATGACGAGAGAGATTGTCTCTGTAAATCTGAACGGAACAAGATTTCCGGCTGATATTGTGAGTAAAAATGATTTTGATTTTATGCGCCAAGACGGGGATATTGGCTCTATGGACTATGATCAGGCGGTAAAGAATGGTGAAATTTTCTTTGGTTGGTTGATGTGGATGGAACAAGATGGATATGCTCCGGGTGAATCCATTGCATTTGACTTTGAGAATGGAAGTGAAACCTATACCTATCAGGGAAAGATTGCAGGATCCTTTGTAAGCGCGGACACTTATCTTGTCATTCCGGAAGGTGTATACCGTTCCATGAATCCGAGGGGAACAGCCTATGGCTATCTGTGGGTGGACTGTGATAAAAAAGATGTTGCATCTGTGGAACAGAGTCTGAATACTTTGATTTCTAATACTTCGCATATAAAAATGGATACCTATCATGCACAGTTACAATCTGCAGAATTCACAGCTCGCATGATGAAGCTTGGCTGTTATCTGTTTATGGTGGTTGTAGGACTCATCGGTTTTATGAATATGGCAAACACCATAATCATGAATATTACGACAAAAAAGCAGGAATATGGTGTATTACAGGCTGTGGGTATGACAAATAAACAATTAAATTTATGTCTGCAGTTACAGGGAATGATGTTTACGGTTGGTACCATATGCGTAGCTTTGATTATTGGTCTGCCGCTCGGCTATGCACTTTTTTCCTATGCAAAACATAATGGAATATTTGGAATGAATATCTATCATGTTCCAATCGTACCAATTTTTATTATGATTTTTTTGGTCGGTCTGTTGCAGATTGTACTTTCCTGCGTTTTAAGCAGTAATCTGAAAAAGGAAACGCTGGTAGAAAGAATAAGGTATCAGGGATAGCAAGTAATATGTAATGAACTAGGTCTTAACGAAGAGGAGAAATAGATAACTTCCATTTTGTATGTATGATAAATCTAAACAGTATTTTAGCAACATTTCCTGAGTGGGGGCAGAAAGTGCCCCCACTTTCACTATTTGGGGGCGAAAAGCGCCACCATATATCATAAATGATGGGTTCAAGGGAAAAATCCCTTGCTAGAACAGCATTTGGATGGAGACATCTCTAATGCGTATCTAGCCGTCAACCTAAGAAGTATCAAGGCAGCCAAAACAGCAGATTTGTTGACTGTAGCTATTTCATGTTACTCTGTCATGTATTCGCATCAAATTGGTAAAGGTAAACTTCAATTGAGATTTATAATATCAGGAGGTACGATGATGACAATAGTAAATATTGTAAAAGGCATGATGGGAAGCAACGGAGATCTTGGAAATTTGCTCATGCAGGAGTAATGAATTAGTAAAAGTTAATAGGCCATGTAAGCTCTGTGAAGGTGCAATTCCTTCAATTCCCATTTGGAGACTGGAAACAGTCTCCTTTTTGATTGTAAAAAATAGCCCACATGATGTGGACTATTTAAAACGTAAAATTTACTAAAAAAGTTATTCTGTTTTAGGTGGACAGCAAGAATTTCTTACAATTAAATCACATGGTAATGTCAAACGAATCGGTGTTTGATATTTCAAATCATTATCATTTGCCTGGAGTTTGACATAGTGTGCTGCATATTCACCCATAAATTCTGTAGGTGCATGAACTGTTGTTAATGGCGGGTTTGAAAAACTTGCAACGCTAATGTCATCAAAGCCAATAATTGATATGTCTTCAGGAATTTTATAGCCAGCTTCATATAATGCACGCATAGCACCAATCGCAATTGGATCACTTGCAGCAAAGATTGCTGTAGGCAGGTCCCCATGAGCAATTAATTTTTTTGTCATTTCATAGCCTGATTCAGCAGTAAAGCTTTCTTCATAAAGGTAAGGTTCATATTCAATGGAATGATCTTGACAATAGTGAACAAAGGCATCTTTACGTTCTTCAAAATAAATGCTGTTATCAGGTAAAATCTCTTTACCACCAAGATAAGCAATTTTTCTATGACCAAGTCCATATAAATATTCTAAGGCTTCAATAACAGCCGTATGAAAATCCAGAACAATCGTATTGCAATGGATTTTTGATGTTTTCATATCAATAAAGATTGTATTAGAGTTTAGATTCTGGAAAGAATCAATCTGTTCTTTATTAAATTTACCGATACAAATCAAACCATCAAGTTCTTTCAAGGTATTTGGATAATTTGTATCACTGTGGAAGGTACGAACCACATGAATATCATGATCTGCACAATATTTTTCAATACCAACACGGATAGATTGATAATAAGGATCTTCTAATTCCTGAAATACGGAATACCACTGAAAAATACCGATGGAAAGATGGCGTTTTGCAGTTACCTTTAAATGTTTCGTATAGTTTAATTCTTGTGCAATTTTATGAACACGTTCTCTTGTTTGAGCTGTAACACTTAGGGTATCATCTTGATTTAAAATTCTGGATACGGTTGCAGCAGAAACATTTGCTTTTTGGGCAATATCTTTAATTGTAGCCATAGAAAAAAATCCTTTCTGATAGTTTCATATTTATTCTTATTATAACAGATAAAATGTTAAAATCAACTTTAGTAAATAAAATAACTAAAATTAAAGTAAAATAATTTAGTAAAAGGTATTGACAACTTTACTAAAAAGATTTACTATATATACAACAAAAACAGAAATGAAAAGCAGGAGGAGAAAAAATGGGAACAACAAATGGTAAGGTTCCAGGCAGAGTAAAATATACATTTGCCTTTGGAGCATTAGGTAAAGATTTGATTTATGGAATGATGGCAACATTCGCCATGATTTATTTTACAGATGTGTTAAAGGTATCACCTGGATTTGTAGGAATGGTATTCTTCGTAGCAAAACTCTGGGATGCGTTTAATGACTTGTTTATGGGAATGATAGTAGACAATACTAGATCACGTTTTGGTAAATTTGTTCCGTGGTTAGTCATTGGAACATTGGTTAACGCAGTTGTATTTGTAGTATTATTTACAGATTTTAAATTAACAGGAACATCACTTTGTATCTTCGTTGCAGTGATTTATGTATTATGGGGAATGACATATACGATTATGGATATTCCATATTGGTCAGTTATTCCAAACCTTACATCAGATCCACATGAGCGAGAAGTTGTTTCCGTTTTACCTAGAATTTTTGCAAGTATTGGACAGTCTTTAGTAATTGCAGGTTTTGGTGTTCAGATCATCGCAGCATTAGGTGGAGGATATATTGGATATCATCGTTTTGCTTTGATCATTGCAGGAACATTTATCCTTACAATCGGTGTTGCAGTTCTGAATTTGAAGGTAAAAGAAGATAATGCACCAACAGAAAAGATTTCTTTCAAAGATGTATTTTCAATTATTAAACAAAATGATCAGCTACAGTCAGCAGTTGGATTGATCTTACTTTATAATGTAGGAATTCAATTCATTATGGGCGTTGCAGTATATTACTTTACGTATGTATGTGGAAATGCAAATATGTTATCTGCATTTATGATCAGTGCATCTATCGCGGAAGTTGTTGGATTGATCATCTTCCCAGAAGTAGCAAAGAAATTATCAAGAAAGACATCATTTAAGTTAGCATGTATTTTGCCATTTATTGGACTTGCATTACTATTAGTTGTTGGTTTTGTCTGCCCTGAAAATATTATATTAACAGCCATTTCAGGAATTATCGTAAAGACAGGAACAGGACTAGAGCTTGGTTGTGCAACTGTATTTTTATCAGATGTTGTTGACTATGGAGAGTATAAACTGAAAACAAGAAATGAATCTGTTGTATTCTCATTACAGACACTGATTGTTAAATTTACAGCAGCGTTGACATCATTATTTATCGGATTTGCTTTGGAACGTACAGGATATATTCCAGATCCAAGTGCAGTACAATCTGCACTAACACTAAACTCCATACGATTCTTAATGTGCGCGATTCCAGCAGTTTCAATGTTAGTAGCATATCTGGTCTATAAGAAGACTTATCATTTAGATGACAATTTCATGAAAAAGGTAATTAGTACGATTGAAGAAAGGAGAGCAAAGTATAATGCCGAATAGTACAAAAAAATTAAAAGAAGCTTTCAAAGAAGGAAAGTACACACAGTTATTAACAGACATTTATGTAGATCAGAACGTAATTGAATATCAGGAAGAACGATATATCAAAGCGTTAGAATCTTTTGAAAAGATTTATGGAGAAAAAGAAGTAGAAATCTACAGCGCACCGGGAAGAAGTGAAGTTGGAGGAAACCATACAGATCATCAGTTCGGGAAAGTATTGGCAACATCCATTAACTTAGATGCAATTGCTATTGTCGCGCCTAAAAAGGAAAATGTAATTGATCTAAAATCTGAAGGATATGATCGTATTCAGTGTGACTTGAATCATTTAGATAAAAATGATGTTAAAGACGGAAGTTCTGAAGCTTTGATCGCTGGAGTTGCATTCAAATTGAAAGAAGAAGGATACAAGATCGGTGGATTTGAAGCTTACGTAACAAGTGATGTGCTTAATGGAGCAGGAATGTCTTCATCAGCAGCATTTGAAGTATTGATTGGAAATATCTTATCTGGATTATATAATGATATGAAGATTAGCCCTGTATTTTTAGCACAGGCAGGACAGTTTGCTGAAAATGAATTTTTTGGAAAACCATGTGGATTAATGGATCAGATGGCATCTTCTATCGGTGGTTTGATCAATATTGATTTTGAAGATCCAGAAAAACCACAGATTAAAAAAGTTGAAGTAGATTTTGAAGAATATGGACATAGCTTATGTATCGTGGATACAAAAGGATCACATGCAGATTTAACAGATGATTATGCGGCAATTCCAGAAGAAATGAAAGAAGTTGCAGGTTTCTTTGATAAAGCAGTATTAAGAGAAGTTGATAAAGATGATTTCTATTTAAACCTTCCAAAAATTCGAGAAATCTTAGGAGATCGTGCAGTACTTCGTGCAATGCATTTATTTGAAGAAAATAAACGTGTGGATGAACAGGTGAAAGCATTAGAAGATGGAGACTTCGAAACATTTAAGAAGTTAGTAAAAGAGTCTGGGGATTCTTCTTTTAAATATTTACAAAATGTTTATTCTAGTCATGATTTAACAAATCAGAGCGAATCTATCGGTTTAGCAATGAGCGATATTTCACTGGGAGATAAGGGAGTTAGTCGAGTTCATGGTGGTGGATTTGCAGGAACAATTCAGGCATTTGTTCCAAATGATATTGTTAGTATGTATAAAAAGAATATGGAACATGTCTTTGGTGAAGGTGCATGTCATGTATTAAAGGTACGCCCATACGGGGGAATGAAGGTGTTATAAAATGGTAAATGTAAGAATGATTGAAGAAAAAGACAACGGAGTCTGCTTTTTCAAGTTAGAAAATGAAGAGATTAAAGTTATTACAACTAATCTAGGATGTCATGTTTTATCTGTATTTACAAAAGACAGAGATGGAAACTTTGGAGATGTTGTTTTAGGATTCGAAAATGTAGAAGATTGTCATCATGACGGAAGTTATATGGGAGCAATTGTTGGACGTGTAGCGAACAGAATTGCAAATGCACAGTTTGAATTAAATGGAAAAACATATCAGTTAGCAGCTAATAATGGAGGAAATTCTCTTCATGGGGGAACGGAAGGATTTGATCAGAAGATATTTCAATATGAATTAATGGAAGAGGGAATTCGATTTATTTATTTTTCTCCAGATATGGAAGAGGGATATCCAGGAAGTCTCTATTTGAAAGTTGTATATCGCCTTTGTGGCAATACATTAAAGATGGAATATGAAGCAGTCTCAGATCAGGATACACTGATCAATATTACCAATCATTCTTACTTTAACCTGTCAGCAGGTAAAGATCAAAAGATTTATCATCATGAGTTGAAAATCAAAGCAGATAAAATAGCATGTGGTGATGGAAATTGTCTTGCCAATGGAACATTTTTAAAGGTAGAAGGAACACCGTTTGACTTTAAAGAGTTTCATGAAATTGGAGAACGGATTAACGATGATCATGAGCAGTTAAAACTTGCCGGTGGATATGATCATTCTTTTATCTTAAAAGATGAGGAAGATCAGCTGATTCTATATGACAAAGAAACTGGACGAAAATTAACAATGACAACAACACTTCCTTGCATTCAGGTATATACGGCAAACTTCCTTGCTGGCGGATGTAATGGAAAAGGTGGAAAACCATATGAAAATAGAGATGGTGTTGCATTAGAAGCTCAATTCTTACCAAACTCCATACATATAGAGGATGAGCCAAAGGTAATTTTAAGAAAAGGTGAACAGTACAAAGCGGTGACTTCATATCGATTTGAGGTGGAATAATAAGATGAATTTACAAAAAGAAATCAAAAAGCTTGTAACTTATGGACTAAAACATCAACTGATTATGCCAGAAGATGAAACGTATACAATTAACCAGTATTTGGAAGTGTTTCGTTTAGATGAATATGATGATCCAGATATTGAGGGAGAAGAAATTATTCTTCCAGAAATTTTAGACAAAATGATAGATGCTGCTTACGACAGATATATTATTAAGAGTGATGATATTGTAACAAGAGATTTGTTTGATACAAAACTTATGGGAATCATGACACCAAAACCAAGTCAGGTAATTAAAGAATTTCGTGAACTGTACAAAGAAAGCCCAGAAAAAGCAACAGAATTTTTCTATAAATTCAGTCAAGACACAAACTACATCCGTAAAGATCGTGTGAAAAAGGATATGAAATGGAAAGTAAATAGTCCATACGGAGAGATTGATATTACAATCAATCTTTCAAAACCTGAAAAAGACCCAAAAGCGATTGCTGCAGCAAAGAATGCGAAACAAAGTGCTTATCCAAAATGCCAGCTTTGTATGGAAAATGAAGGATATGCAGGAAGAATGAATCATCCGGCAAGACAGAATCACAGAATCATGCCAATTGTGATCAATGATAATAAATGGGGATTCCAGTATTCTCCATATGTATACTACAATGAGCACTGTATCGTATTTAATGGACAACACACACCAATGAAAATTGACAAACAGGCATTTATTAAACTGTTTGACTTTGTAAAACAGTTTCCACACTATTTCCTTGGATCAAATGCCGATCTTCCAATTGTCGGAGGTTCTATTTTAACACATGATCATTTTCAGGGTGGACATTATGAGTTTGCTATGGAACGTGCAGAGATTGAGAAAGAGTTTGTGATTCCAGGATATGAAGATGTGAAAGCAGGAATTGTGCACTGGCCATTATCAGTTATTCGTATTCAGAGTAAAGATGAAAAACGACTGATCGATCTTGCAGATTATATTCTTAAGAAATGGCGTGGATACACAGATGAAGAAGCATACATTTTTGCAGAAACAGACGGAGAACCACATAATACAATTACTCCGATTGCACGTAAAAAAGGTGATGTGTATGAATTAGATTTAACACTTCGTAATAATATTACGACAGAAGAGTGTCCATTAGGACTTTATCATCCACATAACGAGTATCATCATATTAAGAAAGAGAATATTGGATTAATTGAAGTTATGGGATTAGCTGTCTTACCATCAAGATTGAAAGCAGAGATGGAACATTTAAGTGAATGCCTGATTAAAAAAGAAGAAATTGGTCAGTATGAAGACCTCAAAAAACATGAAGCTTGGGTTAATGAAATCAAGGCAAAATATGAAGATATCAATGCAGAAAATGTTATGGATATTTTGAAAGAAGAAATCGGACAGGTATTTGTAAAAGTATTAGAAGATGCTGGAGTTTATAAATGCAATGAAGAAGGCAGAACAGCATTTGGACGTTTCATTTCAGTTTTATAACAAATGGACTATGGAAAGGAAGTAAGACAATGAAAATATTAGTATTAGGTGGAGCTGGTTACATTGGTTCTCATACAGTTTATGAACTAATCGATGCAGGAGAAGAGGTAGTCATCATTGATAATCTTGAAACAGGACATATCGAAGCAGTTCATCCAAAAGCTAAATTTTATCAAGGTGACTTAAGAAATAAAGCATTTGTGGATAGTGTTCTTGATCAGGAAAAAGATATTGATGCGGTAATTCATTTCGCAGCGAACTCTCTGGTTGGAGAAAGTATGGTAAATCCATTGAAATATTATGATAACAACCTTTGTGGAACAAAGACAATGGTGCAGTCATTAGTGGAACATGGAATTGATAAGATTGTATTTTCATCTACAGCTGCAACATATGGAGAACCAGAAAAAGTACCAATTTTAGAGACAGATCGTACAGAGCCAACAAATACATATGGAGAGACAAAACTTTCCATGGAAAAAATGTTTAAATGGGTTGGACATGCACATGGATTAAGATATGTATCTTTAAGATATTTTAATGCCTGTGGAGCACATGTCAGTGGACAGATTGGAGAAGATCATAATCCAGAAACACATCTGATTCCATTGATATTACAGGTGCCGAATGAAAAAAGAGAAGCAATCAGTATCTTTGGAACTGATTATGATACAAAAGATGGAACTTGTGTAAGAGATTATATTCATGTAACTGATCTTGCACAGGCACATATTCTTGCTGTAAAATACTTAATGGAAGGTAATGAAAGCAATATCTTCAATCTTGGAAATGGTGTTGGATTTACTGTAAAAGAAGTGATTGAGACAGCTAGAAAAGTAACAGGAAAGCCAATCAAGGCTGTGGAAGAAGGAAGAAGAGCTGGAGATCCAGCAGTTCTCATTGCTTCCAGTGAAAAAGCGAAGAATATCCTTGGCTGGAAACCAGAACATGCAGATCTTGAAGAAATCATTGCATCCGCATGGAAATGGCACAGTAGCCACCCACAAGGATATTGTTCAGTTCAAAAGTAAAAACTTTTGAACCATAAATCATTACTGAATCATCCAGAGAATGTTACCTAGCTCTGGGTGATTCTTTTAATTTATAGAATATTACCCTATTCCTTTCTGCTAAAGTTACTTCTATATTTGATACTCTTATTAGACAGAAACAAGTTTCAGCAGAATTCTAGAAGATATAATTTCGTTGTTAAGAACGATACGAAGGAGAATTGAATACACGTTGTGATATATTTTTGCGATACTCAGAAGGCGATATTCCTTTTGTCTTTTGAAAAACACGGCTAAAATACAGAGGATTGTCATAACCAATAATCTGTGCGATTTCATTGATATTATATTGTGTATTTTGAAGTAATGCCTCTGCATTATATATTCTTTTTTTTAGAATATACTGTTTTGGTGTAATCCCAGTGTATAATTTAAAATTACGGATAAACCAACTGGTACTAAAATGATTTTCTTTGGCATAATCATCAATATTAATTGGTTCATTATAATGTTCACAAAAGTAAGAGATTGCGTTATCTATTTCTTCGAAAGCATGTGAATTATCAGAATTGAGGGATGATTTAAAATGTCGCTGAAGTTTGATAAAAATCTGTCGTAAATATATTTCAAGCATTTCTTCATAACCATCTTGGCACATTTGCAATTCTTTTATCATAGAACGAAACAGATTTTGATATTCTGCACCGGATCCACAGTGAAAAACTTTTTTATTAGTAAGTCCATAAGAACGAAGCAGGTTCGTGACATTGTTTCCAGTAAAGTGAACCCAGTAAACTTCAGTTTGATCTTTTGCGTAATATTCGTATTTTTGTGGTTCTTTTGGACGATATAGAACCATATGACCAGCATGAACAATAGTTTCTTCATCATTGTTATCAAAATGAAAATGTGCTTTT
The DNA here is from genome assembly GCF_018918155.1 of Anaerostipes sp. MSJ-23. GTDB lineage: Bacteria > Bacillota > Clostridia > Lachnospirales > Lachnospiraceae > Anaerostipes. The sequence continues at coordinate 358,642 of NZ_JAHLPY010000002.1, forward strand.
CCAGCAGCAATATAGAGTAGTTGAAAATCTAGTCTACCACGAGGTCGCCATGTGGGGAGTTTGGGAAGTGTATATAATTTATAAGTTCCACACATAGTTATGACAAGAGGTTTGGATTTGTCTTTTCGGTCAATGGTTGAATTGTTTAGATATGCATTATTTGTATACATTATAGCTCCTTACATATAGAATGAATCGAAAATATGAAAGATCGATGTAAAAATTCACTTATATTTACTATATAATTTTACCATTTTACAGCTATACTGTCTATTTTAATTTGAAATGATAAAAAATATTTCTATATTTATGTAAATTTGATAGAATTTCAATGAAAGTTCAAAAAAGTGTATGTTAAAAATAATAAAAAACAAAAAAATATATACATTTTTTTGTTGATAGTGTTGTTTTGTGTATGTTTTGAATAATTTATGAAATGGTCTTTGACAATAATTATATATATACTATGTATAAAGAAATTGAGAAAACATTATGGTAAATGAAAGGAGAAATTTTTACATGGAAGAGAGGAGATACCTAAAATGGTATAACAAAGTGGGTTATGGATCAGGCGATATTGCAGGAAATGTTGTATATGCATTTCTGACATCTTTTGTAATGATTTATTTGACAGACACCATAGGCTTAAATGCAGGTATTGTCGGTACATTAATTGCTGTATCGAAATTATTTGATGGTGTATCAGATATTTTCTTTGGTTCTATGATTGACAGAACAAAGAGCAAGATGGGAAAAGCCAGACCATGGATGTTTTATGGATTCTTTGGATGTGCTGTAACATTGTTTGGTGTATTTGCCATTCCAACCAGTCTGGGCAAGACTGCACAGTATGCATGGTTCTTTATTGCATACACATTATTAAACGCAGTATTCTACACAGCAAATAATATTGCTTATGCAGCATTGACATCGCTTGTAACAAAGAATGCGAAAGAGCGTGTTGAAATGGGTTCATTTAGATTTATGTTCTCATTTGGTACCAATCTTTTGATTCAGTCCATCACATTTGGACTTGTAGCATCATTTGGCGGTGGGGCAGCAGCATGGAGAATTGTAGCAATCATATACTGTATCGTTGGTATCATATCAAATACATTGTCATGCTTTTCGGTTAAGGAACTTTCTGATGCGGAGCTTAGAGATGGAAAAGAGGAAGAAGACAGTAAGCTTACATTGGCAGAAACATTTAAGCTACTTATATCTAATAAATATTTTGTCATGATTTGCGTTGTATATATTCTTCAGCAGTTAAGAGCAGCTATGCTTAGCGTTGGAACTTACTTTATGACGTATGTGCTTTTTAATCAGAAACTCTTCGGTGTATTCTCGTGGGCAATTAATATTCCATTGATTATAGCACTTGCTATCACACCTACATTGGTTGCAAAAGCAAGAGGAATGTACAAGCTTAATAAGTACAGCTATGTATTTGCTACAATCTGTCGTTTGGGAATTGTTGTATCTGGATATTTAGGAAGCATTCCTCTTATGTTAGTGTTTACCGTATTAACATCTCTTGGTGAAGGACCTTGGCAAGGTGATGTTGGAGCAGTTATCGCAAACTGTTCAGAGCATACATATCTTAAGACTGGTAAGAGAATTGATGGGTCTATGTTTTCGTGTACATCTTTTGGTACAAAGCTTGGTGGTGGTATTGGTGTAGCACTTTCAGGATGGTTACTGGATGTAAGCGGATATGTTAATAATGTAGCTGTTCAGTCAGCAAGCTGTATCAGTATGATGAATGTTATGTACTTGTGGTTACCATTTGCGTTTGATTTGATTATCACAATCATTCTTTCATTCATGAATATTGAAGGTGCAAACGAACAGTTAAAAGAAAGTATGGAATAAAGAAATAGCCTTCAGAGTGAATATTTACTTTTGGGGCTAAATGTAAAATTAGAAAGCGAGGTATGAAAATGAACGCAGATATCAGATGGATTGATAATCCGGAAATATTCAGAGTGAATCAGATTGCAGCACATAGCGATCATGACTATTTCACAAATTATGAAGCGTTGAACAGCAATTCACACAACTTAATACAGTCATTAAATGGACAGTGGAAATTTTGTTTTAGCAGAAATGCGATGAGCAGACCGGCTGATTTTTATAAAGAGGATTATGATACATCATATTTTGATAAGATTATGGTTCCGGGTCATATTGAGCTTGCCGGTTATGATCAGATTCGTTATATCAATACAATGTATCCTTGGGAAGGAAAAGAGTACCATAGAGGTGCTTATAGTATGGAAGGTACTGGAGATGAGGCTGGAATGTTTTCAGAAGCGGAATATAATCCAGTTGGTTCCTATATAAAAAAATTTGATTTAGATCAACAGTTGTGTGGAAAAAGAATCCGTATTTGCTTTGAGGGTGTAGAAGAAGCAATGTATGTATGGTTGAATGGTCAGTTTGTTGGATATGCAGAGGATAGTTTTACGCCATCTGAATTTGACCTGACGCCATTTATTAAAGAAAAAGAAAATGTATTAGCAGTACAGGTTCATAAAATGAGTACAGCAGCATTTTTAGAGGATCAGGATTTCTTCCGTTTTTTTGGGATTTTTAGAAATGTTACATTAAAGGCAGTACCAGATGTTCATATGGAAGATGTATGGTTTCAGCCAGTCTTAAATAAGAACAATAAAAGTGGAAAAATATCAGTCATTATGAAAGTATCCACACAAAAAGAACAGAAAGTAAATGCCCGATTTATTTTAAGAGATAGAGAAGGTGTGAAACTGGTAGAAGCAAGTACATTGTTAGAAAAAAATAATGGAGAACTTATCGGAACGATTGAGACAAACGTAGAAAATATAAAATTATGGGATAATCATAATCCATATCTGTATCATGCGTACGTGGAATTAACAACACTGAATAATGAGTTATTAGAAGTAATTCCATATAATATAGGATTTAGAAGAATCGAAATCATCGATAAGGTAATGTATCTAAATGGAGAACGACTGATTATTACAGGAGTGAACCGTCATGAATGGAATCCAAAGACAGGAAGATGCATTGGAATGGAAGAAATGAACGCTGACATGGATTGTTTACTAAGAAACAATATTAATGCAGTGCGTACTTGTCATTATCCAGATCAGATTCCATGGTACTATCTGTGTGATGAAGCTGGAATTTATATGATGGCAGAAACAAATTTGGAAAGTCATGGAACTTTCCAAAAACTTGGTGCGATTGAACCATCCTGTAGTGTTCCTTGCTCTATTCCACAGTGGAAAGAAGCAGTACTTGATCGAGCAAGAAATAATTTTGAGACATTTAAAAATCATACATCAGTTTTATTCTGGTCTTTGGGAAATGAGTCTTATGCTGGAGATAACATTGAAGCTATGAATGACTTTTTTAAAGAGAAGAAAGATGGAAGGCTGGTTCACTATGAGAGCTCTTTCTATAATAGGGCATATGAAGATACAATTTCTGATATCGAGACTAGGATGTATGCAAAACCAAAAGAAGTAGAAGAATACTTAAATAATGATCCAAAGAAACCTTATATTTTATGTGAGTTTATGCATGATATGGGAAATTCAATGGGTGGACTTGGAGACTACATGAAACTTATTGATAAATATGAAATGTATCAGGGTGGATTCATATGGGATTTTATTGATCAAGCAATTTTAGTAAAAGATCATGTAACAGGAAAAGAAGTTCTACGCTATGGAGGAGACTTTGATGACAGGCCATCAGACTACGAATTTTCAGGAAATGGAATCGTATTTGCTGATCGAAAAGAAAAACCAGCAATGCAGGAAGTGAGGTATTACTATGGCTTATACAGATAAAAGTAAATTAAGAGTTGTATATGGTGATTATACACTTGGTGTACATGGCAAAGAATTTAATTATATATTTTCTTATGCACAAGGTGGATTAGAATCTATAGTAAAAAATGGATATGAATGGTTATATCGCTGTCCAAAGCCTACTTTTTGGAGAGCCTTGACAGATAATGATCGAGGAAGTAAATTTCATATTAAGAGTGGAAGCTGGCTTTCAGCCGATATGTTTATCGATTGTAAAGATGTTCAGGTTTTTATGGATGGTGAAGTACAAAAAATATATGCACCAGATAATAATAGTTATGAAGGAGATGTTTCAGCTGATGAGATCATGGTTCAATATACTTATGAAACAATCAATACTCCTTCTACAACGGTTGTTGTAACATATACGGTAGATATTACAGGAAAAATTCAGGTGAATGTGCATTATAATGGTGTTAAAGGATTACCTGAATTCCCAGTCTTTGGTATGAGGTTTGTTATGCCAACGTTGGCAGATAAATATTTATATAAAGGATTATCAGGAGAAACTTATCCAGATAGAAAAGCAGGAGCAATAGAAGGAGTCTATGAAGTTTCTGATTTGAGCCTAACACCATATCTTGTTCCACAGGAATGTGGTATGAGAATGGATACAGAATGGGTAGATATTGTAAGACATACGAGTCTCGATAATAGCAGGACAGATTATTCATCTCAAACACTTCGTATTGAGAAAAAAGATGAGCCATTTGCTTTTTCATGCTTACCTTATACAGCATCTGAAATTGAAAATGCATTGCATCATGAAGAATTGCCACCAGCAAGAAGAACGATTCTTTGTATTTATGGAGCAGTTCGAGGTGTTGGAGGCATTGACAGTTGGGGCAGCAATGTAGAAGATGAATATTGTATCAGTGCAGAAGAAGATATAGATTATTCATTTACTATCTGTTAAGCAAAGTAGGGACACATATGAATGTTAAGATTACTAGAGATTGGACAAAAAGCTTTTTTGTGATGATTGTTGCTGTTATCATAAAGGGAATGTGTGTGCGTCGCTTTTAGTGATGTGTGATATGGGAACAGATCCATGCTCAGCAATGAACTATGGAATTTCACATAAGATTGGAATGAGTTTTGGAAATTATCAGCTTCTTTCAAATATTGTATTGTTAATGATCGTGATTATTTTTGAAAGAAAACTCATAGGCACAGGGACATTTGGTAACATGATTTTAGTAGGGTATTCGGCAGACTTTTTTACATGGGTATGGAAAGAAATTTGTCATGCACCAGATCAGTTTAATATGAATCTAAGGATTGGTATTTTAATTCCAGCCCTCATATTGTTTATATTAGCGGCAGCTATTTACATGCAAAGGGACATGGAACAGCACCGTATGATGCAGTATCTTTTTTGATCAGTGATAGGATAGAAAAGCGTACAGGAAAAAATATGTTTCGAATTGTGCGAATTATATATGATCTTGTAGCAACCTGCATAGGTGTTTTAACTGGTGGAGAAGTTGGTGTGATTACAATATTAATGGTTATTTTATTAGGACCGACGGTAGATTTAGTTGGTAGACTGATTAAATTACGAAGTGTTACCGAGAGAAGTGCAACATAGATTATAAAGAGCAGTTGCAAAAAAAATCAATATAATAAAGATAAAATTTGTTTAATATGCATATTTTGTCTTTTTATATATAAACAACTCAAATATTTTTATTATGCCTTGAACATTTTGTTCAGGGCATTTTTAACTTTATAGGAAAGTTCGCTTTTGGCTCCTTTCCAATTAAAAATAGCTCACGTAAAAGTGGGCAAGACAAATAAATGATCATGGAATTAGAAGAGATAAAAACCTTCTTCACCAAAATCATCATCGAGATTATCTTCATTTAAGAAATCATCCATGT
>NZ_JAHLPY010000003.1 GCF_018918155.1 Anaerostipes sp. MSJ-23
TTACCACAAATGGATGCTCTTTTTTTATTCACTTGATAGATGAAGAGAAAAATTTGATAAAAATATAGTAACTATGCGACTTTCAGTCGCTAACACGACGAAGTCGTGAATAATTCAGGTATAACACTAAAAAAATGGGTTGGTCCATGGATTGAAGCTTCTTTAAAATTTTAAATCGTTTTCTGTCAGTAGATTGTTTCTGCTGGCAGTTTTTTTATGAAAAAATACTTTTGAAAGATGGGATTAGATACAAAAGAAAAATCCATGTATGCATGGATACATGGCCGTTTCGGGTTGGTTGGTTTCTGGTTCTAGGTTATACTATATAACATAGAGACTGTTAAATTTGGACATGAAAAAGAGAGGTGTTTTTATGGCTTTTGTTACAAATGAGAATCAACAGATGAACTTGACGGATCATGTTTTTTCCCTTACTGAAAGGGAAAAGAAATACTTGGAACGGTCGTGGGCGAAGATATTTTCAGAAAAGGTTTTTCCTGCAATTCCGGAAGATCGTTTTTCAGTACTTTATAGTAGTAATAAAGCTTCAAGACCTAATACGCCAGTGAATATTATGATTGGAGCCTTGATTTTAAGAGAAGTGATGGAACTTAATGACAGTGAGATTATGCAGAATCTTATGTTTGATATTCGGTATCAATATGCACTTCATACGACCAGTTTTGAGGAACAGCCATTAAGTGAGAAAACCTTAAGCCGTTTTCGGTCAAGATGCCTTTCTTATGAAACGGAGACAGGAGAAAATCTTATTTATGATTGTATTTCAGATCTTTCAGAAGAAATTTCGGAGTTTATAGAAGAAGCTTTTGGAATGCCTAAAATGGATAGCAGAATGATGGCACAAAATATTCGGAATCTTTCTTTCATGGAGTTGTTTTATTTTGCGGTGGTAAATCTTGTGAAGGAGATGGTACAGCGTGGTGTAGATTTTCCAGAAGATTTGCAACATTATGTGGAAAAAGAGGATCATCATAGGTTTATGAATGTACATGATGAAGACATTACGGAGAGATTGAACAGGGTTAAGGAAGATGCAGAAATTTTGATGGAATCGTGCGATGGGGCTTTTGATGATACAAGTGAATATCAGTTAATGATTCGTTTATTAAAAGAGTCCTATTCTTTTTAGAAATCTTACATAAATTGATATAATTTTTGCCATTTTAAAAAATAATATATTGGAATGATCAATGTTCGAAAGAAATGAAGGAGGTTCTCTTATGGGAAATACAGTAAAAAGCAAGGCGTTGATAAGAATAGAGTCTTTGCTGGATGCTAGCAGTTTTGTGGAAATTGGTGCTGCCGTGACTGCAAGAAATACTGATTTTCATCTTTCACAGATAGATACGCCTTCGGATGGAGTTATTACAGGATATGGTTTAATGGATGGATATCTTGTATATGTATACAGTCAGGATGTGTCGGTGTTAGGTGGCAGTATTGGTGAGATGCATGCAAAGAAAATAGTGAATCTGTATGATATGGCAATAAAGATGGGGGCCCCAGTGATTGGACTTTTGGATTGTGCTGGAATTCGTCTTCAGGAGGCAACGGATGCATTGCATGCATTTGGGAAAATCTATCAGAGGCAGGCTAAGGCTTCTGGGGTTGTTCCGCAAATTACAGCAATTTTTGGTACTTGTGGTGGAGGACTTGCTGTAGTACCAGCATTAACAGATTTTGCTTTTATGGAAAAACAAGCAAAACTTTTTGTGAATGCTCCAAATGCCCTTTGTGGCAATAGAAAAGAGCAGTGTGATACTGCGGATGTGCAATTTCAGAGTGAAGAAACAGGAATGATAGACATGATTGGGGAAGAAGGAGAAATTTTTTCTGGAATTCGACAGCTTCTTTCTATGCTTCCATCAAATTATGAAGATGAAGGAAAAGAAATTCCATGTAAAGATGATTTAAATCGTATCTGTCAAGTTTCTGGAAATATGAGCCAGCTTTTAACACAGATTGCAGATAGGAATTTTTTTATGGAATTGAAGGCCATGTATGGGACTGATATGATCATCGGATTTTTAAGGCTTAATGGAAATACAGTGGGATGTATAGCGAATGGTCAACAAAGAATCTCTTCTCATGGTGCTGAGAAAACAGCGCGGTTTATAAGATTTTGTGATGCATTTGAGATACCAATTTTGACATTGACGGATACAGAAGGATTTGTGGCAGAAAAAGAAGAGGAAAAAGAAATTGCGAAAGCAGCTGCATCTATGACGCGTGCTTTTGCAGAGGCAACCGTTGCAAAGGTAAGTGTGATTACAGGAAAGGCATTTGGAAGTGCTTATGTGGCAATGAATAGCAAGTCTCTTGGAGCCGATATGGTTTATGCATGGCCACAGGCAGAGATTGGAATGATGCAGGCAGATATGGCTGCCAAGATTATGTATCCAGGAGAAAGTGCAGAGGTTTTAAAAGAAAAGGCACAGGAATATGAAGAACTTCAGTCTAGTGTGGATAGTGCAGCCCGTAGAGGATATGTTGATACGATCATCCAGCCAGAAGATACGAGGAAATATGTTATTGGTGCTTTTGAAATGCTCTATACAAAGAAAGAAAATGGACCGGCCAAAAAACATAGTGCATTTTAGGAAGAGGTGGACATATGAAAAATAGAAGAAAATACATTATGTTTCTTATGTTGACGGGGATATTGAGTTTATTGACGGGATGTGAATCAAACAGTAATCTTGGAAAAGAAATATCAGCAGCTGTTGGGAATACGGCAATGGGAGTTGCCATCGTATTTTTTATATTGATTTTTTTAAGCTTTTTCATTTCGCTGTTTCGCTTTATTCCTATGATACAAGAAAAACTTCAGAGAAAACAAAAAGAAACACAAGGGGAAAAAGAGGGAGTTATAGAGAAAACATCTGTTTTTGAAGAAGAGAATATGGTGGATGACTTAGAACTGGTTGCCGTGATTACAGCAGCCATCGCAGCGGCAGAAGGAACTAGACCGGATCAATATATTGTGCGTTCAATTCGAAAAGTACGTCGAAGAAAATAAAAAAATCAGGAGGATTCTTAAGATGAAAAGTTATACGATTACAGTGAATGGAAATGTATATCATGTTACGGTAGAAGAAACAACAGCAGATGCAGGATCAGCACAGCAAGTTTCTGCACCTGTACCACAGCCAACAATAGCACAGACGTCACCAGAAGCAATTCCCCAACCATCAGGGAGTGCAGGAAAGATTGAAGTGAAAGCTTCTGTTCCTGGAAAAGTCATTGGAGTTGAGGTAACGGTAGGACAATCTGTAAAAGCCGGAGATAACGTGTTGATCCTCGAATCTATGAAAATGGAAATTCCGGTTGTGGCGCCAGAAGATGGAACAATTGTAAGTATTCTTGCTTCAGAAGGAGACAATGTAGAAAATGGAGTTGTTCTGGCAACGATGAATTAGAAGAGGAGGAGATTTGATGTCGAATGTATTTCATACTTTATCTAATCTGATCCATTCAACCGCATTTTTCAGTCTGACATGGGGAAATTATATTATGATCGTGGTTGCTTTAATCTTTTTATATTTGGCAATTCGTCATGGATTTGAACCACTTTTGTTAGTACCAATTGCTTTTGGTATGCTTCTTGTTAATATTTATCCTGATATTATGGCGGACCCAGGAAGTACATCGAATGGAGTCGGAGGATTATTGCATTATTTTTATATTCTTGATGAGTGGAGTATCTTGCCATCTTTGATTTTTATGGGAGTTGGGGCGATGACGGATTTTGGTCCATTAATCGCAAATCCAAAAAGCTTTCTTCTTGGAGCTGCAGCGCAGCTTGGTATTTACAGTGCCTATTTTTTGGCGATTCTTATGGGATTTAACGGGGCGGCAGCAGCAGCTATTTCAATTATTGGCGGAGCCGATGGACCAACCTCCATTTTTTTAGCAGGAAAACTTGGGCAGACCAACCTGATGGGACCGATTGCGGTAGCAGCATATTCTTATATGTCACTTGTGCCGATCATTCAACCGCCGATTATGAAACTTCTAACGACAGAAGAAGAGAGAAAAATTAAGATGGAACAGCTTCGTCCAGTTTCCAAATTAGAAAAAATTTTATTTCCAATTGTTATTACAATCGTTGTCTGTATGATTCTTCCAACAACAGCGCCCCTTGTTGGAATGTTGATGCTTGGAAATTTATTTCGCGAATCAGGTGTGGTAGGAAAGCTAACAGAAACGGCATCCAATGCCTTAATGTATATTGTGGTTATTTTGCTTGGAACATCCGTTGGAGCATCTACAAGCGCAGAAAACTTTTTAAATATTGCAACATTGAAAATTGTTCTTCTTGGTTTGATTGCATTTGCGGTTGGAACAGCTGGAGGAATTCTGTTTGGGAAATTCATGTGTAAGTTATCAGGCGGAAAGATTAATCCATTGATTGGCTCTGCCGGTGTGTCTGCCGTTCCGATGGCGGCCAGAGTATCTCAGAAAGTTGGAGCCCAAGCGGATCCTACGAATTTTTTGTTAATGCATGCAATGGGACCGAATGTGGCAGGTGTCATCGGAACGGCAATAGCCGCAGGTACTTTTATGGCAATCTTCGGAGTATAAGGGGGAAAATCAAATGAAAAGACCAATAAAAATTACAGAAACGATTTTAAGAGATGCACATCAGTCCCTGATTGCAACAAGAATGACGACGGAACAGATGCTGCCAATTATTGATAAAATGGATAAAGTAGGATATTATTCTGTAGAATGTTGGGGAGGAGCCACCTTTGATGCATCTCTTCGTTTTTTGAAAGAAGATCCATGGGAGAGACTTCGTAAATTTAGGGATGGTTTTAAACGTACAAAACTTCAAATGTTATTCCGTGGTCAAAATATTCTTGGATATCGTCCATATGCGGATGATGTTGTAGAATACTTTGTACAAAAATCGATTGCAAATGGAATTGATATTATTCGTATTTTTGATTGTATGAACGATCTTCGCAATTTACAAACTGCAGTTGATGCGGCGAATAAAGAAAGAGGACATGCTCAGGTAGCCATGGCTTATACACTTGGAGATGCTTATACATTAGAGTATTGGACTGATCTAGCAAAACGAATTGAAGATATGGGAGCTAATTCGATTTGTATTAAAGATATGGCAGGCTTATTATTGCCATATAAAGCAGAAGAGCTTGTAAAAACATTAAAAGAAAATGTAAAAATTCCAATTCAACTGCATACACATTATACTTCAGGAGTTGCTTCTATGACCTATCTGAAAGCGGTGGAAGCAGGAGTGGACGTGATAGACACGGCGATTTCTCCATTTGCGATGGGGACATCTCAGCCAGCAACGGAAGTTATGGTGGAAACATTCAAAGGAACACCATATGATACAGGATTTGATCAAAAACTTTTAGCAGAAATTGCAGATTATTTCCGTCCAATCAGAGACGAGGCTCTTGACTCTGGATTGCTGAATCCAAAAAATCTTGGAGTTAATATTAAAACATTGCTTTATCAAGTACCAGGAGGAATGTTATCGAACTTGACATCACAGTTAGAAGGACAACATGCTGCAGATCGCTATTATGATGTTTTGGAAGAAGTACCAAGAGTAAGAAAAGATCTCGGGGAATGCCCTCTTGTAACGCCATCGTCACAGATTGTTGGAACACAGGCTGTATTTAATGTATTGACGGGAGAACGTTATAAGATGGTAACAAAGGAGACAAGAGAAATTCTGGAAGGAAAATATGGAAAAACAGCAAAACCATTTAATCCGGAAGTACAGAAAAAATGTATTGGAGATGCAAAACCTATTACTTGTCGTTATGCAGATTTAATTGAAGATGAGATGCCAAAGTTTGAAAAGGAAGTGGCACCTTATAAACAGCAGGATGAAGATGTATTATCTTATGCATTATTTCCACAGGTAGCAGAACAATATTTTAAATATAGAGATGCGCAGCAGACAAAAATAGATGCAGAAGAAGGAGACAGCAAAAATGGAGCATATCCGGTTTAAGGGATAGAGTGGTAATCCTCTTGAAAAATTCTAGATTTTACAGTAATATTATTCTTAGTATAACTGTGGGTATCTGCAGTTTATGGAAGATAGAAAAGGAGAAGTTTTTGCAATGGCAAAAGAAAAAAAATTAGTTGAAGCGATCACTGCAATGGAAGATGATTTTGCGCAGTGGTATACCGATGTTGTAAAAAAAGCAGAATTAGCTGATTATTCCAGCGTTAGAGGATGTATGATCCTTCGTCCAAATGGATATGCAATCTGGGAAAATATTCAGAAGGTTCTGGATGCGAAATTTAAGGAAACAGGTGTGGAAAATGTAGCAATGCCTATGTTTATTCCAGAAAGCCTTTTAAAGAAAGAAGAAGATCATGTAGAAGGGTTTGCACCAGAAGTTGCATGGGTAACACATGGTGGAGATAAAGAATTACAAGAACGTCTTTGCGTAAGACCAACTTCTGAGACTTTATTCTGTGATTTTTATTCAAGAATCATTCAGTCACACAGAGATTTACCAAAATTATATAATCAGTGGGTTTCTGTTGTAAGATGGGAAAAGACAACACGTCCATTTTTAAGAACATCTGAGTTTTTCTGGCAGGAAGGTCATACAGCACATGCAACAGCAGAGGAAGCAGAGGCACGTACAGTACAGATGTTAAATATGTACGCAGATTTTTGTGAACAGTATTTAGCAATTCCTGTCGTAAAAGGACAGAAGACAGAGAAAGAAAAATTTGCAGGTGCTCATTCTACTTATACAATTGAAGCACTGATGCATGATGGAAAAGCTCTTCAGTCTGGTACTAGCCATAACTTTGGCGATGGATTTGCAAAAGCTTTTGATATTCAATATACAGATAAAGATAATAAACTTCAATATGTACATCAGACATCTTGGGGAATGTCTACAAGAATTATTGGGGCAATCATCATGGTTCACGGAGATGATTCTGGTTTGGTACTTCCTCCAAAAATCGCACCAATTCAGACAATGATCGTGCCAATCATGCAAAAGAAAGCCGGAGTGCTTGAAAAGGCAGAAGAAATTAGAAGCAAACTTGCAGGTTCTTATAAAGTTAAAGTAGATGACTCCGATAAGAGTCCTGGATGGAAATTTAGTGAACAAGAAGTTCGTGGAATTCCTACAAGAATTGAAATTGGACCAAAAGATATTGAAAAGAACCAGGCAGTGATTGTTCGTCGTGATACAAGAGAAAAGATCATTGTTTCTCTTGATGAGATTGAAACAAAACTTGGTGAAGTATTAGAACAGATGCAGAGTGATATGTTTGAGAGAGCAAAGAAACATCTGGAAGAACATACAGTAGAAGCAAGAACATGGGATGAATTCAAAGAACATATTGAAAAACAGGATGGATTCGTGAAAGCAATGTGGTGCGGCGAAACAGAATGTGAAGAGGCAATTAAAGAAGAAACAACGGCTACAACAAGATGTATGCCATTTGAACAAGAACATTTAAGTGATGTATGTGTTCATTGTGGGAAACCAGCCAAAAAACTGGTTTATTTTGGAAAAGCATACTAAACATATGGAAATCCGGCACTTTCATTTATTTGGGAGTGCCGGATTTCAATGAGCAAAGAGGGAAATAGAATGGTACAAATCAAAATGCCTGATGAGGCAAGGGAAATTATTCAAACATTGGAGCAGTCCGGTTATGAAGCTTATATTGTTGGAGGCTGTGTCCGAGATTCAATTCTCGGAAGAGAGCCAATGGACTGGGATATTACGACGTCCGCATCTCCGGAGCAGATCAAGGAACTTTTTTCCTATACCATTGATACCGGGATTGAACATGGAACGGTTACTGTCATGAAAAATCATTGTCCATTTGAAGTTACAACATATCGGGTGGACGGAAAATACGAAGATCATCGGAGACCAAATGAGGTGCATTTTACCAAATCGTTAAAAGAAGATCTTTTGCGTAGAGATTTTACAATCAATGCTATGGCTTATAATGACAGAGAAGGGATCGTAGATATTTACAATGGAATGGACGACTTAAAAAAGAAACGAATCCGATGTGTGGGTGTTGCTTCTCAGCGTTTTGATGAAGATGCTTTGCGTATTTTACGTGCTTTAAGATTTCAAGCACAACTTGGTTTTGAAATTGAGGAGGAAACCAAAAAAGCCATTCAGAAACAGGCAAAGTTTTTACGTGACATTAGTGCGGAACGAATTCAGGTAGAACTGGATAAACTTTTGCGTTCTGCCCATCCAGAAGTGATGGAAAATGCTTATAAATTAGGTGTGACAAAGATCATCCTTCCAGAGTTTGACCGAATGATGGAGACACCACAGAACAATCCTCATCATAAATATAGCGTTGGTATGCATACAATTATGGCATTAAAAAATATAGAGCCAGATCATATTTTACGTTGGACTATGCTTTTACATGATGTTGGAAAACCAGATGCAAAAACATCAGAAAATGGTAGGGATCATTTTAAGAAACATCCTGTCATCGGTGAGAAAATTGCAAGGAAAATAATTCGGAGATTGAAATTTGATAACCAGACATTGAAACAGGTGACAAAACTTATTTTATGGCATGATAGACGATTTGCATCTCCGGAGGAAGTAAATAAAAAAACAACTCGTCATTGGGTTAGTGAGCTTGGGCCAGAATTATTTGAAAAACTGATGAAGGTTCAGAAGGCGGATATTTCTGCGCAAAGTGATTATCAGCTAGAAAGAAAAAAAGAAGTTTTATCGAAGACGAATGCATATTTTCAAGAGATTCTTCGAGAAAAAGATTGTCTTTGTGTAAAGGATCTTTGTGTTGGCGGAAAAGATTTGATGGAAATTGGTGTTCCGCAGGGAAAAGAACTTGGAGAATTACTGTCCTGGCTTCTTGAAAAAGTACTAGATGATCCTTCTTTAAATGAAAAAGACATTTTATTAAGACTTGTAAGGGAAAAGAGGGAACAGGAAGAATGTTTATAATTCTTTTCATTGGTATTATTTTGTATATTCGAATGATGAATCCTGGGGAGAATAGGAAACATCCGATTCTTGATGTTCGCTATTTTGCGCATCGTGGATTTCATACGAATAAAATTCCGGAAAATTCTATGTCGGCGTTTCGCAAGGCAAAAGAGCTTGGCTATGGAATTGAACTGGATGTTCAGATGACAAAAGATCATGTCGTTGTCGTACATCATGATTATGATTTAAAAAGAACATGTGGGGTTTCAAAAAATATCAGAGACCTAACCTATAAAGAGTTGTTGAAGTATCGACTAAAAGGAACAAATGAGCACATTCCACGTTTGATTGAGGTTTTAAGAGAAATCGATGGAAAAGTACCTTTGCTCATTGAGTTAAAAATGGAAACATTTCATACAAGACTTTGTAAAAAGACAGCATGGATGTTGGATAAGTATAAGGGACCTTATTGTATCGAAAGTTTTCATCCTTATGCACTTTACTGGTTTAAAAAACATCGTCCGGAAGTAATCCGAGGACAGCTAAGTGAAAAGTTTTTTAAAGAAAATGAATGGAAATATCTTGTACCGTATTTTATTGTGCAAAATTTATTAACTAATTTTATAACAAAACCAGACTTCATAGCTTATAATTATAAATATAAAAATTGTTTGCCATTGAAGATTTGCCGTAAACTTTATCATATTCCAATTTATGGTTGGACTTTTCGCGAAAAAGAGAAGTATGAGGCAGAGAAAGCGTGGTTTCATGGATTTATTTTTGAAAAATTTATGTTATAATGAAGTCTATAGTCTGCAGAGTTTTTTGCAGATATTGTTTTAACCGAAAGAAAATGTATCCATTAAGGAGATAGTAATGAAGAAAAATGTAGTTGTTATTTTTGGAGGAGATTCCTCTGAACATGATATTTCATGTCTTTCTGTACAAACTGTAGTGAAAAACATGGATAAAGAAAAATATAATGTAACCCTTGTCGGAATTACAAAAGATGGAAAATGGCTGTTGGTTGACAGTGTAAAAGATATAGAAGATGGTAGCTGGAGAGAAGGAGAGGTCAGTGCTTTTATTTCTCCAGATACAACCATGCGTGCCCTTGTATTGCTTGCAGAGGGTACATATAAACTTCAGAAAGTTGATGTAATCTTCCCAGTTCTTCATGGAATGAACGGAGAAGATGGAACAATTCAAGGATTATTTGAAATGTCTAAGATTCCATATGTAGGATGCGGAGTGCTTGCATCTGCAGTGTCAATGGATAAGGTTTATACCAAGATTATTGTAGATCATCTTGGTGTGGATCAGGCAAAATTTGTTCATGTTAAAGAATCTGATTTTGAAGATGATGATTTGACAGAAGCTATGGATCGTGTGGAGAAAGCACTTCCATATCCAGTGTTTGTAAAGCCATCTTGTGCGGGATCTTCCAAAGGTGTTTCAAAAGCTGAAAATAGAAAAGAATTGGAAGCAGCTCTTTATGAAGCAATCAAACATGACAGAAATATTCTTGTAGAAGAAATGATCGTTGGACGTGAAGTAGAGTGCGCAGTTTTAGGAGATCGTAAGGAAGTAAAAGCAACATGTGTTGGGGAAATTCTTGCAGCAGCAGATTTCTATGATTTTGATGCAAAATATAATAATGCAGAATCAAGAACTGTGATTGATCCTGATATGCCGGAAGAATCTAAGGAAAAGATTAGAAAAGATGCAGTTGAAATCTTTAAGGCTGTCGATGGTTTTGGATGTTCACGTGTAGATTTCTTCTTAGAAGAATCAGGAAGAGTTGTGTTTAATGAAATTAATACACTTCCTGGATTTACAGCAATTAGTATGTATCCAATGCTTTGGAAAGCATGCGGAGTGGAAACACCACAGCTGATTGATACATTGATTGATCAGGCAATGACAAGATACCGTTAAGGAGGAGCGTTCAATGAATGCACCAGTTGGAGTTTTTGATTCCGGTGTTGGCGGATTGACTGTTGCAAGAGAGATCATGCGTCAGCTTCCGGAAGAGAGTATGATATATTTTGGAGATACAGCGCGAGTTCCTTACGGTACAAAATCGAAGGAAACTATTTTGCGTTACTCCAGACAGATTGTAAATTTTCTTTTGAGTAAGGGAGTGAAAGCAATCGTTATTGCATGCAATACGGCCAGTGCGCTGGCATTGGCAGAACTTCAGAAGGATTATATTATACCAATCATCGGTATGGTACAGCCTGGGGCTGTTGCTGCTATGCATGCGACAAAAAATAAAAATATTGGAATTATTGGAACAAATGCAACAATTAAAAGTGGTCAGTATGGAATGTATTTAAGAAAACTGGATCCTTCTGTGACAGTGGTTACAAAGGCGTGCCCTTTGTTTGTACCGTTAGTAGAAGAAGGATTGATTGAGGATCGTATCACAGAAGATATGGTTTCAAGATATCTTGGAGAATTTCGTCAGTATGATATCGATTCCCTTATTCTTGGATGTACGCATTATCCATTATTGATTAATCCGATTCAGCGTTTTATGGGGGATCAGGTGACATTAGTGAATCCTGCGTTTGAAGTAGCAAAATCATTAAAACAGTTGTTAAAGGAACAGGAAATTTCAGCTGATCAAGATCATATTGCGAAATATGAGTATTATGTAAGTGATATGGCCGATCAGTTTCTTACATTTGCAGACCGTGTACTCCCATGTAAAGTAGACCGTGTGCAGCTGGTCGATATTGAACAGTATTAGGGGTAAAAAATATGACGAAAGATGTATTAATAAATATTT
The DNA here is from genome assembly GCF_018918155.1 of Anaerostipes sp. MSJ-23. Taxonomy (GTDB): domain Bacteria; phylum Bacillota; class Clostridia; order Lachnospirales; family Lachnospiraceae; genus Anaerostipes. The sequence continues at coordinate 11,773 of NZ_JAHLPY010000003.1, forward strand.
CTGGCCTTCAGATGGATATTAATAAAGATGAGCCTGTAGAACTTATGACAACAGGGGCTTATTATCTGAAAAATGGGAAACATTATATTTTATATGATGAGATGGCAGATGATCATGAAATCACAAAAAATATTTTAAAAATCGGCCCTAAAACAGTAGAAGTTACAAAAAAGGGCGGAAATGGATCACATATGGTATTTGAAAAGGGAAAAGAAAATCTTACATACTATGATACTCCTTTTGGAAGTATGCTTTTAGGAGTAAATACCAGTGATATTCAGTGGAAAGAGCAGGAAGATCAGATGAATCTTCAAGTGGATTACGATCTGAGTATTAATGCAGATCATGTATCAAAATGTAAGATTGATATCAGTATTCGATCCAATGGATAAAGATAAAAAACCAGGCTTTTTTCAAGTCTGGTTTTATTTTGCGGGAGGATATTATGAAAACACATGGGAAACAATGGGGAAATGATTTATTTATTTCAATCGCATTATTGCTTCTTGCAACAATTATTGCTCATATTTTTTTCTATCAGTCAGAGCATAGCAGTGGGAATGTACCAATTATTTATGTTCTGGCAACATTTCTGATTTCCAGATATACAAAAGGTTACTGGTGGGGAGTTGTTTCTTCTTTTCTTAGTGTATTATTAATTAACTGGAGGTTTACTTATCCATATTTCCGGGTCAATTTTTTAATTGATGGATATCCAATGACTTTTATTGGGATCCTTGTGATAGCCATTATCACTAATATGACAACGAGTAGTTTAAATGCTGAAAAAGAAGAGGCTGTAAAGAGAGAAAAAGAGTTGGAAAAGCTGAACGAGTATAACCAACAGATTAATGAATTAACGATTGAAAAAGAAAAGGAAAAAATGAGATCGAATCTTTTGCGTGCGATTTCACATGATTTAAGGACCCCATTAACTGGCATGATTGGGGCTAGTGCGACTTACTTGGAGGCAAAAGATTATCTAGATGAAAAAGCAAAAGACCAGCTTATCCTTGGGATTCAAGAAGATGCTCATTGGTTGTTGAATATGGTTGAGAATCTTTTAAGTGTCACGAGAATTCAAAATGATGGAAGTGGGGAAGAAGCACATGTAAAGAAAACACCGGAACCATTAGAGGAAGTAGTGGCAGAGGCTATGCAGAGGTTTCATAAACGATATCCAGAAAGTGTAGTGAATGTTAAAATACCAGATGAATTTGTGATGGTTCCAATGGATCCTACTTTAATTGAGCAGGTGATTATGAATCTTTTAGAAAATGCCTGGGTTCATTCCGGAGAAAAAGCACCGGTTGATTTTTATATTCGACAAGAAGAGAAAAATGTAGTATTTTATGTAAGGGACTATGGAAAGGGCATCGAATCGGAACGGATGGATCATTTGTTTGATGGATGTGCCGGTTCCAAGGATCATGAAAGTCGTAAAGGGATGGGAATCGGATTAAGTATTTGCAAAACAATCGTGCTTGCTCATAAAGGTGAGATTCATGCAAAAAATCATGAGGATGGAGCAGAATTTTCTTTTAGTCTGCCAATAGAAAACGATTTGGAGGAGAAAAAGGTATGTCAGAATTAAAGCTAACAGCTCTGATTATAGAAGATGAAGAAAATATCGGAAATTTTATGTCTGCTATTTTAAAAGCAAATGGGTATAAAGTTATTTTATGTGCGACAGGTGAACAGGGAATTCAGTGTGCAGAATCCTATTGTCCGGACATTATCCTATTGGATCTTGGTCTTCCGGATATTGATGGGATGGAAGTGCTAAAAGAAATACGAAGATGGGCAGTTACACCAATTATTATTATTTCAGCAAGAAATCTTGAGGCAGAAAAAGTAAGTGCACTGGATGCAGGAGCAGATGATTATATTACAAAACCATTCGGAAATGAAGAACTTTTGGCGAGAATTAGGACAGCGTTAAGACATCGCAGGCAGCCATTGCAGGCAGATACCGGAACACCAGTTTATTGTGCAAAAGGATTAAAAATAGATTTTGATAAGCGACGTGTTTTTATCGGTGAGAAAGAAATTCGACTGACACAGATTGAATATAAACTGGTTTCTCTTTTAGCGGAAAATGCGGGAAGAGTTATTACTTATGAGGCAATCATTCGGGATATATGGGGGCCTCATGCAGATACGAATAATCAGATTTTGCGTGTAAATATGGCGAATATCAGAAGAAAAATAGAAAAAAACCCAGCAACACCACAGTATATTTTTACAGAAGTAGGGGTTGGGTATCGGATGCTTGAAAATGAATTTTCAAATTAAATATATATATTAGTTAATAGTATGCCTGTTAAGAATGTGCTAAAAAAAGTACATAAGTCGTTAAAAAAATGTAAAAAAAGATATTGACAAAAGGAAATAAAACAAATATAATCCCCAATATAACAAAGGCGTTATAGAAAGAAATTTCTGTAACGTCTTTTTTTTATTTCATCGAGAATTTTCCGCGCGGTTTCCCAATGAAGAAAAGAAAAACTGATAAGGGAGGAAATGACTATGACGAAAGAAATTTTACAGGCAGTTAATGGACAGATATTCGGAGTCTGGTTTTTAATAGGAGCCGCTTTGGTATTCTGGATGCAGGCAGGTTTTGCAATGGTGGAGGCAGGTTTCACAAGAGCAAAAAATGCTGGAAATATTATTATGAAAAACTTAATGGATTTTTGTATTGGTACTTGTGTATTTATCCTGATCGGTTTTAGTCTTCTTCTAGGAGAAGATATGATCGGTCTCATCGGAAAACCAGGGTTTGATATTTTTACATCCTATGCCAATTTTGACTGGTCCAATTTTGTATTTAATCTTGTATTCTGTGCGACAACAGCGACAATCGTGTCAGGAGCAATGGCAGAAAGAACAAAATTTTTATCATATTGTATTTATTCAGCAGTAATTTCAGCTTTGATTTATCCAATTGAAGCTCACTGGATCTGGGGTGGCGGTTGGCTGTCACAGATGGGATTTCATGATTTTGCAGGATCTTGTGCGATCCATATGGTTGGAGGTCTTTCTGCACTAATTGGAGCAAAATTCCTTGGACCACGTATTGGAAAGTTTACAAAAGATAAAGATGGAAACATTATAAGGGTCAATGCTTTCCCTGGACATAATATTCCATTAGGAGCACTTGGAGTATTTATTCTCTGGCTTGGTTGGTATGGATTCAACGGTGCAGCAGCAACATCCGTAGAACAGTTAGGATCCATCTTTGTAACAACAACAATTTCACCAGCAATTGCAACGGTTGGATGTATGGTATTTACATGGATCAAATATGGAAAACCAGATGTATCCATGTCACTAAATGCATCGCTTGCAGGACTTGTTGCAATTACAGCACCTTGTGATGTGACAGATGCAGCAGGAGCAATTGTGATTGGAGCAGTTTCCGGTCTTCTTGTATGTTTTGGCGTATGGCTTTTGGATTATAAATTAAGAATTGATGATCCAGTTGGTGCTGTAGCTGTTCATTTTATGAATGGTGTATGGGGAACACTTGCAACAGGATTATTCGCAACGACAAGTGCACCAGGAAGTGAATTAAAAGGTCTCTTTTATGGTGGCGGATTTAAATTACTTGGAACTCAGATCATTGGTATCGTTTCTGTATGTGCATGGACAGCTGTTACAATCAGCATTGCATTTTTACTAATTAAGGCAACCATTGGTCTTCGTGTAACAGAAGAAGAAGAAATCGTAGGTCTGGATGGACCAGAACATGGTTTAACTTCTGCTTATGCAGGATTTAGTATGATGGATATTTCTAATACCATGATTATGGAAGAAAATGAAAATAGTGACCTTGGACAGGAAGATTATGAAGCAGCTTCCGATGTTCAGAAAAAAGCAGCTGTTCAAGTTCATAAAGCACCAGATCTTGCAACAGGAATGCACAAGGTTGTTATCATTGCAAGATTGACACGATATGATAAGTTAAAAAGAGCAATGAATGAAGTTGGTATTAGTGGAATGACAGTGACACAGGTTATGGGATGTGGTATTCAGAAAGGTGCTGGAGAACGTTATCGTGGAGCTGAGATCGATGCAACATTACTTCCAAAGATGAAGGTTGAAGTGATTGTTGGAAATATCCCGGTTGATACAATTATTGAAGCAGCGAAAAAAGCACTTTACACTGGACATATTGGAGATGGAAAGATTTTCGTTTACAATGTAGATAAGGTTGTTAAGATCCGTACCGGAGAAGAAGATTTTGCAGCATTGGCAGATGTAGAATAAAGACTTTAAATAATTAAAAAAAAACTGTGTTCTGTTAAAAAAACAAGGAAAATTTTAAAAAAAACTTGCAAATAAAAAAATCTTTTGTTAATATGAACGTGACAAAGGAGTCAAAGCATACAAAAAAACTATGCTTTGACTCCTTTTTTTTTCTCTCGAGAGAATGAAAAGAAGATTTCATTCAGAAAAAATTAAAAATGAAGATGGAGGAAAAAGTTATGAACACAGGAGATACAGGATTTATTTTGCTGTGCGCAGCATTTGTATTTTTTATGACCCCGGGACTTGCATTTTTCTATGGGGGTATGGTGCGAAGAAAAAATGTTGGAAACACAATGATGCAGTGTGTATTTATCATGGGAGTATCCATTGTGATGTGGATTTTATTTGGCTATGCACTGGCATTTGGTGGTAACCATGCAGGAATTATCGGTGGTATGAAATGGTTTGGATTCCAAGGTGTTGGAATGAAGCCGGGACCTTATGCAGTGACCATTCCAAATCTTGCTTTTGCAGCGTTTCAGATGATGTTTGCAATGATCACACCAGCGTTAATTACTGGATCAGTAGCTGGAAGAATGAGATTTAAGGCACTTGTATTATTTGTTATTTTATGGTCTGTGATTGTTTATTATCCTCTGGCTCATATGGTATGGGGAGAAGGCGGATTTCTTGCCAAAATTGGATCTGTAGACTTTGCAGGTGGAAATGTTGTTCATATTTCCTCTGGAGTTAGTGGTCTTGTTCTTGCCATTTTACTAGGAAAGAGACGTGGATATGATCAGGGAGTTTATCATGTACATAATACACCATTTGTATTTCTTGGAGCAGCATTGTTATGGTTTGGATGGTATGGATTTAATGCAGGAAGTGCTCTTGCAGCAAACGGACTTGCAGCTCATGCGTTTATGACAACTTCTGTCTCAGCAGCCTCAGCACTTGTATCATGGATGTTGATTGAAGTGTTTACAGAAGGAAAAACAACCTTAGTTGGAGCTTCTACTGGATTAGTGATTGGTCTTGTTGCTATTACACCTGGCGCAGGATTTGTACCAGTATGGGCATCTATCATTATTGGACTTTTAGTTAGCCCAATCTGCTATTTTGGTGTAAAATTAATCAAAGGAAAATTAAAGATTGATGATGCATTGGATGCATTTGGATGTCATGGAATTGGTGGTATCTGGGGTGGAATTGCAACAGGTATTTTTGGATTAAGTTCTATCAATGGTGTCGCAAAATGGAACGGACTTGCATTTGGGGAAACAAGATTGTTTGTGGCACAGATTGTTGGAATTGTAGTATCTATTGTAATTGCAGTTGTTGGTACTTTGATCTGTCAGGCAATTGTCCGCATCTTTACTCCATTAAGAGTAGAAGAAAGAGAAGAACAGGTTGGATTGGACCGATCAGAACATGGTGAAAATGCATATCCATCCTTTAACGGTCTGGATTAAGGAAGAAAGGCAGAGGTGAAAGATATGATTATTAAAATAAATGCCATTGTACGTGAGGAAAAATTTGAAGATGTAAAAGAAGCTTTAAATAAAATTGGAGTCAATGGAATTACGGTATCTCAGGTCATGGGATGTGGTGCACAAAAAGGATTAACAGAAGTTGTTCGTGGAACAAAAGTTGATCTTATGATGAGACCAAAAATTAAATTTGAAATTGTGGTATCTTCGGAAGAATGGGAAGAGAAAACAATTCGTGCAATTCAAAAAGCAGCGTTTACTGGAGAAGTTGGAGACGGAAAGATTTTTAGCTATGAAGTAAGAAATGTTGTTAGAATTCGTACAAAAGAATCTGGTGTCGATGCATTACAGGATTAGTTTTCAAACACACATATAATAGAAGAAACAGGATCAGTTATGTTGAAAATGGGGCATAGTTGATCTTGTTTCTTTTTTTGGAATTATAAGTTTCTGTAAAATCATGGGCATGTGGTATTAATTTGTGATATAATACTTATTATTTTTAAAGGATAGTATGTTTGAAAAAGAGACAAACAGGAAGTGAATTAAATGGATAAAATAACATTAATTTCAAATCATATGGATGTGGACACCTATCTGGGTCTTCGAAAGGCTGTGAATTTTAAACCACTTTCGAGAGCTCAGGCACAAAAGGCGTTAGATCACAGCCTTTATATTGTGTGTGCAAAAATGGATGATCATGTGGTAGGAATGGGAAGACTTGTAGGTGATGGTTCTGTCATCTGTTATATTCAAGATCTGATGATTCATCCAGATTATCAACATCATGGAATCGGAGGCATGGTAATTGAAGAGTTAATTGGTTATACAGAAAGTCTTTGTGAACCTGGAACCGAAATCATGTTGGATCTTATGTGTGCCGTTGGCAGGGAACCTTTTTACTTAAAGCACGATTTTATATCTAGGCCGACACCGCGTTTAGGTCCAGGAATGATTCGATATATTCGAAAATAGGGAGGAGAAATCAATGGAAGAGAAAAGGTATGATCCTTATACAGGATATGAAATAACCGAAGAAGAAAAGAAAGAGCAAGAACAAAAAGGACAAGATTTTTCTAATCAAAAATCATCAGGAAATTCCAATGGAATTGCTTTGGCAGCGATGATTCTTGGAATTATATCGATTGTTATGATGATTACATGTTGCTGTACGCCGTTTGCTATTATTGTCGGAATCGCGGCCATTGTTTGTTTTGCAGTATCGCCCAAAAACATGGATGGTAAAAAAGAAAAAAGAGCAACTGCTGGGTTTGTTTGTGGAATTATTGGAATAGTTGGAAGTGTGATTCTGATTCTTGTTTTTGTTTTTCAAGTTTTATTAAGTGAAGATTTTCAGCGAACCTTTGATAAGGAATTTCAGAGTAATTATGAGCAATATATGGAAAATGAAGATGACAGTTTTTAAATTGATTTTTCGTATGCCATGTTATTTTAAAGAAGTAACGCATTTCTATTGTCCAGCTTGTGGAGGAACAAGGTCCGTCAAGGCGTTGCTTCATTTTCAGATTCAACGAGCATTTCTATGTAATCCGACGGTCATTTATGGTGTTGTGATTGTGATATGGTGCTTGATTTGGATGTTGGCAAAAAAGATATTTCATAAAGAAATTCGAATTTTGAAACCAGGGTTATGGATGCTGGTCCTTGGAATTTTTTTATTTTTTGGAATCGATATCATTCGAAATATCATGGTATATCAGGTTGGATATGATTATCTTGGAGATCTTTTAAAATATCAAAATTAATATAAAGTTTTAAAGAGTAAGTATGAAGAAAATGGCATACTTACTTTTTGTTTGGGAAAAAGAGTTCTCGCAAGTCGTATAAAAAGAGATTGGATGTTAAAAATAGAAGCAGATCATGACTATCTAAGAATTTAGAAAGGGAGAACACTCAATGCTTGCAACAAAAGTATAAATAGAGTATAATAAATCCGATGTGAAAAAGTTAACGAGTTATATGGAGGACAAACTATGTTAGTATCAGCAAAAGAAATGTTAAATAAGGCAAAAGCCGGACATTATGCAGTTGGACAGTTTAACATTAACAACTTAGAATGGACAAAATCTATCTTATTAGCAGCAGAAGAAACAAGATCTCCTGTTATCCTTGGAGTTTCTGAAGGTGCAGGAAAATATATGACAGGATATAAAACTGTTGTAGGAATGGTAAACGGAATGTTAGAAGAATTAAACATCTCTGTACCAGTAGCTCTTCACTTAGATCATGGTTCTTATGAAGGATGCTACAAATGTATCGAAGCTGGATTCTCTTCTATTATGTTTGATGGATCTCATTATCCAATCGAAGAAAACGTTGAAAAAACAAAAGAACTTGTAAAAGTTGCAAAAGGAAAAGGAATGTCTATCGAAGCTGAAGTTGGTTCTATCGGTGGAGAAGAAGATGGAGTTATCGGTAGAGGTGAATGTGCAGATCCTAAAGAATGTAAAGCAGTTGCAGATCTTGGAGTAACAATGCTTGCAGCAGGAATCGGTAACATTCATGGAAAATATCCAGCAAACTGGGAAGGATTAAGCTTTGAAACATTAGATGCTATCCAGCAGTTAACAGGAGATATGCCATTAGTATTACACGGTGGTACAGGAATCCCTGATGATATGATCAAAAAAGCAATCACTCTTGGAGTAGCTAAGATCAATGTTAATACAGAATGCCAGCTTGCATTTGCTGACGCAACACGTAAATATATTGAAGCTGGAAAAGACCTGGAAGGAAAAGGATTTGATCCTCGTAAATTATTAGCACCAGGTGCAGAAGCTATCAAAGAATTAGTAATCGAAAAGATCAAATTATTCGGATCTGACGGAAAAGCTGACGAATAAGAAAAATAATGGTATGTTATATATACCAAAATTTGAAAGTCACAGCCGTAAAGGCTGTGGCTTTTTTATTTTATAGGAAATTTATCGCTGAATCCTGTTTTACAGGATTCTTTTTAATAATACAAGAAAGCTTTGCTTAAAGAAGAATAATAAAGAAAATTTCTCAGAATGTCTGGTATACCTTGACATTTTTTTTTGATTCAACTATAGTATTCCTAGATAGGAACACGAGGTGACGGAATGAATAATGTAGAAAGTCTGATGGAATTCGGTCTGACGAGGCATGAAGCTAATCTTTACATCTTGCTGGTGCTAGAAGGTAACTTGAATGGATATGAAGCTGCCAAGAGAAGCGGGATTTCCAGATCGAATGCATATAATGCTCTAGCCGGACTGGTTGATAAAGGAGCTGCTTATATGCAGGAAGAAGATACGATCCGGTATACGCCGGTTCCTGTGGAAGAATTTTGTAGTAACAAGATTCGTCATATGGAGAAAAAAAAGAAAGAATTACTGACGCAGCTTCCTTCAAAGAGAAAGAATAAAGGGGGATACCTGACGATTCGTGGTGAGGAGCATATTTGTGATAAGATTATTCAAATGCTTGTCAGTGCAAAAGAACGGGCATATGTATCCATTTATAATGAACGTCTGGAATTTTTTCGAGAGTATATGGAAGAGATGATTCAGAATGGAAAAAAAGTTGTAATCATCACAAATGAACCTTTTGATCTGCCAGGAGCTATTATTTATCTGACAGATTGTCAAGAAGGACAGATTCGTCTGATTACAGATTCGAAAGACGTATTAACTGGTGAGATTACCAATCGATATGAAGCAACCTGTCTGTATTCAAGCAATCAGAATCTGGTGGAAGTGTTTAAAGAAGCTTTGGCAAATGAGATCAAGCTATTACAAATAAAGAAAGGAACGAAGTAAAATGGCAAAAGTACCATTCGTAACAAAGGAACAATTAGACGAAATCGTAAAGAAGTATCCAACACCTTTTCATTTATATGATGAAAAAGGAATCCGTGAGACAGCAAGAGGACTTTATAAAGCATTTTCATGGAACAAAGGATTTAAAGAATTTTTTGCTGTAAAAGCAACTCCAAACCCAACCATCTTAAAAATTTTAAGAGAAGAAGGATGTGGAACAGACTGTTCTTCTTTAACAGAACTTATGATGTCTGATCGTTGTGGATTTGATGGAAGTGAAATCATGTTCTCTTCTAATGATACACCTGCAGAAGAATTTATCCTTGCAAAACAGTTAGGTGCAACAATTAATCTTGATGATATTACACATATCGAATTTTTAAAAGAATGCGCTGGAATTCCAGAAAAAATTTCTTGCCGTTTTAATCCAGGTGGAGTTTTTGCTCTTGGAACAGATATCATGGATAACCCAGGAGATGCTAAATATGGTATGACAACAGAGCAGATGTTTGATGCTTTTAAACAGTTGAAGGAACTTGGTGTGAAAGAATTCGGAATTCATTCCTTCCTTGCAAGTAATACTGTTAGCAACGAATACTACCCAACACTTGCAAGACAGTTATTTGAATTAGCTGTGAAATTAAAGGAAGAAGTTGGTGTCCATATTGGATTTATTAACTTATCTGGAGGTGTTGGAATCCCCTATCTTCCAGATAAGAAGGGAAATGATATTGCAGTGATTGGAGAAGGTGTTCATAAAGTATTTGATGAAGTGCTTGTTCCAGCAGGAATGGGAGATGTAAAGATTTATACAGAACTTGGACGTTATATGCTGGCTCCAAACGGATTATTGATTACAAAAGCAATTCATGAAAAACATACTCACAAAGAATATATTGGTGTCGATGCATGTGCAGTAAACTTAATGCGTCCTGCAATGTATGGAGCATATCATCATATTACTGTTATGGGAAAAGAAAACGAACCAGCAGATCATACTTATGATATTACAGGATCTCTTTGCGAAAATAATGATAAATTTGCGATTGATCGTAAACTTCCAAAAATTGAGATGGGAGATTTATTAGCAATTCATGATACAGGAGCTCATGGATTCGCAATGGGATATAATTATAATGGAAAATTAAAATCAGCAGAAATTTTATTAAAAGAAGATGGAACAACAGAAATGATTCGTCGTGCAGAAACACCAGATGATTATTTCGCAACAATCAAAGGTTTTAATTTCTAAAAATAAAACAAAAAAGAAAAAGAAAATGTACCTGGACAAAGATGGCCTGTCTAGGTACATTTTTATTGTTCTTAAGACTAGAAATTGTTAAAATAGAATTCTACGATTAAGGAAGATGGAGGATGATAAAAATGTTAGAAATATGCTGCGGAAGTTTTGAAGATGCCATGACTGCTTATGAATGTGGGGTAAGGCGTATCGAGCTGAATAGTGCACTTTCTTTAGGGGGCTTGACACCTTCGCTTGGAAGTCTTATTATGACAAAACAGTATACGGATTTGGAAGTGATGGCAATGATCCGTTCCAGAGGAGCTGGTTTTTGTTATACAGAATATCAATATGAGCAAATGTTGGAAGATATGAAATTAATGCTTGCCTATGGCAGTGATGGAATTGTTTTTGGTTTTCTCAAGGAAGACCGAACCATTGATGAAAAACGATGCAGAGAATTTGTAGAAAATATTCATAATGAAGGCCGTCAGGCAGTTTTTCATAGAGCCTTTGATTGTGCAAAGGATGCAAATCAGGCAATAGAAACATTGATTGATCTTGGAGTAGATCGTGTTTTAACAAGTGGTCAGGCTCCAACAGCAGAAGAAGGAATTGCATTACTTTCTAAATTACAAAAAGAATATGGAAAGCAGATCGAAATCCTTGCAGGGTGTGGAATTCATGCAGAAAATGTGAAAAAAATTATAGAAGAAACAGAAATTCTACAAATTCATAGCTCTTGTGGAGGATGGAGAGAAGATTTTACAACAAAAGGAGAACAGGTTTCTTTTGCAATATCTTCAGGAAAACATGAAAATCAATATGAGACAGTATCTGTGGATAAAATCAAAAATCTCCTAAAAATTTGTGGATAGTTTACAGAAATGGCAGAAAGGAAGCGCTTATGAATTTATTTGACATTATTGGACCTGTCATGGTTGGACCTTCCAGTTCACATACAGCAGGAGCTGTAAGAATTGGACAGGTATCCAGACATTTGCTCGGTGAGGATGTAAAAGAAGCAAAAATCTTGCTTCATGGATCTTTTTTGGCAACAGGAAAAGGACATGGAACAGACAGAGCTCTTGTAGCGGGATTACTTGGAATGGCGCCAGATGATATAAGGATTCCAGATAGTTTTCAGGTTGCACAGGAATCTGGGATGAAATTTGAAATTGGAAAAATTCAGTTAAAAAATGCACATCCTAATAGTGTGAAACTAATTTTGGAAGGAGGTTCTGGAAGAAATCTTGAAATTGTAGCCTGTTCGCTTGGCGGCGGAAGAATTAAAATCTGTACGATTGATGGTTTGGAGGCTAATTTTTCTGGTGAATATACGACCTTGGTTGTACACAATGATGATCAGCCAGGACATGTAGCAGAGGTAACTTCTATGCTTGCGCATAAATCTGTAAATATTGCTACAATGCAGTTATATCGTGATCATCGCGGAGGTAGTGCGGTTATGGTTATTGAATGTGATAAGGAAATACCACAAAAGGGAATTGAATGGTTGGAACATTTAGAAGGAATTCAGAAGGTAACCTATTTGGCAAAAATGCAGGAGGACTAGAGCATGGGATTTGGATCAGTAGCAGAAATTGAAGAAAAAGCGCAAAAAGAACAATGTAAATTATGGGAGGCCATTCTTCACGATGATATGAGAGAACGTCAGGTGGATCGTCTGGAAGCAATTGGAAAAATGAGTAATATGTATATTGCCATGAAGGAAGCAAATGAAAGTTATGATAAAGATCTTCGATCGCGAAGCGGTCTTTCTGGTGGCGATGGAGAAAAAATGATAGAAGAAGTGCAAAAAATGCAAAATCTTACGGGAGAATTTGTTGGTACGGTTATGGCAAATGCTTTGAAAATGGGAGAATCCAATGCTTGTATGAAACGTATTGTTGCAGCTCCGACAGCAGGTGCCTGTGGTGTTCTTCCAGCGGTCTTAATTACTTATGAACAATTTTATCATATTCCAGAGGAAAAAATGCTAGAAGGAATGTATCTTGCAGCAGGAGTTGGACAGGTAATCGCGCAAAGAGCAAGTATCGCCGGAGCTCAGGGAGGATGTCAGGCGGAAATAGGTTCAGCATCTTGTATGGCAGCAGCAGCAATCACTTATATTCGTGGAGGAAGTGCAAAGCAGGTATTTGATGCAGGAGCATTTGCGTTGAAAGCATTACTTGGTCTTGTTTGTGATCCTATTGGGGGATTGGTAGAAGTTCCTTGTATCAAAAGAAATGTTATTGGTTCTGTGAATGCAATTACATCTTCGGATATGGCAATGGCAGGGATTGAAAGTAAGGTTCCGCTCGATGAAGTAATTGATGCAATGGCAGAGGTTGGAGATCTTCTTCCATGTTCATTAAAAGAGACAAGCCAGGCTGGACTTGCCCAAACAGAAACCGGGAAAAAGTATCTTGTAGTACAAAATTAAGGAAAAGTTAAGAAAAGAATCGCTTTTTTTGAGACAAATACTCCCAGAAAGTTGTATAGTTATAGGAGAAAAAATAATAAGGGAGGTTTTCCATGAAGAAATTATGTACCTGCATTGTGCCATGTTTTAATGAGGAAGAAGTTATTCCTATTTATTACGAAGCCATGCAGAAGATCATAAAAGAGGAAGAAGATAAACTTTCATTTGAACTTCTTTTTATTGATGATGGAAGTAGTGATCGAACATTGGATGTACTTAAAGGATTAAGTAAGAATGATCCATGTGTTCATTATATATCTTTTTCTAGAAACTTTGGAAAAGAGGCAGGATTATATGCAGGATTAGAACATGCAAAAGGGGATTATATAGTTACAATGGATGTAGATCTTCAGGATCCTCCGGAAATGATACCGGAAATGATTCGCTGCATTGAGGAAGAAGGGTACGACAGTGTAGCAACAAGGAGGGTCACAAGAAAAGGAGAGCCGATCATCCGTTCCTTTTTTGCGCGTAAATTTTATCATATCATTAATAAGATTTCAGATGCAGACATCGTCGATGGCGCCAGGGATTTTCGAATGATGAAGAGAAATATGGTAGATGCAATTTTATCAATGAAAGAATATAATAGATTTACAAAAGGGATTTTTGGCTGGGTCGGTTTTAAAACAAAATGGCTGGAATTTGAAAATGTAGAGCGTGCAGCGGGAGAGACAAAATGGTCTTTCTGGAAATTGTTCCGTTATGCGATGGAAGGAATCATTGCCTTTTCAACCGTACCATTGACTATTGTTTCGGTTATTGGTGTTTTAGTTTGTATAGCAGCATTTTTATTCTTTATTTTTGTACTTGTGCGAGCAGCAATGTTTGGAGATCCAGTAGCAGGATGGCCGTCATTGATTTGTGTAATAAGTTTCTTAAGTGGAATGCAGCTGCTTGGAATCGGACTCGTAGGTATGTATTTATCAAAAACATATCTTGAAACAAAGAAACGACCTATTTATATTGCGAAGGAGATTCATGAATGATGAGGACAAAAAAAAGTCTGATTTTTGCATATACTGTTATTTTTGCAGTTTTATGTGCGATTGTATTTTATCCTTTTTATAGAAATGGAAGATCTTTTGTATGGTGTGCAGGTGGCCAGGATGGAATCGCCCAACATTTGAATGCTCTTGTTTACTGGGGACAATATATCCGTGAATTTTTTGGAAACATGATTCATGGACATTTTAAATTTCCAATGTGGGACATGAGTATAGGGTATGGCGGTGATATCCTGGCAACTTTAAATTATTATGCAATTGGAGATCCATTGAATCTGCTTTATGTTTTTTCAAATAAGCATAATGCAGAATATTTTTATCAGGTTCTGTATTTCGTCAGGATGTATCTTGTAGGGATCAGCTTTATCGCTTATGGACTCTATATGAAAAAAGATAACAAAGGAATTTTATGTGGAAGTCTTATTTATCTTTTCTGCGGATTTTTCTTTAAAGCTTGTTTGCGTCATCCGTTTTTCCTGAATCCGATGATTTATTTTCCACTCATGTTGATTGGAGTTGAGAAGATTTTCAGGAAAGAGCGTCCATACTTGCTGATGTTTATGGCAACATTAGGGGCAATCAGCAATTTTTATTTCTTTTATATGCTGACATTGTTTACTGTCATTTACGCAGCAATCCGTTATCACAACTATGAAAAAATAAAAAATTTCTTCAAAGTATTTTTTAAATTTGCTGGGTGGTATTTGCTTGGAATCGGGCTTTCGGCTGTCATCTTATTACCAGTTCTGATAGGATTTTCTGGTAATGGAAGAACCAGCAGTGGAATGAATTATTTTACATATTTCTATTATCCGATGACCTATTATAAAGCAGCAGTTCATCAGTTTATTGGTTATGAAGCAATTGAAAGAGCAACTTCGATGAATTATGTTGCACTTTCGTTGTTGGTGGCAGTGGCATTATTTGTGCAGAAGAAAAAGGGTCGTATAGATCTTAAAATTGCATTGATAATAGGAATAGCAGGATTGTTATTGCCACCAATTGCCTATGTTTTTCATGGATTTTCTTATCCGATGAATCGATGGATCTTTGCACTTTCTTTTGTTATGGGTGCAATTGTTATGGAAATGTATCAGGACCTTCTGAAATTATCCATTTGGCAGGAAATCGGTATGGCTGTTCTTTGTGTCATTTACATTGTAACGAGCTACTATATTGTAGAAGAAAGAACAAAAGAACTGAAAGTAATATTGGCTGTACTTGTTGGATCATTTTTGATTCTATTGTTAATGAACCATATAGAGTTTTTCAAAAAAGAACCATTCCATCATGTGGCAATGCTTGGAATTGTTTGTGTGAGTATAGGAATAGCTGGATATTTTAATTTTTCTACAAAAGAATCTGCAGTAATTGGTGATTATTTGGAAAGCGGAAAGGTATGGAATTATTTAGAGAAAGATGGAGCTAAATTATTAACTAGTGCAGATAATCAAGGCTTTTATCGTTCAGAGGCATATGGAGCAAACCAATATAATTGGGGATTATCTTATCACACACCGACAACAACCAACTATTTGAGTGTTACGGATGGCAATGTTTCAAAAGCCTTAAGACAGACGGAGACAATGGGATATTTTTATACTTTTAAATTTCGTAAGCTAGATAAACGAAAAGGTTTTATGAGTTTATATGGAGTAAAATATGTAACATTTCCATTAAAAGAAAAAGTTAGTAAAAAAGACTTCCGTCTTATAAAAAAACAGGGAAACTTTGGACTTTATGAAAATAAAAAAGTTCTTCCATTTGGATATACTTATGATTCTTATGTACGAGAGTCAGAATATGAAAAACTTAATGGAATAGACAGAGAGCAGACGATGCTTTCTTCTGCTATTGTGGAGGATCAGGATAAGATTGGAGTACAAAAAAATGTTCCACAGAAACTGTCAAAGGTGGAAGAGGTTGGATCTGATTATAAAATTACAAAATCTCCAAAGAATCGAGTATGGAAAATAAAAATACCAGCAGTTGCTGCGACAAAGAAACAGAAAGTTTATATAAGATTGGAAGGAATGAGCAGTATAAAAGAAAAGAATCAGGTTCGTCGTCATAAGCTTCCAACAGGAGTGAATGCCAATACATTGAGCGCAAGATTTCATGGAAAATCATTCTTGCTTCCAAACGAACAGCAAGGCGGTACTTATTACTTTGGAAAAAGAACATTCTTGCTTCCAGCAAATGGGAAAAAAGGAACATTGAAAATTGACTTAAAAGCACCAGGATATTATACAATAGATAAAATTTCAGTAATTACGATTGATAAAGCAGAAATAAATAAAGCTATAGAACAGCGCCAGAAAAGTGAACACCTTAAAAATATTTCCTATGATATGGGAAATCATTTTTCAGGAACGATCACAACAAAAGGAAGACGAATCCTATGTATTCCGATTGCCTATAGTAAGGGATGGAAGGCGTATGATCACGGACAAAAAGTGGAAGTGAAAAAGGTTAATGGAATGTTTCTTGGAATAGAGCTTAAAAAAGGGAAGCATACAATTCGACTAGATTATGTAACGCCTGGGTTAAAAGCAGGAGCGGGAATCACAGTAATTAGTTTGTGTATTCTTGTTGTTTTGGCAGGAAAAAGGCGAAAAATTACAAAGGGTAACTGCTGATATCGTCAAGAAAACGATCTAGAGTACAGGTCTTTAAATAATCTTTATAAAGAAGTTCTGCATTTTTAAAAATGTCCAGGACTTCTTTTTCTCTTTTATGAGCGAGTGTTTTGTTGTGGAAAAAAACTTTTTCTACAAGGCCAGTAGCGCTGACAAAGGATTCTTTTCCTTCAATTGCAATAAAGATATCATATAAGGATATTTTTTCTGGTTTTTTTTTCAGAGTAAAACCTCCATTTTTTCCGGAGTTTGATTCGATCAATCCGGCAAGAACAAGCTGTCTTGTGATTTTTTTTAAGTAGGAATCTGATACGCCGAGTCTCTGACTTAAATATTCACTGGTCAGATTATGGTCAGATGAAGCATGACCTGCAATGATCATAACAATGCAAATTCCTTGTTCCAGACTTTTTTTGCTTTTCATAAATATTTCCTCTCCTTTCTTTTTTTCAGATATATCTGGTCTGTGTCGGGTCTATTTTAGAATATTCAAGGATAAAATTCAATAAAAAAATTGGCTTAAAATGTCCCAAAGCAAAAAAAATGACCAATCGTTCAATAAATGGTTGACAAACAGCATGGACACAGACTATAATACGATTGATTTATGGATAATGAATGTCTCTAAATAGAATCAAATCAAAGGGAAGGAAGGAGCGGTAATCATGCTAAAACGCGAATGGCAGAAAATAGCGAAGAATAAGTGGATGCTTCTTATTTTAATTGCCATCATTACAATTCCGGCAATCTATACTTCCGTATTCCTTGGATCTATGTGGGATCCTTACGGGGATGCAGATGAACTGCCGGTAGCAGTTATTAACAAAGATCGCAAAGTGGACTATAATGGTACGACATTGGCGGTCGGTGATGAACTGGTAAAAAATCTAAAGAAAACGAAGGCGTTGGATTTTAGGTTTGTAAGTGAAAAAAAAGCGGAAGATGGATTAAAAAGTGGAAAATATTATATGATCATTTCCATTCCAGAAGATTTCTCTGAAAACGCAACGACGTTAATGGATGAGAATCCGAGAAAGATGAAACTGACTTATAAGACAAATCCAGGTACGAACTATGTCGCATCTAAGATGGATGACAGTGCCATGGCTAAGATTGAAAAATCAGTTTCTGAAAAAGTAACAGAGACTTATGCAAAAACAGTTTTTGCTCAAGTGAAGGTGGCAGGAAAAGGATTTTCTAAGGCAGCAGATGGTGCAGGTAAAATTGAAAAAGGTGCGAAGAAGCTGAAAAAAGGAAATAATACTATCGAAAAGAATTTAAGAAAACTGGCATCCAGCTCACTGACATTCCAAAATGGAGCCAAAACACTTTCTGTAGGACTTAGAACCTATACAAATGGTGTCGCTCAGGTTGACAGTGGAGCTACAAGTTTGCAGTCAGGAACAAAGACATTAAAAAATGGAACCGGATCTGCAAAAAGCGGAGCGAATTCTTTAGCAAGTGGAGCAAAGACTTTGCAGAACGGAACTGGACAGCTGAAAAATGGAGCAGGGCAGTTATCTGCTGGAGCAAAAAAATTACAGAGTGGATCAAAGAGTCTGAAAAATGGTGTCAGCCAGTATACAGCTGGAGTTGATAGCGCTAAGGCAGGAAGTTCTCAGCTGGCAGCAAATAATAGCAAGTTAAATAATGGTGTTGCAAGTTTATCCGAAGGAAGTAAAAAACTTTCCAGTGGAACACAGACATTGACAACTGGAATCGGAGGAGTTTTAACAGCAGCACAACAAACTTCTGATCAGATTGGAAACAGTCTTCCAGCAGAATCAGATATCCAGAAATTAACTTCTGGAATGGAAGAGTTAAATGCTGGTATCCAGAAATTAAATAAAGCACTTGGAAATCAGGAAACACAGGCGGCAGTACAAACAACAAAAACGACAACAACAACTGCTGAGAATGAACAGAGCAAACAGGCAGCTGAGAGTGCTTCCAGTGCAAAACAAAGTGTTCGTGTGATGCAGCAGAAAGTCAGCAATTTGAAAAATTCATCCGCATTGAAAAATCTTTCAGAAGAAGAAAAAGAACAACTTTTATCCGAAATTGGAGAGGTTGAAAATGCCGCATCAAATGTGGAAAGCAATGTCGATGAGACTTATACAAAGTCACAAAAAGCTGTACAGTCAAAAGTGACAACAACAACGACAACAAAGCAGGCAAAGAGCGGTCTTACAGACACCATTCAAAAAATGCTTGAATTAAAACAGAGTGTAGCAAAAATTGCAGCTGCATCCAATCAGGTACTCCCAACAGGAGAAAAGGCAATTAATAGTCTCTATGGTGGATTAAAAGAGGTAAAAACAGGACTTGATAAAAAAGGAACGACTCAGAGTGATATGGGTATGATTCAGGCATTAACGGCATTAAAGAGTGGTGCTACAGAAGTACAGACAGGGATGGCCTCTATGGAATCCGGTATTAATGACAGTAAAAATGGTCTAAGTATTGGAATTGCAAATTATACAAATGGAGTAAAACAGCTGGATAATGGTCTTACAAAATTAAGTAAGAATTCAAAAGTATTAAACAGCGGTGCTTCTCAGTTAAACAGCGGTATCAATCAGGTAAGTGTGAAACTTCCAGAATTTATGACAGGTATCAACAAGTTGTATGCAGGAAGTGGAACTCTTGCTTCTGGAGCAAATCAGCTGGCTTCTGGAATCGGAAAATTAGATTCTGGAGCAGGTCAGTTATATGATGGAACAAAAACATTAAAAGCAGGTACCGGTAAACTGGTAGCCAATAATTCTACATTAAATAATGGTGTTACTCAGTTAGCTTCCGGAGCAGGTCAGATTTCGAATGGATCAACCAAACTTGCGAATGGATCAACAACACTTGGAAATGGACTTGGAACATTAACAGATGGAAGTAAGACTCTGAAAGATTCTCTCCAAAAAGGAGCAGATCAGGTCAATGATATTAAGACAACAAATAAAACAAATAAGATGTTTGCAGCCCCTGTAAAAACAAATAATGTAGAATATTCACATGTTCAGAATAATGGTCATGCGATGGCACCATATATGATGTCTGTAGGATTATTTGTAGCATGTATGGCATTCACATTAATGTATCCTTTAATGGAAAGAAACGAAGAAGTCAAGACAGGACTTCAGTGGTGGTTAAGCAAAGTTACTGTGATGGCAGCGATTTCCATTGCACAGGCAGTCATTATGGTTGGTGTATTAATGGTTGTCAATGGTTTGGAACCAAACTATGTAGGAAAAACCTTTGGAATGGCGATACTTGCCTCAATGGCCTTTATGTCATTAATCGCCTTCTTTGAAATGATGATCAATCGTGTTGGAAGTTATGTACTTCTTGTATTTATGGTCATTCAGTTAGGTGCAGCTGGAGGAACTTATCCATTGAATATGGCTCCACATTTCTATACAGTTCTTCATAAGTATATGCCGTTTAGCTATACGGTACACGCATTCCGTCATACACTTTCAATGGACGGAAAGATTGGCGGAGATGTTGCAGTCTTTGTAGGCATCCTTGTAGTATCTACATTGGCAACGATCTTACTGTATCGCTTCAGAATGAAAAAACAGGTCGGAGGAACCTTAGAAGTCGACGGACCAGCAGTACAACATTAAAATAAGAGAATCGTACTTTTAAAGTCAGCAGATTTGTAATATCTGCTGGCTTTTTTATTTTATAGGAAATTTCATAAAAAAGCCTTCCATGGAGGATCGCATTGCGGCGGAGAGTTCTATTTTACAGGATTCTTTTTTTATTCTAAAATAATTTATTACACATATTGATGAAAATATGAGCTATTTAAAAAAATAAAAAATGAAAATGCTATACTGTGAATAGACTATATATGGAAATGGAGGACAAATTATGAGAACAAGATGGAAAATGACTTGTTTAGCAACAGCAATGGTGTTTGGTGTGGCTTTTGGAATGCCAAATGGCTCAAAAGAGGTTATGACTAAGACAGTTTCAGCAGCGGAGGCAATGCAAGAAACATCGGAAAATCCAGTCACTTCATCTACGTGGAAGCAGGATGAAAAGGGATGGCAATATTTTGATGAGTCCGGAGAAGCATTGAGCAATGGTGAAAAAACGGTTGATGGAAAAACCTATTATTTTGATGAAAATGGATATTTAGCAACAGGATTTCATTATGTTGGTAAAGATGTTTGTTATTTTGATGAAAGTGGAGAAACACCAAAGGATGGTTTAGGGGTTAAAAATACATCATCTGGATGGAAGACTTTGAAAGGAAATGTATATTATTTTGAAAAAGGGAATATAGTTTCTGGATGGAAAACAATCGGGAAAAAGAAATTTTATTTTAATCGTTCTGAAGAACTTTCAAAAAGAGGAAGCCTTTTGACTGGATTCCAGAACATTGGGAAAAATACTTACTATTTTAAAGGAAGTGGAGCTTACGGAACAAAAGGAATGATGCTTACTGGATGGCAGACTTTGAATCAAAAACGGTATTATTTTTATTCTAATGGAGCTATGGCAAAAAGTACTTATATTCAAGGATACCAGGTGACATCTTCCGGTGCATTATCAAACAAAGCATTTGCGCTTCAGAAAAAAGTAAAAAGTGTTGTTGCGGCACAGACTAAAAAATGCAAGACAAAATCTGAAAAATTAAAAGCATGTTATATGTATGTAGTAAAGAGCTTTTCTTATAAGAGAAGTTATTCTTTTAAGAAAACAGATGATTGGGAAATGAATTATGCTTATACGATGCTGACAAAGAAAAAAGGAAATTGTTATAATTATGCATCAACTTTTTCTTTCCTTGCGAGAGAACTTGGATATAATTCCAAAACAATTACAGGAATGATCACAGCAGCAAGAGGTGGATTTACTCCACATAGCTGGGTAGAAATTAAGATGGGTAAGACGACTTATTTATTTGATACAGAAATGCAGCATGCAAAAGGTTATGATCTTTATAAAAAAACATATAAAAGTGTAAGTAAAAGACTGACATATAAGAAGTAGAGGAAATCATATGGTTTTTAGTTCATTAACGTTTATTAGTGTATTTTTGCCAGTTGTATTTCTACTTTATACATTTTTACCAGGGAAAAAATTAAAAAACAGTCTTCTTTTAATTGCTAGCTTATTATTTTATGCGTATGGAGAACCTGTTTATATCTTCTTAATGATTGGCAGTATTTTGTTAAATTATAGCCTTGGGATTTTGTGTGGAACAAAACAGTCAAAAGTTTCTGTTGTTCTTGCAGTGATCGTGAATCTTGGAATTCTTGGGGTTTTTAAATATGTAGGATTTATTGTGCAAAGTATCAATCAGATTTTTGGATCGGGATTTCATGTTCCACAAATCCGTCTTCCGATTGGAATTTCCTTTTTTACCTTTCAAGCATTATCTTATGTGATCGATGTATATAGGGGGCAAGTGCAGCCGCAGAAAAATTTTGGAAAATTAATGTTGTATATTTCATTTTTTCCACAGTTGATTGCAGGGCCAATTGTTAAATACCATGATATTGAGCAGCAATTAGATCAAAGAAAACAAAATCCGCAAGAAGTGGCACTTGGAATTCGCAGATTTGCAACAGGGCTTGGAAAAAAAGTCCTCATTGCCAACACGATGGCAACTGCGGCAGATGCAATTTTTTCGATGCAATCTGGAGAGATCAATTTTATGACAGCATGGCTTGGGGCTATTGCGTATCTGATGCAGATTTATTTTGATTTCAGTGGATACAGTGACATGGCGATTGGTCTTGGACATATGTTTGGATTTTGCTTCAAGGAAAATTTCAATTATCCATATGCTTCTGTAAGTATTCGTGATTTTTGGAGAAGATGGCATATTTCTTTATCAACCTGGTTTAAGGAATATCTGTATATCCCATTGGGAGGAAATCGAAAAGGAAAGGCCCGCACTTGTACCAATAAGATAATTGTATTTTTCTTTACTGGTTTATGGCATGGAGCTAACTGGACCTTTGTGATATGGGGATTATATCATGGATTCTTTCTACTTTTAGAAGAATACCTTCCAAAAATAAAAGTACCGAAAATTTTTAAGCATATTTATGCAATTGTGGTCGTATGTATTGGATTTGTAATTTTTCGTGCCGATCATATTGGACAGGCAGTTATGATGATTGGAAAAATGTTTACGGCAGGTAATTATAATCAACAAACAATGGCTCTTTTTTGGAGTCAAATGACACCATTATTTATTGTTGCATTGATCTTTGCAGCAATTTGTGCATTGCCGTTGAGACCATGGATTCAAGCGTTTTGTTGCAAACATGGGAAATGGGTTTATGGATATCAGGTTCTTGCGTTTGTCGGAAGTATTTTACTTCTTATTTTATCGATGTTAAATCTGGCAGGCGGAACCTACAATCCATTTATCTATTTTAGATTTTAGATTATGGGAAAGGAAGAAAAAATGAAAAAAAATCATTGGAATCTGATCTATATTACAATGGTATTATTCCTTTGTCTGCTTCCTTTTTTGTTCATTGGTGTTGCGGGAAAAGAACAGAGTGGAGAAAGTAAACGGATGACGCGAATGCCTAAAATATATGAAAAAGGAACATGGAAAAAAGACTATTTTAAAAACATGGGAAGCTGGTTTGAAGAAAATTTTGCATTTCGTCAGGAAATGGTTTCGGCAAATGCCAGAATTTTATCGGATATATTTGGAGTATCTGCAACAGAAAAAGTAGTTACAGGAACAGATGGTTGGCTATATTATTCATCTACATTAAATGACTATAAAGGGGAAAAAGTTTTATCTGATCGCGGCATTTTTAATATTGCAAGAACAGTTGCATTGATGCAAAAACGAGTAGAACAGGATGGAAAACATTTTGTCTTTACAGTACCGCCCAATAAAAATACACTGTATGACAAAAACATGCCATATTATGAGAAAAAAACAGGAACATCATCAAATCTTAAAAAATTGACAAAAGAATTAAAATCTCAGAAAGTAAACTATGTGGACCTTTATAAACTTTTTCATTCACAAAAAGAGGTGTTGTATTTAAAGAGAGATTCTCATTGGAATAATAAGGGGGCTGTTCTTGCATATAATGCCATCATGGATGCGGCAAAATGGCCACATAACCGGTATAAAAATGTAAAAGTGAAGGTTCGGAAAGATAATATTGGAGATCTGGCAAGAATGTTATATCCAAAGATGGTTAAACCGGAAAAAAATCAGTATTATCCACAAATTTTTCCTTATCATTACATAGGAAAGGGACAGGATGTTGAGGATTCAGATATCTCAACGATTAGTGAAAATGGAAGCGGTTCTCTTTTAATGTATCGAGATTCCTTCGGAAATACATTGCTTCCATTTATGGCAGGTGAATTTAGTAAGGCAAAATTCTCAAAACTTGTGCCATATTATCTGGATCAGGAAATAGAAGAATGTGATCCGGATGTTGTTGTAGTGGAAAAGGTGGAACGTCATTTAAATACCATGGGAATGCAGCCTCCAATGATGGAGTCTTTAAAAGTAAAAATGGGGAACCATGTGATCAAAAAACAAAGTTTTACAACCTTTCGGGAAGGAAAAATTGGCAATATGTATATGGCGATGGGACAACTGGACACCAGATATACTAGAAAAGATACCAGAATTTATTTAAAAATTACCGGAAAGAATAAAAAATCAAAGACCTATGAAGCCTTTCCGGTTTCTATGCAAAATAAGAAAAAATCTACGGATTATGGATATCAGCTGTATTTAAATGAAGAATCAGTGCCGTCAGGAAGTGTAAAGACAGAAATCCTATTGAAAAATGGAAAACAACTGTTAGCAGTAAAAACAGATCAAAGTGTATGGAAGAAATAAAGGAAGTGTGATCAGAAGTGAAAAAGAAATTTCTATGTCAGGTGATCGTGTTGTGCTTGGCCGTTTTAACTGGTTGTTCATGGCAAAGTGCCAACCAAACAAAAAAAGGAATTTTTTCTGGAAAAAAAGAGGCGGAATTTCGCACGATCGGAATTAAGGGAAAGAATGTGCGCTCCATTTATGTTTTAAATAGTACAGAAAATGAAATTAGGGGGATTCATTTTCGAGAAAGCGGGAAAAAATCTTGGGGGAAAAATCTTTTGACAAAAGGCGATAAAATTGCAAAAGATGAAAAGGTTCAAATATTTCCAGGAAAGGATAAGTCCTGGAAATATGTAGATGTTAAAATTAATTATAAAAAAAATAAAAATCAAGTTTTATCGAAGATTTTGATAGAAAAAGTAAAAAGTATCCGTATTTTTAAAACAAAAAAATATGCATATATAGAATATATGGATGCAAAGAAAAAAGATCTAGCAAGTACAAAAGAATTGGAAGAAAAAAGATGGGAAAAGGCGGAAAAAGAAAGAAAAGCAGAAGAAGCACGACGGGCAGAAGAAGCTAGAAGGTTACAAGAGGCAAGACAAGTCCAGGTGAGAAATGTGGAGAAATCACAGCCACAAAGTACGCAAAGTATACAAAGGACATACAGCACAACTGCTCGCCAAAGAACTTCCGTTTCTTATTCATCTACTTCATCTGCAAGTTCTTATCGACATCAATCTTCATCTCATAGGAGAAGGAATAATACAAATAATAATCAGTCAAAACGACATGAAGAAAACTGTGCGGATTCCGGAAGTGAAGGAACATATATTGATGATGGACATGGCGGATGGAAATGGAAGCCAAACAAATAAAATAATAAAAATACCTCTCGAACGAAATTCGAGAGGTATTTGTTTATTCTTCTACAGTAACTGTTTTCATGATTTGTGGTTCTAATGGTTTGTCAGAAAAATCGGTTGCTGTTTCTGCAATTTTATTTACAACATCCATTCCTTCAATGATTTTTCCAAAGGCTGCATACTGTCCATCTAAATGTGGAGCAGCTTTGTGCATAATGAAGAACTGAGAGCCTGCAGAATCAGGCATCATGGAACGAGCCATGGAAAGAACTCCAGGAGTATGTTTTAAATTATTGATGACACCATTTCCACTGAATTCTCCTTTAATTGTATGACCAGGACCTCCGGTACCGTCACCTTTTGGACAACCACCCTGGATCATAAATCCAGCAATAACACGATGGAAAGTAAGACCATCATAAAATCCATCTTTTACAAGATTTACAAAATTTTCTACTGTGATTGGTGCAATTTCCGGATATAGTTCTGCTTTCATTACATCACCATTTTCCATAGTAATGGTTACAATTGGATTTGCCATAATTCAAATTCCTTTCTATTTATGGATTAGTTTTTTCTGATTTGATTATAATAGAAAGAACATGAAATGTACAGGATAATAAAGAATCTGAATAAAATTTGACAAAAAGGGTGTTTTTTCTACGAAATACGAGTATAATGACAATAGCAAAAAGAGGGGTAATACAAGGTTATTGGGAGGAAAATATGGACTTATATTTGGATTTTGACAATAGTTCCAAACGAAGAAGAAGGAATTCAAGACGACGTAGACGGAGGAATTCAAAGAAACCGTTTATTATGGTAGCGGTTATTGTATTAATTGTTATCGTTGCGGCTGGTGCGTTTTTTGGAGTTCAGTATATTCAGAAAAAAGAGCAGGAAGCAAAGATAAGAAAACAGCAGAAACAGACGGTAACGGTTATGTTTCCAGAAGGATATTCCGTTGATATGATGGCAAAACGATTGGAAGATAAGGGAATTTTTAAAGCGTCTGATTTTATTGCGGCAGTAAAGAATACAGATCAGTATAAAAATTCATGGATTAAGGAGATACCAAATACCAATGGAATGAAGTATCGCCTGGAGGGATTCTTATATCCGGATACTTATAATATTTATAAGAATTCAAAACCATCGGATTTGGTTCAGAAAATGCTGGACAATTATGAAAAGAAATATAATCAATTAAGTCAGGGATACAAAGGCAAACATTCAAGGTTTGAGTTGACTGTTATGGCATCGATTATTGAAAGAGAAGCAAAAGTAGAAAAAGAGCGTCCAGTTATTGCTGGTGTCATTGAAAATCGTTTGAAGAAAAAAATGAAGCTTCAGATGTGTCCAACCGTTCTTTATGTAACAACCAATGGCTTATACAATGCAGAAAAGGTATATTATCGTAATCTGAAAGTAAAATCGCCGTATAATACTTATCAGAATAAGGGATTGCCGGTTGGTGCAATTTGTAATCCTGGAAGTTCTGCATTGAAAGCAGCTATGAATCCACAGAAGACGGATTATCTGTATTATGTTGCCAAGGGAGACAGTGAGGGAACACATATCTTTTCTAAGACTTATAAACAGCATGAAGATGCACGAATTATAAAAGATAAGAAGAAAAAGAAAACTTCTAAGGCTTCCAACAGCAAAAAACAGAACAAAACTAAAGATTCAAAGGCAAGCAGTACAAAGAAGAACGCAACGACAACTGCAAAGAAAGCAGGGACTAAAAAAAGCAAATCAACGGCAAGTACTGTAAAAACAAGCCAAAAGGCCAAAAAAACTGAAAAAAAGAAGAATTCCAAGAGCACAAAGACAAAAAAAGAGGAAAAAAATAAGAAAACAAAAAATTAAAGTTTTCTCACATTGTTATTTTTCTGACGTACTAAAAAAAATACCTAAAAAATGTGAAAAATCCCTTTAAAAAGTTGTGCAAATATTGTAAAATAAAGCTGTATACAGAGAGTATACAGCTTTGTTTATGTTTTAAGCAACTTATAAAGTTGTTATGATATTTCCTGTCTTCATGTTCCATATGAAAACAGGAATCAACAAATGTGTGATAAGCGTCATACAAGATTTTTTAGGAGGAAGAGAAACATGGCAAGAAAAATGAAAACCATGGATGGTAACACAGCCGCTGCTCACGTATCATATGCGTTTACAGAAACAGCCGCAATTTATCCAATTACACCATCCTCACCAATGGCAGAAGCAACAGATCAGTGGGCAACACAGGGAAAGAAAAATATTTTCGGACATCCTGTAAAATTAGTTGAAATGCAGTCTGAAGGTGGAGCAGCCGGAACAGTTCACGGTGCTTTAGCAGCTGGTGCATTAACAACTACTTACACAGCATCTCAGGGACTGTTATTAATGATCCCTAACATGTATAAAATTGCCGGTGAACAGATGCCTTGCGTATTCGATGTATCTGCTCGTGCAGTTGCATCTCACGCACTGAACATTTTCGGTGATCATTCTGATGTTTACGCTTGTCGTCAGACAGGTTTCGCAATGCTTTGCAGCTCTAGTGTTCAGGAAGTAATGGACTTAGGAGCAGTTGCTCATTTAGCAACTATCAAAGGAAGAGTTCCAGTATTACATTTCTTTGATGGATTCAGAACTTCTCATGAAATTCAGAAAATTGAAATGTGGGATTATGATGATCTTGCAGATATGGTTGATTATGATGCAATCAAGAAATTCAGAGAAGAAGCATTAAATCCAGAACATCCAGTTCTTCGTGGTTCAGCTCAGAACCCTGATATCTTCTTCCAGGCAAGAGAAGCAAGTAACTCAACTTACAACGCATTCCCAGCAATCGTTGAAGATTATATGAATCAGGTTAACGCTAAGATCGGAACAAATTATCAGTTATTCAACTACTATGGAGCTGAAGATGCTGAAAGCGTTATCATTGCTATGGGATCTGTTTGCGAAACAATCGATGAAACAATCGATTACTTAATGAAACAGGGAGAAAAAGTTGGTGTTGTTAAAGTTCGTCTTTACAGACCATTCGTTGCTGAAAAATTAGTTGAAGCAATCCCTGATACAGCAAAAGTTATCAACGTATTAGACAGATCTAAAGAGCCTGGAGCAAGAGAACCATTATACCTTGATGTTGTTAACGCATTAAGAGGAACAAAATTCGAAAGCTGCACAATCAACGGTGGACGTTATGGATTAGGTTCTAAAGATACTACACCAGCTGATATCATTGCAACATTCAAAAACGTTGACAAAAACGAATTCACATTATCTATCGTGGATGACGTTACAAACTTATCTCTTGAAAGAGGAGAAGCACCTGTTACAGCTCCAGATAGCATCGTAGCTTGTAAGTTCTGGGGACTTGGAGCAGACGGTACTGTTGGTGCTAACAAGAACTCTATCAAGATCATTGGTGACCATACAGATAAATATGCTCAGGCATACTTCGATTATGACTCTAAGAAATCCGGTGGTGTTACAATGTCCCACTTACGTTTCGGAGATGACCCAATCCAGTCTACATACCTGATCAATAAAGCAGACTTTGTAGCTTGCCACTGTGCACCATACTTAACAAAATACAATATGGTTCAGGACTTAAAAGACGGTGGAACATTCCTGTTAAACTGCAGCTGGACTCCAGAAGAAGTTGGAGAACATCTTCCAGGACAGGTAAAAGCTTACTTAGCTAAACATAACATTAAATTCTATATCATTGATGGTATCAAGATTGGTAAAGAAATCGGACTTGGTGGACGTATCAATACAGTCCTTCAGTCAGCATTCTTCAAATTATCAGGAATCATCCCTGAAGAAGATGCAATCAAATATATGAAAGATGCAGCAACAGCTTCTTACAGCAAGAAGGGTGATGCTATCGTTAAGATGAACCATGATGCTATCGACGCTGGTGCAAAAGCTATCGTTGAAGTACCAGTTCCAGCTGAATGGGCTAACGCTGAAACAGAAAGCTTATTCGTTGAAGCTAAAGGTGATAACAAACCACTTGTTGATTACATCAACAACGTACAGAACTATGTAAATGGACAGGAAGGTAACGCACTGAAAGTTAGCGATTTAGTACCTTATGTTGATGGACATATGCCTTTAGGTGCATCTGCATTTGAAAAACGTGGAGTTGCAGTAGACGTTCCTTCATGGAATCCAGATAACTGTATCCAGTGTAACTTCTGTGCATATGTATGTCCTCATGCAACAATCCGTCCAGTAGCTATGACTGAAGAAGAAGCAAAAGCAGCTCCAGCAGCTACAAAGACAGCTGACATGACAGGAATGCCAGGATATAAATTCGCTATGACAGTTACAGTTCTTGACTGTTTAGGATGCGGATCTTGTGTAAATATCTGCCCAGGTAAGAAGGGTGAAAAAGCTCTGACAATGCAGAACTTAGATACACAGAGAGATCAGCAGGAAGTTTATGACTATGGTCAGAAATTACCTAAGAAAGAAGATGTATTAGCTAAGTTTAAAGCTGATTCCGTTAAAGGAAGCCAGTTCAGACAGCCAATGCTTGAGTTCTCAGGAGCTTGTGCTGGTTGTGGTGAAACACCTTATGCTAAATTAATCACTCAGTTATTTGGTGAAAGAATGTACATTGCAAACGCAACTGGATGTTCTTCTATCTGGGGTGGATCTGCACCTGCAACACCATATACAACAAACTCTAGAGGACAGGGACCTGCATGGGCTAACTCACTGTTCGAAGACAACGCTGAGTTTGGTTTAGGTATGTTCACAGGACAGAATACATTAAGAGAACAGACAAAAGAAAAAGTTGTTGCATTAGCTGATTCTACAGATAACGCAGATGTAAAAGCAGCAGCAGCTGAATACTTAGACACATATACAGACGGAAGCAAGAACGGTGCAGCTACAGATAAATTAGTTGCAGCATTAGAAGCTTGTGGATGTGACGAAGCTAAAGAAATCCTTGAGAAGAAAGAATACTTATCTAAGAAATCTCAGTGGATCTTCGGTGGTGACGGATGGGCATACGACATCGGATTCGGTGGTGTTGACCATGTATTAGCATCTGGAGAAGATGTAAACGTATTCGTATTCGATACAGAAGTTTACTCTAACACAGGTGGACAGGCATCTAAATCTACAAACCTTGGTGCAATCGCTCAGTTCCAGGCAGCTGGTAAAGGAACTAAGAAGAAAGACCTTGCAGCAATCGCTATGAGCTATGGATATGTATATGTAGCACAGATCGCTATGGGTGCTGATTACAACCAGACTGTTAAAGCAATCGCTGAAGCAGAAGCTTATCCAGGACCATCATTAGTTATCGGATATGCTCCATGTATCAACCATGGTATCAAGGGTGGAATGAAGATCGCTCAGACAGAAGAAAAGAAAGCCGTTACATCTGGATATTGGAATCTGTTCAGATTCAACCCAGAATTAGCAGCTGAAGGAAAGAATCCATTCCACTTAGATTCTAAAGCTCCTACAACAGAATACGAAGACTTCATCATGGGAGAAGTTCGTTACAACGCTCTGTCTCGTCAGAATCCTGAAAGAGCTCAGAAACTGTTCGCAGAAGCTAAAGCAAATGCAGAAGCTAAGTACAACAGATTAAAAGAAATGTCTGATAGAAAATAATCTAGTCACTTAAAATAAGTGTAAAGATTCAATCAGAATATAAGTGCCGCCGTATCTATTATTATATAGATACGGCGGCATCTTTTTTATTTTATAAGAAATTTTAACGAAATCCCCTATGAAATAAAAAAGTCCTCCAGGCGGGATCTACGGCGGTAGAGGGAAATTTGTTGCTGAAGCGGCCCGCTACAGGCGGAGAATCCTGTTTTAAAAGATCCTTTTTTTGAATATAGCAGAGAACACTCGCAGTTTATCATGAGGTGTTATCTGCTATATTTATTGCTGGATAAAACGAAAGTTAAAATAATAAAGAAAACACCTGCAGTTATAAATAAACTGCATCATAAAATTTAAGAAGGAAGAAAGAGGACAATTTTATTTTGGCAAAAGGAACAAATTGGAGCTTGTATTTTAAAACATGGCGATAAAAATGTAAAAAGATGCCACCACATCAATGGTTGGTTTCATCATTGATGTGACGGCTCTAGATAATCATGTGGGATTTGAAAAGTGGCACCACGTTTTGAGATGCTATGAACAATGACGAAATGTTTTGTCGGTCATAATTCTTGCAAAGATAAGTCCGAGTGGCAGTGCCATAATGATTAACATAGCTTCTGTAAACCAGTAAGCTCCAGTGCTGATGGATGTAATTCCAATATTATAGATGGCTCTATATAAGTATAATCCTGGAACCATGATGACAATTGACGGTACAGTTAAGGAAATCCTTGGATATCCAACGGAGTTTTTTGTCAGGGAAGCAAGAAGTCCAGCTAGCAGTGCTCCGCAGAAAGCTGCAGCTGCAGGGGGAAACATGGCTAAATCAACAAGTTCTAATCGAGTGGTATTTGCGATGGCTCCAATCACACCAGCAGTTGCTGCAAGTCGATAAGGACTGTTAAACATAATAGAGAAGCCAAAAACCCCAAAAAAGCTTGCAATCAAACGGAATAATATTTGTTGACTGACATTTAATCCAAGCGGGAGAAAGTCCATTGGTTTTAAATGAAGCACTAATGCAAGGATCCATGCTGCCAGTGTAGCGACGGCAATAATGATAATTGCATAGGTTAGACGTTCTAGACCAGATCTCATATCTAGTTTTGCAAGGTCGATTCCACTTGTAATAAATGGAAATCCTGGAATGATAAATAGCATTGAGCAAATATATCCTGCCTGATGATGAGTCGATACAGAAAAGCAATGTTCTAAACCAGTCAAAGCAAGAGTATATACGATACAAGCAAAGGCAACACTAACAGCTGTACAAAGGAATAGAGTAAGATGATGTTTATTCATTTTCGCTCTTAGACAATTTCCAGCACCTGCACCAAAGAAAGTACATAACATTTCGATTGGTCCCCCTCCAAGGAGAAATGTAAAAGCGCTGCAGGCAATCGCAGCTGCAATACCAAGTGCCGCCGGTGAGTAGAATCCATGAATTTCATGGATATGATCTAGTTGAGAATGTAATTCATCACCAGACATTTTTGTACAATTTTCAGCAAAGTGATTTACAAAGCGTTCCATACGAAATAGTTTAGATGTATTAACACTGGTATTAAAAAGGCAGAGCGATTGCGTATAGCATTCACCGCCATCAATACAGGTATATTCAATAGAAAGAAGTCCGATGTCTGCTGTGCAGGTAATGCCAAGTTCACGAGCAAGAGTGTTCATGGAACTTCGAACTCTCCAGGCTCCAGTTCCACAAGACAAAAGCATAATACCAGTACGACCGATGACAGATGCCTTTTCACTTAAAGAAGCCTCGGTGATTGGATGTCCGATACTTTTTTTTGTATAATCGTGCCATGGTATTTCCATATGGTTATGAAGTTCTTGTTCAGGTAGACTCATTGTAATTACACCTCTTTATTCATAATAATTTCAATCATTTTTTGATCAGCGACACTGACAGGTTTCGATGTATCAGTAATAAGACAAATTTCCCTTTGATCCATAGGTTCTTCTACTGGAATTTTTATAATCTCATTCCGAAGGATTGAATCTTTTGCCATTTCTTCTGGACAAAATCCAAGACCAAGATCATGCTGTACAAGAGAAAGCACTTGATTCGTTGTTGCAGCCTCCATATCTGGTGAGAAGATTAGATGGTTATCATAAAAATATTTTTCATAGAAATTTCTTGTTGCTGTATGATTCATCAAGGAAATGAAAGGAAAATCCTGAAGATCACGTAGTCTTTTAGGGGAAGAGGCTATTTCTTGAAAAGAAGGTCCTCCGATTAAAATTTCGTGAAAAGAGCAAAGAACCTGTTTTTGTAAAGGCTTGTTGCAGGAAACAGGACCTGTGATAACAGCAAAGTTAACAAGACCTTTTTGTAAAGCTTCCATTGCCTGATAGGTGGAATGATTAGAAATTTTTAGCTTAATATGTGGATAAGTTTTATGAAACTTTTCAAGCTTTGGAAGTAGCCATAAATGAAGTGCTGTTTCACTAACTCCGATCGAAACAGTGCCTGATTTTAAATTTTTCTTTTCATTTAATTCTTCATTTCCGGAAGCAATATGTTTGATAGCGATTGCTACATGTTCCATGAGCTGTTCACCTTCGGGTGTCAGTTGGATACCGCGATGGGAGCGAATAAAAAGTTTACAACCAAGTTCGTTTTCCATAATATTCATACATCGTGTAATATTTGGCTGGTTGTTATTGAGAGCTTTTGCCGCTCTGGAAAAACTTTTATATTTAGCTACATAATAAAAAATACGATAATAATCAAAAGGCATTTGTGTTTATCTCCCTATATAAAATTAATATATGCAATATATGATTTATATATTTTACATATCTTTACTCCTAAAGTATAATACAGTTGATAAAAAAGTCAAGAAAAGAAAGGAAATGGTCAGAATGGGTACAATTTTTCCAAGAGAAGAGAAGGCAGAGCAGATTTTTCAGAAAATATTGGAAAACCCGTATGCCTGCGAGCGTTTACAGGATTTATTTTTTGAAGCACTTTCGAATACAGGAGATGGAAATCTGACAGAAAAAGGATTTGCATCTGTATTGTTTCAGGCGTATCAGAATAGAGATATGTCGGCTTTTTTAATGGCAATTTGTGAAAATAGTATGTTTGATTTACTTAGGAATTCCTTCCTGATACCAATTCGGTTTCATGACAAAAGCGTAACGAATCCAGTGAGATTAACAGATCAACAGGGGGAACGATTACGGTCATGTCAAATTGAAGTAACTTCAAAGCAATATAAAATGTTTCGACAGATATTTGATCATGCGGATACAATACCAGATTATCAAATTTGTTTGGCTTATGGTTTCCGTGAGAAACATTGTTATAGTGGAAAGCAAGAAGGTGAAATTCAGACAATCAAAATTGGGGAACATGTCGGAGTTCTTTTGCTGTTCGGTATTCCAGAAACAGTAAAAGAAAAAATGAATGATAATGAAGTTTACAGTATTGTATGGGATTTCATGATGAAACTGGAAGAAATTCTTCCAAGGGCATTTATGTACTATGGAACAATGGATGAAAATAAGATGGAGCATCAGACGAGCCAGATTGGAATTTTTCTCCCGTTCCGACACTTTGAACATCAATTAGAGAAGAACGTAGAACAAGCCAATGGTATCGGTCTTGGCTGCAGAGAAAAAATTTTATCAATGATGAATTGATACGAAACATGAAAAGAAACATTGCACAAAGAATGTGTAGTGTTTCTTTTTTTTATTATTTGCAAGATCTGCTTGACAATTAGGAAAAAACATACTATTATCTTATTGTATTAATCAAGTAATACAATAATACAAAATAAGGAAGGGAAGGAATATGAAATGGTATATAGATGGGGAACGGCCAATTTGGATTCAGCTTAAAGAACAGTTGACCAAACAGATTGTTTCCGGGAATTACCAATGTGGAGATCGACTGCCAAGTGTTCGGGAACTAGCATCAGAGGCCGGGGTAAATCCAAATACAATGCAGAGAGCCTTGGCATCTTTGGATCAAGATGGATTGACAATGACAAGTCGTACGGCTGGAAGAAGCGTAACAGACGATGAGGAGAGGATTGAACAGTGCAGACAGGAAGTTGCACATAGAATTGTAAAACAATATGTAAAAGATATTAGCGAACTTGGGTATACGAAAGAGGAGGCCATCGAGCTGATAAGGAAAGGGAATGAGAGATGAAGGATTTGATACAATGCATAAATTTGGGAAAGAGTTATGGAAGTAAAGAGGCACTTTGTGGAGTGAATCTTGAAATTGGAACCGGAAGAATTATAGGGCTTCTTGGTCCCAATGGTTCTGGTAAGACAACGTTGATTAAATTAATCAATGGACTTTTAACACCGACAGGCGGAGAAGTACTTGTCGATGGTAAAAGACCAGGAATTGATAGCAAAAAGATGATTAGTTATTTACCGGATAAAATGTATTTTGCAGATTGGATGAAGGTCTCTGATTTGTTGGATTTCTTTACAGATTTTTATGAAGATTTTGATCGCACACAGGCAGAAAAAATGTTTGATACTCTTGGTATCCATGAATCAAGTAAAATCACAAAACTTTCTAAAGGAACAAAGGAAAAAGTACAATTGGTTCTTGTAATGAGTCGGAAGGCAAAGCTTTATTTACTGGATGAACCGATTGCAGGTGTAGATCCAGCAGCCAGAGATTTTATTTTGGACACGATTTTAAATAGTTACAATGAGGAAGGGACGGTTCTTATTTCTACACATCTGATAGCAGATATTGAAAAAATTATGGACGAAGTTATCTTTATAAAGGAAGGGCGTATTTTAAAACATGCGTCTGCCGATGATCTAAGAGAAGAAAGCGGAAAGTCTATTGATGCATTGTTCCGTGAGATGTTTCATTCAGATGTTTACAAGGGGAGGAAAGCATAATGTTTGGAAAACTGATGAAGTATGATATAAAAGCACTTGGAAAGATTATCTTTCCTCTATGGGGTGCGCTGCTGATTCTTGGATTTATTTTTAGTCTTGGAATAAGATTTGACTTGACAGTTGCAAGTTCAATTGCAGTTTTTTCATTAATTGCGATCATTGGGGTTATCGCTGCTATTTTTACAATAGGGATTATTATTGTCATCCAAAGATTTTGGAAGGGGCTTTTAAAACAGGAAGGATATTTAATGTTTACTTTGCCAGTTTCTGTCAGAAGCTTGATTTTATCAAAACTTTTTAGCGCACTGCTTATTAGCTTTGGAACAGTCGTTGTAATTGTGCTGCTTGGTATTGAAGTTATGATAATATCTCCAGCGAATGTATTCATTTTTGATTATATAAAGCAGATTCACATTGAAATGCTTCAAGTAAAATATGCAGCTTTTAGTATTGGATATGCGGTTATATTAATACTTTTGGCAATGATAGCGAATATTTATCATCTTTATGCGGCAATGACGCTTGGACAATTAAGTAATAAAAATAGATTTTTGTTTGCTTTTGCTTCCTATATTATATTGGCGATTATTTTTTCAGTCGTTGATTATCTGATGTTAAACATAATTCCTGATTTATCAAATTTAGCAGGAGGAACAGGAAGTTCTATTTTTAAATATATTCTCGAAATTATAGCCTTTCATATTGTTACAGAGACGGTGTTGACAAGAAGACTGAATCTTGAATAGTAATAAAAGGAATCCAGGGAAATAATTTACAAATTTCTCTGGATTTTTGTATTAGAACAAAAACAAAATCGTGTTATAGGAAAAAAATCGCTTCAAATAAACGAATATTTTACATAGATTTAACATTACAAAGGTAAAAAATCATGTAAAATAAAGTTGTTGTAAATTCTAGATAAAGAATAAGTTAAATACAGAAGGAGAAAAGAGAAGTGAGTAGTACAAATATTTTAGGATTATTGGGAGGTCTTGCTTTATTCCTGTATGGTATGCAGATGATGAGTGCCGGTCTGGAATCAGTTGCAGGAAATAAAATGAAAAGCATTCTTGAAAAACTGACCTCAAATCGTTTCCTTGGAATTATTGTAGGTGCGATTATCACAGCAGTAATCCAGTCATCATCGGCAACAACGGTTATGGTTGTTGGTTTTGTAAATTCAGGAATGATGACATTAAATCAGGCGGTATGGATTATTATGGGTGCCAACATTGGTACCACAATTACAGGACAGTTGATTGCACTGGATGTTGGAGCAATTGCACCATTGATTGCATTTATTGGTGTTGCCCTTGTTATGTTTGCAAAAAATCAGAGGGTACAGTACATTGGAGAAATTGTTGCAGGACTTGGTATTTTGTTTGTTGGAATGAATATGATGAGCAGTTCCATGATTCCACTTCGTGATTATCCACCATTTGTTAATTTGATGACAAGATTCTCAAATCCACTGATTGGAATTATTGCAGGTATGATATTCACAGCAGTTATTCAGTCATCTTCTGCATCTGTTGGTATTTTACAGGCATTGGCATTAAGTGGGGTTATCAGTTTTCATGATGCAGCCTTTGTATTATTTGGACAGAATATCGGAACATGTATTACAGCAATTCTTGCATCCATTGGAACAGAGAGAAGTGCAAAACGTACAACCATCATTCATTTAAGCTTTAATATTATTGGAACCATTTTATTTACAGTTGTATGTTTAATTTTCCCATTGACTGATGTTGTAGCAAAATTTAGCGGAACAAGCATTACAAGACAGATTGCAAATATGCATACATTATTTAATATTACAACTTCCGTCTTATTGATTCCGTTTGGAAATTATTTAGCCAAATTTGCAACGTTTGTTCTTCCTGAAAAGGCAAGTGAAAAAGAACATCATCAGCATTTGAAATATATTAAATCCGTAGATACAAGTGTGGATGCTAACTTTGGTACATCTGCAATCAACATGGAAAATCTTCATAATGAAATCGAGAGAATGTTGAATATGGCTAAGGTAAATGTGGAAGCCAGTTTCCAGGCTTTTCTTGCGGGAAAGAGTACCACACTTGCAGATGTTGAAAAACGAGAAGATTACATTGATTATTTAAATAAGGAAATATCTAGAGCTGCTGCAAAAATGATGGTACATGAGACAAACGAAAAGGCATCGAAGAATATTCGTTCTTATCTTGATATGACGACCAATATTGAACGAATTGGAGATCACGCAGTAAATATTTGTGATTATACAAAGCGAATTGAGGAAAATCACATTGAATTTTCAGAAGTATCTAGAAAAGAAATGCAACAGATGCGGCAGATTTGTGAAAAGATGTTTGAGGTAGTGAATAAAAAGCCAGAAGAAGATACACAGAAATGGTTAGATGATGTTCATAATTCTGAAAACTATATTGACAAGAAGACAGAAGAATTTTATCAGAATCATTTGGATCGAATTCAAAGAGGAGAATGTAATGATGAAGCTTGTATCATTTTCTCTGAAATGTTAACAGATTTTGAACGAATTGGTGATCATACATGGAATGTAGCT
The DNA here is from genome assembly GCF_018918155.1 of Anaerostipes sp. MSJ-23. Taxonomy (GTDB): domain Bacteria; phylum Bacillota; class Clostridia; order Lachnospirales; family Lachnospiraceae; genus Anaerostipes. The sequence goes on from NZ_JAHLPY010000003.1 coordinate 50,499, forward strand.
CAGCAGATGGCAAAAATCATTGAGCGAGGAAAATAAGGATAAAATATAAAACGTAGGATGTTTTTCATCCTGCGTTTTTTGTTTTTTGGCCTGGGATATATTTGAATACAGAGTGCTTTCAGCACTGGACGAGTTTTGCCTGATAAGGTATAATATAAAAAGTGTTTTGGGTTCTTGGAAGGAGAAAAAAAGAATGGATTATATTTTATCCCCGTCGATTTTATCGGCGGATTTTGCGAAACTTGGTGATGATGTGAAGCAAGCCGCGGATGCTGGTGCAGAATGGATCCATATTGATGTTATGGATGGCTCTTTTGTGCCGAATATTTCCTTTGGATTTCCAGTAATTAAGGCAATTCGTGGTGTGACAGACAAGGTGTTTGATGTACATTTAATGGTGGATGAACCAGGAAAATTTATTGAAGAGTTTGCTCAGTGTGGTGCGGATCTGATTACAATTCATGCAGAAGCAACAAAACATTTACATCGTGCAATTCAGCAGGTCAAGGCTGCTGGATGTAAAGTTGGAGTATCTTTAAATCCGGCAACGCCATTAGATGTCTTGGACTATATAATAGAAGAAATCGATTTAGTTTTGGTCATGACCGTAAATCCTGGATTTGGCGGACAGGCTTATATCGATGCAATGGATGAAAAAATCCGTAATTTACGTAAAATGATCACAGATCGTGGATTGGATGTTGATATTGAAGTAGATGGCGGCGTAAAAGAAAATAATATTGCACATATTAAAGAATGTGGAGCCAATATTTTCGTTGCAGGATCTGCAGTATTTAATGGAGATATCCAAACAAATGTAAAAAATCTTTTAAAAGCAATGGAGGAATAAACAATGAGTGAATGCAGTCATGATTGTAGCAGCTGCAGTGCAAACTGCGGAAGCAGAACACAGGATCCGGCTGATTTTTTGGAACCGTTATATAAGGAAAGTAGTGTAAAAAAGGTTATTGGAATTGTCAGTGGTAAGGGAGGCGTAGGAAAATCTATGACGACTTCTCTTCTTGCAACCGCTGCAATGAGAAAAGGACTTCATACAGGAATTTTGGACGCCGATGTAACAGGTCCATCGATTCCGCAGGCCTTTGGTCTTCATGAACGTCTATTAGGAAATGCAGAGGGAATTATTCTGCCTGCAATGACTAATTTTGGAATTGATGTGGTATCTTTAAATCTGATGCTCGAAGATGAGACAGAGCCAGTCATTTGGAGAGGACCAATCGTAGCTGATGTTGTAAAACAGTTTTGGGGCAAAACTTTATGGAAAGATATTGATGTTATGTTTGTAGATATGCCTCCTGGAACGGGAGAAGTACCATTAACTGTATTTCAGTCCATTCCATTGGATGGAATTATTGTTGTTGCAACCCCTCAGGAACTGGTTGGAATGATCGTAGAGAAAGCTGTGAATATGGCCAATATGATGAATGTGCCAGTGCTTGGTCTGATTGAGAATATGAGTTATATTAAATGTCCAGATTGTGGAAAAGAAATTAAAGTGTTTGGTGATAGTCATATTGAAGAAATTTCTGAAAAATATAAGGTTCCGGTATTAGGAAAGTTACCAATTGATCCAAAATTAACAGAAGCATGTGATGCAGGTTTGATTGAAAATGTGGAAAATCTTTATTTAGATGGAGTTATCGATATTTTAGCTTAAAACACAAAAAAATAGCGAAAAACGGCAAAAAAAATGAAAAATCCGGTCAAAAACCGGAAAAAAAGAAGAAAAAGAACGGAAATTTTATGATTTTCGTTCTTTTTTTGATGAAATTTAAAAAAATGTTGTAAAGAATTTGTAACAACTAACTGGAAAATATTGGGTAAAAATTGTTTTTTTTTGCGTACAAAGGTTGACAAATGAGGCGTTACGGGTTAAACTCGTAACATAAGTCACAGAAATGTTACAAAAATGTTTCGAAAATTAAGAAGTATGAAATAAACTAGAAAGAGGTTAAAATATGTTAAAATCAATGAAGAAGAAAGTGATGGTAGTAGCAATGATGTTCGTTATGGCATCTGGATTCTTATTCACAGGATCGACTTCAGCAAAAGCAAAATCAAGTAGTGTGAAATACTTAGGAAAATATAAATTAACAGCATATTGCGGATGCAAAAGCTGCAGCGGAAAATGGGGAACTCGTACAGCATCTGGAAGACAGGCAAAACAGGGAAGAACAATTGCTGTTGATAGAAGAGATATCAAATTAGGAAGTAAGATTAGAATTCAGGGAAAAACTTACGTGGCAGAAGATGTCGGAGGTGGAGTAAAAGGAAAACATATTGATGTATTCTTTAGCTCTCATAGCCAGACAATGAAATTTGGTAAGAAGACAGGCGTTAAAGTCTATAAAGTAAATTAGAAATCCTAGATACAAAAAAGATCCTACGGAAAATCCGTAGGATCTTTTTTTCTTTAAAAATCTTCTGGGTAAATTCCCTGATCTTTCAGAGTCTGTAGAGCATCCATAACATTCTGTTTATCTTCAGAATATGTAACACCATACCATTGGTCTTTGGATACAAGAACATCCATAGAAGCTTTGCCCTGATGTAAAAGGTTGCTTGCTAAACTTGGAATAAAATATTCACCTTTCATTGGATTTTCAATCAGTGCTTTATCGAGAAAAGCAGGAAATCCTTTTTCAAGTTCATCCATGATCATTGGCTGGAATCCAAAGAAATTCATAGATACAAGTTTATCAAATGGAAGGGAAGTCCATGTGGCGCCATCATCTTCTGTATATTCTGCATGATCTTCACGTTTTTCGATATGCGTACGTTCTGTGATAGATAAGAGCTGATGGTTTTCATCAACCTCACAGATACCTCTGGAAACATACCCATTGTCTGTAACTGTATTTCCAAGATGATATCCCACCATAGCAAAAGCAGCTTTCCCGTTTTTATTTTCATGATTCATCAGAAAATCAGCCATAATCTTATAACCGTTTACGCCGTAATAATCATCTGCATTAATTACAGCAAAAGGTTCATTGATGAAAGGCTTTGCACATAGAACAGCATGAGCTGTTCCCCAAGGTTTAATACGACCTTCTGGTAATTTGTATCCTTCTGGAAGAGAATCCACTTCTTGATAGGCATAGCATACTTCCATATCATCTGGAACACGTGCACCAACAGTTTCTTTAAAATCCTTTTCGATTGCTTTCTTTATAACAAAAACAACTTTTCCAAAACCTGCGCGTTTTGCGTCATAGATAGAAAAGTCAATAATTGCATGTCCTTGAGGATCCATAGGATCCATCTGTTTTAAACCACCGTAACGGCTTCCCATACCGGCAGCAAGAATTACCAAAGTTGGTTTCTTCATAAATAATATCCCTCCTAATTATTAAACTAAAACAAGTATATCGCATCTGAAAAAGGAAAGAAAGAGATTTCACTTTTAGAATGAGAATTTTCGGTTCCTTATATCCGGGTGGTTTGCGAAAATGATATAATAAAATAAAAAAGAACAGGGAGGGAAAGGTTGAAAAAGAATAGTAGAGGATATCCATTCCATTAAGGACATCACAAAAAGACCATCATATGGTGGTCATTTAAAATTGAATATGTAGCAAAGTTAAGGTTTATTCAGCAGCTGACTTGATTTTATAACCTTGAAACTGTGCCATTAAGATTGCCTGTTCAATTGTAATCTCACGATTGACAGGGAGAACCTTTCCGTGATTTGTAGTGTACTGAATATCCCTATGGAAACGATTATAAAAAGAAAGCTGCAACAAGCCAACGTTTTTTCATGACGTTTTGTGCCTTGAGCAGCGCGAAAGGAATGGATATAAAAATGAGAAAAAAAATAATCAGCGTTGTGCTTTGCACCGTGATGACGGCAGCACTTGCATTGACTGGCTGTGGAAAGAGCAGCGACAGTTCATCAACTTCTTCAGGAAGCAAAGATGGCAAATACAAAGATGAAATTACGATCGATGTATTTGATGCCATGGCAAACTATCAGGGAATCCAGTCTGGATGGTTTGCAAAAGTTGTAAAAGATAAATTTAACATGAAGTTAAATATCATCGCACCAAACGTTGCGGGTGGTGGAGATACTTTATTCCAGACACGTTCTACAGCAGGAAACCTTGGTGACCTTGTTATTATTGGAACAGAAAATGGAAAATTAAAAGACATAGTCAAAGCTGGACTTTTGGCAGATATGACAGATCTGTTAAAAGGTAAAGACGTAATGAAAAACTATAAAACAGCGATTACAAATACAAATAAGCTGACAGGACAGAAAGGAATTTATGCACTGCCAAGTGAAATTTCTAATCAGTCACCAAACGTATCAGCAGATGGTATTGAACGGCTTGTTGCAAACTATGTAAGATGGGATGCTTACAAAAAAGCAGGATATCCAACCATCAACACACTGGATGATATGATTCCTGTTCTTAAGAAAATGCAGCAAAATACACCAAAGAGTGATTCAGGTAAGAAAACTTATGCAATCTCATTATTCAAAGATTGGGATGGTGAGACTATGATGGCAGCTTCTAACTATGCTTCTTTATATGGATATAAAAACACAGGTTTTGTATTTTCAAAAGCAGATGGAAGCGAAAATCAGGATGCAATCGACAGCAACGGAATTTATGTAAAATCACTGAAATTCTTATTTAAGGCTAATCAGGCAGGACTGATTGATCCTGAATCAACAACTCAGAACTATGATATGTTATCTGACAAATATAGAGACGGACAGATTTTAACATCTCTCTGGTCTTATCAGGGATCTTCTCTCTACAATACAACAGATAACAAAAAAGCAGGCAAAGGATTTATGCCAGCAAAAATTAAAGATAGTTCACCATATACATCTGGATGTTACTCAGAAGGTAACTCAAAAACAATCATCGCAATCGGAAGTAAAGCAAAAGATCCTCAGAGACTGGCTGACTTCATCGACTGGATGTACTCACCAGAAGGTATGGAATGTGTAGGACAGGCAAATGGTGCAGCAGGACCAGAAGGACTGACATGGGAAAAGAAAAACGGAAAAGCCGTTTACACAGCATTTGGTGATAAAGCACTTCCAAGTAATAGCGTTAAAGTATCAAGCAAATGGGGTGGCGGATCATGGAAAGATGGAATCTGTACTCTAAACTTCAAACCATTATGCTTAACAGATACAGATCCTAACACAGGAGAACCTTACATGGCTACTATGTGGGATTACGCATTAAAGAAAAACAATACAACACTTGATAAAGATTGGCAAAGCAAATCAGGCGGAGCAAAAACAACGATTGAATACTTAAAGAAAAACAATCAGTTATCCGTTGGAACAGGAACATCTTATGTACAGCCAGAAGAAAGCTCTGATATTTCTACTCTGAGAAATCAGTGTAAATCAACAATCGTAGACAGCTCATGGAAGATGATTTTTGCGAAGAACGAAGCAGAATTCAACAGCATCTTAAAGAACATGCAGAAGACAGTAAAAGGTCTTGGATATGAAAAAGTTCTGAAAGTTGATATGAAGAATGCAAAAGATAAAGCAGCATCTGTAAAACAGGTAGTAAAAGACTACAACGCAAAACAAAATAAATAAGAGCCAGAGAAAAGAAAGCGGAATCGGTGAGAGCTGGTTTCGCTTCTTTTCAACTTAAGGAAGAATAACAGGAGGATATAACATGGCTTACGGAAAGAACATTCGAAATATTTTGTATGGTGGAGATTATAATCCGGAACAGTGGCCGGAAGAAGTATGGCAGGAAGATATGAGAATGATGAAAAAGGCTCATGTCAATATTGTTACACTCAATGTCTTCAGCTGGGCAACGTTGCAACCATCCGAAGACACTTATGATTTTTCAAAACTGGATAAGATTATGGACTATGCAAGAGAAAATGGTCTGAAAGTCTGCCTGGCTACATCGACAGGAGCGCATCCTGCATGGATGGCACATCGTCACCCAGATATTTTAAGAACAGAATTTAATGGAACAAAAAGAAAATTTGGGGGAAGACATAATTCTTGTCCAAACAGCACAACCTATCGCTATTATGCACAGAAATTAGCATCCAAACTTGCCAAACGTTATAAAGACTATGATAATATTGTAGCATGACATATTTCAAATGAATTTGGCGGAGAATGTTACTGTGAAAATTGCGAAAGAGCGTTCCGAGAATTACAGGAACTAGGAGAAGAATTAGAAGTATTAGGAGATGCATTCTTAGAAGGAAGAACTCCATCAAAAGTGGCAGTTGTCGTTGATTGGGACAACTGGTGGGCATTGGAGAACTCAGCAGGACCAAGCATTTATATGAAATATCTTGATGCCTTGAGAGATTTTTATGGAGCAGCTTTCCATCAGAATGTTCCAGTAGATTTAATCAGTGTAGAAGATGATCTTGATCCTTATCAGGTTGTTATTGCACCATTGCTTTATATGACCAAAGGAACTTAGGATGAAAAAATCCGAGCATTTGTACAAAATGGAGGAACATTTATCACAAGTTATTTTAGTGGAATTGTTGATGAATATGATCTTGTTATCCTTGGAGGATATCCAGGACGATTAAGAGATATTCTTGGAATTTGGGTAGAAGAAAACGATGCACTTCCAGAAGGAGAAAGCAATTCTTTCTATTACAAAGGAGAAAAATATCCAGCAGAAATTCTTTGCGATCTGATGCACCTGGAAGGAGCAAATGAGATAAGTACTTATGAAGAAGATTTCTATCAGGGAACACCAGTTATCACAAAAAATGCATTTGGTAAAGGAAACGCATATTATGTTGGAACAAGATCAAATCATGAATTTTATGATATCTTTTTAAAAGACGTCTTTGAAGAAGCGGGAATCAAACCGGTTATGAAAACACCAGAAGGAGTCGAAGCATCTGTAAGAAGAAATCAAAAAGGAGAAGTTCTATTCCTTTTAAATCACAGTGGAGAAGAAAAGAAGGTTCTTTTGGAAGAAGATTATTTAGACCTTCTTGGCAAAGATAGACTCCATAAAGGAGATTTCGTTACCCTTACGAAAAATGATGTAAAACTTTTATGAAAAAATATTGCTGAAAAATAAGAGTGAAATAAGAAAATAGTGTTATAAATTAGTGGCTAAACTCGCATAAAAGACTATGGGGTTTAGCCACTTTTTTTTTAATTTACAATATTTTTTTCTAAATAATCAAGAAGTTTTTTTGAAGTTCCAAGTGTTCGTAATGTACATTCTACATTTGGAAGAGGTGCAAAGTATTGAGATTCTTTGCCATCAAGAGGATAAAACCAAGATTGGTAATTGACAATGATTCTCTTCGCATCGTCACAGAGAGTTTCTGATGATGATGTAAATTTAATTTCCAGAGCTTTTCTGTTCTTTTTGAAATTAGAAATTTTATTTTTAAGTATATTCTTATCTAAAGCTAGTTCTGTTGTATTAACGTAACGTTTCTTTGCCAGTAAAAGTATTTCTTTTCCCTCTTTAGATTTTGGAGAAATTTTATATGTTTTACCGTTGCGGTAATAAATGATTTGTTTTACTTTTCCTGTAAAGTAATTTGCATTTGCATATTCTACAGGATCTTCATCATCTATTTCAGCAATATTTTTCTCCTTTTTTATGGTTGTTTTTGTGTTAGCTTTCGTACTTTTTGAGGAATCTTTTTTGTCATTTGAACACCCAGCCAAAGAAAATATCATGATCGAGAGAGAGACAATAAAAATTAGTTTTTTCATAAAAATACCTCCTTTTTTAATAGATAAAACATATTTTTAGCAGAATTGTGAAAATAATTTGTGAGCTACTCCTCTCATGCGGTACAGTCGTTCCTATAAAAGTGGCTTTTAATAATTATTTCTGGACAGGAAATCTGGCTTATTGATCATGGCATGTTCACTGATGCGTGTGCCAGAAAGACGTGCAGTCTTATTATCAATACCATATGTTGGAATAGGATCTCCTTCTGCTTTTATGGACGTGGATGAATGCGTCTTGGCGGAAACAAGATCTATTTTTTTCTTGATTCCTTATAAATTGTTTGATAACTTTCCGATTTTTATTGACAGATGAGATAAAATATTTGTCTGACCAGAAATAAAGTTTCCAGTAATATTTTTTTAGAATGTCTGACCGTATCGTTTTCTGGCTCTTCTGGCAGTTTGTGTCTTTCAGACATTAGCAAGTTCTGCTGGGAATGTCATTGTATCTTCTTTCTTTCACATTGTGTTGCATACTTTACAAATAAATATATATAATTATATTATAAAAATATGATGTTGTCAAGATATCAGAAAGGATACAACCATATGGCATATGCAGTAATACAACGGATCACCTCATTCAATGATATCATCTATGGATATTGCAACAACTTCTGCCAGAAAGCGATGTTGTGATACAATGTTGCTTTTTTCCGCGTTTGTAATACCTTCACAGGATATGAAAAAGAGTATCGAATAAGTAATGAAGTTGAAGTCTTTAATGAGATCGTTGCGTTGCAGAATGTTTATCTAAGTATACACATTTGGAAAGTGATCCCATATTGTCATATGGAAAAACCAATGCGTGTTGCGAAAAAAAACGGATTTCTTTTCCGGACTTCTCAAGCAGATGGCCCAATCGATGGTAAGACAGGCGACCAAAGATTTCAGAAACTGGCTGGCTTCTTTAAAGAAATATAAGAAGCATCCAGAAGAGCTCTTGGGCAAGCCGAAGATGCCACATGATAAAAACTAGATCTTACAACGGCAACGATCATGAAGCAGGATGCAGTTTTATATCTGAAAGAGAATGAAGTGTCTTTGAAACTGTCGATCACAAAGCAACGTAACGTCTGTATTTTTTCAATATCTACGAGGATGCTTTCTTAAAAGAAGTGGAGATCAAGACTTATCATGGAGGATTCCTGCTCTGCCTGACATTTGAAGAATCGGGGCTTTGTTGATTTTTGTATCGAATATCAGGCAAGAACACTCCTTTTTGGCGTGAACCGGTTATGGAATCAGCAATCGAACACTGGGATTGCAAACAATCAGAAGTTCTTGTCCATGCCGATTGCCTTTTTTCGAAAGATAATCACGTATAATGATGTTCCAACCTATGGCGTTTCGCAATAATTTTGTAGCAGGTATCACTGAGTTGTTGATTCTATCATTTTTACGAAAAGAAGATAATTATATTTATGAAATTTCGAAATCGATTCAGATGTTTTCTCAAGGAAGACTTTCGATTTCTCAGAATACCTTATATTCTGCTACTTATAAGCTGGAAAATGAAGGGTATATTAGTGAGTATTCAAAGAAAGTTGGACGAAAGAGAGTCCGGGTTTATTATAAACTTGAACCTTCAGGGGAAGAATATCTAAATAGAATTCGGGAAAACTATGAGGATGTTTTCCATGGGACAGAAAATATTCTAAAAGAGTTAGATTAAAAAAAGAGGAAGCGAACGTTGAGAGATACGTTTAGCTTCCTCTTTGTTTAAATCTAAAGAAATTGTAACGATATATTTCACGCTAAATCGGAATTTTTTGATTTTCTATATTCCGCAGGGCTGATTCCAACATATTTTTTAAATTTTTTATGGAAATAGTCTACGTTAGAGTAGCCGACCATCTGAGCAATTTCATAAACTTTATATTCTTCTTCTTTTAAGAGCTGTTTTGAGTTTGCAATTCGAATTTCATCAATATAGGAGTTAAAGCTTTTTCCGGTTGATTTATGAAAAACTTTTCCAAGGTAAGAGCTGTTATAACCGAACAATTCCGCGATGGTTCCAAGCTTTAGTGTTTTGTTATAGTTATGTTCAATGTATTGTAGAATATCATCCATGATATTTTCACGGCTTGGAGAGGCAATAGCAGTAATGCATGCTTCGAATTGTACCGTAAACATTTGGATGATTTCATAAAGATAAAATTTTTCTTCTACCTCACTTAATATGGTCAGGTTGCTTGCAAATGGAATATCGAGTCCGCCGTATGTATGTAACAGGATGCTTTTTACATGAATCAGAATATCTGCAAGGAAATGTTTGATCGTGGATGGTTCCAGATGGCTTTTGTACAGATCGTGTTCCATGTTCTCCATAACGCCAAGAAGCATATGACGGTTTCCGGATTGAATAAAGTTTGCAATGGGCTCTGCATAAATATCTTCGGGTTGTTGATCCGGTTCAATGTCTGTAATTTGATGGGAAATTTCTTCATACCCAAGAGTGTGCTGATTATAATGGCAGAAAAAACGTCGTTTCATCAAACAATTGGCATCTTCATAGGACAGATGAATATCTTCAACAGAGTAGACAGGTCGTCCGTAGGTGAAGAAAAGGCTGTCAAGCGGCGATCCGGTTTTTCAGATGATTGTTACTGACGGTTGTGTTTAAAATAGCGTAGCTTTTGATCGAAGGAAGAAAGATTTTTTCATAAAAACATAATTCCATAGAGGAATTTCCAAAAGAATCTGTTTTTTTATGAGAAGACCAGAATGGCGTGGAGGTTTGTTTAAAATGTTGAAACCACTCCGTATTCTTCATTTCTTTGTTGATCGGTGTAACATAATCTGTTTTTGTGATTGTCGGATTCAAACTATAAATATGGATATTTTGAATCGATGGATCTTGTGAAATGACAGACGTTATTTTATCATAATTGGTTAACGCATTTAAGCTTTGATGCGCAGAGGTATACTTTTTGCTTAATAAACGTATCAACTCTGGGTCTGAGGCGATGGAATCTGATTTATTATAAATATTGGATGTCATATCAAGTAAGAGAGATTTTACTCGAAGATTGAGAAAGACATTGGTTTTTATAATGTTGGAATAAAAGTGAACGTGTATTGTATACAAGATAAATTCCGATGATCATGACTGGAATAAAAATAGCAATGGCAAAGATACAAAATAATTGACGTTTCACTTTCATAGTAGTCACCCGATTGGATAATTTCTTATATAACAAAATTTTTCACCTGTTTTATCCTTTTCTTTTTCTTCTTTATTATATAGTTTTTTGACACAAAGAAAAAGAAACATTGAGGGAAAAAATACATATTTTTTTTGACATATTTTACATGTAAAATCAGAGGTCTGAAATTCTTTTGGAAAAACTCTAATTATTTGTGTGTTTTATCTTAAATTTTGCTGGTATTCATTAAAAAAAAGCACCTTTATAATGGATGATAGAAAGAAATTAAAGGAAATGAAATATGCTTTAGGAGGAATATGAAAAATGAAATTTGGAAATGGATGTTGGCTACAGAAAGAAGGTTATGAATGTTTTCCACCACAGCAGATTTACTTTACAAAGATCGAACCAAAGAAAGTAACTCTGTGTGCACCAACTTCAAGAATTTTCCACAGAGGAGATACTCTGGGTGGAATTAATCTGACATTGGAAATAACTTCCCCAATGCCGGAAGTTCTGAGAGTGAAGACTTATCATCATCTTGGAATTAGAAAAACAGGACCGGATTTCGAGCTGGAGACACAGGAAAATGTAGAACTTGAGATCGAAGATAGCGATGAAAAAATCTGCATCAAAAGCGGAAGCCTGTCACTGACGATCACAAAAGAAAATTTCAGCATGGAGTATGCAAGAGATGGAGAAATGATTTCAAAATGCAACGGAAGAGATCTTGCATTTATGAAGACAGATTGGAAAGGATATGCCTACGATAAAGGAAGTAAAGATGCTTACATGCGCCAGCAGCTTTCTCTTTCAGTTGGAGAACTTGTTTATGGAATGGGAGAACGTTTTACACCATTTGTAAAGAACGGACAGACAGTTGATATCTGGAATGAAGATGGTGGAACAAGTACTTATTAGTCTTATAAAAATATTCCGTTTTATCTGACAAATAAAGGATATGGTGTTTTTGTCAATAATCCTGGAGATGTTTCTTTTGAAGTTGCAACGGAACAGGTATCAAAAGTACAGTTTAGTGTATCTGGAGAATGCTTAGATTATTTCTTTATCAATGGACCAACAATGAAAGAAGTACTTGCTCATTATACAGGAATTACAGGAAAACCATCCCTGCCGGCACAGTGGACTTTTGGATTATGGTTATCTACTTCTTTCACAACTAATTATGATGAAGAAACTGTTATGAGTTTTATCAATGGAATGGAAGAACGTGGAATTCCTCTTCAGGTATTTCATTTTGACTGCTTCTGGATGAAAGATTTCCACTGGTGTGATTTCACATGGGATAACAGAGTGTTCCCTGATCCAGAAGGAATGTTACAGAGAATCAAAGCTAAAGGATTAAAGATTTGTGTATGGATCAATCCTTACATCGCACAGGAATCCCCATTGTTCTTGGAAGGAAGGAAAAAGGTTATTTCATTAAGAGAACCAATGGAGATGTATGGCAGTGGGATATGTGGCAGCCTGGAATGGCAATTGTAGATTTTACAAATCCACAGGCATGTCAGTGGTTTAAAGATAAGCTTGCAGTTTTAGTAGATATGGGTGTTGACTGCTTTAAGACAGACTTTGGAGAAAGAATTCCAACAGAAGATGTTGTTTATTATGATGGAGCAGATCCAGTAAAAATGCATAACTATTATACTTATCTTTACAACAAAGTTGTGTATGAATTATTAGAAGAGAAAAAAGGAAAAGAAGAAGCAGTATTATTTGCAAGATCAGCATCCGTTGGCGGACAGAAATTCCCAGTTCATTGGGGTGGAGATTGCTGGTCAACTTATGAAGCAATGGCAGAAAGTCTTCGTGGAGGATTATCTCTTACAATGTCAAGATTTGGTTTCTGGAGCCATGATATTGGAGGATTTGAAAATACATCAACAGCAGATGTCTACAAGAGATGGGCAGCATTTGGATTATTATCTACACATAGCCGTCTGCATGGAAGTACTTCTTATCGTGTACCTTGGGCTTATGATGATAAAGCCGTTGATGTTGTAAGATACTTTACAAAATTGAAGATGCAATTACTTCCTTATAATATTTATAGCAATGCGGCATATACAGCCAAGACTGGTGTTCCAACCATGAGAAGTATGGTATTGGAATTTGAAAAAGATCCAACTTGTGCTTACCTTGATCGTCAGTATATGTTAGGTGGAAATATTTTAACAGCACCAATCTTTAGAGAAGATGGAATTGCTAATTATTATCTTCCAGCAGGAACATGGACAAATTACTTAACTGGTGAAACAAGAGAAGGTGGCGTATGGGTAGAAGAACATCATGATTATCTGTCTATCCCTCTATGGGTAAGAGAAAATTCTATCATTCCAGTATGCAATCAGATGGAAAGAAATGATGATGCTTATGATAAGAACCTTCAGTTGAAAGTATATGAGCTCAAGGAAGAAGCAAGTACTTGTGTAACACAAAACGGAAGCCAAGTATTAAGTATTGAAATTAAGAAAGACGGAGAAGCAATTACATGTAAGGCAGAGACAGAAAACGCTTATGAAATCCGTTTTGTAAATTGTAAATTAACATCAGCTGACAATGCAGAACTTGTTGTAGATGGCAACGATACAATTGTGAAAGTATCTGATCCAAAAGCTGTTGTTGTGTGCAGATAGAAAAAGGAGTTTTAGGAAAATGCAGAGAAAAGATCAGGCGAAAAAAATTCTGAAAGAACTGACTCTGGATGAAAAGATCGGCATGATCCACGGTGCACAGCTGTTTCAGACAGCTGGCGTAGAACGCCTTGGAATTCCACCATTAAAATTTTCTGACGGACCGATGGGTGTTCGTCAGGAATTTGAACCGGATAGCTGGGCAACGATCAATCATACAGATGATTATGTGACTTATATGCCATGTATCAGTGCACTGGCAGCAACATGGAATCGTAAGCTTTCTTCTGATATGGGAAATGTTTTAGGAGAAGAATTCAGAGGAAGAGGCAAGGACATGCTTCTTGGACCAGGAGTTAATATTAAGAGAAGTCCTCTTTGTGGACGTAACTTTGAATATTTTAGTGAAGATCCATATCTTACAAAAGAAATGGCTGTCCCTTATATTCAGGGAGTACAGAATTGGGATGTCGCAGCGTGTGTGAAACATTTTGCAGTAAATAATCAGGAAACAGAACGTCTTTGGGTAAATGTTGAAATTGATGAAGACGTTTTGAGAAAAATTTATCTCCCAGCGTTTCATGATGCAGTTACAGAAGGTGATGTTTATGCAGTGATGGGAGCTTACAATAAAATACGTGATGAACATTGCTGTCAAAGTGATTTCTTATTAAAAGACATTCTTCGTGAAGAATGGGGATTTGAAGGAGTTGTCGTATCCGATTGGGGAGCTGTTCATGATACAGAGAAAGCTGCAAATTCACAGCTTGATGTAGAAATGTCAGTAACAAGTGATTTTGACGATTACTTTATGGCAAATCCATTAAAGAAAAAAATCGAAGCAGGAGAAATCAGTGAAGAAGTTGTTGATCAGAAAGTTCTTCATATTCTGGAACTGATGATCCGTCTTCATATGCTCGATGGGAAAAGAAAATCCGGAGCTTATAATACACCGGAACATCGACAGAAAGCATTAGAAATTGCAGAAGAATCTGTCATTCTTTTGAAAAATGAAGATCATACACTTCCATTAAAGAAAGAGGAATTGAAGAAGATTCTGCTTGTTGGAAGAAATGCAGAAGAGATTCACTCAAATAATGGGGGAAGTGCAGAAATCAAAGCATTGTATGAAATTACACCATTGATGGGATTGAAAACACATCTTGGTGGAAATGTACAGGTTGATTATATTGAAGGTTATGAAAAAGATCCGAAAAAAGAAGAAAGCGATACAAACTGGCAGGAAACCAGTCTGGAAAACGGTGGCGGTTCTGTAAAACAGCAGCAGGAAGATGAAGCTTTAAAAGAAAAAAGAGCCGCAATGCGAAAAGCAGCAGTGGAAAAAGCAAAAGAATATGAAACTGTTATTTATATCGGTGGCTTAGACCATGATCATGATAGCGAAGGAAATGACCGTCCAGATATGAAACTTCCATATGAACAGGATGAGTTGATTAAGGAACTTTTAGAAGTGAAACCGGACATGCCGGTTGTGCTGATTGGCGGAACTCCAGTAGAGATGGGAGAATGGATTGATCAGGCAAAAGCAGTTGTCTGGGGATGGTACGCAGGAATGGAAGGTGGAAATGCCATGGCAGAAGTTCTGCTTGGAGAAATCAACCCTTCTGGAAAACTTCCAGAAACATTTTATAAAACACTTTCTGACTGCTCTGCACATTGTATCGGAGAATTTCCTGGAACAGACAAAGTTCGTTATGCAGAAGGAATTTATGTTGGATACCGATATAATGATAAATTCCATATTGAACCACAATTTTGCTTTGGACACGGTTTAAGTTATACAACATTTGAATATAGCAATCTTGCATTAGACCGAACCAATCGAGCAATTACTCTTTGTGTAAAAAATACAGGAGACGTAGAAGGAAGCGAGATTGTACAGGTTTATGTTCATCGGGAAAACGAACCAGACATTATAAAAGAACTGGCCGGATTTGAAAAGGTATCGTTAAAACCAGGAGAAGAGAAACAAATCACAGTAAATGTAGAAATTGAAAATGGATTCACTTGTAGATTCTTTGTAGGAAGTTCTTCAAGAGATATTCGGCTTATGGATTAAGGAGAGAAAATATTATGTCAAGTTTATCATTATCCCATATTACAAAACAGTATGATAACGGATTTGAAGCAGTAAAAGATTTCAATATCGAAGTAGAAGATAAAGAATTTATCATTTTCGTCGGACCATCAGGATGTGGAAAATCAACAACCTTAAGAATGATTGCAGGTCTGGAAGAAATTACATCTGGAGAATTAAAGATCGACGGAGAATTGATGAATGATGTAGAACCAAAAGATAGAAATATTGCCATGGTATTCCAGAACTATGCGTTATATCCACATATGACTGTATTTGATAACATGGCTTTCGGATTAAAGCTTCGTAAGCTTCCAAAAGATGAAATTGCAAAGAAAGTAAATCATGCAGCAAAGATCCTTGGATTGGAAGCATTGCTTGATCGTAAACCTGGTGCATTATCAGGAGGTCAGAGACAGCGTGTTGCCATGGGACGTGCGATTGTGCGTAATCCAAAAGTCTTTTTGATGGATGAACCACTGTCAAACCTTGATGCTAAATTAAGAGTTCAGATGCGTGTGGAAATTGCAAAACTTCATGAAGAACTTGGAACAACAATTATCTATGTAACACATGACCAGACAGAAGCGATGACTCTTGGAACAAGAATTGTTGTTATGAAAGATGGTGTGGTACAGCAGATCGATACACCAGATCATCTTTATAATCAGCCAGGAAACCTGTTTGTAGCAGGATTTATCGGATCTCCACAGATGAACTTTATTGATGCTGTATGTAATGTTCAGGGGGATAATGTAACATTAAAGGCTGGAAATCTTGAATTTGCATTACCTGCAGAAAAAGCAGCAAAATTAAAAGCTGGAAATTACAATGGAAAGACAGTTGTTGTAGGAGTACGTCCGGAAAATGTTACAGATGAAATCAAAAATCCAAATGCAGCTTATGCAAAATTCAGTGCAAAAATCAATGCATCTGAAATGCTTGGATCTGAAGTTTATTTATACTTTGACTTCAACAATACACCAATGACAGCAAGAGTAGAACCTGGAGCAACAAGAAAAATGGGAGATGAAGTAAACTTTGTCATCGACCTTTCCAAAGTACATGTATTTGATAAAGAAACAACAAACGTTATTACAAACTAAAAATACATCAATGGAATTATAATTTGAAAAACAGCATTTTTATCAATAAAACAATAATTTTGATAGAAATGCTGTTTTTCTATTGTGCAAAGTTAGAAAAAAAACATGGACTGTGTTATACTACTTTCAGAATGTCTGAAACCAGAGAAAATGTATAGGAAAAGTGGCATGGATACTTGATTAGACGAAGTTGAAGTGGTATATTTATTAACAATAGCAAGGAGAGAAGGATGGACGAATTAAAGAAAGAAATCGAACAATTAAAAAAAGAAAGAAATGCTGTTTTATTAGCACATTATTATGTAGATGATGAGGTGCAGGCAATTGCAGATTATGTAGGGGATTCCTATTATCTTGCCAAAGTTGCATTAAAAGAATCTAAAGATGTGATCTGCTTTGCAGGAGTAAACTTTATGGGTGAAAGTGCAAAGATCTTAAATCCGGACCGTATGGTTGTGATGCCGGATCAGTTAGCAGATTGCCCGATGGCACATATGATCGATATTGATAAGATCAAACAGGTAAGAGAAGAATACGATGATCTTGCGGTTGTATGTTATATTAATTCTACAGCAGAGATCAAATCTTACGCGGATGTATGTGTAACATCATCCAATGCACTAAAAGTTGTAAGCTCGCTTCCACAGAAAAATATTTTCTTTATTCCAGATGAAAATCTTGGAAGATATATTGGAAGTCAGCTTCCAGAAAAGAATTTTATTTACAATGATGGTTTCTGTCATGTACATAGAAGTATTACGAAGGAAAATGTGTTAAAAGCCAAAGAGGTACATCCAGAAGCAGAAGTTTTAGTACATCCAGAATGTACACCAGACGTTGTTGCACTTGGGGATTATGTGGGAAGTACATCTGGCATCATTAATTATGCAACAGCATCAGATAAGGATACTTTTATTATCTGTACAGAAATGGGAGTGCTTTATGAACTGAAACAGAAGAATCCTGGAAAAACTTTCTATTCTGTAGGACACCGTCAGTTCTGTCCGAATATGAAGAGAATTACTCTGGAAAATGTTCGTGACACATTAAGAGACTTAAAAAATCAAGTAGAACTTCCGGAAGATCTGCGTCTTAAAGCAAAGAAAGCATTAGATGAGATGCTGCGTATCGCCGGATAAAAAAGATAAAAGTTCTAGGAAAGGGACTAAAAAATTATGAAATCAGCAGATGTTGTTATCGTGGGAAGCGGTGCGTCAGGACTGTTCCACGCATTATTCCTCCCAAAGGATTATAAGATTATTGTGATCACAAAAAAAGAGGTTGAAGAAAGTGATTCATTTTTAGCACAGGGAGGAATCTCTGCATTAAAGAATCCAGAAGATTATGATGCTTATTTTGAAGACACTATGAAGGCTGGACATTATGAAAATAACAAAGGTGCCGTCGAAAAGATGATCAAAGAATCACCACAGATTATACAGGATCTAAAAGATTTTGGTGTGAGATTTGACTTGAAGGATGGAAAAATCGAGTTTACGAGAGAAGGAGGACATTCTACCTTCCGTATTCTTCATCATGAAGATCTGACAGGAAAAGAAATTACAAGCCATTTATATGAAGAGGCCAAGAAACGAGATAACATTACGATCATGACACATTGTACAATGGTCGATATTATTGAAAAAGGTGGGGCTTGTAAAGGAGTCGTTTACAAAAATGAACAAGGAGAACTTGATACGATTGAGGCACCCGATACTGTGCTTGCAACGGGAGGACTCGGTGGATTATTTAAACACTCTACAAACTTTCCTCATCTAACAGCGGACAGCCTTGCCATTTGTTTGCGCCATCATGTGGATCTGGAAAATATTAACTACATACAGATTCATCCAACGACTTTTTATTCAAAGAAGCCAGGAAGAAGATTCCTGATTTCGGAATCTGTCAGAGGAGAAGGGGCTTATCTGCTGAATAAAGATGGAGAGCGTTTTACCGATGAATTAAAACCAAGAGATGTTGTAACCGGTGAGATTTGTAAACAGATGAAAAAGGATCACAGCGATCATGTGTATTTATCAGTGACACATTTGGATGGAGAACGAATCAAAAAACGTTTTCCGAATATTTATAAACAGTGTTTGGAAGAAGGCTATGATATGACAAAAGAGCCAATTCCTGTAACACCGGCACAGCATTATTTTATGGGTGGTATAAAAGTAAATCTAGATAGTAAGACATCGATGGATCATTTGTATGCAGTTGGTGAGACAAGCTGTAATGGAGTTCATGGAAAGAACCGTCTGGCAAGTAATTCTCTGCTAGAAGCTTTGGTTTTTGCAAAGGCGGCAGCAAAAGATATTACAGCTCATCCAGGAAAAGCAGAAGAAGTTCCTGTAGATCTTTCTCAATATGAGAATGAAGAACAACGAGAAAAAGAAAATGAACAGCTTGTTCTGGACGAAATCAAACGAAAGGACAGAAGTTTTTATGATCAATGGTGTAACGATGAAAATTAACATCGATGAATATTTGATGAATGCGTTAAAAGAAGACATTACAGGAGAAGATGTCAGTACGAATGCTGTCATGCCGCAGGCAAAACTAGGAACAGTTGATCTGATTTGTAAGGAAGATGGAATTATCTGTGGATTGGAAGTTTTTGAACGTGTATTTAAGCTTCTGGATGATCAGGTAATTTTTGAAACAAAATTAAAAGATGGAGACAGAGTAAAAAAGGGTGATCTCATGGGGGTTGTAAAAGGAGATATTCGTGCATTACTTTCCGGAGAGAGAGTTGCATTAAATTACCTTCAGAGAATGAGTGGAATTGCTACGTTTACAAATGAGCTGGCAAAGGAACTGAAAGGCTATAAAACAAAGCTTCTTGATACAAGAAAAACAACACCAAACATGAGACCATTTGAAAAATATGCGGTAACTGTCGGAGGCGGACATAATCATCGATACAATTTATCGGACGGAGTTATGTTAAAAGATAATCATATCGGAGCAGCCGGAGGCATTCGCCAGGCAGTTGATATGGCAAAAGCATATGCGCCATTTGTAAGAAAGATCGAAGTGGAAACAGAAAATCTTTCCATGGTAAAAGAAGCTGTAGAAGCTGGTGCAGATATTATTATGTTAGATAATATGGATGATGACACAATGCGCGAGGCCGTGAAATTGATTGATGGACGCGCTGAAACAGAATGCTCTGGAAATGTCACAAAGGAACGACTAAAAACGATCCGTGAAATCGGCGTTGACTATGTATCTTGTGGAGCATTAACACACTCAGCACCGATTATGGATATTTCACTGAAACATCTAAAGCCTATAGAGTAAAATAAAAAGAAAAACAAAAAATCCTGTGAAAAGCAGGATTTTTTTGTATAAAAGGGAGACATATCAAAATGGAAGATTTAAAATTTCAAAATCAATATCATACAGACAAAGAAGTGACAAAAGAATACGCCAAGTATGTTTTCTGTAAATCAACGAGAATTCTTGGAATTGTTTTAATGATCATCTCAGCAATTGCTTTTGTCTTGAGTCTTAAAGCAGGATATAAAATGTCGGAAAGTGCACTGTTTATCCTTTGCTTTGTTGGGGGTCTTTTAATTTATGGTTATTATATAATTATTGTAAAAGTTATTGACCATTCAGCAAAGAAAAAAGAACAGGAACAACCGGAGTGCATTGTACGTTTTGGAAATAAAATTTTAATGGAACAAGGAAAACTTCAGAAAGAATATGAATATAAACAGGTAAGGAAGTTTTATAATCTCCCACATATTTATGCATTGATCATTGGAAAAAACCAGGCAGTTCTTGTGAAAAAGGGTGGGTTTACAAAAGGAAAAGAAGAAGAATTTGAAAAATTTATCAAAGAACGAATGTTGTAAGGATGAAGGGGCGTTATAAAACGCCCCTTCATATTTTTAGCTCATATAAAATGCTTGGTCTTCCGCCAGTTGAGTAATCAATAAGACTGGTGGCTTCGTTTTCTTCAATAAGAAAATTCATATATCTTCGGATTGTGACTCTGGATAATCCAGTTTCTGAGGCAATCTGTTCGCATGTCAGGTATTGGTTTTTATGATTGTTCAGACATGTCCGGATTTTTTCTAGAGTTTTTTGTTGAACCCCTTTTTGTAATTCTGTTTTTTTACTTGAGGCGGAAGGTGGTGTGGTGCTGACCAGACGATCGATTTCTTCTTGAGTGAAAGGAAGGCCACTTTGTATAGCTTTTCTACGAAGAAGATATTTATCGAGTGCCATGGCGAATCGATCATATTGGAATGGTTTGATCAGGTAATCGACAATTCCAAGGCGAAGTGCTTCGTTAATATGTTCAGCGTCATTAGCCGCAGTGATCATAATGACATCAATTTCATTTCCTTCTTTCCGGAGTTGGCTTAAAAGTTCCAGTCCTGTATAATCTGGCATATAAAGATCAAGGAGTAGTAAATCTGCAGTTGATTGTTTTAAATAAGCTAGAGCATCTTTTCCATTATGGAAGGTTGCTACGATTTGGATATCTGGATTTTTTTGTGCAAATTGACAATTGATAGAAGCAACCATCAGGTCATCTTCAACAATCACGGTTTTAATCATAATTTTTTCTCCTTTTATTGATGCTGATTGTAAAGGAAGTTCCAGCTTCCGGTTCAGACACGATATCTAAAAATCCTTCATGTTTTTTCATAATTTCTTGGATCAGTCGTAGGCCGATACCATGTCCTTCTCCTTTGGTTGTGTATTGTCCTTCATAAATTCGCTCAATTTGCTGCTCTGTCATACCATGTCCGGTGTCATCGGTCGTGATGGTCAGTCCATGTTCATTAGAGGTGATGAATAGTTCCACCTGGCGAATTCCTGGCATATTTTTTGTTGCATCAAAAGCATTTTCAATCAAATTTCCAACAATTGTGACGAGCTCTTTTGTCGATAGATATGGATTATGTTCTTCGAGGGAGCTGTCTTTTCTTAGTGTAAAATCAATATCTAATTCTTTTGCCCGATTTCGCTTTCCAAGAATTAGGGCAGCAATGGTTCGATTTCTAATTTGACGAACAATCGTCTGATAACCACTTTCAATATCTGTTGAAACATCACTAATAAATTCAATCGCTTCATCGATGGATCCAATTTGGAGCAGTCCAGAAATCACATGTAATTTGTTCATATATTCATGTGTATTTGCTCTCAAAGCATCAATCACATGATTTGTTCCAGTTAACTGTTGAGCGAGGGAAGTAATTTCTGTCCGATCACGCATGATCAAAAGGACAGCTTCTGGTTTTCCGGGCTCTGGTAAAGGAATTAGATTAACAAGGAGTGATGCTCCGCTAATTTCCAATATTCGTCCAAATAGAGACTTTCCGGTGTGAAATCCTTCTTCAATCAGAGCCGTAAGAGCTGTGTTGGAAAAAAATGATTTTGCATCTTCCATTGTTTCAGAAGTTTTATTTTGATAAAGAAGCTGCTGGTTTTTATCAACGGCTAAAATCAATTCATCAAGATTATCAAGAATCTCTTCTCTTTGTAAATACATATCTGCAAAAGTTCCAGGTTCAAATCCGAGTAGTGATTTTCTTATATTTCTTGCGATAATGTAAGCAATTACTACGCCAACACAAAAAATTAGAAGAAAAATCAATAGAAAACCGGTGATAAGTTGCCTTTTTTGTTGATGAATTGTGGATAAAGAAGCACTGACCATTAAAAATCCGATGATATTGCCTTTTTTATTTTGAATTGCATGAAAGGCACGTTTTTGTACGTCTTCATTTCCCTGTCGTATTGTAATATAAGGTTTTGCTCCGGTTAAAATTTTTTCATAGTCTCCACCAGTAAATTTTTTTCCAATATAAAAGTGGTTTTGATGATAAAGACGGATACCGTTGGTATTTGAAATAACAAGATAATTGATATCTTTGGTCGTTCCAGAAAAAATGATATCAAGTCGTTTGATCAGCGAAGAATCAAAGGTCCCTTTGGACAATCCATCGATAATTTCTGGATCACTGGATAGGATGGATGCAGTATGTGAAATATTTGATTCCAGGTTTTTATTAAGGGTTTTTAATTCTATTGGAAAAATAAAAAGACCAGTAAGAATCATAACAATTAGTACGATCAAAGTATAGGATAAAGTAAGTTTTTGTAAAATAGACAGTTTTTTCATGTAAGCCTCCTTTCGTTTAATTTTATTATAAAAGAAAAAAATAGTGGTTTCCATTTTTTTTACTTTCAAAAGTCTTTCTATAGATTCTAAAACTTTTCTTTTTTTGCAAATTTGATAAAGTGAAATCAGAAAGAAAAACGTAAGAAAAAATTGAAAGGAGATTAAACAATGGATTACAATGCAATGGCTTTAAAAATGCATGAGGAAAACAAAGGAAAGGTTGGAATTATCTCAAAGGTAAAAGTAAAGACAAGAGATGATTTAAGTACAGCATATACACCTGGAGTTGCAGAACCATGCCGAAAGATTCGTGATAATAAAAAAGAAGTTTATCGTTATACAGCAAAGGGAAATCTTGTAGCAGTTGTTTCTGATGGAACAGCGGTTCTTGGCCTTGGAGATATTGGACCAGAAGCAGCGATGCCTGTTATGGAAGGGAAGGCAATTCTTTTTAAAGAGTTTGCTGGGATTGATGCATTTCCTATTTGTCTGGATACAAAAGATACAGAAGAAATTATTGAGACGGTAAAACGTATTGCGCCAGTGTTTGGAGGAATTAATCTGGAGGATATTTCAGCACCAAGATGTTTTGAAATTGAGAAACGATTAAAAGAAGAACTGGATATTCCGGTATTTCATGATGATCAACATGGAACGGCCATTGTTGTTTCTGCAGGACTTTTAAATGCCGTGAAATTTGTTGGAAAGAAAATGGAGGATGTCAAAATTGTTATCAATGGGGCTGGTTCTGCAGGAATTTCAATTTGTAAGCTGCTTTTAGAAATTGGTGTTGGTGATGTTGTTCTTGTAGACCGTCAGGGAGCGTTGGCACCGGGAGAAGAGTGGATGAATCCGGCACAAAAGGAAATGGCAGAAAAAACAAACAAAGAACAAATTCATGGATCACTTGCGGAAGTAATGAAAGGAAAAGATATTTTTGTTGGATTGTCTGCACCTGGAATTGTAACAGCGGAAATGGTAAGCAACATGGCAGACGATGCCATTGTATTTGCAATGGCAAATCCAACACCGGAAATTATGCCAGACGAAGCAAAAAAGGGTGGAGCAAGAGTTGTTGCGACTGGGCGATCTGATTTTCCAAATCAGATCAATAATGTCCTTGTATTTCCAGGAATATTCCGTGGGGCGCTGGACGCGCAGGCAACAGATATTACAGAAGAAATGAAAATTGCAGCTGTCTATGCAATTGCAGATATTATTAGTAAAGAAGAATTAAAGGAAGAGTATATTATTCCAGGAGCTTTCGATGAACGTGTTGCAAAACATGTAGCACAAGCAGTTGCAAAAAAAGCAGTCGAACTTGGAGTTTCAAAATTGTAAAAAATTTTTAGAAGGGAGATAAGGAGCATGGAAAAGGTTTTAAAAAGCGTACAGGCAGCGGGCCTGCCTGGAATGAGAATAGAAAAATTAAAAGAAATAAAAATTATGGGAATGTCTTTGCCGATGTATCTACTTGCAGCAGTTGTTATTTTATATGCTGCAATGACAGGAATTCTTCCAGAAAACATGG
The DNA here is from genome assembly GCF_018918155.1 of Anaerostipes sp. MSJ-23. Lineage (GTDB taxonomy): Bacteria > Bacillota > Clostridia > Lachnospirales > Lachnospiraceae > Anaerostipes. The sequence continues at coordinate 74,941 of NZ_JAHLPY010000003.1, forward strand.
TAGGAGCGCTGGCTGTTATGATGATTCTTGGAAGTGCTCTTAATCTGATGGGAAACAAAATTCCTATGATTCGATCCTACTTAGGCGGTGGGGCTGTGTTTTGTATTTTTGCATCTTCTGCACTGGCAACATTTGGAATCCTCCCCAAAGCTGTTGTAGAAAACTGTAAGGATTTTATGAATAATGTTGGATTTCTTGATTTTTATATTGCAGCCCTGATCACAGGGAGTATTCTTGGAATGGACCGTGATCTTTTAAAAAAGGCAGCCGTAAGATTTCTTCCAATCTCATTTTTGTCAATGACATGTGCTGTCTTGATGGCAGGTGTGATGGGAATTATTACCGGACGTGGATTTGGAGAAACCATTCTTTACATCGCACTTCCAATGATGAGTGGAGGCATGGGGGCTGGAGTAATTCCACTTTCTGGTATTTATGCAGGAGCAACTGGTGCAGATAGTGCACAGATCATTTCCCAAATGATTCCAGCCTCTGCTGTTGGAAATGTATTAGCCATCATTTGTGCGGCCTTAATTGCAAAACTTGGAACAGCCATTCCATCCATTAATGGAAACGGACAGTTGATGCCAACAAAAAATGATGGAAAGAAAACAGAGAAAAAAGAACTTGATTTTACAACGATGGGAATGGGATTATTATTTGCTATGATGTTTTTTACAATTGGAACATTGATCAGCAAAATTTTTCCAAGTGTCCATGCATATGCTTTTATGATTATTGTAGTAGTCATCTGCAAAGTTGCGGGAATTGTACCAAAAAAATATGAAGAAGCCGCTGTGCAGTGGAGTCAGTTTGTAATGAAAAATTTTACAAGTGCATTGCTTGCTGGAATTGGAATTGCCCTTCTTGATCTCAAGGTTTTAGGTGCAGCACTAACACCACAGTTTATTCTTATTACAGTCGTTATTATTCTTACCGTAGCTGTCTGTGCCGGTCTGTTTGGAAAATTTGTTGGATTTTACCCAGTTGAAGCATCGATCACAGCTGGTTTATGCACAAACAGTATGGGAGGAACCGGAAACATCGCTGTCCTCTCGGCATCCGACCGCATGGGGTTAATCCCATTTGCACAAATGGCAACAAGACTTGGAGGAGCCATCGTCCTTATCTCAGCCAGCTTCTTAATTGGTATCTTAGGATAATATGCTAGAAATAATTAAAATATAACTATAAGAAATTGCCCCAAGAGAACCATAAGAACACGCTGGTACTTGATAAGCGAGGTGGAGAAACCACCACGCAAATTGCGTAACCATTGCGTGAGAATCTGAGCGAAAGCGAGTTCTCAAGGGCAATTCCTATTGAACCGAAAGTAAAAGAGAATAAGATTTAAAACATCGGATTTGATACATGCATTGTGATCGGAATAATCGATGAAAAGATATAAAAAAATTGCCCCAAGAGAACCATAGGAACACGCTGGTACTTGATAAGCGAGGTGGAGAAACCACCACGCGAATTTAGTAACCATTGCGTGAGAATCTGAGCGAAAGCGAGTTCTCAAGGGCAACTTTTTTATATTTATACTGTAATAATTCCCATTCCTTCTAGGATGGAGAAGATCAGAATCGCTATGATGCAGATCGGAGCGATATATTTGATCATCACAAGGAATAAAGGTTTTCTTTTGAATTTTCCGGAACTTTCTACTTCATTGATAATAGCTTCCGGTTTAATTACATAAGCGACAAAAATGCAGGTTAAAAATGCAGCAATCGGCATTAAAACACTATTACTAATAAAATCAAAGAAATCAAGAAAATCAAATCCAAGAATCTTGATTCCGTTCCAAACTCCGAATCCGAGAGAAGATGGAACAGCCATCAGTAAGGCAATAATAAACATGGTAATACATGCAGTAGATCTCTTCATCTGAAATTTATCCATTAATACAGCAACCAGAGTTTCCAGTAAGGAAATAGAAGAAGTCAAGGCTGCAAGCAATACCAACACAAAAAATACCATAGCAATTCCATTGCTAAAAGACATACTGTCAAATACTTTTGGCAGCATTACAAACATTAAGGATGGTCCTTTTGCCAGCATGGAAGAGTCTCCATTGGAGAATACAAATACAGCAGGTACGATCATCAGTCCTGCAAGGAAAGCAACACCTGTATCAAAACATTCTACTTGTGTTACTGATTGTTCCAAGTCTGATTTCCTTGGCATATAAGATCCAAAGGTAATCATAATTCCCATGGCAAGTGACATCGAATAAAAAAGCTGTCCAAGTGCAGCAAGGAATGTTTTTGGACTTAAATCGCTAAGATTCGGTTTTAAGTAATAAACAACACCAGCCATGGCACCAGGTCTTGTAATACAAAAAACGGAAACCCCGATTAAAAGGATGATCAGTACCGGCATAAGGATTGTGCTGACACGTTCGATTCCGCCTTTTACACCACCGGCTACAACAACGGTTGTAATTACAAGGAAGACAAGAAGACAGATCATAGGTTCCGTTGTTTTTCCAATAAATTCAGTAAAGAATGTATCAGAAGTTGCTTCGTGAATTCTTCCTTGAAGAGAAATTAGCGCATATTTTGTAACCCATCCACCAATGACACAATAATATGGGAAAATAATAAATGGAATAATACTCGTTAAGTAACCGATAAATGTATATTTTTTGCGAAAATGCCCGAATGCATTGATCGCACTTGTACCTGCTTTTCTTCCAAGAGCAACTTCAGTGATCATCAAAGTAAAACCGAAGGTTAAAGTAAGAATCAGGTAGATTAGGAGGAAAGTTCCTCCGCCATATTTTGCCGCTAGATATGGAAATCTCCAAATATTTCCAAGACCTACGGCGGACCCAGCCGTTGCGAGAACAAATCCCAGACGGCTTGAAAATCCATTTCTTTCATTTGACATAAGTTTGATACCTCTTTCATACATATATTTTTAAGGAATACAAAAATCATATGCTTTGGATCCGCCGGAGTTCTTAGATTCCATCATGCATTATATTTTAGATGACGTCTACATCTTCACCGGCCAGAACGGCATTCATATTTCGTACAGAGCACATCTTTCCGCACATAGTGCAGGTATCCTCTCTCTCAGGAGTTGACTCTTCACGATATCTTCTTGCCTTTTCAGGATCAAGAGCAAGTTCGAACTGTTTTTCCCAATCAAGTTTCTGTCTTGCAGCAGCCATCTGATTATCCCAATCCATAGCGCCTTTAACACCTTTTGCGATATCGGCTGCATGTGCTGCAATTTTGGAAGCCATAATTCCTTCTTTTACATCATCAAGGTTTGGAAGACGTAAATGTTCTGCTGGTGTTACATAGCATAAGAAGCTGGCACCAGAAGCAGCAGCGATTGCGCCACCGATGGCAGAAGTAATATGATCATATCCAGGTGCGATATCTGTAACAAGAGGTCCAAGGACATAGAAAGGTGCACCATGGCAAATGGTCTGCTGAATTTTCATGTTTGCCTGGATTTGATCCATTGGCATATGACCTGGACCTTCGATCATAACCTGTACATCTTTTTTCCATGCACGTGCAGTTAATTCTCCTAATGTAACAAGCTCTTCGATCTGAGAAACATCACTGGCATCTGCAAGACATCCAGGACGACATGCATCACCAAGGCTTAAAGTTACATCATATTCATTACAAATATCTAGGATTTCATCATAATATTCGAAGAATGGATTTTCATTTCCTGTTGCTTCCATCCATGCAAAGATTAAAGATCCTCCACGAGAAACGATATTCATTTTACGTTTCATAGCTTTGAAACGATCAGCAGTGTTGCGGTTGATACCACAGTGGATGGTCATAAAGTCTACACCATCTTCTGCATGCATTTTAAATACGTCGATCCATTCACGGGATGTGATTTCTTTTAGTGGTTTGTTATAATAAACAATGGCATCATAAATTGGCACAGTACCAAGGATTGCTGGACATTCATCTACCAGTTTTTTACGAAATACATGAGTATGTCCAAAAGAAGATAAATCCATGATAGCTTCTGCGCCCATATCAACAGCCTGATGTACTTTTTCCATCTCAACGTCCAGATTCAGGCAATCTCTAGATGTACCAAGATTGACATTGATCTTTGTCTTTAAAGAGTTCCCGATACCAAAAGGTTTTAAACATTTGTGGTTTTTATTTGCTGGGATAACAATTGTTCCTGCAGCAACTTCCTTTAAGATATCTTGTACGTCAAGTCCTTCATAGGCAGCGACCGCTTCCATTTCTTTTGTTACAATTCCCTGTCTTGCAGCGTTCATCTGTGTTGTGTATTTCATTACGAAACCTCCAATTCATAGTTTGGGAGACTCTTTGTTTTGATATTCCGATATTTTGTTGAGATAAAAAAAGACAAACCGAAAAAACGATTTGATGCCGCTTTACAGTTCATCTTGTATTCATAGCATCCAAATCCCTACGGCGGCATTATCCGCATCAGGTCGATGGTCGAAGTCTCAAAAAACTTCCTCTCAGCCAAGGCAACGGTGTACCTTTGTTAAGCTCCCATTTTAGTTACGACAATATTGTACCATTGAAGAGTGATGATAGCAATAAAAAAAGATGATATTTTCTTGCTCAATTTGTATCTTTCAATGGTAGAAACGTGCTATAATATCCAGGAAAGGCATAACTTGCAGGGTCAGGCTTGCGAAGTTAGGTGCAGATTGGAGGATCAATTATGCCTGGAATTATTTTGGAAGGCGGTACATTCCGCCCAATTTTTAGCGCTGGAGTTATGGATGCGCTGCTGGATGAAGATATTATGTTTCCATATATGATTGGAGTATCAGCAGGAATCTGCGATGGATTTTCCTATATTTCTAAACAAAAAAAGAGAAATCTTCAGATTTTAATCAATCATAGAAATGACACGAGATATATTGGAAAAGGAAATTTGTTAAAACAAAAAAGTCCATTTGGGCTTGATTTTATTTATGATACGATTCCTAATAAACTGTATCCATTCGATTGGAAAACATTTCATGAATATAAAGGAAGAATTCGGGTTGGAGTGACCAATGCCCGGACTGGACAAGTAGAATATAAAGATGGAAGCAAGCTGGATAAAAAATGTATGATGCTTAGGGCAACCTGTGCAATTCCACTTGTATTTCCAGCGATTAAATTAGATGGACAGCCATATTTTGATGGTGGTCTGGCAGATCCGATTCCGATACGAAAGGCAATTCGGGATGGTAACGAAAAGAATTTGATTGTATTAACAAGACCAAAGGGATATAAAAAGACATTAAGTAAGAGTCATAAATTGGCATCATTTGTGTTAAAGAAAAAATATCCACATTTACCAGAACTTTTGATGAATCGACATATAAGATATAATCAGACGGTTCGGTTTTGTGAAAAATTGGAAAAAGAAGGCAAAGCTGTTATTTTAAGACCAAGTCACTCGATTGAAAGTTTGGAAAAAGATATCGATGTTTTAAGACAAACTTATGATATGGGATATCAGATGACAAAAGAGAATATAAATAGAATAAAGGAATTATTTTAAAAGATAATTCTTCAAAAACTTCACACTGGACGGAATACGTCCAATAAGATATACTTTATATAAATAAGAAAACGCTACATCAGGCGAAGGAGGCATAATATGGCCAAAGTACTAGTTTCAGAAAAATCGTACATAGAAGAATTAGCTGCAAATCAGCCAAGAAATCTGATGGTCATATGTGAACGTCTCTTTCTACCATTTTGCGAGGAAAGTGAACCAAAAGAAATGGCTCAGGAAGTTTCAAATAAACTTCAAGAACATCCGGAGCTTCTTGGGAAAATGCTTCGAAAAGAAGCAATTGAATTATTGATTGATTTGTGGAAACCGCAAGATTCTACAGGAATTTTGATAGAACCTTATATGGAAGAATTACAGCAGCTTTGCTATCTTGGTTTTATTTCTGTAGAAGAAGATGCATTAAGAGTTAATCAGGAAGCAAAGGATATTTTTTTCTTTTCTGTACAAAGTCGTCAAATGAAACAGGATATGGAGAGATATACTGAATGGGAAGAGATTATTTTTGGTATGATGTTTTCTTATGGGATTCTTGATCTTTATGATTGTTATGAGATTTTTGCAGAGGTTGCCACACAACCTGGCACTTACGCGGAATTGGAAGAATTTTTAATGGTGCGTATTGTATTCTGGAGAAGTGGTCTTTTGCTGCGCAATCAGAAAAATAAGCGATTGTTTATGGCAAGTCGGGAAGTTTCCGACAGAAGCCGTATTTTTGATGAATGGAATGAACACAGGGATCTGACGTTTCGAAAGTATACGAGACAGGAATATATTGATCTTGCGGTCGGAAATGGAATTACAGGATGGAATGGAATATCAGAACTGTTTGTTTTTATTTTAGAAAAAATAGAACATGATAGATATCAGGCAATGCTGATTATAAAATCTGTCATATTAGTAATACAAAATGGGGTTACTTATCTGGATGCGATGCTTCAGGTAACAGGATTATTGGAACATGATTCCAGAGAAGATGAAAAAGAACTATGCGAATATGTAAAAAAACTTTTTTATAATATTCCAATTTATGGTCTGAAAGGACATACGAGAGAAGAATTGTTGAGAAAAGAACGTTTCCGAGTGATCGAAGGTGGAAAACAGTAAGGAGGAAATGATGAAACAGTCAACCGTACTGGTAGTAGATGATGAAAAAGAAATTGCAGATTTTATTGAATTATATTTAAAAAATGAAAATTATCAGGTGCACAAATTTTATAATGGAAAAGATGCGTTGGCCTGTGTAGAAAGGGAGAATATCGATCTTGCAATTTTGGATGTTATGCTCCCGGATATTGATGGATTTGAAATTTTAAAACAAATTCGTCTAAAATATACATTTCCGGTGATTATGCTTACAGCCAAAGCAAGTTCTATGGATAAAATTAATGGTCTGACGCTTGGTGCAGATGATTATATTGAGAAACCGTTTGAGCCATTAGAACTGATGGCGCGTGTGAAAGCCCAGTTAAGAAGATTTACAAGATATAATGATGGAACCGGAAGCAGTCAGGATGACACACAGGAAATTTCCGGGTTGATTTTAAACCGTTCCACTCATCAGTGCACTTATGGAGAAGAAGAAGTGACATTGACTCCTTTGGAATTTTCTATTCTATGGATTTTGACAAAAAACAGAGGAAAAGTGATTAGTTCCGAAAGCCTTTTTGAACAGGTATGGAAAGAAAAGTATTTTAAAAATAATAATAATACAGTTATGGTTCATATTCGTCATTTAAGAGAAAAACTTGGAGAAGTTATGGGACATAAAGAATTAATCAAGACAGTCTGGGGAGTTGGTTACAAAGTTGAGGAGTAAATATCGAAGTTTAAAGATAAGGATTATGATCCAGACGATTGGGATTAGCATCATTGTTTCGCTGATCGGCTATTTTGTTTTGGATGTTTTTGTAGACGGTATTTTGCAGAATTCTTTTGCAAAAACAGTTGTTTATTTGTTTCAGAAAATTGGAATGAATGAGATTGATGCAATTGATCTATATCGATTGATTTTTTGGAAGAACAAGTCTTTAATCATTGGAGGAGGTTTTTTAACTCTTATTTTATTTAGCTTTTATCTTGGAATGTCAAAATTTACAACGTATTTGCGGCAGGTAGAAGCAGGAATACAGATGATTCTTGATGAGTCTAATGACAAGATTTCTCTTCCGGAAACTCTTTTTCCAGTAGAAGAGCAATTAAATGAAATTAAAGGGACGATTAAGGAACAAAAAAGAAATGTGGAGGAGACAGAACAGAGAAAAAATGATATTATAGTATATCTGGCGCATGATCTGAAAACTCCGCTGACTTCAGTGATCGCTTATCTGAGCCTTTTGAATGAAGCACCGGATATGCCGGAAGAGCAAAGGGCAAAATATACAAGGATATCTCTTGAGAAGGCAAAACGCCTTGGGGAGTTAATCAATGAATTTTTTGAAATTACGAGATATAATCTTCAAAATATTACTTTAGAAAAGAAGGAGTTCTATCTTTATGTTCTTCTGGAACAGGTGCTTGATTCATTCACTCCTGTTTTTCGGAACAAAGGACTTAAATGTACGATAGAAGTAGATGATCGGATTGTAATTTTTGGAGATCCAGATCGTCTTGCGAGAGTGTTTGAGAATTTGTTGAGAAATGCTGTTTCTTATTGCAATCCGAATTCCAAAATTGAGGTTTATGGAACGATTGAGGAAGATAAGGCAAAGATTCTTGTGAGAAATCAGGGAAAAACCATACCAGATCATCAGCTGAAAAATTTATTTGAAAAATTTTACCGTCTAGATGAGGCGAGATCTTCAGAGACAGGAGGAGCAGGTCTTGGACTTGCCATTGCCAAGGAAATTATTGAGCTTCATGATGGTACGATTAAGGCAGAGAGCCAGGATGGCTATACATCCTTTATTATATGGCTACCGAGAAAGAAGGAGGAAACATGAGAAAAGTACATGTAATAGGACATCGCAACCCAGATACAGATTCTATTTGTTCTGCTCTGGCGTATGCAAACTTAAAAAATGAAGTAAATGGAGGGAGATATGAAGCCTGCCGTGCAGGAAATGTCAATGGGGAAACCCAGTTCGTTTTGGAACAGTTTGGCGTAAAAGCACCAACTTATGTTAACGATATGCGTCCACGTGTGACAGATGTAAACCTTCATGAAATTGAAGGAGTTACAGAGTCTTGTTCAATTAAAGAAGCCGGAGACAAGATGCATGAATTAAAACTGGTATCTCTTCCAGTCCTGGAAGGAAAGAAATTAAAAGGTCTTGTATCTATTAGTGATATCGCTCATGCAGATATGGATGTTTTTGATAACGAAATTTTAGCAAAGGCAAAAACACCATATAAGAATCTTCTATCTACATTAAACGGAAAGATGTTAGTAGGTAATGAAGATGGTGTGATCGAAGACGGAAGACTTACAGTTCTTGCAGCCAGCGTTGAGACAATGACGGAATTTATGAAGAATGATGACATTGTGATTCTGGCAAACCGTCCAGACGCACAGAAAGCAGCAATTGAAAGCGGAGCTCAGCTGATCGTTGCCTGCATGGGAACAGAAGTGGATGCTGAAGTTGTCAAAGCTGCAAAAGAAAAAGGATGCCGCATCATTGCCACAGAATATGATACATTTATTGCAAGTCGTTTGATTTGTCAGTCGATTCCTGTATCCTATGCAATGACAGAGGCAGAAAAAGTTGCAACATTTAGCGTAAATGATTTCATTGATGATGTTAAAGATGAAATGACGAAAAAACGTTTCCGTTATTTTCCTGTTTTAAATGCAGATCATGAATTTGTAGGATTATTATCCAGACGTAGATTACTGGAAATTCAGAAAAAACAGTTAATCTTAGTGGATCATAATGAAGTATCTCAGGCTGTAGAAGGTTTGGAAGAGTGTGATATTCAGGAAATCATTGATCATCATCGTATTGGAGATCTGGAAACAATGTCACCGGTTTACTTTAGAAACCAACCAGTTGGATGTACAGCAACAATTATTACACAAATGTATAGAGAAAATAATGTAGAGATTACAAAACCAATCGCAGGTATGCTTTGCTCAGCAATTCTTTCTGATACGTTAATGTTCCGTTCACCAACATGTACACCAGTAGATGAACAGATCGCAAATGAACTTGCAAAGATTGCAGGTATCGAAATTGAGGATTTTGCTCAGCAGATGTTCCGCGCGGGAAGTGATCTGAAAGGCAAAGCTGCTGATGAAATTTTCTATCAGGATTACAAGAAATTTACAGCAGCAGATGTTACTTTCGGTGTTGGACAGATTACATCATTAGATCAGTCTGAATTGGAAGAAATCAAAGATAAGATTTTACCATATATGGAATCTGTAAGAGAAGAACAGAAATTAAATATGGTATTCTTTATGCTTACAAATATTTTGGAAGAGACAACCTATCTGGCAATGACAGGAGATAACAGTCAGAGTACCATCGAACAGGCATTTGAGACAGAGGTCAATGGAAATGTTGCGGTACTGCCAGGTGTCATGTCTAGAAAGAAACAGTTAATTCCGAATGTATTGAATGTTATTCAGGAGTAATTTTGCAGTCATTCCCCATATGATATGCTTGTCATATCGATAAAAGCATACTTCATAACTGCCTTTTGCCCATGGGTAGTTTTTCCCGCCGGGGATTTCTTCAAATGGAAAATCTTCCCGCGGAGAAATGGAAATGTCGTTATAATAAAAAGAAGGTTTTGTTTCTTGAAAAAAAGAAAGAGGAACGGTAAAGACAGAATCGACTTCATCGGTACTGTATTGTCCATTGTAATGGAATAATTCTCCAAGAAATGGTTCAATCCTCGCTTTTGCAGGGGACAGGAAATAATCGAGGGCACCATAGAGCTTCAGGTCACAATCGTTGATCAGAAGCTCTTCTTTTGTTTCACGAATGGCCGTTTCCATAGTAGATTCTCCATGTTCACGTTTTCCTCCGGGAAAACAGATTTCACCGGGTTGATGCCTTAATTTGCTGGAACGTACTTCGAATAAGATATGATAGCCATCCTGCTTTTTGATGAGTGGGATCATAACTGCAGATACTCGTTCTTTTTCTTCTTCAATTCGTTTTGGGATACGCTGCTTTAAATATTCAAACATAAAATTTCTCCTGGGATTTCTAAATTTGTTTATAGTTATGTGATTTTGGCTTTCATTATAAAGAAAATCTGTAAAAAGTCAATGAAAGGAAAAAATAGATTCGGGTTGTGAAATCTGGGAATATGATGTATTCTAATCAGGCAGACAATAAAAATAGGAGGTGAAAGAAATGAGTGGAAGAAATGATAAGGAACTTGGAGATATCACTCTGCTTGGAAATCAGAAAACAAAGTATCCAGATGATTATGCACCGGAGGTTCTGGAAACGTTTCCAAACAAACATCCGGACAATGATTATTTTGTGAAATTTAATGCACCGGAATTTACTAGTTTATGTCCAATTACAGGGCAGCCAGACTTCGCAACGATTTATATTTCCTATGTCCCAGGAGAAAGAATGGTGGAAAGTAAGTCTTTGAAACTTTATTTATATAGTTTTAGAAATCATGGGGATTTCCATGAGGACTGTATGAACATCATCATGAAGGATCTGATCCGTTTGATAGATCCAAAATATATTGAAGTATGGGGAAAATTCACTCCAAGAGGAGGAATCTCCATTGACCCGTACTGTAATTATGGAAAACCAGGAACAAAGTGGGAAGAAGTGGCATGGAATCGTTTGTCAAACCATGATCTTTATCCGGAAAAAATTGACAATCGTTAAATAAATGATAGGAGTTCATTCTCAAATAAAGGAGGGAAAATCAATGTTTCGTAAAATGTGGAAAGGATTTTTATGCAGTGCACTTGCTGTATCTATGATGTGCGGAGGCAGTGCTTTGACAAAGGCAGCACAGAAGGTTAAAACTTCGAAGAGTCCAGTAACGGCATTACTTTTGCAAGATAAGAAATCTGTTGACCAAGCAGAAAAAGATAAAAATGATGCAACAAGAAAGAACTGGATTTCAGGAAATGCAGAAAAAGGAATGACTGTCCAGGTTAATACAGCAAAAACAGGATATCTTTATGTTAATTATATAAGTCAAGATGCACAAGGAAAAGAACAGGAGGCAACGGTTTCTATTTATAAAGGAAAGACGGCATCTGGAAAAGCACTGGTATCTCAGACAAATGCAGCCGGAACAATTAGTACACCGCAAGAAGTTGCAAAAGGAACTTATACAGTTTCTATCAAAGTGGCAGCAGGAAAGGCATATGTTTATCCATATTACTATACAACACAGGATATTGGAATGACATCTACTCAGAAAGTTGTTAGAGGAAATGGAAAAACAATGTATCAGTCTTTTAAAGTTTCAAAGAAAAGACAGTCTGTATCGATTGTTGCAGCAAATGCAGGAAAAGCTTATGTACAGATGAAATCTGGAAAGAAATGGGTGAGAGTATCAGATGATAATACCTATGCGGCAAAAGGAACAAAGGGATATTATGCGTTTAACCCTGGAAGTTATCGTTTTGTTATGAAACCAAAAACAAAAGATGTTGTTACTTTTTGGATGAATCAGAAAAGTTATACAGCTTCTAAAGCTACATCAAAGAAAAAGGCGCAATTAATGAAGCCAGGGCAGACCGTGACAAATGTACTTACAGCATCAGACAAAAAAGGAACTACGAACTTTTATAAAATTAATCTAACAAAGAGTAAAGTTGTAAAAGTTGATTTTTCGCTGTATCAGACAAAAGGAAAAGCAAGAGTTGTACTTTATGGACCAGGAAATGAAAATTATGAAAAAATCGTTTCAGGATCTAAGGTTGTTTCTCTTTCATCAGATCCGATGCCTTTAGAAAAGGGAACCTATTATCTTGGAATAGAAAAACAGACTCAAAATACAAGTTTCCAATATACGATCAAATATGTAAAGTAAGAAATCGTTAAGAGAAGTTTATACTTTCTTTAGAAAAGTTTATGGAGAGTATATTGAATCAGGAGAGGATTTTGATATACTAAAGACATAGTTTTTCATATATATTTTTTAATCCTCTCTTTTCATTTTGAACCCCGCAGGTAATGCGGGGTTCCTTTTTGCAAAAATGTTTTGTTTATGTGTGATTAAGAGAAGTTTATATTTTTTTTAGAAATGTTTACACATATTATATTGAATCGGAATAAGATTCTGATATACTAAAAACATAGTTTTTCATATATATTTTTTAATCCTCTCTTTTTGAAACAGCTTCGCATTTTGCAAGGCTGTTTTTTTGTTCAATAAAAATTTTTATCAAATATTTTTAAAATAATACCAAGAAGAGGTTGACGTGGCGTGGAAAACATGATACACTCGATACGCTAGACTTTAGCGTTGGAAGAAGGTCTTTTTTTTATGCCTTATTTTATTAATTAACTTATAATCATAATGGAGGTGGAAGTTGTGCGCACACGAGTAACATTAGAATGTACAGAATGTAAACAGCGTAATTATAACATGACTAAGGATAAGAAAACTCATCCGGAACGCATGGAAACAAAGAAATACTGCAAATTCTGTAAAACACACACATTACACAAAGAAACAAAATAGTTCACGGTAATAAGCTTTAAGGAAGTGGAGTATGGAAAAGACTAACAAAGCAAACAAGACGAGTTGGTTTAAAGAGATGAAGGCTGAGTTCAACAAGATCATTTGGCCAACAAAAGAGCGAATTGTGAAAGAAACAGTAGTTGTAGTTATCTGTGCTATTATTATCGGAATTATTGTTGCAGTTCTTGATATGGGAATCCAGTATGGTATTCAGGCACTGGTAGGATAGAGGTAAGGAGAATTTATGGCTGAAGCAAATTGGTATGTTGTTCACACTTACTCAGGATATGAAAATAAAGTAAAAGCGAATATTGAAAAAACCATTGAGAATCGTAAGCTTCAAGATGAAATTTTAGAAGTTCGCGTACCGCTGGAAGATGTGGTTGAACTGAGAAACGGTGTGAAAAAACAAGTTTCTAAGAAGATGTTCCCGGGATATGTATTGATTCATATGGTAATGAATGATGACACATGGTATGTTGTAAGAAATACAAGAGGTGTTACAGGATTTGTCGGGCCGGGATCTAAGCCGGTTCCGCTTACTCCTGCTGAGATGAAACCATTAGGAATCCAGATCAGTGAAGGAACACAGGATGAAGCACCAAAACGTGAAAAAATCGATTTTGATGCAGAAGTCGGTGATATGATTGTTGTAACTTCTGGTGCTTGGGAAGGAACAACAAGTGCGATCACTGCAATTAATGAACACAAGCAGACAGTTACCATTGAAGTAGAAATGTTCGGAAGAGCTACTTCTGTGGAAATTGATTTCTTAGATATTAAGAAAGCGTAACGAACAGACAGAAAGAAAAAGAAGATTCTGTCTTAGACAGAGTGGGAGGGCTATCCCGTAATTACCACAATAATCAGGAGGTTAACGATTATGGCAAAGAAAGTAGAAGGTTATATCAAACTTCAGATTCCAGCAGGAAAGGCAACACCAGCACCACCAGTTGGACCAGCACTTGGTCAGCATGGTGTTAACATTGTACAGTTTACAAAAGAATTTAACGCAAGAACAGCAGATCAGGGAGACGTGATCATTCCTGTAGTTATTACAGTATATCAGGATAGAAGCTTTAGCTTCGTAACAAAGACTCCACCAGCTGCCGTTTTATTAAAGAAAGCATGCAAGATTCAGTCTGGATCTGGTGAACCAAACAGAGTAAAAGTAGCAAGTATTTCTAAAGAAGATCTCCAGAAGATCGCTGAAACAAAGATGAAAGACTTAAATGCAGGATCTATCGAAGCAGCTACAAGCATGATCGCAGGAACTGCAAGAAGTATGGGAATCACTGTAGAAGAATAGATAGAAATCTGTTTTAGATAAGTTTAAAAAGAATCGAAAAAAGTGGGAGGGCTTGCTTCCCGATATTACCACAGGAGGTATTTTAGAATGAAAAAAGGAAAGAGATATGCAGAACTTGCGAAACTGGTAAATAAGTCAAACGCTTATGAAACACAGGAAGCAGTTGCATTAGTAAAAAAATTAGCAAATGCTAAATTCGATGAAACAATCGAAGCACATATCCGTCTTGGAGTTGACGGACGTCAGGCAGATCAGCAGATCCGTGGTGCAGTTGTACTGCCTCATGGAACAGGTAAAGAAGTAAAAGTTCTCGTATTCGCAAAAGATGCAAAAGCTGAAGAAGCAAAAGCAGCAGGAGCTGAATTCGTAGGAGCTGAAGAATTAATTCCAAAGATCCAGAAAGAAAACTGGTTTGACTTCGACGTTGTTGTAGCAACTCCTGATATGATGGGTGTTGTTGGTCGTTTAGGTCGTGACCTTGGACCAAAAGGTTTAATGCCAAACCCTAAAGCTGGAACTGTAACAATGGACGTTGCAAATGCCATCAAAGAAATTAAAGCAGGTAAAATCGAATATAGATTAGATAAAGCGAATATCATTCACGTACCAGTAGGAAAAGCTTCCTTTACAGAGGAACAGTTAGCGGACAACTTCCAAACGTTAATCGATGCAATCATTAAAGCAAAACCTGCTGCAGCAAAAGGTCAGTATTTCAGAAATGTAACAATTTCTGCAACAATGGGACCTGGAGTAAAAGTTGATACAACAAAATTTGCTTAATTATTAACTGACATAAAATCCTTCCACAGATTTTGTGGAAGGATTCTTTAAAAAGTATTTGACAAATACAAGATAATATGGTATCTTGTTAAGGTATTACTGCCGAAGACAGCAGGTGCCGCAAGGCGTAACGTAAGAACTACCTGCCGAGGAGAATCATTAGTAATGTGCTAATTATGCCCTTTGTCTTTGGAGACAAGAGGGCTTTCTTTATATGTGAGGCGGTACACAAAATAAATCAAGGAGGTGCACCATTTCAATGGCAAAAGTTGAATTAAAACAACCAATTGTAGAAGAAATCAAAGGATTACTTGAAGATGCTCAGTCAGCAGTGCTTGTTTCTTACCGTGGAATTACTGTAGAAGAAGATACAGCTATGCGTAAGGAATTAAGAGAAGCAGGTGTTGATTATAAAGTATACAAGAACACTATGATTCGTTTTGCAGTGAAAGATACAGAATTTGAATCTTTAACAGATGATTTAACTGGACCAACAGCAATTGCTATTTCTAAGACAGATGCAACTGCTCCAGCAAGAATCATTGCAAAATATGCGAAAGACATTGAAGTACTGGAAATGAAATCCGGAGTTGTAGAAGGAACTTTCTATGACAAAGACGGAATCCAGGTTATCGCAAGCGTTCCATCAAGAGACGAATTACTTGCAAAATTCCTTGGAAGCATCCAGTCTCCAATTACAAACTTTGCTCGTGTTATTAAACAGATCGCTGATAAAGACGGAGCAGGGGAAGCAGCTGAAGAAACAGCAGCTGAATAATTCTTATCTCAGACAATGTCTGGAATAACATTAAGAAAAAAGAAGTATTATTTATAGGAGGAAAATCATAATGACAACTCAGGAAATTATTGAAGTTATCAAAGGTTTATCAGTTTTAGAATTAAATGAATTAGTAAAAGCTTGTGAAGAAGAATTCGGTGTATCTGCAGCAGCAGGTGTTGTAGTAGCAGCAGCTGGAGCTGAAGGTGGAGCTGAAGAAAAAGACGAATTTGATGTAGAATTAACAGAAGTAGGATCTGCTAAAGTTAAAGTTATCAAAGTTGTTCGTGAAGTAACTGGATTAGGATTAAAAGAAGCTAAAGAATTAGTTGATGGAGCTCCTAAAGTAGTTAAAGAAGGTGCATCTAAAGCAGAAGCTGAAGAAATCAAAACTAAACTGGAAGAACAGGGAGCTAAAGTTACTCTTAAATAATTTAAGATGTAAGGTTCAGTGTTTGAAAAGTCAGAAAAGCTATACTCATTTTATGAGTGTAGCTTTTTTTATGTAAAAGAGGATGTGAATCTTATCTAGAGAGCCTCCTGCATTGACAGAGAGAATGTAAAAAAATATAATAAAAGATAGAAAACAGAATGACAAAAAAGAAAGGAAGACTGTTATGAAATTAGTTATTATTGAGCCACTTGGCGTGGATGAAAATCTGTTGATGGATATTGCCCAAAAGGCAGTTGGAGATTCTCTGGAAATTGTAGCTTATCCTACAAAAGTGACAGATACAGAAACTCTAATTGAAAGAGGAAAAGATGCAGATATCATTATGGTTGCAAATCTTCCATTAAATGCAGATGTAATTAACGGATGTAAGAATCTGAAACTTCTGGCAGTTGCGTTTACAGGAATCGATCACATTGCAATGGATGCATGTAAGGCTCGTGGTATTACTGTATGTAACTGTGCTGGATATTCGACAGCAGCCGTTGCAGACCTTGTATTTGGTCTCCTGATTTCTCTATATCGAAACATTATTCCGTGCAACCAGGTAGTCAGAGAAGAAGGAACAAAGGATGGTCTGGTTGGATTTGAATTAGAAGGAAAGAAATTTGGCGTTGTGGGAACAGGAGCAATCGGAACAAGAGTTGCCAATATTGCAAAAGCTTTTGGATGTGAAGTATATGCATATTCAAGAACAAAGAAAGATCTGGACGGAGTTACATATGTAACACTTGATGAGTTAATGTCTTCCTGTGATGTTATTTCTTTGCATGTACCTTTAAATGATAGTACAAAGGGATTGATTAATGCAGATAACATCGCAAAAATGAAAGAAAGCGCAGTTCTGATTAATACGGCAAGAGGTCCGGTTGTAGATAGTCAGGCATTGGCAGATGCATTAAATGAAGGAAAGATTGCAGGAGCTGCCGTAGATGTATTTGAAAATGAACCACCAGTTGCAAAAGATCATCCATTGCTTCAGGCTAAAAACCTAATTGCAACACCTCATGTTGCGTTTGCTACAAAAGAGGCATTGATCAAACGTGCGATTATTAATTTTGACAATGTGAAATATTGGATGGAAGGAAATCCAATTAACGTTATGAATGATTAAGCATAAGCTATCTTTGGTATCGAGTGGTAGCAATTGGGCATTTAGGGAAATAAAAAGCATAAAAAGGACTATTGTATAAAGCAATAGTTCTTTTTAAATGCATGGAAATACTGAAAAATCGTGTGAAGCACGATTTGGACAAAATGTCAAGACAAAGATAAAAAAATGTTGACATCTGAAATTCTATGTGGTAGTATAAGAAAATGCTTTATTGTGGGTTTGTCTGCCCATAGTCTAGAAATTTTTTAGTTTTTAAATCATAGAAAAGTCCTTTTATTTTTAAGAACTTTTCTATAATCGTAGTATATAAACCAGGTTTAGATCAAGAGGTGAAAAAACGTCCATGGAAAAGAACAGAATACAGCCAATAAAATCAGGTACCGGGATGCGAATCAGCTATGCCAGGCAGGATGATGTCCTTGAAGTGCCTAACCTGATCGAAATTCAGAAAGATTCCTACAATTGGTTTTTAGAGGAAGGCTTAGCAGAAGTCTTTGAAGATATTTCCCCGATTGAGGATTACAGTGATCAGTTGAGCTTGGATTTCGTTGATTATCAGCTGTGCAGGGATGATATTAAATATTCTATAGAAGAATGCAAAGAAAGAGATGCAACTTATGCGGCGCCATTGAAGGTGAAAGTAAGGCTTCGCAATAAGGAAACCGATGAAATTAAGCAGCATGATATTTTTATGGGCGATCTTCCTTTGATGACAGAAACTGGTACTTTCATTATTAATGGAGCAGAACGTGTTATTGTCAGCCAGTTGGTTCGTTCCCCTGGCATTTATTATGGAATCGCTCATGATAAAATTGGTAAGAAATTATATTCCGCAACAGTCATTCCTAACAGAGGAGCATGGCTTGAATATGAAACTGACTCCAATGATGTATTTAACGTACGTGTTGACAGAACGAGAAAAGTTCCGATCACTGTATTAATTCGTGCACTGGGAATTGGAACCAATGCAGAAATTAAAGAATTATTTGGTGAAGAACCAAAGATTCTTGCAAGTATTGAAAAAGATCCATCCGACAATTATGAAGATGGTCTTCTTGAATTATATAAGAAAATCCGTCCAGGTGAGCCTTTATCTGTAGATAGTGCTCAGAGCCTTGTAAACAGTATGTTCTTCGATCCTAGAAGATATGATCTTGCAAAGGTAGGACGTTACAAATTTAATAAAAAACTTGCTCTTAAAAATCGTATTGCAGGTTTTATGCTGGCAGAAGATGTTGTAGATCCTACAACAGGTGAGATTCTTGCTGAAGCCGGAACTGTTGTTGATATGGAACTGGCTGATAAAATTCAGAATGCAGCAGTTGCAAGCGTTCTGATTCAGACAGAAAATGGAAATACAAAAGTATTATCCAATATGACAGTGAACCTTGCAGAATATGTAGACTTTGATCCAGAAGAAATTGGAGTACATGAACATGTCTTCTATCCAGTTCTTGAAAAAATTCTGGAAGAAGGATATGAAGGAGAAGAGTTAAAGAAAGCACTTAAGAGAAGTATCCACGAACTGATTCCAAAGCATATTACAAAAGAAGATATTATGGCTTCTATCAACTATAATATCCATCTGGAATATGGAATTGGAAATGACGACGATATCGACCACTTAGGAAACCGTCGTATTCGTGCTGTTGGCGAATTGCTTCAGAATCAGTACCGTATTGGTTTATCAAGACTGGAAAGAGTTGTGCGTGAAAGAATGACAACACAGGATATTGAATCTATTACACCACAGTCTTTGATTAATATCAAACCGGTAACTGCAGCGGTTAAGGAATTCTTCGGAAGTTCTCAGTTATCACAGTTCATGGATCACAATAACCCATTATCAGAGTTGACACATAAGAGACGTCTGTCTGCATTAGGACCAGGTGGATTATCCCGTGACCGTGCTGGATTCGAAGTCCGTGACGTACATTATTCTCATTATGGAAGAATGTGCCCAATCGAGACACCTGAAGGTCCGAACATTGGTCTGATCAACTCATTGGCAACTTATGCAAGAATCAATGAATATGGATTTATTGAAGCTCCATATCGTGTATTAGATAAAACAGATCCTGAAAATCCAGTTGTAACAGATAATGTTGTTTATCTGACAGCGGATGAGGAAGATAATTATGTCGTAGCTCAGGCGAATGAACCTCTGGATGAAGAAGGTCATTTCATCCATGCGCATGTATCTGGTCGTCGTCGTGAAGAAACATCTGAATTTGATAAATCTAATCTGGATTTAATGGACGTATCTCCAAAGATGGTATTCTCTGTAGCTACATCCATGATTCCTTTCCTGGAAAACGATGATGCGAACCGTGCGCTGATGGGATCCAACATGCAGCGTCAGGCAGTGCCTCTTCTTTCTACAGAAGCACCGGTTGTCGGAACAGGTATGGAAGCAAAAGCAGCTTATGATTCCGGAGTATGTATTACAGCAAAAAATTCTGGTGTTGTAGAAAAATCAACAAGTACAAAGATCGTTGTAAAAAATGACAACGGTGGACGTGATGAATATCATGTTATTAAGTTTGCACGAAGCAATCAGGGTAACTGTATGAATCAGAGACCAATCGTATTCGTAGGTGACAGAGTAGAAAAAGGTGATATTCTTGCAGATGGTGCTTCTACATCTCATGGTGAAATGGCCCTTGGAAAGAATCCGCTGATTGGATTTATGACATGGGAAGGTTATAACTATGAAGATGCGGTACTGTTAAGTGAACGTCTTGTACAGGAAGATGTTTATACTTCTGTTCATATCGAAGAATATGAGGCAGAAGCAAGAGATACAAAATTAGGACAGGAAGAAATCACAAGAGATCTTGCAGGTCTTAGTGAAGATGCATTAAAAGATCTTGATGATAACGGAATTATCCGTATTGGAGCTGAAGTTCGTGCAGGGGATATCCTTGTAGGAAAGGTTACTCCAAAAGGAGAAACGGAACTGACAGCAGAAGAAAGACTTCTTCGTGCAATCTTTGGTGAAAAAGCAAGAGAAGTTCGTGATACTTCTTTAAGAGTTCCTCATGGAGCTTATGGTGTCGTTATGGACACAAAAATCTTTACAAGAGAAAATGGAGATGAACTTCCTCCAGGAGTAAATAAAACTGTTCGTGTTTATATTGCTCAGAAGAGAAAAATTTCCGTTGGTGATAAGATGGCCGGTCGTCATGGTAACAAGGGTGTAATTTCCCGTATCTTACCTGTAGAGGATATGCCATATCTGCCAAATGGACGTCCACTGGATATTGTTTTAAATCCATTGGGTGTGCCTTCCCGAATGAATATCGGACAGGTGCTGGAAATCCATTTGTCACTGGCAGCAAAGGTACTGGGATTCAATGTTGCAACACCTGTATTTAATGGTGCAGACGAAAATGATATTGCAGATACATTAAGAATGGCCAATGATTATGCAAATACTTCATGGGAAGAATTTGATGCAAAATGGCGTGACAAAGTCAATGACGATGTCATGGAATATTTATATGAAAACAGAGATCACAGAAAAGAATGGGAAGGTGTGCCGATCGATGCGACTGGTAAGGTACAGTTAAGAGACGGACGTACAGGAGAAGAATTCCACAATCCTGTTACTATCGGATTCATGCATTATCTGAAACTGCATCATTTGGTAGATGATAAGATCCATGCCCGTTCTACAGGTCCATATTCTCTCGTAACACAGCAGCCATTAGGTGGTAAAGCACAGTTTGGTGGACAGCGTTTTGGAGAAATGGAAGTATGGGCACTGGAAGCGTATGGTGCATCTTACACACTGCAGGAAATTCTGACAGTAAAATCCGATGATGTTGTTGGACGTGTAAAAACATACGAAGCGATCATCAAAGGGGATAACATCCCTGAACCAGGTATTCCGGAATCCTTCAAGGTATTATTAAAAGAATTCCAGTCCCTGGCATTAGATGTAAAAGTATTAGATGAAAATGCGACTGAGGTAGAGATCAAAGAAAACATCGACGGCGGAGATGTTGATCAGGATCTTGCACCAATGATCGAAGGAGATAGCGTCTTCAATAACTATGAAGAAAGCGAATCAACTCTTGGAGCATTGGGATATAAAAAGGGAGATCTCTCAGAAGGTGAAGATAATACGATCTTATAGATAGATGTGCAAGTTTAGGAAGGAGCAGCCTTAATGATAGAATCAAGCAACGAATATTCAAGCAGCAAAATTTCTTTTGATGCAATTAAAATCGGGCTTGCTTCTCCGGAAAAGATCCGTGAGTGGTCAAGAGGAGAAGTAAAAAAACCTGAGACGATTAACTATCGAACATTAAAGCCGGAAAAAGACGGACTTTTCTGTGAAAAAATCTTTGGACCAACCAAAGACTGGGAATGCCATTGTGGAAAATACAAAAAAGTACGTTATAAAGGTGTTGTTTGTGACCGATGTGGAGTAGAGGTTACAAAAGCAAATGTCCGTCGTGAAAGAATGGGACATATTGAACTGGCAGCACCGGTTTCCCATATCTGGTATTTTAAGGGAATTCCAAGCCGTATGGGGTTAATGCTTGATATTTCGCCAAGAACACTGGAAAAGGTTTTATATTTTGCATGCTATATCGTTCTGGATGCAGGAGATACAGATCTTGCATACAAACAGGTTCTTACAGAAAAAGAATATCGTGAAGCGTATGAAAAATATGGTGATGAATTCCGTGTAGGAATGGGTGCGGAAGCAGTTAAAGAACTTCTGCAGGCGATCGATCTGGAAGCTGAAGCAAAATCTTTAAAAGATGAATTTAAGACAGCAACAGGTCAGAAGAGAGCAAGAATTATCAAAAGACTTGAAGTTGTAGAAGCATTCTGCAACTCTGAAAATAAACCGGAATGGATGATCCTGGATGCAATTCCAGTCATCCCACCGGATATTCGTCCAATGGTTCAGCTGGACGGAGGTCGTTTTGCAACATCTGATTTAAATGACCTTTACAGAAGAATCATTAACCGTAACAACCGTCTGAAAAGACTGCTGGAACTTGGAGCACCTGATATTATCGTTCGAAACGAAAAAAGAATGCTTCAGGAAGCGGTTGATGCTCTGATTGATAACGGACGTCGTGGACGCCCTGTTACAGGACCAGGAAACCGTGCATTAAAATCTTTATCTGACATGCTGAAAGGTAAACAGGGACGTTTCCGTCAGAACCTTCTTGGAAAACGTGTTGATTATTCCGGACGTTCTGTAATCGTCGTTGGACCAGAACTTAAGATTTATCAGTGTGGTCTTCCAAAAGAAATGGCAATTGAATTATTCAAGCCATTCGTAATGAAAGAATTAGTAGAAAGAAAACTTTCTCATAACATTAAATCTGCTAAGAAAATGGTAGAAAAACTGCAACCAGAAGTATGGGATGTATTAGAAGATGTTATCAAAGAACATCCAGTTATGTTAAACCGTGCACCGACACTGCATAGACTTGGTATTCAGGCATTTGAACCAATTCTTGTAGAAGGTAAAGCGATTAAGCTGCATCCACTTGTATGTACAGCTTACAATGCCGACTTCGATGGTGACCAGATGGCTGTGCATCTTCCATTGACAGTAGAAGCACAGGCAGAATGCCGTTTCCTTCTGTTATCGCCAAATAACCTTCTGAAACCTTCGGATGGTGGACCTGTAGCCGTTCCTTCACAGGATATGGTCCTTGGTATTTATTATCTGACACTGGAAAAAGAAGGAGACAAGGGAGAAGGAAAATACTTTAAATCTGAAAATGAAGCTTACCTTGCTTATGAAAATAATGTAATTACTTTACATGCACGTATCAAAGTAAGACGTCATGGAGTAGATAAGGATGGAAACCCAATTTCACAGATCGTTGATTGTACACTCGGACGTTTACTGTTTAACGAAATTATTCTGCAGGATCTTGGATTTGTTGACAGAAGCAAACCAGAAAATGCACTTGCACTGGAGATTGACTTCCATGTTGGTAAGAAACAGTTAAAACAGATTCTGGATAAATGTATCAATATTCATGGTGCAACAAAATCTGCAGAAGTTCTGGATGATATTAAAGCCATTGGTTATAAATATTCAACAATCGGTGCTCTGACAGTATCCATTTCCGATATGACAGTGCCACCTGAAAAACCTCAGATTCTGAATGATGCTCAGAAACAGGCTGAATTTATCACAGAACAGTATAAACGTGGTCTGATGACAGAAGAAGAACGTTATAAAGCTGTTGTTAAGACATGGTTTGATGCCGATGAAGAACTGACAGATAAACTGATCAGTGGTTTGGATCGTTTAAATAACATCTTCATGATGGCCGATTCCGGAGCCCGTGGTTCTAATCAGCAGATCAAACAGCTTGCAGGTATGCGTGGACTGATGGCCGATACATCAGGTAGAACTATTGAATTACCAATCAAATCTAACTTCCGTGAAGGTCTTGATGTACTGGAATACTTCATTTCAGCGCATGGAGCTCGTAAAGGTCTGTCCGATACAGCGCTTCGTACAGCCGATTCTGGATACTTAACACGTCGTCTTGTTGATGTATCGCAAGATTTGATTGTTCGTGAACAGGATTGTAGCCATGGTGGAGAAATTCCTGGAATGTATGTAGAAGCATTTATGGATGGTCAGGAAGTTATCGAAAGTCTGGAAGAACGTATCACAGGAAGATATGCAGCAGAAGAGATCAAAGATCCTGAAACAGGCGAAGTACTTGTAAAAGAAAATCATATGATCACACCGAAACGTGCAAAAGCTGTTGTTGGTGCAGGATATACAAAAGTTAAGATTCGTACAATGTTAACATGTAAATCTCCAATGGGAGCTTGTGCAAAATGTTACGGATCTAACATGGCAACTGGTCAGGGAGTACAGGTTGGAGAAGCAGTCGGAATCATCGCAGCACAGTCTATCGGTGAACCTGGTACACAGCTTACAATGCGTACCTTCCATGCCGGTGGTGTAGCCGGTGATGATATCACACAGGGTCTTCCTCGTGTCGAAGAGCTATTTGAAGCACGTAAGCCAAAAGGTCTTGCAATTATCGCAGAATTTGGCGGAGAAGTGCAGATCAAAGATACAAAGAAAAAACGTGAAGTTGTCATTACAAACAGAGAAACAGGAGATGTGAAGACTTATCTGATCCCTTACGGATCACGTCTGAAAGTACAGGAAGGACAGATTCTTGAAGCTGGTGATGAGCTGACAGAAGGTTCTATCAATCCTCATGACTTGTTAAGAATCAAAGGTATTCGTGCTGTTCAGGATTATATGATCCGTGAAGTACAGAGAGTATACCGTCTGCAGGGTGTAGATATCAACGACAAGCATGTCGAGGTTATCGTACGTCAGATGCTGAAGAAAGTACGTATCGAAGATGGTGGAGATACAAATTATCTTCCAGGAGCTATGGTCGATGTACTGGAACTGGAAAAGACAAACAGAGAAATGATGGAAAAAGGTTTAGAACCTGCAAAAGCAGAACAGATCATGCTTGGTATTACAAAAGCATCTCTGGCAACCGATTCTTTCTTATCTGCAGCATCTTTCCAGGAAACAACAAAAGTACTGACAGATGCAGCAATCAAAGGAAAAGTCGATCCACTGGTTGGTCTGAAAGAAAACGTTATCCTTGGTAAGTTGATTCCAGCTGGTACAGGAATGAAACGTTATCGTGATGTTAAGATCAGTACAGATGTAGAAGATTTTACAATTGGTGATGAAATTGATTTTGACGACGAAATTGATTTCGATGATAATGATACAACCGTAGAATAAAATATAAATTAAAAAGAACACCTCTCTAATGTAGGTGTTCTTTTTTTGAGAAAATAAGAAGAATATTTATCTGTCTATTGAATTCAAAATTCTTAAAAAATCAGAAAATACTTTTAACTTGACATTTAAATCAGATATTGTTATAATAAAATCAACAAATGAGAGATAGCTTTTAAGAAAGGAGAAAGTGCCAGAGATGCTCCCAAAGGTTATGAAAAAACCTTTTAAACCGGGCAGTTGAGAAGTGTATGAATAGAAAGATGAGACTGACTTAACAGGAAATTGCAAAACCAGGAAGGTTTTTGTAAGTCCTAAGAACGGATAGAACGGTAAGGAGTCAACCTCATAAGAAAGATACAAAATGAGAGAAGAATCAAGATTTTCAGTAATCGAAATGGCTCTTGAAATCATGAGAGAAGGATCGAAACGACATCCTTAGCGGGAAAGGAGAGATCTTATAGGATTTCAATTTGAGAAGACGGTTCAAAGAATCAACAGAATTCAGAAAATCAGGAAAACGATTCTATTATCGAAGCAACTGGCCGGTGGGGCATTCATAAAAAAGAAATCGGAACTCATGAACCAGATTCTCTGAAGAATATTATAATAATAAGATTATAGGAGAAATAGATCCTAAATCCCAAGCTTATGTATGGAATGTGATACGGAGATAGCTAGAAACTATGACCGTCGGCGTGAAAGCAGGAATGTGACGAGAAAGCATTTCTGAGGACGGCATCGAAAGATAGCAAAGATTTTCCAAATTCCAATTAAAATACATAAGAAAAACAATAATATTTCAGAGAAGGTATTGACAAAGACACGCTAGAAATATATAATAATCTAGCGTGTCTTTTTTGGATGTGTTTATTTAGCATGCTGTTACCATACAGTAGGCAGATAAAAACGTTTATTGGACAAAATGTACAAAAAGAAAAGACACAGAGAAGTCACTAGGTGAATTTAAGTAACCACAAGTAGAAAACATGTATGGAGGTGAAATCAATGCCAACTTTTAACCAATTAGTTAGAAAAGGGAGAAAGACATCTGTAAAGAAATCTACAGCACCAGCACTTCAGAAAGGATTTAACTCCTTAAAGAAGAAAGCAACAGACACAAGCTCTCCACAGAAGAGAGGTGTATGTACAGCTGTTAAGACTGCAACTCCTAAAAAGCCTAACTCTGCTCTTCGTAAAATTGCCAGAGTTCGTCTTTCTAACGGAATCGAAGTAACAAGTTATATCCCAGGTGAAGGACATAACTTACAGGAACATAGCGTTGTTCTGATTCGTGGTGGTCGTGTTAAGGACTTACCAGGTACTCGTTACCATATCGTTAGAGGTACACTGGATACAGCTGGTGTAGCTAACAGAATGCAGGCTCGTTCCAAATATGGAGCTAAAAGACCTAAGAAAAAATAAAACAAAACTAAATTGGTACAAAGCAGCGTAACTTAGGCGCTACCTTGTATAGTTGTGCCGGAACTTTATTGTTTCCTACAAAAAGGTTACAGGAGATATAAAAGTCCTGCACGAACATGCAATTATTTTAGTATGAGTACCGATGAATTAATGATTATTAAGGAGGGAAGAACCGTGCCACGTAAAGGACATATTGCGAAAAGAGACGTATTAGCAGATCCTATTTACAACAATAAGGTTGTGACAAAATTAATCAACAACATTATGTTAGATGGTAAAAAAGGAGTTGCTCAGAAAATCGTATACGGAGCATTTGCCCGTGTAGAACAGGAGACTGGAAAACCAGCTCTTGAAGTCTTCGAAGAAGCTATGAACAACATTATGCCAGTTCTTGAAGTAAAAGCCAGACGTATCGGTGGAGCAACATATCAGGTGCCAATCGACGTAAGACCAGACAGAAGACAGGCATTAGCACTTCGTTGGATGACTACTTTCTCACGTAAAAGAGGAGAAAGAACAATGGAAGAACGTCTTGCAAAAGAAATTCTTGATGCATCTAACAACACTGGAGCATCTGTAAAGAAAAAAGAAGATATGCACAAAATGGCAGAAGCAAACAAGGCATTCGCACATTACAGATTCTAATCTTGTTCAGAGATTTATCTTGCGGATCGCCATGGGCGCTTCCATGTTAAAAACATTAGGAGGAAAAGACCTTGGCTGGAAGAGAATATCCATTAGAGAGAACCAGAAATATTGGTATTATGGCTCATATTGATGCTGGTAAAACAACATTAACAGAGCGTATCCTTTACTATACTGGTGTAAACTATAAAATTGGTGATACTCATGAAGGTACTGCTACCATGGACTGGATGGAACAGGAACAGGAAAGAGGTATCACAATTACTTCCGCTGCTACAACATGCCACTGGACACTGCAGGAAAACTGCAAGCCAAAAGCAGGAGCAAAAGAACATCGTATCAACATCATTGATACTCCGGGCCATGTTGACTTTACAGTAGAAGTAGAACGTTCTCTGCGTGTACTTGACGGTGCCGTAGGTGTGTTCTGTGCAAAAGGTGGAGTAGAACCTCAGTCTGAAAACGTATGGCGTCAGGCTGACACATATAATGTACCAAGAATGGCATTCATTAACAAAATGGATATCTTAGGTGCAAACTTCTACGGAGCTGTAGATCAGATCAAAGAACGTTTAGGTGCAAATGCAATCGTACTTCAGCTGCCAATCGGTAAAGAAGACGATTTCCAGGGAATCATCGACTTATTCGAAATGAAAGCTTACATCTACAATGATGATAAGGGAGAAGATATCTCCATCGTTGATATCCCAGAAGATATGAAAGATGATGCAGAATTATATCATACAGAACTTGTAGAAAAAATCTGTGAGTTAGATGATGATTTAATGATGGAATATCTGGAAGGTGATGAACCATCCATCGATGCCATGAAAGCCGTATTAAGAAAAGGAACATGTGAATGTACAGCCGTTCCTATCTGCTGCGGATCTGCATACAGAAACAAGGGTGTTCAGAAATTACTGGATGCAATCCTTGAATATATGCCGGCTCCAACAGACATTCCTTCTATTAAGGGTGTAGATGAAGACGGTAACGAAGTTGAAAGACATTCATCTGATGATGAACCATTCTCAGCTTTAGCATTTAAGATCATGACAGACCCATTCGTTGGAAAACTTGCATTCTTCCGTGTTTATTCTGGAACATGCAAATCTGGATCTTATGTATTAAATGCAACAAAGAACAAAAAAGAACGTGTTGGACGTATCCTTCAGATGCATGCCAACAAACGTGAAGAATTAGATACTGTATACTCAGGAGATATCGCAGCTGCAGTAGGATTTAAATCTACAACAACTGGTGATACTATCTGTGATGAACAGCATCCTGTAATTCTGGAATCCATGGAATTCCCAGAACCAGTTATCGACGTAGCGATCGAACCTAAAACAAAAGGTGACCAGGGTAAAATGGCAGAAGCTCTTGCTAAACTGGCAGAAGAAGATCCTACATTCAGAGCTCATACAGATCATGAAACAGGACAGACAATCATTTCCGGAATGGGTGAACTTCATCTGGAAATCATCGTTGACCGTCTGCTTCGTGAATTCAAAGTAGAAGCTAACGTTGGTGCTCCTCAGGTAGCATACAAAGAAACATTTACAAAAGCCGTTGACGTTGACAGCAAATATGCAAAACAGTCCGGTGGTCGTGGTCAGTATGGTCACTGTAAAGTTCACTTTGAACCGATGGATGCCAACGGAGAAGAACTGTTCAAATTCGAATCTACAGTTGTTGGTGGATCTATCCCTAAAGAATATATCCCAGCAGTTGGAGAAGGTATCGAAGAAGCAGCTCAATCTGGTATCTTAGGAGGATTCCCAGTACTTGGTGTAAAAGCTACAGTATATGATGGATCTTACCATGATGTCGATTCCAGTGAAATGGCATTCCACATTGCCGGATCTATGGCATTTAAGGAAGCTATGCAGAAAGCTGGAGCAATCTTACTTGAGCCGATCATGAGAGTCGAAGTTACTATGCCAGAAGAATACATGGGTGACGTAATTGGTGATATCAATTCACGTCGTGGACGTATCGAAGGTATGGATGACATCGCTGGTGGTAAGATGGTTCGTGCATTCGTTCCACTTGCTGAAATGTTCGGATATTCAACAGACTTACGTTCTAGAACACAGGGACGTGGTAACTACTCTATGTTCTTCAGCAGCTACGAGCCAGTTCCAAAGAACGTACAGGAAAAAGTACTTGCTGATAAATAGTAAGGAATAAGTATATTTTCAGGAAAATAGTCTTGAAATATTTGTGTAAATGAAATATAATCAAATTTAGGACAGCCCTTTGCCGGGCGCTAATGAAGTAAAGTTATAATATTGTAACGCCCAGAGGGCGAAATAAGGAGGACATTTAAAATGGCTAAAGAAAAGTTTGAGAGAACCAAACCTCATTGTAACATTGGTACTATCGGACACGTTGACCACGGTAAAACAACTTTAACAGCAGCAATCACAAAAGTTTTAGCTGAAAGAGTAGAAGGAAACAAAGCTGAAAACTTTGAAGATATCGATAAAGCTCCAGAAGAAAGAGAACGTGGTATCACAATCTCTACAGCTCACGTTGAGTATGAAACAGAAAAACGTCACTACGCTCACGTTGACTGCCCAGGCCATGCCGATTATGTAAAGAACATGATCACTGGTGCTGCTCAGATGGATGGTGCTATCCTTGTAGTAGCTGCTACTGATGGTGTAATGGCTCAGACTAAAGAACATATCCTGCTTTCTCGTCAGGTAGGTGTACCTTATATCGTAGTATTCATGAACAAATGTGACATGGTAGACGATGAAGAATTATTAGAATTAGTAGAAATGGAAATTCGTGAATTATTAAATGAATATGAATTCCCAGGTGATGATATTCCTGTAATCCAGGGATCTGCTTTAAAAGCTCTTGAAGATCCAGCTGGACCATGGGGAGACAAAATCATGGAATTAATGGATGCAGTAGATAGCTACATTCCAGATCCACAGCGTGACACAGACAAACCTTTCTTAATGCCAGTCGAAGACGTATTCTCTATCACAGGACGTGGTACAGTAGCAACTGGTAGAGTAGAAAGTGGTGTTCTTCATGTATCTGACGAAGTTGAAATCGTTGGTATCAAAGAAGAAACAAGAAAAGTTGTTGTAACTGGTGTAGAAATGTTCCGTAAACTGTTAGACGAAGCTCAGGCTGGAGATAACATTGGTGCATTACTTCGTGGTATTCAGAGAGATGAAATCGAAAGAGGACAGGTTCTTTGCCAGCCAGGAACAATCACATGCCATACAAAATTCACAGCTCAGGTTTACGTATTAACAAAAGATGAAGGTGGACGTCATACTCCATTCTTCAACAACTATCGTCCACAGTTCTACTTCAGAACAACAGACGTTACAGGTGTTATCGAATTACCAGAAGGAACAGAAATGTGCATGCCTGGTGATAACGTAGAAATGACTATCGAATTAATTCACCCAATCGCTATGGCTCAGGGATTATCTTTCGCTATCCGTGAAGGTGGACGTACTGTAGGATCAGGACGTGTTGCTACAATCATCGAGTAATTCTTGGTTTGTACGAATAATCCGATTTATAGTACTTAGGTACGTTATATAAACGCTAAAAGACCTCGGAAACTTTATGTTTCCGGGGTCTTTTTCTGTTTGAAAAAAATAGAATTAAAGAGAAAATGGAGGAAATAGTCTGTGCAGACAATAGGAATTGATATTGGAACCACTACGATCAGTGGAGTAGTTCTGGATTATAAGAATGAAAAAGAAAGAAAAACCTTGGAAGCAAAAACAATAGACAATGGTTGTTTTATAACTACTGCGAATGAATGGGAAAGAATTCAGGATGCAAGAAAAATTGTAAAAAAAGCCCAAAAATTATTGGATTATTTTGTAGATAAATATCCACAAGCAGAGACGATTGGACTTACAGGACAGATGCATGGAATTGTATATATCAATAAGGAAGGAAAAGGAGTTACTCCTTTGTATACATGGCAGGATGCTAGGGGAAATCTTTGCAACAAAGAACAAGTATCATTAATAGAAGAAATTGAGAAAAAATGTAAAATTCATACAGCATCTGGTTATGGATTGGTCACACATATTTATAATTTGAGGCATGATCTGCTTGTGGAAAATGCAGTGAGTTTTTGTACGATTATGGATTATTTTGGAATGTATCTGACTGGACGAAAAAATCCTTTGGTACACGCAAGCAATGCTGATAGTTTTGGCTTTTTTGATAGCCAGAAGATGAGATTTGAAAAAGAAAAACTTGAGGAGATGGGGGTAAAAGAAACTTGGCTTCCGAAGATATGTACAGAGATTAAAAAGTTGGGCACCTACAGAAATTGTGTAGTGACTACAGCAATCGGAGATAATCAGGCCAGTTTTCTAGGAGCAGTAGGAAATGAGGATCATACCCTTCTGGTTAATATGGGAACAGGAGGACAGATTTCTGTTCTTTCGGATCAATATTTTGAAGAGAAAGGAATCGAAGCGAGACCATTTCTAAATGGAACATATCTGCTTGTGGGATCTTCTCTATGTGGGGGAAAAGCTTATGCACTTTTGGAAAGATTCTTTCGGAGTATTGTGAAAACAACAACGGGAAAAGATGAGGCATTATATGAGATTATGGAACAATTTGCAAGAGCAGGGAAGGAACAAAATCAAAAAAGAGAGAAAGGAAAAAAACTTAAGGTAGAAACTACATTTGACGGCACAAGAATAAATCCGGAAAGCAGTGGGAGTATTGGTAATTTAAATTCTGATAATTTTACTCCAGAGGATTTTACCTATGGAATACTGGAAGGTATGACTACAGAGCTTTATCGAATGTATATAACTATTCAGGAGGGAACTAACATTGAGGTGGAGCACATGATTGGTTCTGGCAATGGATTAAGAAAAAATTTAGTGCTTTGTGAAATCATTGAGGAAATGTTTCATAATAAACTTGTCCTGGCAGCATGTGAAGAAGAAGCAGCTACAGGAGCAGCTATGAGCAGTCTGTTTTGATAATCATCTGTCGTACACTCGTGACTTTCGTTGTGTGAAATATCATTATATGCCCCCAATTGGATAGAATAGGCTCGGCCGATGAATAAAATATAAGAATGGTGTTTTGGATGATAAAATTATGGTATGATAAAAGAAGATGTCAAATACTATCAAACTTGTTAATATATTTATCTAGTTATTTTGAGATTGAAAGTGTAGACAAATGCGTACTATAAAGAAAAAATTTATACTGCCATTTATTGTATTTTTAGTTGGAATGAGTGCTTTGGGAGGCTTAGTGTATGCTATAAAAAGCAACCAACAAAAGCAGAATCGGATAACGGCAAATTTAAATGCTATGACTTATGCGGAACGTATGAAAACCGATATTATGAAGGGAATAGGAGTTACTGGAACCTTAGAACAAATCCTGATTAGTGAAGATGGAAAAATTAATAAGTTTTCTCAGGTTGCAAAGAATATGATGACAGATTCTATCCAGAGCATTCAAATTGCACCAAATGGCGTAGTAACAAATATTTATCCTGAAGAGGGAAATGAGGCTGGAAAGATTGATCTAATACATGATAAAGATCGTGGGAAAATTTCGTGCTATGCAAGAGATAATCATGCGTTAGTTATGCAAGGACCATTTCAATTAAAACAAGGTGGCTTTGGAATTGCGGTGAGAAATCCAGTATATTTACAAAAAAAAAGGAAACAAAAAGTCTTTTTGGGGATTTGCGATAGTTATCATTCGTGTACCAGAAATTTTTTCGGACTCAGTGAAGGCGCTTTCGGATTTTGGATATCATTACAGAATTTCAAAGACAGTTTCTCCATGGGAGACGAGCTATAAAGAAGTATATAGTTCCGGTGGAAATATAATCGATCCTATCTCTTATGTTTTCGAGATGGGTGGGAATCAATGGAAACTTGAGGTAATGCCTAAAAATGGATGGACTAACAGTAAGTATTTATACGAGGTTTTAGGAGGCGGCATATTAATTGTACTGCTTTTGACGGGACTTACAGGTGTTCTTTTGGTTCTTGATGAAAACCGGAAGAAGTTTAAAAAGTTGGTTGAGACAGATCCTCTAACGGGAATTTACAATCGTCATGGATTTGATGAACTTGTGGAACAGTGTTTGAAGCAGTATCCAAAGAATCATTGTGTAGCTGCACAGTTTGATATTGATGATTTTAAATTTATTAATGATGTGTATGGACATGCTTCGGGAGATAAGGCTTTAGAAATTTTATCGGAAGGCATGCAGAAATTTTTTTCAAAAAATGCAACGCTTGGACGAAACGGAGGAGATGAATTCTGTATTTTTTTGCCAGATTGTACTGGCGAGGAAGTTAAGAGACAGATGGAACAATTTACAAAAATGAAAAGGTTCTTCTGTTATAAGGGTGAGAATCATGGATTTACGATTTCCCTCGGGTATGCAGAGTATCCTTTGTATGCAAAGAATTATGCACAGTTGATGCATTGTGCTGATGCAGCTTTATATGAGGTAAAGTTGAGAGGAAAACATGGGTGTTTAGAATACAAAAAAGGATTTGGTTCGGAGATCCGGACACAGCTTGGATTTGCACTCAAAGATGTTTCAGAAAATCTGCCAGGTGCTTTCATAATTTATAAAGCGGACAAAACAGATGATGAAATTTTGTTTGCAAACCGTGAACTAATTTGGTTGACAGGATGCAAGAGTATGAATGATTTGTTTGCATATACCCATAGAAGTTTTTACAATCTGATCCGGGAGGATGAGAGGGAAAGCGTGGAGAAGAGTATTTGGCAGCAAATAGAAAAAGGACATTTTAATGATTATGTATATTTTCACCTGCAAAAAGAGGATGGAACTTTTGTGCGGGTACTTGATCATGGGAGAATTGTAGAAAATAAACGTTATGGAAAGGTGTTTTATGTGTTGATTATGGATTGGAGGGCTATAAAAGAACATTACAAAGAACCATTTTAATTTTGTTGAAACGAGAGAATGAGAAGGAGAAAATTATCATGCCGCAATTAAGTGATAGAGTACAGACTTTTACAGATTCTGTGATTCGAAGAATGACGAGAATCAATGATGCACAGGAAGATTCTATTAATTTATCTCAAGGTTTTCCGGATTTTGATCCTCCAAAGGAGATTACAGATGCCCTTGCAGAAGTAGCGAAAAAAGGTCCGCATCAGTATAGTATTACATTTGGTGCAAAGAATTTTAGAGAAGCAGTTGCAAGAAAACAGGGAAAAGCGATTGGAAGGACAATTGATCCAGAAAAGGAGATTGTTGTAACTTGCGGAGGAACAGAAGCAATGATGTCTGCGATGATGACGATCTGTAATCCGGGAGATAAGGTAATTGTATTTTCTCCGTTTTATGAAAATTATGGAGCGGATGCTATTTTATCAGGAGCGGATCCTATTTATGTGCCATTGGTTCCACCAGATTTTCATTTTGACAGGGAAGTATTAGAAGATGCATTCCAGCAAAAGGTCAAAGCAATCATCATTTGTAATCCCTCTAATCCATGTGGAAAGGTTTTTACAAGAGAGGAGTTAGAGTTTATCGGTTCATTGGCGGTAAAATATGATGCATTTGTTGTAACGGATGAAGTTTATGAACATATCGTTTATGATCCATATAAACATATTCATATGGCGCAATTACCTGGAATGTATGAGCGAACAATTACATGTAATTCGCTTTCTAAAACATATTCTATTACTGGATGGCGTCTTGGATATTTGATTGGTCCTGAGAAGGTTATTGAATCAGCAAAGAAAGTACATGATTTTTTAACAGTTGGAGCGGCAGCTCCATTACAAGAGGCAGCTGTGGTTGGTCTTAATTTTGGAGAAGAGTATTACGAGCAGTTAAAAAATATTTATACAAAGAAAAGAGATTTTTTTGTGAAGGGTCTTGACGAAATTGGTCTAAAACATACTGTACCGCAAGGTTCTTATTTTATTTTGATTGATATTTCGGATTTTCTTGCCATGCCGCAATTTACTGGTTGGAGCGATTTGAAATTCTGTGAATGGATGATTGAACATTATGGTGTGGCAGCTGTTCCAGGATCTAGTTTCTTCCGGGAGCCTGTGAACCATTTGATTCGACTTCATTTTGCAAGAGAAGAAAAAACATTAAAAGAAGCGTTGCGTCGTCTTGGAGAGATGGCAAAACAATTAAATTGTTTATAGCTTTTTCTTGCGGAAAAGATATTATTTCGAATATAATAAGTGTAAGAAACTGTAATATCTTTATGGATAAATAGAAAGGAGTCAGAGATGGTTGTAGGAATTATAATAGCAGTTGTAGTTGTATTGCTGATTATTTGGATAATTACATCTTATAATGGATTTGTTTCCTTGAGAAATAAAACGGAAGAAGCATTTTCTGCAATGGATGTATCTTTAAAGAAGCGATATGATTTAATCCCAAATTATGTAGAAACAGTGAAAGGTTATGCAAAGCATGAATCCCAGACGTTAGAAAAGGTGATTGCGGCGAGAAATTCAGCAATGGGTGCTTCTAGCCCTCAGGAACGGGTAGAGAGTGAGAATGTACTTTCTGGAGCATTAAAATCTTTGTTTGCTGTTGCGGAAAGCTATCCAGATTTAAAAGCAAATGAAAATTTTATGAGTCTTCAGAATCAGCTAAATCGTTTGGAAGAAGAAATTGCAGGTTCCAGACGTTATTATAATGGTGTTGTCAATAAGTATAATACAAAGACAGAGATGTTTCCTGGAAATATTTTAGCGGGAATTTTTCATTTTGAGAGAAAACCATTGTTTGTTGTAGATAATAGTGAAGAACGTCAGAATGTAAAGGTACAATTTTAAAGAAAAGAGGGATGCTTATGAAAAAAATAGCAGCTCTTGGGACATTTTTCTTATTTTTTTTCGTGGCTTTGATTGGCTGGAATTCTTGCTATGTGCAAGCGGCAGTGGAAAATGACTCGAATATGAAGACAGAAAAATATGATGTTGATATTGTTGTTGAGAAAGATGGAAGCTATACTGTTACAGAGAAAATTAAAGTTCATTTTTTAAACCCACGTCATGGTATTTACCGATATATTCCATACAAAGGTAAAATTATTACCTATGATAAAGATAAAACAAAACATTCCATGGTTTATTATGCAGGAATTGATATGGAGGATAGTAATATTGATTATGATAAATCAGAGGAAAATGGAAATGTGGTACTTCGATTTGGAAGTGAAGATGTTACGGTAAGTCGGGCAACATATAAGTTTTCGTATCGATTGACCCCGACTTATCAGGGAGAGACTTATAACCGGGCATATTTTAATATTTTCCCAACGCAATGGAAAAATAAAATACCGGCTGGGAGTAGTTTTAAGATTCATTTCCCAAAAAAAACAGATTTAAATCAATTATATTTTTATGAAGGGGCCTATGGAGATGCAACGCAGGCTGGAAATGATATTCGGATAACAAAAGATGACAAGCAAAATGTCATTAGCGGAACACTCCAGAAAGATTTCAATCTTGGAAGTGGAATGACCTGTTATGGACAACTTGGAGATGGATATTTTACAGGGAATGCACAGCCAGGATTACACAAAACGGTTTTCGCCTTTAGCATGGTTCTCTTGATTTTTACTTTATTTGCATTCTTTAAGTTTGGAAAAGATGAGAAAATCATTCCGTCGATTCAGTATCAGCCTCCAGAAGGGTTGGACAGTGCTGCGGTTGGTTATATTATTGATGGAAGTGTGGAAAACAGAGATATTGTTTCATTAATTCTTTATTGGGCAGATCATGGAAATTTAAGAATTCAGGAAAAGAAGAAAGGGAAAGTCACGCTCATTCATTTAAAAGATCTTCCAAAAAACACGCCGAAATATCAGAAACTGATGTTTAATAATTTATTTGAAAAAAAGAAATCTATCGAAGTGGCTTCTATGGAATACAAATTTGCAGATACGATGGAGCTTGTAAAAGATAAGATTCAATATTACTATAAACATAAAATTTATACCCATATATCGTCAGCAGTTCGTGTTGTTGCATTTATACTATCGTTATTGCCATTGATTACATTTTGGCTGATGATTGAGCACTATCATTTGGATAAAGGAGGTAATCTCGTTCTCGGAATTCTTTGCGGAATTTTATATGTTATAGCCTTATTCCTTGGCTGTAGAACTGTAGACCAATGGTATTCGATTACCTCTAAAAAACGCAGGATCAGGATTATTCTTGTAATAGCCTTGATGGTGCTTGCTCTTCCTGGGTATGGAAGTTATTATTTTAGTGAAGTATCGAATGGAAATATGTTTGATTTTTGTTGGGTTTACGTTGCTGTTGCACTAATTTCTTTGGTTTGTGCAGTGTGTACGATTTTTATGAAGAAGCGCACGAGTCAGTGTGTGCAGTGGATGGGATATTTGGCTGGGCTTCGTGATTTTATTGAAACGGCAGAACTTGATCGAATGAGAGTATTGGCAGAAGATCATCCAGATATGTTTTATCATATTTTGCCATATGCATCAGTGTTTGGCTTATTTGATATTTACGCAAAAAAATTAGATGCTTTAAGTATACCGGCGCCAAGCTGGTATGACCCTTATGTGGAAGATTCTTATTTCCGTTATGGTATGTTAAACCATTGTATTAATCATACGGTAGCACAGACATTATCCGTTCCAGAACCATCGGAAAGCGGAAGCAATAGTGATGGATTTTCTGGAGGCGATTTTGGTGGAGGTGGATTTTCTGGAGGAGGCTTCGGCGGCGGAGGCGGTGGAAGCTGGTAGAAGAAAAAATAATTATTTAACAGTATATTTTCGTTTTGTTTTTAAATAAAACAGTATAAGACCCATGGCGATGATTGTCATGGGTCTTATATTAACCTGTTTCTATATTTGCTGTTGGATTGTTTTTTATTTTCTATAAAAAATTTTTACCATGATAAATCCAGCAAGTGCAATAAATGCAAGAAATAGATAAGCGGTTTGCATATGAATAGATGATGCAATATTTCCAGTAAGGATGGGCAGAAGTGTCATTCCGATTGCATAAAAAGCCTGAAAAAATCCCATGGCAGTCGATTTTTGCTCTGCTGGAACTTCTGCCATTGCTTCGCTTGTGGCATAGCTGAATAAGATCCCGGTTGCCATTCCAGGGAGTGTTTGTAAAAGAAAGATACCTGGGATCCATGTAATTCTTGGAACAAAAATACAATAACAACAAATGCATAGAAGAACAGTAGGAATCCAAAATTTGGGCCCTTTTTTGGCGCAGAACTTTGAAGATGCGAAAGCAGCAAAGCAGACGGCTGTGAGCATATAGTACATAGAACTTAATCCAACCATTCCATTGGAAGCTCCGCAGTCTTTTAAAACCTGTGTTGTAAAAGACATTGTTGTTGACATTTGGATTCCTTGTTGAATTAAAGCAATAAAAGCAAACATCCAGAGTCTTTTATTAGAACAAATGGATAGCAGATACTTTGCAGAGAGGTTATTTTTTTCCGGTCTTTCCTCTTTGATGAAAAGTCCAAGCAAAAAGGCAAAACCTCCGCCTAATATACTAAAAATGCAAAGATATTTCATTCCAAGATGACTATAACAAAGCGTACTTATAATAAATCCAAGAAACATTCCAAGATTATTAAATAAAACAATTTTTCCAGTTGCCTGTGCCTGCTTATCTTTGGGATAAGAGTTTGTAAAAAATACCATAAAAGAAATCCACATGGCAGATGCCATTCCAGAAAATAGGTTTGCAATTAAAAATCCAATGGCATTTGGCAAAAAAATACGGAAAATAGAAGCGATTCCCGAACAAAGACAGCCAGTTAGGATAAAATGTTTATGGCGGCCAGCCTGGTCGGCCAAAACTCCAACAGGAAGTCTTAAGAGCATTTGAGAGATTCCATAAGCTCCGACGATGATACCGATCATACTGCTTGATATTCCAAGAGAAGTAAGGAATGGGGTTTGATAAGGTATGTAAACATACTGAGCAAACCAGAAACAGGATACGATAGCTAAAAATAGAGTTTGTTGTTTTTTCATTTTATCCTCCAGAGTAATATTTTAAAATTATTATAAAGAAAAATTTTTTTTGGTGCAAGACATGAAGAAGGGCGGTTGACAGTAAAAAATATGAAACGTATAATCGTAGGAAAAGGGAGAAAATTATGAAGATTACACTACAACAAATCGAAAAATTAAAAAAAGAAGAATACATTTATCTTGATATCAGAGGAGATATTTCTTATGCACATGGGCATATTCCAGATTCCATTTTATGGGATGGTACAATGCAGGATGTAGAGAAATTGCCTAGAAATAAAAAACTCATCGTATATTGTACTTATGGAGAAAAAAGCATTGATGCAGCCAAAAAGCTGGAAGAAGAAGGATATGATGCTTATAGCTTAGAGGGTGGATACCGTTCGTGGTTGTTATTAAATTATGATGGATTGAGTCCAAAAGAACAAGAACGCTATGACCGTCAGATGATTCTTCCACAGGTTGGAATTGAGGGACAGAAAAAATTGAAAAATTCTAGTGTCCTGATCGTAGGTGCCGGAGGGCTTGGTGCTCCTGCTGCATTATATCTTGCTGGAGCTGGAATTGGAACGATTGGTATTATGGATGCAGATGAAGTCAGCATTTCCAATTTACAAAGACAAGTCATTCATTCAATGTCAACAGTTCATGTAAATAAAGCGGAATCGGCGAAGGAAACAATGGAAAAGCTCAATGATCAAATTGAAGTTAAGACATATCCATATCATCTAACACCAGATAATGCACAGGAAATTATTAGTCAATATGATTTTATTATAGATGCCGTTGATAATTTTGAAGCAAAATTTTTGATTAATGACACATGTGTCCTATTAGAGAAACCATTTTGTCATGGAGGAATCTTGCAATTTGAAGGACAAGTCATG
Organism: Anaerostipes sp. MSJ-23; assembly: GCF_018918155.1. GTDB lineage: Bacteria > Bacillota > Clostridia > Lachnospirales > Lachnospiraceae > Anaerostipes. The sequence goes on from NZ_JAHLPY010000003.1 coordinate 115,321, forward strand.
ACTTATGTGCCGCAAAAAGATGTTCCATGCTATCGCTGTATTTTTGAAGAGATACCAGAGAGTGGATCGATACCAAATTGTAGCCAGGCAGGTGTTATCGGTGCAATCGCTGGCATTATAGGAAGCATACAGGCTTTGGAGGCCATCAAATATATTCTGGATATCGGAGAGCTTCTAACAGGTAAGATGTTAATTTTTCATGGTCTTACAATGAAAATGAGAGTGGCAAACTTTGGAGAAAAAAATCCTGGCTGTAGAGTTTGCGGAGAACATGCCAATATTAAAGATATAAAAAAGAATGCGATGGAATATATGCCAAAGGGCTGTATGGTAAAATAGTATTTAAAAAGCGTACAAAGAACAATAGAAAGTTTCTTTGTACGCTTTTTCAAACTTAAGAGGTTTTTAAAAGGGAAAGTGCTATTAACTAACTTATCTTTGAACTCTTCCGCTTCCATCACTTTCCATTAAAGTGAGGACTTCTGATTCATAGATATAGTTAATATCACCAGGTATCGTGTGTTTAATGGCAGCAGCGGCAATGGCAAATTCTAGTGATTTTTCCATTCCCATGTTTGAGAGAATTCCATGAAGGAATCCAGAGGCAAACGAGTCACCGCCACCGACGCGGTCTACAATATGAAGGTTATAATTTTTTCCTTTATAAAGAGATGTTCCATCGCATACAGCGGCAGACCATCCGTTGTCGGATGCGCTGATGCTGTTGCGTAAAGTTGTAATGAGATATTTTAGATGGTATTTGTTGACAACATGTTTCATATGAGTTTCATCAACACAGATGCTGTATTCTCCATTGATGAAGTCGATACCATCTTCGTGATAGCCGAGGCATTTTGCTGCATCTCTGGCATTTCCGAAACAAATATCAGCATACTCCATAATTTCACGGAGTAGTTTTTGTTTTCCTTCAATATCTTCGGTCCATAATTTCGTACGGTAGTTTAAGTCGAAGGATATCTTTACTCCATGTTTTTTTGCCGATTTTAAGGCTTCCATTGTGACAGAAGCTGTCTGTGGGCTTAAAACTGGTGTGATTCCAGAGACATGGAATAAATCTGCATCCTGAAAAATGGAATCAAAGTCAAATTCTTCTGGTGCTGCTTTTGTAATAGCTGAGTCTTTTCGGTCATAAATAACACTAGAAGGACGGATGGAGGCTCCGTTTTCTAGAAAATAAATTCCGAGGCGATCACCGCCACGAGCGATGTGAGAACAATCTACGCCGAGTTTTTGTAAAGTACCAATTGCAGCATCACCGATGGAGTTGTTTGGTATTTTAGATAAAAAGGTTGTATGATGTCCAAGTTGTGTCAAGGATGCTGCGACATTTGCCTCAGCACCACCATACTGCACATCAAAAGAGGATGCCTGTAGGAAACGTTCATACCCTGGAGGGGAGAGACGTAGCATGATCTCTCCTAAAGTAACGATCTTAGCCATAACTTACCCCCTGATCTCTTTTACGATATCAGCAGCTTCTTTTGTTAATTCTTTGATCTTGTCAAAGTCTCCTGCATCAACAAGATTTCCTTTTACCATCCAGCTTCCACCGCAGGCAAAAATCTTGTCGTCTTTTAAGTAATCTCTGACATTACTTGGGTTGATTCCGCCAGTTGGCATGAATTTTAATGTTGTATATGCAGCAGAAACTGCGTGGATCATAGGAAGGCCACCTGATGGTTCAGCAGGGAAGAATTTTACAAGAGGAAGTCCTAATTCTACTGCCTGCGCTATTTCACTAGGAGTTACAACACCTGGTGTAACTGCGATGTTTTTCTCAAGGCAGTATTTTACGATCTCAGGGTTTAATCCAGGGCTTACGATAAATTTCGCTCCAGCAGCAACTGCTTCATCGACCTGCTCAATTGTAAGTACTGTACCAGCACCAACTAACATCTCTGGGTGTTTTTCATTCATGATTTTGATAGATTCGGCAGCAGCTTCTGTACGGAAAGTAACTTCCGCACAAGCAAGACCACCTTCGCAAAGAGCATCTGCAAGAGGCTCTGCATCTTTGCTGTCATTTAATACAACAACGGGTACAATACCATATTTTCCAAGTTTTTCTAAAATTTCGTTCATTTTATATTCCTCCTATTTCACTAATTTTTTCATGACTTCATAAGCACCATTTTCACGGATATCAGCAAGATAAGAAGCAACGGCAGCTTCGAATCCATCGATCGCGCTTAAGTCTTCACCCCAGAAGTCTTTGTTTGTGCAGACTGCATGAACAAGATCTTCTACAGAATCATCTTTGTGTGCTGCATAGAACTCAAGAACAGCTTTATCATCTTTGATCAGATAAGTGTTATCACCACGAGTTCCTACAAGACCTTCGTCAGTTAATTCCTGACCATTGAAGAATGCAATGTAGAATGCGAAAGAAGCAGTGATGCATGCTGGAAGTTTTTTCTTAAGATCAACATAACCTTTTAAAGAAGGCATAACTCTTGCACGCCATTTAGAAGTAGAGTTTAAGCTGATCGCTAATAACTGGTGATCGATAAATGGGTTTTTAAAACGTTCTGTTACAGAATGAGCAAATGCATCAAGTTCTGGTTTTGGCAGTGTTAATGTAGGGATGATCTCATCATAAATTGTCTGATTCATAAATTTGCAGATCACATCATCATGCATGCAGTCACGAACGATATCCTGTCCTGCAAGGTAAGCACCAAGAACGAAAGAAGTATGAGCACCATTTAAAATTCTTACTTTACGCTGTTTGTATGGTTTATGGTTGTCTGTAATCAGGATTGGAAGATCCGCTTTATCAACAGGAAATTCATCTTTAATAGACTGAGGTCCTTCAATAACCCAGAATCCAAAGATCTCACCTGTATCGATCAGGTTATCTTCATATCCAAGTTCAGCACAGATATCAGCAGCCTCTGCTCTTGGGTATCCTGTAACGATACGGTCTACTAATGTAGAGCAGAATGTGTTTTCTTCTTCTACCCAGTTGATGAATTCTTCAGACAGGTTCCACTGCTTTGCATATTTTAAGACACATTTTTCAAGTTCTTTTCCGTTATCATCGATCAGTTCGCAAGAAAGAATAATAAATCCTTTACCAGCCTCTTTACCGAATTTTTCAAAACGATGATATAAGAACTGAGTTAACTTTCCAGGATAGCTGTCTGCTGGAACGTCACTGAACTGACATGCTGGGTCATAAGCGATACCAGCTTCTGTTGTGTTACATGCGATAAAACGAAGATCAGGATTGTCAGCACATTTTAAAACTTCTTCAAAATCTTTATAAGGGTTTAAGCAGCGGCTGACACAAGAAATGACACGTTTTTTATTTACTTCATGTCCATCCTGGAATCCTCTTAAGAACAGAGTATATAAACCTTCCTGTTCATTAATCATATCAGCAAGACCAGGAGCAATTGGCTGGCATAAAACGACTTTAGAATTAAAACCAGCTTTTTCGTTTAATACATCGATAAAGTAGTCAACGAATGCACGTAAGAAGTTTCCTTCACCAAACTGAAGAACACGTTCTGGTGCATCTTCTAATAAATAACCATCATAGTTTTGTTCTTTTAATGTTGCATAAGATAATTTTTTCATAAGAATCAATAAGTCCTTTCTATAAAAATATTTATATATTGTTCAGAAAAGTTATTTATAAATTTATAATGTAACGCCTTGTTTAAAGATCGCCATATCATGGAATCCAGCTTCCTCAGATTTTGATTTCTTACCAGAAGCGATATCAATCACGAAATCAAATAAGTCTTTGGAAAGTTCTGCAGGAGTTCCATCTTCAACAAGAACGCCACAGTTAAAGTCGATCCAGTTCGATTTCTTATTTGCAAGAGCAGAATTGGAAGAAATCTTAACAGTTGGAACAGGAGAAGCAAAAGGAGTTCCTCTTCCAGTTGTAAATAAGACAATGTGAGCACCAGATGCTGCAAGAGCAGTGGATGCGACAAGGTCATTTCCAGGAGCACTTAAAAGGTTTAATCCATGGACTTTCACAGGTTCTCCGTAAGAGAGAACACCTTTGACTGGTGCGCTTCCGGATTTCTGTGTACATCCAAGAGATTTATCTTCTAATGTAGAAATACCACCTTTTTTATTTCCAGGAGATGGATTTTCATAAATTGTCTGATTGTGACTTTTGAAATAATTTTTAAAGTCATTTACAAGATTTACTGTCTCATCAAACAGTTCTTCTGTTTCACAACGGTTCATAAGCAATGTTTCAGCACCAAACATTTCAGGTACTTCGGTAAGAATCGTTGTTCCGCCTTTTGAGATCAGAAGATCGGAAAAACACCCAACCGTAGGATTTGCAGTGATTCCGGATAATCCATCACTTCCACCGCATTTCATACCAATGATTAACTCGCTGGCAGGAATCAGTTCACGTTTGTACTGACAGACTTGATCAGCAAGCTCTTTGATGATCTCCAGTGCATCTGCAATCTCATCTTCAGATTCCTGCGCAACAAGAAAACGGACTCTCTGTTCATCGTAATCACCGATATGTTTTTTTAATTCGTCAATGTTACTGTTTTCGCAGCCAAGTCCAAGAACGAGGACACCACCAGCATTTGGGTGATTGACAAGATCAGCAAGAATCTGTCTTGTATTTTCCTGATCATCTCCCATTTGGGAACAACCGTATGGATGAGGAAAAGCAACGATATCATCAATTGTTCCTGTCTTATATTTTTGAGCTTGTCGTTCAATGGCTGTTGCAACATTGTTAACACAACCAACGGTTGGAATGATCCAAATTTCATTTCTGACACCGACTTTTCCATTTGGTCTGCGGTATCCGTTAAAACAGACTGTATCTGATTGTTCAACAGGTGTTGGAATTTTATGATAAGAATAAGTAAGTAAATCACCAAGACTTGTTTTCAAATTATGTGTATGGATCCATGATCCGGTTAGAATATTTTCTTTGGCAATTCCAATCTGAGATCCGTATTTTATAACAGGAGCATTTTTAGTAATATTAGTTAAAGCAAATTTATGTCCCTGTGGAATATCTTCTATTAATACAATTTCCTGATTATCGACGGTGATCGTAGTACCTTTCTTTAATGAAGTTAAAGCAACGGCAACATTATCATCAGAATGAATCTTCAGGTAAGTTTTCATAAAATTGTGTTCCTCCTTTTTATAGATGGAAGGGTATCGGTATAGGTTTTCATGTGTTTCAATAGCTCAAAGGCAATACCCTTCCTGAAATATGAAATGTAAGAGCTTACATTCAAGCTACGCCTATTCGAGAAAAAAGTCAATAGAAAATATTCATGTATGCAAAATGCAACAATGTTTTGTGAAAAATAACCAAAAATATTAAAAAAATATTAGATAAAAACACAATTAAAAACAGATTGCCTTAAATGCTTAGTAAGGGTATAATGAAAATATAAATGTAAGAGCTTACACAAAGCATGAAACATTCAAGAAAAGAAAGGAAAGCATTATGAAACATGTAAAAAGGATCATTGCTGTGATGTTAAGCGTATGTATGTTAATCGGATGCGTAGGATGCGGTTCTTCTAATACAAATAAAGGAGAAGAAAGCCATTCAACGAAAAAGCGGATTATTCGTATTGCACATTCACAGGCAGAAACACATCCGGAACATATTGGACTTTTGAAATTTAAGAAATATGTAGAAGAGAAGCTGGGAGATAAATATGAAGTTCAGATTTTCCCGAACGAACTTTTAGGATCTCAGACAAAAGCGATCGAGCTTACACAGACAGGTGCGATCGACTTCGTATTAGTAGGAACACCAAACCTTGAAAACTTTGCAAAAGTATATGAGATCTTCAGTATGCCATATTTGTTTACTTCAGAAGAAGCTTATCATGCAGCGATGAATGATAATGCTTATATGAAGAAGATCTACGAATCTACAGATGAAACAGGATTAAGGGTAGTGACATGGTATAACGTAGGAACAAGAAACTTCTATGCGAAGAAACCGATTAAAACTCCGGATGATCTAAAGGGACTCAAGATTCGTGTTCAGCAGAGTCCGGCAAGTGTTAACATGGCCAATGCATTTGGAGCTGCAGCTTCTCCTATGAGTTTCGGTGAAGTTTATACAGCAATCCAGCAGGGTGTGATTGACGGAGCAGAAAATAACGAACTGGCACTGACAAGTAACAAACATGGTGAAGTAGCAAAATATTTCTCCTATAACAAACATCAGATGGTACCAGACGTTCTCGTTGCCAACTTAAAATTCTTAGATGGTTTAAGTGCGGATGAGAAGAAAGTATTTGAAGATGCAGCAAAACTTTCTACACAGGTAGAAGAAAAAGAATGGAACAAGCAGGTGAAGGAAGCAAAAGACTATGCACAGAAAGAAATGGGTGTAAAATTCATCAATGTTGATGTGCAGGCATTTAGAAACAAAGTACTTGGAGTACAGAAACAGATGTTAAAAGATAATCCAAACATCCGTGATTCTTACAAACACTTCCAGACATTCAACAAAAAATATGAGAAGGAGGCCAAATAGACATGGAATTTTTACAAATAATCCGAAAAGGACTCGATAAGGTCCTTTGTGCAGCATGTATTTTCTTATTTGGATTAATGGTTGTCATTGGTACTTATCAGATCGTAACAAGATTTATTTTTAACAGTCCAAGTACTGTATCTGAAGAATTATTAACTTACAGCTTTGCATGGATGTCTTTACTGTCTGCTGCATATATCTTTGGAAAAAGAGATCACATGAGAATGGGATTTTTAGCAGATAAAGTGACAGGATCTGCAAAGAAAGTCTTAGAGATTGCGATTGAATTATTAGTTGTAGCTTTCGCAGGAATCGCCATGGTCTATGGTGGAATCAACATCATGGGTCTTACAATGACACAGACAACAGCATCTCTTCCAGTAACTATGGGAGTGATCTATACGGTACTTCCATTATCAGGATTATTTATTGTAATTTATGGAATCTTAAATATCATCGATCTTGCCCAAGGTAAAGGTCTTGACCATCAGGAAAACTAGAGAGGAGAAAAAATATGAGTATCGCAATGATTTCAGGACTGATCATTTTAGTCCTGCTGGTAATTATGTTAGTTGCCGGAGTACCGATCGCAATCGCACTTGGAATTTCATCCGTATGCGCGATCCTTCCGGTTATGGATTTAAATGTAGCAGTATTAACAGGTGCCCAAAGAATATTCTCTGGTATTTCCGTATTTAGTTTGTTAGCTATCCCATTCTATATCCTTGCAGGAAATATCATGAACAAAGGTGGTATCGCCGTACGTCTTATCAATCTTGCAAAACTGATTACAGGACGTACACCAGGAGCTTTAGCCCATACAAATGTTATCGCAAATATGTTATTTGGTAGTATCTCAGGTTCAGGAACAGCCGCTGCATCAGCTATGGGTTCCATCATCGGACCAATCGAAAAAGATGAAGGATATGATCCAAGCTTTTCCGCAGCAGTTAATGTAGCAACAGCTCCAACAGGACTGTTGATTCCACCAAGTAACGTAATGATCACATTCTCTTTAGTCAGTGGAGGAACATCCGTAGCAGCCTTATTCATGGCAGGTTACATCCCAGGAATCTTATGGGGACTTGCATGCATGACAGTTATCTACTTCATTGCAAAAAAACATGGATACCGTGCAAAAACAAAATTTGCAGCAAAAGAAGCTGGAAGCATTATTTTTCAGGCACTACCTTGCTTACTGATGATTGTAATCGTAATTGGTGGAACAATTGCAGGTGTATTTACAGCAACAGAAGGAGCTGTGGTTGCAGTTGTATATAGCTTGATACTTTCTTTGATCTATGGGTCAATTAAATTAAAAGATATTCCAAAATTATTAAAAGACAGTGCAGAAATGACAGGAATTATTATTTTTCTGATCGGTGTATCAAGTATCATGTCATGGGTTATGGCATTTACTAATATCCCAACATTAGTATCTTCTGCATTATTATCCATCAGTAACAGCAAATATGTCATCTTCTTCTTGATTAACATTATTTTACTTGTTGTAGGAACATTTATGGATATGACCCCAGCCTGTCTGATCTTTACACCAATTTTCCTTCCAATCTGCTCAGCACTTGGAATGAGCACGATCCATTTCGGTATTATGATGATTTTTAACCTATGTATCGGAACGATCACACCCCCAGTTGGAACAACCCTGTTCGTAGGTGTAAAAGTCGGAGGAGTGAGACTCGAAGATGTGATCAAACAGCTGCTTCCATTCTTTGCGGTGATCATTGCAGTATTAATGTTGGTTACATATATTCCAAGCTTAAGCTTATGGCTTCCAAGTTTGATGGGATATGTATAAAATTTAAAAATGTTATAAAAAATTATAGATGTGCTTTTCATGGCACACTTACATAGAAAAGGAGTTAAAAATGAAAGAATTTATGGATAAAGAGTTTCTTTTAGAAACATCAATTGCACAGGAACTGTTCCATGAGTATGCAGAACAGATGCCGATTGTAGATTATCATTGCCATATCAATCCACAGGAAATTGCAGAAGATCGTAAGTTTGAGAATATCACACAGGTATGGCTTGGAGGAGATCATTATAAATGGAGACAGATGCGTTCTAATGGCGTAGATGAGTATTATATTACTGGAGATGCATCCGATCGTGAAAAATTTCAGAAATGGGCAGAAACATTGGAAATGGCAATCGGAAATCCACTGTATCATTGGAGCCATTTAGAACTGCAGAGATATTTTGGATATCATGGAGTGTTAAATGGAGATACAGCAGAGGAAGTATGGAATCTATGCAATGAAAAATTAAAAGAAGACAGCATGTCTGTAAGAAACTTGATTCGTCAGTCTAATGTAAAACTGATCTGTACAACAGATGATCCAGTGGATGACTTAAAATGGCATGAAGTGTTAGCAGCAGATGATACATTCGAAGTACAGGTATTACCAGCATGGAGACCTGACAAGGCAATGAACCTTGAAAAACCAGAATATGCAGATTATATCGCACAGCTTTCTAAAGTAAGCGGTGTAGAGATCAAGACATTTGAAGACTTAAAAGAAGCATTAAATATCCGTCTTGATTACTTTGCAGACCACGGATGCAGTGTTTCAGACCATGCGTTAGAATATGTGATGTATGCACCTGCAATAGCAGAAGAGATCGAAGCGATCTTTGCAAAACGTTTAAATAAAGAAGACATTACAAAAGAAGAAGAATTAAAATTCAAGACAGCATTTATGCAGTTTGTAGCAAAACAGTATCATAAGAGAGACTGGGTTATGCAGATTCATTACGGATGCAGAAGAGATAATAACACACCATATTACAAACGCCTTGGACCAGATACAGGATATGACTGCATTGACAATTATGCGCCAAGTGCACAGACAGCAGCATTTTTAGATTCTATCAATGCGACAGAAGAATTACCAAAAACGATTCTTTATTCTTTAAATCCAAATGATAATGAAGCAATTGGTACCATTCTTGGATGCTTCCAAGACTCATCTGTAGCAGGAAAAATTCAGCAGGGAAGTGCATGGTGGTTTAATGATCATAAGACAGGAATGATCGCTCAGATGACATCTCTTGCGAATCTTGGATTATTAGGAAACTTTATTGGAATGTTAACAGATTCTAGAAGTTTCTTGTCTTACACAAGACATGAATATTTCCGTCGTATTTTATGTAATCTGATTGGTGGATGGGTTGAAAACGGAGAATATCCTGACGATAGAAAAGCATTAAAGAAGATTATTGAAGGAATTTCTTATAATAATGCGGTAAAATATTTTAGATTTGATGTATAAGAAAAGGAAAAAATAAAATGAAAGATGAAAATTGCGCATATTGCGTAGAGGGTCAGCTTGTAAATATTTTTGGAATTAAAATTGGAGAATTAGAAAGTTCTAAAGTTTATTTGTTTCGTGAGCAAAGTCATCCGGGAAGGGTCATTGTGGCACATAAAAAACATGTTAGTGAGATTGTAGATCTTACGAAAGAAGAACGTGCATTATATATGGAAGATATTGCGAAAGTTGCAAAGGCAATGCATAAATTATTTCATCCCGATAAAGTAAATTATGGGGCTTATGGGGATACTGGTTCCCATCTTCACTTTCATATTGTTCCAAAATATAAGGACGGATATGAATGGGGAGGCGTTTTTGCCATGAATCCGGAAGATATTACTTTGAAAGATGATGCTTATGATAAAATGATACAAATGTATCAAAAAGAGTTATCCATTCATTAAAATAAAAAAAATGATACCTGTATTTGTTTTCACGTTACTGTTTTGTATGTTATACTTAAAAAGATTATAAAATGAAATGAGGGAACGGCTATAAATATTTATGATATTGCCAAACTGTCAGGAGTCTCGATTGCCACAGTATCACGTGTAATGAATGGAAGCCCTAAAGTAAGTGAAAAGACAAAACAGAAAGTTCTTGCAGTTATGGAAGAAAAAAGTTATACACCAAATATATTTGCAAGGGGGTTGGGACTTGATTCGATGAAGACAGTCGGAATTATGTGCCCGGATATTGCAGATGATTATATGGCAAAAGCGGTATCTTACTTAGAAAAACGTTTGCATAAATATGGATACGGATGTATTCTTGGCTGTAGTGGTTTTTCGCAAGAAGAAAGAGAAAATTATACAAAATTAATGTTGTCAAAAAGAATTGATACATTAGTAATGGTTGGATCTATTTATTCTGGAAGTGGAGATAATCCTGATGAAATTGCGTATATTAAAAATGCAGCCCAAAAGACACCTGTATTTTTAATTAATGGTCATTTAGAAGGTGAGAACATTTACTGTGCTTATGCAGATGATTTTCATGCTATGTATGAACTAACAACTTCAATGATTCGAAGAGGAAAGAAAAGAATTTTGTTCATGTATAATTCAGAGTCATTTAGTGCACGGCAAAAGATGGCAGGATATGAAGCAGCTTTGATTGATTCTGGATACCCTGTACTTGGTGAATTGAAATTTCGTACAAAAAATGAAATCCGTTATACAAGGGATATGTTATTACAGTATAAGAATCTTCAATTTGATGCTGTTATAGCTGTAGAGGATGAGATGGCTATTGGTGCGTTAAAGTATGCAAGAGTTAAGGGGATTTCTGTTCCGGAAGAATTATCAGTAGCGGGATATAATGATTCTAGTCTTGCAAAATGTTGTGAGCCGGAATTGACATCGGTAGATAGTAAATTATCGATTCTTTGTAATGTTACAGTAGATCATATGCTGGCTATGCTCGAGAAAAAAGAAGATATAGAACAATCAATAAAAGTCTCTTGTGAAATTAAAAAGAGATGTACTACGGATTTTTAATGAGAAAAAGGTTGCAGAAAAGTGAAATTTCCTGCGACCTTTTTTTCTACGTAGCAAACTTCTTTTCAAAACTTTTGTGTGGTACAATAAAGATAAATAAAAGCTCAAAAGGAGGTCCTTATTATGAAAAAATATCAAAGAGTGTTTATGATTGTATTGGATTCTCTTGGAATCGGAAGTATGGAAGATGCAGCAGATTTTGGAGATATGGGAGCAGATACGCTTGGACATATTGCAGAGCATGCCAGACATTTGAATATTCCAAATTTAAGGAAACTTGGTATTGCCAATATTCGTCCGCTTGCAGGAATAGAGCCATATGAGGATCCAATTGGGAAATTTACGAAATTAAGAGAAGCAAGTCTTGGAAAAGATACAATGACAGGACATTGGGAGATGATGGGGCTTCGAATTACGAAACCATTTCGAACATTTACAGAAACAGGTTTTCCAAAAGAACTAATTGAAGAATTAGAAAAAAGAACGGGAAGGAAAATTATTGGAAATCGAAGCGAGAGTGGAACGGTGATTCTTGATGAACTTGGAGAAGAAGAAATCAAGGAAGGTCATTTAATTGTTTATACATCTGCGGATTCGGTTTTACAGATTTGTGGAAATGAAGAAACAATGGGACTTGATACCTTGTATCACTATTGTGAGATTGCAAGAGAGCTTACAATGAAAGATGAGTGGAAAGTTGGAAGAGTCATTGCAAGACCCTACATCGGAAAGAAAAAAGGAGAATTTATTCGGACGGCCAATCGACATGATTATGCGTTAAAGCCATTTGGAAAAACGGCATTGGATGCATTGAAAGAACATGGATATGATGTAATTTCTGTTGGTAAAATTAAAGATATTTTTGATGGACAGGGAATTACGGAAGCTTATAAATCCAAATCATCTGTTCATGGAATGGAACAGACGATCGAACTTACAAAAAAGAATTTTCATGGACTTTGTTTTGTAAATTTGGTAGACTTTGATGCTTTATGGGGACATCGAAGAAATGTGCAGGGATATGCACAAGAATTGGAGCATTTTGATGAAAAACTTGGAGAGCTGATGCCTCTCTTAAAGAAGGATGATCTTTTGATTTTGACGGCGGATCATGGAAATGATCCAACATGGACTGGAACTGATCATACAAGGGAAAAGGTACCATTTCTTGCATGGTCACCGTCAATGCAGCATGGCGGCAGATTAGAGGAACAAGATTGTTTTGCTGTTTCCGGAGCAACGATTGCACAAAATTTTGGAGTATCTATGCCAGATGGATGTATTGGAACTTCTCTTTTAAATCAGCTGTAGTCAGATGAATAGGAAAAAAATGACAATAAGGCTTGTATTCTCGTTTTAAAAGGTATACAATCCTATCTAAGACGACTTTGTTGAGAAAAAAGCCGAAAATTTTAGAAGGAAGTTTGAGGAAGGCAATATGTACAAAATAGTTTCAAAATTATTAATATATGGAGATATGGATGAAGATTCGATCTTAATGCAATTAAGTGATATTTTCCGTTGCCTGGATGAGGGAACACAGAGCAAAGAAATATTAACAACAAGAATTTTTAAACAGGTGAAAAGAATTCTTGAAACGGCAACGGATTATGCGTTTGATAAAAATTTATGGCATAATTATTTGACATTTTTGTTGATTACAAATGAAAATCCATTCAGTATTACATGCGAGAAAATTGGAGCAAGCGAAGGAAGTGTTAATTATTTTGCCAAAAATGATTTTCATGCATTTAAAGAATTATTTGATTTTGATTTTTCTAAAGTGGAAGAATTACTCGAAATTGATTGCTTCAGCCGTATTTCTAATTATAAATCCATTGGAAAACCAGAACTTATGTATAACAAAAATGTAAGTGAAAAAGTTCGCGCATTAAGCGAACGTTTAGAAACAGCAAAAGATGAAAATGAATTTTTTGATATGGTAACAGACTTCTACAAGGCTTACGGTGTTGGAATGTTTGGATTAAATAAAGCGTTCCGTATTGAAGAATGTGGAGATAATGATATTCGCTTCCGTGCGATTAATAATATGGATAAAGTATTGCTTTCTGATTTGGTTGGATATGAAATCCAGAAGAAGAAACTGGTAGATAATACGGAAGCATTTGTACAAGGAAGAAAAGCAAATAATGTTCTTTTATTTGGTGATAGCGGTACTGGAAAATCAACAAGTATTAAAGCAATTGTGAATGAATATTATGATCAGGGATTACGTATGATCGAAATTTATAAACATCAGTTTAAAGATCTATCGAATGTGATTGCAAAAATCAAAAATAGGAACTATCGTTTCATTATTTATATGGATGACCTTTCTTTTGAAGAATTTGAGATCGAATATAAATTCCTGAAAGCAGTTATCGAAGGTGGTGTGGAAACAAAGCCAGAAAATATTTTAATTTATGCCACATCAAATCGTCGTCATTTGATTAAGGAAACATGGAATGATCGTAATGATGTAGAAAATAGCAATGGTATGCATAGATCAGATACAATGGAAGAAAAATTGTCTCTGGTTAATCGTTTTGGTGTTACAATTAATTATTCTAAGCCGAGCCAGAAGGAATATTTCCATATCGTTACAGAACTTGCGCATAAAGCTGGCATCACATTGAGTGATGAAGATTTATGTAAAGAAGCAAATAAGTGGGAATTAAGTCATGGCGGAATTTCAGGAAGAACCGCTCAGCAATTTATCAATCATATGCTTGGTATTCAGGCATAATTTAATCGCGGGGGCCCTTTGGGGCCTCTTTTTCTTTTTTAGAAGAAAGGTGGGTGGTTCAATGAGAATAAAACAAAAGGAACAATTAATTCCAGTGGATGAATATAAAGGGTTTCGGATACGTCCGGGATTTTTTTTACAGAATGGAGCAGTAGCAATCCCAGGCGGTGTTAGTTTTACTGTGCATACACAGGATGGGACAGGTTGTGAATTAGTCTTATTTAAACGAAAAGCAAAAAAACCATATGCAATCATTCCATTTCCAAAGGATTATTGCATTGGTCATGTGTATTCAATGATTGTTTTTGATTTGGATATTACGGAGTTTGAATATGCGTATCGTGTAGATGGCCCTTACGATCCACAGAAGGGACTATTATTTGATAAAAATAGATTGCTTTTAGATCCGTATGCGAAAGCTGTTACTGGACAAAGTCAATGGGGTGTTCATCCGGATTATGGATTTGCCTATCGAGCAAGAGTCGTGGCACAAGATTTTGACTGGGGAAATTCTAGTCACGAGGAAATTCCAATGGAAGAATTGGTGATTTATGAGCTTCATACAAGAGGATTTACAAAAGATGATTCTTCGAAGGTAAAATATCCGGGAACCTTTGAAGGAATAAAGGAAAAAATTCCTTATTTAAAAGATCTTGGAGTAAATGCGCTAGAGCTGATGCCAATTTTTGAATTTGATGAGACAAGAGAGAATCGTACGGTCAACGGGAAAAAATTATTGGATTACTGGGGATATAATCCAGTTAGTTTTTTTGCACCAAATACGAGTTATGCTTCTGGCAAGGAGTTTAATCACGAAGGAGATGAGCTAAAATCTTTGATTAAAAAGCTTCATGAAGAAGGAATGGAAATTATTCTAGATGTAGTTTTTAATCATACAGCAGAAGGAAATGCAAATGGTCCGTGTATTTCTTTGAAAGGTTTTGATAATAAGGTTTATTATATGTTGACGGCGGATGGACAATATTATAATTTCAGTGGATGTGGAAATACGTTAAATTGTAATCATCCAGTTGTGCAAAATATGATCCTTGATTGTCTTCGTTATTGGGTTATTGAGTATCGTGTAGACGGCTTTCGATTTGATTTAGCATCGATTCTTGGTAGAAGTGAAGATGGAACCCCATTAAGTAAACCGCCAATTTTAGAACGTCTTGCATTTGATCCGATTCTTGGAAATGTAAAATTAATTGCAGAGGCATGGGATGCTGGAGGTCTTTATCAAGTTGGAAGTTTCCCGTCATGGAACCGCTGGTCGGAATGGAATGGAAAATATCGTGATGATATGCGTTGTTTTTTAAAAGGAGATGGCGGAATGATATCGGCGGTTATGGAACGTGTAACAGGTTCTATGGATCTTTATAATCCTTCCATCAGAGGGGATGATGCTTCTGTAAATTTTATTACATGTCATGATGGATTTACTTTGTGGGATCTTTATTCTTATAGTCAGAAACATAATGAAGAGAATGGATGGAATAATACGGATGGAGATAACAATAATAATAGTTGGAACTGTGGTCAGGAAGGCGAAACATCAGATGAAGGTATTTTGAGACTTCGAAAGAAACTTGTGAAAAATGCAGCCGCTTTGCTTCTTGTTAGCAAAGGAGTTCCGATGCTTTTATCGGGTGATGAATTTTGTAATACACAATATGGAAATAATAATGCTTATTGTCAGGATAACAAAATTTCGTGGTTGGATTGGAATCGAAAAGAACAGTTTCAGGATGTCTTTGAACATTTTCGGAAGATGATTCACTTTCGAAAAGAACATCATGTTGTAAAAGGGCATGGGAAACCTTCATTTTGTGGATTACCATCCATTAGTTTTCATGGAGTGTGCCCATGGGAACCAGACCAGAGCTGGGAGTCAAGAGTTCTCGGTATCTTGTTTGCTGGCAGAAATCAGAAGGATACAGAAGATGAGATTGTTTATATTGGAATGAATATGTATTGGGAGTCTCATCATGTAGAATTACCACTTATGCCGGAAGGATATCATTGGGAAATTGCGGTAAATACAGCATGGAATCAGAATGTTTGTGTATATGATAACAATCATATCTGGATGGAAGAGAGAAGCGTTGTTATTTTAGAAGCAAAAAAAGATGATCAGAGACCTTGCGCATGAAATTATGTTTAGGCTATAATAAATAAGGAAGAGAAATCTTTAAGTATTATTACAGATTAAGAACAGAAAGAGAGAAAGTACGATATGTGGGCAGCAGATCAGTGGAAAGATTATGAAGTGTTGGATACTTCCGGTGGGGAGAAACTGGAACGTTGGGGAGATTATATTCTGGTTCGTCCGGATCCGCAGGTCCTATGGAATACACCAAAGAAATTAAAACAGTGGAAACATCCAAATGGTCATTATCATAGAAGCAGTAAAGGTGGAGGTCAGTGGGAATTTTTTGATCTTCCAAAGAAGTGGGATATTTCTTATAAAAATCTCAAATTTCATCTTCAGCCATTTAGCTTTAAACATACAGGTTTGTTCCCGGAACAGGCTGTAAACTGGGATTGGTTTTCTGAAAAGATTAAAAATGCAGGCCGTCCGGTAAAAGTATTAAATCTGTTTGCGTATACAGGAGGGGCAACACTCGCTGCAGCTGCAGCCGGAGCAAGTGTGACACATGTGGATGCATCCAAAGGAATGGTAAACTGGGCAAAAGAAAATGCACAGCTGTCAGGGTTAAGAGAGAAGCCAATTCGTTGGTTGATAGATGATTGTGTGAAATTTGTAGAAAGAGAAATTAGACGTGGAAATCATTATGATGGAATTATCATGGATCCTCCGTCTTATGGAAGAGGGCCAAAAGGGGAAATCTGGAAGATTGAAGAAAAGATTTATCCTTTTATCCAGCTTTGTACAAAGATTTTATCGGATGATCCGATTTTTTTCCTAATCAATTCTTATACGACAGGTTTACAACCAGCTGTTTTAAGCTACATGCTGGAGACAGAGGTAAAATCTAGATTTGGAGGAAGAGTCCTTTCAGATGAAATAGGGCTCCCTGTTAGCAAAAATGGACTTATCTTACCATGTGGAGCTTCTGGTAGATGGGAAAAATAAGGGAATTTCTTAAGTTTTGCTGAATTTTCAGGGAATCTGTAAAAAATGATTGAATTTTTTGACCAAATGTATATAATAAGAGAAGTATGTATACGAATAATTCAACATTAACATAATAACATAGAGAACTAACAAATATATTAAGAATAATTTGAAAGGGGAATTTATTTACCATGGCAGCAGGAACAGATATTGGAATCGATTTAGGAACCGCCAACGTCTTAGTGTACGTTAAAGGTAAAGGCGTTGTTTTAAAAGAGCCTTCCGTAGTGGCTTTTGATAGAAATACAAATAAAATTAAGGCAATTGGAGAAGAAGCACGTTTGATGCTTGGAAGAACACCAGGAAATATTGTGGCAGTACGCCCATTACGTCAGGGTGTTATTTCTGATTATACAGTAACGGAAAAAATGTTAAGCTATTTTATCAATCGTACGGTTGGTAAATCTTTATTTGGAAGAAAACCAAAAATTAGCGTTTGTGTACCAAGTGGTGCAACAGAGGTTGAAAAGAAAGCAGTAGAAGATGCTACTTATCAGGCAGGAGCAAGAGAAGTCTTTATTATTGAGGAACCAGTAGCAGCAGCGATTGGTGCAGGAATTGATATTTCTAAACCTTGTGGAAATATGATCGTTGATATCGGAGGAGGTACTGCTGATATCGCAGTTATCTCACTGGGAGGTGTCGTAGTAAGCACTTCAATTAAAGTAGCAGGTGATGATTTTGATGAAGCAATTGTACGTTTTATGCGTAAAACACATAATCTTCTGATTGGAGATCGTACAGCAGAAGAAATTAAGATTAACGTTGGTACTGTTTACAAACGTCCAGAAAACCTGACAATGGATGTTCGTGGACGTAACTTAGTAACAGGACTTCCAAAGACAGTAACCGTTACATCCGAGGAAACACAGGAAGCTTTAAGAGAACCTGCTTACCAGATCGTTGATGCAGTTCATAATGTTCTGGAGAGAACTCCACCAGAATTAGCAGCAGATATTTCTGACCGTGGAATCGTCTTAACAGGAGGAGGAGCTTTGATTCAAGGACTGGAAGAATTGATCGAAGAAAAGACAGGAATTAATACAATGACAGCAGAAGATCCACTGACAGCGGTAGCCATTGGTACAGGAAAATATGTTGAATTCCTTGCAGAAGACGATAAAAAGAAAAAATAAGATAAAAAATACGGGGCCAGGATATAAATCCTGGTCTTTTTTATACGATAAAAAACTTGAGGGAAGGTGAATGGATGGAACATCTGGAGGGATATGTGGAACATATTCGGTTTCGAAATGAAAATAATGGTTATACGGTTTTAAGTTTGGATACAGATGGTGATGAAGAAACGGTTGTCGGGCTGTTTCCTTTTTTAAATGATGGAGAGTATATTTCTATGGAAGGAGATTATATCGATCATCCAGTTCATGGCCCACAGTTTCAGATGAAAACCTATGAAATTTCGGCACCAAGTGATATTGATAGTATGGAGCGATATCTTGGCTCTGGTGCAATCAAGGGAGTTGGACCAGCAATTGCAAAAAGAATTACGAAAAAGTTTAAAATGGATACATTTCGTATCATTGAAGAAGAGCCAGAGCGTTTAGCAGAAGTAAAAGGAATTACAGAAAAAAAGGCAAGAACGATTGCGGTAGAATTTAATGAAAAGCAGGAAATGCGTCAGGCGATGATGTTTTTATCCGGCTATGGAATCAATCACAATTTGGCCGTTAAAATTTTTAAAGAATATGGAGATCAAATGTATACTATGATCCGTGAAAATCCTTATCGGATGACGGATGATATTTCCGGTGTGGGTTTTAAAATCGCTGATGAGATTGCAAAACGGGTTGGAATTGGAACGGATTCAGATTATCGGATTATTTCTGGTATTTTTTATACTCTAATGCGGGCTTTGAATGAAGGTCATGTCTATTTGCCAAAGCATATTTTGTGTAGAAATGCTGCCTATACACTTGGAGTAAGTGAACAAACTGTCGAAGAGCATCTTTTAGAAATGATGATTGATAAGAAGATTGTTATTAAGGAAGAAGAGGAAATTAAAATTTATGCAGCGCCTCAGTATTATATGGAAGTAAATACGGCAAGCATGCTTTGCGAGAGAAATCTTCGTTATGATGTTTGTGCTTCTGAGATTGAAACAACCATTGGTAGGATTGAGGAAGCGGATCAGATTACATTTGCTCAAAAACAAAAAGAAGCCATTAGGGCGACTGCAGAATATAGCATTGTGATTTTGACAGGTGGTCCTGGAACTGGAAAAACAACGACAATCAATGGAATGATTCAGTATTTTGAAACAGAAGGACTTGATATCCGTTTGGCCGCGCCAACGGGGCGTGCTGCGAAGAGAATGACAGAAGCAACAGGGTATGAGGCAATGACAATTCATCGTTTGCTAGAGTTAAATGGAGAAGTTAGTCATGATTTGGACCGGGAAGGCATGGCATTTGAAAGAAATGCCGCAAATCCTTTGGAAACAGATGTTATCATTATTGATGAAATGTCTATGGTTGATCTGTATTTGATGAATTCTCTCTTACAGGCAATTGTTCCGGGAACAAGGATCATCATGGTTGGAGATGCAAATCAGCTTCCATCGATTGGAGCTGGAAATGTATTGAAGGATATGATCAATTGTGGGCAGTTTAAAGTTGTGGAATTAAATCAGATTTTCCGCCAGGCGGAAGGAAGTCATATTGTGCGTAATGCGCATAGAATTCATCAGGGAAGAGGGATTGAACTTGATAATAAGAGCAGGGATTTTTTCTTTTTACAGAGAAATTCTATACAAGATATTCTTGGAGTGATGATTTATCTTGTGAGGGATAAACTTCCGGATTATGTCCATGTAAAACCATATGACATTCAAATTTTGACACCGATGCGAAAGGGAGAACTTGGAGTGGAACGACTAAATCAAGTTCTTCAGCAGTATCTAAATCCTCCGTCAGAGGAGAAAGAAGAAAAAGAAGTTGTATCTGGAATTTTGCGTGAAGGGGATAAAGTCATGCAAATTAAAAATAATTATCAGATGGAATGGAAAGTAAAAAATGAAAACGGATTTACGGTAGATAAAGGTATCGGGGTTTTTAATGGAGATATTGGCATTGTTACAGAAATTAATGATTTTACAGAGAAAGTTACGGTTCTTTTTGAAGATTCAAGACAGGTGGAGTATGGATATGGAATGCTTGATGAACTAGAACTCGCTTATGCAATCACAATTCATAAATCACAGGGAAGTGAATATCCGGCAGTAGTTATACCACTGCTTTCTGGGCCTAGAATCTTATTTCATAGAAATCTTTTATATACAGCCGTTACGAGAGCAAAAAACTGTTTAACGATTGTTGGAGATCGCCCAATGGTAAATGCAATGATTGGCAATGTAAATGAACAGAAAAGATATTCTACACTTGCCAGACGAATCAATGAAATTGCACAAGACAATTCATTTGAATAAAATGCCAAAAACCGTCGTCATTTAGAGGACGGTTTTTCTGTACCGGAAAGTACCTGCCTTTTATAATAAAAAGAAAGAAAGGAAGGGACTTATGAAAGAAAAGAAACGTATGATATCAGAGGCAGCCAGAGAGCTTGGTCTTGAAACTTATCATCTAAGAACTTGGGAAGATGAGTTTGGGTTGCTGATTCCACGAAATGAAAAAGGATATCGATGCTATGGAGATAAAGAAATACATACTTTTCAAAAAATACGAGATATGAAAGAAGAAGGCTTGGATGCAGAACAAATCAAACAGAAATTAAGCGGGAACATTATTCCCTTCCCAAAAGAAAATCCAGCAGCTTCCGCAGAAAAAATGGCTCATTTTCAAAATGTTATGGTAAAGATTATGGGGCAAGCAATCCGGCAGCAAAAGGAGTTTCTTGAAAAAGAGATTACAGAAAAAATATCAAAAGAGATGAAAGAACAATTCAGAATCCGGGAAAGGGAGGAAGAACGAAGATATCAGAAACTTGATGAGATGATTCGAATCCAGCAAAAAACAAGAGAAGAGATTGCTGCGACAAAAGAAAAACGTAGAATTCTATTTTGGCATCGTAAAAGACGGGAAAAGTAGGTTCCAATCAAAACGCTCTTTTAGTATAATGATGGAGAAGCGAAAAATATTATCATTTGTGCAAATGGAGAGTGGAACATGGAAAGAAAACCAAAGATGCTGGTGGTGGGAAGTTTTGTCAAAAGTCAGATTATTTCGACAAAAAAATTACCGGAAGAAGGAGAAACGATTCTTGGAAAAACTGTTTTTGCTACCTTAGGCGGAAAGGGTGCCAATCAGGCGGTGCAGATGGCAAGGCTTGGTGCAGATGTCACCATGATTGGAAAAATTGGACGAGATCAGAATGGCGAAGATTTGTTAGATGCATGTCGTCGGGAAAGTATTAATGTAAAACATGTACTGTATGACGCCAAAGAAGAAACTGGTTTTGCATTTGTTGTCCTAGAAAGACTTTTAAACGAACATGCAAAAAACAGGGTAATGGTCATTCCTGGAGCCAATATGACCATTCAAAAGGAAGAAATTGCTTTTTTAGAAGATCAGATTGATCAATATGATATGGTATTGCTTCAAAATGAGATTCCGCAGGAAATTAATGAAACAGTGGCTGAGTATGCCAGTAAAAAAGGGGTTCCAGTCATGTTAAATCCGGCTCCATATGAGCAATTATCAGAAAAATTGCTTCACTCTGTTACTTATATTTCTCCAAATGAGCATGAAGCAGCACATATGAGTGGAATTAAAATTCATAGAGATAAAGGAAGATTTAATTTAGAAGAGGCAAAAGTAGCAGCTTTAATTCTAAAGGGATGTGGAGTAGCGAATGTTTTGATTACCCTTGGAAAATCTGGAGCTTTTATGATGACAAAAGATCATTCTTATTATAAGCCAGCGCTTGAAAATATTGAGATCGTTGATCCTTCAGCTGCAGGAGAAGCTTTTGTTGGAGCTTTCTGTACGAGAATTTGTATGGGGGATAACATTGGAGAGGCAATGGTTTATGCAAACCATGCTGGAGCTCTGGCTGCATCCAGAATCGGGGCAATGCCAGCACTTCCAACGAAAAAAGAAGTAGAACAATTACTTTATGGGCAATAAAAAAGGATAACAAAAAGGAGATGCTGCCATTGCATCTCCTTTTGTTGTACGTTTTTTCAGGATTATTCCTGGCTGATAGCACCAGCTGGACATCCATCTGCGCAAGCACCACATTCCATGCATGTGTCTGCGTCGATTACGTACTGTCCATCTCCTTCGCTGATAGCTCCTGCTGGACAAGTTCCTTCACAAGCTCCACAAGAAATACAAGCGTCTGAAATTACATATGCCATAGTTAAATTCCTCCTCATAATATAGTTATAATAATCAATGGAAAAGCGGTTTCCCGCTTTCTGATTTTATTTTAATATACTTGCGAAAGAATAGCAAGAGATTTTGTTGTATTTTTAACGATAATGTAATATACTATAAATGTTGACTATTTTGATGGAGGAAAAAGAAATGAGTTTAATTTCAAAAGATATGGTAATTGCAGATCTGCTTGCAATCGATCAGAATTTCGCAGCAATTTTAATGGCATCTGGTATGGGATGTGTAGGATGTCCCTCTGCTCAGGGAGAGACATTAGAAGAAGCAGCATTCGTGCATGGTATGGATGTTGATGAACTTGTTGGAAGACTGAACGAATATCAGGCATCAAAAGAAGCATAATTAAGATCAGACTTGAAAAAATAATTGATAAAAATTATCATAGCAAAAGAAAGAAGCCATAGAACATATCACAAGGATTGTTCCATGACTTCTTTTTTTCATTCATATAGGCTTTTATTCGTAGTCTATCATTTCTTCTACGGCCTGTGTTTTAATAATCGGTACCAAATGTTCATTAAATAAAGCTTTTGTCGCATAAGTGTTTGGCAAACGTCTGCAGTATTCAGAGAGAACAGAATGCATCATATCCATTGTATTGTCTTTTGGATCATCTGTTTCAATACTTAATGTAAGATAATAACAATGATTGACTGGATCTTTATATAAACTGCTTCTTGTTGTGTAGTCTCTGATCATTTTTGCAGCAGCAGATACTTCTTCAAGTGTTTGGAAATAATAAATGTTTGTGCTGGAATCTGCCAAGGCAAGTCTCATAGGATCTTCCGTACCTTTTAGTGGATGGTCTGTCTGATGATTTAGAAGATCAAGGAGATCTTCTTCATTACCAACAGATATATGGTCGGAAGGCATATTTTTTGCCAGCTTTTTATAGTGTTCATTGAAATCTTCTGGATTATCTACCCGTGTAATGACAAGGATTAAGCATTCTTTTGATACAGGAATTGCCTCTACCATCAATGGAATATCGTTTGTCTCAAAACCTAATTCCGCAGAAGCCTTTTTCATTAATTCACGAAACAATCCTTTGGCTTTGTCAGAACCAAAAGCCAGTTCATTTAACAGGGTTTCCTTTCCTTCAAGATCTTCTTTATTTAAAGTACATCGGATTTGATTATCGCTGATACGTTCAATTTTCATGCTCATCACTCCTTTACTTTGATGTTATTATAGTATTACTTTTGAGATGTGTAAAGTACTTCTCATGTTTTTACAAAAATCTCCAAAAATATCTTGAAAAATTTTCCAAAAATGTATATGATTAGAATATGTCGCGACAGTATCTTACATAATGATAGATAGGATATCTTTGTATACCACGAAGAAACCATAACATGTAAGAAAAAAATGGATCGGAGGTTTTTTTATGACGAATCATGATGAATTATCTCATTATCTATCCATGGGTTTGGCAGTCCGTGTGGATGGTATTACGGTTGATAATCGTAATTTGGAACATATAAATCTCATATTAAAGGAAGATGATTCTTACATGAAGGAATTTGTCGGAAATAAGAAAGGAGAGATTTCTGCCGTTAATTTTCAAAAAATAAAAGAATGAATAAAATACAAAGAGCCAGAAGCCGGGGAATTTTTCCCGGCTTCCCCTATTTAATATTATTTAGATATGATTTTATACCATTAACAATACATTTTGCTGCTTTGTCTTGATAAGAATCTTTCATTAATAATTCTTTTTCTTCATTATTAGATAAAAAACCACATTCTACGATAACTGTTGGATATGGATTATCACGTAGAAGATAATAATCAGTATTTGCTTTCGATTTTCGATGATTGGAAGGATCGAGACCTTTCACAAGAGCATCTTGAATGGAATCTGCAAGAAGTTTACTTTTAGAAAATCCATGATAATAAAAAACTTGGGCACCGTGAACGTCACCACTCGGATAGCTGTTTTGGTGGATACTAATAACAGCAACCGGTTCCAAATCAAAGATTCGTTGTTTGCGGTTTCTTAAGTCAGATCGTTTGGAATCTTTGGAGAGATTGTAATCATCATCGCGTGTGAGATAAACTTTAAATTTTTCATGTTCTAGGGCTTTTTTTAATTTTAAAGAAAGAGCGAGATTAATATCTTTTTCTAGAACATTTCCAGAACCAACTTTTCCTGGATCTGAGCCACCATGCCCAGGATCGATCAGAATAATATTTTGGTGGCGCATTGTCTGACCAACTAAAATTGGAAATGCTACCGAAGATAAAAAAATAAAAAGGATCATAATCAGACATCCGATCACAAATATTTGTTTTTTTTGTTCCATAATCCAGTATCAACTTTCTTTTTGTATAATATATTCATGGAAATGCTATCAATAGAATCGAGACTTTTCTTTTAATACAAACAATGCTATAATAAATATTGTATGTTTAGGAGAAGATATGGAGACAAAATTAGTAAAAATTGAACAAATGAAAGACTGCCTTGATGAAATGAAAGAAGCAGCCAGATTAATTCGTGAAGGAGAAGTTGTTGCGTTTCCGACGGAGACTGTTTATGGCCTTGGTGGGAATGGATTGATGGAGTCTGCTGTGAAAAAGATTTATGCAGCAAAAGGAAGACCATCGGACAATCCGCTGATTCTTCATGTTTGTGACATGGAAATGGCACAATCTCTTGTAAAGGAGATTCCGAAACCTGCAAAAAGAGCGATGGAACATTTCTGGCCAGGACCATTAACTGTCATTTTACCAAGAGCAGATCATATTCCGGATTGTGTGACGGGTGGACTGTCAACAGTTGCAATTCGAATGCCTGCGCATCCTGCAGCTCTTGAGTTGATCAGACAGGCTCAGCTGCCGATCGCTGCACCAAGTGCAAATACATCTGGAAGACCAAGTCCTACAAAAGCAGAACATGTCTTTGAAGATTTACATGGAAAGATCCCAATGATCTTGGATGGAGGAGCAGTAAAGGTAGGAGTAGAATCAACGATTGTTGATTTTACGGAACCGATTCCAGTGATCTTACGTCCCGGACGAATTACAAAAGAAGAACTGGAAACCGTGATCGGTGGAGAAGTTCAGATGAATACATCTTTTAAAGGAATTGAGAATGGAGTGCCAAAGGCTCCAGGAATGAAATACAAACATTATGCACCGAAAGCAAGGATGGTTCTTGTTCTTGGGGAAGATACAACTTTGGTAGTGGAAAAAATCAATGCATTGGTAAAGTCCGCTCATGAAGATGGGAAGAAGGTTGGTGTTATTGCAACAGATGAGACCATCCATAAATATCACGCAGATGAAGTTCTGTCTGTAGGCAAAAGACAGAAGATGGAAACAGTTATAGCAAATTTATATGACGTTTTAAGACAGTTTGATCATAAAAACGTTGATATCATTTATTCTGAAGGATTCGAAGGGGAACCGTTAAGTGATGCGGTAATGAATCGTTTGGTGAAGGCAGCAGGCCATGAGGTCATCCGAATCTGAAAAGGAGAATGTTTTGAAAAAAATTATTATAGTGAGTACCAATAATACCTGCCGTAGTTTTATTGCGGAATCGGTGTTGAGGCAGTATCTGAAAGAAGCGAACCAGGAAGATGTGGAAGTTATTTCCCGGGGGCTGGTTGTTCTTTTTCCGGAACCAGTACATGCAAAAGCAGCTGATATGGTAAGAAACAGTGGGATTGAGATCGTTGATTTTCAATCGGCTCAGCTTCTGCAGGAAGAAGTAGAACAAAGTGATTTAATCCTTACGATGACAGAAGATGAAAAAGAAAAACTGATGGAAGAGTACCATGGATATAAAGAGGTTGCAACGATTAATGAATATGCTCGGGTAGAGGGAGCTGTCATTGATCCGTACGGTATGGAAGATGCTGATTATGAACGCTGCTTTATGCAGATTGTTCAGTTAATAAAAAAAATATGGGAAGAACGATTAGGAGGAAATCAGATGATTGGTATTGGAAGTGATCATGGTGGATACGCACTGAAACAGGCAGTGATGAAGCATCTGGAAGAAAAAGGATATGCGGTTAAAGATTATGGGTGTTTTTCAGAAGAATCCTGTGATTATCCTGTTTATGCCAAAGCGGTTGCACATGCGGTAAAAAAGGGTGAAGTAAAACAGGGTATTTTGATTTGTGGAACAGGAATTGGAATTTCAATTACAGCAAATAAGATTCCTGGAATCCGTGCAGCACTTTGTGGAGATACATTTAGTGCAAGAGCAACGAGAGAGCATAATGATGCTAACATTCTGGCAATGGGGGCAAGAGTCATTGGGGAAGGACTAGCTCTTGATATTGTAGATACATTTTTAGAGACAAAGTTTTCAAACGATGAAAGACATATCCGTCGTATCAACATGATCGAAGATTAGAAAAGCAAAAAAATTATTACAAAGAAATATTGCAGGGAGAAAAATGATAAATTTTTTCGAATCCTGCAATATTTCTTTTTTTAGCATTTTTAATCAAATGAGACTATTTAACTTTTGCTGAAAAATGACCATTTTTCAGTTCTTTTCAAGATTTATGGTATAAAAAATCTAGTAAAAATAACTAAATTTGTATGCAAACTACTGTGCAGGTTAAACAAAAAATATACACAATCTTAACAAAAAAAGAATTGACAAATAAAGACAAGAAGCATAGAATAACCACAAACAAGGGTGTTTACAAAAAAAGAGAGTAGGCGCCCATTTACTTTGCAGTATTATATTGTATACAATATAAGCAGCAGAGAATTCATAATAAAGAAGGTGAGGAGAATGGGTTCATTGGCAAATTACCTGATGGAAGAGCTTTCGCTTAAAACCAGTTTTGTTATTCCGATTGGTCCTGGAATTCCAGTTCCGCAATCCGCAGTAACAACTTGGGTGATTATGGCGATTGTTGTTGTGCTCTGCATCATATTTGTACGGAACCTGAAAGTCGTACCGGAAGGACCGCAAGTCTATGTAGAAGCCCTTGTAGGATTCATTTATGGATTTATTGGTGACTTGCTTGGAGAAAAAGGAAAGAGATATATTCCATTCCTTGGAACAATTCTGATTTATTTGGCTGTTTCCAATATTTCAGGATTTTTCAGAGCAACACCGCCTACAAAGGATCTAAATGTCACGGCGGGATTGGCCTTGATCAGTCTTTTCTTGATCATTTATTCCGGAATTCATGAAAAAGGTTTGAAAGGATATTTACACAGTTATGTTGAGCCGATGCCAATGATGGCAGCAATCAATATTTTGGAGTTGTTTACAAGACCATTATCACTTTGTATGCGACTTTTCGGAAATATCTTGGGTGGATTTGTTCTGATGGAGCTGATCACCTACGCAGCGCCGTTAATCGTGCCGTTGCCATTCAGTTGTTATTTTGACTTTTTTGATGGATTATTGCAGGCATATGTATTTGTATTGTTAACATCATTATTCATGAACGAGTCAATTGAGTAAAGAAAAATAAGTAAGAAAAAGGAGATAAGTATCATGGGATTAGCAGCAGTAGGAGCAGGTATTGCAGTATTAACAGGTTTAGGAGCAGGTATTGGTATTGGAGTTGCAACAAATGGAGCACTTGGAGCAATTGCAAGACAGCCAGAAGAATCAGGAAATATCAATAAAACATTATTACTTGGTTGTGCATTAGCAGAGTCAACAGCTATTTATGGTCTGGTTATCGCGATCCTGTTAATTGTATTGAAATAATAGATAGGAGGCAGAAGATATGTTTCTGAAATTAGACTGGGGCATTATCTGGCCGATTGTCAATATTATCATATTTTATCTGTTGCTTCGTAAGTTTTTATTCGGGCCGGTAAGTAAGATTATGGAAAAGAGAAAAGAAATGATTTCCAGTGATCTAAAAGAAGCCGCAAAGACAAAAACAGAGGCAGAAGGCATTAAAAAAGAATATGAACAATCTCTGGCACAGGCAAAAGATGAGGCAGGACAGATCATTTCTGATGCAAGAGCAAGAGCTAAAACAGAATATCAAGACAAGATGGATAAGGCAAAAGCAGATGTTGCTCTTATGAAAGAAAATGCCCAAAAAGATATTGAAGCTGAAAAACAGAAGACAATAGCAGGTTTGCAGACAGAAATTGCAGGTATTGCACTTATGGCAGCTTCTAAAGTTGTGGAAAAAGAAACAGATAACAAAGGCAATGAAAAACTTCTGGATGATTTCCTGAAAGAGGCAGGTGTCTAAGATATGAAAAGAATTTCCATGACATATGGACAAGTATTGTTTGATCTAAATGTTGCAGAAAAAAACATACAGCAGGCAGAAAGTATGTTTCGTGAAAATCCGGAACTTTTTAAGGCACTGGAAAACCCAACGATCACAAAAGAAGAAAAAGCAGCTGTGATCGATCGTCTTTTTTCCGATGATTTAAAGAGTTTCTTAAAAGTTGTATGTGAAAATGGTGATGTTGATTGTTTCGAAGAAGCATGTGAATATTATTATGAATTAAAGCGTCAGGAAAGCAAAGTAGTCAAAGCAGAATTTGATTACGTCACAAAGCCAAAGAAAGAGCAGCTTGAACGAATCAAACAGTATCTTAAAAAACAGTATCAGGCAGACGAGATAGATCTTAATCTTAAAGAAGATGCTTCTTTAATTGGAGGGTTTATCTTGAAAGTAAAAGATCATGTTTATGACAATAGCCTGAAAGGAAAAATGAAGAAAATGCAGCAAAGTCTTACATGGAGGTGAGAATCAGGTGAGCAGTATCAATCCGGAAACTGTCGTTTCTGTGTTAAAAGATCAAATTGAACATTATGACCAGAAGACAGAGGTTAAAGAAGAAGGACGTATTATTCAGATTGCGGATGGAATCGCAACGGTCTATGGAATGGATCAGGCGATGTACGGAGAACTGGTTATTTTTGAAACTGGTGTCCGCGGTCTTGTATTAAATGTAGAAAGAAACTGTATCGGATGTGTTTTACTTGGTTCCGATCATGGTTTAATGGAAGGCTCGAAAGTGGTAAGAACCGGAGTTCAGGCAGATATTCCGGTAGGAGATGCCATGATCGGAAGAGTCGTAAATGCCATTGGAGAACCAATTGACGGAAAAGGTGAAATTAAAACAGATGAAAGAAGACCAATCGAGCATGAAGCAGCAGGTGTTATTGACAGAAAATCGGTTGATCAGCCATTGCAGACAGGTATTCTTGCAATTGACTCAATGTTCCCAATCGGACGTGGACAGCGTGAGTTAATTATCGGTGACCGTCAGACAGGTAAAACATCTATCGCAGTCGATACGATCCTGAATCAGAAAGGACAGGATGTTATCTGTATTTATGTAGCGATCGGACAGAAAGCATCTACCGTATCACAGATCGTAACAACACTAACAAAACATGGGGCAATGGATTACTCTATCGTTGTATCTGCATCTGCAAGTGATCTTGCATCTTTGCAGTATATTGCACCATATGCAGGAACAGCAATTGCAGAACATTTTATGCACCAGGGAAAAGATGTATTGATTGTATATGATGATTTGTCCAAACATGCGGTTGCTTATCGTGCAATTTCCTTACTTCTGGAGAGACCACCTGGACGTGAAGCTTATCCTGGTGATGTATTCTATTTACATTCCAGATTGCTGGAACGTTCTTGCCGTTTGAGCGACGAACTAGGCGGAGGATCTATCACAGCACTGCCAATTATTGAGACACAGGCTGGTGATGTATCTGCATACATTCCAACCAATGTAATTTCTATTACAGATGGTCAGATCTTCCTGGAAAGTGAATTATTCTTCTCAGGTGTTAGACCAGCCGTCAATGTAGGTTTGTCTGTATCTCGTGTAGGTGGAGCAGCTCAGACAAAGATTATGAAGAAAGTAGCCGGAAATTTACGTATTGACTTGGCACAGTACCGTGAACTTGAAGTATTTACACAGTTTAGTTCTGATCTAGATGAAGGAACAAAAGCAACATTAAATTATGGTTCTCATCTGATTGAACTGTTAAAACAGCCACTGTATCATCCAATGGCTCTTCATAAACAGATTTTACTTCTGTTTGCAGCATCTCATAAGATGTTAAATGACATTCCTGTAAAAGAATTAAAAGCAGAGACAGAAGAAATGACAGCATTCTTTGAACAGAAATATCCAGAAACAGCGAAGAAGATTGATGAAGAAAAAGTATTAACGGATGAAATTGCGAAGGAATTAAATGAGGCAATTGAAGCCTATTTGAAGTAGGTGATACTTTATGGCAAATATTAGAGAAATTAAGACAAGGATGAACAGTATTGAAGATACATTAAAAATTACAAATGCAATGTATCTGATTTCTTCTTCTAAATTAAAAAAAGCCAGAAAACAGTTGGATGCCACAACACCTTACTTTGAAATGATACAGGCATCTTTGTTGGATATTACAGTACATACACCGGATTTGAATCATATTTTTCTATCTGGAAGAAAGAAAGAACATCCGAAAAAAGGTTATCTGGTCATGACTGCAGATCGTGGTCTGGCCGGAGCCTATAACCATAATGTGCTAAAAATGGCAGAAGAAGAAATTGATGATGATGCAAAACTGTTTATCATTGGTTATATGGGAAGAAATTATTTTGGAAGAAAAAATGCTGCCAGAATGGATGAAGATTTCTTCTATACAACTCAGGACCCAACCATTTATCGTGCAAGAAGAATTGCAGAAAAATTGATTGAAGAGTATGTATCAGGAGAACTTGATGAAGTGTATGTTATTTATACAAAAATGATTTCATCTATGGCATCAGAGCCTCGCATGATTCGTGTACTTCCATTAAATCCAGATGAATATGGAATCGCAGGAAAAGGAAAACGTACGCATATGACAGAATTTCAGCCTTCTGTAAAGGCTGTTTTGGACCGTCTGGCACCAAACTATATCAAAGGTCTTATCTATGGTGCAATGGTAGAATCTTTTTCTAGTGAATTGAATGCCAGAATGATGGCAATGGAAGGTGCAAGTAAGAGTGCAAGAGAAATGATAAAATCACTGGGACTCATGTATAACCGTGCCCGTCAGGCAGCCATTACTCAGGAAATTACTGAGGTGTGCGCCGGAGCAAAATCATTAAAGAAGAAGTAACAGTGAAGGAAGGGATAAAAACATGGAAAAAGGAAAAATCGTACAGATTCTGGGTCCAGTTATTGACGTGGAATTTGAAACAGAACAGCTCCCTTTGATTCATGACGCTTTGACAGTTGTTAATAAAGGAAAAGAAGTTGTTATGGAAGTGGAACAGCATATGGGAAATCGTACTGTGCGCTGTATCCTCCTGGCTGCCAGTGAAGGACTTCACAAAGGTATGGAAGTCACAGCAACTGGTGGACCAATCAAAGTTCCAGTCGGAAAACAGACATTAGGACGTATGTTTAACGTACTTGGAGAAGCTATCGATAAAGGAGAGCCTGTTGAGACAGAAGAAAAATGGGCGATCCATCGTGAACCACCAAAATTTGAAGACCAGAGTCCTGTTGTAGAAATGTTTGAAACAGGTATCAAAGTCATCGACCTTTTAGCACCATATGCGAAAGGTGGTAAGATCGGTCTGTTCGGAGGTGCCGGAGTCGGTAAGACAGTCTTAATTCAGGAACTGATTCATAATATTGCAACAGAACATGGAGGATACTCCATCTTCACAGGTGTAGGAGAACGTTCAAGAGAAGGAAATGACCTCTGGAATGAAATGACAGAATCCGGAGTTATCAAAAATACAGCCTTAGTGTTTGGACAGATGAACGAGCCACCTGGATCTCGTATGAGAGTTGCCCAGACAGGACTTACCATGGCAGAATATTTCCGTGATCAGGAAAAACAGAACGTGTTATTATTCATCGATAACATTTTCCGTTATGTACAGGCAGGATCAGAGGTATCTGCTCTGTTAGGACGTATGCCATCTGCTGTAGGTTATCAGCCAACACTGGCAAATGAAGTCGGTGCTTTACAGGAACGTATCACATCCACAAAGAACGGATCTATTACATCCGTACAGGCAGTTTATGTGCCAGCCGATGACTTAACAGACCCAGCACCAGCAACAACATTTGCCCATCTGGATGCAACAACTGTATTATCAAGATCAATTTCTGAACAGGGTATCTATCCAGCTGTAGATCCACTGGAATCAAGCTCACGTATTCTAGAGCCAGATGTTGTTGGAGAAGAACATTACGAAGTAGCAAGACGTGTAGAAGAAGCACTTCAGAGATACAAAGAATTACAGGATATCATCGCAATCCTTGGTATGGAAGAATTAGACGAAGAAGACAAGATTACAGTATATCGTGCAAGAAAGATTCAGAAATTCTTATCACAGCCATTTAGTGTAGCAGAAACATTTACAGGAATTCCTGGTAAATACGTTCCTGTCAAAGAAACAATCCGAGGATTTAAGGCAATCCTTGATGGAGAAATGGATGAATATCCAGAACAGGCATTCTTAATGGTCGGAACAATTGATGATGTAAAGGAAAAGGCAAAAGAGGTGATGTAAATGGCAGAAACCTTTTATTTTGAGATCATTGCCAGTGACAAAAAGTTCTACAGTGGAGCCTGTGAACATGTCATTTTCCCAGCAGTCGATGGACTTTACGGAGTATTAGCAAACCATGAAGACACAGTAACAGCTGTAGTCGCAGGAGAACTTCGTTTTAAAGTTGATGGAGAATGGAGAGTCTGTGTTGTCGGAGAAGGATTCGCAGATGTTACCAGAGATTTCGTGGTTATCGTGGTTGATACCGTGGAACGTCCAGAAGATATCGACATCATCCGTGCAAGAGAAGCCAAAACAAGAGCCGAAGAAAGACTAAAACAAAAACAAAGCCGTTTGCAGTATTATCATACACAGGCAGCATTGTCCCGTGCAATGGCAAGACTAAAAGTTACATCAAAATACGTAAAAAAATAAAATATAGCGAAGAAAGAGAGATCAGTGATCCGTGTATGTGGAAAGCTGGTCTTTTCTTTTATGCATGAAGTACAAATAAATGTAAATGTTTTATGCATACAACCTAATTGTGTTTGAGATAAAATGTGATAAAATTACCAAAAAAGGAGGAAAAACGACAATGAAACAGTTTTGTATAAGACCAACAATCAAACAGTTGGATACTGTTAGAGAATTTTGTGATACATATGAAATTAAAGAAGGAGATCTTGTTTTTGTCAGCAACTCTACGTATGAGCGTTATTTTAAAGATAAGATAAATGGTGCGATTGTTGTCAATTACCGTAAATACGGTTCTGGGGAACCGACCGATCTTATGGTAGAAGGTATTTATGAAGAAGTAAAAGACATGGATTATCATAGAGTTTTTGCAATTGGTGGTGGAACTATTTTGGATGTAGCTAAATTATTTGCATTGAAAAATATTTCACCAGTTGTAGATCTTTACGATGGAAAATTAGAGGTAAAAAAAGAGAAAGAACTGATCTTAATTCCAACAACCTGCGGAACAGGAAGTGAAGTGACCAATATCTCAATTTTGGAACTGACAACAAAGAACACAAAAATGGGATTAGCAGTCGACAAATTATATGCAGATGAGGCAGTCTTGATTCCAGAATTATTAGAAAGCTTGCCATTTCGGTTTTTTGCGACAAGTTCCATTGATGCGTTGATTCATTCGATTGAGTCTTATACATCACCGAAAGCCAGTCCTTTCACACAGATTTTTTCATTAAAAGCAATGAAAATGATTTTGGAAACATACAAGGCAATTGCAAAAGACGGAGAAGAAGCAAGAAAACCACTGATCGGACAGGTACTCCTGGCAAGTACCTACGCAGGAATCGCCTTCGGAAATGCAGGTTGCGCAGCCGTTCATGCAATGAGCTATCCATTGGGAGCAGCCTATCACGTACCACATGGAGAAGCAAACTATGCAATGTTTACAGGGGTTTATAAGAAATATCAGGAGATCGATCCAGATGGAAGTATCAAAGAATTAAATGAATACCTTGCAGAAATTCTTGGATGTAAACCAGAAGAAGTTTATGAAGAAATTGAGGTTTTGTTAAATCATCTGATTCCAAAGAAATCGTTAAAAGAATATGGTGTAAAAGAAGAGGAACTAGAAGAATTTACAGAAGTAGTCATGACAAAACAAGGTCGTTTGATGGCAAATAACTATGTGGAATTAGATCGCAATACGGTATATGGAATTTATAAACAGTTGTATGAATAATTAATTAAAAATGACTTATACATTGTGAGTATAAAAAGGCAGCGGGATACAATTATTTAGTATCCCGCTACTTATTTTTATAAAATTAAAATTGGTCTTTATTAGATAAAATTAATAAAAATATTTATAATTCCGAATGAAAAAGGCAGTCATTAGATGAAAACGTGAGATGGTATCATCTAAATTTAAATGCCAGTTTTCTTCTAAAACATGAATTCGATAAGTGATCGTGTTACGGTGACAGAACATGTTAGCAGCTACTTGCTGAATACTTCCATTGCATAACAGATACTGATGCAGTGTTTCTAGATAATTTGTATCATGAATTTGATCATAAGTTTCAATTGGTTCTAGATATTCTTTTTCATACTCCTGCAAAAGCTGCGGGTCATTAACAGAATGAAGCAGTTTGAAAAATCCCATCTCATTAAAAGAGATGATAGTCTTTTTTTGATTTTTGGCCATAGAAAGAGCAACCAATGCTCGTTGATAACTGGTAGAAAGATATTCTAAATTGTGAATAACGGTTCCAATTCCGGCATAAAAATGTAAGTTTTTATAGGAAAGTTGTAATGCCTTTATCGTATTATTCATTACTTTATAAATTTTTTCCTCATAACTGCTATGAAAAATAAAAACAAATCGATTTTTATAGAAAGCAATATGTAGAGGAAGATTTTCTGTTTTTATATTGCTTTCCATTTGGAAGAGAAGTCTTAATTTGAGATCTTCTGAGATTAGTTGATCTTGACAGTGAAGAATGCAAATATCATAAGAATTTATGCGAAGATAATTATATTCTTCTAATATACGTCTTGCATCTCGGTATTTTATCGTATCTTTTTCTATATAAGTAAGAAATGCATCTGTAATTGATGTATCCTGCTGTGTATCAACAAAAATACGGTTGTAATAATCTCTTGTAATATCGTAAATATGAATTTCCCATGGCATAGTGAGAAGTGGATAATGAGCATGATTACATAAATCTTTGATTCGTTGTGTGATATGTTCTGTCAGAATATAGTTTCCTGTATTTAAGATCATGCCACATGTATGGCTTTGGATCATAACGGAAATAAAATTATATAGGTCTTGTTCATTTTGGCATTTAATGCCTGTTGTAATAATTAATTCCCCGCCCTTTAAAAAATTGTGAGTAGAACTGTCTTCTGATATATAAACCTAATTCATAATGTGATGAAGTCCATCGATACCAGCAATTAATGATAAATGATATTGATTTTTGGTCGCAGTATAAATTTCATCTAATGTAAGTGGCATAAATTTCACTCCTGACAATATAGTATAAATATTCCTCCATGTTTTACCATAATCGAAAGCGTGCTGGTATGTTTTTTCTGGACATTTGTGCTTCGTACACAAGAAATCGGAAGAAAATTGTGAAGGGAGAATATACAAAAAGCCTGAAAAATATGGAAGAATAATGATATTAGGTACGACAAAGGTGTGGAAGAGAGCTTCTTGTCGTATTTTTTATAGGAAATTTCGATAAAATCTCCTATGAAATAAAAAGCCCTATTTGCGAAGTAAAACCGAAAACGGATGTACATAAGGAGGAGCAAGATATGTTAAGAACAGATTTACCAGAGATCATCACAGAAACATTACCAGGACCAAAAGCACAGGCAATCATCGACCGAAGAGAAGCAAATGTATTTATCCTGTTGTTATTGAAAAAGGGGAAGGAGCTATGATCCAGGATGTTGATGGAAATAAATTCTTAGACTGGATCGGTGGAGTTGGAGTTTTAAATATCGGATTTTCACAGCCAGAAGTTGTAGAAGCAGTCAAAGAACAGGCAGAAAAATACTTTCACGGAATGTACAATGTCGTCACACATGAAGGTTACGTTGCATTATCCGAGAAATTAGCTCAGATCGCACCAGTCAAGGGTGACAAGAAAAAAGTATTCTTCGCAAACAGCGGTGCTGAAGCCGATGAAAATGCAGTCAAGATCGCAAAAGCGTTTACGAAACGACCAAATATCATCGTATTTTCTGGGGCATTCCATGGAAGAACTTTGATGACAATGTCTATGACATCTAAGAAAGCATATGCCGTTGGAATGGGACCTTTCCCAGATGGTGTTTACCGTGCACAGTTTCCATACTACTATAGAAATCCAGAAGGGATGCCACAGGAAGCAGCATTAGATTACTATTTAGATTCTATCAAAGTAGTCTTTGAACAGTGTGGACCATCAGATATGATCGCAGCCATCGTTGTAGAACCATTACAGGGTGAAGGTGGATTTATCCCAGCACCGATCGAATGGGTCAAAGCAGTCAGAAAGATTTGTGATGAAAATGGAATCTTATTAGTTGCTGACGAAGTTCAGACAGGATTCTGTCGTACAGGAAGAATGTTTGCTACAAATTACTGGGAAGAAGCAGGTGTACAACCTGATATCCTGGCAACAGCAAAATCTATTGCAGCAGGTGTTCCTCTTTCTGCTATCATCGCAAGAGAAGAAATTATGGAAGCACCAGCACCTGGAATAATCGGTGGTACTTTCTGTGGTAATCCATTAGCATGTGCAGCAGCATTAAAAACGATTGAAATTATGGAGAGAGATGATCTTGCAGGACGATCTTGTGAAATTGGTGAAAAAGTTTCTAAGAGATTCAATGAATGGAAAGAAAAGTATCCAGTGATCGGAGATGTTCGTGGTCTTGGAGGAATGATTGGTTTGGAATTTGTCAAAGATCAGAAGACAAAAGAACCATATCCTGAATTTTCTTCTGCAGTTATCAATGGATGCGCAAAGAAAGGTTTGATGATCGAGGGGGCAGGAACTTATGGAAATGTTATCCGTTTCCTTGCACCTCTTGTTATGACGGATGAACAGTTAGAAGCAGGACTTAATATTTATGAATCTGTAATCAAGGAATTATTGGAAAAATAAGTAACATTATAGAGTGTAATTATAAAAGATATAAAAAGACAAACTTACTTTAAAAGAATGATAAAAGGCAGGGGAAATGATGTATCATTTTTGATTTTAAAGAACCTGATATGAATCGTCCATATAAGGTGAGCCATGGAAAGCTGGTTGGAGTGATCGTGATCATTCTTTCAGGGATCCTTTCTATATTTTATATTGTACCACTTCCATTTTCGAGTAGTGTATTGGTCGCACAAGAATGGATTGTACTTGGAGTAATTTTTTATTTTCATTAAGAGTAGAAAAATGAAATTATTATAATAGGAAGAGAAAGTTTTTCTCTTCCTTTTTTTGGAATATATAATGAGAAAAAATACCAAAAATTGGATAAAATATATAAAAAATAAAAAAATAGTGGAGTATTTTTGTGAAAAATGTTATAATCATAGACATAAAGATTCTGTTAAAAAGGAGGGTTCCTCAATGCATAAGTATGGGCCGGTGATTCGAATGTTGTCACTGGTTACACAGATTGGAATCACAATGCTAACTTCTATTTTTCTTTGTATGTTTATCGGAATATGGATTGATAAAAAATTTTCTACAAATCTATTTCCTCTATTTCTGATTCTTGGTATCATGGGAGGGATGCGAGGCGTTTATGCGCTAATCAGAAATATGCTGGAAGAAGATAACATGGAGGAAAAAAATGAAAAATAAGTTAAGACAGCTGGATGAAACATTTTTAGATTTAGTCGTTGGGATTGTTTTCTTTGGAGTGGTATCTGCAATTTTGGGTATGATAATAACCAGAGGAGATTTTTTGTATTTAACCGGAGCTGTAGCTGGTATGGTTGTTGCCATAGGGCTGGTTGTTCATATGACAGTAAGTGTAAAAAGGGCAGTTCATATGGATACACATGAGGCGACAAAATATATGGTAAAGTGTTCGATCATACGTTATGTAGTAATGTTACTGGTACTTGTTATAGGGATAAATGGTAGTCTTACATGTTTTTTGGCAATTGTTATTGGCTTTTTAAGCAGTAAGTTTTCTGCATTTTTACAAAGCCCGATTCATCGGTATATTACAAAGAGAATCCTGGAAGAATAACAGACGGAAAGGAGGGTATGCGATGGGAATGATCAAAGCCCCCATGATGCTTGCTACATCAGGAAATGATGTAGACTTCATGGTTCATGGGCTGATTCCTTTGAATTTTTTTGGACATCGTGTCTATATTACCACAACGCATGTGACGACACTGATCGTCATGGTGTTTATTCTTGTTCTTGCATTAATCGCAAGACATGCGGTTTTAAAAGGAGCAGAAAAACCAACAGGATTACAAAACGCGGTAGAAATGGTGATAGAAACTTTGGATAAATTGGTTCAGGGGAATATGGGCAGACATTGGAGGCCTTTTGTCAATTATATTGGAACAATTATGGTTTTTATCTTTTTTTCCAATACATCAGGATTGTTTGGGTTGAGGCCTCCGACTGCTGATTATGGAACAACGCTAGCGCTGGCATTGATGACTTTTGTTCTGATTCAGTTTAGTGCATTTAAGACAAGCGGACTTGGTGTTTTTGTCGATTTATTCCGACCAATTCCAATCTTATTTCCAATCAATCTGATTGGGGAATTTGCAACACCATTATCTATGTCATTGCGTTTGTTTGGTAATATCATGGCAGGAACAATCATGATGGCTCTCTGGTACGGACTTTTACCGGTTTTTGCAAAACTGGGAATACCGGCCTTTCTTCATATGTATTTTGATCTGTTTTCCGGAGCAATCCAGACATTTGTATTTGCGATGCTTACGATGACATTTATTACAGACAAACGAAATGCATAAGAGGGCAGATTTTCTATGAAGACTGCGTGAATTTATGACACATATTTATTCGGAAAAAACAGGAGGAAAAAAGAATGAATATTTCAAGTGAAGCATTTGTATTAGGGTGCTCTGCCATTGGAGCCGGGTTGGCATTGATTGCAGGTATTGGACCTGGTGTTGGACAGGGATACGCAGCTGGGCAGGGCGCATCTGCAGTAGGACGTAATCCGGGAGCAAAGGGAGATATTACATCTACAATGTTGCTCGGGCAGGCCGTTGCAGAGACAACGGGTCTTTATGGTCTTGTTATCGGTCTGATTTTATTATATGCAAATCCATTAATCGGAAAGCTTTAAAATATAGCCGAAGGGAGGCCAAGGCGTGGACGGAAGGATATTTGGACTCGATATTCAGCTTGGCTTTGATGTGATCTTTGAGGCAATTGCCATATTGATTATGTTTGTGCTGCTTTCGTACCTTTTGTTTGAGCCGGTTCGAAAGATACTGGAAGATCGAAAGAAAAAAGTTGCAGGACAACTGGATCAGGCACAGAAAGATCAGGAAGAAGCGGCCAGATTAAGAGCGGAATACGAGGGAAAAATAAAAAATATTGAAAAAGAAGCGGATGAGATTTTGACACAGGCAAGAAAAAAGGCCTTAAAGAGAGAGGAAGAAATCGTTCAGGAAGCGAAAGAAGAAGCAGCCAGACGAATTGCCCGTGCAGATCATGAAATTGAACTTCAGAAAGCCAAAGTGCAAGATCAGATGAAAAAAGAAATGGTTCAAGTTGCCGTAATGATGGCAGGGAAGATCATTGCAGAGAAGATTACAGAAGAAGAACAAGATTCACTGGTTGATGCGACTTTAAAAGAAATGGGTGATCAGACATGGCTTCAAAAGTAAGCAGAATCTATGGGGATGCCTATGTCAATCTGAAGCTTGAAGAAA
The DNA here is from genome assembly GCF_018918155.1 of Anaerostipes sp. MSJ-23. Classification (GTDB taxonomy): domain Bacteria; phylum Bacillota; class Clostridia; order Lachnospirales; family Lachnospiraceae; genus Anaerostipes. Next base: position 155,845 of record NZ_JAHLPY010000003.1, read on the forward strand.
AACAGCTTGAAAAGGCGATGGAAGAGACAAAAACTGTAAGAGAAGTACTTCGTTCTAATGAAGAGTTGAAACGTTTTTTGCATCACCCGCAGATTACAAAAGAAGAAAAAATGAAAACCATAGAAACAATATGGAAAGGAAATGTTTCAGATGATATGGTAGGCTTTTTAAGGATCATTATCCGTAAAGGCCGTAGCAGAGAAATGGATGGAATCCTTGATTATATTATAGAGCGAATTAGGAAGCTGCTTGGAATCGGATGTCTTGAAGTAACATCTGCCATTCCATTATCAGAGGAACAAAAAAAGAAAATCCGAGAGAAAGTGCTCGGAGGATCCGACTATCAGGATCTGGAAATTTCTTATAAGACAGATGTATCAATCATAGGAGGATTGATTCTTCGAATGGATAACCGAATTGTGGATAGTTCCATACGAACGAAATTGACTTCTATGGGAGATTATTTGTCAGGAATATCACGATAAAACAGAAGGGAGAGAGCCCTCTATGAATTTAAGACCAGAAGAAATCAGCTCAGTGATCAAAGAGCAGATGAAGCAGTACTCGGTAAAGCTTGAAACTTCTGATGTTGGAACGGTCATACAAGTAGCTGATGGAATTGCCAGAATTTATGGACTTGAAAAGGCCATGCAGGGTGAATTGCTGGAATTTCCGGGCGGCGTATATGGAATGGTATTGAATCTGGAAGAAGATAATGTAGGAGCAGTATTATTAGGAAACCAGAAAAATATCAATGAAGGTGATACCGTAAAAACAACAGGGCGTGTTGTAGAAGTTCCGGTAGGAGATGCCTTGGCAGGACGTGTTGTCAATGCTCTTGGGCAGCCAATCGATGAAAAAGGACCGATTGAAACAAAGAAACATCGTCCAATTGAACGTGTTGCGTCCGGTGTTATTTCAAGAAAATCCGTTGATACACCGATTCAGACTGGGATCAAGGCGATCGATGCTATGGTGCCGATTGGAAGAGGACAGCGTGAGCTAATCATCGGAGACCGTCAGACTGGGAAAACAGCGATTGCGATTGATACAATTATCAATCAGAAAGGTCAGGGAGTACATTGTATTTATGTTGCCATTGGGCAGAAAGCTTCTACCGTGGCAAATATTGTAAAAATATTAGAAGAACATGGTGCTATGGAATATACAACGATTGTTGCATCAACAGCAAGTGAGCTTGCACCACTTCAATATATTGCACCATACGCAGGTTGTGCGATTGGTGAAGAATGGATGGAAAAAGGAGAAGATGCATTAATTATATATGATGACTTAAGCAAACATGCAGCAGCTTATCGTACCTTATCTTTGCTTCTTCGAAGACCACCTGGACGAGAAGCTTATCCGGGAGATGTCTTCTATCTTCATTCAAGATTATTAGAAAGAGCAGCACGTTTATCGGATGAACTTGGAGGAGGTTCGTTAACGGCACTTCCGATTATTGAAACGCAGGCGGGGGATGTATCTGCCTATATTCCAACCAATGTTATCTCGATTACAGATGGGCAGATTTATCTGGAAACCGAAATGTTTCATGCAGGATTCCGCCCAGCAATTAATGCAGGACTTTCTGTATCACGTGTTGGAGGTTCCGCACAGATTAAGGCAATGAAAAGTATTGCAGGCCCAATTCGTACAGATCTTGCCCAGTACAGGGAACTAGCAGCCTTTGCTCAGTTTGGTTCTGAGCTTGATGATGATACGAAAGAAAGGTTAGCACAAGGAGAGAGAATCCGTGAAGTGCTAAAACAACCGCAGTATCAGCCATTGGCAGTAGAAAAACAAGTTGTGATCATTTATGCAGCAGTAAAAAAACATTTGCTTGATCTTAAGACAGAGCAGGTTCTAGATTTCGAAAAACAATTGTTTGAACTCATTGATACAAAATATCCAGAGATTTTTGAATCAATTGCGAATACAAAAGTAATCGAAGAAGAAATAGAAACGAAATTAATAGAAGCTATTGGTGAATGCAAACGTTCTTTTGGAAAGTAGGGTGATACGTCATGGCATCAATGATTGATATTAAAAGACGAAAAACCAGTATTGAGAGTACCGAACAGATCACCAAGGCAATGAAACTTGTCTCCACGGTAAAACTGCAGCATGCAAAGCAAAAAGCAGAAGAGTCTCTGCCGTATTTTCACAAGATGCATGAGACGATATCATCGATTCTTGCAGGGTCAGCCAATATAGAACATCCATATTTGAGTACAGGAGCATCTGATAAAAAGGCAATCATTACCGTATCATCAAATCGCGGACTTGCGGGAGGATATAATAATAATATTGTAAGGATGATCAGAGATAGTAAATGGAACAAAAAAGATGTTGATATTTATGCTGTTGGTCATAAGGCAATGGAAGTTCTTGCAAATCGTGGATATCACATTGCATCGGATGATTCGGAGATGATTAATGAGCCATCTTATGAGGATGCAAGAATTCTCGGAGAAAAAGTCCTAAAAGCTTTTGAAGATGGAGAAATTGGAGAAATTTATTTGGCATATACGGAATTTAAAAATACGGTTGTGCATATACCAAAATTAATCAAATTACTTCCTGTGGAAATATCGGCAGAAGAAGGAAAAGAAGGGGAAAAGACACTGATGAATTATGAACCAACAGCGGAAGAGGCACTATCTATGCTTATTCCAAAGTACATCTGCAGTATGATATATGGAGCATTTGTAACATCAGTGGCAAGTGAAAACGGTGCAAGAATGCAGGCAATGGATTCTGCAACAAGTAATGCGGAGGAAATGATCTCAACATTAGATCTTGCTTATAACCGTGCAAGACAGGGAGCAATCACACAGGAACTGACAGAAATTATTTCAGGAGCGGAGGCACTGAATGAATAGTAGGAGGAAATGAGATGGCAGATAATCATACAGGAAAGATTACGCAGGTAATTGGTGCGGTCCTGGATATTAAATTTCATGAGGGAGAGCTACCGGAAATTCACGATGCAATTCGAATTGAAACAAGAGATGGAGAAACTCTTGTTGTGGAAGTAGCACAGCATCTGGGAGATGATACCGTTCGCTGCATTGCCATGGGACCTACCGATGGATTGGTAAGAGGAATGGAAGCAATTTCAGAAGGCGGTCCAATTTCGGTTCCGGTTGGCGAGGCAACTCTTGGCCGTATTTTCAATGTGCTTGGTGAACCAATTGACAATAAACCGGCACCGAAAGATGTACGCAGACTTCCTATTCACAGACCGGCACCAAAATTCAGTGAACAATCCACAGAAACAGAAGTATTAGAAACAGGAATCAAAGTTGTCGATCTTCTTTGTCCATATCAGAAAGGTGGAAAGATCGGGTTGTTTGGAGGAGCCGGCGTAGGAAAAACTGTGTTGATTCAGGAACTGATAAGAAATATTGCAACAGAACATGGAGGATACTCTGTGTTTACTGGTGTAGGGGAAAGAACACGAGAGGGAAACGACCTCTATTATGAAATGAGTGAATCTGGAGTTATAGATAAAACGGCGATGGTATTTGGACAGATGAATGAACCACCTGGAGCGCGTATGCGCGTTGGACTTACTGGACTTACAATCGCAGAAGATTTCCGTGATCAGGGAGGAAAGGATGTATTATTATTTATTGATAATATTTTCCGTTTTACACAGGCTGGATCGGAAGTATCCGCGCTGCTTGGACGTGTGCCGAGTGCGGTAGGGTACCAGCCTACTCTACAGACGGAAATGGGGGCATTACAGGAACGTATTACATCGACAAAAAATGGTTCTATTACTTCTGTGCAGGCAGTATATGTACCAGCCGATGACCTTACGGATCCAGCACCAGCAACAACATTTGCACATTTGGATGCAACAACAGTATTATCTCGCTCAATTTCAGAGATGGGAATTTATCCTGCCGTAGATCCATTGGAATCTACATCAAGAATTTTGGATCCTAAAATTGTAGGAGAAGAGCATTATCAAGTAGCAAGAGGTGTGCAGGAAATCCTGCAGCGATACAAAGAACTTCAGGATATTATTGCAATTCTTGGAATGGATGAATTATCAGAAGATGAAAAGCTGATTGTTGATCGTGCAAGAAAAGTACAGAGATTTTTATCGCAGCCATTTTTCGTAGCAGAACAGTTTACCGGAAAACCGGGACAGTATGTATCTTTAAATGATACAATCCAGGGATTTAAAGAAATTCTCGAAGGAAAACATGATGATATTCCAGAAGGAATGTTTCTGAATGCAGGAAGTATTGAAGAAGTTGTAGAGCGTGCAGCACAAAAAAGCAGGTGATCCACATGGCAGAGAATTTAATGAAATTGGAAATCATTACCCCAGAGAGGATTTTTTATCAGGGTGATGTAAGTATGGTGGAGCTTACAACGACAGAAGGAGAAGTTGGAATTTATCCAAAACATATTCCAATGACTATGATCATCGCGCCAGGAATCTTAACGGTTACGGAAAGTGATGGGACAAAGAAACAAGCTGCTTTAATGAAAGGATTTTTGGAAATTACACAAGATTCCATGAATATTCTTGCAGAAGTGATTGAATGGCCCGAAGAGATTGATGCTGATCGTGTGCGACAATCAAAAGAGCGGGCACAGAAAAGACTCAATGAAAAACAAGAACAAGTTGATTTGGTACGTGCGGAAATGGCAATGCGAAGGGCACTTGTAAGGGAAAAGTTAATAGAGTGAAAAAGACAAAAAGCTGCATAGGCTGAGAACTATGCAGCTTTTTTGATTTTAATTTTTTTATATAATTCTCGCGATTTTTTTGTGATCTTGGTTAGTAAATAAAGAACTGGCTGTGTCGCAAGAGAAAAAATAATAAATAAAATGATGCATGGGATGGACATACCAGTCAATGCAAATAATTTTGGCAGGAAAATACTGCAGGCGATCAGTCCGAGGATTGAAAGAATAAAAACAGCAGCTCGAAAATGGTTTAATGGGCGGCAGATAGAATAAAGAATCATAAATCCTACGACTGCAAGTAACAAAGTTGCAGCTGTAGAAATATCGCTGGATGGAATATGAAATAGTGGTCCGCATATAACAAGGGCTGCAACAGCGATCAAATCCGTAATTCCTGCTGGTAATGCCTTTAGAATTACATTTGTAATAAAGTGTCCTTTGATGATATCTTTGTTTGGTTGGAATGCGAGAAAAAATCCTGGAATTCCAATCGTAAACATGCTGATTAGTGAAATCTGAGATGGCTCCAGTGGATAAGTAATCATTAAAACAGCAGAAAGCAAAGACATCAAGAAAGAAAAAATATTTTTTACAAGGAAAAGACTTGCGGAACGCTGAATGTTATTGACAACTCGTCTTCCTTCCATAACAACAGATGGCATACAGGAAAAATTAGAATCCAGTAGTACAAGCTGTGAAGCCTGAGCTGCAGCGTCACTTCCGGATGCCATAGCAATACTGCAATCTGCATCTTTTAATGCAAGTACGTCGTTTACTCCATCTCCAGTCATAGCAACAGTTTTTCCCTGAGCTTTTAAAGCTTGTACAAATTGCCGCTTTTGAGCAGGAGTCACACGGCCAAAGACAGTATATTTTGTAATAGCATTGGTGATGTCTTCTTCTGTTTTCAAAGTAGTAGAATCAATGTATTTATCTGCATTTAAAATGCCAGCATCTTTTGCAACTTCTGATACAGTGAGAGGATTATCCCCTGAAATTACTTTTACGTCAACTCCTTGTTTTGCAAAATAGGCAAAGGTTTCAGGAGCTTCTTTTCGAATTGGATTTGCAAGAAGAATATAACCAAGAGGAAGAACAGGTTCGGTTAATGCTTCGCCAGTTAATGTATGATTATATTCACCAAAAACAAGAACACGGTATCCCTTTTGAGCATAGGAGCGAATGTCTTTTTCAAAAAGAGAAAAGTCTTCTCGTAATACAAATTCGGGTGCTCCAAGAACATAAGATTTTTCTTCAAAAGTTACACCACTATATTTCGTAGCAGATGTAAATGGAGTAATGCCGAGTGCTTTTTTTCCTGTTGTTTTTGTAAAATACTTTTTTAAGGCATCCATTGTACTATTATCGTTGCTGATAGCTGTTACAAAATCACCAACTAAGTGAGAAAGTTCTGGCATTTTGGTTGAGTCATATTTTCTTGTTGGAACTAGTTTTTTTACTTGCATAGTATTTTCTGTAATTGTACCAGTTTTGTCAACGCATAATACATTGACACGAGCCAGGGTTTCAATGCTTCGCATATCATGAAGGAGTACTTTCTTTTTTGCAAGGCGCATCGAGCTTACAGCAAGAGCCATGCTTGCAAGAAGATAAAGACCTTCTGGAATCATTCCAATTACAGCAGCCACCATAGAAGTAACACTTTCAGAAAAAGTTTCATGATTTAGGAAAAAACTTTGTACAAATAAAATAATTCCAATTGGAATCAGTGCAACACCGACAAATTTAACAAGGCGATCCAGAGAACGAATCATTTCAGATGGTTCTCCTTTTTGCATAGATTTTGCTTCCAATGTTAGTTTGGAAATATAAGAATCAGCTCCAACACTAGTTAGTCGGGCATAGCACTCTCCTGCAACGACAAAACTTCCAGACATTAGGGAATCTCCAGTTTTTTTCTCAATTTCGTCAGATTCTCCAGTTAGGAGAGATTCATTCGCCTTCACTTGACCATTGACGACGATAGAATCCGCACAAATCTGATCGCCAGATTTAAAAATAACAATGTCATCAATTACAAGATTTTCCGAGTCGATATGGATCATTTCTCCATTGCGAACGACATTGGCATGTGGAGCATTTAACATATTCAATTTATCTAAAGTTTCTTTTGCACGAATTTCTTGAATGATACCGATAAGTGTATTTATAATAATAATAGGAAGAAAAGTAAGATCGCGAAAAGATCCAACGAGGCAGAGAAGGACTGCTAGGATGGCGAAGATCAGATTGAAATATGTAAATACATTTTCATGAATGATCTCTTGAACAGTTTGAGCAGGCGGATCTACATTAAAATTAGCCCAGCCACAAATTTTTCGTTCGTTAACCTGTTGATTGGTAAGACCTGTCTGATAGTCAGGTTCTAAACGTTTGATGGGTGTTTTCTCTATATTATAATCCTCTTTTGTTTCTTTTTTTATATTCTTCATGTTGCAGCTCCCTTATGTTTCTTATGCGACTTGTTTCTGTAGATTAAAAAAACAAAGAATGATTGGGTAGTAATACTTATTATACACCTTTTTCCATGAAAATTTCGTGAACATAGGTTTTTATTTGACTTTCTATGAGACAGGTGATACGATAAAACTGTGCAACGGAGCATTGTGTTTTTCACAATGCTCCTTTTTACTTTTTTCAGGTAAAAATGTACTTCTTCTTTTCTAAATGTAACTTTGTAAATTTTTCTATTGGAAATAATAAGATGCCAATATCCTATAAATTGTGAGTGGAAGCAAACAAGGACTCATTGGTGCAATTTTCCGAGAAGAAAGCCTTGACAAACATGCCAAGGGAGACTTGAAAAAATTAGGAGGAATCAGATAATGAGCGGATTTGAATTTTATATGCCGACAAAAATTGTTTTTGAGCAAGGTGCCATCAGAAAAGTTGCAAAAGAGGGAAAAGTACTTGGAAAAAAAGGATTAATTGTTACCGATGGTCCATTACTGAAAACAGGGATTCTTGATCCGATCTTTAAGGATTTTAAAGCAGAGGGAATGGATTATGTATTATGGTCAGAGATTGTTCCCAACCCGAGAGATGTGGATATTGAGTGCGGTGCAAAGTTTGCAGCGGAAGAAAAAATCGATTATATAGTAGCTGTTGGGGGAGGATCTGCGATTGATACGGCCAAAGCAATTGGAGCAATTAAAGAAAATGGTGGTAAGTGTAATGATTGGTATGAAGGAAATTTAAAAAAGAAAATTACGCCTTTGATTTGTGTACCGACAACTTGTGGTACTGGAAGTGAGGTTACACATGAGTCTATTGTAAATAATACGGTTACGATGGTAAAGGATTGTATCTGGGGCCCTGAGGTAAGTGCAGCAGTAGCAATTCTTGATCCGGACGTACTTGTAAATCTGCCAAAAAAAATTCTAGCATCTACAGGAATTGATGCACTAACGCATGCTGTGGAAGCGTATGTTTGTAAAGCAGCAAATCCATTTACTGATGCGTTGGCAATTTATGCGATCCGTTTGATTGGAGAAAGTTTGACGGAAGCCGTTGAAAACAGTAGTAATGAAGCCTATGTAAAAATGATGGCGGCAAGCTGTATGGCAGGTGCAGCATTTGGAAATTCAGATGTGGCTTCTGTACATTCGATTGCAGAAGCACTTGGTGGATATTATGATATTCCTCATGGAGTTGCCAATGCAATGATGCTTCCAGAAGTCAGTCGATTAAGTATACCAGGAGCACCACAAAAATATGCGGATGTTGCTAGAGCACTTGGTGTTCACACAGAAGGAATGACAACACAACAAGCCGCAATGGCCGGAGTTGATTATATGGAAATGTTATGTAGGAGGTTGAATATTCCAAAGTTTTCTGAACTGGATGTTGTAGATCCAAAAGATTTTGAGCGATTAGCGACAACGGCAGCAGAGGCATCTGAGACGGAAGATAATCCGGTATTATTTGATAAGCAAGATTTTATTGATATTTTTACAAGATTATATAAAAAATAAAAGAGATCGGAAGCATATCACAATGCTTCCGATCCCTTTTATTCTTGAACTAAGAATTACGGTTTGCGAGATTATTATTTTGATAACGAGGATCGAAAGTGACTTCATCATCAAACCATTCAGGACCATCGTATTCAAGAGCTGATTCTTTATTTGGAAATTCAACTTCCGCCATGATGAGTCCTTCATATTCGCCGTGAAAAACATCGAGCTCTATTAGATATCCGTGGCTGTCTGGAATCTTATAACGAGTTTTCTGAATCAGAATGCCATCTGTTTTTGGCAGTAGATGTTCGTAAGCTTGTTTATCCAGAGGAAATTCAGTTTCAGCACGTGCGAGAAGTCCTTTGGATTTATAAGTCAGAATATATTGTTTATTAATGCGGCGTATGCGAATGACTGGTTCCATGCACAAATATCCCTGTTCAATTTCAGAATGTGGATAGCTATCAAGGTTTTCAGGGAGATTGTGGACAATAAATTTACGTTCGATTTCCATGGGAATTTCCTCCGTTTTCTTTTTCTTTATTATAACCAGCGTCTATGATATAATCAACAAAGGATTTGAGAAAAAACAAAAGCAAGGAGAATTTGAGAAAATTATGCGATTGAGAAATGTACCAGGGGCGAGAGAAATGATCATTGAAAGCGATTATTCAATTCAAAATCCGCAAGAATATAAAGGAAAATGGTCACAGGAATTTGAAAATGATCATCCGATTCATATTGAAGTAGGGATGGGAAAAGGAAAATTTATTTTAGAAATGGCAAAAAGAAACCCACAGATTAATTATATTGGAATTGAAAAATATTCTAGTGTATTAGTGCGTGCGATAGAAAAAACGGAAGATTTTGAAGGAGATAATCTTCGTCTGATTCGTATGGATGCAGAAGATATTGAAAATGTTTTTGATCATGGAGAAGTGGATCGGATTTATCTGAATTTTTCAGATCCATGGCCAAAAGACCGTCATGCAAAAAGGCGTTTGACTTCTACAAGATTTTTAGAAAGATATGATCATATCCTGGCAACAGATGGATATGTTATGTTTAAAACGGATAACAGAGAGCTGTTCGATTTTTCTCTGGAACAGGTAAAAGAAGCTGGATGGATTTTAAAAGATTATACTTATGATCTTCATAACAGTGAATATAATGAAGGAAATGTTATGACAGAATATGAGGAAAAATTTTCTGCAAAAGGTAATCCCATTTGCCGTTTGAGTGCATATCGTCATCGTCTGGAAGATAGTTGCATATGATAAAGAAAAAGTGGTAATATAAGAATGAAACCAGGAAAATGTCAAAGAAATATTTGCTTATTTCTTTATCAACATCCATGTATTTATCATTGGATCTGCAAATTTTTTCGTTCACTTCATGAAGCAGAAAAATGTTTGTGCAGAAGATAGGAGATTACATTATGGAATATAAATTTACGAAGGAAAATTTTCAGGAAGAAGTTTTGAATGCAAAAGAACCTGTTTTGGTTGATATGTTTGCAACATGGTGTGGGCCATGTAAGATGATGGGACCTGTCATTGAAGAAATCGCAGCGGATTATGAAGGAAAAGTAAAAGTTGGGAAACTGGATATTGATCAGGATCCAGAACTGACAGCACAATATAAAATCATGTCTGTGCCGACATTTCTTTTGTTCAAAGACGGTCAGGTTGCAGATAAGATCATCGGAGGTGTTCCAAAAGAAACGCTGACAGAAGCGATTGAGAAATTATTATAGACACGAAACGGAAAAAGGCTCTGAGTAGATCAGGGCTTTTTTCTTTTGAAAAGAAAAACAGGAGAATAATTATATGAATATATTAAACGTTGAGCACATCAGCAAAATTTATGGAGAAAAGGTGATTTTTGATGATGTTTCTCTTGGAATTCATCAGGAGGATAAAATAGGTATTATTGGTGTTAATGGAACCGGAAAAACAACATTACTTAAGATCATTGCAGGACTTGAGGAAACAGACAGTGGAGAGGTCATTTATTCGAATGGCACACGGATTTCCTATCTTCCGCAAAATCCGGAATTTCATGGGAATCCAAGCATTTTGCAATATGTTATGGAAGGAAAAAATCATCAAGATCAGAAAGCACAAAGTGAGGCAAAAACAATTCTTACAAAGCTAGGAATTTATGATTTTGATGAAAAAACACAACATCTATCCGGAGGACAGAGAAAGAGAATTGCACTTGCAAGAACATTGGTTGATCCATCGGAAGTTTTGATTTTAGATGAACCAACAAACCATTTAGATAATGATATGGTTTTATGGCTTGAGTCATATTTAAATCAATTCCGAGGGGTATTGATTATGGTAACACATGATCGATATTTTCTCGACCGTGTAACAAATAAAATTGTTGAAATCGATCATGGGAAATTGTATGAGTATGATACAAATTATTCCGGATTTGTTACATTAAAAGTGCAGAGAGAAGAGATGGAACAAGCAACTGAACGAAAAAGAAAGAGTCTGCTTCGTGTGGAAATGGAGTGGATGAAACAGGGAATCAAAGCAAGAGGAACAAGGCAGAGGGCGAGAACGGAACGTTTTGAAGCTTTGAAAAATGCAAAAGGGCCACAGATAAAACAGGATGTTGAAATAGACTCGGTAAGTAGCCGTCTTGGAAAAAAGACGATTGAATTTGATCATATTTCCAAAGGATTTGAAGGAAGAGAATTCATTCGTGATTTTTCTTATATTGTATTAAGAGATGACCGCCTTGGCTTTATTGGACCAAATGGTTGTGGAAAGTCGACACTAATGAAGATGATTATGGGCATTCTTTCACCAGATGAAGGTGAGATTATCATAGGAGATACAGTAAAAATCGGATATTTTGCACAGGAAAATGCACAGATGGAAGAAAATATTCGTGTGATTGATTATATTAAAAATACAGCAGAGTACATCCAGACAACCAGAGGACAGGCAAGTGCATCACAGATGCTGGAAAGATTTTTATTTCCACCAGAACTTCAGTATACGCCACTAGGCAAACTTTCCGGTGGAGAAAAAAGGCGTTTATATTTATTAAAGGTTTTGATGGAAGCACCAAATGTTTTAATTCTTGACGAGCCAACCAATGATCTTGATATTGCAACATTGACGATTCTTGAAGATTATTTGGACAGTTTCCAGGGAATCGTTATTACTGTTTCACATGATCGTTATTTTTTGGATCGAGTTGTAAATCGTATCTTTGTTTTTGAAGAAAATGGAAGATTGACGCAATATGAGGGCGGCTATACAGATTATCTTGAAAAAACCAAAGATAAAAAAATTTCAGGACAAAAAACAGAGTTAAAGTCCGAAAAAACAAAAAAATTTCAAAAAGAGCATCAGAAGAAGTTGAAGTTTACTTTTAAAGAACAAAAAGAATTTGAAACAATTGATGATGATATTGTAGCATTAGAAGAGAAATTGGAACAACTGGATGGAGAAATTATGGCAAATGCAACAAATTCAGGGAAATTAGCTGAATTGACAACGGAAAAAGATAAGACTCAGGAAGAACTAGATGAAAAAATGGATCGTTGGGTATACTTAAATGATTTGGCAGAAAAAATAGAACAGCAATCATAAAACATAAAAGTCAATCATATAAAAACAACCAGAAAAGTAACAAGAAATTAGAATAAAAGTATGTGACTTACTGGTTGTTTTTATTTAAAGTTTTTTGAGCTTTTTATAATTTTGTATTTTCGATAGAAATTTGCTTTTGGTACAGACGATAGTTGACCCAATTTTCTATTAAATATTGGATGCATGCGAAAAATGGAACACCAAGGAACATTCCAAGTGGACCAAAATAGGCGCCTCCAACGGTAATAGAGAAGAGAATCAAAAGTGGTCGGACACCAGTTGAATCTCCAAGAATTTTTGGACCAAGAATTAATCCGTCAAACTGTTGAAGTATGAATACCATGATGATAAAAATAAGAGCTTTCATCGGACTTGCGATAAAAAGAATAAATGCGCCAGGAATAGCACCGATAAAAGGTCCGAAGTAAGGAATCATATTGGTAATACCAACGATAACGCTAATTAATACCGTATAAGGAAGACCAAGAATTGTCATTAAAACAAAACATAAGATTCCAATGATTAGGGAGTCTAGTGATTTTCCTACGATAAATCCAGAAAAGATTTTGTGACAATCTTTGCATGTTTTTAAAATAGAAGCTGCACGTTTTTTGTTAAAAATGGCAAGAATCATTTTTTTCATAGCTGTTTTTAGGATTTTTTTATCTGCTGTCATATAAATCGATACAATTAAAGCGATAAAAATATTAAACAACCATTTTGCAAAAGATAAAGTCATCGCATAAATCCATGGAATTAACTGGGTTAAAAGACCATTGGAAATATTCATAATTTTTGGAAGTACTTTTGTTTCTAAAATTTTTACAATTTCGGGGGAAAGCACATTTGTACTTGTTGCCTTATAGTGGGTAACAAATTTACCGATCATTTTATAAATGTCAGGAACCTGTTCTGCCAGTTCTTGAATGCTTTCGACTAATTGTGGAATGATAAAAATCAAACAAATGACTACGCCACCAAGAAACAGAAGATAACTAAATATAATAGAACAACCTCTGGAAAACTTTTTTGCCTTTTCCGGAAGGAGTCGGTAAAACAGTTTGTTATGAAAAAAAGAAATAACTGGATTTAAAATATATGCAATTAAAAATCCCATAAAGAATGGAAATAAAGTTCCCCAAAGTTCCGACAATAATTTCTTTGTAATATCCCATTGTGTAACGAAACGGAAGATAATACATCCAATTAAAATAACAGCAATTGAGTAGATGCTGATGGTAAAATATTTTTTATTTGATTCAAATTTATGATTTCCAGCCATATAAGTTTCTCCTTTTTTTCTTACTCTCATTATTATAAATTCTATCCAAAAGAAGTACAAGTTAAAAAAAATAAAAAAAGTACTTGCATTCTTTGAGAGAATCATATATAATAAATCTTGCGTCAAGGGAGCAAACCCCTTGAAAAGTGAATAAATATGCGTGATTAGCTCAGTTGGTAGAGCACCTGACTCTTAATCAGGGTGTCGAGGGTTCGAACCCCTCATCGCGTACTGAAAGCACTGTTTTTGGTTGAAGCACCGGGGATGGTGCTTTTTCTTTTATAGAAAGGAACGGGATTTTTATGGCAAGACTGGCATTGGCACAAATAACTTCTTCAGAGTGCTGGGAAGAAAATTTAAAGAAGGCAGAGCAATGGATGAAAAGAGCCAGTGAGCAAGGAGCAGATATGATTGTATTTCCGGAATACTTTATGATGTATTATCCTGCAAAAAGAGTCAACTATCATAAAGGAGCACAAACTCTTTATGGCCCTTTTGTATCAGAAATGAAAAGATTAGCAGAAAAATATCATATATGGACAGTCTTTAGTATGAATGAAGATTCAATCCAGGAAGGAAAGAGTTATAATACAACGGTTATTCTTGATGATCATGCGGTACAAAAAGCAATTTACCGTAAGAACCATTTGTTTGACGCATATACATGGCAAGAATCAACCGATACAATAAAAGGAGAAAAAATGTTCCTTCCATTAAGGACGCCTATAGGAGTTCTTGGTATTAGTGTTTGTTATGATCTTCGATTTCCAGAAACTGCAAGAATTGCAGCATTATATGGGGCAGAGGTTATGATTTATCCATCAGCATGGGTGAAGGGAGAAGGAAAATTTCTTGCATGGGAAACGTTACTTCGGGCAAGAGCAATTGAAAATGAAATGTTCGTTTTTGGATGTTGTCACTTTAGTGAAGAACATTATATGGGACGAAGTCTTGGATTTGGGCCTTTGGGAGAGAAAATTTTGGAAGGAAAAGAAAGAGAGGAATTACTTTTCTGTGAGTTCGATTCTGAGAAAATAAAAAAAGTACGACATGAAAATCCGGTGTTTAAGAATCGTCGTACTGATTTATATTCTGTATTTTTAAAAGAACGTTAAATTTTTTCAACAAGAAGTTTAAAGTCATTTTCAATTTTAAGTTCGTAATGACAAATGCTTTTAAGTGTACGATCGATCAGAGACTGAATTTCTTCTTTTTTATATCCGATATAGCCAAGAATCATAAATAATTCCATTGAGACAATATGGTTGCAGTATGCTATATCTGGTTGATGATACATCATTTGGATGATTTCTTTTTCAATTCCACAATCCATCTGAAAAAGGATGGATAAATCCTTTTGATTGATTTCGCAGTGTTTGTCGGTAATAGATTTCCAGAAAAGTTTTTTCCCTTCTATGATCTTTTGATTGTGAAAATGATGGCAGTGAAGTTCCATTAAAAATCTTGCGTAATGAGAGTCTATTAGAAGATGATGGGAAAAGAAAAAATAGGCATAATGGCGTATTTCTGGCTCCAGAGAGGTTAGAATCTGCCATAAAATTCTTGAAATTCCCGACCATACTTCTTCATAGACAGCAATAGATAAAGAATCTTTGTTTTTAAAATAATAGGCAATCATAGCACGATTAATATCTGCTTTTTCACAGATATGATCAAATGTTGTTTCCTGAATACCTTGTTCGTAAAATAGGTGAATACTTGTCTGTAAAATTTGTTGTTTTGTATGTCTTCCAGTGTTGTAAGATTTTGTCATGATCATTCTCCTTTTCTAAAGTATAACATATTTTTTTAGGATAAAGATGCAATCATTTAAAATACCTGTTAAAATAGAAGAAGGTAGAATTTGAAAGTAGAAAGGAGCTTTGAAAATGCAAATATTAAAAAGAGTTTTGCTGGCAGTGGCATTAGTCATAGCAGCGGCGGGTGCATTTTTGTTTTATAAGAATAATATTGCAAGTAGCCCAGGAGGGGCACTTTTAAATTATATGAAATGTCTGGAAAATGGAGATTACGATAAAATGTATGATATGTTGGATCAACAGAGTCAAGACAGTATTTCAAGAAAAGCATTTATTGAACGAAATGAAAAGATATACGAAGGAATTTCTATGAAAAATCTTCAGGTTTCTCTTACAACAAAAAAAAGAGAGCCAGTGGTAGGCTATCGCCTTTCTATGGATTCTTGTGCTGGAACGATTCGTTTTAGTGAGAGGGTTCGATTTCAAAAAGAAAAACACAGATGGAAATTGGAGTGGGATGATTCCGTTATCTTTCCAGGATTGGCTTCCACAGATAAAATAAGAATTAAAATATTGGAAGCAGATCGAGGGGAAATTACAGATCGTAAAGGAAGGACACTTGCTGGCCAGGGAACGATTTATGCGATAGGGATTGTTCCTGGAAAAATGAAAAAAGATACCGTGAAGAAGACAGCAAAACTTCTAAAAATGTCAGAAAAAGAAATTCAAAAGCAGATTCAACAGAAATGGGTGAAAAAAGGTTCTTTTGTTCCAATTTGTAAGACAGACGAATATCCTGAAGAAATTCTTGATATTGCGGGTATTATGGTTTCTAAAAGTAAAGACAGAGTTTATCCTATGGGAGAAGCTGCAGCACATTTGGTTGGATATGCACAAAATGGAGAAGGAAAGACTGGACTGGAAAAACTTTATGATGAAAAATTGCGCGGCACTGATGGAAAAATGATTTATATCCAAGACTCCAAAGGGAGCATGAAAGAAAAAATTGCAATTAAGGCAGAAGAAAATGGGCAGGATATTCAAACAACCATTGATGGAACACTTCAAAAGAAAATTTATGATCAGTATAAAAAAGATAAAAGTGCCCATGTTGCTATGAACCCAAAAACAGGTGAGATTCTTGCTTTGGTGAGTACGCCGTCTTATGACAATCAGGCATTGTCACTTGGTATGAATCATGATCAGTGGAAAGCAATTGTAAAAAATAAAGATCATCCAATGCAAAATCGTTTTAAAGGAATTTGGAGTCCAGGTTCATCGATGAAACCAATCGTTGGAGCAATTGGTTTGACTCAGAATAAATTTAAAGCATCGGATGATTTTGGAAACAATGGAACTAGATGGCGTAAAGATGGAAGCTGGGGAGGATATTATGTAACAACGCTCCATAACTATGCAAATCATAATCTAAGAAATGCGTTAATTTATTCAGATAATATTTACTTTGCAAAAGCAGCATTAAAGATTGGAAAAGATACATTTGAGAAACAATTGGAAGCCATTGGATTTCGGGAAAATATTTCTTTTCCATTCGGTCTTACACCATCTTCTTATGGAGGAAATGGCATTACCTCTGAAATACAACTGGCGGATAGCGGTTATGGACAAGGACAAATGCTTGTGAATCCTGTTCATATGGCAGCAATTTATTCTGCATTTTATAATCAAGGAAATATGCTGCAACCGCAGTTGATCAAGACAGAAGATTTAAAAAAGAAAATATGGAAATCATCTGTTTTCTCAAAGAGTGCAGTAGATACGATTTATAAAGATATGGTTCAAGTTGTAGAAAGTCCACATGGTACAGGAAGAGCAGCCCAGACTTCTGACCTTAAGATTGCCGGTAAGACGGGAACGGCAGAAATTAAGGCATCACAAGGAGATACAAAGGGAACAGAAATAGGATGGTTTGTGACGATTACGAAAAAAGCAGATAAATCACTGGAACTTGTATCAATGACAGAAGATGTAAAAAAACGTGGAGGAAGTGGTTATGTGGTTGCAAAAACGAAGAAAATATTGGAAAGCTATATGCAGTAGGTTTCTTCTTTTGATTACCATTGTATCACCTGGATTTAAATGCCTGTTTATTTCTAAAACATGAATTCAATAAGTGATTGTGTTACCGCAGCGAAATGAAAAAAACAATCAGAGAGCAGCTATATGAACACGTGAGTACTGTTATGTGTGAATCAAACAAAAAGCGTGCTGCTCAAAGATTGTTTTTTTATTTTTTATAAATTGTTCATAGTCTCTTCATTGACATTTTGAAGTGTCAGCTGTATTCTTTTCTATACGATTGATAACATTGTTAACTATCTGAAAACAGAGGTGAAAAATGAAAACAAAAGAGAAAAATATGGAACATGAGCTTCTTGTATTATTTCGAAAAATGATTCGTATAGATTTATCTGCTTATTTACAGGAACTTTCGAGAGAAGAATTTTATATGTTGGATCTTCTTTCCAAACAAATTCAAGAAAAAGAGATCGAAGGAATGAAAGTGTCTTCGATTGCGGAGGCATTGGATATTTCTTCCCCGGCAGTATCGAGAATGCTCGGAGGAATGGAACGAAAAGGATATATTCTTCGGAAAGTAAATCCGCACAATCGCAGAAATACGATTGTGAAAATCACAAAAAATGGACAGAAGATTTATGATAAAACAGAAAGTCAAATGAATCGTTTGCTTGATCATGTGACGAAGCGGGTGGGACAAGAAGATATGGAGGAACTTTTAAGACTCTGGAATCGAGTTGCAGAGGCATTTCTTGAGGAAACAAAATTTGAGTTAAAGATATAAAGGAGATTGATTATGAGAGAAAAATGGAATCAGTTTATGCAGGGAAGGTACGGATATGATGATCTGAGCCGTTTCCTGATGAAGGTATTTATTGCGGCAATTATATTGTCATTGTTTACAGGAAGAATTTATATTGCAGGGGTATTTTCTCTTGGGAGAGTTTTTTACTGGATTGCACTTATTTTAATTGTTTATAGCTATTTTCGAATGTTTTCAAAAAATATTTATAAACGTTCACAGGAAAATTTGAGATTCCTTGAAAAAACAAGAAATATCCGGAATTTTTTTTCAACACAGCAAAATCTTATGAAGCAGAGAAAAAAATATCATATTTATACTTGCCCGGATTGTAAACAGAAAATTCGTATTCCAAGAGGAAAAGGAAAAATAGAAATTCGTTGTCCAAAATGTGGAAGAACATTTATAAAAAGGAGTTAATACAACATGTTCGGTTACATCATTGTGAATAAACCAGAAATGAAATTTAAGGAATTTGATGTATATCATGGATTTTACTGTGGTCTTTGCAGGAAGCTTAAGAAGCATTATGGAAAGATCGGGCAGATGACATTGACTTATGATATGACATTTGTTGTACTGATGCTTACGAGTCTATATGAACCAGAAACACAGATTGGTGTGACAAAGTGTATCGCGCATCCTTTTGAAAAACATCCAACGAGAATAAACGATATCACGGATTATGCAGCACATATGAATGTTTTATTATCGTATTACAAATGTGAAGACGACTGGCAGGATGATCATAAATACAAAAAACTTCTGACGGCAAAAATGTTATACAAAAAAAGCGGATTTTCAAGAAATTTTTACCGTGAAAAGTGGAATAAGATCGAACAATTATTAAGACAGTTATCTGAAGAAGAAAAAAAAGGCAATGAAAATTTGGATGAGATGTCTGGGTTGTTTGGTAAGATCATGGCAGAAATTATGTTGTATCGAAAAGATGAATGGGAAGAACTTCTTACAAGGTTTGGTTTTTATCTTGGAAAATTTGTTTATTTGATGGATGCTTATGAGGATATAGAAGATGACATAAAAGAAGAAAATTATAATCCATTTCGTTCTATGTATCAGAAACCAGATTTTGATCAAAAATGTCATCAGATTTTGACAATGATGATGGCAGAATGTTCCAGGGCATTTGAACAGCTTCCGTTGATTGATCACATTGAGATCCTACGGAATATTCTGTATTCTGGAGTATGGTATCGATTTGAACAAGTACGGGCCAAAAGAGAAGAAAAAAAGGGAGAAAAGAATGGTAGATCCATATGAAATTCTTGGTGTGTCAAGAGATGCATCGGAAGAAGAAATTAAAAAAGCATATAAAAGGCTAAGTCGTAAATATCATCCAGATGCGAATTTGGATAATCCAAAGGCAGCGGAGGAAAAATTTAAACAAATCCAGCAGGCTTATCAACAAGTGATGAAGGAAAAAACGCAAGGTTACAGTCAAAGTAGTTATGGAGGTCCACAGGGAAGTTCATATGGTGGACAAGGTGGCCAATATACGCAGCAAGGTAATCCATATGAAGATATTTTCCGAGAATTTGGGTTTGGTGGTTTTGGCGGAAGCTATTATGGAGGCGGTCAGCAAAACACGAGTACAGGATATGAAAAAGATAACCATTTACGGGCTGCTGGAAATTATGTTCGTAATGGTTATTATCAGGAAGCAAGAAATGTGCTGGATGGCATGGAAATCTCAAAAAGAGATGGTAGATGGTATTATTACAGCGCTTGTGCAAATGCAGGGCTTGGAAATAATGTGACAGCTATGGAACATGCCAGAAAAGCAACGGAAATGGAACCTGGAAATATGGAATATCAGGCATTATATAACCAACTAAATGGAAATGGTAGCTGGTATGAGCAACGTCAGCAGACATATAGCAGTCCTTATGCAACCGGTGGTGACTGGTGCATGAAGCTGTGCTTGTTAAATCTTGCATGTAATATCTGCTGTGGAGGCGGTGGATTCTGCTGTGGAGGACCGTATTACAGATAATGGAGGAAAAAACAATGAGCAAGATCATAGGAATTGATTTGGGAACAACAAATTCCTGCGTAGCAGTTATGGAAGGTGGAAAACCGGTGGTTATTCCAAATAGTGAAGGACAAAGGACAACACCATCGATTGTTGCATTTTCTAAGAATGGAGAACGATTAATTGGGGAGCCGGCAAAACGCCAGGCAGTAACGAATGTAAAACGTACCGTTGCATCGGTAAAACGACAGATGGGAACAGATCGCAGGGTAAAAATTGATGGAAAAAAATATAGCCCGCAGGAAATATCAGCAATGATTCTTCAAAAATTAAAAAAAGATGCAGAGGCGTATCTTGGTGAGACAGTAGATCGTGCGGTTATTACGGTACCGGCATATTTTAGTGATGCACAAAGGCAGGCAACAAAAGATGCCGGAAAGATTGCTGGATTAAAAGTGGAACGTATTATTAATGAACCAACATCAGCAGCATTGGCGTATGGCCTCGATAAGTCAGTATCCCAAAAAATCATGGTTTACGATCTTGGAGGAGGAACTTTTGATGTATCTGTTATTGAAATTGGGGATGGTGTCGTAGAAGTTCTTGCAACTGCAGGTGATAATCATCTTGGAGGAGACGATTTTGATGCGCGAATTGTAGATTATTTGTTAAAAGAATTCAAAAAACAAGAGGGAATTGATCTATCCAAGGATCATACAGCTGTTCAAAGAATCATGGAAGAATCAGAAAAAGCCAAAAAAGAATTATCTACTGCTATGACTGTTCAGATCAACCTTCCATTTATTACAGCAACCTCAGATGGACCAAAACATATGGATATGACATTAAATCGTGCTAAATTTCAGGAATTAACGGATGATCTTGTTGATAGAACATCTGGCCCTGTGCATCAGGCATTGTCAGATGCAGGAATTTCGGCATCTCAATTAAATATGGTTCTTCTTGTTGGAGGGTCCACAAGAATGCCAGCCGTTTGTGATAAAGTAAAAGAACTGACTGGAAAAGAGCCAAGTCGAAATATGAATCCGGATGAATGTGTTGCTCTTGGGGCAGCTATTCAGGGAGGAAAAATGGCTGGAGAATCAGGATTAAATGAGATTCTTTTGATGGATGTTACACCACTTTCTTTATCAATTGAGACAGCAGGAGGAGTTGCTACAAGGCTGATTGAGCGAAATACAACAATTCCAACAAGATACAGTCAGATTTTTACAACAGCAGCTAATTTTCAAACGGCCGTGGATATCAAAGTTCTCCAAGGAGAACGTACAATGGCAAGAGATAATCAGCTTCTTGGAAATTTCCGATTGAAAGGAATTAAAAGGGCAATGCGCGGAGTGCCGCAGATAGAAGTTACTTTCGATATTGATGTCAATGGAATCTTAAATGTTTCAGCGAAAGATCTTGGAACGGGAAAAGAACAATCCATTACGATTACATCAAGTTCGAATTTATCGGATGAAGATATTGAACGTGCTATGCAGGAAGCAAAAACTTATGAAAATCAGGACCAAGAGAAAAAAGAAGCGATTGATATTTACAATGAAGCTGAAAGAAGTATTTATAAAGGACAGCAGTATCTAGCAGAAAAGAAAAAAGAATTATCGAGAGAAGAAAAATCAAATATAAAAACAGCAATGAAAAATCTTCAGAAAACGATGAAACATATCAAACCTCAGAATATTACAGAGGAAGATGGGAAACGGATTCGAGAAGCAAAGGATGCACTAGATCAGATAATATGGTAAATGCATAAAAAGAAATAAAAGCGGGAAGTTTATCTTAGTAGGAGTTTAAATTCCTTTCAAGCAAGGAATACTTTAATTGATAAAACTTCTCGCTTTTTCCTATGGACATTTTGGAAAAGATAGCGTATGATACAGGTAGTTAGTTAGTCAGGACTAACCTAAAGGAGGAACCAGATGAGGTATCGATTGGAATTAAGTCAGGTAAAGTGGAAAAAAAATATGCAAATGCAGATTGCAATGCATTGTGGTCCTGTATTTGCAGGAATCAAACCATCCAATACAGTTACTTTAAATCTTGAAGATTCTAGAGAATTGGTGGAAACTTTTCAGGGGAGTGAAATCAAATGTGCATTAATTTATGCAGGATCTGGAAAATGCTTATGGCTTTTATATCGCGAATGGGACGTTCAGCAATATTTAATGAAACCAGAGCATCAGAAATTTTTAAGGGACTGTGGATATTCATCCTTTCAGTTAAAAGACATTCTTCATGCACTAAGGGGACGGTATCATTCTTATCGAAATGGTGCACAAGAGTTCCCTCACGAGCTTGGCTTAATTCTAGGATATCCTCTATGTGATGTTTTGGGCTTTATACAACATCATGGTCAGGATTACCTGTATTCCGGATATTGGAAAATTTACGGAAATTTATCCAATACAAAAAAACTTTTTGATGCTTACGATCTGATCCGTTATCAGATGGTGAAGCAGGTAGAATACGGGAAATCTCTTAAAGAGATCATGGAAAGCTATAGCAGATACAGGGTTCCAAGTTACGCATGACAATAACAACGACATCAAACAAAAAAACAAAATGTTCGCAAGGAGGATATGGAAATGAGCGAAATCGTGGTTGCATACTGGTCAGGAACAGGAAATACACAGGAAATGGCAGAATATGTTGCAGAAGGAATCCGTGAAGGTGGAAAAGATGCAAAAGTTGTTTCTGTTGATGAAATTAGCGCTGCAGATTTAAAAGACGCACCAGTATTTGCACTTGGATGCCCATCTATGGGAGTGGAAACACTGGAAGAATCCACAATGGAACCATTTGTTGAAGAAGTAACAGGATTTGCTACAGGAAAAAACATTGGACTGTTCGGATCTTACGGATGGGGAGATGGAGAATGGATGCGCAATTGGGTTGACCAGATGGAAGAAGCAGGAGCTACTGTATATGGTGGAGAAGATGCCATTTGTCAGGAAGCACCAGATGATGATGCACAGGAAGCATTAAAAGGTCTTGGAAAAGAGCTTGCAGCTTTATAATTAAGAAAAAAATAATGGCTGGATATGTTTAATATCCAGCCTTACTTGAAACTTTAGATAGAATGAAAAGGAGAAAATTATGAGTGTGGTAATTATTGGGGGACATGACCGTATGGTTTGTCAGTACAAACAGATATGCAAGAAACATAAGTGTAAAGCAAAGGTATTTACTCAAATGCCATCTGCATTGAATAAAAAGATAGGAACACCAGATTTGGTTGTGTTATTTACGAATACGGTATCTCATAAAATGGTAAAATGTGCGGTCGCAGAGGCAAAAAATAAAAATATTGAAATTGTAAGATGTCATACAAGCAGTCAGGCGGCATTAACAGAAATTTTAGAAGAAAGATGTAAAGCAGTGTGAAGATCTATGTACAGAAAAAATGATTGCAGTTAAAGAAGAATCCTTCCACAGGGAAAGGTTCTTCTTTTATTGTAATCATAAAAATAAGATTGTTTCTTTTAAAAAAATATGACAGAGAGATATTGACAGAAAAAAAATAATCTGCTATGGTACAAGGTAGCAATGGTTAGAAAATGCTAACTTTTGTTAGGAAAAACTAATATTTGTTAGCAATAACTAATCCCAAAAATAGTATATTTACGAAGGAGAAGATAAAAGATGATGCCTTTGATGATGGTCGGAATCGGCGAAAGATGTGAGATCAAAAAAGTCGGTGGAAATGACGAAACAAGAAGATTCTTGGAAAATCTTGGATTTGTAGCAGGAACAGAAGTTGAAATTGTATCAGCAATCGGAGGAAATGTGATTGTAAATATCAAAGACTCTAGAGTTGCGATTAATAAGGATATGGCAAAGCATATTATGGTATAGGCTTGTTATATTATTCTGATGCTCATTTTTTATTACATAAAATTCATCGGAATGGAATAGATAGAATGTTAAGAAAGGAGATAGCAGCATGACTTTAGGAGATGCAGCGGTAGGAACAACTGTTGTCGTAACAAAAATTAGTGGCGATGGTGCTTACAAACGTCGTATCATGGATATGGGAATCACAAAAGGAAGTGAGCTTTATATCCGTAAAGTGGCACCTTTAGGTGACCCTGTTGAAATTACAGTAAGAGGCTATGAGCTTTCTGTAAGAAAGAACGACGCTCAGTGCGTAGAAGTAAAAGAGGCATAGGAAAGACTTTACATGAAAATGGACGTAAGTCCAAGGGAGGTAAAAAGAAAAAATGGCTATTAATATCGCGCTTGCGGGTAATCCGAACTGTGGTAAAACAACCATGTTCAATGCCCTGACAGGAGCCAACCAGTATGTTGGTAACTGGCCGGGAGTTACCGTTGAAAAAAAAGAAGGAAAACTAAAGGGGAAGAGAAAAGGTGAAGATATTACGATCACTGACCTTCCTGGTATTTATTCTTTATCACCGTATACTTTGGAGGAAGTGGTTAGTCGTGACTTCCTTTTAAATGAAAATCCAGATGTCATTATTGACTTGGTAGATGCGACAAATATTGAACGTAACTTATATTTGACAACACAGCTGATTGAAACTGGTGTACCGGTTGTTATCGCTTTAAATATGGCAGATTTGTTGGAAAAACGTGGAATTAAGATTGATATTGAGCGTCTTTCCATGTTACTGGATTGTCCAATTGTTCAGACATCAGCATTGAAAAATGAAGGTCTTGACGAAGTTGTTGACGAAGCAATCCGCGTTGCAAAGAAAAAGACTGTAGATCTTCCAAAAGAGATCTTCTCAAAGGAAATTGAATCTGCAATTACAAGAGTAAAAGATGTACTTCCAACATCGATTACAGAAGACAAAAAAAGATGGTATGCAGTTAAATTCCTGGAAAATGACAGCAAGATTGTAGAAAGTACAGGTCTTGCAGGTTCCGGAGCAGCTGTTGTTGAAGAAAACAGAAAGAAAATTGAAAAGGCCCAGGATGATGATATGGAAAGTATTATCACAGACGGACGTTATCAATTTATTCAGAAAGTTGTATCAACAACTGTGAAAAAAGGTGGAGCAAAATTAACAGTATCAGATAAGATTGACCGTATCGTAACAAACCGTATTCTTGGTATTCCAATCTTTATCGCAATCATGTTTGTTGTTTACTATATTTCTGTAACAACTATTGGTACTCTTGTAACAGACTGGACAAATGATACCTTTGTCGGAGAAATCATTCAGCCGGCTGTCAGTGGATTCTTGACAAATATTGGTGCTAGTGATTTAATCAATGATCTCGTTGTTAATGGTGTTATCGGTGGATTAGGAGCTGTTCTTGGATTCGTTCCTCAGATGGCAATCTTATTCCTCTTCTTATCTGTCCTTGAAGATTGTGGTTATATGGTACGTATCGCATTCGTTATGGACCGTGTATTCCGTCACTTTGGATTATCAGGAAAATCTTTCATTCCTCTTCTGATTTCTTCAGGATGCGGAATCCCTGGTATTATGGCATCTAAGACCATTGAACAGGACAACGACAGAAGACTGACAATTATGACAGCAACATTTATCCCTTGTGGTGCAAAACTTCCAGTTATTGCCATGATGGGTGGTGTTATGACAAGTTATGCAACAGGAAGCTATGAAGCTGGTGGACTTATGGCACCAATCATGTACTTCGTTGGTATTGTAGCCGTATTAGTTGCAGCAATTATCTTAAAGAAAACAAAACCATTTTCTGGAAAACCAGCTCCATTCGTAATGGAACTTCCACAGTATCATATTCCATCTGCTAAGACAGTATTGCTTCATGTATGGGAAAGATTAAAAGGATTCATCATCAAAGCTGGAACAATTCTGTTCCTTGCATGCGTTGTAATGTGGTTCTTAAGTGGATTCGGATTTACACATGGAAGCTTTGGAATCGTAGAAGACAGTGGAGACAGTTTATTAGCTGTAATCGGTGGATTTATCGCACCAATCTTTGCTCCACTTGGATTTGATAACTGGCAGGCAGTTGCATCTTCTTTATCAGGATTCTCCGCAAAAGAATCTATTGTATCTACAATGGGTGTCCTTGCAAATGTAACAGGAGACGCTTCCGAAGATGCAGTAACAGTAGCACAGGCGGTAAGACAGTGGTTCCCAACTTCCGTTGCAGCCTTCTCATTCTTACTGTTTAACCTGTTAGATTCTCCTTGTCTTGCAGCAATTTCTACAATGGCAAAAGAAATGCAATCTAGAAAATGGTTCTGGTTCGCAATTCTTTTCCAGAATGTATTCGCTTATGTTGTTACATTGATTGTATATCAGTTAGGAACATTTGCAACAGGCGGATCTTTCGGTGTTGGAACTGTTGTAGGTATCGTATTATTGATTGTAATGTTATATTTACTGTTCAGACCAGATCCATATAAAGATCAAAAAGTTTATGCTAAGAGATCCGTTCAGGAATAATAGATATTAAAATAAGGAAGCTGGGTGCGATGCATCCGGCTTCTTATTTTCAAAGGAGGGAGAAGCATGCTGGCAAATATTGTTATTGTACTTTTGATTGTAGGATATTGTGCTTATATCATTTATACTCGATTGATTAAGAAAAAAGGTGGGTGTGGCGGTGATTGTGCCGGATGCTCTGGATGTAGCAGCCATACGGATTTTAATAAGCACTCACACAAGAAAGGGAAATAGCTTATGGGAAATTCAACAGGTTCTATGTTTTATGCATTTGCAATTTTTATCATTCTTTATATCGTTGGAGTTTCAGCTTATCAGATTTATAAATTTATTCAAAAAAAATTAAAAAATCGTGGAGATTCTTCAAAATAGAGAAAAGAAAAATGATAGTATAGAAATTGTAAAAGAAAAAAGATGCTTTGGTCACTTCCTAAAAGTTTCCAAAGCATCTTTTTTAATTGTTATCTTTTTTTAATGTATTTAGATGTTCCTGAGAACGCAGATGTTCTTTAATTGCATCAAAACTTTCAGGGCTAATTACATGTTCCATGCGACATGCATCCTCTGTTGCGATCTCAGTTGGTACACCGAGATTAACGAGCATGGTAGATAAAACCTGATGTCGTTCATAAATAGTTTCTGCGATTTTTCGTCCGGCATCTGTCAGAGAAATAAATCCATCATTATCCATGATAATGAGATCAGCCTGACGAAGATTTTTCATAGCGACACTGACGCTTGGTTTGGAAAAATTCAGTTTGTGCACGATATCAATCGAGCGAACTGCTCCTTTTGTCTGGCTCAGGATAAGAATAGTCTCTAAATAATTTTCAGCGGATTCTTGTACTTTCAAAAAAGATTCCTCCTTGATTAAATCATATTTTGCGTACAGTGCAATACTTCCTTCATTCTGTTTCTATGTAATTTTAGCATAAAAACAAGGTGTTTTCAATCCGTGGTATTTGAGAAAAAATGTTGGTAGATAAATATACAAAAAAAATACAAAAAAATTGAGAAAAATAGTTGACAAATTGGTTAGACAATGCTAACCTATAAGTGAATTAGATGAGACTAACTCATCGATCCTTATATAGTTTAATAATCAATGATGGAACATGATAGACGGATAGAGTGACATGCCATAGGCTTTATCCGTCCATTATGTAACAAAGGACAGGGTGTAAGATCATGAGTCAAGAACAAGTAGAAAAAGCATTACAAAAAAATGGAAAAAGAATTACCCAGCAGAGAAAGATTCTTCTGGATGTTATATTAAATGGTCAGTGGGAATGCTGCAAAGAAATTTATTATGAAGCAGTTAAGCGAGATCCTACGATTGGAATGGCCACTGTTTATCGTATGATGACAACATTGGAAGAAGTCGGTGTTATGGAGCGCAGATGTGTCTTCCGTGTAAGAGACGAGATAGAATTGCCTTCTTAGTCTGGTATGACAGACAGATGAGACTGTTTGTTTAAGATTAGATCCATACATAACAAAACAAAGCAAAAATTAAGAAAGTATTTGGTTTCTTTCAATGAAATCAAATACTTTTTTGTTTATAATAAAAAAAGAAAGGAGAGAGCGTTTGTGAAAAAAACAATATGGACAATCTTATTTTTTTTATGTGCTGTAGTTTTTTGTTATAGTGGGTGGAAGTTGTATCAGTCTCTTTATTCTTATAAGGAAGCAGATCATGAATATCGGGAAATTAGAAAAATTACTGAAAAGAAGGAAAAATCAGGAATTGATTTTAAAAAATTAAAAAAGATAAATCCAGATATTATAGGATGGATTTATATAGAAGGAACTAGGATTGATTATCCAATTGTACAAGGAAAAAATAATCAAGAATATCTTCATAAAACAGTTCAAGGGAGGAAGAATGCTTCGGGATCTATTTTTATGGATGCAAAAGGGAAAAAAGATTTTACTTCTGATAATAATGTGATTTATGGACATCATATGCGTAATGGATCCATGTTTGCAGATCTTATGAAATTACGAGAAAATTCTTTTGTAAAAAAACATCCTTATATCTTTTTGTATACTCCAAAATATAAACTTCGTTTAAAAATTATTTCTGCATATGCAAAACCTGCAGCTGGTGCACAGATTCCAATTGACTTTTCTAGTCGGAAAGAGAAGAAAAAATATATGGAAAAAATACAAAGAAGCAGTGAGATTTTAGAACAAACAGCGTACAAAAGAATTCCGAACCATCTTTATACTTTTGTAACATGTAGTTATGAAAGAAAAGACAATCGGACATTTGTTCATGCTGTAGAAAGTGAAAGAACATATGAAATGGAAACGAAGAAATAAGATAAAAAAATGGATAATAGCAATTATAGGAGGTTTGACTATTATTATAGTGATAGCAGTACTATGGGAAATTCGTAATATTGGTTGGCCAATTACGACAAAGGTACATAATGGAAAAATTCAAGTGATCGATGTTTCGTTTTATAATGGTACAATCAACTGGAAAAAAGTAAAAGATCAACAGATTAATCATGCGATGCTGAAAATAGGATCAGGGATTGATAGGAATCATAGGGGGAGTGAAGATAAGAAGTTTGCAGTAAATGCTCGGAATGCAAAGTATGCTTCCATTTATCGTGGCGTTTATTATTATTCTTATGCAAAAAATATAGATGATGCAAAAAAAGAGGCACAGCATTGTATTTCTATTTTAAAAAAACATCAGATAAAACCATCTGATTTAGATTTGCCGGTTGCACTTGACATAGAAGAAAAAAGTGTTTTTCAGACAGGAAGAAAAAATGTGACGGCAATTACAGTAACATTTTGTAAGGAAATAAAAAAAGCCGGCTACACACCAATGATTTATTCACAGGCATATGCTCTTAGAAATTATTTTGATTATAGTAAAATAAAAAGTTATAAAATATGGGTAGCACATTATACAGAGGCAATAATTCCTGCAATTCCGTTCTCTTATCAAATGTGGCAGTATACATGTAAAGCATCGATTCCAGGAGCAAATACAAAAAGTGGACATTGTGATGTTAGTTATTACCGAGTAAAATATTGAAAGGAGCTGGAATTTCCAGCTCCTTATCATTAAATGGATGATTCCATCAAAATTAATGTAATTGTCCTGCAACTTCTATAATGAAAGCAATAAAAATACAAATGCCAATAGCAATCCAGTAAGAAATACTGGATGCTTTTTCTTTTGGCCATGTTTTACGGATATCTTTTGAAAACCAAGTTTTTATATAACCAAGTCTTCCATTGAGTTTAGCAATCGCAAGGAACAGAAGAATACTCAAAACAGCTCCTAAAAAAGCAGATGGGATTAATATAATGACAGAATCCCAAGTTGTAGTTTGTGCTACTGTCGAAGAGTTTAAAATCTTTGACAAGGTTCCTGAATGGTACATTATATATGATATAGCAACTGAAAGTCCGTTAAAACACATATGCATCAGCATCGTAGAAAAAATACTGTCGGTAGCTTCTATAACGAGTCCAAAAACGAGTCCAAGAAAGAAAGCATAACAAAATTGCTGAAAGTTCATATGCGCAAGTCCGAAAAACAATGCAGATAGTAAAATTCCCTTGATAGGATTTGCTTTTCGAAGTCCAGAGTAGATAATTCCACGGAAAGTCATTTCTTCTACAAGACCAGGAAGGAATGCCATAGTGGTCAAAGCAGGAATTAATCCGTTGGAAAGCTGGCGATTGATGGAAGATGTTGTAATATCCTGAAAAATCATCGTGCCCATTTGGCTGATAAGTGAGGCAAATGGACGAATCGTAAGTGACATAAGAATCACAAGAATTATGGAACCAACATGCATTTTATGAAGACGTAATGTCTTTTTGATGTCTTTTCCACTGATTATGGTAAATAAAATGCCGCATAGAGCGATTCCAACATATACGATAGCATTCGTGATCTGCGAGTTTGGAATCAAGATGGAGACCCCAAAACTTAAACACCAAAAGACGCCAAGATACAACAAGCAAAAAAATCCGGTCGATTGAAAATATTTCATACGAAAACATCTCCTTTATTTTTTGATGATGCCTGTTTTGGTAATAGTGATTTTTCCTTCTTTCAAAAGGCGACCGACGGCTCGTTTAAAAGCATTTTTGCTAAGTCCGAGTTCTCTTTCAATTACGGCTGGTTTTGCCTTATCATTAAATGGAAGACGACCATCATAACTATCAATCGTATCCATGACAAGTTTTGCATCACGGTCCATTTGAAGATAAGCTTTTTCATGAGGGCTTAATTCCAGTTTGCCATCTGGAGCAACTTTTGTAATACGAAGATGAAGTTGTTCACCGATGGAGATTTTCTCATGGATCTCTTTTTTAGGAATTCGTCCAAGGTACTGGTCTTCTACAGCAACGAATGCTCCATATTCTGGATGAATATTATAAATTGTTCCCATAACCCAGTCATTGACATGATAAGAATGATCCTGAGATAAAAGTTGTCCGATTTTCATTGTAGCACATAAACGAGAACTTTTATCGATGTATAAAGAAACAAGATATTCTTTACCTGCACGAACTCTTCCGAGCTGCTCTTTAAATGGAAGGAAAAGATCCTTTTCCAGTCCCCAGTCAAGAAATGCACCAATAGATCCTACTTCCTTTACCATAAGTGGACGGATTGCGCCAAGTGTGATTTTAGGAATGTGAACAGTGGCAATTGGACGATCTTCAGAGTCTTTGTAGACAAAACATGAAATTTGATCTCCAATAGAGGCACCATCTGGTACTTGCTTTGCGGGAAGTAGGATACTTCCTTCGGTAACATCTTTTTTGTCATTGACATAGACACCAAAGTCTTTTTTCTTTACAATATATAAATCTTGAAATTTTCCTAATTGAATCATTGTTTCTCCTCTTTCTGTAATTATTCTTATCACAGTATATCATAGTTTCCTTAGGTTGTGGTAAAATAACGACAGGAGGAATTGTTATGGAAATAAAAGAACAGTATTCTTTTGATGAATTAGTAAAAATCATAGAGGAACTTCGAGGAGAGCATGGATGTCCATGGGATAAAAAGCAAACACATAAGACATTGATTCCATGTCTTAGGGAAGAGAGTGAGGAAGTAGTAGAGGCGATTGAAAAAAATGACATGGAAAATTTAATGGAAGAACTTGGTGATGTGTTGCTTCAAGTAGTTATGCATGCAAGAATCGGAGAGGAAAACAAAAAGTTTGATATAAATGATGTGATTACTGGAATTTGCCAGAAAATGATACGTAGGCATCCTCATGTTTTTGGTGGGATACAGTTTCAGGATGAGGAAGAGCTCCTTTTGAACTGGGAAGAAATTAAACGTCAGGAAAAACAACTCAAAAAGAAGGCAAAGTAGCATAAAATCAAGGTTTTCGTATATTTTTTACTTGACAAACAGGACAAAAAACTATAGGATTAGCTTATGCAAATTCAAGAGCATAGATAAATATGTTTGGATTGAGATTAGGAGGAATAATAAATGAACAAGACAGAATTAGTTGCAGCAATTGCAAAAAGAACAGAATTGTCTAAAAAAGATGCAGAAAAGGCATTAAAGGCATTTACAGATGTCGTAGCTGAAGAGCTTAAAAAAGGTGAAAAAATCCAGTTAGTTGGATTTGGAACATTTGAAGTAACACAGAGAGCTGCAAGAGAAGGAAGAAATCCTCGTAGTGGTGAAGTTATGAAAATTGCTGCTTCTAAAGCACCAAAATTTAAAGCAGGAAAAGCTTTAAAAGACATTGTAAACGAATAGTTAAGAAGTTCATTTAATTTTTACAGCTGTCGGTTTCTCGTTTAAGAACCGGCAGCTTTTGAGTTTTTAGGAGGTATATATGCGCTTAGATAAATTTTTAAAAGTTTCACGTTTGATCAAAAGAAGGACCGTTGCTAATGATGCATGTGATGCAGGTCGTGTCAGTATTAACGGGAAAGTAGCCAAGGCAGGAACAAATGTAAAACCAGGAGATCGTATTGATATCCAGTTTGGAAATAAAGAAGTTTCTGTTGAAGTTTTAGCTGTTATGGATACTGTAAAAAAAGATCAAGTAGCAGATTTATATCGTTATTTATAAGCATGTTTTTTTAAATCTTTTCATAAAATATACCCTGGAGAGGACATAAGCGTTTCCGTATATTAAAGTGGAAGGAGAAACAGATATGATCGAAGACAGACAACCTTTAAAGACGCATAAGATCAGTCTTTTAAACAGATCCCTTGGTGTGATTACTGGTGTTCGAGATGTTGTATCTTTTGATTTAAATGAAATCATTTTAGATACAGAACAGGGACTTTTGATGATTAAGGGAGTTAATCTCCATGTAAAACGCCTGTTAGTGGAAAAAGGTGAGGTGGAGATTGATGGAAAAGTGGATAGCTTTTTGTATTCGGATATGGAAGAGTCAAAGGGAACAAAAGAAGGGTTTCTTGGAAGGTTGTTTAGATAATGAAAGAAGCAGTGATCGGACAATTGTTCTTTTTTTTCGCCTCTGTTTTATTTGGAAGTATTTTACTGCTTGGGTATGATATTATGCGTGGATTTCGGAGAGTATGGATACATCATCGTTTTTTCGTTATGCTGGAGGATATGATTTTCTGGTTCCTGTCAGGTGTAGCAAGTTTCCGATTTTTATGTTGGTACAATCAGGGACAGTTGAGGGGATTTTTCTTCTTTGGATTAGGAATTGGAATGATTTTTTATTATAAAAAAATTAGTATTTATACAGTGAAGATTTCTAGCTTTTTATTTGAAAAAATACGAAATAGTATAGTATGGAGCTTTCAGAAAATAGCAGCTCCATTTGTACATATCAGAATTCGAATTCGATGGAAATTGAAAAGAGAGAAGAATGATATTAAAATGGTACTGAGGAGAGCAAACAAAAGAGGTGATCAGAGTGAGAAGAAAAAGGAAATTTAGACGAATGAAAAAAAGAACAAAAGTTCTTACATTTATGGTAATGCTTTTTGTTATTTGTGTCTTTTGTGGATATACTCGTCTGCATCAAAAATCAAAAGTACTAGAAAAAGAACAGAAACAAGTAGAGGCTGATATCCGGAAAGCAAAGAAAAAGAAACAAGAATTGAAAGAGAAGAAAAAGTATATAAAAACAAGAGAGTTTGTGGAAAAAACAGCAACAGAAAAATTTGGTTTGTTGTATCCGGATGAATATTTGTTAAAACCGAAAGAATAACAGAGAAAATGTACGAAAAAGATTGAAATTTCAGGTTAATCGGTATATCATGAAACTGTGAATACACTCATATAATTTTCAAGGTAAGAGGCGGAGAAAGAATTCTTCGTCTCTTACCTTTTTAAATTTAAGATTAGAATGTTAAAATATCCTGGTCTTGTGGAACATATAAGTTTCCAGTGTAGAATGCAAGCCCTTCTTTTTGATAATTTTCCTGCCGATGTGCGATATCTTTATCCTCGGTATGCCATAGAACAAGATTTGGAATATTTAATTGTTGTGCCAACTGGCAGGCATCTTTTACGGTACTATGATGTTTTTCATATGGTTTGAAAATATCTCGGTCACGATAAAGACAGAATGCTTCATGAAGAAGCCAATCGGATCCTTCAATAAAAGGAAAAAGACTTTCATGATATGGTTCATCTCCTGGGAATGCCAGTTTTATGCCTTGTTCCATTTGCAGAGAGAAACCGAATTGTTTTTCTTTTGTTGATTCGATATCAAAAAAAGTAAACAGATCACCGAGAATTTCTTTTTGATCTTTATGTTTAACAATGTGAAATAACATGCGATCATCAAAATATTTATGAAATTTTTTGCCAACGGTTAGGCGTGTGAGTGTTTTAATTGTATCTTCCAATTCTTTGTGACAGTAAATATTTAAATTTCCTTTATAAGTCCCTTTGTTCATCGCTGTTCCAATCATCCGGATCATCCAGACCATTCCTAGAATATGGTCATTATGAGCATGAGTAACAAAAATATGATGGATGTGTTCGAGAGGGATGGAAGCTTGATCAAGAGCAGATAAAATTCCATTTCCACCTCCAGCATCTACAAGAAAATATTCTTCTCCTTTTTTCATGGCAAAGCATGTGTTATAGCAGTGAATAGCCTGGGCATTTCCAGTACCAAGAACAATTAATTTTTCCATGAGAACTCCTTTTTATGTTTTTTCTTAATTATACGATATTTTTGCATTATATCGACAAAAATTTTTATGAAAAATATTTATGATAGGCGCAAGGAGGGATTGTGTATGGAAATTGTAAGAAAAAAAGAAGAAGAAGAAAATCGATTATTTTTGGAATTTCAGGAGATGATTGATTATCATATGAAAGAAATACAGCAATGTTTGATGACTGCAGGAAAGTTATTTTATGACTGCGAGGAAGAAGAAGAGCAAGGACGTCTTGGGAGAGAGATAGTGGAAAGTGCAGTTTTAAAAGAATGTGTCGGATGCCATGAGAAATATTATTGCCATTTTACAATGGAAGACAAAGATCGGCTTGGAAAGTTAATGGAAGCACAAGGTGGTTTAAGTGTGGCAAATTTTAGAAGTTGTCATTCTTGTCGCAGGGAGCAGGATTTTGTCGATGAAATCAATCGTATTTATGAGCGAGAATTATTTTTGGAATCGCTAAGACGTGGGGTTGTTCAGCTTCAGCGTATGGTAGGACGGCAATATATGGAAGCTGGAAAAATGCTTGGAAAATTTTCTGAAGGTGGATTTCATTTATCAAAAGAAAATCAGGATATTTATGAAAAAATTTTTCATGGATTTGCAAAGAGTTCGATTAAAGTAAGAGAAATTTATTTTTATGAAAATCATGAAAATGGCAAACAGATTTATTTGTTCTTGAAGAAAAAAAGGGGAAAAGAAATGACATCCAGGCAGGTAGCAGCTCTCTTATCTGATTGTCTGCAAAGAAAAATGCAATTGATTCCTGGACAAAAAAAGATTATTGGAAATCGTTATGAAATGCTTGGATTTACGCCAGCAGTAAAATTTCATATTCTTGGGGGAATTGTTACAAAACCAGCGATAGAAGGTCAGACCAATGGAGATAGTTTTTCGATGGGAAATATCGGAGAAAGAAAATATGTTGCAATGATTTCTGATGGAATGGGAGTCGGAAAAGAAGCAGGAAAGCAGAGTCGTAAAACGATAGAAATGCTTGAGGAACTTCTTGGAGTTGGAATGAAAGAGTCACAAGCAATTTGTCTCCTAAGGTCTATGTCTATTTTTCAGCAAAAAAAAGATCAGTATGCAACACTTGATTATTTTCAGATGGATTTATCAGCCGGCGTCGGAACTTTTTTAAAAATTGGTGCGTGTCCATCTTTTTTTAAACGAAAAGGGAAAGTGGAAGTTTTAGAAATGGAAGAGCTAATTGCAGGACTTCCTATAGAAGAAGAGCTCCCGTTTTATAGAAAAAAAATGGAAAGTGAAGATCTTTTAGTACAGCTAAGTGATGGAGTTTTGGATTCCATCGGAGAAGATGCAACCGCAACCATTGTAGAATATATGAAGGAAATTCGCTCCATTCGACCACAGGCATTTGCTGAAGAGCTATTTGAGAAGATTGTGTCGACGGATGGATATGAGAAAAAAGATGATCAGACGATTCTTGTTCTTGGAATATGGGATAAGTATTGAATAAATTTGTTTAGAATGATAAAGTTAAGGTATGGAAAAAGTAAAGACATTTATTGAAGAAAAATCATTAATAGAAACAGGAGATCACATTATCGTAGGTGTTTCTGGTGGTGCAGATTCTGTTTATCTGCTTCGGGTTTTGTGTAGTTTGCAAAAAGAGAAAGATTTATCGATTACGGCAGTGCATATTAATCATCAAATTCGAGAGGAAGCTGTAAGAGATCAGTGGTTTGTGCAAGATTTATGCAAAAAACTTGGAGTTTCATGTGAAGTGTTTTGCGTTGATGTAAAAGGACTTGCTCAAAAAGAAAAACTGTCGATAGAGGAGGCAGGAAGAAAGGCAAGGTATGATATTTTTTACAAAAAGCAAAAAGAACTTCAAGGGAAAATTGCAGTAGCCCATCATAAAAATGACCAAGCAGAGACTTTTTTATTTCGAGTTTCAAGAGGAACAGGAATTGATGGTGCTGGGGCAATGAAAGCAGCAGATTTTCCGGTGATTCGGCCATTATTATCAATGACAAAACAGGAAATTAAAAAAGAATTAGTACAAATAGGACAAACATGGGTAGAAGATGCAACAAATGCAGATGATACATATGCCAGGAATCAGATTAGAAATCAAGTGATGCCAAGACTTGAAAAAATCAATGAAAAAACAGTAGAGCATATTTGTTTTCTGACAGAAGATATACAGGAAGTCATGGGATATTTAAAAGAAAATATCAAAAATGCTTACGAGTATGTGGTTATAAAGAAGAATAGAAGTTTTCTATTAGATATTGAAAAGCTTGAGAGAGAGCATTCTTGGATTCAAAAACAAGTCATAAAGCGGGCAATGGAGGAATTGGCAGGAAAGAAAAAAGATTTGGAGAAACGCCATATTTTTGAATTGTTAGATCTGACAAAAAAAGAAACTGGAAAACGGATTTCCCTTCCTTATGGGATAATCGCTGAGAAAAGTTATCAGATGATTCTTTTATATCAGGAGAAAAATTATGATAATTCTGCAATTTCTGGGGAACTTTTGCAAGAGGAGACGAACGATTTTGGAAATATAGAGGAAAAAGATTGTATCCAAATCATTGATTATGATAAAATAAAAA
Source organism: Anaerostipes sp. MSJ-23 (assembly GCF_018918155.1). Taxonomy (GTDB): domain Bacteria; phylum Bacillota; class Clostridia; order Lachnospirales; family Lachnospiraceae; genus Anaerostipes. The sequence goes on from NZ_JAHLPY010000003.1 coordinate 193,221, forward strand.
AAGGTATACGATTACGCTGCAGAGAACCGGGAGATTTTTTTACATTTGGACCAGATGCCAAGAAAAAATCTTTAAGCCGGTATTTTATTGACGAAAAAATTCCGAGACATCAAAGAGATACGATTCCGTTGGTGGCAGATGGCAGCCACATTATATGGATTATCGGTCGGAGGATCAGCAGCTATTATAAAGTTTCGGAGAATACGAAACGATATTTAAAACTAAAGTTTATAAAAGAAGGAGAAAAAACAAATGCCAAAGATCAGAGAGTTAATTTCAGAGGAAAAAGTAAATGCAAGAATTGCTGAAATGGGGGCAAAAATCAGTGAAGATTATAAAGGAAAAGAAATTCACTTAATTGCAATCTTAAAGGGAAGTGTATTTTTTGCCTGTGAGCTTGCAAAGAGGATTACGATTCCGGTAACACTTGATTTTATGTCTGTTTCCAGTTATGGGAATTCCAGAGAATCTTCAGGAATTGTAAAAATTTCAAAAGACCTGGATGAACCAATTGCAGGAAAAGAAGTACTCGTTGTGGAAGATATTATTGATTCTGGAAAGACATTAAATCATTTAAAACCGATGCTTTTAAGCAGAGGGCCAGCATCTTTAAAACTTTGTACTCTGTTAAGTAAACCGGATCGTCGTGAAGTTGATGTAGATGTGGAATATATTGGTTTTGATATTCCGGATGAATTTGTTGTTGGTTATGGACTTGACATAGCGCAAAAATACCGTAATCTTCCTTATGTAGGAATAGCGGAGGATGACGAATAAGAGAGGAGACAGGAATTTGAACTCAAGAAAGAGCAGCAATGGATTTCTGATTATTTTGATTTTGCTTGTTATTGGAATTTATTATGTGGCAAGTAATTTTCATATGGGGGGAAATGATTATTCCTATCAGAAATTCCTGAATGATGTAAAGGCAGAAAAGGTTGTAAGTGTTACAATCGAGCAGAATAAAGAAGTACCAACAGGAAAACTGACTGCTTATTATAAGGATGATAGTTATAAAAATTGTGAGCTTACGGATGTGAATCAAACGATCAAAGATATTAAGGCAGATTCACCAAAACTTGTGAATAAAGTTAACATTAAAGGAATTAATCGAAGTGGAGAATTGATTTCTAACTTGCTTGGAATTCTTCTTCCATTAGGCGTTGTTGTGTTCTTTATGATTATGATGATGCGCCAAAATGGTGGTGGCGGCAATGGAAAAATGATGGATTTTGGAAAGAGTCGTGCAAAATTAAATAATCCAAATGGAAAGAAAGTAACATTTCATGATGTTGCTGGCTTGGATGAAGAAAAAGAAGAACTCGAAGAAGTTGTAGAATTTTTGAAAAATCCAGGAAAGTTTATGAAAATTGGAGCTAGAATTCCGAAGGGAGTTCTTCTTGTGGGGCCTCCGGGAACTGGTAAAACTTTACTTGCCAAGGCTGTTGCAGGAGAAGCGAATGTTCCATTTTTTAGTATTTCTGGGTCAGATTTTGTGGAAATGTTTGTTGGTGTAGGTGCAGCACGTGTTCGTGACTTGTTTGCGGAGGCAAAGAGAAATGCGCCATGTATCATTTTTATTGATGAGATTGATGCGGTTGCAAGACGAAGAGGTTCTGGTCTTGGCGGTGGACATGATGAAAGAGAGCAGACATTAAACCAGATGTTAGTTGAGATGGATGGATTTGGTGTCAATGAAGGAATTATTATGATCGCAGCGACAAACCGTGTTGACATTTTGGATCCAGCGATCTTAAGACCAGGACGTTTTGATCGTAAAGTCGGTGTAGGACGCCCTGATATTAAGGGAAGAGAGGAGATCCTTAAGGTACATTGCAGACAGAAACCTCTTGGAGATGATGTAGACCTTCATGAGATTGCAAGAACAACTGCAGGTTTTGCAGGAGCGGACCTTGAAAATCTGATGAATGAGGCAGCCATTCATGCAGCGAAGGATAATAGAGCTTATATTACAAAAGAAGATATTGATAAATCATTTATCAAAGTTGGAATTGGAACGGAGAAGAAGAGTCGTATCGTTCCAGAGACAGAAAAACGCATTACGGCATATCATGAATCAGGTCATGCACTTTTATTCCATTTGCTTCCTGATGTAGGTCCAGTTTATACGGTATCGATTATTCCGACAGGAACAGGTGCAGCTGGATATACTATGCCATTGCCAGAAAATGATAATGTCTTTATGACAAAAGGCAAAATGATTCAGACGATTATGGTAAGTCTTGGAGGACGTATTGCAGAAGAATTAATTTTTGATGATGTTACAACAGGGGCATCTCAGGATATTAAACAGGTAACTCAATATGCAAGAGCTATGGTGACACAGTACGGAATGTCTGAGAAACTTGGATTAATCAATTATGATAATGGGGAAAGTGATGAGGTATTCCTTGGAAAAGAAATTGGTCAGCAACGACCATATGGAGAGGAAACACAGACAATCATTGATCATGAAGTCAAGAGAATTGTGAACAAGTGTTATCAGGATGCAAAAGCAATGATTGAGGAACATATAGACGTTTTACACAAGTGTGCGGGACGTCTTCTTGAGAAAGAAAGAATTGATCGTTCAGAATTTGAGTCACTTTTTGAATAAAAATTAAAAAAAGACTTGCAATTTGCCTGACAATACAGTATAATCTTTAATTGTCAGGTAAATGCTTGGTGGGATTCCCGAGTGGCCAAAGGGGGCAGACTGTAAATCTGTTGGCAACGCCTTCGAAGGTTCGAATCCTTCTCCCACCATTTAGCCGCAGTGGCGGAACTGGCAGACGCGCAGGACTTAAAATCCTGTTCGAGTTAAATCGAGTACCGGTTCGATTCCGGTCTGCGGCATAATAGAAAGTACTTCAGATTTATTGTCTGAAGTACTTTTTTTCTTTATAGGAAAGTTCGCCTTTGGCTCCTTTCCAATGAAAAATAGCTCACGTAAAAGTGGGCAAGACAAATAAATGATCATGGAATTAGAAGAGATAAAAACCTTCTTCACCAAAATCATCATCGAGATTATCTTCATTTAAGAAATCATCCATGT
>NZ_JAHLPY010000004.1 GCF_018918155.1 Anaerostipes sp. MSJ-23
AGCTTAATTATCTGTGAAGGGAACTAGTACATCTAACTTACGTTTCTACAGATACAGTAACTTATCAACCTATCAGTTCATTATAAAAGTCTTAGATTTTTGTCTTGACAACTGAACCATTATATATTTGCTTTTTTTCTCTCTGTCTTTTTAATGTGTCTAAATAAAAATAACCTGTTATTGGAACAGCTATTCTTGTAAGTACAGTAAAATAATTTCCTCCTTCTCCAGGAAAAGGGATATGAATACAAACAATAAAAAATGCACATATTGATTTTAATATATCAATATTATCTGCTCTGCTCTCAAAATGCTCCTCTTTTCTTCTTCCTTTGTCAATTTCCATTTATTTTATTCTTCCTTATTTATCTTTAATTGTTTTTATTAAGTTTATAAAATATGCTTTCTTTACATATAAAATAATAACCATGATTATTAATATAACATATCTTAATAACATATACTCATATACATATTCAAAAACAAACATTAATCCAATTAATCCAACACTAATTGAAATTATAGTTTTCTTATCAAATAGTGGTTCTAAAACTCCATTTTTCTTTAATACACTATTTGCAAGAATATAATGCGTTATTGATAAAACTATATAACATACCAATGTAGTAAATGCAGCTGCAATATATCCAAAAATTTTAATAAATACAGCATTTAATAGCACATTTAAAACTGCTGCTACAATAGATGCAATCATAATTTTTTTCGTTTCTTCATAATACATTTCAACAATAGAAAAAACACTATATAAAAATGTAAAAAACGAACTAATCATTACTGGTGGCATACAGTAAATTGCTTCATAATAATTTGCAGGTGCTGCAATTTTTATAATTTCTGGTGCAAAAGCTACAAACACTAACGTCAATAATGTAACTAACATTAAAATACCATTTATAACTTCTTTTATATTATTAGTGTTTTTTTCTTTTAAATTTATATACAGCCATGGTCTTAATGCATCTACAATACTTGTTTTAATCAAATTTACTACTACAGCAACTGAATATGATACACTGTATAATGCTGTTGCAGTAGCACCAATTATTGCATTAATCATTACCTTATCTGCACCAGCTAGTACTTTCAGCGATAATGTATGTGGTAATAATGGAAGATGTAATTCTAAAGCCCATTTCCAGTATTTAATTGAAAAAATAAATTTACCATTTTTTAATAACTTATACAATAAAACAATACCATATATTATCTGTACTGCAACTATAGATATTACGCGTCCTAAAGCTTGATCTTTCATTCCAAAATTCATTACAAAAACAATACCCAACAATGCATTAAATATCGCCATTGAAACAGAAACAAAAACTAAACTTTTATACTTATATTGAAATCTATTCCTCATTGACCAAAAATTAACTGCTGGGACAAAATAAATTTGCAAGCACATTAATAATAACAAATTCTTAGGTAATCCCAATATTGTTGATATTTTATCACCCAATATGCAAAAAACAACAAACAGAATTGATGTTAATACCCATGATAATTCTAATAATGATGCTTGAGCTTCATTTTTATCCTTTTCATTAAATTTGGTTAATGCACTAACATATGCACATGATTCAAGTCCAAATGTTCCAATAATTGTAAACATTTCATACCAAGTCAAATATACATTATATATTCCATATTGAGTTGTATCCATTATTCTTGTAAAAATTGGCACTGTAATGAATGCAATTCCTTTTAATAATACCGTACTCATTACAAACCATAAACTAGCCTTGACTTGTATTGGTAAATTCAAGTACATATTTATAATTTTTTTAAATTTCTTATACATTTCATTTCTCCAAAAGTACTGTCTTTTTAATTGAGATATTCCATAATATAATCAACTGATACTTTTTTTTCTTTTTCAATTTCTTTATTAATCTTATTGTAATCTGTTTCTACTTTTAATGGAACACTCTCATATTTGGCCAAATTTCTATTTTCTAAATTGAATTTACCAATAATATCATTTAATCGACTGTTTCTACTTGCTTTTCCCTTTTGCTCACCTTGTAACTCATAAAAGAAATTCTTATTATACAATATAGAAAATGAAATTCCATGAAAAGAATTTGTAAAAACAGTATTTGCATTTGCAAAATATTGTACAAACTCTTTAGGTCCACAAGAGTCTATATACTCTGCTTTATATTCTCTTTTTAAACCTGTCGAAATAATATATATTTTCATATTCATTTTCTTTGCATATTCTTCAACTTTTTGCATTAATTTATCTGATTTTTGCAAAATATAAACTAATATATATTTTTCTTTCGGTATATTAATACTTCTAGTTATTTGATTCCATTCATTTGTAGACAATAAAAACACGGGATCAATATTTTGATGCACTTCAGCTCCCATAGTTTGCAAAAAATTTACTGCCGAACTCTCTCTTACAGAAATATCATCAAAATCATTGATACTTTCTACTAATGCTTTTCCTTGTTCCTCATTCATTGATTTTCCAATACTTGCAGCATAGGACAGTTTTATTGCATCTTGAGGTACAAATTTTAATTTATATGCTAAATCATCATTTGTTAAATCTGTATTCCATACTTGGTCACTACCCACAATAAATACAGATTCATTATTCCATTTAGCTTTTTCAAGTTCTTTATAATTATAATAACTTTCTGTTAACTTACAATTTTCTTCCAAAAAATTCTGAAATAATTTTCTCTTTTTCAATGTTCTGTTCCTAAGTAAACATGATTTTAAAATATCTTTAATAGAAGCCCCTTTTCTAAATATCTTATATCTATTTTCAATTACAGGTGCCTTATAATCTATAAGCTCACATTCTGTATAAGCTGATACTTTTTTATACAATGCTACGCACTGTAATATTGCACCATAATTCAATGCATTATGAAATGTTATTGTATATACTTTTCTCATATTTTACCTTTTCTTTCTTCTCAAAATACAATTCCCTGTTAACTCTCTAAATATTTTTCCATATCAATTTTATAAAATTCAATAAGTTTTCTCAGATAAAAATCATTTTTATTTTCACCAACATTCTTATTATACAATGCAGTTTCCTTAGTTCCCTTAACAGCTATCCATCCTACATAGTTCTTCACTATTTGGCAAACTTTGTAATCATTTTTAATTTCTAAAATTTTTAGCCATAAATCATCTGTAAACGGAGCTACTTTGTAAAATTCTAAATCTACAAGATCCTCTTCTCTAAAAAATCCTTTTGGGTATAAAACTCCCCCACATCCTGTTGCAACAAGATCCTTTCTTGGAATTAAACTATATTTATCTGCATTTTCCCATTTAGCATATGGTAATATACTTCCATTTTTTATTTCCATTTTATTTGCTCTATAGCAGCACACAGTATTTGAATATTTTTTACTTTCATCTAATAATTGTTGCAAAAAATCACTTGAATAAATACAATCATCATCTACAGTTATCAAATCTCTGTCCATATATTGTTTCGCACAATAATATATCTTTTTATATGATTTTATATCTTTACAAAACTCCACTTTAAGCCCGCATTTTTGTAATTTTTTTATATTTTTAGGTAAATGTGTTTTTGAAAACTCATCTTCTGACAACCAAAGTATAACTTGGCAATTATATTTTTTCTGCCTCATTAAACTTTCTATTGTAATCCATACCCCTTCTGCTCTTACCCCATATGTTGTCAATGTAACTATTGCACTATTATTTATTTTTTTCTTTTTTAACGGAAACATCCTATATAATATTGGTATGAGATAGGATCCCATTTTTCTTACTATCTTATTTTTTAAAATTTTTATGTTACTTTTTTCATCTTCTTTACTGACAAAAAAATAAAATAAATTTGCAATCATATTTATATACTCCTAATCTTATTTAATCTTCTCTGACCTAATTGCATTTTTCGAATTTTTTCTTTCTTTTTTATTTCTAATTTTTGTTTTCACAGCCTTTAAAACTTTTTTAGGAGTTAGCTTTTTTCTTCTTTGATACGCCACACTTAAATAAAAATGTAATGCTGAACAATGTCCATGTTTTTTTATATATTTATAATCAATTACTTTATCTTTATTTTCCAATACATCTGGATAAATTACAAGGGATTTTCCTTCTTCATAAGAATTTGCTTTATATTTCATCGGCCTACAGAAGAAATGTAAGTACATATATTCTTCTGTATATATTTTTTTGTCTTTCAGATACTTTCTTTGTAATTTCCCATTCTCCCAAACAAATATCTGATATTTATTCTTATAATCATCACTTTGTGGCAAATGCCCTAAGAAGAAACTTGTTTCAAACATATCTAAATGTGCAAAATTTGTTTCTCTAAAATACGGAATTTTTAGATAATCATATATATCACAAATTCCAACTTCATCAAAACAATATCCTTTTTCATTTGTAAATGCTTCTTTATAATTTATTTTATTAGGAACTATAGTTTTATATCTAGAATTGACTTCATCATTATTTCTATACAATGTTGAATGTCCCTGAAATCCAATTTTTTCATAGTTACCTAAGAGATCATCTGTCAAAAATTTTCTTATATCACCCCAGATCATGTCCATATCACAATGACCCCAAAAGTCATAATTTTTTAATTCTTCTTTAAAAATTTCGCCAAATGCAGGTCTATACTCACATATTTTCCATGGACGATCTAAATATATTTCAAACTCAAAATTCTCTTGAAAACGAGCTTTCATTTTTTCAAATGTTGTGTAATATACTTTGACATTTTCTGGATAATCATAATTTGATCTATCATCTGTAAATAATAGCCAATCTACTGTCTTATTTGTTTTACATGTCGCTAACCATGCTTTAAAACCAATCGGCATTCTTCCAAAATACGGAATTATATATGCTATTTTAAACATTTTTTTCTCCTACACTATATAATTATTCTTTATTCTTTTTTGATAAAAAAGAATTGCTCCATATGAAATCATAAATAAATTAAAAGTCTGCTCATCATATAACGGATTTCCTGTCATTCCATAAATAGTAAAAAAATATACATAAAATGATGCAAAATATAGCAAAATACCATCTTTACCTACATATTTAGACTTATTATCCGCATATACATTTAACACTTTTGTTGCCGTAATCACACCATATAATATTAGCCCAACAAATAATACAAAACCAACTATACCCGTTTCTGCTAACAATTGAAGATATATATTATGTGAATCATGGCCTACTATTTTTGACATGTTTTTCCATCCGCAACCAAATATGGGATTTTCCAAAAACTTTTTCCATGATGCAACATACATCACATTTCTTCCCATTAACATATCTCCTGATTCTGTTGCTTCCTCAAACCGTTGAAAAGTATTTGATAATGCTGGCATTAAATTAACTGCAAATTCGAACACAACGCTAATAATTATTGCTATTAAAATTATTTTTAATAATCTATTACCTTTTTGTTCTTTATTACTAATCCAATATACAATAAAACAACTTGCAATCGAAAACACTAAGTGTGCTCTTTTTCCCGTTAATAGTAATGCTCCTAAAACAAATGCCATTGCTAATATTACAAATCTCTTTTTTACTTTCGTTAAAGAATTCGACAAGTAAATGGAATAAATTGCTCCTATACCCATTGCTAAATAAATTCCGTTTGTACTATAATGTGCTGTTAATCCAGGATAACAATGTGTTGTTATCATATTTAACGCTGTTTGCCGAGCATAATCTGCAAATTTTGGTACAACAATATTCACATAAATACTAGGATTAAAATAAAAGAAAAAAGTAAAAAAGGCATAAAAAACTCCATAAAAAAATATAACTCTAACTGTATACTCTTTTGCCCCACCACTTTGATAATAACAATATAAAAGAATCAAACCTACAAAAAATCCTATTATCTGCCCTAAATCCAAAGATACGATTACAAATATTGCTGCAAAACACCATAAAATAAATGACAATCTCTGACTAACTTTAATTTTTGTATATGAACCATATAATAAACACATCAATCCAAAAATAGCAAATATATATGCAACATACGTATTTTTAAATATCGTAATTCTAAAATCTACTGTTAATGAAAAAAATAGCAATATCCAAATTCCTATTTTTTTTATTGATTCTCTCTTTATCAATTATTCTCACCTACTTATATTTTTATAATTTTCTATAATTTTTTCTACTATTCTATCCCAAGTAAAATTTTTCTTTATACTTTCATATGCATTTTGTGAAATAATGGCTAGATTTTTCTTATCCTCATAAACATCGATAATTTCATTTACCCATGCGTTTACATTATTCTTTTCAATAACCACTCCATTATTATCATTAATTAACGTACTTGATCCACCATTTTCTGTTGTCAACACAACATTTTTATAATACATTGCTTCCAACAAAACCATACCAAAAATTTCATATTCTGTTGGCAATAAAAATATATCAGCAAGTGCATATATTTTTGATAAATATTTTTGTTCCATTTTCTGTTGATATACAATCTTATCTCTTATATCTAATTTTTCTGCCAGCGCCCATACCATGTCTTTATATGACTGATCACCATCGCCAATCATATAAAGAACTACATTATTATTTCTTTTTAATACTTCAGCATAAACTTTAAGAATAAATGGTATATTTCTTCTTTCCTCAAACCTACCGATGTATAATAATTTCAACTTATTTTCATTAGCACACATATTCCTATAAAGTTCGCTATCTGGTTCTTCATTATCATTCCGGCTAGATAACATTTCCGTATCAATTCCTACACCCACTACTGAAACATTTTCCTCTTTTATACCTTTATTACATAAAAATTCTTTTGCCAATTTACTTTTCACCATAAATTTGGTTTCATTTTTGATATATTTTTTCAAAAAAAACATATCAAAAATTTTACACATTTTATTATATCTTTTATTAAATTTTGAAAAGTATGGTCCATGATAAATTATTGTTTTTTGAGGATATTTTTTTGCTAAAATCCACGCTTGCATTTGATTATATTCACATGGTTGTAAAATATCATATTTCTCAAACAACTCTTCACATCCATTATAAATTGTATTTTTTAATAAGGTTTTTCCATGTCTATAAAAAACTCTGATTGATTTATCCTCATCAACTTGAATATCTACATCTTTTTCTTCCTTATCAGTCCAAAATATAATATCACAAATATGGCCTTTTCTTACCAATGCTTTTGCAAGCCCTACTTCCTGTATATTATATGTATTATTTTTAACATCCATATAACTAGGAAAATTTCGAATAATCAATATCCTCATATAACACCTCTTAATCTCGCCCAAAAATATCCCTTGTATACACTTTTTCAGATACATCATCTAAACAATCATCGTATCTGTTAGCAATTATGGCATTGCACTGTTTCTTAAATCTATTTAAATCGTTTACAACTTCACTTCCAAAAAAAGTACTTCCATTTTCCAATGTTGGTTCATAAATAATAATCGTAGCACCTTTTGCTTTTACTCTCTTCATTACACCCTGAATACTACTTTGTCTAAAATTGTCAGAATTACTTTTCATTGTCAAGCGAAAAATTCCTATTATACATGATTTTTCTTGTTGACTAGAATAATTATTAGCTTCAGAATAATTATAGTATCCTGCCATCTTTAATACTTGATCTGCAATAAAGTCTTTTCTTGTCTTATTACTTTCTACAATTGCACTCATCATATTCTGTGGTACATCTGCGTAATTAGCTAAAAGCTGTTTTGTATCCTTAGGTAAACAGTAACCACCATATCCAAATGAAGGATTATTATAATGATTTCCAATTCTAGGATCCAAGCAAACCCCATTAATAATCTGTTTTGTATCTAAATTCTTACTTTCACAATAAGTATCTAATTCATTAAAATAGCTAACTCTTAATGCTAAATATGTATTAGCAAATAACTTGACTGCCTCAGCTTCTGTAAATCCCATAAATAAAGTATCAATGTCCTCTTTTATTGCACCTTCCTGCAATAATTCTGCAAATACATGTGCTGCTTTCACTAATTTATCATCGTTTAAATCTGTTCCTACAATAATTCTACTTGGATACAAATTGTCATATAAAGCCTTTGATTCTCTTAAAAATTCTGGACTAAAAATGATATTTTCACAATCCATTTTTTTTCTAATTTCTGCTGTATACCCTACTGGAATCGTAGATTTAATTACCATAATTGCATCCGGATTATTCTTTTTAACCAAACTAATTACAGCTTCCACTGCACTTGTATCAAAATGCTGAGTTGCACTATCATAATTAGTCGGTGCCGCAATAACAACAAAATCTGCATGTTTATATGCATCATCTGCATCTAATGTTGCTTTCAAATTTAATTTTTTCTCTTTTAAATATTTTTCAATATACTCATCTTGTATTGGTGATTTTCTTTGATTAATTAAATCAACTTTCTCTGACACGATATCTACAGCCGTAACATTGTGATTTTGGCTCAACAATGTTGCTATACTTAATCCTACATATCCTGTTCCTGCTACCGCAATATTATACTGTCTTTTCATCTTCTACTTCTCCATCTGTGCCGCAATATCCGCATCCACAATTTCTTCTCCACTCTTACCAACTAACTGCTCCTTAGAAGCCGCAGACAATCCATCATTGATTGTTGCACACATATCACATGTAGAGCACTTATCCAATTCTTCCTTTGTAACAATTCCCTTCTTATAATCACGAACAATCTTATTCTCATACATGCTATATTTTTTCTTCTTAAAGAAACGTAAGAATTTATGTTTCACAACCCAAAGAGCAGGAACCCAAATATACTTATGCATCGCAGGTGATACGGAACCGATCATCCAACAGTCACGATCACAGCAACGAACTTTCTTACGAACTTCTTCTGCTTCTTTGCTATTCCATAATTCATTCCAGCTCTGTTCATTTAAGTTACCCATAACTTCTTTATCTTTTGTTCCGTTACATGGCATAACATCACCATATGGATCGATAAAGAATGTATCAAAACTCATATCACATGGAAGTAATCTCTTCTGTCCATAAATATAGTTGATCAGTCCATGGTTAAAGTAAGCACGGAACCATTTCTTTGGTGAATTGCTGTTTAACAGTTCATTTACTAAGTTTTCAAACTGTTTTGCAACCATTGGACGGTTTTTGATGATATTCTTTGCTTCTACAAAGTAAAAACTGTTATGTAAGGAAGCCGTTGCAAATTCCATTCCCATCTTATCGGAAATCTTATAAAGTGGTACTAAGTCTTTACAGTTTGCATCCTGTACTGTCATACCAAATCCAACGTCTTTCATACCCATCTGTCTTAATTTCTTTAATGTTGTATATCCACGCTGAAATCCATTTTCTAATCCACGGATCTTGTTATTTGTTTCTTCTAATCCTTCGATAGAAATACGAATTCCGACATTAGGAAACTCTTTACACAGATCTACAATGCGATCTGTAAAGAAACCATTTGTTGAAATAACGATACGATCGGATTTTTTCTGTAATTCACGTACAACATCTTTTAAGTCTGTACGGATAAATGGTTCTCCACCAGTAATGTTTGTAAAGTACATTGGTGGTAACTTCTTAATTGTTTCTAAGCTAATTTCTTCATCTGGTGTAGATGGTTTCTTGTAACGATTACACATATTACATCTTGCGTTACAACGATATGTAACAATAACTGTACCATTTAATTTCTTAACTTTCTTATCTTTACTCATATTTTTTTCACTCAACTTCCCTTTTTGTTTATTTGCTGCTCGATTGCCTCGAACTCTTCCTGTATAAATCTTCATCAACTTCTCATAATACTCATCGATCGTATCAAAACTAATATTTTTACAATTTTCTGTATAAGAAGCTGTTAATTCCTTATCTTCCCACAGATGTTGGATCTTTTCTTTCAGATCCGCTGTATCTGCACTTTCAAATAATTCTCCTGTTTTTCCTTCCTGAATCAGCTCTGGAATTCCACCAATGTTCGCTCCTAATACTGGAGTTCCATACATCTGTGATTCCATCACTGAGAATGGGCAGTTTTCATACCATTCAGATGGATAAATAGAAAATCTTGCTTCTCTGATCAGTTTTTCTAAGTCTTCTCCTGTCTGAAATCCGACATTCTTAATGTTTGGAATTCCTTCAATTTGATCTTCTAATGGACCAGTTCCAGCAAAAATAAATGGAACATCTGGTAATGACTCACATACATTAATTAAAGTTCCAATTCCTTTTTCTTCAGAGAATCGTCCAAAATACAGAATATAGTCTTTTTTCTCTGTATTTTTCCATTCTACTTTATCAATAAAGTTATGTAATGCGATTGTTTTCTTTGCAAACAATGGATTACTGTCTAACTTTTCTTTCATAAAATGACTGCAACAGATCATTACATCAATATATTTGTAAGTTCCTTTTAATTTCCAGAACTCTGCTTCCATCGTTCCAACTGCACTCTTAGCAGTGCTTCCATGGATACATTTTCCTTTTGTACAATTTAAGAAATGTCCACCTAAACATTTTTCACAGTTTTCGTGTGTGTTTGGATTGTTACACATATGGTTTGGACAGACAAGCTGATAGTCATGTGCTGTAAATACGATTCTACAGTTCTTTCCTGTCTGTTTTCTCCATTTCTGGATTTCTACAATAATACTTGGTGTCAATTGATAGTTAAAATTATTGATGTGACACACATCTGGCTGAAAATCATCCAGTACCTGTCTGATCTTTGTTCTTGCTTCTTTGGAATAGATTGTTTTTAATGGATATGTTAACTTTGCAAGTTTATTTCCCCCATGAAAATCCATATCTGATGTATAAGCATCTGCACTATTTCCTACACATCTTCCTTCATGTTCCATACCAAAGAACTCTACTTTATGTCCCTGTTTTTCTAAATATTCTCCCAATTTGAAGATATATGTTTCTGATCCACCATTAGGATACAGAAATTTGTTTATCATTAAAACTTTCATCTGATTTTCTCCCTTTTTTATACAACTTTAATGTCTGATTTACCACATCATTCCAATTATATTTTTTACAAATAAATTCTGTTGCTTCTGCTTTATATTTTTGAGCAAGATCTTTATTATCACAAATCATTTGAAGTTTTTCTTTTAAGTCATCTACATCACTTTTCCTAAATAGAACTGCTTTATCTTCTACAACATCCGCTATCTCAGCAATATCTGATCCAATAACTGCATTTCCAAAACTCATTGCTTCTAATAGACTCAATGGCATTCCTTCTAAGTTTGATGGCAATACATAAATATAAGCATTACTATAAATTTCATTTAAAAGTTTCCCAGATACAAATCCTGTAAATATAATATTAGGATCATTTCCTGCTAATTTTTTCAGTCTTTGAACGTAGTCATCGGTATCACTTGTATCTCCTGCAATTACTAGTTTCTTATCGGTATCCAATTGTTTATAAGCTTCTATTAAATAATGAATTCCTTTTTCTTCTGTTAATCTAGAAAGAGAACATATATAATCGTCTTTTTTTTAAGCCAAATTTTTCTGTAATAAGATTTGCCTCTAATTTCTTTGGCTTCGATACTCCATTTGGTATTAAAATAGTATCTCTTCCATAAGTTTGCTTAAAATAATCTTGAACGCCTTTACTTAATACAATAATTTCATCTGCATATTTTACAGCAACTTTTTCACCAAATTTAATATATTTTGATCCTAATCCTGATTTCCATTTATCTCTGGCCCAGTCTAATCCATGAATTGTAACAATACATCTTTTTCGAAAAAGTTTTGGAATCCAAAGTGCTGCACACGGCCCTTCTGCATGAAAATGAACAATATCATATTTCCCAAGAGCTGCATGAATAGCAGCAGAAAAAGAGGACGTCATTGCTGCAAGTCCTCTTTTATTAATTGTAAGAACTCTTTTTAACCGTACGCCCTTGTACTTATCTTTTTTTACTGTTTTTACATACTCATGTTCTACTTTATCTCCTGAACGGTTAAAACAGGTAACTTCATGTCCTTGTTTTACCATCAGCGGACACATAGTCGTTAATACAAGCTCAATTCCTCCTCGTCTGGATGGAACAACTTTATGCCCAATCATCGCAATTCGCAATTTTCTTGTTTTTTTCTGCATTGATACTCCCTTTTTCATATTTTCTCTACATCGAACCTTCTTTTTTAAATACAATCAGAACCGTCTTAAACAAGATTTTAATATCAAGTCCAAGGTTCCAGTTGTTGATATATTCTTTATCCAGTCTTACGACTTCCTCAAAATCGGTAATATCACTTCGTCCGCTGACCTGCCACATCCCTGTAATTCCAGGCTTAATTGCAAGTCTGGCTCTGTGATGCAATTCATATAAGTTTGTTTCTGAAATAAGGGGTGGTCTTGTTCCAACGATCGACATATCACCTTTTAATACATTAAAGAACTGAGGGAATTCATCCAAACTGGTTCTTCGGATAAAGTCTCCGATTCCGGTTTTATGACTGCCATCTGGCAGAATCTTATTTCCGATTACTCGAGGATCAAAATCCATTTTAAACATCTTTGCATCGCCTAGCTTATTTTGTGCCATCAATTCTGCCTTGCGTTCCTCAGCATCCATATACATACTTCGGAATTTATACATCTTAAATTTTTTCCCATTTTTTCCGACACGTTCTTGTGAGAAGAAAATCGGCCCGGGAGATGCTATGTAAATGGCAGGCGCAACAAAAACGAAAATAATACCGGTTAAGATACATCCGACAATTCCTGCTGCGATATCCATCAGTCGTTTCATCAGCAGTGCCCTTGTCGATGCATAATTCATACTTGTCGTAAGCACGGTATAATTTCCGACTCTTTCTACTAATTGTTTTTTTCCTGGTACGTTATCGACCTTGGCAAGTGTCAGATGAACGGTAACTCCGGTTTCCATCAACTGATCCAGCAGTTCCTGTGGATAAGAATCAAGACCAGAGGTAACAACCAGCACTTCATCAATCCATTCCTGACAGATATACATCGGTGCACTTTCTTCGTTTGCAACAACCGGTACTCCGCAGATTTCCTGTCCAATCATATCACTGTCAATAACAGCGACCCCATGGATCATATATCTTGCATAGTTGTGTTCCTGCATATTTCTCACAACATTTTCTGCAATGTCCTTGGTCGTAATAATCATTAGGGAACAATCTTTTCCCTCTTCCATTTCTTTTTTCAAAATGGCTTTGCGAAATTCTCTCACTAGATAAGTCAGTCCGATATACAAGAAGATCATGAGAATAAAAGAAAGTCTGGAATATTCCTGTCCTTCCTGGATCAGGAACAGATATAAGATCGTAATCGCTCCTACAATCACCGAATGTTGCACGGTAATGACAAAATCACGATATCTCCCTCTTTTTAATACATTTTTTAATGTATCAAAGGAAAATATAACAACAACATCCGCTAATTCAAGGAAAATTGCTGTGTTTCGATAAAGCAATGTTCCATAAGGATTCCACCCATAGCCGCTGAAAGCATAGGCAAGCACAAAAGCAACTTGCAGACAGATCATGTCCAATAAGATGAAATCATAGTGTTTTAACCATCCACCTGATTCTTTTCGATACATAAATTTCTCTCTTTCCCTTTATTTTTTCAGATAAATATAGAAAAAGCTCTTATTCTTATGATGAAAAGAAGAGCTATAAGATTTTTATTTATTTTTACCCCTATTTTATAATCCTAAAAAAATCCCACTTTTATTTATCACGTATACTAAAATAGCATTTCCTAATTGAAAGATCAAGGAATTTTACATAAATTTGCCATTTCTCATAGATTCATGACAGAAAATGTCTCTATTTTTTTATAAATCATAGAATTTACTTTTTTGTCTCTGTTTTTTTCGTGGATATCAAATGTCATAAAAGCCCTTCCATTTGTTATAAAAAAAACAAATGCCTGATATGATGAACATATCAGGCATCGTGATTTTTTTATAAAGGACTTCGTTCTTTAAATTGTTCAAAAATTTGTACAATTAGTTCTTCTTTTGTAATGAGAAGAAGAATTCCATAAATTCCAAAGAAAATACAAGCTGAAATTAGTAAGTTTAAGAAATAGCCATGAGCTCCAACTAACATCTTGATTGCAATTAATCCTGCAGATGCAAAGATCAATGCCAAAACAACTTTTCCAGCGTCTTTCCAATTTACCTTTACATAATGGAGTTTATTTTTCATTTTCATTTGTAGAATCTGTACAAGGAGTACAACAGCTTCTGCGACTGCTGTTCCAAGTGCTGCTCCAGCTGCTCCAATCTTTGGAATAAAGATCACATTTAGGATCAGATCAACGATCGCCCCTGCAACGGTCGACAATACCGTACAGGTTTCCAGACCAAGAGGAATTAAAATCTGCATACCAGTAATATTACTCAGTCCAATAAAGAAAATCGTCGGTGTAATGATAATCATGGCTGGTGTTGCCTTTAAGAAGCCGCTTCCTGCTAAAAATCCAATCGTATCTTTTGCCTCAAACATACAAAAAACTGTTAATGGCAGTGCAGAGACAATCACAAATTGAAACGCTTTTTTAATGATTCTTCGAAACTCCTCTTTCATATCATTCTCTATATAATAGGAAGCTCTTGGTAACAGGACCGTTCCAAGTGCCGTTACAAGGCTGACTAAGAGGTTTTTCATCTTTGTTGCTGCTGCATAATATCCTGTCTGCACATCATTGGTCATAAATCCAAGCATGACGGTGTCAAGGCTTGTATAAATCGTTGTTGCTACCGAAAACATGAAAAAGACCATAATGGGTTTCAGATGTCTTCGAAAATCATATGGCCTGACTGGTTTGCATATGATATATTTTCGAATCCGAATAAAATTTAGAATATTCGATCCAACGGTTCCGACAACGTTAACCCCTGCATACAAAATGTAATCTTCCCTTTGATGGATGAATAAGAACATCAGAATCACGGACAACGCCTTGAACGCAAGGTTTCGATAAGTAATATAGCCATATTCCTCTACCGCCTGATAAAACCATTCCATTCCGATCGTTGTCAGAAGGATCATTGTAGAAGACAGGTAAATAATCGCGGTCCTTCCCTGCAGCGTTGGAATTTCAAAAACAAGGATCGCCATAACGATATAAGCAATCACAGTTGTAATGGAACTAATGATCAGTAATTCCTGTACGGTCCGGCTCAATTTTTCTCGGTTATCACGACATTGTGCGCATACACGAATTCCATAGGTCGGGATTCCAAGCATCGCTGCCATGGAAAAATATCCAACAAAGGCACTGGCAAAGTTCACCTGACCGATTCCTTTTGCACCAAGCACACGGGTAACATAAGGAAAGGTGATCAGTGGGAAAATGAAAGAGGACATTTTTAAGATACTGTTCATAATAAAATTGTATTTTACCGAATGTGTTTTTTTCTCTGACATTTTTATTTCCTTCCAGTTTGGCGTTTATTTTTGAAAGAAGCTGACTGCTTCTTTGAATGCTTTTTTAATATAGGCGCCTTCTTCGGTTTCTTTGGCAAGCTTTTCTAAATTTTTAAGATAGCGGTTGTACTGTTCTTCTGTTATCTGACTTAATTTTTCACTAATTTCATCAAAATGGCGGATCGTAAATCCGATTTCATGTTCTTTGACAAAAGAAGCTAATGCTGCTTGTTCCCAGATAATGATCGGGAGATTGCTTCGAATGTAGAGAGAGACTTTATGCGGATTGTTATATCTTAAATAATTTCCTGTGTTTCCTTCACACTCTTTTGCAGACTGCCCGTCCCATACAAGGCCAAAGTCTCCTTCCAGCTTTTCTGGGAGCTCATCTGCTTCAAAACTTCCTTTATAATTAACATTATCGTTTTGTTCATAATTGACTCCATAAGCATTGATACAATACGCATCTGCTTTTTCAGAGCGATAAATATAACCGGCTTTTTCTTTTGCCAGGTTTCCTGCAACGACCACTTCATACTTCTCTTTTTTCTGGAAAGTTCGTTCTGGGATTGCATCAGTTTCGCCTTTATAATCAAAAACTCCAAGGACTACCATCCGTGTTGTCAATCCATGTTCCAAAAGCCACTGCTTCATTTTTTTATTATGTACAATCACTACCTGGAAACGATTTAGTCCCGCTACTTCCTTTTGTACAAGTTCAGCGCTTTCCTGATCTCTCAGGCTGTTAATATCATGAATCACTGCAATTTTAAATCCTTTGACCTTAGAGATCCATTCTGTTCCATTGAATGGCTTACGAAGATATAATGGCCAATGAATCAAAACGACATCGTCTTCTTTGACTTCCTTGATGACCTTGCGCTGATTGCTTTTAATTTCCATCTGTGCAATCCCTTTTTGGTCATGCTGGAATAAGAAAACTTCTTTTTCTGGTTTTAAAAAGAAATTAATATCTCTTCTTGCCTTAGAACCTGCCGTTTTCCCTGGCAGCATAATATCATCGATTATATAAAACACGCTGTTTACCTCCTTTTACGAACACTAATCTTTTTCTGTTTATGTTTTTTCTTTGGTTTCTTATCCTTTTCATCTTTATGTTTCGCAACAATTTTGATATTTGTTTTTACTTTAATTCCTGCATTGATCAGTTTGTTTCTTAAAACATCTGACTCTTCCATCATATTCAATGTTGGAACTAATGCAAGGAATGCATTGAATGCGATACGGTCTTCTAATCCTTCCATCAGACCAACCAATAAGAATCCGAAGAAACAACATACCATAAATCCCTTGATTCTTAGATTCTCTTTTAATTTTAATCGGTTCATTACAACAAGAATCATAATACACCATAAAACAGCTCCGACAATTCCGCCTTTTAACAAGATATCAAGGAAAGAGTTATGGGAATAATAGTTGTTATTCCATAAATAAGTGATTCCACTTCCCTGTCCAAAGATTGGGCAGCGAAGCAACTGTGCAATCGCTGTGTTCCAATAATAACGACGGTCAGTAAATGTTGATGCCTTATTCAGGATCTGAAACAGCGGCTTCATAAAGGAAATCTGGTTTAAGAATACAATGATGACTTCCAGTATCATATAAACAACAAACAAAAGATTGACATTTAATAATTTATTAACAAACTTTCTCTCGGATGCGAAGCATAAATATAAAATAATCAATAAGGTTGCTACAACTCCGGAACCAGATTCATAATACATCTGCATCACAAAAATAACCGCAGTTGTAAGGAATGGTCCAATTCCTCTTGGGAAGATATTATGATATAACACGCAAAATACAATCGTAAGAATAAAGATCAGCGTGATCGTATTATCTTTTCCAAGGAAATTAACTCGTGCACTGTTGTCTGTGGCATGGTTTAATCCATGTGGAAAGATGACCGTTAAGATGGCATTTAGCCATATCATCAGCGAAAAGAAGTAAAAATTCATCTTGATAAACAATTTTGGATATTGCTTTCCATAACGGATGTAAATAAAGTAAATTCCTAAAAAGTTTGCAATATCAACGACTCGCTCTCCGATCATTTCCTGATTTTTGACACTGGAATATAATAACAGTGCCTCATAAATACAAATAATGATTAAACCAAAATCAATGGTTGGTTTTTTCAAAAAGTCTTTTACATATTTTCCAAATACAAAAAGAAAAGCTGCGATTCTCCATATCGTAAATATGGTATTTACCCATGAATCACTCAGCATTTCAGATATAAAGTCCGGCCGAAAAAATGGAATGATCAAAAGTATCATCATCACTCCATTATAAAATCTTTTTTTTAAAGCGTTCTTATAATTCTTATAACTCAGCCCTTGCCCTATCATCTCGTTCATTTTTACTTCCCTCATCAACTTATCTAAATTTTGAAATCTTTTTCTTGATCCAAAGAATTTTGTCCTCTCCTATCAGACGAGCGATTTTTCGCTTTGTTCTCTGTGACCCTGATGTCCATGTCGCACTATAATGGTGAATCGAAATTGTTTTATCACAAAACAAATTCGCCACTTGACTCCCTGAAGAATATGGATCCATATATTCCGGAGAAAGGACCATGACATTATTCAGCAATTCTGGCTCTGCTGTTTTTGTAAATCCCTGTTCTTTTAATACGTTTGTATTTAGGATCGGACAAGCCAGCTCTTCCATCTTCTCCTGTTCAAAGGTCGTCTTTTCATATTCACCAAGCATTGCCTGAATGACAGAATTTCCCTTTTCTGCCCCAAATCCAAGCCCTGTATTGACTTCCCCGCTTTGCTGTCTTGCAAGGAAGCAGGAATATTTTAACATAGGATCCAGACTTTTTACAACTTCTACATCGGTATCAAGATAGATTCCGCCATGTTCGTATATAACTTTCAGCCGCACAAAATCAGATACAAATGCCCATGCTTTTGCATCATAAGCAGCTTTTGCAAACGGAAATTCTTCAATTGGAACATTGGATTCATCCCATCGTTTGATTTCATAATCCGGACACATCTTTTTCCATGTTCGAATGCATTTTTCAACATCTGCCGGTAATGGTTTTCCTCCAAACCAGCAGTAATGTATTGTTTTTGGTATCCTGTTCTCTTTCATTGAAATTTTACTTCCTCCATAAAATCTTACATCAATTCATTGCTTTCTACAAGAGTTCTTTTTTCTGTTTTCAGTCTATGACAGCAAATCTTCATAAATTTCCTGTAATCTTAAAACGCTGCTTTGAACATCATATTTATTTTTTATAATACATTCTCTTGCCTTTTGTGATTTTTTTTCTCGGTCTTCTTTTTTCTTACTCATTTCTTTTGCGACCGCCTGCTCCCACGCTTTTGCAGAATCAATGGTCACAAATTCAATGTTTCCAGACATATCAGATTCTCTGGCAACCTTATCGGAAACAAGACAGGTAAGTCCTGCTGCCTGTGCTTCCACAAGAACCAATGGAAGTCCTTCAAACAACGATGGCAGTACAAAAGCATCGATGGCATTATATACAAAATCAATTTCTGAAGAATCCCCGAGAACAATGATTCTTTCTTTATATGGATGCTGTTCAATTTTCTGCATGATTTCATCAAAATTCGGTCCGCTTCCGACAAGAAGAAGCTTGACATTTTCATGTTCTTTGGCAATTTCTTCAAAGGCTTTCAAAAGAAATGGATGGTTTTTTTGAACCGTATACTGCGCAATATGTCCAAGTAAAAATTCATCCGTCACGCCAAGTCTCTTACGGAATTCCTGTCTTTTTTTCTCATCATAACGATAATGCTCTGTTTGAATCCCATTTGGCAATACTTCAAATGGACGATTTCCAAACATCCATTCTCCTGCTGGTGTACTGCACGCAATTCCTTTTTTATATAATCGATGAAAAATCGGACTTAACATTTTGTGCATTGTGATATGATCACATGTCGTATTATGGCTATGTACAACTCTTGCCTTGGTTCCTGCAAGAAATGCAAGGAACAAATCTGGTGTCACCATCGCACTATTTCCATGAACATGGACAATATCATATTTTTTTGCTTTTAAAACCTTAAGTAATCCCATATAGTAACCTTTGGAATCTCTATGTTTCAATGGAAGTTCTATTACTTCCACTCCAAGCTCTTTGCATTCCTCAATATATTCCGAAACCACACGATCCCCAACCAGCAAATCAATGTCAAATTTTGCTCGATCGATGTTTCGGCAACAATTCATAATGACCGTACTAATCCCAGTCCGGTCCAGATCTAATGCAATCATGCCAATTTTTATTTTCGAATTCATACACTTATCCCTTTTTTTCTTCGATGGTATTTAGATAATTTCTCACAGTATCAACAACCTGCTGCTTCTGTGAAACATAATGATCAAAATGGTGCTTCCTTGCTTCCACAATCAAATCTGCCAAATTATCTTCTTCTCCACACTGCAGAACATAATTTTTTTCTGCAAACGTCTCCGCGATCTGAACCTGATGATCATCCACATGCTCCCCATGTTTGGTAAGACGCGGTATTACAATGACAGGCTTTTTGCATTTCAGGCCAAGCATAATCGTAGCGACTCCGCTATGTGTGATTAGAAGATCACACTGCTCAACATATTCTGTAAATTTTTCTTTTGTTAAAAAGTCTTTATATTGATAATGCTTCGGTTTATAAGTACTGCTTCCAACCTGCGCAAAAATAGGTTCATCAATGAGCCCTTCTTCAATATACTGGTCTAACTTCTGTAATAATCTGTTAAATGGAAATTTTTGTGTTCCTACTGCTACATAAATCATTTACTTCTCCCTCAGAAAATTCCTCCTACATATTTCGCTTTTGGATAAACCTTTAACAGCGATTCCCACTGAACAAGAAAAAGATCTGCAAAAGGATACACAAGTTTTCCTGTCAAAGATCCATTATTTACCCTGGCAAACGATTCGATATAAACAATCTTGATTCCTTTGCATTTTGCAAGCAGACAAAATGGAAAGGCCAATAATGCTCCTGTTGTTACAAGTACGTCCGGCCGCTCCTTTTTTAAAACTTTTCTTGCATCAAAAAATAATTTGATAAAATGTTTGAAAAATCCTTTTTCACTTCTGTTAATTTGCGGGAAAACATATAAATCTTCCAAATTGCAATCTTCGGATTGTCCTCCCCCTTCTGTAACGTAACATGTGTCATTTTCATCTGCAATTTCTTTTAAACACATAATTTCTTCCCAGTGTCCTCCTGATGAAGCCACAAAACAAACCTTCATATATTCGCTTCCTTTCTACCATATTTTATTTATATGGATCCATCCTTTCTAAACACAACTAATACTGTCTTTAAAAGAATTTTTATATCTAATTCAATACTCCACTCGCTAATGTACTGCTTGTCCAACCTTACAACTTCCTCAAAATCGGTAATATCACTGCGGCCGCTGACCTGCCACATTCCAGTGATTCCAGGCTTAATTGCCATTCTCGCCCAATGATGTGGTTCATATAGGTCGGTTTCTGAAACCAGAGGAGGTCTTGTCCCGACAATTGACATATCCCCTTTTAATACATTAAAAAACTGTGGAAATTCATCCAGACTTGTCCGCCGGATAAAGTCACCAACACCTGTTTTTCTCTTACCATCTGGTAATATTTTATTTCCGATGACACGCGGATCAAAATCCATTTTAAACATTTTTCCATCGCCAAGTTTATTCTGTTCCATTAGTTCCGCTTTTCTCTCTTCTGCATCTAAATACATGCTTCGGAACTTATACATTTTAAATTTTCTTCCGTTTTTCCCAACACGTTCCTGCGAAAAGAAAATAGGCCCTGGAGAACTAATATAAATTGCCGGCGCAACAAAAATAAAAATAATTCCTGTCAAAATACATCCAACAATTCCTGCAACAATATCCATCAGCCGCTTCAAAAAAAGTTCTCTTGACGAAGCGAAATTAATACTCGTTGTTAAGACGGTGTAATTTCCAATTTTTTCAATAAATTGTTTTTTCCCTGGTATATTTGTAATCTTTGCAAGATTTAAATGTACGGTTACTCCTGTCTCTGTAAACTGGTCAATTAACTCTTTCGGATATGGAACATCGCCCGAAGTGACAATTAACACTTCATCAATCCATTCCTGACAAATATAGTTTGGTGCAGTTTCTCCATCTGCAACCACCTTGATTCCTTTGATCTCTTCTCCGATCATATCCTCATCTATAATTGCAATACCAGAAAGTACATATCTTGCATAATTATGCTTTTGCATATTCTCAACGACACTCTCAGCGATATCTTTGGTTACCGCAATCAAAAGCGAACGATCTCCATCACCATCTACCATTTTTCTTCGCAAAAATCTCTTATGTAATTCTCTGACAACGTAAGTAAGGATCATATACATTATGACCATGTATATGAATGCCTGTCTTGAATAATCTTGGCCTTCCTGAAGAAAAAATAAATACAGAACAGACACTGCACCTACAATGATACTATGCTGCAGTGTTACAATAAAATCTTGATAAGAATCTTTTTTTAAGACACCTTTCAGTGTTCCAAATAAAAAAAGCACAACAAGATCTGCAAGTTCAACAAACACGGCCATATTGCGATATAACAAATGCTGATAAGGACAAAATCCATATCCGCTTAACGCATAAGACAGTATAAATGCAAACTGCAGACAAAACATATCCAAAATAATAAAATCCAAATGCTTCAGCCATCGATTGGAATCTTTTCTATACATACAATTCTCTCTTTTCACTTATATTTTTTTGTAAAAAAGAGGATTTCCCCAATATTTCCTACCCTCTATCTTTCTTATATCATAGGAATCATGCCTATTCATATAAAAAATCTTACAACCCCTTTGTAAGACTACATACTAACATACCATTTTTTATGCAATTTATCAATATGATTATCAGGAGTTTTTTGTTTCCTCTTCTTTCATCCCTTCCTTTTTTAGTATAACATCTTCTAAATCATTAAGCAATTATTTCATTTGTTAATTTTTTATTAACTATATGCCTTTAATGACAATTTTTGTCTCTCTTATCACACAAAAAAATAGGCGAAACAGACATTGCAAATTTATGATTTTACCTACAATGTTTGTTTCACCCCCTATGATTTTATTTTTTATTTATCATACAATCATCTTTAAGCCTCGTCAATGGCTTTTCCGATATCATTTCTCTTATATTTGTTTTCAAAATCGATCCAGTCTGTTGCTTTGTAAGCGTTGGCTCTGGCTTCTTTTAAATCATTTCCTTTGGCTACCACACCAAGGACACGTCCTCCGTTTGTAACAATTTTTCCATCATGGAATTTTGTTCCGGCATGGAAGACATAATATCCTTCTTTCTCTTTGAAAGTATCCAGCCCTTTGATTTCAAAGCCTTTGTCATATTTTTCTGGATATCCATCAGAAGCTAATACGACGCAAACGGCTGCATTATCTTCAAATTCCAGATTGATATCGTTAAGTTTTCCATCAATACAAGCTTCCATAACTTCTGTGATGTCGTTTTTCATTCGTGGAAGGACAACCTGTGCCTCTGGATCTCCAAAACGAGCATTATATTCCAGTACTTTTGGTCCATCTTCTGTTAACATTAATCCCGTAAAGAGAATTCCGGTAAACGGTCTTCCTTCCGCTGCCATTGCGTCGATGGTTGGCTGGTAAACATGTTTTTCACAGAAATCTTCGACTTCTTTTGTATAGAATGGACTTGGAGAGAAGGTTCCCATTCCTCCCGTATTCAGTCCTTTGTCTCCGTCTTTTGCACGTTTATGATCCTGAGCAGATGTCATACATTTGATGGTTTTTCCATCACAGAAAGCAAGAACCGATACTTCACGTCCTGTCATAAATTCTTCGATCACGATCTCATCTCCTGCATCTCCGAACTGTTTATCAAGCATTAAAGTTTTTACACCTTCTTTTGCTTCTTCCAGTGTATTGCAAATCAGGACACCTTTTCCAAGTGCCAGTCCATCGGCTTTTAATACGATTGGCATCTTAGCAGTTTCCAGATAAGCGATCGCTTCCTTTGGATCTGTGAAGGTTTCATATGCTGCGGTTGGAATGTTGTACTTTTTCATCAGATCTTTTGAAAATGCTTTGGATCCTTCGATGATTGCCGCATTTTTTCTTGGCCCGAAAACTCTTAATCCTTCTGCTTCAAAAGCATCGACAACTCCGCCAACCAATGGATCATCCATTCCAATGATCGTTAAGTCGATGTCGTGTTCTTTGGCAAATGCAACCAATGCATCAAATTCCATTGCTCCAATGTTTACACATTCTGCATATTCTGCAATTCCTGCATTTCCCGGTGCACAATAGATTTTTTCTACTCTCGGGCTCTGTGCAACTGCCCATGCAATTGCATGTTCTCTTCCGCCGCTTCCTACGATTAAAACTTTCATTCTTTCTTCCTTTCTGTTATCTTATCTGGCTGGTCTTCCTACAGCTGCAACCTTCCGATACCATGGATTCCCATAAGCTGGAGGGGCTCCATCTGCATGAAGCATTTTCTCATTCCCAATGTAGATGGATACATGGGCAATGTTTCTAAAACGTCCATTATTTCCTCTTTTGTTTGTGTAAAAAATCAGATCTCCCGGCTCCAGATGATTTTTGGCTTTTTCTTCAGAAATCAGACAATGGTTTTCTTCGCACCATCTGGCAATTTCCGCAGCCGTTGGCGCATAAGATGATTCTCCAAAAGGAATACCTGCTGCCTTCCAGCATTTCCATACATAAGCGCTGCAGTCTATATACCCTTCCTGCATTCGCTTTGCCTGACTATATTTTGGATGTTCTTTATAAATACGGATGGCCGTTTTCACTGCTTTGAAAGCCTTGGTATTTTTTGGCTTCTCCTGGGCGGTCGTTGTCGTCTGTTTTTTTACCTTTGTGGTCTTTGTCACTGCTTTTTTTGCTTGTTCATGACCACATCCTGTCAGAGTAAATACCAGAGCAAGACTCAAAAGCCCTGCTCTTATTTTTTGCTTTTTTGTTTTTCTCACTGAATTCCTCCGGAAAGATCAATGACCTTTCCGTTTTCTACCTTAATTCTTCCATTGGCGATATCATCGATGGCTTTTGGAAGGATCTTCCATTCTGCCTGTTCCATAATTCTTCTTTGAAGTGTTTGCGGGGTATCATCTTGTTTGATATAAACCGCTTTTTGATTGATGATCGGTCCGGTATCGGTTCCTTTATCTACGAAATGTACAGTTGCTCCAGAGACTTTTACTCCTCGTTCAAGTGCCTTTTCATGAACTTTTAACCCATAATAACCGGTTCCACAAAAGGATGGAATCAAAGATGGATGAATGTTGATGATGCGATTTTCAAATTCTTGGATAATCTTTTCTGGAATCACAACAAGACATCCTGCTAATACAATCAAATCAACCTTTCGTTTCACCAATTCTTCATATAACGCTTCATTGAATTCCTCTCTTGTATCAAAATCTTTTGGAGAAAGACCAAGCGCCTCAATTCCATGTTTTTCTGCACGTTCCAGAGCATAGGCATTTTTATTATTGCTAATTACGATATCGATCTTAGCATTTGTAATTTTTCCTGATTCGATCGAATCAATGATCGCCTGAAGGTTGGTTCCTCCTCCGGATACAAGTACGGCCAGTTTTAGCATAAGGTAACTCCTTTTTCTCCGGCTTTGATATGTCCTACGACATATGGTGTATCTCCGGCTGCTTTGATCGCTTCCATTGTTTTGTCAACATCTTCTTTGTCAACTGCAACGATCATTCCAAGACCCATGTTGAATGTGTTGTACATCATTTCTTCTGCGATATCTCCTTCTTTGGCAAGGAGTTTAAAGATGGCTGGTACTTCATAGCTGTCTTTTTCTACCACTGCATGGATTCCTTCTGGAAGCATACGCGGAATGTTTTCATAGAAACCGCCACCAGTAATATGACTGCATGCTTTTACGGTAATTCCTGCATTTTTGATGCTCTTTAATGCTTTTACATAGATTCTTGTTGGTGCAAGCAATGCTTCTCCTAATGTTTTTCCTAATTCTTCATGATATGTATTTAAAGATTCCTTGCTCATATCAAAAACTTTTCTTACCAGAGAAAATCCATTGCTATGAACTCCTGTAGATGCCATACCAATCAGGATATCTCCGTCTTTTAAGTTTTCTCCTGTGATCAGATCTTTGCGGTCACAAACACCAACAGCAAATCCTGCAAGGTCATATTCGTCTTCTGGCATCAGTCCAGGATGTTCTGCTGTCTCCCCACCAATCAATGCGGCGTCAGACTGAACACATCCTTCTGCAACACCACTTACGATAGAAGCAATTTTTTCTGGATAGTTCTTTCCACAGGCAATATAATCAAGGAAGAAAAGAGGTTCTCCTCCTGCACATGCAATATCATTGACACACATTGCAACAGCATCGATTCCGATGGTATCATGTTTATCAAGAATCATCGCCAGTTTTACTTTTGTTCCGCATCCATCAGTTCCTGATAGTAAAACAGGGTCTTCCATTTCTTTGATTTTCTTCAAAGAAAATGCTCCGGAGAATCCTCCAAGACCGCCGAGAACTTCCTCTCTCATGGTTCTTTTTACGTGTTCCTTCATTAATTCTACAGATTTGTATCCTGCTTCAATGTCTACGCCTGCTTTTTTGTAATCCATTTTTTTCCTCCTGATGATTTGAAATCTTAATTTTTATTCGTAATCTTTGTATCCAACCTGATCCAGTTTTTCTGCTTTTTCTACAACAGACTGTTTCATTTCTTCGCTGTAGTCTTTTAATCTGTTTAATAATGCCTCATCGGATGTTGCAAGCATTTTTGCTGCTAAAATTCCTGCATTTAATCCTCCGTTGATTGCGACGGTTGCTACTGGAATTCCGGATGGCATCTGTACGATGGAATACAGAGAATCTACACCACCAAGGTCCGATGTCTTCATTGGGATACCAATGACAGGCATTGGGAATAAGGCTGCACACATACCAGGAAGATGCGCCGCTTTTCCAGCTCCTGCGATAATTACTTTTACACCTCTTGCTTCTGCACCTTTTGCCCATTCAAAGAAAATATCTGGTTCTCTGTGTGCGGAAATAATTGTCATTTCAAAATCAATTCCCATATCTTCCAGGAACTGTGCTGCCTTTTTCATGACAGGCATATCAGAATCGCTGCCCATTACAATTGCTACTTTCGCCATTTTCTATTCTCCTTTGCATCATTGATTGTTTCTATTTGTTTCCATTTTACTCACTTACTCTATGTCCGTCAATGGTACATTTAACGTTTCTGTTCCTGGAAGGACAAAACGACCTCCTTCAATCAGTGGAATTTCCTCTCCTCCAAGGGCGATCGCATGGATAGAATCCAGCTCCTCATATGGAATGGTGATGTCTGTGTGACACTGGAAATATTCTCCCTTTAAAGAACATGCATTATATTTTGCAACAATTTCTTTTCCATCCGGATTATATACCTTCGTTTCTTCACTATGACTATAACAGGTATCACCAATGGCAAAGTGTGGTCCCATTTTTTCAACAATTAAAATTGGAAGCTGATAAAGAATTCCATAGTTTTTTGCCATCGCATAAGCGGTTGTGTTCGTTCCAATGGCAAATTCACCCATTGGCAAAGTATCCCTATTATATAGAAGATTCTCTTTTATAAATGCTTTGTTTTCTTCTTCACTCTCAAAGTTTTTACAGGTATAAGATTCAACTTTTCCATCTTTAAAAGTAAGTTTCAGATCAATAAATTTCAGATCTCTTAAATAAACTTCCCCAACATGAAGAACGCCATTGGTTCCGGCAAGTTTCGGTGAAGTAAACACTTCTCCAACCGGAATATTGACATCAGCCAAACAATTTTCAAAGTTTGTTTCTTTTTCTGGATGTTCCAGGTCATGCATCGCAACATATAAATCTGTCTGGTTATTTCCAGCTCCTTTAATATGCACTTCCACTGCCTGATCCAGCGCATCAATCAAATGCTGCTGAATCTTTCGATATAAATCTTTATCAAGGGTATTGACCTTAATGACTTCTTCGAAAATTTCTTCAAACTGATCTCCAATTTCCGGAATTGGATAAGCAATGATTGTAAAACTTCTCTGATCTGGTTTGATATATTCGTTTACAATTTCCGATGCTTTGATCTGGAATTCCACTGACAATTCCTGTTGTTTGGAAGATAGATGAAGCGCTTCTTTTTTATTTTCCGGCAAAAATGGAGTTTCTCCGAAGGTATCCATACAAGCTGGTCCGGCAAGAACCGATGCCTCTTCTTTCAATTTTTCATAAGCATTGCGGTAACATTCCAGTTTATGTTGCATAAACCGATTATCAAAATAAACGGCCTGGTCAAAGCGATGATCAAAATCATACTGTGGATTTGGACTGGAAGAAATATAGCCAACCTTCACACTTCCTCTGACAAGACTTGACTGTCCGCTTCGATAAATAATCGGCATCAAACCGATTTCTTGAAATTGTTTCACTGCTTCCCGAATGATTGGTTCAAATCCAATCGTATAACGGATATTAACGGTACGTTTTGGACTCATATCAATGTTATTAATAATAAATCCATCATGGAATCCATCGACATAAGTCTTTGCAATATCTTTGATTTTCTCTTTCGGAAGACTGTTTAAAAATTGAAGGGTACGAATCTCATTGTCCGAAATATATTCTCCATATTGATACAGACAATCGGTGTCCGAAAGATCTGATTCCATCACAATCTTAGTTGCAAAATCAAGGCTTGGATCTAACTGTTCGCGGATACGATATTCAAACACTTCACTGCTGTAATCTCGCATATGATCAAAAATGACCGTTCGTATTTGTTCCGGACTTTCTTCCTCTTCACGAAACATCTGATAAATTTCCAGGAAGAGTTCATTGATAATGACCAGATCAAACAAACGTCCCTCAATCGCATAAATAAATCCACAACGGATTTCCCTATAAAGGAAACTAAGCAGCTGTCCATATTCCAGGCCGAATTGTTCACTGGCATATGCTGGATTTCCATAACATGTCTCATAATTTTTAGGACGCACACTTTCATACCATTCCTGATTCCACTGTTTAAGCTGCTTCCATGTTTTTTCGCTCGTATCATAAATGTTATTAACGTACAAAAGCATAGAGGTCATTTCTCTGAAATAAGGTTCATAAATGCCTGTTTTCTGTGCTTCTGACAAAATCAGTTCTAAACCATCGATATTTAATGCATGTCTTTCTTCTAAAATTCCACTCACGCCTTCTCGCTCCTTTTAATTTTGCCTTTTTCTATATTTTTGTCAAAAATCTTTTGGATATACTGCCATAAAACTTCTGAGCCTTCTTTTGTATGTTTATTTGCTTCCATCACCTGATCATAACAGATGTTATGAAGTTCCCATGCTTTTCCATCCGTTGCATCATTTAAAAGAATTGGCTGTAGACGATCAATGGTTGCGGCAAATTTTGCTTCCGGTGTCTTTCGGTCTTCAAACTCTCTCCAGAGTTCATAAAATTCTGTTCCCTGATCTTCTGGTAATAAATGAAACAGCCTATCGGCTGCTTTTTCTTCTCTTGCGGCCTTTGTTTTTGCCCCTTCTTTATCATAAAGATACGTATCTCCGGCATCAATTTCCACAAGATCATGAATCAGCCCCATCTTCATTACTTTCATAACATCGATTGGTTCATTGGAATATTCTGCCAGAAGAAATGCCATGGTTGCAAAATGCCACGCATGTTCCGCATCATCTTCTCTACGTTCTCCGCTTGAGATGTAAGTCTGGCGGATAATGTTTTTTAGTTTATCGATTTCAATAATAAATTGTATCTGTTGTTCCAAACGTTCCATAAAATCCATCTTCCTTTCCTATAATATGCCAAGAAGAAAGATCAATACAGAAAATGCAAGAATCAGACCATTTGTAATACATCCGGTAATCTTCCATAAAGCAATCGCTGCTGTATCTTCAAAACTTCTGACTGCAAAATGCAAACCAACGGCTCCAAGTGCCGTTACAAGCCAGCCTGCCAGACCATAAAGGACATTTCCTTTTCCTCCGCTGGAAAAAGAACCAGCAATTAAAAGCAGGTAGATGATAATTCCTGCCGCTCCGATCACGGTTGCGATTGCAGATGTTTTGGAAACAACATGATCTGACGGACGATAGGCAAAATGTTTCTTTTTCTTGTTCATTTTGATTTCCTCTTTATAAGCTGATAAAATTCTAGAAGAATGCGATAGACAACATAACCAATCAGGCCTCCTATCGTGTTCATCAAAAGGTCATCCACATCAAACACACCGACTTTTAAGATTAGCTGACTCGTCTCTATGAGCAAGCTGAAAATAAAAGTGGAGCATACCGCACGGATAAACCCTTTTCTTTTTTCTGTCACAATTGGCAACATAAAACCGAATGGACTGAATGCGAAAACATTTCCAAACAGGTTCGTAATGACTGCTTCTGTTGAAAGCAGATGCCGATACTTCCAGAATCTGTGTATTTCTTTAAATAAAACTAAATTAACATGGGAGGTCTGATAACCAGATCCCCTCCCATATCGTTCACTTAATAATACAAAGTAAAATATAATAATAACGTATAAGTAGAAAAATATTCTTATCCCATTATGGATTAATTTTTTCTTTCTTGGTGTCACAAATATCCGCCTCTATTTCACGCCATACTGTTCATAGTATGCGTCAATTGCTGCTTTTAATGTATCGTCGATCACAACTTTTCCATTACATTCTTTATTATAAAGACATTCTACAACTTCTTCCATGTCAACAATGGCTGCAGTATCAAATCCATACAGATCTTTTACTTCGTCCAGTGCACATTTTTTTCCGCCCTTTCCGACTTCCATACGGTTTAAGGATACCATCAATCCAACGATTGTAACATTGGCTGCCCCTTTTACTTTTGGAACCGTTTCTTCCATAGATTTTCCAGATGTTGTAACATCTTCAATCATGATAACACGATCTCCATCTTTTAATTCACTTCCAAGGAATCCACCTTTATCTGCTCCGTGATCTTTTACTTCTTTACGGTCAGAACAGTAGCGAACTTCTTTTCCATATAATTCACTATAGGCAATCGCTGTAACAACTCCAAGTGGAATTCCTTTATAAGCTGGCCCAAATAAGACGTCAAAGTCATCTCCATAGGTTGTATGGATTGCTTTTGCATAGTACTCTCCCAGTCTCTTTAACTGAGAACCTGTCACATATGCTCCAGCATTCATGAAAAATGGAGATTTTCTTCCACTTTTTAATGTAAATTCTCCAAATTTCAAAACATCACTTTCTACCATAAATTCAATAAACTCTTTTTTATATGCTTCCATTCTCTGCTAAAACCTCCATTTTATGCTTCTTTTGTTTGGATCTTTTTATACTCATCATAATAAAAACGGATGACATCTTTTCGTGTCACAATTCCGATAAAGTTTTTCTGGTCGTCCACTACTGGAACAAAGTTTTGGTCTGTGATGGTATCCACCAAATCATCCATATCTGTATCAATAAAAATTGCCTGGATATTCCTTTTCCTTGGAACGTCCTGTACTTTGATCTTTTCTGCTTCAAAAATATTCCAGTTGCACATGTTCTCCATCGCGCGTAAAATATCACCTTCTGTGATTGTTCCCGCATATTTTCCGTCTGCATCAATCGTTGGCACTGCGGAATATCCATGATATTTCATTTTTTCCAATGCCTGTCTTAAACTGTCTTGCGACGGAATCGATGCTACATTTTTCTTTGGAGTCAGAAAAAATAATATGTTCATGAGCAGTTACTCCCTTTCTATTTCACACATCCGATCAGCTCTTTGATATCATCAATCTGATGTCTTCTCATATAATCTTCGATTCCTTTGATGACATCGGTCGTTGCTGCCGGATTGATAAAGTTTGCTGTTCCGACAGAAACAGCCGTTGCCCCTGCCATAATAAATTCCAGAGCATCTTCTGCTGTCTCAATTCCACCCATTCCGATGATTGGAACATCTACCGCATTTGCTACCTGATATACCATGCGTACTGCTACTGGTTTGATTGCAGGACCTGACATTCCACCGGTCTTATTTGCCAGTACAAAATCACGTTTTTCAATATCAATTTTCATTCCAGTCAACGTATTGATCAGGGAAAGTGCGTCACTTCCTGCATCAACAGCTGCTTTGGCCATCTCTGTGATATCCGTCACATTTGGACTTAACTTCATGATGATTGGCTGTTTTGCTTTTGCCTTCACTGCCTTTGTAATATGAGCCAGTGCTTTTGGATCCTGTCCAAATGCAATTCCGCCTTCTTTGACATTCGGGCAGGAAACATTGATTTCCAATAAATCTACCGGCTGATCAGAAAGACGTTCTACAACTTCTACATAATCCTGTTCCGATTTTCCACATACGTTGACGATCACTGTCGCTCCTGCTTCCTTTAAAAATGGAAGATCTCTCTCAATCATCACATCAATTCCAGGATTCTGAAGCCCAATGGCATTCAACATTCCGCCATAAACTTCTGCAACTCTTGGTGTTGGATTTCCAGGCCATGCTACATTGGCAACTCCCTTTGTTGTCACTGCTCCAAGGCTTTTTAAATCCACAAATTCACTGAATTCTTCCCCTGATCCAAAGGTTCCGGAACCCGTTGTTACCGGGTTTTTCATTGTAACTCCTGCGATATTTACTGATAAATCCATTAAAGTTCCACCTCCCTGGCATCAAAGACTGGTCCGTCTTTGCAGACTCTCTTATTGTGTACATGAGAATGATTGTCAACATCTTTTGACTTGCAAACACATGCAAGACATGCTCCGATTCCACATGCCATACGCTCTTCCAGTGAAATTTGTGCCTCAATTCCATATTCCTGTGCATAAGCTTTGACACCTTTTAACATTGGTGTTGGCCCACACGCATAAATGACAGCGCCTTCCACTGCCTGCTCCTTGATCGCATCAATGACATTTCCCTTTGTTCCAACAGAACCATCTTCGGTGGAAACAACAACTTTTCCGACCGCATCAAATTCGTCCTTTAAAAACATCTGGCTGTCACGATATCCTAACACGGCAGTTTTTTCACAGTCAAGCTGTTTAAAAAGTTCCAACATCGGAGGAATTCCGATTCCTCCGCCAATCAAGATTGCTTTTTTATCTTTCATTGTAAATCCATTGCCAAGAGGCCCAAGAATTTTCACTTCTTCTCCCGCCTGATAAGTCGATAACTGAGCGGTTCCTTCTCCTGCCACACGATAGACAATACGTAATGTTCCTTCCTCCGGATTGATTCCGCAAATACTAATTGGTCTTGGAAGAATTTTACTTTTATCATTTACATAAACAGAAAGAAACTGTCCTGGCTTTGCTTCTTTTGCAATTTCTTCCGCTTTCAGTGTCATATCAAAAATACCATCTGCCAGAGATGTCTGACTTATGATTTTTGCATATACTTGTTTTTTACTCATAATGATCCTCTTTCGATTATTTTACATACGCCTGTTTCAAATCTTCTTTCATATCAAGAACGGCCTGTCTGGATGCTTCTGCATAATGTTCCGCTCCAAAGCGGCTGTATGCATCCTGTTTATATGCACAAATGATACCACGAGAAGAGTTAATAATGGCACCAAGTCCATCTTCATTAAAGAATGGTGCGAGATCTTTTGCCTGTCCTCCCTGCGCTCCATAACCTGGTACAAGAATATAAGCTTTTGGCATAATCTTTCTTAAAGCCTCTCCCATCTTTGGATAAGTTGCTCCGACAACGGCTCCGACGTAACTGTAAGAATCTCCCATCAATTCTTCACCCCATCCAGCTACTTTTTCTGCTACCATCTCATATAATGGTTTTCCATTGATTTCCTGATCCTGAAATTCTCCACTTGATGGATTAGAAGTTTTTACAAGAATAAACATTCCTTTTTTCTCTTCCTTACATACTTCCATAAACGGACGAACACCATCACTTCCAAGATATGGATTCACGGTTACAAAATCTTCACAAAATCCATGATAAGATTTACTTCCAACCTTAACTTTTCCTATATGACCAATGGCATATGCCTTAGAGGTAGATCCGATATCTCCACGTTTGATATCTCCAATAATGACAAGACCTTTGCTTTTTGCATATTCGCATGTTTTGTTAAATGCAACAAGTCCCGGTACACCAAATTGTTCATACATGGCAATCTGAGGTTTCACCGCTGGAATCAAATCATATATACTGTCAATGATCCCTTTATTATACTGCCAAATTGCTTCTGCTGCCCCTTCCAATGTTTCGCCGTATTGATCAAACGCTGCTTTTTGGATATGCTGTGGCACATAATCAAGCATCGGGTCTAATCCTACAACGATTGGTGCATCTAATTTTTTAATTTTGTTCACTAATTCATTGATCATTGATTTCTCCTTTTACTGCTACTATCTCTTCTTACTTCCTATATATACTGCCCAAAGGTATATTCGATTTATTTTATCATAAAAATGGAAGAATGAAAAGATGCAACCGAATGCCTACATTCCCAATAAAATGAAATAAGGCGCTGCTTTTCGCAACGCCTTTTCTATTCTTTATTCTTTTGTTTAACTCACAGTCGGTCATTTCACGGATTTGAAAAATCTTGCATTGTTTTTACCACACCCGGCATCTTTAAATAGGTTTCTTCTTTCTCTTTTTCACAAATGACAACGATTTGCCGACATCCAGCTTCATATGCGTTATGAATCCCAGATACGGAATCTTCATAAATCCGTATTTGTTCTATTGGCACATTGATGATCTGTGCTGCCTTCTCAAACATAGCAATTTTATTCTCATAAGTTCCATCATCATAAACAATATCTTCCGGTCGAATCCATTGATCTAAGTGAAAGGATTCTATAAAGAAATCAATGTTTTCCTTAATCGAGGCACTGGCAATGGTAAAAGGAATCTTTTTTTCTTTCAATGTATCAAAAAATGCTTCAACTCCTTTTACAAGATGAAAACTTTCCTGGTCCTCCTTACAAAATTTGCGATAATATTCTTCTTTGAGGAGAGAGTATCGATTTTGTTCTTCTTTTGTTGCTTTTCCATCGGTAAGGTATAAGATGTTCTGCACATTTGGTGTTCCATTCAATTTCTCATGAAGCTCTTCGTCTGTAATTTCTTTATTTCTTAAAATTTTTGAAATGGCTCCCCATGCTTTCACATGTTTATCATTATCAAAAAACAGTGTTCCATTGAAATCAAAAATGACTCCTTTATATTCCATTGCCAAATCCTCCGTGACTTTTTTATAATTCTTTTGTTTTGATAACCTTATCACAAATCACCACCTTTGGCTACCTTAACCCACCATCTAAAGCCACTAGAATTGTTTAAGAAAAAACCCTCCAAATCGATTTTTCTTCGATTTGAAGGGTTTGTCACTTTTTATTTTGTTTTGATCTTATACATAAATGTAATCACTCATCACCGGCTGCATGCCATTTTTTTCAATCATCTGGTAGATCTCATCAACGCCTCGTCCGTCATCGATCTCGAACTGTTCGTCTCCTTTTTCTTCTCCAGTATGACCTCCAATTCCCACATTCACACCAGCTGAAATTTTTGTTGCTGCAATCTGAATGATGTTATCACGAAATCTTGCACATTCACGACTGGAAATTGTAATACTTGCAAATGGCATAAAGATTCGGTACGCACAAATAATCTGCAAAAGCTGCGGCTCATGCACATCTTTTGGATTGATTTTATCATTGTTAATAATTGGACGTAATCTTGGACAAGAGAATGCGATTTCTGCATGTGGATATTTTCTCTGCAGAAGATAAGCGTGCATTCCAGTTGCCAATGCATCTTTTCTGAAATCATCTAATCCTAATAACGCTGCAAATCCAACTCCTCGAATTCCTCCCATAATTGCACGTTCCTGTGCATTGAAACGATATGGGAAAATTCGTTTTCTTCCCCCAAGATGAAGGGTCTTATATTTATCAGAATTATATGTTTCCTGGAAGACTGTAACAAAATCAGCACCACATTCGTGCAAATAAGCATAATCTTTGGAATCCATTGGATAAACTTCCAATCCAACGACCTTAAAATACTTTCTTGCAATCTTGCATGCTTCACCAATATATTCTACACTAGAATTTTTTGGACTTTCACCTGTCAAGATAAGAATTTCTTCCAATCCTGTTTCTGCAATCGTCTTCATCTCTTTTTCAATCTCCTGCGCATTCAATTTTGCACGTTTGATTTTGTTATGGCAGTTAAATCCACAGTAAATGCAATAATTTTCACAATAATTGGCAATATACAAAGGAGTAAACAACATAACAGAGTTTCCAAAATGCTTTCTTGTCTCCTTCTGCGCTTTCTGTGCAATCTCTTCAAGGAATGGCAAAGCTGCAGGTGATAACAATGCTTTAAAATTTTCAACAGAACATTCCTCTGCTGCAAGTGCTGCCTTTACATCTGCTGCTGTATAAACATCCGCATCATATGCATCCATTTCCGCAATAACCCGATCCATAATATCATGATCAATGGCCTGCATATCATCGGTATATTTCATGTGGTCTGTATGCTCATCGATTCTCTCGCTCATAGTTGTCCTCCTTGTTAGTTCTTTAAAAATCCTGTCAATGGGGAAGATGCACTTCCGCCTTTTTCAATGACTCTTCCAAGTCCTGCCAGGTAAGCAGTTCTTCCTGCTTCAATTGCATGTTTAAATGCACCTGCCATAGCTGGAATATCACCTGCAGTTGCAATGGCTGTATTGGCCATAACTGCTGCTGCTCCCATTTCCATTGCTTCACATGCCTGAGATGGTTTTCCGATACCTGCATCTACGATGATTGGAAGATCAATCTCATCAATTAAAATCTGAATGAAATCTTTTGTACAAAGACCTTTGTTTGATCCAATCGGTGCACCTAATGGCATGATAGCAGAAGCTCCTGCATTCACAAGATCTCTGGCTGCATTTAAATCTGGGTACATATATGGCATAACAATGAATCCTTCTTTTGCAAGCATTTCTGTTGCCTTAATAGTCTCATAGTTATCTGGCAATAAATATTTTGAATCATGGATCACTTCTACCTTAACAAAATCGCCGCATCCAAGTTCTCTGGACAGTTTTGCGATTCTTACTGCTTCTTCTGCAGTTCTTGCTCCAGAAGTATTTGGAAGCAATGTAATTCCTTCTGGTATATAGTCCAGAATATTTGCAGCATCATCTGTTGTTGTTCTTCGAAGAGCCAGTGTGATAATCTGTGCTCCTGCATGTTTCACTGCTGCATCAATCAGATCTAGGGAATATTTACCTGATCCTAAAATAAATCTTGAGTCAAATTCATGATTTCCAATAACTAATTTGTCTTCTTTCATTGCCATAATCTCCTTTAAATTTTATTTTTTATCTTTATGCAATCTCTGGCATCTATCAGCCTCCGCCAACAAATGTCACAACTTCCAGTGTATCACTGTCACTTAAAACAACCTGTCCATATTCCCCTTTCGGGACAATACGCCCATTATGCTCCACTGCGATTCTTCCTTGTTTATAACCTTCCTGAACAAGAAAATCCGCAAGCACAACAGAATCACCAGACAGCTTCTTTGCTTCACCGTTTACTGTCATAACAAACCTCCTGTATCATTTTTCATACGAAAAAAAGGTCCATAAAGAGACTCACACCCGAGGTGGTGTGCCCCTTCATGGACCTGTTCATTTCAGATTCACTCTGCGTATACAATATCATAAATGATTTTTTTTGTCAAGTTTTCTATTTTTTATGCCTTAAAAACGAGCAAGCTGTTCTTCTACTTGTTCTAACATTTGCTGATATTTCGCCAGCTTGTCTTTTTCTTCTTGTACCTTTGCTTCTGGCGCTTTGCTTACAAATTTTTCATTTCCAAGCATTCCCTGGCATCGTTTGATCTCACCGTTTAAGCGTTTTTTCTCTTTCGCAAGTCTTTCTTTTTCTTTTTCGATGTCTACCAATTCTGCAAATGGCATATAGATCACTGCTTCTGGAATAACAGTGGAAACTGCATCTTCTCCAATTCCATCTTTATTTTCCTGAATGATCACTTCGCTTGCATATCCAAGAGTTGCAAAGAAGACTTTTCCCTGTTCAAAGATCTGTCTTACTTCTGGATTCTGTGATACAACGAATACCTGAGCTTTTTTCTTTGGTGATACATTCATCTCAGCACGAACGTTACGGATTCCACGAACAGCTTCTTTGATTGTCTCTACTGCTTTTTCATCTTTTTCAAAGTTCCATTCTTCTTTAAATTCCGGCCATTTTGCTAGCATAATGGATTCTTCATCTGTCAGGTTGCAATAAATTTCTTCTGTAATAAATGGCATATATGGATGAAGTAATTTTAAAGCTTCTGTAAGAACCGTATTTAAAGTCCATAAGGCCGCTGCCTTTGTCTCATCTTCATCATTGTACAAACGTGGTTTTACCATCTCAATGTACCAGTCACAGAATTCTTCCCATAAGAAGTCATTCAGCTTCTGAACAGCAATTCCAAGTTCATATTTTTCCATATTTTCTGTTACATCTTTGGCTAATGTATTTAATTTAGACAAAATCCATTTATCAGCACTTGTCAAATCGTCTAATGTTACATTTGAGAAATCCGCCTGTTCCAGGTTCATCATAATAAATCTGGATGCATTCCATACTTTATTAGCAAAATTACGGCTTGCAATGACACGTTTTTCTGTATAACGCATATCATTTCCAGGTGCATTTCCTGTTACCAGTGTAAATCTTAAGGCATCCGCTCCATACTGAGCAATGACTTCCAGAGGATCGATTCCGTTTCCAAGAGATTTACTCATCTTACGTCCCTGCTCATCACGGACAAGTCCATGGATCAGTACCGTATTAAATGGGCATTTTCCTGTCTGTTCATATCCTGAGAATACCATTCTGACTACCCAGAAAAAGATAATATCGTATCCAGTTACCAAAGTATTGGTTGGATAGAAATATTCTAATTCTTCGGTCTTCTTTGGCCATCCGAGGGTTGAGAAAGGCCATAATGCAGAACTAAACCATGTATCCAGTGTATCTTCATCCTGTGTGAAATGTGTGCATCCGCATTTTGGGCATACGCTAGGT
Organism: Anaerostipes sp. MSJ-23; assembly: GCF_018918155.1. Lineage (GTDB taxonomy): Bacteria > Bacillota > Clostridia > Lachnospirales > Lachnospiraceae > Anaerostipes. Next base: position 38,697 of record NZ_JAHLPY010000004.1, read on the forward strand.
TTTTCTCTTGCTACAACAACTTCTCCGCATTCATCACAATAATAAGCAGGAATTCTGTGTCCCCACCATAACTGTCTGGAAATACACCAGTCACGAATATTTTCCAGCCAATGCAGATATGTCTTTGTGTAACGTTCTGGAACAAATTTCAGATCCCCATTTTTTACTGCCTCGATGGCTGGTTTTGCAAGTTCATCCATTTTTACAAACCACTGTGGTTTGATCATTGGTTCTACCGTTGTTCCGCAGCGGTCATGAGTTCCTACATTATGCTCATGATCTTTGATCTTAACAAGATATCCCTGTTCTTTTAAATCTTCAACAATCGCTTTTCTTGCTTCATAGCGGTCCATACCTGCATATTTTCCACCGTTTTCATTGATCGTTGCATCATCATTTAAAATATTAATTTCTGGAAGGTTATGACGTTTTCCGACCTCAAAGTCATTTGGATCATGGGCCGGAGTAATCTTTACTGCACCTGTTCCAAATTCACGGTCAACATATTCATCGGCTACAACTGGAATTTGACGATTGCATAATGGCAGTTCCAACATTTTTCCAACTAGATGTGTATAACGTTCATCTTCTGGATGAACCGCTACCGCACTATCTCCTAATAAAGTTTCCGGACGTGTTGTTGCAATTTCTACATATTCATCACTTCCAACAACTGGATATTTGATATGCCAGAAATGTCCTGCCTGATCTTCATATTCTACCTCAGCATCAGAAATGGATGTCTGGCAGACTGGACACCAGTTGATGATTCTTGATCCGCGATAAATATATCCTTTTTCATATAACTTGATAAATACTTCTTTGACTGCCTCAGAACACCCTTCATCCAAAGTAAAACGTTCACGATCCCAGTCACAAGAAGATCCAAGCTTTTTCATCTGGCTAATAATTGTTCCGCCATATTCTTCTTTCCATTTCCATGCTCTCTCCAGGAATTTTTCTCTTCCAAGATCTTCTTTTTCAATTCCTTCTTCTTTTAAAGCCTTGATAATTTTTACTTCTGTCGCAATACTCGCATGGTCTGTTCCAGGCTGCCAAAGTGTATTATATCCCTGCATTTTCTTAAAACGAATCAGAATATCCTGAAGTGTTTCATCCAGTGCATGTCCCATATGAAGCTTTCCTGTAATATTTGGAGGCGGAATTACGATGGTATATGGTTTCTTTGTATGATCTACTTCTGCATGGAAGTATTTGTTATCCAGCCACTTCTGGTACAGGCGCTCTTCTATCTCGCCTGGATTGTAAGTTTTTTCTAATTCTTTTTTCATTTTGAACTCCTATATTTCTGTTTTTTCCTGGTTTTTATCCAGTTCTCTCTTGTGTTTTACAAGAGCTTCCTGGCAAACATCTTGCTGGTATTCCAGCCTTTCCAGATAATTTGCCCGTTTTGAAAATTCATATAAAGCCTTTGGGTAATAAAGCCAGCTTTCCGGCTCCTTGAAATTGTATTTGCGCAAAACTTCCAACAGTTTTTCGCCTCTTTCTTTAATCCCTCCACAAAAAGCGAGACCTTCTGAAATTTTAATACAAAATTCAAACAACTCCCACTGCTCTTCTTTTATATATCCAAATAATACTTCATATTTCTCATAATAAAACTTTAAGTCATTTCCAATATCCTGGAAATCTGATTCCATCCGTTTTCTGGAATTAATTTTATGACTGCTCATCATCCGATATAATTTCTCTCGATCAACAGCTTTCTTCTGCATATGATAGAGTACCATAAGAAGGCATACAACGACAAGGGCTGCGGCCGTAATCTGCCAGATATACAGCATAGCATCGATTTTAAAATGCCATATTACAATACCGACAAGGACAGCCGCGGCAATTGCCATCACAAGAAATGTATGAAAAACTGCCTTTTTGTTTTTCCTGTTTTCTTCCGTCTTCCTTGTTTCTTCTAAAAGTTTTTCTTCTTCTTCTACTGCGATATCAATTTCTTTTTCCAGCTGCTTTTTTTCTCCTTCCAGAGAATGAATACTCTGGAGGCCTGTCATTAATTCATTTTCTCTTTCCCATAATGGAAAGAACTCTTCATCACTGACTCTTCCCTTAGAGGCATCATAAAAATTTCTCGCGAAAATACGCTGATAAAATCTCGCTGCCTCCTCAATTTCACTCGCTTCTTCCTCTTCCATCTCATTTAAATGAGCAAGATCTTCTTTCTTTTCAAGAATATGACTGATCTCATCCTCATAAAGAGTTACAAAACGCTGTTGCAAAAGCTGTTCTTTTTCGTTTTCGATATCCTCAGATAATCTCTTTTTTGTATTCATCTTTCCACTTCTCCAATATAGCTTTTGTAAGCTTATGTGCCATCATATCATCTGCTTTTTTTCTATGATAATTAATTTTTTGCAATTTTATAAATTCATCCTCTTGTTTGATTTCTTCTTCCCTCTGTTTTATATTATCATAAATAATCATCAATTGCTCCCTGGAAAAAGAAATTCTTTCTCCATCTCTTAAAAACATTTGTTGATCTCCCTGTAAATAGGATACCATAAAATATGCTTCCTGTATTTCTTTTTGTTCTTTTATTTCCAATGCTTTGTAAAAAGATTCCTTTGCATCCTGGAAACAAAACATTCGGCTTTGACATAATCCAAGATTATAAAATACCTGAAGCTGCTCTCCTGGTTTCAGCTGTATCCTTACTTGTGTCAGACTTTGATAGAGACGCATAGCGCTTAAATACATATGATGTCTTAAATAAAGATCTGCCATCAATTTTTGTTTTTTTACCACAGAATATAGATAAGTTGTACGAAGCCTCTGTTGAAACTGTATTTTTTCTTCTGGGGTAAAATAATTATGATAATTCATAATTTCCTTAATTTGTGAAACAGGATCTTCGCTTTTCAGCACAATTCCAAGTTCTTTTTTTAAATAAGAACGAATTGGCTGATCAAACCCTGTAATCAGAAAATAAATCATATCATGATCCAATAAATAACAAAGCTCTTCATAACTTTGAAAAGATTGCCCAAGTTCTTCTATTCGATAAGGAAACATCGCTTCTTTTGTTTCACATAATACTATTTTACTCACGGAAATCTCCCCTTTCCAAATGTATCACCTGCTGCCATATTTGGTGGCTAGATGGCCTCAGGCTTCCAAATCCTTGATCAGTTACCTTCATTTTACACTGGTCTGGTGAAAGATATTCTCCCTGAATTTCCAGTTTGTAAACCTGATCACTATCTTTGTTGATCCCATTCAATGTCATAAACACGGATGCTTGTTTAATTCCATTCTTATCCCGAAGTTCAAAAACAAGTTTATTAATTCCAGATACCATCATCTGTATTTTCCCCTTTGCTTCAAACCATGGTTTTCCTGCCGGAAGGATCGGACAAAAAACATCTTTACCGTGATGACATAAGGTAAGACCAATCTGACAAATTGTCATGGTTTCTGTTAAGATAAAGGCTCCATCCTGTTCTTCCTTTGCATCTTTCCCAGCCATATAAGCGGCTCCACATGCAAATAAATGTTTTCCCATAAACACCCTTCTTCCAATACATAACGTTCTGGATGATTTTGTAAACCAGTTTCCCTCAAATCCTTCTCCACATAGATATACCGTCGTCGTAACTCCTTTGGCAAGGGCTTTTCCTATGACTTTTAGAAAAAACTGATCTTTTTGAGAATTTGACATTGCTTGAGACATGATATCTGTAAAATCCTGTTTTTCTACGACAATCGTATCGCTTTGTTTTTTTACTTCATAATAGTCCATATGATTTTTTCGATAATCAAAAATTGCCGTTTTCCCTTTATCGAGATCATTTTGCTGATATTGAACCAGACCGAGAGCAGCTTCCTCCTTCGTATACAGACGCAGACCTTCCACAATACCAAGTCTCTCACTTAGTTCTTTTGCTTCTTCTATTTTTGAATGATTTAATCCATCCATAACAATTCCGTAGGAACCTTTTCTTCCTGCCGGACTGACTGTGAGCTCTGTCATGTAATCGGTCCATGATCCATGCAGCACGGTTGGTTCCTTTTCAATCGTTCTGTTTTCATCCATGATCCAAGTATATACCTGTCCATTTTCAAAATGTATTCCTGTCTGCATCTGCTTTATTCCCCTGTCATCGGTTTGATAAATTCCACCATACTTTTTTTGATTTCATACCGTTCCATGGCTTCCTGAATGGATGCATCCTGTCTCGTTTTTACCATTTCATCTAACTCATAAAAACGACTGCCCCGACTTTGCTCCGTATGGCTGACGAAGTGAATATTGTTTCGAATTCTTTTTTCATCTCCTGGAAGCGTTAAAAAACAATCTACAATTTCATCAGAGAAAATAATATCAGAAACAACATAATACCCCGGCATCAATTCTTTCATTACAAGATTTCGCCACTGCCTTGTTCGCGCACTCGTATAGTGGAATGTGAATCGTAACCCTTCCTCTCCTTTATATTCTATGAATGTTTTTGCATAAAGATAATTCGGAATGTCCAATATTTCAGAAAAAGCAAATAAATCAGGGAAAATATCTCCTGTCTGCATTTCCAGTTCTTTAATTCTTTGAATTCTCCATTTTTGGCGATCATTTAATGATTTATTTTTATAATATTTCAGATAAACACCTTGATATATGCGATCTGTTTTTCCAGCATCAATTTTCATCCCAACCAATTCATAAAACTGATCTGGAAGTTCCTTTTCATTCCTGCAAGCATAATCCATGTATTCTACCAGCATTGCATCAATCATCCATGCTTTTTTATCATTTGTTTTCAGATATTGAGCAAATACATGAAATTCCTCTCCATTTACTCCATCCTGCCCACATACCTTCAATGTCTCCTCTGTAAAATCTGTGCGATAAAGATCTAATTTCTTTCCTTCATCCCAGATTTTTAACATTTCTTCCTTGCTTCCCCTGAAATATCTTTGCAAATATTCAATCATATCCTTGCTGTATTCACCATGCTCAAAAGCCCAGGCGCACATATGAACTAACAGTTCTGATTTCTGGTGATTCAATGCAGAAAGTGCATAGATCGAAACTTCTTTCACATATTTTGGTTTTAGAAAATCATATCCATACTGCTGAATTCCCTTCAAGGCTTCCTCATATAATCCACCTGCAATAAAATATTCAATCATATGAATCCGGTTTTCTGCAGGAAGACTCTTAAATTCAACAAGTGCTAATGCTTCTCTTAATTTTTCAACTTCTCCGTTTTCCAAATAAAAGGCCAACACTTTTTCAAAAATTTCCTGCTTTACATTTTCATTTAATATTGTACATCCGATAACCGAAAGAACTTCTGGAAAATCTTCTTTCGAGAGTTTTTCTTTTTTCAGATATCCCCCGCTCTTATACAGCAGAAAATGATCGTTTGTTCCATCACACTTCTCGCAATAAGCGTCAATTTGTTCCTTGCTCCACAAAGGTTTGATCTGCCAATGCGCAGAGCCAATACAGCGGTTTTCATTCTGATCAAAAAAGACTAGCATTGCATCATTTCCAAAGATTTCTACATATTCAGACTTTCCTGTTAGAAATTTTATATCCGGCTGCTGCTTTTGTTTCTGAATAATTGCTGCTTTTTTTAAAAGATTTCCTGTATATGTCAACTCTTTATAAAAAATAACATTTCCAAGATCTTCTCGTGTCTCTTCAGTTGATAAAAGCTCATCAAAATAATAATGATACAGCATGAATAGATGATGATTTAATTGTTCTTTTTTCAACTCATCGGCAAGAAACTGACGAATCATTTCTTCATAATTTGGAAAAATATTCTGATATTTTCTGCGATTAATGACAACATTGGCATATAAAAAACTTTGTTCCTTTCTGCTTAAACTGTTGCTATAAGAAAAATAGATCAAAATTTCCTCCGGCAATACCGGATACTGATTCGATGGTATTGTTCTTAAAAATGCTTCCTGAAGCCCGATCAGCTGTATTCCTTCTTGCAATGCTTTCTCATAATAAGGGTGACAATCATGCTCCATACAATTGCCCTGAATCATCATTGCACAAATTCCCTGCAACACATTTGAGATTGGATATTCTTCATAAATACACATTAACAGCCATAAAAGATTTTCTGAAAAAATCTTCTCACGCGATATGATAAAACAGATTCTCTGAATCAACCCTTCATTCATCAACTTTTCTCTTGCTGCAAACTCTAACACATGCAATTCAAAATCTTCCAAATGCTGTAAAAGCTGTGGTTTTTCACCAAAAAGGCAGCATGCCTCAAACTGAAGCAAAGGATTTCTATCTCCAAAAGTATGCAGCTCTTTCATCTTTTCCAGCTGAAGCTGCGGATCATAAGCCAATTCAGCATCCAGATTCATCAAGTACCAAAGGAAAAATCCCTGAAACTTATCTTTTTCTTCTTCCAGTACTTTGATTTCTTCTACTGCCTTCTTAAGACTTTCCTCGCTTTTATTATATAAAGCCTTTAAATAAAACAAATATCCCTTTGCCAAATGGTTCATCTTAGATATCCGTTCTTCTTCTGGGAACTTTTGATCTAAATCTTTTTCTCCATTTAAAATCTTTAGATGAAGTCTAATCAGATCATAACAATCTGTATATTCTGATCCCGGCTGCATTTGAGCAAGGATTTCTTCTACCCGCTCTGAAAATTCACTTTTTGAAATTTTTCCAGAACAAAACTTCACATAAGCATCAAACATTCTTCTCCAGCGAATCGGTTCTTTTCCTCGTTTTTTTACTTCTTCGCCTTCATAAACGACCTCAATTTTCAAACAATCTTGTATCGTCTCAAAAACAACCTCTGCTTTTTCCCCATTTTGTGGAATGTCATCAAGATAAACTGGAATTTCCAGAAGATTATCCACAAAATCTGCTTCTACAAAGGTATCCTTTTCCAATGCCAGGAAGTCTCCTTGAACTTTAACTTTTCCTTCCAGATAACCCCATCCATTTTTCTTAATGGTGATCATCAGCGGTTCATCCATATTGTTTTTTGTAATTCGCCATAATGTTTTGGCCGCAGATAAATGCACCGCCTCCTTTTGTCCGGCGGTGATCAAAAATTCTTCTAAGATCTGTTCCCTATTTCTTCCAAGCAACAGCTGATGGTAAACATCCTGGTATTCCGGATAATTTTCCAGATATTCTTTTTTAAAAGACTCTGAAAAAAAGAGGGCTTTGGCTCTCTTCTTATCTTCCTTCAATATGTTTACAAAATTTTGTAACTCTGACATAATCCTGCTTTCCGCTCCTTGTTGATATGCAATCCAGCAGTGATACTTTACGTCTCTGCTCTGCTGGGGTATAATATAATTTAAATTGATTAAATTTTATTATAACAAATTTCGACCAAATATGAAAGAACAAGAGGAATTGTCATGTCAGAAAAAAAACAGGCATTTCATGGAAGTGATCTTGAAAAAGTAGAAGAAATCTATGGAATCAAAAAAGAAAATATCGTACCTTTTGGCGGAAATGTAAATCCACTTGGAATTTCCCCACTATTAAGGAAAAGCATGCAGCAGCATATTGATGCAATTTGTGAATATCCTGACAGGGATTATAAGACACTGAGAGAAACTTTAAGTATTTACTGCAATGTTCCAATGGAACACATTCTTGTTGGAAATGGAGCAACAGAATTAATCAGTCTGACTCTCAATCTTTTGCATCCAAAACATGCTCTTTTGCTTGCTCCAACTTATTCTGAATATACAAGAGAAATCTCTCTTGCCGGAGGATCCTATGAGGAATACATTCTAAATGAAACAAATAACTTCCGCCCAGATCTTGAAGATTTAAAAGCACATCTTACAGATGAAGTGGATTTATTCGCTTTCTGTAATCCAAATAATCCTACTTCCAGTGCTTTAACTGTAGAAGAAATCAGAGAAATCTTGCTTCACTGCAAAAAACATCATATTTTCGTTCTAATTGATGAAACTTATGTAGAATTTGCTCCGGATATCCATGAGATTTCCGCCGTTTCTCTCGTTCATGAATTCGATCAATTTATGATTCTTCGTGGAACATCCAAATTTTTTGCATCTCCAGGGCTTCGTCTTGGATATGGAATTTGTGGAAGCCTTGACTTCCTAGATCGTCTAAAAGTAATCAAAAACCCATGGACGATCAATACATTGGCAGCACTTGCCGGAGAAGCAATGTTCATGGATACGGATTACATTCAAAAAACAAAAACTTATATAGCAAAAGAGCGAAAACGCTGCCTGGATATTCTTTCTGGTTGTGACCATTTAAAAGTTTATCCAGCTTATGCGAATTTTATCCTTGTCCGTTTACTTGATGGCACTACTTCTTTTGAAATGTTTGAACGTTGTATTAAAGAAGGACTGATGATCCGTGACTGTAGCAGTTTTGAAGGCCTTGATGGTGAATACATTCGCTTTTGCATTCGTTTAGAAAATGAAAACACCAAATTACTAAATATTTTAACAAAGTAAATATAATAAGCGCTTCACAAATATCATTGTTATTCGTGAAGCGCTGTTTTTTTATAAAACTGCTTATTTACTTTTTCAAAGTTTTTGTTTTTAGCTTATTCTTTATTTTACTGCGATGACTTCGATCTCAATCAAAGCTCCCTTTGGAAGAGCTGCTACTTCGACGCAGGATCTTGCTGGTTTATTATCTCCAAATGCTTCTTCATAAATTCCATTCACCAGTCCAAAATCATTGACATCATCAAGGAATACCATTGTTTTGATAACATCGTTTAATGTCAGGTTGTCAGCTGCCAATACAGCTTTCAGGTTTTCAAGCACCTGCTTTGTCTGTGCTTCAATTCCTTCCTGTAATTCCTGTGTTTCTGGATTTAATCCAATTTGTCCAGATGTAAATACAAAATTTCCAGCTTCTACTGCATGACAGTATGGTCCTACTGCTGCAGGTGCGTTCTGTGCATTGATTGTCTTTCTTTCCATGTAAAAATTCCTGCCTTTCTTTTAATTGCTTATACTAACTTCCAGTTTTGCATTATGATCATCGATTTTTTTCATTTTCTGATCATTTCCCGGATCCTTTGTCGGATAATAATCAATATAATAATACATTCCTTTTTTCAATCCTGTAAAGGTATACGTACTCTTTGATGCATCGATGGAAAGAACCTTTGCCTCCCCACTTTCATTAATATCATTCAATGCAAGAACCGGTTTCAGCGACCGATCAAAATCTTTTGGATTTTTTATCGTGATCACTAACTTTCCTGTATTCGAATGAAAAACATTTCCGACGACCAGTTTACCAAAAGTTCCACTTCCTGCCTTTGTACCTTTCAGTGCATCTACATCATAATAAAGCGTTCCATTTTTGGCTCGTTTCATCCATGTATTTTTATCATCCGCATTTAATTTCTTTGCATCTGTCTGTGTATTCAAGGTTACATAGCCCTTCCATACCGGCATTTCTTCTGTTTTATTTTTTTTCACATCATACAGTTGAAAACTCAAATTCTTGATTTCTTCTCCCGGTTTCATATAAACATTATCCGGATACCCAAGATATACAAGCACATGATCATTCTGAACAAGAACATTCGAATCATTTAATCCATCTGCTTCTAATGTCTTTTTTATCTTTTCGAAAGAAACTCCAGAAAACGATGTCTTATGATCGTCTTTTAGGAAATCTCCTTGATAAACTTTGTTCATTTTTGCTTTTTTTGTTGTTATCGTCTTGTTCGCGATATGAAAATAGTAATTTTTTTCTGTTTTTTTACCGTTTCTTTGATAAAAATGTACCAGAGATCCGTCAGAAGCAACTTCTATTTTTCCATCTCCTGAAGATTTTTGAGAAAAAATCCCTGTTTTTTTCAAGTCCACAGCTTGTGTAATCTTTTGCTTTGATAAATCAAAGACAAAAAATCCTTGATTGTCATGAAACATGATCCTATGATCTGATGCATAATCAAGCTGCGGAAACTCTGAAGTCTGTTTTTTTACCGTACTTGAAACAAATGTTTTGATTTCCTCTTTTGATGTCAGCACATCAACTGCCGATTCTGCTGTTGTTTGCTTTTTGCTGTTTTCATTTTTTCCGCATCCTGATAAAAAAATGCTAAGACAAAACACAACAGACAAACATCCGAGTAAATATTTTTTCATAAGCACTCTGCTCCTTTATTTAATCCACTTAAAGGACGGATAATAGCGAAGCCATGCCTTTCCAAGAATCTCGTCTCTGGATACATAATGAACTTTCCATTCCCTTGCATCGCTGGAACAGTTTCTGTTATCTCCCATCACAAAGTATCCGTTTTTCGGTACTGTATATGGTCCGAAATCATCCACTGGTTCTTCTTTAATGTAAGGTTCATTGAGAGGTTTTTTACTATGATTAATATAAACCTTCCCATCTTTTACCTGCACGGTCTCGCCAGGAAGAGCAATGACCCTTTTAATATACCATTCTTTTTCATTTTCTGGATACTTAAAAATAATAATGTCACCCCTCTTTGGATCGTTAAACCAATAGGAAGTTCTTAATGCAATCAGCTTATCATTTGTCATGATTGTATTTTCCATGGATCCGCTAGGGATATTGGCATTAATGATCACAAAGTTTGTAATAAACTCTGTGATCAGTATTGTTATCACAATACAAAGGACCCAGCTGAAAGCTTCTTTTTTCCATGAAGTCTTTTTCTGTTCCTTCTTTGCTTCTTTTTTCATGATGTTTAGTCCTCAAAACCTCTGTTGATAATTTCATGTCTTCCAGGTCCGTTGGAAACAAGTGTAATTGGATATCCAATTTTTTCTTCAATAAATTCAATGTATTTTCTGCAGTTTTCCGGCAGATCTTCATATTTTGTAATACCACGGATATCACTCTTCCATCCTGGAAGTACTTCATAAACAGGTTTTGCTTTTTCAAGCTTTCCTGTTGTAGGGAAGTCTGTTGTTACTTCACCGTCAATTTCATATCCGACACATACTGGAATTTCATCCAGATATCCAAGAACATCAAGAACAGTGAAGGCTACGTCTGTTGTTCCCTGCATACGGCATCCGTATTTTGTTGCAACAGCATCAAACCATCCCATACGTCTTGGACGTCCAGTTGTTGCTCCGAATTCTCCACCGTCTCCACCACGTCTTCTTAATTCATCTGCTTCATCTCCAAAGATTTCGCTTACAAAAGCTCCAGCTCCAACAGCACTTGAATATGCTTTTACAACTGTAACAATTTTCTGAATTTCATATGGTGGAATTCCAGCACCAATTGCACCATAACCTGCCAGTGTAGAAGAAGATGTTACCATTGGATAAATTCCATGATCTGGATCTTTCAAAGAACCAAGCTGTCCTTCTAATAAAATCTTCTTTCCTTCTTTGATTGCTTCATGTAAGAATAAAGAAACATCTCCTACATATGGTGCAATCATTTCTCTGTATTCTACAAGAGTATTATATAATTCTTCTTCATCAATAACCGGTTTGTGATATAAATGCTCTAATAATACATTCTTTTTCTCACATACTTTATGAATCTTATGTTTTAAAGTTTCATCTTCGAATAATTCATTTACCTGGAAACCGATTTTTGCATATTTATCTGAATAAAATGGTGCGATTCCTGATTTTGTAGAACCAAAGGATTCTTTTCCAAGTCTTTCTTCTTCATACTGATCAAATAAAATATGATACGGCATAACGATCTGTGCACGATCTGAAACAAGAATTTTTGGTTTTGGAACACCCTGTGATACAATGCTTTCAATTTCTTTACATAAAACAGGAATATTTAACGCTACACCATTTCCGATTACGCTCGTTGTATGGCTATAGAATACTCCAGATGGCAATGTATGCAGTGCAAATTTTCCGTAATCATTGATGATTGTATGTCCTGCATTTGCCCCTCCCTGGAAACGAACGATAATATCGGATGTTTCACCTAACATGTCTGTAATTTTACCTTTTCCTTCGTCTCCCCAATTGGCTCCAACGACTGCTTTTACCATATGTGCATCCTCCTAAAATCAATTTGTCTGACTTTCTTTTTTCTTTTATTCCGCTGATAAAAAGATTTAGCGGAATGACAACATTTTTATTCTATATTGTTTTAGGCACTCTGTCAAGACAGAGTGCCTAATCGTTTGTGTTACTTTTGTTTTACAGAAAACAATGGTGTACTTACATGTTTCCAATCCATCAAACTATTATACTGCAAATACTGATACTGTGTAACCAGTTTTGTATATTTATTGTGACTTTCTAAACTATAGTTCTTTCCATCTGATGTCACATATCCATTCGCATTGATTGCAGGAATTGTTTTTCTTAAATTCAGCAGGAATTCATTGTATGGTGACAATGTAAGGTTTGTCTGCTGAAGCATCAGACTGGATAAATAGTTCGCACTGACATTTTTCACATTATCTTTGGAATCGATGTCATAGTTTGCCCAAATGATAAATGGTACGGTGTATTTTTTCTGTAATTCTTTTAGACTTAAGCCATTTAAAGATTTTCCGTACAATAATTCATAGAAAGAATCTTCCAGTTTTGGCTGATGATCACCAAACATAACAACGATGGTTGGTTCTTTCTGATTCTTAAAGTAATTGATAATCTTTTCAAATGCACGGTCAGATTCATGAATCAAAGACAGATAACGGTTTGCTGTGTCTGTTGCCTTTTCATCTGTAATCTTAATCTCTTCTTTAAAATTCTTATCTGCAATCAGATAACCTCCATGGTTCTGAATGGTAACGTTAAATAAGAATAATGGTTTTCCTTTTTTCTTCTTATTAAATATATCAATAATCTTATTATAATCTTCAGAATCGCTATACCATCCCCGGAATTTTTCACCATTTGGATTCATACTTGACTCATCTAAGAATTTATCAAATCCAAGCAATGGATAAACCATGTCTCGATTCCATCCGTGTGCTTTATATGGATGGAATGCTAACGTATCATATCCTTGCTGTTTTAACTGACTTGCCAAACTTGGAACCTTATGTTTTACAAATTGTGTATACGCATTTCCATTTAAAGGAAGACTTGATACTGAATTTCCAGTCAAAAATTCATATTCTGAGTTACTCGTTCCTCCTCCAAAAACAGATACTAACATTTTACCTTTGATTGTATTTTCTTTCAGACTGTTGATATAAGGCATTACTTCCTTATTTGTCTTAATCTTATTAACAACATTCAAATCTGAGAATGTCTCATTCATAATAACAACAACATTTGGTTTCTGTGTCAGTTTTTTGTTTCCACCTTCTGTTGGTTTGTATTCTTTTGCAATCTGATTGACCTTCTGTGCGCTATAACCATCTGGTTCAGACACAATCGTATACTGAATGTTCATAAGAAAACTTGCAATATATCCATTGGTTCTGTAACCCTTTTTCTGATTCCAGAAGTTTACTTTGATTCCCTTGCTTTCTAAGAAATCGGTTCTTGTAATAAAGAAAGACTGTGCAACTGTAATAACTGCAACAACAGCTACCGCAATTAGACGTTTCTTCCACTTAAATACTTTGAATGTATCAAGTTTACATGCTGCTACACAAAGTGCAAGCAAAATGATTGTCGCTACAATGGCTGGCTTGTCATAAGATAATACATAATGATCTGCGACGTCCATCGCTGTTCCAACTGCATAAATATCCGCTGGTGTAATTGGCGTACCACGGAATGCCAAAACAAAATAGTTTCCGATTGCTGCTGCATACAACAATACATTTCCGACTAACAGAGAATACCGCACTCTGTTGAAAATAACAAGTAATATGCCAAACCATATATAAAACCAGACAATATTAATTCCATAAGACAACGGATTCATCTGACTAATTGGATTGTAAAATACTTTCTCAACCATATAAAATGCAATCCACGGGTTTATGATAAACAAAAGCCATGTCAGACGCTTATTCCATTTTTCCGGTATTTTTAATGGAACAAGTACAAGAACTGCCAATGCAAGTGCAATTCCAACCGTAAGTGCAATCGCAGACCAGTCAATTTGTGTTGTCCATACTCTTGTACGGATATGATAATTCTGCGTTACACCATTATATGTTGCTTTCTGGAAAATATTTCCCATTTTCTTTGATGTATAAATGTGGAAAGGATGATCTTTAGAAACACCTTTCGTAGAAACTTCAATTGTGTAAGTTTCTCCTTTCTTTAATTTCTGGTTAACGATCATACGATACCAACGATCTTCTTTCCTCTTTGTACGACGCATGGTCGCTTTCATATCCTTTAATCCATCTACAACATCCATTGCCTGTTCAATCTTGTAAATTGATTTTCCATTTTTATCTTTTACATTTACAAGAACACTTCCTGGACGGATATTTTGTTCATTTCGATCGATCAGCATATCAAGCTTCTCCATCGAATGAGAAGTTGCGGTAAATTTCTGAACAATCTTATCTCCGTCATACATTGCAACACTGGTCATTTTCTTGTCGTAGATTCCCTTCGCTACTTTTTCCGAAAATTCCTGTTTATTCAAGATTACAAAGATTGCAAAAACAACTAATGCCACTGCGATGACATATTTGAGAAGTTTATGAAGCACTTTGTGAATCTTTTCAAATTTTTCCTCCATTTTTACTACCTTCCATTCTTTCTAATTCTTCAGTTTCTTCCTCTCTCTTTTCTTTTATTATTAAAAATTACCTAATATTTTAAAATCCTTTGTTTCTTCTCTAATTCCTGCCAGGGAATTCTGGATGGCCGGATCATCCAAATTTCCGATAACATCAATGTAAAATCCATATTCCCACTGTCTTCCCGGTAATGGTCTGGACTCAATATTACACATACTGACATCATTGAACATAAAATGAGTCAAAATGTTATATAGAGATCCTGATTCATGAGGCGCGCTGAAACTGATGCTAACTTTTTTTGCATCTTTCCGGTACTGTTTTTTCTTTGACATGATGACAAAACGCGTCGTGTTATTTCCTTCATAGTTCACTTCACGCTGCAAAATTTCAAGGCCATAAAGCTGTGCTGCCCTTTCACTGCAAATGGCTGCTTTCGTCATGTCTTTATCATCTGCCACCTTTTTGGCGCTGATCGCTGTGTTTGCAACTTTTACCTGATCCCATGTTCTCTGATCTAAAAATTTTCTACACTGCAACAACCCCTGTGGGTGAGAATATACTTTTTTAATATGATCGATATCTGCCCCTGGAAGAGCTGCAAGTACATGATGACACTCTACGGTTTCTTCTCCAACGACACAAATATCATAATCAAGAATCATATCATAAATTCCACTGACGGTTCCCGCCGAGGTATTCTCAATCGGCAAAACACCGTAATCTGCTTTTCCTTGATCCAAAGTTTTCACAACATCTTTAAACTCTGGAACAGAAAATTTATGAATGTTTTCTCCAAAATATTTTACCAGTGCCTGTTCCTGATATGCTCCTGGAATTCCCTGGTAAACTACTTTTGTATTTTCATTAATTTCTAGCTCATCAACTTCTTCAAAAAGTTCCTGTACATACTGATCTTCCTGAGATAAAATACCATATTGATAGCGACGGCTGATTGACATTAGCTGCAAAAATAATTCTTCTGTAGCTTTTGACATAAAATGATCTGTCTGGTTTTTCGTTAGTGTTGCTATTTTTTCCTTTTCTCTTACAGGATCATAAATGGCTTTTCCTGTGCCTCGTTTATATTCAGCAACTTCTGCGGAACACCCCATTCTTTTTTCAAATAATGACACCAGCTGCTGATCGATCTCGTCAATGTCCTGGCGTATCTCCATTAAATCTCTCATTTTTTATTTTCCTCTTCTACTTTATCTTTTAGCTGAAGTACCGTCTCTTTTAACAGCGGATGCATTAAATATGGTGCAATTTCTGCTAAAGGTTCTAGTACAAACATTCTTTTATGCATTTCCTTATGCGGAATGGTAAGCTTCCTCTCATTCATTACAAGATCATCATACATAAGAATATCAAGGTCCAGCGTTCTTGGTCCCCAATGAATCGTTCGCTTTCTTCCTGCCTGCTGTTCAATATCCATCAGAAAATCAAGAAGCTCCTCTGGTTCTTTTAAAGTATCAATGGCAATACATCCATTTAAGAAATCATCTTGCTCCACACCGCCATAAGGCTTCGTTTCAATCAGACTTGAAACATGTACAACTTTGGTATCTTCCTGTTCTTCAATCTGATCAATGGCATGGTTAATATATTCCATTCGATCTCCCATATTAGATCCAACGCCAATATATGCTCTGTGCCATCCTCGCTGAATTTTTACAGATACATAATCAAGAGGTAGTCCAATCGGAGCCCATGGTTTTTTCACTTCAATTTCAACCTTTTCTAATAGAGAAAATTCCAGCAAAAGATTTTTTGCTACAACTTCTGCTGCACGCTCAATCAACTGAAATGTATGCTTTTCCATCATTTCTTTGATTTTTTTGCATACCTGTCCATAATCTACGGAATATTTTAACTGATCACTGACTCCGGCACGTTTCGTATCAGTATACAATATTGCGGAAATGAGAAATTTCTGTCCCAGTACCTGTTCTTCCTTATAAACACCATGGTTTCCGTAAACTTCCAGATCCTTTATTCTAATCTGATCCGCCATGTTTTTCCACACTCCTTTTTATTTGCAACAAATCGCTTCAATCATGGTAAGTGCCCGTTTATTTTCTTTCACATCATGTACACGGAAGAAACGACATCCTTTCATATAACCACATACCGTTGTCGCAACTGTCCCTTCCACTCTCTGATCAGATGGAAGATCCAACGTCAATCCGATCATCGATTTTCTGGATGTTCCAAGAAGAATTGGTACTTCCCACTGATCTAATAGTTCCAAATGATTCATAAGTTCCAGATTCTGGTCAAGATCTTTTGCAAATCCAATTCCAGGATCTAACATAATATGACTCTTTCTTATGCCTGCCTTTTCTGCAATCTCCATTGTTTCTTGAAGATCTCCAATAACATCCGTCAAAAAATTTTTATAATTCGTATCTTTTCGATTGTGCATCAGACAGGCTGAGACCCTTGTCTCTGCAAGCAATGGGGCCATTGTACCATCCCATTTTAATCCCCATATATCATTAATCATATCGGCTCCTGCCTCAATCCCCGCTCTTGCTACTGCTGATTTATAAGTATCCAAAGATACAACCGTGTCAAATTCCTGTTTTACTTTTTCAATCACTGGAGCTACTCGTTCAATTTCTTCTTCATCTGATATCAAGGTGTAACCAGGTCTGGTAGATTCTCCTCCAATATCAATGATATCAGCTCCATCATTGATCATTTCCTGCGCATGTTTCAATGCCGCATCGATATGATCAAACTTTCCTCCGTCAGAAAAAGAATCTGGGGTTACATTTAAGATCCCCATAATGTAACCATGCTGCTGCGTATCAAATATTTTTTCTCCTATTTTCATCTTTATCTCCTATCTGATATAGACATTATTTTTCTTTTCCGGCGGCCAGTAACATTCTTCATGAACTGGACAATGCATACAATCTCTTGACAATTTATCTGCACGATAAAAAATCTCCGAAAAATCTTCTTCATTTACTCTGCCTATATCACGATGATTCCGAATTGTTTCTATGATGATCGTTCTTTCCCATGGCTTATAATCGCATTCTAAAAGGATCTCTTCTGCAATTATAGCCCCTGCTTCCTCGTGGGAAATTCCCTTTTCATACTGCATTGCCCTTCCAAGATCATGAAGAAATGCCGTTCCATAAATGATGTCGACAGAAACATCGATTTTCTTTTCCATAGCAAAAATATAACAAATCCTTGCTACTGAAAGAAAATGTTCCATATCATGTCTACAAAACCGTCTTTCCTTTTCCAAATTTTGCAGTTTTTCATATTCTTCCTGGTATCGTTTGCTTTTTACAATTCTCTGGAATCGTTCCAATGTTCTTTTCCTCTATTATAATTCATTTTGAAATGATAAGGTACCAAAAATAACAATAACATCATCATCCAATGCTTTTTCCTTTACTTCTTTCAAGCAAGATGCTAGCCTGTCCCTCTCATAAACATTCGAATGATATTTTCTTATTACCTTTGCAAGTTCTTTACTTGGCAATGCTCTTGCATTATCTGGAGCCACTGTATAAATACAGTCCGCCTGCTTTGCTGTTAGAGCGATCATTTTTTCATAGTCCTTATCAGCCAATACTCCCATTATATAAATGATTCGTCTATTTGTAAAATTATTTTGTAAAAATTTTGTTAAATATTTTGCTCCATCTGGATTATGCGCTCCATCACATAAAATGAGTGGCTTTCTTTCTAGAAGTTCCAGCCTTCCTCTCCAGACAGTTTTTCTAAATCCTTCTTCCGTCTGAAATTCGCTGATACAGTAACAATTTTTAATCACTTCCAGTGCTTCCAATGCGACGGCGGCATTATAAATTTGATGCTCACCAAGAAGAGGAATCTCTATTTTTTCATACCATCTGCCATGACTGCTTCTATATGCAAAACTTTGTCCGTCTATGGACTGTTTTAAAATACGAATTCCATCTGTATGAACAAAAGATAATGGACAATGTCTCTCTTTTGCCGTCTGTTTTATGACATTGTTTGCTTCCTCTGAATTATCATATGATATGACTGGACATCCCTCTTTGATAATTCCTGCTTTCTCTGTGGCAATTGCTTCGATGGTATTTCCAAGATATTGCATATGATCAAAACCAATCGATGCAATGATTGTACAAATTGGTTTCGTTACAACATTTGTTGCATCCAATCGTCCACCCATCCCAGTTTCCAAAAGCACAACATCTACTTTTTTATCGAGGAAATAAAGAAAGCTTAATGCAGTTTCAATCTCAAACATCGTCGGATGATGTTTTCCATCCTTTACCATCTCCTCTGATATCTTCTTTATTTTCTCCATATAAAAACATAAATCTTCTTTTGAAATATTTTCCTCGTTGATCCGGAATCGTTCTTCATAGGAAAAGGAAGCAGGAGATACATATCGTCCTGCTCTATATCCGCTTTCCCGGAAAACTCCTGCTAAATAAGCAAGAATTGACCCTTTTCCATTCGTTCCGGCAATATGAACGACTTTCAGCTGTTCCTGAGGATTTCCCAGACGATTCAACAGTTCTTTTATGTTATCCAGGCCAAGAACGCTGCCAAATTTATTCGTATTCTGTATAAAATCCATTGCTTCTTTATAGTTCATCATTGCCTCCTGCCTTTTATGCTCTTACAAATGCTTCTTTGATTACCTGATTCATCGTACGTACAAAAACGATTTCCAGTCCATCTGTAATTTCTACATCAAATTCTTTTACATCTTTTTCATTTGATTTTGGTACCAGTACTTTCTGAATACCAAGTCGTTTTGCTGCGAGAAGTTTTTCTTTCAAACCTCCAATCGGAAGAACATCTCCTCGGATTGTCACCTCTCCTGTCATAGCCAAATCTCCTCGAACCTTTTGACCAAGAATCGCCGAAAGAATTGCTGTTGTCATTGTAATTCCTGCAGAAGGCCCATCTTTTGGAACTGCTCCCTCTGGAATATGCATATGAATATCATGTTTTTCAAAATAATCCGCTTTGATCTTATATTTGCGGCTCTGACTACGAATATAGCTGATAGCAGCCTGAGAAGATTCCTTCATAACATTTCCAAGAGAACCTGTTACCTGAACTCTTCCTTTTCCTGGCATTACATTCACTTCAATCTTTAAAGTCGCACCACCAACAGCTGTCCATGCAAGCCCATGTACAATCCCAACCTGATTTTTTAAGGATTCTTTTTCCCACTCATATGGTGGAACTCCTAAATAATCCCGGATGACTTTCTTCGTGATCGTTACTTTTCGATGTTTCTTTTCATAAATATCTTTTGTCACTTTTCTTGAAATCTGTCCGATTCTTCTTTCCAGATTTCTGACACCAGCCTCCCTTGTATAAGCATCAATCAAATAACGAAGAGCATCTTCTTTCCAGTGAATTTGACTTTCTTTTAAACCATTGGCCTCCATTTGCTTTTCTACCAAATATTTTTGAGCAATATGATATTTTTCATTTGCTGAATAGCTGGATACTTCAATGATTTCCATACGATCAAGAAGAGGTCTTGGAATCGTTGATAAATCATTTGCCGTAGCAATAAATAACACATCACTTAAATTTAATGGCACCTCTAAATAATGATCCTGAAAATGTTCATTTTGTTCCGGATCCAGAACTTCAAGCAGTGCTGATGCTGTATCTCCACGTTGATCACGCCCTGCCTTATCAATTTCATCTAACAGCATCAAAGGATTTCTAACTTTCACACGACACAGTGATTCTACAATACGTCCTGGCATTGCTCCCACATAAGTTTTTCTATGTCCGCGAATCTCAGATTCATCTCTGACACCACCAAGAGAAAGTCTTACATATTCTTTATTTGTTGCTTTTGCAATGGATTTCGCAATGGAAGTTTTTCCAGTTCCCGGAGGACCAAACAAACATAAAATAGCAGCATCCTTTTTGCCGCTCATTGCTCTTGCTGCCAAATATTCAAGAATACGTTCTTTTACCTTTTTCAATCCAAAATGATCTTCCTCCAAAATCTGTGCTGCACGCTCAAGATCCAAAGAATCTTTGGAACAGTTTTCCCAAGGAACAGAAAGCATTGTTTCAATATAAGTGCGCAAAACAGAACTTTCTGGTGTGGTCATTCCGATTGCCTGAAAACGACTGATTTCTTTTTTTATCTTTTCTTTTACTTCTTTTGAGGCATTCAGTTGGCGAAGTTGGTCCATAAATTCTTGTGCTTCATCTGCCATACTTGTTTCACCAAGTTCCTCGCGGATGACTTTCATCTGTTCCCGCAACATATATTCTTTTTGGTTCTTTTCAACATTGTTGCGGACTTTTTCCTGTATTTCATTTCGTAACTGCAGTACCTCTAGTTCTTCCTGCATCATGGTCAGCATGACTTCACAACGATTTTTCAAATCCATCTCTTCCAAGATTTTTTGTTTATCTTCCAAAGAAAACGGAATATGTGTTGCCAGCTGATCAATCATAAGTTCCAGATCTTGCTGCATCAAAATATAACTTACAATATTTTGATCAATCTGAGTAGAAGAATTGCTATATTTTTCAAAACTTTCTTTTACCGACCGCATCATTGCTTCTTTTTCATAAGGAGCAAACTCTTGCTGTTCTACATGATTGTAAACAACTTCTACTCGAAACAGCGGCTCTTCATCACAGATATCGGTCATTTCTGCTCGGAATAACCCTTCTGCAAAAATTCGTACAATATTTTGAGGCAATTTTACAACCTGCTTAATTTTCGCTACCGTACCAACATGGTACAAATCCATCACATCTGGATCCTCTACCGTTGGATCTTTCTGGTTATTTAAAAAAATCAGCTGATCATTCTCCATTGCTTCTTCAATTGCCCGAATGGATTTGCTTCTAGATGCATCAAAATGAATGACGGTATTTGGAAAAATATACTTTCCTCTTAAGGTGAGCATTGGTAATATTTTTTTCATTTCGTTCTCCTTTTTTAAAAGAAAAACTGCTTCTGACACAAGATATCCTTGCATGAAAAGCAGTTTTTGCTTCAGGCTTTCCGCCTGTCTTTATGCAATCTCTGGATTGCTTTTTGCCATTCGTTTCTTTGGTGCTGAAGTTTTCGTCTTCTTTTCTGATCTTTCAATCAGAGCCTGGGCACCGTTTTCCACAACATCTCTGGTAATGATGCATTTCGAAACATCTGGCTGAGATGGAATCTGATACATTAGATCCATAATCACCTGCTCAACAATCGCACGAAGTCCTCTGGCACCTGTCTTACGATCCAGTGCTTTCTGCGCAATTGCCTCTAATGCTTCTTTTTCAAATTCTAATTTTACACCATCTAATTCAAACAGTTTCTGATACTGTTTCACCAGAGCGCTCTTTGGTTCTGTTAAAATGCGAACCAAAGCTTCTTTGTCCAATGGATTTAAAGATACGTTTACCGGAACACGACCGATAAATTCCGGAATCAATCCAAATTTTACGAAATCTTCTGGAAGTACCTGACCAAGCAGCGCTCCCAAATCTTTTTCACTTTGGCCAATGACATCTGCACCAAATCCGATAGATTTTTTACCAATTCTAGACTCAATAATCTTTTCAAGTCCATCAAAGGCTCCTCCACAAATAAAGAGAATATTTGTTGTATCAATCTGAATAAACTCCTGATGCGGATGTTTTCTTCCACCTTGCGGTGGAACAGAAGCAACGGTTCCCTCAATGATTTTCAGCAATGCCTGCTGTACACCCTCTCCGGAAACGTCTCTTGTAATGGATGTATTTTCAGATTTTCTTGTAATCTTATCAATTTCGTCAATATAAATAATTCCACACTGTGCGCGGTCGATATCATAATCTGCCGCCTGAATAATCTTCAGAAGGATGTTTTCCACATCTTCTCCTACATATCCTGCTTCTGTCAATGCTGTTGCATCTGCAATCGCAAATGGAACATTCAGCATCTTGGCAAGTGTCTGAGCCAGTAATGTTTTTCCTGATCCGGTTGGTCCGAGCATCAGAATATTACTCTTCTGCAGATCCACATCTGAATCACTGCCAAGCAGGATTCTCTTATAATGATTATATACTGCAACCGATAATACCTTCTTCGCATCATCCTGTCCGATTACATACTGATCCAAGAATTCTTTAATTTCTTTTGGCTTTTTTAAATTGATTTCCATATCTTCACCGTATTGCTCAAATTCTTCATTAATAATTTCTGAGCAGATGTCGATACATTCATCACAGATATATACACCTTTTGCTTTTGGTCCTGCGATCAGTTTTCGAACCTGATCCTGTGTCTTATTACAAAAGGAACATCTTAATACCCTTTTTTCTTCATTATAATTTGCCACCAGACCACCTCAAACTTTCTTTGTTTATTGTCTCTTTTCTACAACACGATCGATTAATCCATAGGCAACAGCCTCATCAGCTGAAAGCCAATTATCACGATCTGTATCTTTTGCAATGGTCTCATACGGCTGTCCGGTATTCTCACTTAAAATCGTATTTAAACGTTTCTTTGTTTTAAGAATATGTTCCGCAGCGATCTCAATCTCTGTTGCCTGACCCTGCGCTCCTCCGGATGGCTGATGAATCATGATTTCGGCATTTGGTAATGCAAACCTCTTGCCCTTTGTTCCTCCTGCCAGAAGAAATGCCCCCATACTTGCAGCCATTCCCATACACATAGTAGAAACATCACATTTTACATACTGCATGGTATCATAGATCGCCATTCCTGCTGTAACGGATCCTCCTGGACTGTTGATATAGAAATTAATGTCTTTGTCTGGGTCTTCTGACTCCAGAAAAAGAAGCTGGGAAACTACCAGACTTGCAGTCGCATCATTGACTTCTTCTCCTAAAAAGATAATTCTTTCTTTTAATAAACGGGAAAAAATATCATACGATCTTTCTCCTCTGCTTGTCTGTTCAATGACATAAGGTACTAAACTCATACTGCATCCTCCTAATTCGTCTTATTTTGCTTCTGCAACGAGGAAGTCAACTGCTTTCTGAACAGCGATATCAGATAACATCTGTTCTTTCTGAGCACCCTGGATCATTTTTTCCAGCTGTTCAGATTCCATCTGATACATAGATGCCATTTTATCCAGTTCTGCTTTGAAATCTTCTTCTGTTGCTTCAATATTTTCTGCTTTTACAATTGCTTCTAATACCAGGCGAGTCTGAATTCTCTTTAATGCCTGTGGTTTCATATCATCTGCAAATTTCTGAGCATCTGTTCCTGTGAACTGCAGATACTGTTCAAGACTCAGTCCCTGATAGCTTAATCTCTGAGCAAATTCTTCTGTCATCTGCTGAATCTGTTCTTCAATCATAGCTTCCGGAATATCCATTTCAGAAGCTTCTACAGCTGCATCAACAATCTTGTTTTCTCTTTCTGTTTTTGCTTCTTCTTTTTTACGTGCACGGATTTTTTCTTTTACATCTGCTTTGTATTCATCCAGTGTTTCAAATTCAGAAACTTCTGATGCGAATTCGTCATCAAGTTCTGGAAGTTCTTTTTCTTTAATTCCCTTAATTTTCACTTCAAATACAGCTTCTTTTCCTGCAAGATCAGGTGCATGGTATTCTTCTGGGAATGTTACATTGATTTCTGTTTCTTCATTCAGTTCTTTTCCGATCAGCTGTTCTTCAAATCCTGGAATAAATGCTCCGGAACCGATAACTAATGTCTGGTCTTGTGCTGTTCCACCTTCGAATTTAACTCCATCAACAGATCCTGAATAATCAATTGTCAGAATATCTCCGTCTTTTACTGGACGATCTTCGATTGTAATTTCTCTTGCGTTCTGTTCCTGAGTTTTCTTCAGTTCTGCCTCAACTTCTTCTTTCTTTACCATAACACGTGTCTTAGGAACTTCAATTCCTTTATACTCACCTAATGTTACTTCTGGTTTTACTGCAAGTTCTGCTGTAAAGATAAAGTCTTTTCCTTTTTCAAGCTGTACAACATCAATCTGTGGTCTTGAAACAATTTCCAGATCACTATCTTTCATTGCTTCTGCATAAGCATCTGGAATTAAGATGTTTGCTGCATCTTCATAGAAGATTTCAACACCATATTCTTTTGCGATCAGCTGAAAAGGTACTTTTCCTTTACGGAAACCAGGAACGTTGAACTGTCCTTTTTTCTTATTAAAAGCCTGTTTGATCGCATCATCTAATTTTGCTGCATCAACTTCAATTGTTACCTTTACCATATTATGTTCTAAGTTTTCCACTTGCAAACTCATCTCTATGAATCCTCCTAAATAATTATTATCATTTTGTAAATTTCACAAACATTCAATTATTATAGCATATGCTTAATGCGGTGCACAAGCTTCTTTGCCTATTTTTCATTTTTTTCTTTATATACATAGGTTTTTGAGCTTCGAAGCACCTTCGGTGCCTTACTTACAATGCTTACTTTGAATGTATTTCCATCTTTTAAATCACTTTTTGACACTTCCAGTAAATGTTCATTATGATACGTTGTATTAATCTTCACATCTCCAACATAAACCTGGCAATAATTCGTAAAATTATTTCCTACAAGGAAAATACTATCTTCTGTCTCATATGCCTTTGTTACTTCAAGATTTCTAATACCAAAGGTAATGTTCGTTGCCTTAAATGGATTTTTCTGATTCCATACATACCGTTTTCCATAAAGCATATCATACTGAAGAGCTTTCATATCCTTCTGATAGTTCTTTGTTCCCTTCCTTGTTTGATGATAACTGTTCATAACTCCTGTATGAATATGAAGTTTATTTAAAATTTCAGAACTAAGATCATAAGCCTGAATCGTTCCATCTTTCTTTTTCAGCCCCATATTATCCCAGATAAAGTAACTTGTTTCATATTTGTTTCCATAAGTCAAATCTTTATCCTCAATATCAAGACTTGGAAGATGGTCTCCATACATTACAAGAATGGTCTTTTCATTTCGTTTCTTCAAAGACTGTACCAACTGTCCGACAAAATGATCCATCTGATATACCTGATTTGCATAATACGTATATTTGTTTCTTAATGCTTCATCTTTGATTCCACTAACTTTAATTTCCGGATTTTCAATCACTTCTGTTGTTGGATAATCTCCATGTCCTTGCACAGATATACAATAAATATAATCCTGTCCTTTTGTAGAATTCAGGCAATCATTGATATAGCCTGTCAAAATATAATCTTTTGCCCATCCATTTTCCGTCCACTTTGTAATATTCATACTTTCCTTTGTCGTAAAAGTATCAAATCCAAGTTGTGAAAAAACAAGGTCTCTATCATAAAATGCCGCACTGTTATCATGAATCGCATGCGCTTTATATCCGTATGATTTCAGCAACGTTGCCATGCTTTCCGTTGTTGTCTCCTGAAGAATCGTTTTATATGGGTATTCCGCCGCTCCAAAATGATCCAAATTCATCCCAGTAATAACTTCAAATTCTGAATTTGCTGTTCCTGCCCCATAAGAAGGCATCGCAAGATGTCCAGAAGAATAACCTTTCATATATTTGTGAAAGTTTGGAAGCGGATCCTTATTAAATTTAATTCCTTTTACCTGCGTAATATCAAAATGCGATTCTAACTGAACAAATATTACATTCGGTTTTTGTATGGTCTCATGATTTTTTTTCTCATTTTTTTCTTTCTTTGCAATCGCCTTTTTTGTTCGGTTCTCAATCTTATCTATTCGCTTTTTCGAATAAGTAGCTGGCTTTTCAATTCCATTTTTTAATGCCGTAATTGAAAAGCAATACGGAGTACCGTAATCACTAAACGCAATTCGTATATTATGAATTTTATCTGTTAACATCCCTGTTTTGAAGCTATATTTTGTAACACCGGCAAATGCAACACAGATAATTACAAATTTTACCCACTCTCTCTTTCTTCCCAAATGATGTTCCATTGGAAGGTACATATAACATACAACAAGTAAAATCAATAAAATTAGAAGCAATGCTCCAATTGCTGTAATTTCAAGCGGTGTAAAATAATTTGCCATAACCGGCAGCACTGATTTCATCAAGGTGACATCAACATAAGTAAATGGTGTGTTTCTCGAACTCAGCATCATAAAATTGACAATTCCGACAATACTCCAGAGCAACGTCACAAGAATATAAAAAAACAATCTTCTCTTCACGATCAACACAACCGAATAAGTCAGGAAAATGATAAAGATACTATACAAAAATACCTTCGTTCTTTCATTTACAAACCCGATTGCACTAAGATCAAATGTCTGACGTCCTAATACTTCCAGAAGGAATGCCATGAGTACGGACAAAACAACATTGCATAAAATCGGATGTTTTCTGAGTTTTTCAACAATCAGCCAACCGATTTTTTTTCCTGTTGTCTGTATCTGATTCAAAAAAATCTTCATGCCTTTCTCCTTTTATCATGGACTAAATGTCCCATCTCATTTCGATTCATACAAATAATCCATCTGTAATCATCGTAATATTATACCATTCCTTTCACAAAGTGTCCAATTGAAAACTCTTAAAACTTTATGAAGTTCGAGCGATTACAAAAGAAAAACCCCTGCTTTTTTGCAGAGGTTTTTCCTTGGTTCATCCATCAGATTTTATTACTTATTGACTTTTACACTTTTTTTACTGCTCCAAGCACTGTAATATTTTGTATTTGATACTGTCTTATAAGAACGTACTCTGATTGTATAAATCTTTTTCTTTTTTAGATTTTTAAGTGTAGCATTCTTATTTTTCGCTGAAACTGTCATTGTCTGACTCTTTCCGCCACTGACCGTATATTTAATCTGATATCCGGATGCCTTCTTATTTGTTGTCCATGCAACAACTGCTTTTGCACCTTTCTGATTCTTAACACTGGTTACTTTTGGTGTACTTAAGAAATATCCTGTCTTTGTTTTCTTCGTTGTTACTATGACTGTTTCTTTTCCATTATTATCTTTTGTATAAGCAACAATCTTATAAACATATTTCTGTCCATTCTTATTCGCTTTTGTGTCATTAAATTTCACTGTGTTTCCACTGGTAATTGTTTTCACTTTAGTAAATTTCTTTCCATCCGTACTGCGATATACATAGTAACCATTTGCTTTGGATACTTTTTTCCATGACACTGTCATATTTTTACCAGCACTTGAAACACTCTTAAGCATTTGAATTTTACAATTCTTGCAAACGCCATTTTTATCAAAATCATGACCTGTTGCTTTTACTGCAACTGTTTTGGAATCCTTGTACTCTTTTCCATAAAAGGCACCCACTGCTGTATAAACAACTTTTCCATTTTTTGTACATGTAGCTTTGGTTCCTTTTGATGTGACTGTACACTCAATTTCCTTCACATCTTTACAATCTGCACATGTAAGTTTTAATACACAGCTCTGATAATCTTTGGACCATACAAATTTTGGATTTCCATACTGATGACCTTTTGCAGGAATAACTTCCTTTTTATCATCGGTATAAGTTTTTCCATTCAATACCACTTCCGCACGATACTGACAATATCCATCTTCTGTATCGGTTGCTTCCTTGCTGTCTACTTTGCTTACTTTACATGTTTTTGTCACAGTTTTTCCACATGTCTTACAAGTTGCTTTTGCTGTACATGTTTTATAATCTTTCGACCATGTAAAAGCTGCTTCTCCATATTCATGTCCAGTTGCTTTCACTGTTACCGTTTTTACATTAACATAGCCTTTTCCATCAAACTTGCAAGATGCTGTATAAACAGCTTCTCCATCTTTCTCACAAGTTGCTTTCTTGGTTTCTTCAAAGGAAACAGTACATGGAACTTGCTGTACATTGCTACAAGTTGTACATTTAAATTCTGCTACACATGTCTTTTTATCTTCAGACCATTTGAAGACTGGCGCTTTATTATACTTATGACCAGTTGCTGGAATAATTTCTTTCTGATCATTCGTATATGTTTTACCATTTAATACAACTTCTGCACGATACAAATAATATCCATTTTCTGCATCTGTTGGATTTTTTGTCTCTACTTTACTGACTTTACATGTTTCTGTTATTGTTTTTCCACATGCTTTACAAATTATTTTTGCTGTACAGTTCTTATACTCTTTGTCCCATGTAAATACAGGATCTCCATACTGATGTCCAGTTGCCTTTACAACAACTGATTTTGCATCTGTATAATTCTTTCCATTGAATGTAATGGATGCTGTGTAAGTAGCGTTTCCATCCTTTTCACAAGTTGCTTTTACTTCTTCTTTGACCGTCATCTTGCAATCTACTTTTTCCTCATGCTTGCAGACACTACATGTAAAGACTGCCTTACATGTCTTCTTATCGTTCGACCACTGGAATTCTGGATCTCCATATTGATGTCCGGTTGCTTCTTCTTTCTCTGTTTTTGTATTGGTGTAGTCTTTTCCATTCAATGTAGCAGTTGCTGTGTAAGTAGTTTTTCCATCCTTTTCACAGGTTGCTTTTTCTTCTTCTTTGTTTACTTTACAATCTACTTCTTTTTTATCTTTACAAGCACTACATATAAAGACTGCCTTACATGTTTTTTTATCTTTTGACCATGTAAAAGCTGGATCTCCATACTGATGTCCAGTTGCCTTTACAACAACTGATTTTGCATCTGTATAATTCTTTCCATTCAATGTAATGGATGCTGTATAAGTAGCGTTTCCATCCTTTTCACAGGTTGCTTTTTCTTCTTCTTTGACCGTCATCTTGCAATCTACTTTTTCCTCATGCTTGCAGACACTACATGTAAAGATTGCCTTACATGTCTTCTTATCTTCAGACCACTGGAATTCTGGATCTCCATATTGATGTCCGGTTGCTTCTTCTTTCTCTGTTTTTGTATTGGTGCAGTCTTTTCCATTCAATGTAGCAGTTGCTGTGTAAGTAATTTTTCCATCCTTTTCACAGGTTGCTTTTTCTTCTTCTTTGTTTACTTTACAATCTACTTCTTTTTTATCTTTACAAGCACTACATATAAAGACTGCCTTACATGTTTTTTTATCTTTTGACCATGTAAAAGCTGGATCTCCATACTGATGTCCAGTTGCTTCTTCTTTCTCTGTTTTTGTATTGGTGTAGTCTTTTCCATTAAATGTAACAGTTGCTGTGTAAGTAGTTTTTCCATCCTTTTCACAGGTTGCTTTTTCTTCTTCTTTGTTTACTTTACAATCTGCTTCTTTTTTATCTTTGCAAGCGCTACATATAAAGACTGCCTTACATGTTTTTTTATCTTCAGACCACTGGAATTCTGGATCTCCATATTGATGTCCGGTTGCTTTTTTTGTTGGCACTACTTTTGTATTTTTGAATTCTTTATCTTCAAAAGTACAGGTAGCCGTATAAGTTGTCTGTTCATCCTGTTCACAACTTACATTCTGTGTCACATTAGAAGTAACATTGCATGGAATCCTCTTTTCATTTTTTCCGTTTTCATCTTTAAACACTGCGGTACAGCTTGATCCATCTTTTGCCCATTCATAGGTTGGTTCCTTGTATGTAATTCCTTCTGGATCTGCTTTTTTACAGATTTTACAAATTCTTGTTTCTTCTGTTGCATTGTATTCATACTGATGGCTCACTGGATCAGATGTTTCTTTTCTTGATCCTTCTTTCACTCGTCCGCAAATTGTGCAACGTTCTTCTTCAAATCCGCCTCTTAAGCATGTTGGTGCAACTGTAACTTTTTGATAATTATGGCTGTTTCCTACTAAATGGCTCATATCCAGTGTTTCTTTGATATTCGCACATTTTTCAAAATTCTTGCTTAATCCATTGTCTTCTCCAAAGTTTCCATATGCAGGTTTGTAATTGACACATTCTGTTTTATAATCGGTCTTGCTGCTTAAGTTTGTTGCTAGGGCAACGTACATCTTTCCATCATCTTTAATAGAAATGCCAGCAACTGGACGTTCTTTTACTTTCATAATGCTGCCTTCATTTGCTGCGGCAACATAGAATGACTGAGATACATTAGCATCATTGGTTTGTTTGACAGCGACTTCATTATATTCTTTGATTAAAGTAATCTTTCCATTTGCTGTCTGATATTCATAAATTTTATTTCCAAGATTAAAATAGAGATTTCCTCCATACAATCCTACAGAATGCTGCAATCCTGGATAAATCTTATTATAAAGAACATCTTTCTTATATTCATTTACAATATCCTGATTGGTTGCTACTTCTCTTCCATCTGTTGTATATACTTTTCCTGTTTCATAATCCACCAGTGTCTGAATTTTACCAGTCTTACGATTTCTACATGTCAGCTGATCTCGTTTGTCATGATAAGTTCCGCCTTCATATAGATTTTTTGTATTTGCCTGTGGTTTTACATAATACCAATAGCTGTCATTATAAGAAATAGGAGAGTCTACTTGACTAAACCACGCATTTTCATAAGTGCTGTCTGTACACTTATCTACATATGCAGTATCTAAATCACTACCCGAAAAACCACTCCATTTTTCAAAATTCTTCTGTGTAAATAA
Source organism: Anaerostipes sp. MSJ-23 (assembly GCF_018918155.1). Taxonomy (GTDB): domain Bacteria; phylum Bacillota; class Clostridia; order Lachnospirales; family Lachnospiraceae; genus Anaerostipes. Next base: position 69,804 of record NZ_JAHLPY010000004.1, read on the forward strand.
GAAGAACATATGACCTAAGTTTCCTTCGGTTTCTGTACGAACTCTCTGATTTTCTTCTACTTTAATATCTGCAAAACTTGGATCTACATAATACCATTTTCCATCAATCTTTACTGCATTAATGTAATGATCATGGGTACGACATGCGTAATCAACAATGGCATTATCTCCGACTTCTTTCTTTGTCTTCCATGTACCATCGGCATTTTTGTAAATTTCCGGATGCATACGCTGGACAATATAAGCATAAGCGCTGCAATATCCAATACATACCGCTTTTTTCTCAACCAACGCTCCAAAGGCTGTACTCGAAACAAATTTCTGTTTCCCCTGGAAAAATGCATCATCAAACGTAATCAGATTTGCCAGATAATCATTTAAAACCATCTGTTTTTCAACTTCTGACATACTATTATCATTTACCTTTGCCAGAATTTTATCTGCCTCTTTTAAGAAAGAAGTTCCATAATATTGTACAAACTTCTCCAATCCTTGTTCCATGTCGTTAATCTGTTTATCAACCGCATCAAGGTCCTGTGTCTGTGTCAATGTATTATAGTCCACTCCAGCAAGGGCAGCTATAGCTCCTAATGGGCTTTCTGTCGTGTCTTTCTTATAGAAAAACGGCACCGGTACACCAAAATAATCTGGGTTAGCTTCATAATATTCCTGCAGTTTTGCATAATCTGCAATGGCTTTTTGCAATTTTTCCTGCTGATTTGCTGCATCAGTACCATCTTTTACATTTTTCGCCCCGATCTGGTTAATTTCCCCAACAGCCGCTTCAAAGGCACTATCCATTGTTACATTGACTTTGTCTACCCTCTGATCTTTTCCGGTTTTCAAAGAATAGGTTACCAGAGATGTACAATGATTTTTCTTCAAAACCTTATTGACCGCTTTTTTTGCATCTGCAGGTTTTAAGTTATAAGAAGAAATATCAATGGATTTTTTTACATTCTTCTTAAATAACTCCTCTGTGATTTTGGTTTCCACACTTTTTTTTGCTGCAGCATGAACCGAATTCAAATTTGCAAAAAGACAAAAGGCAAAAACCAGACAAAAAATTCCAAGAAATTTTCTGCTTCTTCTTTTCATACGTTCCTTCATAGATACCTCCATTCCCTTTATTTTGCATTTTATAAGTTTTTAAATACAACAGCCCACCCATTGCAGATTCTACAACGGATGGGACTGAATTTTACTTATTTTTTATTTGAGAAATAAGCCGTCTTCACTTCAGAACCTGCGCTTGTTACAGTTGCTGTTCCATAATAATAAGCAGAAACTTTATAAACATATTTTTGTCCATTTTTGTTTGCTTTTGTATCATTATACTTCAGAACAGTATTTTTCTTAATTGTTGCAACTTTTGTAAATTTCTTTCCATCTGTACTACGATATACATAGTAACCACTGGCTTTACTTACCTTTTTCCATGTAACAGACAGATTTTTTCCATTATTAGAAACAGAAACAATCACTGGTGTCTTTGGAACAATCGTCAGTTTTACAGCTTTGCTTGTTGCGGCTTTATAATTTTTATCTGCAGCAACACTCGCTTTTACATAGTAAACGCCTGGATTTACTGGTGCTCCGGCTGCTCCTGCATTTGCTTTGCTTGTTGCTTTCTTACATTTGCTGTCGACATAATATTTATAAGTTACTTTTCCTGTGGATCCCTTTACTTGTGCAGGATCAATTGCGATCGCTTTTCCTGTGTAAACACCTTTCTTCGCTTTTAATGTCACTGTACTAGAAGGTTTCTTCGCTCCACATCGTTTACAAATATCTTTTTTGTCATAATCATGCCCTAAAGCTTTGCTGGTCACAACTGTTTTTGTGCCAATATATGTTTTATCATCAAAATTAGCACTTGCTGTATAAATTGTTGCTTCTGGTTTTGTGCAGGAAGCTTTCTGATTCTTGGATGTGATTGTACATTCAATTCTCTGTTCCGGACGATCATATTTTTCTTTAAAAACAGCAGTACATGTTTTTGCATCTTCTGACCATTCAAACACTGGAGCAGCATAAGTCAATCCATCTTCATCTGTTTTTTTACAGATCTTGCAGACGTTGGTATCGATTCCTTCTCCCTCGTCTTCATTTTCTGCTGGTTCCTGTACGTGTTCATATTCATGCGTTAATGGATTTTTTGTTCTCTTTCTTGTTCCAGCTTTGATACGTCCACAAACGGTACAACGTTCTTCTTCAAAACCTTCTCTTAAACATGTTGGTGCTACTGTAACCTTTTTATATGTATGTTTTGTTCCTGCTAAATGTTTCATATTCAATGTTTCTTTTACATTGGCACATTTTTCAAATTTTTTACTTAATCCGTTATCTTCTCCGAAATTTCCATACGCAGGTTTATAAGCAACACATTCTGTTTTATACTCTGTCTTACTGCTGAAATTTGTTGCCAGTGCTACATACATCTTTCCATCTTTGATAGAAAGTCCTGCAACTGGGCGTTCTTGCAGCTTCATAATACTTTCCTTACTATTGGAAGTAATATAGAAAGACTGAGATACATTGGCATCATTGGTCTGTTTTACAGCAACTTCATTATATTCTTTGATCAGAACAATTTTTCCACTCTTTGGCTGATATTTATAAATCTTATTTCCAAGATTAAAATAAAGATTTCCTGCATATAAACCTACAGAGTGCTGTACTCCTGGATAAGTCTTATTATAAGTTACATCAATTTTGTATTCTTTGGCAATATCCTGATTTGTTGCTACTTCTTTTCCATCTGGTGTATATACTTTTCCTGTTTCATAATCCACCAGTGTCTGAATTTTACCAGTCTTACGATTTCTACATGTCAGCTGATCTCGCTTATCATGATAAACACCACCATCAAGTAAAACTTTTGTATTGACCTGTGGTTTTACATAATACCAGTAAGTAGAATCATATGGAATATTACTATCTACCTGGCTAAACCATGCATTTTCATAAGTATCATCGGTACATTTATCTGCATATGCAGTATCTAAGTCCGTACCTGAGAAACCGCTCCAATTTTCAAAGCTCTTCTGTGTAAATAAGAAGAACATATGACCTAAGTTTCCTTCGGTTTCTGCACGAACTCTCTGGTTTTCTTCTACTTTAATATCTGCAAAGCTTGGATCTACATAATACCATTTTCCATCAATCTTAATGGCATTGATGTAATGATCATGGGTACGGCATGCATAATCAACAATGGCATTGTCTCTGACTTCTTCTTTTGTCTTCCATGTACCATCTTTATGTTTATAAATTTTCGGGTGCATACGCTGAACAATATAAGCATAAGCGCTGCAGTATCCAATACATACGGCTTTTTTCTCAACCAATGCTCCAAAGGCTGTACTTGAAATAAATTCCTGTTTTCCCTGGAAAAATGCATCATCAAATGTAATCAGATTTGCCAGTTCATCGTTTAAGACCATATATTTTTCAACTTCTGACATATTCTTATCATTTACTTTTGCCAAAATTTTATCGGCTTGTTGTAGGAATTCTTTTCCATAATATTGTACAAATCCCTGTAATCCTTGCTGTATACCATCAATCCTTTTATCAAGCTCCGTAAGCACTTTCACACTCGAATCCACATTATTATAATCAATATTAGCCAGTGCTGCAATCGCTCCTAAAGGTGTCTCTTTTGTATCTTTTTTATAAAAGAACTGCATTGGTACTCCAAAATAGTCCGGGTTGGCTTCATAATACTTCTGCAGCTTTGCATAATCTGCAATCGTTTTTTGTCTTTGCTCAGCTAATTTTTTTTCATCATTCTCACTGTTGTTATTATCATTTTCACTGATTTCATTAACCTCAGTGACAACTGATTCCAAAGCACTGTCCATTGTTATATTGATCTTGTCTACTTTCTGATCTGTTCCTGTCTTTAAAGAGTAGGTTACAAGAGATTCACAATTATTTTCTTTTAAGACATTTTCAATTGCTTTCTTTGCATCTGCTTTTTTTAAATCATAAGAAGAAATATCAATGGATTTCTTTGGTTTCTTACTGAAGATTTCCTTGGTAATTTTTTCTTCCACACTCTTTTTGCTTGCCGCACAAACTTCATGAAAGTTTGTAAACACGAAAAAGGCGAAAAGAAAGCAGGCAATCCCTACAAACCTTTTTTTCCACAATTTCATTTAAACTCCTCCGCTTCTTAAGTATTTTTATGGTTGTATTTCATTAATAATATGAAGATGTCCCTGTAGTCTGAAACTACAGGGAATCTTTATATATCTTTTTATTTTGTTACATTGACGTCTTTCTTGCTGCTCCATGCACTGTAATATTTTGTTTTTGATACAGTTTTATAAGAACGTACTCTAATTGTGTAAACTTTTTTCTTTGTCAGCTTACTAATTGTTTTGCTCTTACTCTTTGCTGAGGAAACAGTAATAGTCTGACTCTTTCCACCTTTTATTGTGTATTCAATCTGGTATCCAGAAGCCTTTGTATTTGTTGTCCATGCAACGGTTGCTTTTGCGCCACTTATATTTTTCACTCTTGTTAATTTTGGTGTTGTCAGGAAATATCCTGTCTTTGCCTTAGAAGCTACTGTAATTGTTGCTTTTCCATTTTTCTTAACATAAGCACTGACTTTATAGACATATTTCTGTCCATTCTTATTTGCCTTTGTATCATTAAACTTCACAGTATTTGCACTTGTGATTGTTTTAACTTTACTAAATTTCTTTCTATCTGTGCTGCGGTATACATAGTATCCGTTTGCTCCAGATACTTTTTCCCATGTCACTGTCATGTTCTTGCTGGCATCAGCAACACTCTTAAGCATCTGAGCTTTACACTTCTTGCAAACACCATTCTTATTAAAGTTATGTCCAGTCGCATTCAGAGTAATCGTCTTAGAGGATGTATAAGTTTCATCCTGAACTTCAAAAGATACGGTATATTTTACAGTTCCATTTGCAGTACAAGTTGCTGCCTTAACTACTGTTTTCTTAATATCATTTCCTTTTAGTTCTTTTGTAACTGTGCTGTCGTTATATTTACATGTCAGAACTGCCTTACACTGTTTGCCATCTTTGCTCCATGTATATTTTGCATCATATTCATGATGTCCTGCTGGAATTGCAATTGGCTCGGTATCTTTTGAATATTTTTGTCCATTGAATTCACAAGTTGCTGTGTAGAACTTGCTGCCTTCTGTCTGACAGTTACCTTTCTTAATTGTTTCTGTTACTTTACAATCGACGCTCTGAACATCCTGGCATTTGCTACAAGTAAATTCTGCCTTACATGTCTTGTAATCATCAGACCATTTAAATTCAGGCTGTCCATAACTATGTCCAGTTGCTTTTACATCTGCTGTCTTTTCTGCTGTATATTCTGTTCCATCTAAAGCAATGGAAGCTTTGTAAGTTTTTTCTCCCTTTTCTGTACAAGTTGGCTCTTTTGTCACAGATTCTGTGATCTGACAATCCTGAGAATCTTCCTTATCACATAAATGGCATTTTCTTACAGCCTTGCATGTCATCATTCCATCTTCGGCAGATGTCCATACAAATTTTGGAGTTCCATAAACGTGCTCTCCAGCTTTTACTGTTACTTCTTTTGGTGTTGTATAAGTTTTTCCATTGATATTGAAACTTGCAACATAAGTAACTGTTCCGCCATTTTCACAATTGAAATCATCTGATTTTTCAATCTTAATTTCTTTTTCATCGTTATCCAGTGTTGCATTCTCTGTGATTGTAATATCTTTAGAATTATCTTTGTTCTGATCATCGTCTAAACAGTCAAGTTTGATATCTTTACAAATCTGACAGCTTATTTTTGCTACACACTCTTTATTATCATCAGACCATGTATATTCTGGTTCTGCATAAAGATGTCCTTCTTTTGCTCCATCTGGAAGTTTCTCAGCTGCATCCAGACATCCTGTACAAATATAGGCTGTTCCAGATTTTTTCTTTCCAGCATCATCTGTTGTGTAGTATACATCTTTTTCTTTTATATAATGATGTCCAGCTGCTTTCTGACCATCTGCTTTTTTTGTACCTTCTTTGATTTCTCCACAAGTCTTACAACGTTCTTCTGTATATCCATCTTCGGTACATGTTGGAGCAACCGTAACAGTCTCATAATCATGAGAAGTTCCTGCCACATGGCTCATATCCAGTGTATCTACAAAGTTTGCACTCCACATAAATTCCTGGTTATCGTTGTCTCCACCTTTTTTATAAGATCCCCAGCTTACATAGCTGCTGTTATAATTTGTTTCTTCATATTTATAATCAGAAACATTTGCATAGTTTGTTGCAATGGATACATATAATTTTCCATCATCTTTGATTGCTAATCCCGCAATTGGATGATTATATACCGTATAGGCTGCATCCTTATCATCATCAGATGTTACATTAAAGGACATTCCTGCAAAGTCTTTCTTGCTTTCGTCCTGTTTTGCAGATACTTTGTTATATTCTTTTACTTTTGTAATCGCATTTGTAGATAAATCATATTTTAAGATTTTATTATCTACATTAAAGTATAATGCATTATTGTAAAGTGCTGTTGAATGAACAATTGCTGGATATTTCTTTACATTTTCATCATTATCTTTTTTATAGCCTTCTGTTACAAGATTTGTTCCTGTTGCTTTTGTATCTGATGCTCCAGTATTATAATTTACAAGAACAGTCTCGTTTCCACTTAATAAACCATCACTGATTTTTCTTCTTACAAGAAGATCTTCTCCTTGCTTATAAGTATTATTACTAATGGAAGATGTATTTTTTACATAATAATAATATGTGTTATCCGTATAGATTGGTCCCTGTGCTTTTGTTACCCATGAATTGTTTTCATAAGTTGTGTCATTAGATACATCTTTATATAATGTATCAATATATGCAAAGTTTCCTTTAAACTGACTTCTTAAAGAAGAATCACTAATTAAGAAATAAGAATGTGTCATATTTCCATCAGTTTCTACACGGTTTCTCTGCATACACTCTACATAAATATCATTGTAGCAGGAATCCACATAATACCATTTCTGTTTATTATCTTTGTTTGGTACTTTTACCGCACTGAAGAAATGCGCATTGTTAAAATGAGATTTTTCCCCATACATTTCAACATCAGAATCCCACTGGATTCTTACAAAATCTACAATATAAGTTGGGTTTCCTGTATTCTTATACTGTTTTACACCATCAACCGTTTTTACAGTTGTACCATCTGATTCATAGACAGGCTGTAATTTTCCATTAACTTCGTCTTTTGTCTTCCATGTGTCTCCATTTTTATAAATTTCAGGACATGCACACTGTACAAGATAATTATACGCAGCTGTATAAGACAGACATACACTATTACGATCAACCAGCACACCAAAAGCAGAAGAACGTTTCACACCGTCAAATAACTGAGAAGCCTGATCTCCAGATGCTGTTGTCTGTTTATTCATAGAGTTATTGATATAAGCCATATCAAAGTTTGCATAATTTCCAAGCCAGTCATTTAAAGCCAGAAGTTTTTGCGCGGTTGACATTCCAGGTTTGATTGATTGTAATGCCTGATTTTTTACATTTAATAACTGCTGTCCATAATATTTAGCATCACCGTCAATCATAGAACTTAATGCATAATAGTATCCCTGAATCAATCCATCCACCGTTTTAATTGATGTTTGTTCTGACTTCCCAATATCTTCAAAGCTAATATCTGCTACAGAAAGTAATGCTCGAATTGGTTTTCCTTCAGAGTCTTTTGCGCAAAAGTATGGACTGGCAACTCCAAAATAATCTGGTTTGCTTTCGTAATAAGCCTGAAGCTGTGCATAATCTGTATAAACTTGCTGCATTTCTTCATCAGACAGAGGACTTGCACTAGCTTTATTAATTTCATCCAGCTCATCCATTGCCATCATATAAGTTGCATCTGTTTTTACATTTACTGCTTTTACAGTTCCATCTTTTTGTGTATCATAAGATACTTTTACCAATTTTGATACACTATTATCTTTTAATACTTCACTGGTAGCTTCTTTTACCTCATTTTGGGAAGCATCGTAAGATGATACCGATACTTTTGTCTGTTTGCGATTTTGAAAAATTCCTTTTTCAATCGTATTTTTTAATTTTCCCTTAGTTGTTTTTTGTTCTGTTTTTTTCGCTTTCGTTTTAGCAACAGCTGCTTTTGTAGCTGCTTTCTGTTTTGCTTTTATTTCTTTAATAGCGGCTGCATCTGCTTTTTTCTCCGCTTTTGTCTGTGCCGCTGTTTTTTTTGCTGTACTAACATTAGAAGAAGCTTTTGTAGAAGCTGTCTTTTGTTGCACTGGTGCTGCAGCAACAACATTTGGCACCGGAATCATACTTGCATTTACTGCAAGAACCATCATCCAAGCTAAGATCTTTTTCATGTTCTTCATAGATCCTCCTTTATATTGCTTGTATTTATATTTACAGTATCATTTCCCTTGTTAAGAATCGGTTCTTTCTTTATTATTTTCTGCCCTTTTTTCAAGATCTCTGCTGTCAGTCCTTTACGGTTTGTCTTAAAATGAAAATAAGGACGATGTTTAATCGCCGTTATCTCACAAGGTATTTCATGAGGCTCAAGTCGAATACATATCTTTTCCTTTATTTCTTCCAGATCTGCCCCGTCTTCTGGCTGCACGTAGGCATATGGCAGATAATATCCCGGATTTTTCTGATCCGGAACAACAACAAAAAATATATCTTCAATCCCTTGGACATCACAAACACGATTTTCCATAACCAGCTCAAAAAGATATCCGCCTCCGGCCCGTTCTTTCAGTCCACGACCGAGAATATGCAGCAATCCTTTTTCTGTTATATATCCATAATCACCGGTATGAAGCCATACTTTTCCATCTCTATGGACTTTTAGTACCTCTTGTGTTGCTTCTAGTCCATCATATCCAATCATGGTTCCAGGACCCGTCCGGCAAATCTCTCCAATCTTTCCATATGGAAGTTCTGTCTCTCCATCTTTATCAAATACAGAAATAATTGTTGCAGGCATTGGAATTCCATAACAACAATCTTCGATAGATTCTCCTGGACAAGGCATTGTACAGCTTGAACCTGCTTCACTTTGGCCATAACCAGTACTGAAAAATGCATGACATTGATGTTTCTTCAAAAATGCATGAATCCGTCGAATCTGTCTATTATTTAATGCTTCCGCTCCTGCTCCAACTGCATAAAGATGCTTCATTGAATAATCTTGCGGAATCCGTTTACTATGTAATAAAAATTCCATAAATAATGGAATGGATGCCCAACAATTTGGCTGATAACGCATCATCTCAAGATCCAAATCTTCTACTTTACAAAACGGATCGAGAATCAGCAGTTTATTCGTTGCCAATGGATTTAATATCATCGACACAACAACCGCAACCAATGCTGGCGGTAAAATTGTATGCAACCACGTCATCCTCTGCTTCATCGCAGGTGCAAATGGTGTCATCTGAAATAACACTCCAATCATACTTTGTGCAGAATGAATCACCTGTTTTGGATCTCCCGTTGATCCACTTGTATAAGCACAAAACAATGGTATCCTATGATCTTCTTTTATCGAAGGAATTTCTGTTTTTTCTCCATTTAAAAGGAATTCCTCCCAAGTAAGATTTGCTTGATTGTCTGCTTTCTGCTCCGGATACCTTTCTTCAATACTTTTGATTATATGATCTGACATACTTTCCTTATCAGCCATATGATAAGGAGATATCGTAATGATCTTTTCAAGATTTGTTGCCTCAAAATATAATTTTTCATCTTCCTTCGATAAAAAATCATGTGTAAACAAAAATTTAGATCCTGTCTTTTTAATCGCATCCGCGCAATTTTGCGGTGTATCATCTCTACAGACAATTGCAGCCCCTATTTTTTCTGCTGCTAGAAGCAACAGCAAAAACTCTGGAACTGCCTGAAGAAATACAGGGATTTTATCTCCCTGTTTAATACCAATGGCACACATTGCCATGGCTGTATCATCAACTTTCTTTTTTATTTCCTTAAAGTTATAATCACACCCATAATAATGAATGATTGCAGACTGTTCATCTCTGATATGATCTTTCAAAAATTCAAAAAGCGAACAATCCGGAACTTTCATATCCCTCATTTCGTCCGGATAATTGTTCATCCATGGGCGTTGCTTACTTGCTTCACCACTAAAAAAATCGCAGCAGACATCACTGTCTGTTGCAACATCATTTTGATATTTTTTCATGAATTTTCTCCCATCTTGTCTGAATCCATATTTCCCCCTTAGAATTCATCGTATGCAGCAAGCGTAAGAATTTATTCATCCAATATGAAATACAATTGAAAATATTTCAAATTTACGATATACTTTTTTATGTTGATTTGTAATAAAAAAACAAAAAAAGTATTGCATCGATACTTACGCTAATGTAAGTACATTTTACCTTTATTTCCTTTATTAGTCAATACTTTTTCTCGCCAACGCATATATTCTTTCATTAAGTATATTTAATTAAATTGAAAGGAACTTTTATGTATAAAACTTTTGAAACACTTCTTAAAAAACGTGGCATCACCCCTTATAAAATTTGGAAAGAAACCGGCGTAACTCAAACCGTTTTAAGCAATTGGAAACATGGAAAAAGTGTCCCAAATGCAGCAAATCTTTATAAAATTGCGTCTTATCTTGGTGTGTATGTTGATGATTTAATATGCGAGGAAGATTTTCAATTATCCTCTGTAATGTTGGAAGAATCGATGGATGAGTATGACGTCTGTAAGAATCATGCTCTTTATGATCTTATCAAAGATGCGAGAAATGCTGATCCTCGTGATATTAAAATTATTCATCATTTATTGCTTGATTTAAAAGAACGAGACCAAAAAAATCATTAAAAATCTATGAACTTTCCTCATTTTTGTTTGACTTCTCTAAATTTCCGTGTTAAGATACCACCGTCAGATATTTAGGGTTTTGAATATCCGATAAAGTCTTAAATATAGAAAGGAGTATTAGAGATTTAGAAGCGCCATGCACCTTCTTGATACGGAAACGGCAATCTGTTTTGCCACTTAGAAGGTTAACGAGGAGGAAAGTGATCGAAACATTCGGCGGATGCTTTCCCGCAGCTTCGGACTGTGTTATATACTGAGCAAAACCATGAGCAATCATGAAACAAAGGCAGTATAATCCGAACAAAACCACATATATTTTATTATTAGAAAATGACAAAAAAGGACAAAAGATTTTTGGAAGAAAAAAACGGAACTTTCCTTCCTTTTCTTTTGTTGCGCAAATTGAATAGGAGATTTTTATTATGTGTGGAATTATTGGATTTACCGGAAAATTACAGACAGCAGATATTTTAGTAAACGGATTGGAACAGCTTGAATATCGTGGATATGATAGTGCCGGAATCGCGGTAAATGACGGCACAACAACACGAATTGTAAAAACAACAGGAAAAGTTTCAAAACTTCGTGAAAAAGTTGCTGCTACAAAAGGTATTGAAGGAACATGCGGAATTGGACATACACGTTGGGCTACTCATGGTGGTGTTACTGATGTCAATGCACATCCTCATGTTGCAGGAAAAGTAACACTGATCCATAACGGAATTATCGAAAATTATAAAGAACTGACAGTTGCTTTAAAAGAAAAAGGATATACTGCTATTTCTGAAACAGATACAGAAGTTGCTGCAATGCTGATTGATTCTTTATATAATGGAGATCCATTTGCAGCATTAAGAGAAGCTGATAAGATTCTTGAAGGTGCTTATGGATTCTGTGTGATGTTCGAAGATCATCCAGGAGAAATCTACTGTATGAGAAATGCCAGCCCTTTGGTAGCTTCTTACACAGAAGATGGTGCATTTATCGCTTCTGATATGGTAGCATTATTAAAATATACAAAAGATTATTTTGTTGTACCAGAAGAACATATTGTTGTTATGACAAAAGATGGTATTACATTATATACAATGGACGAAAAAGTAGAAGAACCAAAAATGCTTCATGTTGATTGGGATACAACAGCAGCTCAAAAAGGTGGATATGACTACTTTATGCAGAAAGAAATTTATGATCAGCCAGAAGCTCTTCATAACACTGTACTGCCTCGTATCCATAACGGTCATGCAGATTTTTCTGCTGATAACATTTCTGATGACATTTTCAAGGGAATCAATCGAGTTGTTATTACAGCATGTGGAACTGCATGGCATTCAGGTTTAATTGGAAGACATTTAATTGAATCTATGCTCCGTATTCCTGTAACGGTTGAATTATCTTCTGAGTTCCGTTATATGAATCCGATCCTTGATGAAAATACATTAGTAATTGTTGTTACACAGTCTGGTGAAACCGCTGACTCTCTTGCAGCACTTCGTCTGGCAAATGAACGTGGAGCAAAAACAATTTCTATTGTAAACGTAAAAGGATCCAGCATTGCACGTGAAAGCGATTATGTACTTTATACTCATGCAGGTCCTGAAATCGCTGTTGCTAGTACAAAAGCATTTTCTGTACAGTGTGCAGGTATGTATTTAATTGCTTTAAAACTTGCAGAAGTAAATCATAAAATGACAGAAGAAGAAATGGCTGATTTCTGTAAGAAATTTGAGGCCGCAATTGATACTGTTCCAGCGGTTCTTAAGATGGATGATTATATTAAAACAATTTCTGAAAAGATCAAAGATACATTTTCAGCTTTCTATCTTGGAAGAAGCTTAGATTATGGTATCGCATGCGAAGGATGCCTGAAATTAAAAGAAATTTCTTATGTAAATGCTGAAGCATACAGTGCTGGAGAATTAAAACATGGAACGATTTCTCTGATTACTGAAGGTGTTCCTGTAATCGCTGTCGCAACACAGGAAAATGTTTTACCTAAATTAATGGCTAACGTTGAAGAAGTGAAAGCCCGCGGTGCTCATGTTATTATGGTAACAGACAAAGATATGTCAAATTACGAAGGAATTTATGATGACCTGATTCAGGTACCAAACGTAGATGACTTATTTGGAACATTTGGAGTCACAGTTGCATTACAGCTTCTTGCATATCACGTAACTGTATTCAGAGGATATGATGTAGACCAGCCAAGAAACCTAGCAAAATCTGTAACAGTTGAATAAAAAATAAAACAATTGTTTTTTCAAAATAAGAAAAGAAGAGCAGCTTCCCACAGGATGTTGCTCTTCTTTTGCTTTTTATTTATTTTTTTATTCGCTGTAATATCTTCCTAAAGCATCTGCTCCCATAATTGCTGCATATACAGTTTCCGGTGTCACCTCAAATGGCATATTTCCCATAGTATCTTCTGGTGCACAGGCCAGTGTAGCCGCTTCCATGATTTTCTCCGGATTTACTTCCGTAATTCCAAGTTCTTTTAATGTGATTGGTAATCCGACTTCTGTACAGAAATCAATCACTTCCATAATTTCATCTTCCCCTGCATCTTCCAGCACAAGTTGTACTAAAGTTCCGAAAGCTACTTTTTCTCCATGATATAGTTTGTGTGTTTCCGGGATCGCTGTTAATCCATTATGGATTGCATGTGCCGCTGCCAAACCTCCACTTTCAAATCCGATTCCAGATAAATACGTGTTCGCTTCAATTACATTTTCTACTGCTTTTGTACAAATTCCTTCTTTTACTGCAATCATCGCCTGGACTCCGCTATCCATTAAAGTGTCATAACAAAGCTGAGCAAGGTTCATAGCTGCTAAGGTACACTTTCCGCCAACACAATTTGCCGCATCAGAACGTTTGCAAGCTCTTGCTTCAAAATAGGTTGCCATTGCATCTCCCATTCCAGAGATTAACAAACGGACCGGCGCTTTACTTACAATATCCGTATCAATCATAACCATATTCGGACTAGATGGTAAAAACAGATATTTCTCAAAAACACCTTCGTCTGTATAAATAACAGACAACGCACTGCATGGTGCATCTGTCGATGCAATCGTTGGCACAATCATAACGGGTTTCTTCATATAATAAGCAACAGCCTTTGCCGTATCATGAATTTTTCCACCGCCGATTCCAACAATAATCTCACTCCCTGCATTCTTCACAACCTCAATCAGACGATTGATTTCTGTCATGCAGCATTCTCCATTAAATGTTTCATAAACAATCTCACTGTCTCCCTGTCCTTGTGTAATGGCTGGTTCTACTCTTTTTCTTCCAGAAGCACTAGTCAGAATAAAAAGTTTTTTCCCATAGTTGTCTGCATAGCTGCAAAGATTCTTCATCTCTCCTTTTCCCTGAATATATCGGGTCGGACTTCCAATAATCATTGCCATAAAAACACCTCCATAATGAGTGCACAGTTGTACTATTTGTTATTATTATAACATTCTTAATCGAAAATTCCTATCATCTCCATAACATTTTTGCACAAAATCTCTTCACAATGATTGACATTTTTCAACACTTTTTTTATACTCTTTTATACTACATTTTTACAAACGAGGAAACAAATGATGATTCACAATTTTTTTGATTTTTTATGGTTATTCTTTTTATATTCTTTTTTCGGCTGGGTTCTTGAAGTTATACAACTTGCTTTTCACCAAAAAAGATTTGTAAACCGCGGTTTTATTAACAGTCCCTTCTGTATTTCTTATGGAATTGCAGGTATATTGATCACATTAAACGGACACGGATTATCCATCCCATGGTTATTTGTCGTTTCTTCCATTGATGCAACCGTTATCGAATGGATTGGCGGTCATGCTATTGAACATTATTATCATGAGCGCTGGTGGGATTATTCACAAAAAAAATGGAATCTTGACGGATATATCTGTTTACCTTATTCTATTTTTTGGGGATTTCTAGGTGTCCTTACCATTCGTTTTGGAAATCCTGTTTTTCTTATGATTTACCATATGATTCCATCTTTTCTTGGACATTTGATTTTATTTATTCTGATTGGTATCCTAGTCATTGATATTTTTGCAACTGCTATTGTGCTTTATGATAAAACAAAAGATCCCGAACGCTGGCTGGCAGCCGACGCCTGGTTCTCAAAAATTAGCAGTCGCCTTGAATATTTTATTATTTCCCATGTGGAGCATCGATTAGAAAGAGCTTATCCAACACGTACCGAAACAAAAGAAACTGAGAAACCAGCTGTATTTGCTGCTGGATGTTGTTTTTATAAGATTTTTCTTTTATTTTTTATTGGTTCTCTTCTCGGAGATATTATAGAAACGATTTTTTGCAGATTAAAAATGGGCGTATGGATGAGCCGAAGCAGTCTTGTTTTTGGGCCATTTAGTATTGTATGGGGATTTGCCTTTGTAGGTGTCACAATCCTTTTATATAAATATAAAGATCGTTCAGAAAGTTTTTTATTCTTAACTGGGACATTTCTTGGTGGTGCTTATGAATACCTTTGCAGTGTTTTAAGCGAACTGGTATTTGGAAAAGTTTTCTGGGATTATAGCGGTATGCCATTTAACCTAAATGGAAGAATCAATCTCCTTTATTGCTTTTTCTGGGGAATTGCTGCTGTCATTTGGTTTCGAAAAATTTATCCACTTCTGTCTAATTTGATTGAAAAACTTCCGATAACTTTTGGAACCATCATAACATGGATTTTCGTCTTGTTTATGACAGTAAATATGCTGATATCTTTATGTGCATTGATCCGTTACGACCAAAGAGGAAAACATATCTCAGCAAAAAATTCCTTTGAGAAAATGCTTGATCAGCATTTTGATGACCAAAAAATGAGGAATGTCTATCCAAAAGCCAAAACAGTTCATTAAAATAAAAGGATGCCGGCAACATATCATAGGCCGACATCCATTTTTATTGTTTTATTTTTATCCAATTACATCGCTCATATCATACATTCCTGCTGGCTTTCCTGCAAGATACAATGCTGCGCTTACGGCACCTTTTGCAAATACAGCTCTAGAATATGCGGTATGTTTCAATTCAATCACTTCATCCTGTCCTGCAAAGATCACTTCATGTTCTCCAACAATTGTTCCTCCACGGACTGCTGAAATACCGATTTCTTTCTTTGGACGCTGTTCTCTTCTCTGGCTTCGATCATAAACAAATTCATATTCATTGTTTAATGGTTCGTTGGCTGCTTCTGCAAGGGCCAATGCTGTACCAGAAGGTGCATCTAGTTTTCTGCGGTGATGTTTTTCTACAATTTCAATATCAAATCCAGCATCTGCCAAAAGCTTTGTCATGGATTTTAATAATTTAAATAATGTGTTAATTCCAAGAGACATATTAGCAGAACGTAAAATGGCAACCTTTTTACTTGCTTCTTCTACTTTCGCCAGCTGTTCATCGCTCAATCCTGTTGTGCAAAGAACAAGCGGAATTTGTCTTTCTACTGCATAATCAATCAATCCATCGACAGCAGGTGCTGCTGAAAAATCAATGATCGCATCAATTTCTTCTTTACAGTCAGAAAGGTTTGTATATACTGAATAATCATTATGTCCGTCATCCTGACGATCTACTCCTGCTGCCATTACTGCGTCATCTGTCTCTTCGATAATTTTTGTAATTACCTGACCCATAACGCCATTGCAGCCGTGCATCATAATTTTTGTCATCGTTTGTGCTCCTTAAAGAATTCCTGTTTCTTTCATTGCATTAATCAGTAGCTGCGCATGAGGCTCTTCCATCTCTGTCAGAGGTCTTCTTAAAATATCACGACAGAATCCCATTTCTGCACATGCACGTTTTACAGGGATTGGATTTACTTCTGCAAACAGATTATGAATAACATCTAAATATTTCATCTGAATTTCCAGACTTCCTTTCACATCTCCTGCCAGATATTTTGCAACCATATCATGTGTTTCCTTTGGTGCAACATTAGAAAGTACAGAAATAACACCCTTTCCTCCTAAAGAAAGAATTGGTACTACCTGATCATCATTTCCTGAGTAGATGTCAAGATCTCCCTGTGTTTCATAGGCAAGTGTTGCAACCTGAGAAAGATCTCCGCTTGCCTCTTTAATTGCAACAATATTTTCTGCTGTCTTAGCAATTTTTGCAGCTGTTTTTGGCTGAATATTTGTTCCAGTTCTTCCTGGTACATTATACATAATAATTGGAACATCGACTGCTCCGGCAACCGTTGTATAATATTCTTCCAGTCCTCCCTGTGTCGCTTTGTTATAATATGGTGTTACAACAAGCAGCGCATCTGCTCCAACACCCTGCGCTCTTTTTCCAAGAGACAATGCTTCTTCTGTACAATTTGCTCCTGCTCCGGCAATGACCGGAACTCTTTTATTCACATGAGAAACACATGCAGAGATAACTTCAATCTGTTCGTCATGGCTCATTGTTGAAGCCTCTCCGGATGTTCCACAGATAATGATACTATCTGTTCCATTATCAATCTGAAAATCAATAAATTTTTCCAGCTGATCATAATCTACTGATAAATCTTCTTTAAAAGGTGTAATCATGGCTACACCTGCACCTGTAAATATTGACATGCTATTTCATCCTCCTATCATCTTATGTAGCGTGCAGAATATTAAGATTCTTTCACAGTTTCAATTTGATAAACTCCATCTACATGAGCTATCAATTCTTCTGGAAGGCTTCTTCCGGTCATGATCACATCGAGCTCATCATCTCGTTCGGATAATAATTTTACAAGATCATCCGGTTTAATCAGTCCAAGATCCAGAAGTCCCAGAACTTCATCCAGGATCAAAAGATCACATTGTCTTGTGTCAATTACTTTTCTGGCATATTTTAGTCCGTTAAAAATAAAATGATCCTGTTCCTTTTTTTCTTCTTCATTGAGATCTTTATACGGTTTTTCATACTTCTCAAATCGGAATAACTGCACTTCCGGTTCCAGTCGTTTGATAAAACTAATCTCTTCTGTATCTTTTCCTTTCAGGAACTGAACAATGATGACTCTTTTTTCCTGACCTGCTGCTTTAATACAATGGCCAATGGCACAGGATGTTTTTCCTTTTCCCTGTCCACAGTAAACTTCCACTCGTCCTTCCATCTTCTCACCTCAAAGAATCTTCCTTTTGTAATATTGGTTTATTATATCATTTTTGATACAAGAAATCCATTTTATTCTTCATCCTTTTCATGAAATTCCAGTTTATTGACTGATACTTCATAGGCTATCCGTTTCATTGTCGTATTTTCATCAATCCGTTTCTGATATTCTCTGCTCTGTATTCTGCCGATCAATTGAATTCTTGAACCTATTTCCAGGTTTCCAGCAAATCTTGCGTTCCTTCCCCAGCAGATACATGGTATGTAATCGGATTTTCCATACGACCGATTTACTGCCAACAGTATATCACAAATTTCTCTTCCAAGAGGCGTCATGCGATATACTGGCTGTTTGCAGATAAATCCATCTAAAATAATCTGATTTGGTTTTACATTATCCATGGAATCTAGAAACTCAATATCCCTGACAAATACGGATAATACCAAATGATTTTTATTTTCTTCATGTTTATTATACGACCGGAATTGTCCGCATGCCTTTACAAGACTTCCACTGTAATCTTTCGTAACATCAAGTAGCCGTTCTGATACAAGCAATGGTATCTCATCCGTTGCTTCACTTAACCTGTTTACTAAAAGTTTGACGGTATAAAATCCTTCTCCAAAAATCTCATGGCTGAATTCAAATGAAGAACTGATTCTTCCTGCTACTTCCACTTGATTATGATTGGTTCCCTGCTCTGTCATACTCTTTTTCTCCCTTCCTGTGTCAATTTGTATACTTTAAAGCCTACGCCAAATTAGCCAAAAAAAGAAGTAAATTCGTACGACAAATTTTTGCCGCATTTTCCGACGTTTTTCACAATTTTTTATGAGAACTTTGCTCTCTTTCTCATTGTAGGATCCAGAATCTTTTTACGAATTCTAATATTCTCTGGTGTGATTTCCAGTAATTCATCTGTATCAATAAACTCCAGCGCCTGTTCCAAACTCAATACTCTTGGAGGTGATAATTTCAATGCATCATCAGATCCTGAAGCACGCGTATTTGTAAGCTTTTTGGCACGGCAAACATTGATTTCAATATCTTCTGTTTTACCAGTTTGTCCAATAACCATACCTGCATATACTTTTTCTCCTGGTCCTACAAATAAAGTTCCTCTTTCCTGTGCATTAAACAATCCATAAGTGATTGTTTCTCCTGCTTCAAATGCAATCAGAGATCCCTGTTTACGATATTGAATATCTCCTTTATATGGTCCATACCCGTCGAATAATGTATTTAAAATACCATTTCCTTTTGTATCCGTCATAAATTCTCCACGATATCCAATCAATCCTCTTGATGGAATAGAAAATTCCAGACGGCTGTATCCACCATTTGCCATGGACATATTACGCAGTTCTCCTTTTCTCTGGCTCAGTTTTTCAATAACCGCTCCTGAAAATTCTTCTGGTACATCAATCACTGCAATTTCCATTGGCTCCAGTTTCTTTCCATTTTCATCATAATGGTAAAGTACTTCTGCTTTGCTGACTGCAAATTCATATCCTTCTCTTCGCATATTTTCGATCAGAACAGATAAATGTAATTCTCCTCGTCCAGATACCTTAAAGCTATCCGTACTATCGCTTTCTTCTACGCGAAGGCTGACATCCGTATTTAATTCACGGAACAGACGATCTCTTAAATGTCTAGATGTGACATATTTTCCTTCTTGTCCTGCCAAAGGGCTGTCATTTACCATAAATTGCATGGAAATCGTTGGCTCAGAAATCTTTTGGAATGGAATGGCTTCTCCGCCATCTACATCACAAATAGTATCTCCAATTGTAAGATCCGCAATACCGGAAATTGCTACAATAGAACCAATCGTTGCTTCTTTTACATCTACTTTATCGAGTCCTTCAAATTCATATAATTTTGTAATTCTTACTTTTTCTTTTCGTTCTGGATCATGGGCATTTACCACCATACATTCTTTATTGACTGCAATGGATCCATTATCTACTTTTCCAATACCAATTCTTCCAACATATTCATTATAATCAATAGTGCTGATGAGTACCTGTAAAGGTTTCTCTGGATCTCCTTCTGGTGCATCAATGTAATTAATGATTGTTTCAAACAATGGCTTCATATCTTTTTTCTCATCGCTTAAATCTGTCACTGCAAATCCCTCTTTCGCAGAAGCAAAGACAAATGGACAGTCTAACTGCTTATCTCCAGCATCCAGATCCATCAGAAGTTCCAATGTCTCATCGACAACAGCTTCTGGACGCGCTTCCGGACGGTCTACCTTGTTTACGCAAACAATCACAGATAAATCAAGTTCCAGTGCTTTCTTCAACACAAATTTTGTCTGTGGCATTGGACCCTCAAACGCATCTACAACAAGAATAACACCATTCACCATTTTCAATACACGTTCTACTTCCCCACCAAAATCGGCATGGCCCGGTGTATCAATAATGTTAATTTTGATTCCGTTGTACATAACTCCTGTATTTTTTGAAAGAATGGTAATTCCTCTTTCTTTTTCTATATCATTGGAGTCCATGACTCTCTCGGCTACTTCCTGATTTTCACGAAAAGCACCGCTTTGTTTTAATAATTCGTCGACTAATGTCGTTTTTCCATGGTCGACATGGGCAATGATCGCAATGTTTCTTACGTCTTCTCTCTTCATTGTATCCTTCTTTCTAAACAAAATTCCTAAAAATTCTATAACTGTGTTATTCTATCACAAAGAAATCAATGTTTCAATTTTTCATTCACGATTCCTACCCATGTACAGAAAATTGCACAATTATTTTGTTCCAAAAATACGATCTCCGGCATCCCCAAGTCCCGGCAGAATATATCCATGTTTGTTTAGCTCTCTATCCAGTGCTCCACAATAAATTTGAATATCTGGATGATGTTGTGCCAAAAATTCTACTCCCTCCGGTGCTGCAATAATCGACACAAATTTAATCTGTTTTGCGCCTTGTTTTTTCACAAAATCAATTGCTGCATTCGCAGATCCGCCTGTTGCAAGCATTGGATCAACAATCAATACCATTCTCTGGTCAATATCTTCTGGAAGTTTACAATAATATTCTTTTGGCTCCAGCGTTTCTTCATCCCGATACATTCCAACATGTCCAACTTTCGCTGATGGTACCAAGGCAAGCATCCCATCGACCATTCCAAGACCTGCCCTTAAGATCGGAACAATCGCAAGTTTTTTTCCCTTCAGCATCGGTCCCTTCATAGTTTCCATCGGTGTCTCAATTTCTACCAATTCTGTTTCCAAACCACTTAAAACTTCATAACCCATAAGCATGGAAATTTCTCCGATCACCGTACGAAATTCTCTTGTCCCACAATCTTTACTTCTAATCAATGAAATTTTATGCTGAATCAGCGGATGCTTAAATATCGTTACATTTTCTCTCATACCACCTATCATTCCTTTCTACTCTGACATTTTATATACACAGTCATTTTATCATATTTCTTTTTCTTTTTCCTTATGTTATATTAAAGTGTAACCTAATAAAGGAGATAGATAATATTATGGAAATAAAACAGTTAATTGAAACTTTATATAAAGAACATATATTAAAGAAAGAAGAGTTTCTCTTTCTTCTAGAGCATCGAAATGAAGAGTCTAGATCTATGCTTGCTTCTCTTGCAAGGACACAAACAGATAAGATTTATGGAAAAAGTGTTTTCCCACGTGGTCTCATTGAATTTACAAATTATTGCAAAAATAATTGCTATTATTGTGGTATTCGTGGTGCTAATCAAAACGCTGTTCGTTACCGCCTATCCAAAGATCAAATTCTTTCTGCCTGCGAAAATGGTTTTCATCTTGGATATCGAAGCTTTGTTTTACAAGGCGGTGAAGATCCTTTCTTCGATGATGAACACATGTGCGATATTGTCTCAGAAATTCGCCATCGCTATCCGGAATGTGCCATCACTCTTTCTCTTGGAGAACGTTCCAAAGAAAGTTATGAAAAATTATTCAAATCTGGTGCTGATCGTTATTTATTAAGACATGAAACAGCCTGTCCAGATCTTTATAAAAAACTTCATCCAGAAAGTATGTCCCTTGAGCATAGAAAACAATGTCTGTGGAATTTAAAAGAAATTGGATATGTTGTAGGTACTGGATTTATGGTAGGAGCTCCTTACCAGACGTTGGAAAATTTGGTTGATGATCTGTTATTTATTGAAAAATTGCAGCCAGAAATGGTCGGTATCGGTCCTTTTGTACCTCATCATGATACAATTTTCAAAGATGAACCCGCTGGAACAGTTGAACTGACAACTTACCTGATTAGTATCTTGCGCCTTATGAATCCACATTTTCTTCTTCCTGCTACAACGGCTCTCGGAACCATCGATCCAAGAGGTCGTGAAAAAGGAATCGAAGCTGGCGCAAATGTTGTTATGCCAAATCTTTCTCCTGTTGCCGTTCGAAAAGATTATTCTCTTTATGATAATAAGATCTGTACAGGAGAAGAAGCCGCAGAATGCGCAGGCTGTCTTGGTCGTCGCATGAATAGTGTCGGAGCTTTTCTTGATTTCTGCCGTGGAGATTATCGTTAAGTTTTATTTTAAAAAAATACACCGCCAAAATTATTCGGCGGTGTATTTTTTATTTTCGTCTGCTTTTTAGTAAAAATTCTGGAATCACAATTCTGGAATCATGATCTTCCATTGTTTCGGTCGGAGTATCAGCTGTGTATGCATTTGTGTTTGTATCGGTACCTACATTTTTTTCTGTATCTGTATTATCTGCCTGGTCTTCTTCCGAGGCTTTTTCAATCTTTCCATTATGAATTGGTTGTCCGGAAAATACAGGTCCAGAAGAATTTTTAGAACTAAAGTTTGGTCTTACATTTCCCCTGATATCATAATTCTTAATACCTGTCGCAATGATCGTCGCACTAATCTGATCTCCAAAATCAGCATTCACTGTACCAAAGATCACATTGACATCCTGTCCTGCTTCATCTTTCAAATATTCTACTGCCTGCTGTGCTTCAAGCATTCCAACAGCACCTGCAAAGTTAACGATAACATCGCTTGCACCTGCAACTGTTGTTTCAAGCAGTGGACTTTCCATTGCAGTTTTGATTGCTTCCAATTCCTCATCTGCTACACCCATACCAATATGAGCAATTCCTTTGTCACGCATAACAGTCTGAATATCTGCAAAATCCACATTAATAAGTCCCGGATTATAAATCATATCCGTAATTCCCTGCACGCCCTGCTGTAATACCTCATCAGCTTTCTTAAGAGCATCTGGAATGGTTGTTCTTTTATCACAAATTTGGAGAAGTTTATCATTTGGGATGACGATCATTGTATCGACTTGATCTTGCAATCTGGCAATTCCTGACATTGCATTATTCATACGAGGTCTTCCTTCAAAGGAAAATGGCTTCGTCACAACACCAACTGTCAGAATACCAAGTCCTTTGGAAATCTCTGCAATAATCGGAGTTGCACCGGTTCCAGTTCCTCCTCCCATTCCACATGTAACAAATACCATGTCAGCACCTGTCACAAGTTCTGTAATTTCTTCTCTATTTTCTTCTACTGCTGCTTCACCAATTTCAGGTTTTGCACCTGCTCCAAGTCCCTTGGTAAGCTTTTCGCCAATCTGAATTTTTGTTGGGGCCTTACATAAAGATAAGGCCTGTCTATCTGTATTAACACCAACGAGTTCTACTCCCTGGACATTTTCATCTACCATACGGTTAACTGCGTTATTTCCAGCTCCGCCGACACCTATCACTAAAATTCTCGCTTGTGTATTTTCTACACTAGGCATAATTTCAACCACGTTGCTCCTCCTTCATGTCACCTACGACAACCCACAATATTTTATACACTAATTTAATGATACCGTTTTTACTTCTTTTTTTCAACTCTTTTTTGGTCGAAAAATTGTAATTTTCTGGTATTCATCAAAGTATCTCATATCAATTGTTCCACTTTTTCCTTCCAGCTTTTTTAAAATTCCTGTAAGCTCTGAAACTTTCATATCAACATACTTGCGATTATATAAATCAACCATCAGATTTCCTTTGATCAGCCATGCGGCATCATCTTGAATGTAAACTTGGTCGATTTTAAGCTTATACCTATCAATCGCATTCGTCAATTTCAGTATATAAGAAAACATTTCCTTGCTTCCTACCGGTATTTTCTGATGGATTGATAAACTATTGTATTTCAGTCCAGTTATAAGCGGAACATCCTCAAATTTCTCACTATTACTTTCCAAAAGTTGGCCATTTTTATCAAAATAAACATATTCCCCATTATATTGAAGACATCCTGCACGTTTTTTTTCATGAACATGCAGCGTTATTGTATTTGGTCCCGTAATCTCCACATCAATTGAGTTAAGAAACGGCAGCATTTCTGGTTTAAAAAGACTTGCTTGTATGTAATAGCCAATCGTATTTTTTACATAATGTTTCTGATGAACTTTTTTCATAACTTCTTTTTTTGTGTAATAATTCAGGCCATCTACTTCTACTTTTTTTAATGGACAGATTAAAATTATCCCAATCAAAACAAGAACCACCATACTTAAAATCACCAAAAGAATTCTTGCAACTGGAATTTTATACTCTCTTTGTTGTTTTTGGTGATCTTTTAAACGAATGACCTTATTTTCTTCTTTCTGTTTCATAAAAATCTATCCTTCTATAAATGAATCCGCCTAGAAACCGATAATACGATTCCCATTTCGATCATGGCCCCCAAAATGGAAGTACCTCCATAACTGATAAACGGAAGAGGAACTCCTGTTGGAGGAATTGTATTTGTAACAACCGCAATATTAATAAATACCTGAACCGCAATATGGGTCAGACACCCAATCACTAAAAGTGATCCAAACAAATCTTCTGCATTCATTGCGATCAAAAGCATTCTCCATATCAAAGCCATAAAGACAAGAATCACACATACTGCTCCAAATAAGCCCAGTTCTTCACAAATGATCGAAAAAATCATATCATTATGTGACTCTGGAATAAATCCCATTTTTTGCATACTCTGGCCAAGTCCTTTTCCGAAAATTCCTCCAGAACCAATTGCATATAATGCCTGCATGGTCTGCAAACCTTTCTCATGCGTCTCTGGATGAAGCCAAATAGCAAATCGTTCGTTTCGATAACTATTGGTACTCATCAGATATACAACAATCAATCCTACAAATGCAAGTGCAGCTATCATCAATTCTTTTGTCTTAGGACTTATAACCAAAACCATAACTCCAACAATTGCGCATAAAATCAATGCAGTACTCATATTTTGAGAAAAAATCAGTAATATAATAGGTGCACATCGAAAAATAATATTCATTGCATCCTTAAATTTCACAATCCTATGCGCATTTTCTGATAACGTATAGGCCAGATAAATAATCATCAAAATTTTTGCTACTTCTGATGGCTGAAATTGAAATCCTCCAACTTGAAACCAACGGATCGCTCCTTTTTTTGCAGCTCCAAGAATTAACACGGTTCCAAGAAGGACAATGCTTATAATATAACATGATCTTGCAACCACCTTGTTTTGAAATACTCGATAATCCAACTTACAAAAGAATCCCATTGCAACTGCACCAATTACCACTGCAACGCCCTGGCGGATTACCCAGTGATATGGTGTTTTAAAATACTCCATACTCTTATAAGAACTCGTACTAAATACCATGAGGATTCCAAAAGCAATCAGAAAAATTATCAAAAACAACATTGGATAGTCAAAATATATTTTTCCTGTCATATATTTTTTTTTGATACGATTTGCCACTTTTTAAAGCTCCTTTAATTTCTTCACACAATCCTTAAAAATATCGCCTCGTACTTCATAATTTGGGAACATTCCCCAACTTGCACATGCTGGGGATAATAATACAGCATCTCCGTCTTGTGCCTGTTTTGCAGCATAAGAAACTGCTTCTTCCATAGAATCTACAAATACGATTTTATCAAATCCATGTGCTTTTGCTGTTTCTGCAATCTTTGGTGCTGTTACACCCATAAGAATCAATTCTTTTACTTTTCCATCAAAAGCATCAATCCATTCATCATACGTTGATTTTTTATCATAACCGCCCCCAATTAAGAATGTTGGACGATTCATTGCTTTAATTCCTTTAATTGCAGCATCTGGATTTGTTCCTTTGGAATCATTATAATAGGCAACTCCATTCACTGTATCTACATATTCAATACGATGTGCTACTCCTTTAAACCGTTTGATTCCTTCCTTAATATATTCTGCTGGAACTCCCATATAATAAGAAACAGCAATGGCTGCAAGAATATTTTCGTAGTTATGATCACCCAAAAGATTCACATCATCCATTGTACAGATGTCTGTCACTTCTCCATTTTTGCTAATTTTAAATACATTATTTTCGAGAAAAGCTCCATCTTTTGCTTTATGGTGAAGACTAAAGAAAACAACATCTCCTTTTGCACGTTGTGCCATTTCTCTTGTTGTATCATCTTCATAATTTAATACCATCACCTGACCTGGTTTTTGGTTTTTTCCAATAGATTCTTTTGTCTTTGCATAAACTTCAACTGTTCCATGACGATCTAGATGATCTGGTGTAATATTTAAAACTGCACAAACATTCGGGCAAAAATCAACAATTGTTTCTAATTGGAAGCTACTGATTTCTGCAACGATTCTACTATCTTCTTTCGTATCAAGTGCAACACTTGTATATGGTGTTCCAATATTTCCAACAACAAATGTGCTTTCATAATAACCCTTCAGAATTTCTCCTGTTAAAGCTGTCGTTGTTGTCTTTCCGTTTGTCCCTGTAATTGCTGCAATTTTTCCTTTTCCTGCATGATATGCAAGTTCGATCTCACTCCATACCGGTTTTCCCTGATCAAAGAATAACTGGGCTACTGGTGCATTCACCGAAATTCCAGGACTTAACACAAGCAGGTCATAATCTTGTGCCTGTTCTTTTGTCAATTCTCCAAGAATTAATGGAATCTTTTTTTCCTGATGAATTTTTTTATAAAATGCATCTTGGTCTAATTCCTTATTTCCATCAGTAAGTGCAACTGACGCTCCTGCCTGAAGCAAAAGATTCACTGCTCCTACTCCGCTCTTTCCTGCTCCTGCAACTAAAAATTTCTTATCTTTCCATGCCATGTTTTATCTCCTTACTAAATCGCTGCCAATCCAATCAAACAACAAACAGCCGTTACGATTGCAAAAATCGCTACAACTTTCGTCTCCGGCCATCCTGATAATTCAAAATGGTGATGAATTGGTGCCATTTTCAATAATCTTTTTCCTCTTGTAGCTTTAAAGAAGAGTACCTGCGCCATAACAGACATCACTTCAATCATATAAATAAACGCAACAATGGGAATAAACAAACCAAGATGCAGCATAACCGCCGTGGCTGCTACAAAACCTCCTAATGCCAGAGATCCTGTATCTCCCATAAATACTCTCGCTGGATATACATTAAATACAAGAAATCCAAGCAAAGAGCCTACGGTTGCACAAGAAATAGGCCATATCTGCGGTTCTCCTGGATAAATTCCTATTCCTATGGCTACAACCGTAAAAAATGTCGCGATCAATACGGTAACACTTGATACAAGTCCATCCAGTCCATCTGTAAAGTTAGCCCCATTGACTGTCCCAAGCAGAATTAAAAAAATAACTGGTACAAAGAAAATACCAAGATTTAAATATTTGCCATGACAAAATGGGATCATCATCCAGGTCCCGATACTTGTATCATTGATTAGATAATATACAAATACCCCTGTCACAAGAATTTGCCCAAGCATTTTCTGCCATGCCCGAAGGCCAAGATTTCGTTTCATAACAACTTTAATATAGTCATCAATAAAACCAATAAATCCAAACCCAAGGGTTACAAACAAAATTGGTACAATGGACGGATAGCTTTTTACATAAAACAAAGATGCTATCACAATTCCAAGCAAAATGATCAGTCCTCCCATCGTTGGAGTACCTGATTTCTTCAAGTGTGATTCCGGGCCTTCTCCCCGGATAAACTGACCAAATTTTAATTTGTGTAAATATCGTATCATCAATGGACTTAAAAGTACACTGACAAAAAAAGCAATTAAAACCGGCTTCACAATTCCATAATTCATGATTCCACCTCATTTGTTTCTGTATCACAGAATTTTCTGATCACTGTCCGGTGGAATTCTTTTCTTGATTTCCTGCTTTATAATCTCTAGAAATTCCAAGATAAGGAAGAGCCATTTGAAATACACTCCTCATAACCGGAGCTGCAATCGTTCCTCCATAATAAGTTCCAACCGGTTCATCAATCAATACAATTCCCATAACAACAGGATCTTTAGCTCTGGAAAATCCAAGAAACGATGAAATATATTTTCCGGTTCCACGTGGAAGTTTCTCACTGGTGGCCGTTTTTCCACCGATCGAAAACCCTTCTATCTTGCAGTTTTTACCAGATCCCTCTGATACAACTGCTTCTAGAAGTTCTCTGACAGTTTCTGAAGTTTCTTTTTTTATCACTTCTTTTTTTACAGGATAAGAAAATACGGTTTCTTTAGAGCCATCGGAAGATACTGCGCGTACTCCA
The DNA here is from genome assembly GCF_018918155.1 of Anaerostipes sp. MSJ-23. GTDB lineage: Bacteria > Bacillota > Clostridia > Lachnospirales > Lachnospiraceae > Anaerostipes. The sequence continues at coordinate 98,452 of NZ_JAHLPY010000004.1, forward strand.
AAATGCGGCGTAATCAAAGTTCCCCCATTGACAGCTGCGCTAACTGCTCGTAAAAGCTGAAGAGGCGTGATCTGAATAGACTGTCCAAAAGACATTGTAGCTAATTCCACTGCCTTTACATTTTTCTTTTTATGCATGATAGAATTAGCCTCTCCTGGAAGATCAATCCCAGTCCGCTCAAACAATCCAAGTTTCTGGAATGTTTCATACATGCCATCTACTCCAACGCGTGCTCCTACTTCCATAAAAACCGGATTACATGAATTCATAACTCCTTCACGGAATGTCTCACTTCCATGTCCACCTACTTTATGACACCGGATTCTCCGGTCTTCTACCATTCGATAACCCGGACAGTTGAAGTGATCGTTGACCTTCACTTTTCCAAGTTCAAGTCCAGCCACAGCCGTTACTATCTTAAAAACAGATCCTGGTTCATATGTATCATTGATACAACTGTTTCTCCATTTTTTATTTAGATATTCCTGCTGTTTTTTCCCATCAGCCATCTTCACTCTTTTACTAAGCTTAAAAGGCTGATTTAAATTATATTCTGGCACATTGGACATTGCATAAATTTCTCCGTTTTGAGGATTCATAAGAATCATGGAAACCTGCTTTGCCTTTTTTTCTTTTTTTACTTTTTTACAAGCCTGCGTCACATAATTCTGGAGATTCACATCCAGAGATGTATATAAATCGCATCCTGCCACAGGCTCATCCCGTTCTTCTCCCGCACCGTCAATTTCAATTCCCTTTCCGTCCGTCAGGGTAAGAATCTTTCCGGATTTTCCTTTGAGATACTTATCATATGCAACTTCAAGCCCGACAATTCCCTGATTATCTCCTCCGGTAAAACCAAGAACCTTTGACGCGAGAGAATCAAACGGATAAACTCTTTTGTAATCTTCATCAATTTTCACTCCGGAAAGTTTGTATTTCCGGATGCGATCTGCAATTTTCTTTTCTACATTGCTTTTAATTTTTTCTCTGACAGAATTTTTATAAACTTTCTTTTTTATTTCCGAGGAAGAAAGACCTAATTGTTCAGATAATATCCTTACCACTTTTTCTTTCTCCGTTGTTTGAGAATAAATAACCGAAATTGAATAAACTGCTTTGTTGGAAGCAATCATCACACCATTACGATCATAAATTCTTCCTCTCGGTGCTTTAATTTGCCTTTCTCTTTGATGAAGATCCTTTGCAAGAGAAAGGTATTTATCCGCCTGGGCAATCATGATATACCCAAGCCGTATGGTTACAATCAAAAAACCTGAAAACATTAAAATGACAATTCCAAGAATTTTCTTTTTGTATCCAGTCTTCAAAGCAACAGACCCCATTTTCTCATACTATTATAAAATTATGAAAAAAACAGTTCCTTATTCCTGCTTTATTTACTTTTTGGCACTTTTAACTCCTTAAGAGATCCCTTAAGAACATCTTTTGCAATTTTTACTGCCAATTTTGTATTCATCTGAGAACCTTTTTGAATCTCATCAATGACAACATAAACAACAACTTTTGGATTTTTTACTGGAGCAAACCCAATAAAAGATACAACATATTTCTTCTTGGATCTTGGAATTTTTTCAGCCGTACCTGTCTTTCCTCCAACACTATAGTCTTTTAATTTTGCATCAGTCCCCGTTCCAGAATCCACTGTTTGCTTCATATAAGCTTTCAGTTTATCTGAAGTGTCTTTTGAGATTGTCTGCTTTACTACAGATGGTTCAATATTATTGATAATGTTCCCCTGTTCATCTCTGATCTGACGCACTACATGAGGTTTGTAATACTGTCCTCCATTAATCAAAGAACAAAAACCACTGGCCAGCTGAATCATAGAACAGTTAAAAGATTGTCCAAAAGAGTTTGTTGCTAAATCTGCGGCTCCCATATTTTCCTCTGAATGTAGAAGTCCAGACGTTTGAGCTTCTGCTGGGAGATCAATTTCAGTATTACTTCCAAATCCAAAAGCCCTTTGATATTTACAAAAAACATGCTTTCCTTCTTTTGCAGCAATCTGCATAAGAGCATCATTACAAGAAAGAGAAATCGCCTGTGATAATGTAATCTTTCCATGTCCATTTCTATGCGAGCAATGAATGGTATGTCCACCGACAACCTGATATCCATTACAGATATATGATTCCTTTCCTGTAAGGATTCCCTCCTCAAGGCCTGCTGCCACTGTAAACGGTTTATATGTTGATCCAGGTTCAAAAGTACTGGAAACAATCGGATTTTTCCATATCTCATTAAATATTTTTGTCTTTTTCTTTTCACTCATCGATGCGATCTCTTTTTTAGAATACTTCTGTCTTAAAACAGAATCATCCCTTGGGTGCTCCAGATCGTAAGTATCTGAATTCGCCATCGCATAAACTTCCCCGTTATTTGGGTTCATAACAAGAATACTACTGCCCTTGCTTCCATATTTTTCTTCAAATTTCTTCAGACGTTTTTCTGCTATTTTCTGAATATTAGAATTAATAGTCGTCACAACCGTCTTGCCATCCTGCGGTTCTACTACAGAGCTATCTTTTTCCAATTCCTCATTCAAATAAGAATAGCGCCTTCCATCCGTTCCTGATAATGTACTATTATAATACTGTTCAATTCCACCAGTCCCAGTATTTTCATTCGAGACAAAACCAATAACCTGACTTGCCATCGATTTATTTGGGTATTTTCTCTCATAATGTTCAAAAAGATGAACTCCTGTGACATTTTCTCCATCTTTTGTACTCATAAAAGATTTGATATCCGCCACCTGACTATAACTTAAATCTACTTTATAAACAGAATAATAAGAGTCCGGATGTGCCTGAATAAAATCCGTTAATTTTTCTCGATCAAGCTTCATATATTTTACAAGTGCATTAATCGTAGCTTTTTTCTTCTCTTTGTTTACTAAAATATTTTTAGGCTCCAAAATCAGATTATAAAGTTTTTGACTAGTTGCCAAGATATAGCCATTACGGTCAAGAATATCTCCTCGTTTATATGGAATTGTAGTGCTTGTATATTTTTGCTGTGTTAATACCTGTTTTTCATAAATATCTTTTTTAAACACACTAAAATATACAATTCTTCCTATAAGAATGAGAAAAAGAAGTGCTATGAAGGATACCGAAACTATTGTTCGCATCTTCATAGCATGATTCAGTCGTTTTATTTTTTTTCTTCGCTTCAAAATTCTACCTCTTAATCAGTTTTTGGAATCTTTCCATACTGATGCACATATTCTGCATTTTTACTTTTATACTGAATAATTTTATCTGAATCCGGCTTTTTCATTCCATATTTTTTTGCAGCTTTTTCAATTGCAGAAAAGTCGATGCTCTGTTCAATTTCAAGATCCAGATCTTCATTTTCTGTCTTCAATGTATTTAATTCACTTTTTTCTTCCATCAGTACTTCCCTCTGATTAGAAATTTTTATCTGCTCAGAAAGATACAGAAAACTGGATCCTGCCACAACAACCAATGCAATGACCAAAGTTCTGACAAAGGCAAGATCAAATTCTAATGCTTTTGCCTGATTTTTTCTTGTCTGCCTTGTTATATATGGTTTTTTCTCCGGCCTTACTCTTTTTTTCGGATCTTTTCTTACCGGTTGCGGGCCAATCTTTCTTGCTGTATTTCCATAAATCAAATTATAACGTTCTTGTCTTGACTTACTCATTGTCCAACCCTCCCCGTTAGAATGCGCGTTCAAAAACTCTTAATTTCGAACTTTTTGCTCGCTTATTATTTGATAATTCTTCCTCTCCGGGAACAATTGGCTTGCGTGTTAGCTGCTTCCCTTTTGAAACTTTTCCACATACACAGACTGGAAAATTTGGCGGACAAGTACATGGATTTTCATTTTTCTTAAAAGCACGCTTTACAATTCGATCCTCTAATGAATGAAAAGTGATGATACAAAGCCTTCCACCTGGATTAAGCAAATCAATCATTGCATCCAGGCTTTCTTTTAAAACATCTAGTTCTCTGTTACATTCAATCCTAATTGCCTGAAATGTTTTCTTTGCCGGATGACCTCCCACAGCTCTTACTTTCATGGGAATTGCACCTTTTATAATCTCTATCAGCTCTCCTGTTGTTTCCACAGGTTTTTCTTTTCTTTTGTTTACAATATGTTTTGCAATATTTTTTGCAAATTTTTCTTCTCCATAATCACGAATAATATGGAAAAGCTCCATTTCCGAATAATTGTTGACAATATCTCTTGCTGTCAGCTCCTGTCTCTGATCCATACGCATATCCAATGGAACATCTTCACGGTAAGTGAAACCACGCTCTTTTTCGTCTAACTGAAAAGAAGATACGCCAAGATCCAACAAAATGCCATCTACCTTTTGGATTCCAAGATTATGTAACACTTTTGGCATGTTCACATAGTTATCTCGAACAATCGTTACTTTCTCACCAAAAGGTTCCAAACGTTTACTTCCTGCCGCAATCGCATCGGCATCCTGATCGATTCCTATATATCTTCCCTTGTCAGACAGCCTTTTACAAATTTCATAAGCATGTCCTCCTCCTCCAAGGGTCCCATCTACATAAATTCCATCAGGTTTGATATGAAGCTCTTCAATTGTCTCATTCAGCAACACAGATATGTGTTCAAATTTCATAAGTCCCCCTACATAATTCATATCAAAATTTCAGTCACAAAAACTTATAAGTTTCCTGACATTTTATCCTAATAAGCAGCCATCGTGCAAAGTCTTGTCCACCCATCGGATAAGAAAACAAACAGGCATCCATCTAACCCGTGTCATAACAAACTTATGTTCCATCTTTTTTAGAATCTGAACCGGATTATCAGCCTGCCTCTGCTTTGATTTTATTTTGGTGGTTTCCTATGACAAATTTCCCACCTTTTACCACTTAAAACTACTTACTGATAATATTTTATACGATAGCTATGAAAAAAGCAAGGCAGAATCCATAACCAAATCTTAGTTTTTTCTTATTCTTATTGACATTTTCTGAAAAGAAAAAGCAGAGATTTTCACTTTTTTTATGAAATACTCTCTGCCTTTTTTCCTTTATTTTTCCATTCTCTTTCTACGAATGGTCTGATATAAAATTGCTCCTATTCCAATGAGTGCAAGAATCGCTGCAAGAAGCTGTGATACTCGGATTCCTGTACCTCCAAGCATTAGAGAATCTGTACGCAATCCTTCGATCCAAAATCTTCCGATTCCATAACCAGCCAGATAAATTGCAAGCAACTGACCATCAAAAGTTTTTCTTTTTGTAAACCATATAATAAAAATAAGCAAAGCCAGATTCCACAAACCTTCATATAGAAATGTCGGATGTACTTGAATATAAGTAATCGCATCCCCAGTCGATGATGGAAGGTAAACTGGCGTATTATAAACTCCTGATTTGATAATCTCACCCATTCTTCCGTGATCGACGAAAAAATCGGTTGGTATCTGCATTGCAAATAAACTATCTGTATATCTTCCAAACGCTTCTCGATTGAAAAAATTTCCCCATCGTCCAAGAATCTGTCCTACCAACAGTCCTTTCACCGCGATGTCAGCAAACTTCATCATTGATACTTTCCGCACTTTACAAAAAATAAATAAAACAAGGATCGATGCCAAAATACCACCATAAATAGCTAAGCCGCCATTTCGTATTGCAAAGATTTCCCCTGGATGCTTTCCATAGTAATCCCATGAAAAAATAACATAGTAAAGTCTTGCACCGACAATTGCCGGAATTACCATCCAGATCAGATAATCAAAAACAAGTTCTGGATCAAAATCTTTTGTATGTTTTGCTGCCTGATATGCAACAATCATTCCGAATAAAAATCCAAGAGCAATCATGATTCCATAATATTTTATCTCAAATCCGCCAATGTTAAACCCGTCTCCAACATTTTTCAGCACAATTCCAAGATGCGGAAATCGAATCTCATGTTCCATAAGTCTCTTCCTTTCTTTGTCTGTTCTTTTTTTGCTTACGCTTAAGATGTTATCGTATTTCTCTTTTCTTTTCAAGCTCCTTGTGTTAGACTATTAACTGAAAAAATATGCAACGAGAAAGGAAATCATTATGAAATTAGGAATTGTCGGACTGCCAAATGTCGGAAAAAGTACTTTATTTAACTCTTTGACCAAGGCAGGTGCCGAATCAGCTAACTATCCATTTTGTACCATTGATCCAAACGTTGGTATCGTTACAGTTCCTGATGAACGTGTGGATCGTCTGGCTGAAATGTATCATTCAAAAAAAGTAATCCCAGCCGCTATCGAATTTGTTGATATCGCTGGTCTTGTAAAAGGAGCTTCTAAAGGAGAAGGTCTTGGAAATCAATTTCTTGCTAATATCCGTGAAGTTGATGCTATCGTTCATGTTGTCCGCTGTTTTGAAGACAGCAATATCGTCCATGTAGATGGATCCATTAATCCACTCCGTGATATTGAAACTATTAACTTCGAGTTAATCTTTTCTGATATTGAAGTACTGGACCGCCGTATTGCGAAATCTACTCGTGGTGCCAGAAATGATAAAGCACTGGCTCATGAAGTAGAATTTCTTCAAAAAGTAAAAGCTCATCTTGAAGATGGAAAACTTGCTAAAACATTCGAAGTTGATGATGAAGATGATCAGGCAATCTTAAATTCTTGTAATCTTTTGACCATCAAACCTGTAATCTTTGCTGCCAATGTGACAGAAGATGATCTTGCTGACGATGCAAAAGACAATGAATTTGTAAACGAAGTAAGAAAATATGCTGAAAGTGTAGATGCCAAGGTTTTTGCTGTATGTGCGCAAATTGAACAGGAAATCTCAGAACTTGATGATGATGAGAAAAAAGAATTTTTGGAAGATCTTGGATTAAAGGAATCTGGTCTCGAAAAGTTGATCTCTGCAAGCTACTCTCTCCTTGGACTGATTAGCTTCCTTACTTCTGGAGAAGATGAAACCCGCGCGTGGACAATCCATAAAGGAACAAAAGCTCCACAGGCAGCTGGAAAAATCCATACCGACTTTGAACGTGGATTCATCTGTGCTGAAGTTGTATCTTATGATGATCTGATGGAAAATGGAAGCATGCACGCATGTAAAGAAAAAGGACTTGTACGCCAAGAAGGAAAAGAATACATCGTAAAAGACGGAGACATCATTGTATTCCGTTTCAACGTATAGTCTCAAAAAAATAATCACCAAAAGTACGGATTCTCTTATTTTGTTCAATCCAGATACTTCTTTGGTGATTTTTTTATTTTATCGAAATTTCTTATGAAACAAAAAAAGAATTCCCTGATTTCTCTAGGGAATTCTTTTTTGTTATATGATAAATTAATCTTCTCTCACAAGTTTATTTTTTTAACACTATTTTTATTTTATCATGTCATATTCTTCTTGTCAATGTTTTTAGTGATGGAAGAGACGGATTCCTGTAAAGGCCATTGCCATATGATATTTGTTGCAGCAATCAATGACTGCCTCATCTCTTACAGATCCTCCTGGCTGTGCAATATATTTTACTCCACTCTTATGCGCTCTTTCGATATTATCAAAGAATGGGAAGAATGCATCGGATCCAAGAGTTACATCTGTTAACTTATCAAGCCATGCTCTTTTTTCTTCTTTTGTGAACACTTCTGGTTTTTCCGTAAAAATATTTTCCCATGCACCATCTGCAAGAACATCCATATATTCATCTCCAATATAAAGATCAATAGCATTGTCACGATCTGCACGACGAATCTTTTCTTTAAATGGAAGATTCATAACTTTCGGACACTGTCTCAGCCACCAGTTATCTGCTTTCTGTCCAGCAAGTCTTGTACAGTGAACACGAGACTGTTGTCCTGCCCCGATTCCAATTGCCTGACCGTCTTTTACAAAACATACAGAGTTTGACTGTGTATATTTTAGTACAATCAGGGAGATCTTCATATCAATCAATGCTTCCTCTGGAATTTCTTTGTTTTCTGTTACAATATTGGCAAGCAGTTCATCATCGATTGGAAGTTCCTGTCTTCCCTGTTCAAAGGTTACTCCAAAGACCTGTTTATGTTCTAATGGTGCTGGCTGATAGTTTTCATCAATCTTGATAATATTATAATTTCCATTTTTCTTTGCTTTTAAAATTTCTAATGCCTCGTCCGTATATCCAGGAGCAATGACTCCATCTGATACTTCTCTTTTGATCAGACGTGCAGTGTCAGCATCGCATACATCTGATAAGGAAATGAAATCTCCAAAGGAAGACATACGGTCTGCGCCTCTTGCTCTTGCATAAGCACATGCAAGTGGAGATAAATCTCCCATATCATCTACCCAATAAATTTTCTTTAAAGTATCAGACATTGGACGTCCTACGGAAGCTCCAGCAGGAGATACATGTTTAAAAGAAGTAGCTGCAGGGAGACCTGTCGCTTTCTTTAATTCCCTTACAAGCTGCCATCCGTTAAATGCATCCAAAAAGTTGATGTATCCTGGTCTTCCATTTAATACTTCGATTGGAAGATGGCTTCCATCTTCCATATAAATTCTTGATGGTTTCTGGTTTGGATTACATCCATACTTTAATTCTAATTCTTTCATTTTTTTCTCCTTTGTTTCGCTGACTATTTATTTTTATTTACAATTCTTGTCTCATATTTTCCTGTTGCAATATCAATATAACGTACAAACAGAGATACTTTATTATCTTCATTTAGGCTATTCCAAAGTGTATTTGTAAAGTCATCAATATCTTCTTCGATTCCAATCAGTTTTGGTTCCCCTTCAAAACTTGGCAACGGATTTCCATCATGCATATAAGTGTGAATAAAACGACCCTCTCCAGCGATTGGATTTTCATAAGTAAAGGTAAAACGATTACAGCTTTCTGGATTTCCATTGTTGCTTTTTAAAATAGACATTGCATAATGGAATTCTCCATCTTTAATCTGCATGATTCCAGAAATTCTTGGTGTGTAGTTTGGACCGTCCGGTTCAAATTCGCGACTTCTTAAAGACTGTTCAAAAGTCAATCCCTGTTCTCTTCCTTCATATACAGTATCTGTCTGATCTCCATTTGTTACGATCGTTTCATTTCCAAGAACACGAACAGGTGCATAAATAATCAAACTTGGATCTTCCAATTTTGCCGGATCAAATGCCTGTGTACGAATTCCTTCTCCTTCTTCCACAAACACACGGTTACGGCTGTTCTCGCTGCGTCCCATGATAAAGTATGCAGTTACTGCTTTTTTCCCGTCTTTGGATTTTCCAATTACAATTCCACGTCCAGGGTAAGCATTTTCTTTTAATTCCTGAGCAATCGCTAACTTTTTCATTGGTTTTGTATCTCCTTTTTTTTCATGCTGGTTTTCTTTTTCTTCTATTGTATATAAAAACTTCAATGAATACAAGAACAAAATACAAAAGGCAGATCTGCTATAAAAAGCCAAATCTGCCTTTACTTTTATTTCAAGATAAAATTACATTTTTCTGATTCGTTCGATCGCTTCGACTGTATTCTCGTAGTTACCGAACGCTGTAAGTCGGAAGTATCCTTCTCCGCTTGGTCCGAATCCTGATCCAGGTGTTCCAACAACATTTGCATCTTTTAACAGATGATCAAAGAATTCCCATGATGTCATGTTATCTGGAGTTTTTAACCAGATATATGGTGCGTTGACACCACCAGATACCGTATATCCTGCATCTCTTAATCCTTCATAGATTACTTTGGCATTATTCATGTAGTATCCAACCTGTTCTTTTAACTGTGCTTTTCCAGCATCAGAATAAACAGCTTCTCCGGCTCTCTGTACAATGTAAGGAGCTCCGTTGTATTTTGTTCCATGACGTCTTGCCCAAAGAGAATGCAATTGTGTATCTCCGCATTTTAAATCCTTTGGAATTACAGTGTATCCAAGACGAACACCGGTAAATCCTGCATTTTTAGAGAAACTCTTTAATTCGATAGCACATGTTCTTGCACCTTCACATTCATAAATCGTGTGAGCTACATTATCTTCAGAAATATAAGCTTCATAAGCAGCATCATAGATAATGACACATCCATTTTTATTTGCATAGTCTACCCATCCCTGAAGCTGATCTTTTGTAATTGTTGCTCCTGTTGGGTTATTTGGGAAGCATAGATAAATAATATCTGGTACTTCATCTGGAAATTCTGGTGCAAAGTTGTTATCTGCTGTACAAGGCATATAGATCACATCGCTCCATGTTTCCGCTTTTGGATCATAAGTTCCTGTTCTTCCAGCCATAACGTTTGTATCTACATATACAGGGTATACAGGATCACATACTGCGATTTTATTATCGATTGAGAAGATTTCCTGGATATTTCCAGAATCACATTTTGCTCCGTCACTTACGAAGATTTCATCAGCAGCAATATCTGCTCCGCGATCTTTATAATCATTTTTTGCAATAGCGTTTCTTAAAAATTCATATCCAAGGTCCGGTGCATATCCATGGAATGTTTCTTCATGAGCCATTTCATCTACTGCACTGTGCAATGCGTCAATGATCGCTGGTGCCAGTGGCTGTGTAACATCACCAATCCCAAGACGGATAATGTTTTTGTCAGGATTTTCTTCTGTATACTTAGCTACTTTTTTTGCAATTGTAGAAAACAGATAGCTTCCTGGTAATTTCAAATAGTTGTCATTGATTTTAAACATAAGTTCCTCCTAAATTAATCATTATGATATATTAATGATTCCTTAATCATTTTTGCCATCTCAATCAGTCCCACACCACTGTTCATGCTTCTTCTTTGTATATAACTATGGGCTTCTTCTTCCGAAATCCTATTATTTTGCATGAGCAGAGATTTGACTTCATCCAATAATTCCAATTCTTCCCGTGTTCTCTGCTTTGGCTTATGCTTTTTCTTTTTCTGAGCAAAGGAAATTTCACTGACAATTTCTCTTACCTTTTCTACAAGCTCATGAGCTTTCAGAGGCATCGGAAGACAGGATACATTCTCATACATACAATCTTCCAAATGAGCCTGGGAGGCAACCAAGAGCATATGAACATCTCTTGGAAGGTATTCTCTCAGTTCCGTGTATATCATGTCTGCATATTTATAACCGCAAATGACAAGCCCTTCTTCCTGACTTTCCATTCGCTGCATTACCTGCGCTCCCGTTACACAAACACCAATAACATCAAAACCATTTCTAACAAGTAGATTTCTAATGTTTCTGGCAATTTCTTGTTTCGGAAACAAAACAACGACATTAACCACAGCCCTCACCCCCTAGGATCTCTCGATCTAGAAAATTAAATCTTATACAAATACTCATCAATTTCCCACTGTGTTACAAATTTCTGGTAAGATTCCCATTCTTTTCTTTTGGCTTCTATATATTTCGTATAAATATGATCTCCGAGAACTTTCCGCATGTATTCGCTATGTTCAAACAGATCCAAGGATTCTTTCAAATCTCTTGGAAGCACCATAATACCTGCTTTCTCCTTTTCTCCTTCTGCCATTTCATACTGATTTCCAGATGCTCCTTTTCCAGGAGTCATCTTCTGCTGGATTCCATCCAGTCCTGCTGCCAAACTAACTGCCAATGCAAGATATGGGTTGGCAGCGGAATCCGGGCTTCGAAATTCCAGTCTTGTTCCGATTCCTCTTGCAGAAGGCACTCGAATCAACGGACTTCTATTGGAAGAAGCCCAGGAAACATCAACTGGCGCTTCATATCCCGGCACAATTCTTTTATAGGAATTTACCAGAGGGTTTGTAATCAGGCTCATTTCTCTGGCATGTTTCATGACTCCTGCCATAAAATGAAAGGCTTCATCGCTAATTCCAATATGATTTTTGGAATCAGCGAAAATATTTCTGCCATCTTTCCATAAAGACATATTTAAATGCATTCCGGATCCATCTACACCTGTGATTGGTTTCGGCATAAAACTTGCATACAATCCATGTCTTTTTGCGATATATTTTACGACAAATTTGAAGGTCAGAATGTTATCGGCTGTGCGTAACGCATTATCATATTTAAAATCGATTTCATGCTGAGCCGGTGCCACTTCATGATGGGATGCTTCAATTTCAAATCCCATTTCCTCCAGATTCAGAATCATATCTCTTCTTGCACTTTCTCCAAGATCCAATGGGGCTACATCAAAATATCCTGCTTTCTCATGAGATATCGTTGTTGGACGTCCTTCTTCATCGGTGTGAAATAAGAAAAATTCACATTCTGGTCCTACGTTAAACTTATATCCCATATTTTTGCATTCTCTAAGTACCCGTTTCAGAACGTGTCTGGAATCTCCGGCAAACGGCATTCCATCCTGTCCATATACATCGCAGATCAGTCTTGCCACTCGATTTCCCCCTGCATTCCAAGGGAAAATTACAAAACTATCCAAATCTGGATATAAATACATATCCGATTCTTCAATACGCACAAAACCATCCACAGAAGATCCATCAAATGTGCATTTATTATCCAACGCCTTTTCAAGCTGGCGTGCTGTGATCGCAACATTTTTCATTGTGCCAAATAAATCTGAAAACTGCAGTCTGATAAACTGAACGTCATTTTCTCTTACTAAATCAATCACGTCCTGTTTCGTGTATCGACCCATAACATCACTCCTCTTTCTCGCTAAATTGTCGCTATGTCTACAACAGTCAATTGATCTCGATTTCCTGTTTCCAAACTAGTCAGCAGAGCATTTGCCGTATCCAAACTGGTCAGGCAGGTAACTCCTGTTTCAATCGCATAACGACGAATCAGGAATCCATCCTTGCTTCGGCCAACACCCTGGGAAGGTGTATCGATGACTAAATCAATTTTATCATCTAAAATTAAATCAAGCAAGTTCGGAGATGGTTCTTCTAATTTATTTATTGGTTTCGCAGGTACTCCAGCTTCATTTAAGACTCTGCATGTACTCTTTGTTGAGAAAATTTCATATCCAAGAGCTACAAATCTACGTCCGATGTCAATGGCATCAATCTTATCAGAATCTTTTACTGTAAGGATCATCTTCTTATATTTTGGAAGATTAACTCCAGCTCCAAGGAAAGCTTTATATAATGCCTCATGGAAATTTTTAGAAATTCCAAGGCATTCACCTGTTGACTTCATTTCTGGTCCAAGGCTGACTTCGGCTCCTCTCAGTTTTTCAAAAGAGAATACCGGTTTTTTTACTGCATAATATTCAGATTCTGGCTGAAGTCCAGTGGTATATCCAAGATCTTTAATCTTAGCTCCCGTAATCACTTTTGCTGCAAGTGCAACAATCGGAATTCCTGTTACTTTACTAATATAAGGAACCGTACGGCTAGATCTTGGATTTACTTCGATTACATAAACTTCTTCGTTTGCCACGATAAACTGAATGTTAATCAGACCAATAACATGAAGAGATTTTGCAAGTTTTCTTGTATATTCTGCAATGACACGTTTCACCTTGTCTGTTAAGTTGATGGATGGATATACTGAAATACTATCTCCGGAATGAATACCTGCACGTTCCACATGTTCCATAATTCCTGGAATCAAAATATCAGTTCCATCACATACGGCATCAACTTCAACTTCTTTACCAACAAGGTATTTGTCAATCAAAATTGGATGTTCCTGTTCGTAACGATTAATAATTTCCATAAATGCTTTGATATCTTCATCAGATACAGCAATTTGCATTCCCTGTCCTCCAAGAACATAGGATGGACGTACCAGTACAGGATATCCAAGTTCATGCGCAACCTTGATTGCTTCTTCACATGTAAATACTGTTGTTCCTTTTGGTCTTGGAATACAACATTCTTCCAGAATTTCATCAAATAATTCACGGTCCTCAGCTGCATCTACATTTTCTGCGCTTGTACCAAGGATTGGAACTCCCATTTTCATCAATGCTTCTGTTAATTTGATCGCTGTCTGTCCGCCAAACTGTACAACTGCTCCATCTGGTTTTTCTAAATCTACGATGCTTTCTACATCTTCTGCTGTTAATGGCTCAAAATACAGTTTATCTGCCACATCAAAGTCTGTAGATACTGTTTCCGGATTATTATTTACAATAATTGTTTCATATCCTTCTTTTGCAAGTGCCCATACGCTGTGTACAGAACAATAATCAAATTCGATCCCCTGTCCAATACGGATTGGTCCTGATCCCAGTACCATGACCTTTTTCTTACCAGAAGTTTCTTCCACTTCATTTTCTCCGTCATAACAAGAATAATAGTAAGGTGTTTCTGCATCAAACTCTGCTGCACAAGTATCTACAATCTTATATGCAGCATGAATATTCATTTCATCTCTTAACTGTTTAATTTCACGTTCTGTCTTTCCAACCAACTGTCCAATCACTTTATCTGGGAATTCCAGACGTTTTGCTTCTAATAATAAATCGTGATCCAGTGTTTCTGCCTCTGAAAGTTTCTTTTCCATTTCAACAAGAATTGCAATCTTGTCTAAGAACCAACGGTCAATCTTTGTAATGTTAAAGATTGTATCATAATCAAATCCACGACGAATTGCTTCGGCAATGACATAGATTCTTAAGTCATCAATTTTTTCCAATTCCTTTAACAGTTCTTCATCCGTCAATTCTCCATAGTTTCCAAAGATCAGACTGTCTACATGCTGTTCCAGAGAACGAATCGCTTTCATTAATGCACCTTCAAAGTTTGTTCCGATACTCATAACTTCTCCAGTTGCCTTCATCTGTGTTGTCAGTGTACGTTTTGCATGAATAAACTTATCAAATGGAAGACGTGGCATTTTTACGACACAGTAATCAAGCATTGGTTCAAAACTTGCATAAGTTTTCTTTGTAACTGCATTTTCAATTTCATCCAATGTATATCCAATCGCAATCTTTGCTGTAACCTTAGCAATTGGATATCCAGTTGCCTTAGATGCCAATGCAGAAGAACGACTGACACGAGGATTTACCTCAATAACACAATATTCAAAACTGTCTGGATTTAATGCATACTGTACGTTACATCCACCATGAACATCCAGTTCTGTGATGATATTTAATGCAGATGTACGAAGCATCTGATATTCTTTATCTGCAAGAGTCTGAGATGGAGCCACAACGATACTATCTCCCGTATGCACACCAACTGGATCAATATTTTCCATATTACAGATCGTAATACATGTTCCATTTTCATCACGCATTACTTCATACTCAATTTCTTTCCATCCACCGATATAACGCTCTACTAAAACCTCTCCTACACGGCTTAAACGAAGACCATTTTCAAGAATTGATTCCAATTCTTCCTGATTATGTGCAATTCCACCGCCACTTCCACCGAGCGTATATGCTGGACGAAGTACTGCAGGATAACCAATCACTTCATTAGCAAATTTCACACCATCTTCAATCGTTGTGACAACCTGTCCGGCAGCAATTGGCTCTCCGATTTTTTCCATTGTATTCTGGAATTCCAGACGATCTTCTGCCTTTTTAATAGTGGCTGGAGAAGTACCAATTAATTTTACTCCAGATTTTTCAAGGTAACCATTTTCTACTAATTCCATTGCAAGGTTTAAAGCAGCCTGTCCGCCAAGTGTTGGAAGAATGCTATCTGGTTTTTCTTTTTCAATGATTTTTTCAATGACAGAAGCTGTTAATGGCTCAATATATACCTTGTCTGCGATATCTTTATCTGTCATAATCGTTGCAGGGTTTGAATTTACAAGAACAACTTCTACTCCTTCTTCCTGAAGTGCACGGCAGGCCTGTGTTCCTGCATAGTCAAATTCTGCTGCCTGTCCAATAACGATAGGTCCTGAACCAATGACAAGTACTTTCTTTATATCTTCTCTCTTAGGCATTTTTAGCTCCTTTCATTCTATCCATAAATTCATCAAATAAATATGCGGTATCCTGTGGTCCTGGGCATGCTTCCGGATGGAACTGCACCGTACGGATATTCTTATTCTTATAGTCAAGACCTTCGATTGTCTTATCATTTACATTAATAAAGGAAACTTCTGCAATGTCAGAAGGAATGCTATCTTCCTTGATCACATACCCATGATTCTGAGAAGAAATATAAACTCTTCCACTCTTTAAATCTTTGACTGGGTGATTTCCACCACGGTGTCCCCAACGCATTTTTTCTGTATCTGCTCCTGTAGCAAGTGCCATCAGCTGATGTCCAAGACAGATCGCAAAGATTGGCACATCACTGTCATAAAGTTTTTTGATTTCTTTAATAATGGATTCACATTCTTTTGGATCTCCAGGGCCATTGGATAACATAATTCCATCTGGATGATCTCCAAGAATTTCTTCTGCAGTTGTAAAAGCAGGATATACTGTTACATCACATCCTCTCTTTTCCAGAGAACGAATAATATTATTTTTTGTTCCAAGATCTAATAATGCAACTTTAAAGCCGTCTCCTTTAAAATGTTCTTTTTCTTCTCTTGTAACTGTTTTCACTGCATCTGTGACTGTGTAAGCTTTTAATTTTGGAAGAATTTCATCTAAATTATAATTTGGATTTGTTGTAATCATTCCTCCCATGCATCCTTGTTCTCTTAAAATCTTTGTGATTGCACGGGTATCCACTCCACTGATTCCAGGAATATCATAATCAATCAAATATTTTTCTAAATCTTCTTGTCTTCTAAAATTGCTGGATGTTCTTGAGATTTCACGAACAATAAATGCAGAATGCCATGGTTTCTTTGATTCTGCATCTTCAAGACATACCCCATAATTTCCAATCAGCGGATAAGTCATAACAACTCCCTGCCCCTGATAAGACGGATCGGTCAGTACTTCGAGATATCCTGTCATGGAAGTATTAAATACTACCTCACAGATTACTTCTTTTTTGGAACCGAAGCTTTTTCCTTTAAAAACGTGCCCGTCTTCCAATATCAAAAATGCATTCATGTAAATTTCCTCCTAAATGAACGTCATACAAATAGTTACTTTCCCCAAACCCTTTCGGGCAAAAAAAAGAGAAATAAATCCAAAATAAAAATCACTAACCCAAGTATTAGAAAAAATCATTT
Source organism: Anaerostipes sp. MSJ-23 (assembly GCF_018918155.1). GTDB lineage: Bacteria > Bacillota > Clostridia > Lachnospirales > Lachnospiraceae > Anaerostipes. The sequence continues at coordinate 115,502 of NZ_JAHLPY010000004.1, forward strand.
TTCTAATACTCTCTCGCGTCTTTATTTTAGAAATATTTCTCTACAAATTGTAAAAATTTTATCATATATCAAAGGATCATGCAAGGCTTTTTTTACATTTTATTATATTTTTTTCATATCTTCGCCATTCTTCAATGAAATACCCCGTTTTTCCTCACTTTCTTTTTTTGAAAAGATACATCCACAAAAATTTTGGCGATAAAGATCATACTCTTTGGATAATTGAATCGATCGCTGATATCCACCTTTTTTCTTAAAATCAGAAGGTAAAAATGTTACCCCTTCTTCTTCTCCTGCTTTTTGTCCGAGTTCATTAAGCCATGCAGCATTTTTTAGAGGACTGATTGTTAAAGTTGTTGTGAAATAATCAAAATGGTTTTGTGCCGCTAACTTTGCCGCCTGTCTCAAGCGTAAACCATAACAGCGATAACAGCGTTTTCCTCCTTCCGGTTCTTTTTCATATCCACGAACAGTTTTATAAAAAATCTCCGGATGATAGCCCCCATCGAATACTTCGATATTGAGATTCATTTCTTTTACAAGACGCTTTTGCTCTTTCACTCTTTTTTCATACTCTTCCTTGGAATCAATATTCGGATTGTAATAATCAATCGTAATGTGAAAATATTGTGACAAATATTCCAGCACATAACTACTGCATGGTGCACAACAACTATGCAGCAAAAGTGTTGGCTTCCTTCCATCAAACCCTTCCAAAATCTGGTCCAATTTCTTTTGATAATTGATTTTATTCATTGCTTTCTTCTTTCTTTTTTCTTCTTTTTTTTATTGTAACACGATTTTTATATTTTTTAAATTTGGTCTTTACAATTACATAAAAAAAGAGCTATAATAGCAAATGCACGGGGCGTGGCTCAGCTTGGTAGAGCGCGTGGTTCGGGACTACGAGGTCGCAGGTTCAAATCCTGTCGCCCCGATTATAAACAGAATGTTAGAAGGACGATGATATCTGAATCATCGTCCTTTTTAATTGTTACAATTTTCGAAGAAGTCTTCCACCTTTTCGGAAAACAGCGGTCCATCTCCAAGAAGTGGAATTTTCATACGCTTCTACTTTTCGTTTCAATTTTCGATTTTCCTGTCGAAGTTCTTTTCTTTGACCAAGTAATTTATTTTTTAAAGCGGTTACCCTATTTAACTCTTGTCTTAAATCTTTTACATCCTCACTACTTTTCCCGGCAAGTGATACCACGGTTGAAGTTGGCAAAACTGTATAGGCCTGATCCTTATAGTATTTTTCAAAATTATGACTGCATACATGCATCGCATGATTCCCTTGAATTACAAAAACAGAAGAATCAAACACTGCACATGGATAATCATAAAAATGAGTCTGATTATCCAGTCGAACTCCAGCAAAAGCAACTAAAATATTGCGAATTCTATTTTTCAATGGCTCCATTGGATCTTTATAAAATGGGGGATATTTGTATGTTTTCCATAATTCTTTGATTACTTTATCCCCTTTACAGCATCCTATCACACGATCGGTAAAAGTATTCTCATCAAGGAATCCAAAAAAGGAAGAAAAACTACGAAGGTATTCAAAAGACTGATGCCATTCAATTCCTTCTCCAAGATAGATTCCTCCATTCTCAAAAAGATGTTTTATAGCAAAATAATGACCAACATATTCATAATTTCCGTCCTCATATGCTTTGCTTACCTGATCTGTCTCAAAAACATCACATGTTTCTTCATCCAAAATCACAAGCTTTGCTTCGATTTCAAAAACCTCTTTTGCATACTGCAATGCTTGTCTTTTATGTTGTTCCTTTTCTTTTCCAAAAGCTGTCACATATAAAATTTCTGGTATTTTTTCTCCCGGATACTCTATATAATGTAAAATCTTCTGATAACGCATCGGATATTGCTTTAAGATTGGATTTTCCAAAAAAAGATCTTTATGTTCCTTTAAGTGTTTCATAAATTCGCCTGAATAATACCACCTTGTACGGATATTGAATAGAATACGATCAGCAACACGCGCCGCAACAGCTGAAAGATATTTTGGATTGCAATGTTCAAGCGCATAATTTTCTGCCCTAATCGTATCTAATGTTTTACGATCTTCCATACGATTTGTGATAGAACCTTCTCGCTTCATATAATAATAAAGGGGTTCATCCAGATAAACAATATTTTGCGCATAAGAAAATAACACAGGCATATAGGCAGTATCTTCAAACCATATCGCTGGAATTTCCCCAACCTTTTTTAATAAATCTTTATGAATCAATTTCGTCCAAAAAGAAACTTCTCCCTGAAAGATCAGCTGAGAAATATCAAGCGGAATCGAAAGCCGTCCCATCACTTTTTTCTTACAATCTCGAATTAAATAGTAAGGAGTATAGACTAAATCACATGGCTGCTTTTTTGTTTCCTCAAACATTTTTTCATACATATCATATTCCATATAATCATCTGCATCTGCAAATCCAATATAATCTGCTCTTGCATGTTTGATTCCTATATTTCTAGCCTCTCCGGGTCCCCCATGTTGACTGTCATATAAAAAAATCTTCTGTGGATATTGCTTTTTATATTCCATGATAATTTCTCGTGACTGATCTGTAGATTGATCATCAACAAAAATTAGCTCCATCGATTCCAGTGTCTGATGCAACAGATAATCCATCGTTTGTCTTATATATTTCTGAGCATTATAAACTGGAATAATAATCGATACTTCCGGTTTTTTTTCATCTTGTCTGCTCAATTCTCTGCAATCCTCCTATATATTTTAAAATTTCTCTAATTTCTTCAAAAGAATGTGGACAATAAATATTTTTTCTATCCTCATTAAATTTTTTTACTGCTTTTTCATGATATTCTTTAAAATTTGGATTGCTCATCAACCAGGTTTTTCCAATGAACATAGGATACAACATGATCGCATTCATATTTTTCCCAAAAATTAGTTTTGAAGTAAGAGAGACATTAGAAGAAACCGTAAATAAAACTTTTTGTGTAATATCATGTTCCATAAGAAATAATTCCCATGGAACCGATGTATGTTTCATTGTATGTATTCCATATTTTTCAAAACGATTTTCCTTATTTCTTGGATGCAATTTGACAACGATATTTTCCTTTCCAACTATTTTAGCTGTTTCCAAAAATAGTTCTAAGTCATTCGATGGCACCTTATCATCAAGAAATGCTTCTTCCAAAAAATAAATGGTTCCTTTGGCATTTCTCCTCTTCCAAAAACTTGGAAAAAGATCTGTCGTATTTTCTCATCCTTTGCTTGAATTGCAGGAATTTTTTCGATATCAAACGGTAAAGCGGATGGTCCTGTAAATAACGTCGGTTCATAGACAAGAAGCCTCTTAATATTATTAAGAAATTTCTGATCTTTATAAAATTCATGGTCCATTCCATCTTCTCGGCATCTTTTTTCTACATCACATACATAGGTCGCCATCCCATCTTCAAATAAATGCACTTTTAGTGTATTTCCTTTTCTTACCATCGCATAATACATTAATTTTGCATAAGCCGTTTCAAAACTTAAATAAAAATCGGTATACTTCTTTTCCAAAAGCTTGATATCTACATAATCTTCCGGATGATGGCTAATCTCTTTTTGTTCTTCCTTTGTAAAAGACCAATACTGATCTGCTTTCTTTCTTGAATACAACCTCTTTACCGAAGAAAAAATATTACTCTGTTCCACACGACCAACGATTTCCCCAAAATCAGTATGATCGCTTAACAAAAGATTTGCATCTTCTTCTGGTAATAAAGAAAGTTTTATCTGAATTGCATTCATTAACTGATATACTGAATCACATCGAAATAATACCATTTCTCTTTAATTCTCCTTTTCCTTCTTTGGGTCATACATGGAATCGGTGACATAATGTACATCCAGGTGCGATTCGATTTTTTTCATATATTTTTTCATATGCTTGTTCATCTTACTCAATTTTTCCCGATCGGAACTATTAATTAACTGTTTCGCATAGTAATTACGTTCCACATTTGTATGATATCCGTCAAATCCAATCACAAAGATCTCATCAATTCCAAGATCTATCAAAAGATGAAATAACATTAAACAAGCATTATCTGAAATCATCGTATCTGACATCACAAGATTGGAATAATTAACGACATATTCTATTTCTTTTCCTGTATCAATATTGGATGTTATGATAACCGGAAATGGAAGATCTTTCAGTCCATGCATCTTTTTAATTTGATGAAAACGTTTCTGGTTGCTAATAAAAAGAGCATCCGGCAAAATCTCATCCGGGATATTATTCACCGAAATAATAAAATGCTCTGTTTCTCGTTCTAAAAATTCATGAATCTTTTCTTTTTCATCCACTACACTTTTTCCTGGGGCTACAACTACAATATCCTTTCCATTCATGATCTTTCTTAATTTTTTCATAGCTTCCTTATCATCAACTTCATTTTCCTGGAATTTCAGATAAAGCGAATCAATTAATTTTTCATTATATAGAGCTCTTTCTTCTTCGGGTATTTTCTTTAAGATTTGATAGATTTGTTTCATATTTAATGTTTGTTTATTCAACAAAAATCCTACATAATTGGGATGACAGTTATTAGTTGCCGCAAGAAAATATCCAGCACTATACCCCCATGGATGAATATAGGAAATCGGGCTGATATACTCATCAACTAATTCAATCAGAAGTTCCGTATGATAACGGTATTCTATGTTTTCATTGATATACTGTGTCAAGATTTCACTGCAAAGATTTCCTGCTCCACGTCCCATGCCAAGCACGGAAGCATCAATGATTAGATTTCGTTTCCCACAACTCTGAATTAATTCCTGGGCGTTAGAAAAAGATAATTGCAGATTGTTATGAGAATGATATCCGATCGTTATATCTTCATCTAAGTTATCATCTACAAGATAGAATAATTTTAGAAGTTGTTTTGCATAAAGTTTTCCAAGCGTATCCACTAAATAAAAGGCATACGGTTTCATCTCATTCACTTTTTCTAAAAGTGCCAACAGTTCAATATCGTTATAAGTTGTTGTTCCAACTGGCTGCATAAAAACTTTATACCCTTTATCCATCAATGCATAACCAAGGGTAAATGCCTCATCAACTTCTTTTTTATGGAAAGTAATACGAATTCCATCAATAGAGTCCTTTGTTCTTGGTGCAATTTTAGACGCAGAAATTGTTCCTGTCACAATCATCGCTACATACATCGAATGCTTTTTCTTAGGCGTGATAAACGGTGTTATTTGTTCTACTTGACGAAAAACTGTTTTATTCTCATCATAGTCTACATCTTTTAAAAATCCACATTCAATAATATCCATGTGTGCTTTCCCAAGTTTAGAAATTATTGTCCGGATCGTTGGCGCTGAAAAATCAAAATCATTGACATAACCGCCATCCCGAAGAGTACAATCAAGAACTGATATTTTATTCATAAATTTTTTCTCCTTTTTGCAGACTATAATTATATAAAGCATCTGCAATCACAAAATCTTCTGGCTGATTGATGTCTACAGCTTCTTTCCAGTCTGCTTCAAGAAGAAGTGGATGCTCTCCAGTTCTTCTATTTTCTTTTTCAATTAAATGCCGTTCATAAATATACAGTCCTGTCGTTTCGCGATATAATGGTTTTAAATCCTGAGTCCTTGGAATTTCTTTTGGATCATAATTCCATGGTTTTTTATCCATCCAGAAAAAGTCCTGCTGCCGAATCACCGTTAAAGCCGAATCATAAGCTCCATTACACACTCCATCTACCCCTTCTTCAATTGTCTTGGCCTTAATAAAAGGTGCCGTTGCATGTGCTAAAACGTAAACATCAGCAGCTACATCCCTTGCAAAGTCTTTTAAAACTTCATTAATTTTTACATGACTTCCATCCAAAGCGGCGTCTCTTTTTAAAAATTTAATTCCACGAGGAATATGTAACAAAATAGAAGGATCTGAGCAATAAACATAAATCTCATCAATTCCTTTTACTTTTAACAATGTATAATGGCTTTCCATTCGTAAATGGTTTCGTATTTTTCCCTGGGAGACGTTCATTATTTAGTTTCATAGGTACAAATGCTACTGTTTTCATAATTCTCCTTTTTTGCTCTTATCGCTATACAAAACTGGCGAACAGCATTCAAATCATTTTCTGATACTTTTTTCTTTTTTTGTGGCAGAAGAAATGGAACCTCTTCCTCTTGCAGATGTTTCCCTTTGTAGCACATCCATAAAATTTCTGCCATAATTTTTTCATATTCTTTCTGTTGTTTTGTCTCTTTTCCAAGAAACATCTTGATTTTTGTTCGCGGAAATTCTTTTTCCATTGAAAAATGTTCTACTCGTTGGCGTACTTTCTGATCATTTGTTCCAATGTACAAAAAAGCATCCTGTTTTTTTCCAAGACTTTCTTCCTCTGTTTCCACTGAAACATCTAACAAAGAAATATCTTCAAAATGTTTTTGCCTGTAATCCGCAAAAGCATAATCCTGGTTAGTGTTTAAATAACAGCTTGTTTCTGTTTTCCACTCATTTTCCACAATCTCATCCATCACAAGCATTTTATAAACTTTCCCATCTTCAGCTTCTTTAGGCGCAAATCCAAGAATTTCCATACAAAGTGGTGTTAAAAATTCCATCAAGCATCCACTGACTGCCATTTCCTCTTCCCCTATCTGCGGATACAAATACTTTGTGAGATAAATTGATGCAATATATGGATAAATTCGATCAACCTTATTTTCAAAATCAACATCAAGTTTTACCACTTCCTCGGTATCATCTTTTAAGGCATCAATTGCTGTAGAACCTATCGTAATGATCTTGTCAAATTTCCCATCATATAAAAATGGAAGTAATTCTGAAGGAAACTGTTTTTTTAACACAATCGCATCTGGAAACAAATCCTTATATCTTCCAGAAAAATCTCTTGGATGCGGTTTAATTACAACCTGATGTCCCTGCGCAAATAAATCAAGAACTAATGCAGAAATATAATGATGATGTTCCATCGTTGGTTTCTGCAAATAACGCACATATCTTGTCAAATATAAAACTGGCTTTTTTTCTGTGTCCAAAAGAACAATTTTTCGCGCATAAAATAAAGAAAGTACTCTCTGCTGATCTTCTTTTGAAAGCCTTTGAAATAAACGGATCACATGAAAATCTTCCATCTTATCATCATAAAATCCAGGAAGCTGTGCTGATGCATTGGCATATTTTTTTGTAACAATCTCACTCATTCCAAGTGCATGCAGCCGCTTCGTAACTGCATATGAGGCATATTGAGATTTTTTATGAAACTCTACCTGTACGTTTTCTCTTGATAAAAGACCACTTCCATCTTCAAAATACTGATATGGAATTTTTTTTGAGAGAATATACATCCCAAGATGCCGATGATCGATGGCCAAATTATATTCTGTCACTCCTGATAAAGACAGTTTCTTTTTTTCCATCCACTGTTCTACCCATTGCTCATTGTAAGCAATGTAACGATCTACCTGTTCTTCATCTGATTCTTCATTTAACGTATATGGATTTCGATAAGCTCCCTCAATAAAATTTAAAATAATTGTTCTTTGAAAAATTTTTGATTGATCAAGATCCTCCTTCAATTCTTTCATACCACTTTTGGAAAAAATGTTGTCACCAATTACAAGAACTGCATCTTCCTCAGCGTGATTCAAAATCTTATGAATACAAAAGCATAAAATATGATAAAGAGACGCTCCAACATATAAAATCATTTCTTTTTCATCCCCCGATATACTTTTTTTGCAAAGTTTATTGCTTTTTTTCCTGCTTTTGATTTTAAGACAGCTTGCATTGGTTGCATGTGAAGTTTGCTTCGTTTTTCTTCATCAAATGCATATTCCAACGCCTCGCAAAGAAATCCAGCACTTTTTTTTGCAAAGTTGTTTCTATTATAAATACTCTGTCTAACTGCCTGATCAAACTGACGAATAAAATCCATAATTCCTCTATGTACTTCTTGTCCATTCCTAAGGTTTCGAATTGATGCCTCTCTTTGTTTCCAAATAGCAAGTTCTCCTTCATATTGTTCAATAAAAAATCCTGTTTCTCTTGTCATGGCAATTGCCTTTTTTATAAAATTTTGTGTTTTTTCATCCCTTTTTCCAAAAAAATCACATAAATTTCTGACTTCTGCCTTTCCTTTTGTCTCCTCCTGCAAATATTCCTTCCATGCTAAATTCATTGAAAAGTCAACAAGCAATGTCTCATTTTTTACTGTTTTATGAATATATTCACGAAAATTATCATCTCTTTTTGTATCTTTCCACCCATATAACATTTCTGTATCATCCTTTGGATAAAAAATTTCATAAGCCTGCCTCACAACTTCCGCTTCTGCTGTAAAGCAAACCGATGTCTTCTCATATCGAATTACTTCCTGTTTTAAAAAATGGCAAAAAGTATAAAGGAAAAATCCTTCAAATGCATATCCAAAATGATATCCCCTAGACTCTTTCCAAAGTCCGTTAAATAATTGCTCATTGACAAAATTTTCAAAAAATTGCTCATCTTGAGAAAGCTGTTTCCCAAAATAATAACGGGATGCATAATAACGTGGAGAAGTATATAATAAAAAATCTAAATGTTTTAATTTTGCAAATGGCAACAAATGATCCGCAATCATCCCATATTTTTTATTTTTTGGATTATATTTTCTAATCATATCTTGACAAAAGAAAAAATTGCAGCTTTTTTTATGAAAATCATCTGCCAAAACGATGGTTTCAATATAAGAATAGCCACATTGTTTTAAGATTTTTTCGTAAACTTTTTTTGTACCAAAACTTCCTGTTCCATAAGCAATGATTTTGACCTGATTATAAGCAATTCCATCCATTGCCTGTTTCATAAATGGATTTTGTCTGTAATATCCCGGTGCAGTCTCAAATACAAGAACATCTTCAATCTGAACATAAACTTGTTCATGTCCAAGGAAAACTCTTACATAATTAACTCCATCATACTTTCCATAGTTTCTTGTTTCCCAGAGATTTTGCCCTGGAATCCACTCTGCTGTAAACGCCATAGATTCTCCTCTCTTCTTTTTTCATCTTTTCATATTATAGGAAAAGAAAATCATCTTCTCGTCATGCCTTCGTTAAATTATCGTTAAATTGATTTATCCATGCATAATATATTATTAGCACTCTTTTAAAATGAGTGCTAATTTTTTCTTGACTTTTATCAATTTTAGTTCTAAAATACTTTTTATAGAAAGTTCTATTAGAAATAGAACAAAAAATTTAGAAGATAAAATCATAAAAATAAAGGAGCATGACATTATGGCAGATAAAAAAGGAACGCTTTCCATTAACAGCGATAACATTTTCCCTATTATTAAAAAATGGCTTTATTCCGATCACGATATTTTCTTCCGTGAACTGATTTCCAACGGATGTGACGCGATCACAAAACTGAAAAAACTGGATATGATGGGAGAATACACTTTCCCAGAAGGACATAAAAACAAAGTAGATGTCATCCTGGATCCTGAAAAGAAAACTTTAAAATTTATTGATACCGGTCTTGGTATGACTGCAGATGAAGTTGAAGAATATATTTCCCAGATTGCATTTTCTGGAGCAACTGAATTTCTTGAGAAATATAAAGACAAAACCGAAGGTGACCAGATCATCGGGCATTTTGGTCTTGGTTTCTACTCTGCATTTATGGTTGCAGATGAAGTTACCATCGATACTCTTTCTTATAAGAAAGACGCTGAGCCAGTACACTGGGAATGTGATGGCGGTACAGAATATACAATGACAACTGGTACAAAAGAAGGTGTTGGTACAGAAATCACTTTATTCTTAAATGATGACAGTACTGAATTTACAAATGAATTCCGTGCTAGAGAAATCATCGAAAAATATTGTTCCTTCATGCCAACGGAAATCTTCCTATCTGTAGAAGGCAAAGAACAAGAGTATGAAACTATCCCAGAAGCAGATTTAAAAGAAGATGACATTGTCGTTGAACATATTCATGAAGATGCCAAAACAGAGGAAAAAGAAAAAGAAGACGGAACAAAAGAAACGGTAGAAGTTTCTCCTGCCAAAGATCTTGTAAAGATTCATAAACGTCCGGTTTCTTTAAGTGACACTCATCCACTTTGGTTAAAACGTCCAAATGAGTGCAGTGATGAGGAATATAAGGAATTTTATCACAAAGTTTTCCATGACTTTAAAGAGCCTTTATTCTGGATTCATTTAAATATGGATTATCCATTTAACTTAAAAGGAATTCTTTACTTCCCTCAGATCAATACCGAATATGATTCCATCGAAGGAACCATCAAATTATATAATAACCAGGTATTTATTGCAGATAATATTAAGGAAGTCATTCCTGAATTCCTGATGCTCTTAAAAGGTGTCATTGATTGTCCAGACCTTCCATTAAATGTATCAAGAAGTGCTCTTCAAAATGATGGATTTGTGAAGAAAATTTCTGACTATATTACAAAGAAAGTTGCAGACAAACTAACCGGTATGTGCAAAACAGACCGTGAATCCTATGAAAAATACTGGGATGATATTAGCCCATTCATTAAGTTTGGATTCATCCGTGATCAGAAATTTGCAGATAAGATTAAAGATTATATTCTCTTTAAAAACATGGAACACAACTATGTTACATTAAGCGATCTTGTTCCTGCACCTGCAAATGATGATGATGTAACAACCCTGTATTATATTACAGATGAAGTACAGCAAAGCCAGTATATTAATATGTTCAAAGAACAAAATATGGATGCTGTCATCTTAAATCATAACATTGATTCCGCTTTCATCACACAAATCGAACAGCAGAATAAACATATTAAATTCAAACGAATCGATGCTGATGTAGAAGAAGCATTAAAAGAAAATGTTGATGAAAAAGATTTGGAAGATATTAAAAAAGCATTAACTGATTTATTCCGCAAAACTCTCGGAAAAGAAAATCTGGATGTCCATGTAGAAAAATTAAAAGACGAAAAGATTTCTTCTATTATTACATTATCCGAAGAAAGCAGACGTATGCAGGATATGATGAAAATGTATGCAATGCCTGGAATGGATCCAAACATGTTCGGCGCACCAGCTGAAACCTTGACTTTAAATGCAAATAATAACCTTGTAAAATATCTGTTTGAGCATGGAGATGCTGACAATGCAAAAATTATTTGCGAACAGCTTTATGATCTTGCAATGTTAAGTCATAAACCACTTGCGCCAGAAGAAATGACAAAATTCGTTGCACGAAGCAATGAAATTATGGAAATGCTAACTAAATAAAAAACTCTATAGAAAAAAGCAACAGCCACAGACTTAAAACCTCTGTGGCTGTTGCTTTTTTTATTCATAAATAAAATATAAATTTTACAAAAAAGATTTTCAGCGGTATAATAGCGACAGAATAATTTTTTTAAGAAAGTTGGTTAGTTTCATGTCAAAAAAACGTCTAGACCGATGGATCCATTTAAACATGGCAATGATCGGCGGATTTCTTGGTGGATTTGCTATTTTAAATCACCATGAATTATTTGGTTCTGCTCAGACTTCAAATCTGATCTCTATTTTTTCAGATCTCGCTGGGCATCCCGATCAAAATTTACTCGTACGATTATTCGGTGTTTTTCTTTATATGGTAGCCATGGCTTTAACCGTTATTTTGCCAAAGTATTCAAGATTCCCTTTAAAACAAGTTAGTCTCCTGATCGATGCTCTGGCAATCATCATTGTTGGACTACTTCCCGCTCACATCAATGACTTTATTGCCCTTTACCCATTATATGTCGCAATGGCGATTCAATGGTGTTCTTTTAAAGGGGCAGATGGATTTACCTGTTCCAGCATTTTTTCTACGAATAATTTACGCCAATTTACAACGTCTATGACCGAATATTTATGCACCAAAGACAAAGAGGCTCTCCGCAAAGGAAAGTTTTTTGGAAAGGTTCTTCTTTCCTTCCATATTGGTGTTATTTTTTCCTATTTATCTTGCCAAACATTTGATCAGCACGGAACTTTCCTCTGTATCATTCCATTATGCACGGCATTTTTTTTGTTAAAAGTTCAAGAAAACTGGATTGCCGTAAAACATAAAATCGGACACGCCTATCTCGCATCAAGAAGAAACCATCATGAAATTGAAGAATTTTCATAAAAACAAAGACTTCTAAACAAAGAAACGCATAGACGACCATGCATCTATGCGTTTCTTCTATTATATATGTTTTTTAGTAAACACGAATCACCGTTGAGATTTCTTTTGTTGTATCCATTTCCCGGATACTTACAAGAGCATCTGCAAAATTTTGTTCTAATACAGAATCTGTAATAACAACAAGTTCCGCGTGATCATTAATTTTATTTTTCTGAATCACCTGAGCGATACTTACATTATTTTTACCAAGCTTATCTGCAATTCTTGCCAGAACTCCAGGCTTATCTGCGACAAGCATTCTCAGGAAATATTTGCTTTCAATTTCTGTAATCTTCTTGATTGGAAGATTTTTATAACAAGTACAGTGAATTCTTCCACAGCAATGATACTGGATATCTCTTGCAACATCAATAATATCTCCTATAACTGCACTCGCTGTTGGGAGTTCTCCAGCTCCTCTTCCGTAGAACATTGCATCGTCTACAGCATCTCCATGAACAAAGACAGCATTAAAAGAATCCTTAACTCCTGCCAATGGATGATTTAATGGAATTAACATTGGATGTACACGAACCTCAATTCCTGTATCTGTATTTCTTGCAACTCCAAGAAGTTTGATCTCACATCCCATAGCTTTTGCATACTGAATATCTCTGGAAGAAATATGAGTAATTCCTTCCGTATATACATCATCAAATGTTACTCTGGAATTAAATGCAATCGAAGCCATGATTGCAACTTTACGTCCGGCATCATATCCCTCAATATCAGCCGTTGGATCTGCCTCTGCATATCCAAGTTCTGTCGCAAGAGCAAGAGCTTCATCAAATTCCATACCTTCTTCACTCATTTTTGTTAAAATAAAGTTCGTTGTACCATTAACGATTCCCGTAACCTCTGTCAGATGATTTCCTGCCAAACACTGTTTCAGCGGACGAATGATTGGGATTCCTCCAGCAACGGATGCTTCAAATAACAAATCACATCCATTTTCTTCTGCTGCATCCAGAAGTTCTTTTCCATGAGTCGCAATCAAATCTTTATTGGCTGTTACAACATTTTTCCCTGCATTTAATGCTTCCATAATATAAGTACGGGCTGGTTCGATTCCTCCCATAACTTCGATCACAATTTCAATTTCATCATCCAGGATAATATCTTCCCAACGGTCTGTTAAAAGTGAAGAATCAATTCCTTCTCTTTTCTTATTTTTATCGCGCACTAAAACTTTTTTAATGGAAAGATTAGCTCCTATTTTATAAGGCAGTTCCTCTTTCTGACGCTGGACCAGCTTATATACACCAGTTCCAACGGTACCAGAGCCTAGAAGGGCCATCTTTACATCTCTTAAATTCTCCATGATACACTTCCCTTTCGTTTCTTTTATCACTTTATCTGGAAGCCGGATTTTCACCGATTTCCTGTCAATATCTTTGTATAGATAGATTTAAGTATAGCATACTTTGAAATATTCGCCTACAAATTTCAAAAAAAAGAACCTCGTTTTGTCGAGATTCTTTTTCTGCTTATTCACAAATCGTAATTTGCATTCCTTTTTTTTCGAGAGCTTCTTTTTCCTTCTGACTGATCCCGCTATCTGTAAACATCATCTGAAATTCTGATGGATCTGCGAATTTACAAAACGCTCGTTTTCCAATTTTACTGCTATCACAAAGCATATAAGATTCTGTAGAAGAAGCCATCATCGCCTGTTTCATCGCTCGCATTTCTTCGTTGCTTGTTGTTGCTCCATCCATTGCAGAAAGCGCATTTGGCGCAAGAAACACCTTATCTACTGCTATATTTTTAATAAAATCAAGCGATATAACTCCATTGGTCAAACGAAATCTATTTCTCACCTTTCCACCAATCAAATACAACTCGATCCAAGGATTTTCCTGTAATTCTAAGGCTATTTGAAGATCGTTCGTAATCACTTTCAAGTTTTTAAAATTCTTCAGCTCCCTGGCAAATTCCAGAGTCGTAGATCCACTGTCAAGAAGAAGACTGTCATATTCTTTGATATAATCAATAGCTGTTTGGGCAATGAACTTCTTTTGCTCAATATTTTTTCTTCCTGAAAGAATGTCTTCTTTTTGCAAATCATTTTCCAAAAGCATTGCCCCACCATGGGTTCTTAAAAGCTTTCCTTCTTTTTCAAGCTCCCTTAAATCTGTACGGAGAGTTGCACCACTTACCTGAAAGATTTCTTCCAGCTGCCTTACTTCTATTCTCTTTTTTATTCGAAGCTGTTTGATAATCTGCTCACGTCGTTCCTGTGCAAACATAATCTCTTCGTTCCTTTCTTTATTCTACACCATAATGTGTTAATAATGCTTTTTCTGCTTCTGCACTCCATAGACCATTATGCCGATCACAAATATCTGCAAGTTCATTAAAAAATGGATCCTCTGCTGCAAGATTTCTCAAATCAGAAATAGCGGTCATTGGCATATTAATATGGAGATATGTCAGTTTCTTTCCACCTGGAATGTCTGGAAGATTTTTTGTTGTTTCAACAATAGAATTAATTCCTCCAACATGCGTAATCATAACCGATGGCTTAATTTCTTTTCTTGCAGCACGATCGATCGCTTCTTTCATATCATCAATACTTCCACCAGTACTTCCAAGAATTCTTGTCGCATTATAATGACAATCATAAAGATTGACTTCCGCTGAGAAATTAGGATCTGTTGGTCCTGCAAACAAATTCATGCATCCATCATAACCTAAAATCTTATTTCCAAGTTCTGCAACTGCACGAACTGGTACATAAACAAAAACATCATCAAATCCTTTTCCATCTACAGATAATGCTTTTAATCCTTCCACAGGATCTTCCATTTTTGCAGTATTGACATAAACAAGTTCTACACCTTTTTCTTTTGCTTCTTCTACAGAAATCACTTCATTTGCTCTTTCAAGCTTCGCATCATCAATATCTGTAACAATCAATTTTGCAGGCTTATTTTCAATAGCAAGTGCATAGCTTACAGCACCAAGTCCCATTGGTCCACATCCACCAAGAATTGCGATGCTTCCACCTTTTTTTGTTCCCATCACATGTTCATAGCGATCCTTTGTATGATAATTGGTCTTGTATCCACAAATAACACAACACATTGGTTCTGCTACAGAAGATTCAAAATAAGAATCCCCTTCATGCGTCCATAAACACCCTGCTTCAATAATGTCATTTGGGAAGATACAGTATGTTGCTGCCCCTCCACATTCCGTATAAGAATATCCTGGAGATTCTGCCTGTCCAGGAATTGCCGGCTGCTGTGCAAACTTTTGTCCCGGATGAAACTGATCTTTCCATTTCTTCCCTACTTTAACGATATCTCCTGCAAATTCATGTCCAATAATAACCGGATGATCTGCTACATCCGCAGGAACTCTTTTATGATTTGCTCCTTGTTTTACCATTTTCCATGTTGACATACAGATGCTGTCACTCATAACTTTTACAAGAATCTCATCGTCTTTGATTTCCGGAAGTTCAAATTCTTCCAGACGAATATCATCTTTTCCGTATAGTCTTACACCTTTTACATTCATGCTGTTCCTCCTAAAATGATAAAAATATTCCAACTGTTTTTTCATTTATTTTTATTTTCTTTTGATACGAAAATATCGTACCACGTTTTTTTTTATCTGACAATAGTTTTTCATTTTTTTCTCTTAAAAGTATTGACATCACTTTTTTAATGTTTTATATTTAACTCATAAACAATTAAGCAATCATTTAATCGTTATAAAAAGCTATAAACTTACATACCTATAAAAAAGGAGGGGATTTTATGAAAAAGACGTATGATTTTGAAAATCTTGGCTGTGCTCATTGTGCTGCAAAAATGGAAGAAAAAATTAATAAACTTCCTGAAGTCACCAATGCCTCAATTTCATTTCCAATGAAACGTCTCTATGTGGACACAATGAAAGAAGATATTCTTCCACAGCTCCAGAACATCTGTTCTAGTATTGAACCAGATGTTCTTCTACATGAAGCTGACAAAACATCTCGAAAAAGGAAAAACACCAAGCCAACACATAAACATGAACATCATGATGATCATGACTGCTGTGATGATGACGACTGCTGCGGCCATGATCATGAACACGAAGAACATCACCACCATCATGACGATGACTGCTGTGACGATGACGACTGCTGCTGCGGCCATGATCATGAACACGAAGAACATCACCACCATCATGACGATGACTGCTGTGACGATGACGACTGCTGCTGCGGCCATGATCATGAACACGAAGAACATCACCACCATCATGACGATGACTGCTGTGACGATGACGACTGCTGCTGCGGCCATGATCATGAACACGAAGAACATCACCACCATCATGACGATGACTGCTGTGACGATGACGACTGCTGCTGCGGCCATGATCACGAACACGAAGAGCATCACCACCATCATGGCGATGTAGCTGCTGCTCATGAAGGAACCGGAACACCTACCATTTTTATTGTAGAGAACCTTGGTTGTGCCCATTGTGCTGGAAAAATGGAAGAACAAATTGGAAATCTATCAGAAGTAGAAGCTGCAAATCTTGCATTTGCTACAAAACAGCTTCGTGTATGGGCACCTGATGCTAAGTCACTTCTTCCAAAAATTCAAGAAATTTGTTCATCCATTGAACCTCAAGTTCATGTTGTCTTACGTCCGGATCGCCGCCAAGAATCAAATACAACCAAAGAAACATCTTCTAAGATGTCAGAAGACACTAAAGCTTTGATCAGTATTATTTCCGGTATTGTCTTATTTATTGCTGGAAAAATCTTAGAACCTTCTTTTCTTATGGCTGCTGATGCCTGCTTTATCGTCGCTTATGTCATTCTTGGTGCCAGAATCGTGATGACCGCATTAAAAAATATCACACGCGGTCAAGTATTTGATGAAAATTTTTTGATGAGTGTTGCAACAATCGGTGCTTTTGCCGTCGGAGACTTTGCAGAAGCTGTCGGTGTTATGCTTTTTTACCGCATTGGAGAATTATTCGAAGATAAAGCCGTAGAACGTAGTCGTTCTCAAATCATGGATGTTATTGATATGAGGCCGGAAGTTGTCCACTATGTCGATGAAGATGGGAGCGTTACAGATATTGACGCAATAGACGCCGAAATTGGTGATATTGTTGTCGTTCGCCCGGGTGATCGTATTCCTCTTGATGGTATTGTAACCGAAGGCGAAACAATGGTAGATACTTCCCCGGTAACTGGTGAACCCGTACCTGTTGCAATCTCTGCTGGTTCTTCTGTTATTTCTGGTTGTGTTAACACTTCCGGATTGATCCACATGAAGGTAGAAAAGCCCTTAGAAGAGTCTATGGTAACCCGCATTATGGATTCTGTAGAAAATGCCGCTGCAAGCAAACCAAAAATGGACCGTTTTATTACTCGTTTTTCTAAAGTATATACACCATTTGTTGTATGTCTTGCACTTGCAACCGCTATCATTCCTTCCATTATAACTGGTCATTGGAATCATTGGATTTATACTGCACTTACCTTCCTCGTTATCAGTTGCCCATGTGCTCTTGTTTTAAGTGTACCACTTGCCTTTTTCTCAGGAATCGGAGCTGGATCAAAAAAGGGAATCCTTTTTAAAGGTGGAGTTGCACTAGAAACTCTAAAAAATGTAAAATCCGTTGTTATGGATAAAACTGGAACCATCACAAAAGGAAACTTTAAAGTGCAAGATATCATTCCTCTTGGAAAAGAATCCAAAGATGAATTGCTTTCCTATGCTGCTGCCTGTGAGGCCGGCTCTACACATCCGATCGCAAAAAGTATTATGGATGCTGTAAAAGAAAAAGAAATCACTTATCCATCTGCTGATTCTGTAAAAGAAATTGCTGGGCATGGTTCTGTTATTACCATCAATGGAAGTGAAGTTCTTGCTGGAAACCAGAAATTAATGGATCTCTACCACATAAAAGGAAATAAGCCTGATTCTATTGCCTATGGTACAGAAGTTCTTATTGCAAAAGATGGAGTCCTTATTGGATATATTATTATTTCTGATACACTAAAAGACGATGCAAAATCTGCGATTCAGGCATTAAAATCTCAGGGACTTCATACTGTTATGTTAACTGGAGATTCTGAAACTAGTGCTAATGCTATTGCAAAAGAAACTGGAATTGATGCTGTTTATTCCCGTTTGCTTCCAGATGAAAAACTTGCCCGTTTAAAAGAAGAACGAAGCAAACATGGTTCTGTCATGTTCATCGGTGATGGAATCAATGATGCACCAGTACTTGCCGGTGCTGACTGCGGTGCTGCAATGGGAAGTGGTGCAGATGCCGCTATCGAAGCCGCTGATGTTGTCTTCATGCAGTCAAGTGTCAGTGCAATTCCAACTGCTATTAAAATTGGAAAAAAATCTTGCCGTATTGCATGGCAAAATGTGATCTTTGCTCTCATCATCAAAGTTCTTGTTATGATTCTCGGACTTTTGGGATTTGCCAATATGTGGATGGCTGTATTTGCAGATACTGGAGTTGCCATGATCTGTATCTTAAACTCCATCCGTGCTATGAGAACAAAATAAAAAAAGAAAAAACAACCAAAAGCTATGTATAATATGCATGTTGCTAATGGTTGTTTTTTTTTCTAATGATAGGCTTCTTCTATGACAGACGTGAAACAATCACCACCGATTAAATCAATTTCAAGGCTACTTTGCAAATCATTATATTTTAACCATTCCATATAAAGTTTAAATTCCTGTAACTGATCCAAAGGTTTTATTTGTTCAGAAACTTTTCCTCTAATCCAAATATTTTTCCCTGCATTCAGTGTTGCCATTTCATTGCCTTCCTTTTCCTGATCAACTTTGGTCCAAACATTTCCGTCCTTGCTGTATTCTATAGCTCTCACATTTCCTTCGACAGAACTTCCATCCTGCTTTTCCACACGAAAACCTGCACAATTTTGCAAAATAATTTCACCATTTCCATCCTGGCTTGTTAGCATAAAAGTAATTTCATCTTCATGATTTTGCTGATCTTCCACAATCTTTGCCTTAAAGATTCCTACTTGATTCGTCGCAGACATCCTAATCTGATTAGAATACTTACTATAATATTTCTTTTTTCCAATCGTTTTGTATGTTCGAAATTTATAAAAATATACTTTGCCCTTCTTTACTGCTTTATCTCTATAATCTACATACCACGTTTTTTTCTTTACTACCTTCAAAAGGTGGTAAGCTGTATCTCCTTTCTGCTTACGATAAATGCAATAGGCATCCGGTTTTAACCCTTCACTGGAACATAACTGCAATTGGATTTCCTCTGTACTATATTTCGCATCAGGAATTTGATATTCAAAAAAACTGCACCAAAGACCCGTATAATCTTCTGCCTCTCCACGGTATTTAAGATTTCCTTTTTTATCATATCCACGAATCATATAATGATACATCGTCTTTTTCTTTCGTTTTTTATCTAAATAACTTGTCTTTTTTCCACTAATTGTCGCGATCTTTTGATATTTTCTAATATCCCCATTGTTTTTTTCAGCAGCTCGATATAACCGATACTTTGCCACTGCCTTTTTCTTCCAAGACAACCGAATACTTGTCATAGATTTAACTTCTGTATCCAAATTCATCCATTTACTCTCTGTATCTGCCCATACATCATTCCCCATCATGCTAAAGATTAGTCCAAAACTTAAGAAAATTCCTATGATACTTTTTAACAACCGATCCATAATAAATCTCCTTTCCATCCTTTCTTTTATAATTTAATGTAGCGCTTTGGTTGGACATACTTTTGTACATTCATAACATAAAATACATTCTGTACTATTTTTTCTCTTACGGGATTTTTTATTAACCTCTACATTCATAGGGCACACTTGCAGGCACCTGTTACAATGAATACATTTAGATTCATCACAGTGAACTCTCAAAATTGAAAAATAACTCATCGGTTTTAAAAATACAGTAACCGGACAGAGGTACTTACAAAAAGCACGATTATCACGAAAAGCAAAGGCTAACAAAATTCCAACTGCATAATAAAATATATTTCCAGCAAGAAATAACCAGAACATCACAGACTCCATACTTTTTATCTTCATAAGAAAAAGGCCTATTACCAATGCCAATGAAAAAGAAAACATTACATAACGTAATATCCCAAGATTCCTTTTTCTCGGTTTTTCTGGTCTTCTATAAGGCAAAAGATCGAGAATCATCGCTGTCCAACATGCATATCCACACCAGCCGCGTCCAAAAAATACAGGTCCCAAAATTTTTGCCACCACATAATGAATCGTCGCCGCTTCAAATGTCCCAAGAAACAAATAATACCAAAATCCTTCTATTTGCATATTTTCACGAGAAAATAATCCAAGATAAACGAACATATATGTTCCCACTGCTATTTGTACGAATTGCCTAGCATGTTTTTTACCTGCTGTAAATAATACAGTTCCTATACTTAGACATCCTCCAATATACGAGAAATTCCATAGATAAAACAAGTTATTTTTCGTAATCCATAAAACCACCGCTACGATTTCAAATAAAAGAAAAAGCAACATGGATGAAATATATTTTTTCACTTTTCACCTCCTGTCATTGATTTATCATTTTCTCTTTTTTTCTATCTTTATCATAACATTTTTGACCATTCTTTTACCACTTTTTTCTTAGCATTTTTTTACAATACGAAGCTTAACATGGCGTCTGCAACAGTTAAAATAATATCCATAAAATCAAAAAAATCAGCGGCTTTTTTATCGCTGATTTTTCTTTCCCTATTCTTTTTTAAAATTTTCTAATAAAATAGTTTCTGCCTCTTTGTTCCAAAATCCACCATAACGATCACAAGCATCCGCAAGTTCTGTGAATACTGGATTCTTTTCACCTAATTTTCGGAAATCTTCAATTGCCGTTAATGGCATCTGAATCTGATTATATATAATCTTCTTTTCGCCTGGCATTTTCTTTAAATATAGCGTTGTATCTACCAATGCATCCATTCCACCAATATGGGTAATGTTATCTGCCACGTTAATTCTATGGTTTAAAATAATATCTATAGCCTCTTCCATATCAGACCGTAAACCACCGGATGTTCCAATTAACTTTGTTTTTAAATAATGACTTCCATAAACATTCATTCCTGCACGATATTTTTTGTCAGCAGTGGAGGCGTAAATATTCATACATCCGTCCATTGCCATAATACGATTTCCAAGTTCTGCTACATTTTTTGGTGGTGCATAAACAAAAACATCATCGTATCCTTTTTCATTTGTGACTGCTAATAAAACCGGTGCAGGATCCGGCACCATATCTGCATTGATATAATATAGATCTACACCATGTCTAGATGCTTCCTGTGGAGAAATTAGTTTTCTTGCCCGGTTCATTCGTTCCATATTATTATCTGTTACGACAAGCCGTTTTGGTTTCTTTTTCATTTGAAGAACGTAACGAATAGCCATCATTCCCATTGGACCACAGCCTCCAAGGATGATCGTATTACCGCCTTCCTTAATTCCGGTAATATGTTCATGAGATCCTGATTTACTATGATAATTAGAATAAAAACTTCCAACAATGCTATATAATGCCTGTGCCATGGCTGCTTCATAGTAAGCTTCCCCATCATAATGCATCAAACATCCCTTCTCTATGACATCTCCTGGAATAATACAGTATGTTGCTGCTCCTCCAAAATAAGGATAGGAATATCCCGGAGATTCAATCTGTCCTGGAATTTCCGGAATGATCACATAATGCTCCCCTTCTTTATACTGATCTTTCCATTTATTCCCTACTTTTGCAATTGTGCCTGAAAATTCATGACCGATCAAAATTGGTTTTTCTCTGATATTTTTTGGTACTCTTAAGTGACGTTGTGCTAAAGTGATTTCCTTAAGCGTTGACATTGCAATCCCGTTGCAAATCACTTTTAATAAAATTTCATCTTCCTCAATTTCTGGAAGTTCAAATTCTTCCAGACGGATGTCTTTGACTCCATAAAGTCTTACACCTTTTACTTTCACTCGCTATTACCTCTCATTGTTTCAACTCACAGTCGATCATTTCACGAAGCCTGACATATCGGCCTCATATCAACTATGCTTGACCTTGTGTCAGCGGTGGATATCGATCTCTCCGTCCACCGCTGTCATTAAGTTACTTTCACAATTTCTCCCGCTACCTTCACTTCACTTAGAGATAGGGGATTCTTTGCTTTTCTAAAAACCTTCCGGCCCCCACAGTGCTTTTCTGAAACAAATGTCTATTTATTATTTTTTATTTCTGATGTTCTAACGCTGCTTCGATGAAACCTTTAAATAAAGGATGTGCTTTGTTTGGTCTTGATTTAAATTCTGGATGTGCCTGTGTTGCAATAAACCATGGATGATCTGGAATTTCTACCATTTCCACAATTCTTCCATCTGGTGAGCATCCAGACAACATCATTCCATTTTCCTGAAGGACATCACGATATTCATTATTTACTTCATATCTATGACGATGTCTTTCATGAATTTCTTTTTCTCCATAAAGTTCATATGCTTTTGAGCCCTCTGCAAGTACACATGGATAAGATCCAAGACGTAATGTTCCACCGAGATCTGTTACTCCATCTTGATCTGGCATAATATGAACCATTGGATGTTTTGTATCTGGATTAAATTCCATGCTATGTGCATCTGCATATCCAAGAACATCTCTTGCAAATTCTACAATCGTAAGCTGCATTCCAAGGCAAAG
The DNA here is from genome assembly GCF_018918155.1 of Anaerostipes sp. MSJ-23. Lineage (GTDB taxonomy): Bacteria > Bacillota > Clostridia > Lachnospirales > Lachnospiraceae > Anaerostipes. Next base: position 138,471 of record NZ_JAHLPY010000004.1, read on the forward strand.
TCCAAGGTATGGAATTTTATTTTCTCTTGCATATTTGATTGCACAAATCATTCCTTCGATTCCACGATCACCAAAGCCACCTGGAACAAGAATTCCATGAACACCTTTTAACATTTCATCAACATTATAAGAGCTAACTCTTTCAGAATCTACCCAGCGAATCTTAACATCTGCAGAGTTCGCTACTCCTGCATGCTGTAAAGATTCTACAACACTGATATAGGCATCATGAAGAGATACATATTTTCCAACAAGAGCAATTTCCACCGAATGTTTTGGATGTTTCCAGTCATCAATCATCTTCTTCCATCCATCAAGGTCTGGATCTGGGCATGACATATTCATGCATGCACATACTTCCTGCGCCAGATGTTCTTTTTCCATCATCAGTGGTACTTCATAAAGAATTTCCGCATCCAGATTCTGAATTACACGATCCTTTTCCACGTTGCAGAACTGAGCGATCTTTCTTTTAATTCCGTCATCCAAAGGATAATCTGAACGACATACAAGAATATCTGGCTGAATTCCCATTCCCTGTAAATCTTTTACACTTGCCTGTGTTGGTTTTGTTTTTAATTCCCCTGAACTCTTCAGATATGGAATTAAAGTTACATGAATCAGAATACAATTTTCATGTCCTACTTCATGCTGGAACTGTCTTAATGCTTCCAGGAATGGCTGGCTTTCGATATCTCCGACAGTTCCTCCAATTTCAATGATTGCAACTTCCTGTCTGCTTGTATCGTCGCTTCTGTAAAAACGACTCTTAATCTCATTTGTAACATGCGGGATTACCTGTACTGTATTTCCACCGTAATCTCCACGACGTTCTTTTGATAATATACTCCAGTAAACCTTTCCGGTTGTAACATTTGACTTCTTATTCAATCCTTCATCAATGAATCTTTCATAATGTCCAAGATCCAGGTCTGTCTCAGCACCATCATCGGTTACAAAAACCTCTCCGTGCTGAATTGGGTTCATAGTTCCCGGATCAATATTGATATAGGGATCGAATTTCTGACTTGTTACATAATAGCCTCTTGCTTTTAGTAATCGTCCCAAAGAAGCTGCTGTAATTCCTTTTCCAAGTCCGGATACAACTCCACCGGTAACAAATACATATTTTACTGGCATGATATTTCCTCCTGTATGTGAATTTTCTTTTATTTTTCTAACTAAAGTATTATCATAACATATTCTTTCCTGTTTGTCATGAAAATTCCCATGTATTTATCATATACAAAAAAATTCTCTATTATTTACCATATTATATATAAAAGAAAGTGCCCAAAGACGATGATGAAAGATAGAGGATACTTATATATGAATTGTAATGCTATTCAATAAAGATCATTTACGAAAAGTTGGGGTATGATTGGCAGAAGCGCCAAAAGGAAACCAAGCTTTACGAAAATAGGGGATTTTTTTGTGCATCTTTGAGCACCTTCTACCCATAATTTACCATAACTTAGTTTCCCTGTCAATTATTTCCATATATTTTTTCTAGTTTTTGGAAATTACTACTCGATATTTTATTCGCTGATCTACATTTGCTTGTTCTATCCTGTAAGAAAGTTTTCCAATGTTTCCCTCTTTTTTCTTCTGTTTAAAAGAGAACTTTGAAATCCATTGATTTGCCTCATTCTCTGCAGCTCCCATTTTTAAAAGACATCCTCTTATGAACGGCTGCTCTTTCTTATAAAAACCAGTTTTCACTGCCACGATTGCATTTTCAGCTTCCTCATTATAAGTTTCTGAGAAAAAGTCTGCAGCAATCGACATATAGATGATTTGATCATTTTTTAACATCAATTTGATATTTTTCTTGTAATAAGCATTATCCCAGTCATATTTCATGAAATTGACCTGATCGTACATTCCACCAGTATTGATGTTTGCAAGTTGCCATTGAGCAATACCTTCTTGCGGTAATTTTGTATAAATATCTTTTTTCTCTTCCATTTTTTGCCGGCTTGCCTTCATAGAGAATATTTTATGATTATAATAGAAACAAACACCTTGACTTTCAAATGTATACATCTGATCCGTATCATAAAATGGTTTTATTTTTTTTCCTACACTTACTTCTATGCTATTTTTCTTTCTATCACAAGATCTCATCCAAGAACAAATTCCATGAAATCCAGCTTGTTCTAGTCTTTTCATCAAAGAACTATCTGCTAAAGACATTTGTGCTGTTCCAGCAAGCACTTCTTCTCCTTCAACTGCATAAAGAATACCTTTCTTTTCTCTCCAGGAAAGATTTTGTAATTGTTTCTTCTTCGTTTTTGGTAACGTATGATAAGCCTCACAAAGATCACTATCTTTTGTTTTTATTATTTTATAAAATTTTGTTTCATTTAGCGTTTCCTGTAGATGAGCAGGTACATCTCCCATCAAATAATCTTCTGCTGAAAATACTTGTAATTGGCTATCATCATATAACATCGTCCAATCATGAAAAGACGCCATCTCTTGGTCATTACAATAATTGTTATATTCTTTTTTTATTACCCCATACAACTTTTTTAATACATTCTTATAGTTTTTGTTCTCTCCCTCCTCATAAGAACCTGTTTTTGGTTTCTGTACAGTGCCTGCCGCTTTCACTGGAATATCCGTCTTTGTTTCCGGAATTGCTATTCCAATCTGATATCCAAAAACAAGTAAAATTGCCAGTGATATGATCGCAAGAAGACAACATTTCCAATGATTTCTTTTTGAAAGGTCGACTTTCGCATAGAATTTTTCGATTTTTGATGATTTCTGATAAAACCAAACAACGATTGCAATTATAAACACAATCAAAATCAACAATACAACAATCGTAAGCTTTGAAAATACCATCGCTATCCCATCCTCCTCTTTCTTTTCCATCGAGTGATCAAATAATCAATCAAAATAGATAATAACAAACAACTAATAAGTGCTCCTCTCCCGCTGGACATCCAACGTTCAAGTCCAAATCCCATGATAAGAATAAAAGTTACAATGCTAAAGCACAATCCAAAACCTGTTGCTGTTGCCATCCATGGAATATACATCCATTCCTGCTTTTCCGATAAGTCCTTTTTTATATAAATCTGATAAGACCAAATGAAAAACACAACAATAAAGATCATCTGAATTACAAAGATTGGGACCATATTAGGTAGATAAGAAAATCCATACTGACTATTTGATCCCTGATCTATCACATTCCACAATTCTTTTGTCACATCTCCCACACCAAAAACTGAAAGTAATCCTAATGATCCTATACTTTCTTGAATACTCCAATTCAACGCTTTTTCAATACACATATCAATAATATAGGGAAATATAACCATACCATAAGTAATTGCTGCTGCAATCCATGGTCGACGGCAAATATTTTGCACCCATGTCGCTAATACATAGACCATGGTAAGAAGCAACCATAAATAAATCATATAAAAAACCAAACTCTGAACATTATCATGTTTTAAATAATAAGAAGCATACTCTAACGGCGCTAAATTTTCTTGATACCATCCATCATACCGCATTCGAACGACGATCACTTCAATAAGAACAAATAACCACGGAATGGTATACATTAACACACCAATGAAAAAACGATTTTTAAAGATTTTTTCTTTTTTTACTGGCAGCGAAGCCAAAAATTCTCCGGCCTTTCCTACCTTATCTCCTCTATGCTGTAAAGCAACCGCAAGAATTAATGGAATCACAACGAAATAAAAAATTCTTCCTAACGAATTTTCCAACTCTTCTAAAAATAATCCTGGCCAAGGATCATAAGACTGCATCTGACAATCATATACTGCATCCTTATATCCGCTAATCACATCCACATAGGCAATATGAAAATAGAAAAGAACACAGATCGTAAAAAATAAGGTGATGATCATCATATTCCTTTTTGTATATTTATGAAGCCCCTTCATTGATTTTCCTCCTTATCATTCTTAAAATCCATACGATTCCCCACATGACTGCCATAGAAAGAATGAAAGTCATACATATCTTCCATGCAGGCATCATTGCTACACCTACGGACCGCTTTCTCAAAAACATCATTGCAAAAAATATAAGCCGATCTCCCTTTTGAAAGTTCCACCCGATCATCTGAGCATTTGTGATCCAATGAAATGCAAAAATTCCAGCAAGTAATGATGGGATTATTTGATTCCATTTGCCTTTCATACGGCTGATCAGTACATTTCCTGAAAGATCAAGTCTATAAAACTGTTTTTGTGCAACAAAAAACACAAGAAAAGCAAGTACTAGTAAAAAGGCAGAAATTATAAAAGCAATTCCTGTAAAATGTGTTGTCCATAAATGTTGAAAAGCACTTTCCTGTCTGTAATTATTGGAACAAAGATTCGATAAATATGGAACTAAAGAAATTCCTTTATCCATACCATAAAAAATATGTCCAAAAATTTCCCTGCTTTTAAAATGTCCTACATTTTCAATCAAATATCCAAAATTTGACACGATACATGGAATTCCGAAAAACACCAAAATCATGGAAACAACTACCCCTTGCCAAACATACTGTAAAATCATCATACATAACTGTGTAAATGCACACCAAACAAACAAAATTGCAATATTAACAAATGTACTAGCCAGCAGTTCTATTACAGATGATGATTGCTGTGCCTTTGTAAAAATCCTCATTCCTTGCACATAAAAGAAAATTCCATAAATAACTGCTGACACAATCATGGAAATATACAATCCTAAAAAACTTTGTCTGTAAATTTGTTTTTTTGTCATTGGAAAGCTATAAATATATTCCCATTTTTTTTGATTTTGCAAATGATAGGTAATCCCTGCGGCTGCAATTAAATATAAAATCCATAAAATTCTCCAGCCATATAGCATTTTATCTGTAATAAAATAAGAAATATTAATTTCTGTAAAATCCGGAATCGGAAGATTAGAAATATAAATCCCCCAAAAAATAGCGGCTGCAGGAAGGAGAATCCCATATTTTCGAAATATTTTTTTCATATGCTCTTCCTCCTATTGATTGCTATAAATAAAAATTTCTTCCAGTGTCATTGGGATTTCCTCTACAAAACTTGCTCCCATTTCTTTCAGTGTCTTTTCAATTACATTTGAATAGCCAGTCAAAATCATCGTATAAATGCTTCCGAGATTAGAATAAGTAACCAATCCTGGAATTTCAGACAATCCATTAGGAAGTCCATTAGAAAATACAACTTGTATTTTTGCAAAATCACTTTTTACATCGTCTATCGTACCTTCATGAATAATTTTTCCTTTCTTCATCATACTAATGGAGTCACAAAAACTTTCCAAATCCTTAAGATCATGAGATGAAATTAAAACAGACATTCCCTTCATCTCAACTTCATTGATAATAAAATCTTTCACTTGTTTTTGAACAATTACATCAAGTCCTGATAATGGCTCATCCATAATTATGATTTTCGGATGAATCGAAAGATTTAACATTGAAGCAAGTGCCATGGACTGTCCTTTAGAAAGTTCTCGAATTCTTTTCGAGAATTCAAGTCCAACACACTGGTTATAATCAAAAAATGCCTGCTGATCAAAAGATTGATACATTTGTCTATAAAATTCAACCATCTCATCAATACGATAATGATCAAAATACTGATTGCTGTCTGCAACATAACCAACTTGTGCTTTTACTTCTGGATTTTCATAAACTGGCTGTCCCCCTATTAGAATTTCGCCTTCTTCCTGCTTATAAATTCCAGTCATACACTTCATCAATGTTGTTTTTCCACATCCATTTCTTCCTACCAGTCCATGAATGCTTCCTTCCTCTACAGATAAATTCACACCATGTAAGATTTCCTTGTTCCCATAAGATTTTCTTACATTTTTTATTTCCATCACTTTCATTTTTCCTCACCTTCCAATTCCTTATAGATTTTATCGATCAAAGCAAGTATTTTATCTTCATCAAATTCTAAATATATCAACTCTAAAAGTTGTCCTCTTATATTTTCCTTTATGTCCTCTAGTTTGCCTGGATCGATTCCATATGATTTTTTCTCCGAGAGAAATACCCCTTTTCCTCTCATCGTAACGATCACCCTTTCCTTTTCTAGCATTTGATATGCCTTGGCGACCGTATTCGGAGTTACCTGAAGGTTCATTGCCAATTTCCGGATCGACGGTAAAGCGTCACCTGGTTGTAAATATCCTTTCCAGGCAGCTTCCTTTACTTGGTCCATGATTTGTTCATAAATTGCCTTTCCGCTGGCCGGATTAATACGGAACACCTGATCACCCTCCTTTCCCTTTTTGTATTAACTGTATTAGTTTTAATGATACAGTTATCATAAAAGATTCCTACAAAATTGTCAACCAATTTTTTCTATAAAAAAGAAAAAGATCATGAAAACCCTTATTTTTCAGACTTTCATGATCTTATATTTTTTTCTTAATTGCATGATTATACAAGATTTAAAATATCTTTTGTTGTTTTTGCAATATAAACAGCTCCATTTTCCTGCAACTCTTCTTCTCCACGGAATCCCCATGCGACACCAACGGTATCCATTTCTGCATTTTTCCCGGTTATCATATCTGTACTGGAATCTCCAATATAAAGAATTTCTTCTGGTTTTAAATCCATAAGATGTGCAATTTCTAATGCAGCGGTTGGATCTGGTTTTTTGGGAACATTCTTTCTTTCTCCATAAACAGCGACAAATGGAACATCTTTAAAAAATTTATCCGCAAGTGCTCTTGTATAATCGCCTCGCTTATTAGAATTAATTGCTATTTGAATCCCTTTCTTCGGTAATTCTTTTAATAAGTCATCAATCCCTTCATATGGTACTGTTTTATTCAGATATCTGCGATCATAAGCTTCCACAAACAATTTTAAACCTTTTTGTATCATTTCTTCCACTCTTTGATCTTCTGGAAGACTTCGTTCAATCAGTTTGTTAAAACCATTTCCAACTTTTTGTTTATAAGCCTCTTCATTATGTAAAGGAAATCCAAGTTTTTCCATTGCCTCATTCACACTATCTGCAAGATCATAAATTGTGTTTAATAATGTTCCATCCAGATCAAAAATAATTCCTTTGTATTTCCTCATAATATATTTTCCTTTCCAGTTTGTTTGATACCACTTTTTCTGTATCTTCACAAAAACAAAACACTTTTATACATAGAAAACTTTGTTTCCACGATACAAAAAAAGATCTGTTACAAGAACAGATCTTTTCAGCGTGGGCGAGAAGATTCGAACTCCCGGCCTTCTGGTCCGTAGCCAGACGCTCTATCCAGCTGAGCTACGCCCACATATTTAATTGTTATCATTTCTGACAACATTAGATATTTTATCACATCTTTGATGTAATGTCAATACCTAAACTGCCGCAGACCGGAATCGAACCGGTACTCGATTTAACTCGAACAGGATTTTAAGTCCTGCGCGTCTGCCAGTTCCGCCACTGCGGCATATGACTCAAAACTAAGTCATATAAATGGGACCAACAGGACTCGAACCTGTGACCCTCTGCTTGTAAGGCAGATGCTCTCCCAGCTGAGCTATGATCCCATAAAAATAAGCTACAAACCAGCTTAAACGACCCGGATGGGAATCGAACCCACGACCTCCGCCGTGACAGGGCGGCGCTCTAACCAGCTGAGCCACCGGGCCAGAATGTTTTACTTATATTGTTCAATGGACCCTCGGGGACTCGAACCCCGGACCGATCGGTTATGAGCCGATTGCTCTAACCAACTGAGCTAAAGGTCCTTTGAAGCCGTTGACCGGACTTGAACCGGTAACCTGCTGATTACAAATCAGCTGCTCTGCCAATTGAGCCACAACGGCATATCTGAGACTAATAGTACTCATTTTTCGCTTAATGCAATGACTCCAACGGGATTTGAACCCGTGTTACCGCCGTGAAAGGGCGGTGTCTTAACCACTTGACCATGGAGCCTTTTTTCTTTGACCGCTTCACGGTCTTTTTTTATTGGTCTCCCCAATGGAAACTCCCCGAGCCGGGCTCGAACCAGCGACAGCACGGTTAACAGCCGTGTGCTCTACCAACTGAGCTATCGAGGAATACCTGAGCTGCAATTGCTTGCACCTTCAAAACATCATACAAGATCTATTCACATCTTTCTTTCACACAACCTTCTTTGGTTAAAGCCTCGACCGATTAGTAACAGTCAGCTCCATGCGTTACCGCACTTCCACCTCTGCCCTATCTACCTCGTCGTCTTCAAGGGGTCTTACTACCTTACGGTATGGGAAATCTTATCTTTAGGGGGGCTTCACGCTTAGATGCCTTCAGCGTTTATCCC
>NZ_JAHLPY010000005.1 GCF_018918155.1 Anaerostipes sp. MSJ-23
ATAGTCTGGCTTGCGTTTCCTTGTAATTGAAAATAACCAAAGCTCAGTATTCATGTACTTATGGACAGTTGCACAACTGATGCTGTATCCCTTGCGAAGAAGATAAGCGTGCACAGTTCGGTAACCATCCGTGCCGTTGTGAGAGTGATCGATGTCCACGATTTCATGCTTGATTTTCCCCTGATGCTTATGATATTCAGATTTCCTGTTTTTCAGATAATTATACCTGAATTATAAAAATATAATTGAATAAAGATTTTTGAGAAATAGGAAAAAAGATACTGGAAGGGAGTTTTTGGAATGACAGAGCGTGAAAAATTAAAAAAGGGATTATGGTATGATGCCAATTATGATGAAGAATTATTAAAAGAACGCGAGAATGCAGAGGCATTGTATTTTGAATTTAATTATACAAATCCAAAACAAAAAAGGAAACGTCAGGAAGCCTTAGCAAAGCTTCTGCCCAAAATGGGAAATCAAGTAGAAATTTTATCACCTTTTTACACGGATTATGGATATAATTGTGTGATTGGAGACGAAACTTTTATTAATCATGGAGCTTATCTTATGGATGGCGCAACGATTACCATTGGAAAGCATTGTTTTATTGGTCCGGATTGTGGAATGTATACAGCAGCTCATCCACTTTTGGCAAAAGAAAGAAATCAGGGATTTGAACAGGCAAGTCCGATTACTGTTGGAGATAATGTATGGATTGGAGCTTCTGTTACGATTCTTCCAGGGGTTACGATTGGAAAAAATAGTGTGATCGGAGCTGGGAGTGTGGTAACGAAAGATATTCCATCGGATGTAATTGCGATTGGAAATCCATGCCGAGTTTTACGAAAAATAACGGAAAAAGATAGTGTTTTAAAGACAGAAGAAAGATAAATAATTTTTTATTCAAGTAAAAGGTACGATAAAACAAGAATTTTGTTTGTAAATCGTACTTTTTTCTTGTTTTTTCATAAAACTATTGACTTTTCTTCTATGATTTTCTATAATCATATTATTCCTATTGAAATAATATGAAATATAACGAAGAGGTGATACCATGAAGGAAATTTTATGCTTTGGAGATTCCAATACGTATGGTTTAATTCCGGGAACAACCAAACGATATGATAGAGATACACGTTGGACAGGAATTCTTGCAAATCGTCTTTACGACAAAGGATACCGCATTATTGAAGAGGGGCTTTGTGGGAGGACATCTGTTTTTGATGATGAAACAAGAGATGGAAGAAATGGTTCGAAAGTTCTTCCAATGTTGCTTGAGACACATGCGCCGCTTGATCAAGTTGTTTTGATGCTTGGAACAAATGATTGTAAAACATATAATCATGCATCTGCGGAACGGATTGGAAAAGGAATTGAGAAATTGATCGGACAAATTAGAAAACAAGATCCTTCGATTGATATTTTACTTATTTCTCCAATTGAGCTTGGAGAAGATGTATGGAAACCTAAATTTGATCCAGAATTTGATCGTCATTCTGTGACAATTTCTAAGAAATTAAAACAGACTTATTTAAAAATTGCATGGAAATATGGATGTGATTTTTTGGCTGCTTCAGATGTAGCCGTTCCAAGCAAAAGAGATATGGAACATATGGATGAAACGGGACACAGAAATCTTGCAAATGCTGTACAAAATTTTTTAGAAGAAAAAGGAAATCAGTATCAATTACATGCATCAATGTGATATAATCATCAGAGAAAATAGAATGAATATTTCACAGAAAGGAAAATGAATTTTATGGAAAAGATAAATTCACAAACCTGGAAAGCAGATTTGGCGGAATTTAAAGAAAAGACAGACCAATTTTATGCAGGAGAATTAAAAAAAGCCGCTTATAAAGGATTTTCCGGCGGATATGGAAGTTATGCGCAAAAAGATGGAAAAGCAAGTATGATTCGTCTTCGTATGTCTGGAGGACACTTGACAAAAGATAAGATGAAATTTATTGCAGATAGTATTAAAAAATATGATGTAAATAAGGTTCATTTAACAACTTGCCAGACGATTCAGCTTCACAATCTTTTACCAGAAGCTATTTATGGTATTATGGAAGGGGCACTGGATCATGACATCGTAACAATGGGAGGCGGAGGAGATTTCCCAAGAAATGTAACAGTTTCACCATTATCTGGTGTAGAAAAAGGGGAATATTTTGATGTTCTTCCTTATGCAGAAGCTGCAGGAGAATATTTAATGACTTTTATTAAAATGCCAGCACTTCCAAGAAAACTGAAAGTAGGATTTTCCAACAGTCCGGCGAATGAAACGCATGCAACCTATCGAGATCTTGGATTTACAGCCAGAGAAGATGGAACATTTGATGTATATAGTGCTGGAGGTCTTGGAAATAATCCAAAATTTGGACTGAAAGTTGCAGAGGCGGTTGCACCAGAAAAGATTCTTTATTATATTTGTGCAATGAGAGAAACCTTTATTGCTTACGGTAATTATGAACAAAGAGGTCGTGCAAGAAGTCGTTATATGCAGGAGACACTTGGTGAAGAAGGATATGTAAAAGCTTATCAGGAAAAACTTGCACAAGTATTTGATTCTGGGATTGATCTTGATCTTCATGTGGAGCCGGTTGTGGTTACAAAACAGGGAGATGGATCTGTTATTGAAGGAAAACGTGTGATTGCACAAAAACAAGACGGTTTGTATGCAGTTGTATATCATCCAATTGGTGGCTGTCCAAAGCCTTCGAAACTTGGTGAAATTTATGATGTAATTAAAGATATGGATGCGGTAGAAGCAAGAATTGCACCAGATGAGACAATGTATATTGTTAATTTAACAGGAAATGAAGCGAAGAAAGTCCTTAATGTTACAGCAGATGGTGCTGAAACGGTATTTGAGACTTCTGTATCTTGCATTGGAGCAACCATTTGTCAGGTTGGAATTCGTGATTCACAGGGACTTTTACGAAAGGCAGTGAAGGCGGAAAGAGAAGCTGGATTAAAAGATGGTTCTCTTCCACAGATTCACATTTCTGGTTGTACTTCTTCTTGTGGAACGCATCAGACGGGTGTCATTGGATTCCATGGGGGAGTTAAAGTAATTGACAAGGTATCCTATCCTGGATATACGCTTCATTTTAATGGATGTGACCGTCAGGGAGAAGAAAGAATGGGCGAGGAACTTGGATTTATATTAGAGGAAGAGGTACCACAGTTCCTTGTAAAACTTGGACAGAGTGTAGAAGAAGAACAGACGACATTTGATCAGTGGCTGTTAAAACATCCAGAAGGTGTAAAAGAAGTTGCAGCTGCATACTTAAGGTAAGAGACGATGGCGTACTTTCCAATGTTTATACAATTAAAAGGCAGAAAATGCCTTGTAGTCGGTGGCGGCAAGGTGGCTCTTCGAAAAATCAAAGTTTTAAAAGATTTTGAGGCGGAGGTTACAGTAGTTGCTCCTGATATAATCGAACAGATTCGGCAAATAGATGATATTTGCCGGATCTTTCGGTCTTTTGAGGAAAAAGATTTAAAATCTGTAGAATTAGTTGTAGCTGCTACGGATGATAAAAAAGAAAACCATAGGATTAGCCAGTTTTGTATGGAGCAAAATATACCAGTCAATGCGGTAGATCAGAAAGAAGATTGTAGTTTTATTTTTCCATCTTACATAAAAGAAGGAGAAGTCGTTGGTGCTTTTAGCAGTAGCGGACAAAGTCCTGTGATTACACAGTATTTAAAAAAGAAAATCCGTCCTACATTGACAAAACAACTTGGACAAATTTCAGAGTCTCTTGGAGAGATTCGGGAAGTTGTAAAAAAATTGGTATGGCCGGAAAAAAGAAGAAAAGTACTATATAAAGAATTATTAAATTTAAGTTTAGAGAAGAATATGTCCTTAGATCATGATATAATAGAGCAGATTATATTAAAATACAATGAAGAATCGAGGAAACACGAATGGATAGAACAAGAAGATTAAGAACAAGCAAAGCCTTACGTGATATGGTCAGAGAAGAACATGTACGGGTGGATGAGCTAATTTATCCGATTTTTGTAACAGAGGGAAGCGATATTTGTCATCCAGTAGATTCTATGCCTGGTATTTATCAGTATTCTTTGGATCGTCTTCCTGAAGAAATGGAAAGAATCAAAGAAGCAAGAATTAAGGCCATTTTAATTTTCGGAATTCCAGATCATAAAGATGAAGTTGGAAGTGGAGCCTATGATGAACATGGAATCGTTCAGAAAGCAATTCGTCAGATAAAAAAAGAATGGTCAGATCTTTTGATTATTGCAGATGTATGTTTATGTGAGTATACATCGCATGGACATTGTGGACTTGTAAAAGATGGGGTTATTTTAAATGATGAAACATTGCCTTTGCTTGCAAAAACAGCAGTTAGTTATGCAAAAGCAGGAGCAGATATTATTGCACCAAGTGATATGATGGATATGCGTGTAGCTGCGATTCGTGAGGCATTGGATCAGGAAGGATTAACTTATATTCCAATTATGTCTTATAGTGCTAAATTTGCATCAGCCTATTACGGACCGTTTCGTGATGCCGCACATTCTGCACCTGGTTTTGGAGACCGAAAGACTTATCAGATGGATCCAGCGAATGGACAAGAGGCATTGCGTGAAATTGAGGAAGATCTTATAGAAGGGGCAGATTTGATTATTGCAAAACCTGCGTTAGCTTATATGGATATTATTAAGGAAGCTTCTTTGAATTATAATATTCCGATCGTAGCTTATAATGTCAGTGGAGAATATGCAATGGTAAAGGCAGCAGCTGCAAATGGTTGGATTGATGAAAAACGAATTGTTATGGAAAATATGACAGGATTAAAGCGTGCGGGTGCAAAGATGATTATTACTTATCATGCACTGGATGTAGCAAGATGGCTGAAAGAAGAGGAAAAATAAATGAAGACAATAAGATCAGAACAACTATTTGAGAGTGCGAAGAAAAGAATTCCAGGAGGAGTTAATAGTCCAGTTCGAGCTTTTTATGCAGTAGATCGTACACCTAGATTTATGGATACGGCAAAAGGAGATCGGATTGTTGATGTCGATGGAAATGAATATATAGATTATGTATGTTCCTGGGGCCCAGGAATTTTAGGACATGCACATAAAAGAGTGATTGACAAAGTAAAAGAGGCATGTGATAAGGGACTTACCTATGGTGCGCCAACAGAGAAAGAAGTTCTTTTAGCTAATCTTATTTCGGAATTGATTCCATCTATGGAAGTTAATCGTTTGGTTAGTTCTGGAACTGAGGCTGTGATGAGTGCAATTCGTGTTGCTCGTGGATATACAAAGAGAGATAAAATTATAAAATTTCGTGGATGTTATCATGGCCATTCCGACAGTTTACTTGTAAAAGCGGGTTCTGGAGCAATGACGACTTCAGTACCAGATAGTGCAGGAGTACCGGCGGATGATACAAAAAATACACTGGTTGCAGAATATAATGATATTTCTTCTGTGGAAGCTTTATTTAAAGAAAATCCAGAGACAATTGCAGCTGTAATTGTGGAACCAGTCGCTGCGAATATGGGAGTTGTTCTTCCAAAACCTGGATTTCTGAAATTCCTTCGTGAAATTACAAAAAAACATGGGTCTTTGCTTATTTTTGATGAGGTGATTACTGGATTTCGGTTGTCTCTTGGTGGTGCTCAGGAGTATTATCAGATCAAACCAGATCTTACGACACTTGGAAAAATTGTAGGTGGCGGAATGCCGATTGGTGCTTATGGAGGAAGAAGAGATATTATGCAAATGATTTCTCCAGATGGACCGGTTTATCAGGCGGGAACTTTGTCAGGGAATCCAATTGCGACTACAGCTGGAATTGAAACATTAAAAATATTAAAAGAAGATCCTGAAATTTATAAAAGATTAGAAGAAAAAACAAAGAAACTGGAACAAGCAGTAAAAGAAGCTGCAGGAGATCATGTGTGCGTTAATCGGATTGGTTCTTTGATGAGTGTATTCTTTACAAAGGAGAAAGTTGTTGATTATGAGAGTGCAGTGACATCCGATATTCATCAATATGCAAAATATTTTGGTTATCTTTTAGATCATAATATTTACACGGCTCCTTCTCAGTTTGAAGCAATGTTCCTTTCAGATGCCCATACCAAGGAAGACATTGAAATGACATGTAAGATGATGGGAGATGCCCTATGCAGTTTGGAATTTTAGGGGTTGATTATCAGCGTGCAGATTTAAATATTCGTGACTATATTTCTTTTACAGATCAAAAAAAGATGGATTTTTTTCATTTGGCAGAGGAAAAAGGAATGGAGCAGGTGATGATTTTATCTACTTGCAACCGAAGTGAAGTTTATTATTGTTTTGAATCTGAAACACAAAAAGAACAAATGAAAGCATTATATAAATCGATGTTTCCAGATTTGAATTTAGATGTCTATCTTCGAGAAATGGAAGGAGAAGAAGCGTATTCGTATTTATTTCGTGTAACAGCAGGCTTAGAATCTATGGTTCTTGGGGAAGATCAAATTCTTGGTCAGGTAAAGAATGCCATCGATTTTTCTAGGACTATGGGTCATAGTAAGAAAGAATTAAATAAGATTGTAAGAGATGCGATTACTTGCGCAAAAAAAATAAAAACAAAGTTTCATATTAGTGAAAAACCATTATCCGTTGGATATATTGGCATTCAGGAAGCTAAAAAAGCTTGTGGGATTAAGGGGAAAACCGTTTTGATTATTGGAAGTGGCAATACAGCAGTTTTAGCACTTCGATATTTAAATGAAGAGGGGGCTGGAGAAATTTTTCTTTGCAGTAGAACGTTAGCTCATGCAGGGAAGATACAAAAACAGTTTCAAAATATAAAAATTATACGGTATGAACAGCGATATGACACCATTTGTCAATGTGATTTGGTTGTATCGGCAACAGCATCTCCCCATCTTGTGGTGAAAAAGGAGAATGTAAATCTGTCTCATTCAACAGTATTTCTTGATCTTGCAACGCCAAGAGATATTGATCAAACATTAGACCAATATCCACAAGTTAAATTAATTAATTTAGATAATTTACAAAAAATTTCGAGAGAAAACTTAAAAGAAAGAGAAAGACTTTGCAAAGAAAGCAGCCAACTGATTGAAGAATTTAAAAGAGAAACACTGGAATGGTTGAAAGTCAGCCGTATGGATGAGACAATACAGTCTCTTCAGGAACGATGCCAAGAAATTGCTCAGGATAGTTATCATTACCTGTCACAAAAAATGGATTTGGAGGATCGAGAAAAGAAGTTATTAAAAAAAGTATTAAATGCTTCTCTTCAAAGAATGATTCGGGAACCGATCCAGGAATTAAAACAGTTAGATACGAAGGAAAAACAAGATACTTATAAAAAAATTGTACATCAGTTATTTCAAATTTGACGGAAAGGGAAGAAGTATGAAATATATCATAGGATCAAGAGGATCAAAACTTGCTTTGACTCAGACAGAATATGTATGTAAAAGGCTTAGAGATGCTTATCCAATGCATACCTTTGAGATTGCTGTGATTCGGACGAAAGGTGATAAAATACAAGATAAGCCTTTGCATGAGATTGGAGGAAAAGGTCTGTTTGTAAAGGAAATTGAAGATAAAATTCTTTCGGGAGAGATTCATATGGGTGTTCATAGCATGAAGGATATGCCAGCTTCTCCAGCATCAGGGCTTATCTTTACAAAGTCATGGAAAAGAGAAGATCCAAGGGATGTTTTGATCCTTCGAGAAGCAGAAAGTCTTTCAAAGTTAAAATATGGGGCTATGATTGGTACTGGGAGTAAACGAAGAGCATTCCAGCTAAAAAGACTTCGTCCGGACCTTCAAATTGTCAATCTTCGGGGAAATGTAGATACGAGACTCCGAAAGATGAAGGAGCAAAAGCTTGATGGAATTGTTTTGGCAGCCGCAGGGCTATTGCGCCTTGGAATGCAGGACTATATTACGCAATATTTGGAACCAGAAGAGATGATCTCAGCGCCTGCACAGGGGATTCTTGCCCTCGAAATTCGAAAAGACCAAATTCAATTAAAAGAAATGCTTGATCATTTTGCGGATGAAGAGACCTTTATGCAAATGCAGGGAGAACGGACATTTTTAGAGGAAATTGGTGGAAGCTGTCATACACCTTCTGGTGCACGGTGCCAAAAAGATGGGAATAGTTATCGTTTGGATGCTGTTTTTGGAGATGAAGATGGAAAAAAACTGGCGTTTACAAGAGTTTTTGGAAATGATCCAAAACAACTTGCAAAACAGGCAGCAAGGCAAATTCGTAAAAAATTGTCTGGAATGGTCTATCTGATCGGAGGGGGACCGGGAGATCCTGGCTTGATAACTGTTAAGGGAAAAGAAATTCTCCAAGATGCAGATTGCCTTATTTACGATCGTTTAATTCCAAAAGAATTATTAAATGAAACAAAAGCATCTTGTGAAAAAATTTATGTTGGAAAAGAAAATCATCATCATACGATGAAGCAGGAAGAGATCAATCATTTGTTGGTACAAAAAGCAATGGAATATGAGAAGATTGTTCGTTTAAAAGGTGGAGATCCTTATGTATTTGGTCGGGGTGGAGAAGAGGGACTCTTCTTATTCGAACATCAGATTCCATTCAAGGTAATTCCAGGTATTAGCTCCTGTATTGCAGGACCAGAAAGTGCAGGGATCCCTGTGACACATCGAGGTGTTGCGACTGGTTTTCATGTAGTGACAGCGCATGATCGAAAAAACCAGCTTGCAGACCTTGATTTTCATAGTATGGCGAGATCGAAAGATACGCTTGTATTTTTGATGGGATTATCAAAACTTGAAGAAATTCTAAATAGACTTTTGAAAGAGGGAATGAGTGAAGATACAAAAGCAGCCGTTATTTCTCATGCGGCAAGTCCGAATCAGAAAGTTTGTACAGGAACTCTTACCAATCTTTCTAAGAAGGTGAGAGAAGAAGGATTGACTTCACCGGCAATTATTGTGGTGGGAGAGGTTGTTTCACTTCGCAGTCAGCTAAAAAATGATGATTCTAATCGCTTATTTCTTGTAACAAAAGTTGGAGAAAAGACTTCTGAGCTCACAAAAGTATTATGTCAAGATGGTTTATGGGTCAAGGAATTTCAAACAGGTAAGATTTGTTTGAAACAATGTCGATGGGAGAAAAAAGAAATAGAAAAGATGGATGTTTTGATTTTTACGAGTCGTTACGGTGTGAAAAGTTTTATGAAAAACTTGAAAGAATCAAAATTAGATATTCGTTGCCTTTCTAAAACAAGGATTGCAGTCATTGGAAAACAAACGGCAAAGACTTTGGAGTCTTTTGGAGTTTTTGCAGATTGGATGCCAGAACAAGCAGGAGAAGACGCATTAGTTAATTTCTTGAAAGATAAAATTTCTATTACTGACTGTGTATGGCACATGAAAGGAACGATGGGAGGTGAAAATCTAAAAAATAGATTAAAACAGATTTGTGATTTCCATGAAAAAATTCTTTATGAAAATGTAGAAAAAACGGAAGAAGAGGCTGCACAAATTTCAGACTATTGTGGAATTTCTTTTTCTTGTGCATCTTCTGTACGTAGATTTTTTGCAAAAATGGAGGAAGAAGATGCTAAAATATGGAAAGAAAAAATGCCATGTTTTAGTATTGGAAATAAAACAACAAAACAATTAAGAAAGTTGGGAGTTCATAAAATTTTTCAAGCAGAAGAAACGACGTATTTATCAATGAAACAGAAAATCTTGGAAATAGTCCAGGAGGATAAAAAAGATGAAATTTGATTTAAAAAAAGATGGAAAGCGGTTATTTGTTGTATGTTTAGCATCGGTCATTATGGCTTTAAATATTAAATCTTTTGTAAGGACTGGAGGATTGTATCCAGGGGGAGCAACTGGTCTTGCACTTTTAATTCAGAGAAGTGCGTCGATGTTTTTGCATGTGGCGATTCCGTATTCGGTTGTTAATATTATTTTAAATGCGATTCCGGTTTATATTGGATTTCGTTTTATTGGGAAAAAATTTACTTTATATTCTTGTGTTACAATTTTGCTGACTGGTTTCCTTACTGATATTATCCCAGGATATGTAATTACCTATGACACACTTTTGATTAGTATTTTTGGTGGATTGATTAATGGTTTTGTGATCAGTATGTGTTTAATTGTGAATGCAACAACTGGAGGAACGGATTTTATTGCTATTTTTCTTTCACAGAAAAAAGGAATTGATTCTTGGAATCTTATCTTTGGATTAAATGCAGTGATTCTTGCCATTGCAGGTATTTTATTTGGATGGGATAAAGCGTTATATTCTATTATTTTTCAATATACATCAACACAGGTGCTTCATCTTTTGTACACCAAATATCAGCAACAAACATTATTTATTGTTACAAATCGTGCGTGGGATGTATATGAGGCAATTTCCAAAGTTTCACATCATGGTGCGACCATTATGAATGGAGAAGGGCCTTATGAACATGAAGAACGTCAGGTTGTTTATTCAGTTGTATCAAAATCAGAAAGCAAAGAGGTGATCGAAGCTATTCGAAAAACAGATTCTCATGCCTTTATTAATGCAGTAAAAACAGAGCATCTGGCTGGAAAGTTTTATTTTAAACCGAACGAATGATTTGTAGATATCTGTAGTCTGTGTTATAATACCATATGAAATTATTGTAAAAAGTAAGAAAAGGCAGCGTAAAATATGGGACTGGAACTTCAGATTTTAAATTATATACAAACGTTACGAACGCCATTTGGCGATTTTATTATGCCATTGATTTCAAGTCTTGGAAATGCAGGAATTTTGTGGATTCTTTTGACAATTGTGATGCTTATAAGGCCGAAGACAAGAAAGACAGGATGGATTCTTTTGGCAGCATTGCTCGTGGATCTTATCATTTGTAATTTATGTTTGAAACCATTGGTTGCAAGGGTACGTCCATATAATGTGAATAGGACAGTCACGTTATTAGTAGCACCACTAAAAGACTATTCTTTTCCTTCTGGTCATACGGCAGCATCATTTGCTTGTGTGATTGCACTTTACTTAGCAGGGGAAAAATGGTTATGGAAGATAGCACTTGTTATATCGATCTTGATTGCATTTTCCAGAATGTATTTATATGTTCATTACCCAACGGATGTATTAGGTGGTGTGATTGTTGGAATCTTCAGTGGAATTATTGGATACTTAATTATAAAAAAAGCAAAAATAACAAAGGGTTGTTGATGACTCTTTGTTATTTTTTTGATTGACGAAGTAATTTTTTGGAAATATACTTATATATAGATACAAAATAAAGCATATGGAGGAAAGATTATGTGTACTGCAGCAACTTATAAGACAAAGGATTTTTATTTTGGTCGAACATTAGATTATGAATTTTCTTATGGAGAGGAAATTGTAATTACACCAAGGAATCATGTATTGTCATTTCGTCATATGGAAACTCTTAACTGTCATTATGCTATGATTGGTGTGGCATTTGTCGCTGGAGATTATCCACTTTATTATGATGGGATTAATGAAAAAGGACTTGGTATTGCGGGTCTTAATTTTGTCGGAAATGCAGTTTATCAGGATGTAAAGGAAGAAAAAAATAATGTAGCACAGTTTGAGTTTATTCCATGGATTCTTGGAACATGTGCCAGTGTAAAGGAAGCAAAAGAAGCATTAAATAAAATAAATATTACGCATACTGCTTTTAGTGAACAGCTGCCAACATCACAACTTCATTGGATCATTGCAGATAAAAAAGAAGCGATTACTGTAGAATCCATGGCAGATGGATTATATGTTTATGAAAATCCAGTTGGAGTGCTTACCAATAATCCACCATTTGAGCAGCAGATGTTTTTATTAAATCAGTATATGAGTTTATCACCGAAACAGCCAGAGAATTTATTTTCTAAAGATCTTCCATTGAGCTTTTATAGTAGGGGAATGGGTGCGATTGGACTTCCGGGAGATTTGTCGTCAACTTCTCGTTTTGCGAAAGTTGCATTTACAAAAATGAATGCCAAATCAGAACAAGATGAGGAAAAAAGTGTTAGTCAATTCTTTCATATCCTTGGATCTGTAGATCAGCAAAGAGGATGTTGTGAAGTGGCAGATGGAAAATATGAAATTACAATTTATACATCTTGTGCAAATACAGATCTGGGGATTTATTATTATACAACTTATGATCGTCATCAGATTACAGGGATTGATATGAGAAAAGAAAATCTTGATGGATATCAGTTGATAAGATATCCAATGTTACAAAAAGAACAGATTTATATGCAAAACTAGAGGAGAAATAATAGATATGATACGAGTTGCAACGAAAGAAGATGCTAGACAATTACTTGATATTTATGCTTATTATATAGAAGAAACAGCGATTACTTTTGAATATGAAGTTCCATCGTTGAAAGAATTTGAAGAACGAATAGAAGATACTTTGCAAAAATATCCTTATTTAGTAGAGGAAGAAAATAAAAAAATTCTTGGATATGCATATGCAGGCCCGTTTAAAGAACGGGCTGCATATGATTGGTCTGTGGAAACGACAATTTATGTACATAAAGATGCCAGAAGAAATGGAATTGGGAAAAAATTATATGAAGCATTAGAACGGGCACTTTTTATGCAACATATTATTAATTTAGATGCTTGTATTGCAGATCCAGCAGAGGTAGAAGATGAGCATTTAACAAAAGATAGTGTTCGTTATCATCAACATCTTGGATATCGTATGGTCGGAAAATTTTATAAAAGTGGCTATAAATTTAATAAATGGTATGATATGGTTTGGATGGAAAAGTGTATTGGGCCGCATAAAAATCAACTACAAAAAATAATACCTTTTCCTCAAATTCAAAAAAAATTTGAAAATATATATAAATAATTATTTTAATTTAAAATTAATAATTTTTTTTAATAAACTACAAATTAAATACTTTGTAAAAATATTATTATTGCGGCGGATTCTATATAGAATCCGCCGCAGGCGGAAATTTTTGGGAAAATTTTACCAAATTTTCCCAAAAACAAAAAATCAACCATTAAACAAGAAAAAATCTTAAAATTTTATTTATATATTATATTTATAAAAAAACAAAATTGCATTTTAAAAAATAACACTATAATTTTATAAGAATATAATAAGAATAGAAAAGGAAAAGAAAAATGAGTATATTAATTAAAGATACAACAAAAGAAGAAAGAGAAAAAATTGTAGCAGAATCCATAGGAAATATTTCTGGCCAATGCGATGGATGCAGTGCAGGAATTATAGAAATGTATGATGACTATATTGAAGGAAAAAAAGAATTACGCCAGGTTAATATGGAATTCCACGCAAGATATATATCAGGAGTAGGTCCTGAGTCAAAAAATGAATGTCCAATTCGTTAAAAGGGAGTAAAAATGGAAATAAAAAGAGCAACTATGAAAGATCTCGAACAAATTGCAGATGTTGAAAAGGAATGTTTTCCAGCAGCAGAAGCAGCAACAAAAGAAGATTTTAAGAAAAGGCTGTATTATTATAAAGACTATTTTTGGCTAATATTTGAAGGAGAAAAACTGATTGCTTTTGTTGATGGAATGGTAACTAATCAAAAGGATTTAACAGATGAAATGTATAAAAAAGCTGAGATGCATGATATACATGGGGATTGGCAAATGATTTTCGGTGTTAATACAAGACCAGAATATCGAAAAAAAGGATATGCTGGTATATTAATTCAAGAAGCAATCCAAGATGCTAAAAAACAAGGCCGTAAAGGCTTGGTTTTGACATGTAAAGACAAATTGATTCCATTTTATCAAAAATTTGGATTTGTAAACGAAGGAATTTCGAAATCTGTTCATGGAAATGTTGTTTGGAATCAAATGCGCTTATCATTTTAAAGAAAAAAGAAACTTTCAGAGAAAGAGGTATTTTGAATGTCTAATATTATAGAAATTACAGATTTCAAGGCTCCAGAACTTGATATTTATGCAAGATTATCTGAGGTACAATTGTTTCATTACTATGAACCACAAGAAGGTATTTTTATTGCAGAAAGTCCAAAAGTTATAAAGACAGCTTTAGAAGCTGGATATGAACCAATTTCTTTTCTTGTAGAGCATAAACATCTCGATACGCAAGCAAAGGAATTTATTACATTATATAAAGACACACCAGTTTATACAGCAGAATTTGATATTTTAACAAAACTAACCGGTTTCCAACTGACAAGAGGAATGTTATGCGCTATGTATCGTAAAAAACTGCCTTCTGTAGAAGCAATATGTCGGGATAAAAAAAGAATTGTAATTTTAGAAAATGTTATGAATCCAACGAATATTGGAGCTATTTTTCGCTCAGCAGCAGCATTAAATATGGATGCAGTTCTGTTGAGTAAAGGATGTACGAATCCATTATACCGAAGATCTATTCGCGTAAGTATGGGAACGGTTTTTCAAATTCCATGGACATTTTTAGATGCCTCTATTTCGTGGCCCAAAGATGGTATTCAGAAATTAAGGACATTTGGTTATAAAACAGCTGCAATGGCTTTAACAGATGATTCTGTTCGTATTGATGATCAAAAACTGTTATCAGAAAATCAATTAGCCGTGATTCTTGGAACAGAAGGAGATGGACTATCACAAGAAACCATTGATTCTTGTGACTATACTGTAAAAATTCCTATGGCACATGGCGTAGACTCTCTAAATGTAGCAGCCGCAAGTGCTGTAGCCTTCTGGCAGTTATCAAGAAAATAGAAGATTGTGCAAATGCACAATAAGTAAAGAAAAAAATGTTTTTTGAAACATTGAGCATATCTTTAAAGATTAATCATATAATAGCCACAAAGGTGTTCCAGCAATGTTAAAAATTTTCATTGCATAGGGATGCCTTTTTCTTTTTATTTCAAATGAGGAAAATCATGATAAACGGAGATTGGTGTACTAAAACATATGTACACAAGCAATTTATTTTCTGACTTTTTACATTTTTTATTTTTCTTGCAGATCTTATAGGAAAGAGGTATGCTAATATAATGGAAAGAAAAAAGATTTATGATATTACAGAAGTTGTTACGGCTTTTGAAGTCTGACGATGGACAAATATTTTAAATGAAAAAATCACAACTTATATTTTACAAACTAGGAAAAAAAAATGAGACATAATGTAAAAGAAAAAACTACATCACAGTTGCTTGTAGAATGTTTAGAAACAGAAGGTGTAGAATATATTTTCGGAATTCCAGGAGAAGAAAATCTGGAATTAATATCTGCACTAAAGGATTCTAGTATTAAGTTTATTACAACAAGACATGAACAGGGTGCTACTTTTATGGCAGATGTTTATGGACGTTTGACAGGAAGAGCAGGTGTATGTTTATCAACCCTTGGTCCAGGTGCTACAAACCTTGTGACTGGAGTTGCAGATGCTACAGGAGATGGAGCACCTCTTGTTGCAATTACTGGTCAGGTTGGAACGGAACGAATGCATATTACTTCTCATCAATATTTAGATCTTAGTAAAATGTTTGAGCCAATTACAAAGAGAACAAAACTAGTCGTAAGGCCGGATACAATTAGTGAAATTGTAAGACTTGCTTTTAAATATGCAGAAAGTGAACGCCCTGGAGCTTCACATATTGATCTTCCTGTAAATATTTCAAAAATGAAAGTTCCAGAATCAGAAAAACCATTGAAAAGAGAAGTGGAACATAAAGAAATTGCACCAGGTATTGTTATTGAAATAGAATCAACAATACGAATAAAAGCTTCATAACTTGCAAAGAATCCATGACGTCCAGTTAAAAGATAACCTTCCAGCTATCCTTCACACATATGCTCGCTTAACATACCATCCATGATACGTCCATTCTGTGCAAGGCAATCATCACTGTCTAATAATTCTGCATTCCAGTCACGATTTTCTACTTCAAATACACGATAAAGACGGTTTGACATACTTTCATCTGGTCCGAAAATACGGAAGTTTTTATTTTCTTTATAAATATCACGGATAAATCCACCAAGTTCAATCATATCCTGTGCTTTTGTTTTTCCTGCATCAACTTCGATACCATAATCACGGAAATCAGGAAGACGAAGATCTTTTAAGAGCAGACCACCATTTGCATGAGGATTTGCTCCAAGACGTGCATTTCCTTTTGATGCGAGTTCTGCAAGTTCTGGAATTAAATGTCCATTTTCATCAAATAATTCTTCTGCATGATAGCTCTCCAGCCATTCTTTTAACTGATCCAGATGTTCTGGGCTTTCCATAGAAAGTGGTACCTGATGTGCACGGAAAGATCCTTCAATCTGCTGTCCATCTACAACTTTTGGACCAGTCCATCCTTTTGGAGTACGAAGAACGATCATTGGCCATTTTGGTCTCTTCGCACAATTATTTTCACGTGCATTTTTCTGAATAGCCTTAATTTCTTCAATTACAGTATCCATTGTTTCAGCCATCTTCTTATGCATAGTCATTGGATCATCACCTTCAACGAAGTATGGTTTCCATCCACATCCTTTAAAGAAATCTTCAATTTCATCGTGAGGAATACGTGAAAAGATCGTTGGATTGCTGATCTTGTATCTATTTAAATGTAAAATTGGGAGAACAGCTCCGTCTGTTACCGGATTTAAAAATTTATTGGATTGCCATGAAGTTGCCAGAGGACCTGTTTCAACTTCACCATCTCCAACAACAACCGTTGCAATAAGATCTGGATTATCAAAAACAGCACCAAATGCATGAGCGATAGAATAACCAAGTTCTCCACCTTCATTAATAGAACCAGGAGTTTCTGGTGCACAATGACTTGGAACTCCACAAGGGAATGAGAATTGTTTGAACATTTTTTTCATTCCTTCTTCATCTTGGCTGATATTTGGATAAACTTCACTATATGTACCTTCAAGATAAGTGTTTGCAATTAAAAAGTTTCCGCCATGTCCAGGACCAGATAATAAGATCATATCTAGATCGTAACGTTTGATTGCACGATTGCAATGCACATAAACAAAGTTTTGTCCAGGAACAGTTCCCCAGTGTCCAACGATTTTCTTTTTTATCTGATCCATTGCTAGTGGTTTTTTTAACAAAGGATTATCTAGTAAATATAACTGACATGAAGATAACTAGTTGGCTGCACGCCAGTAAGCATTCATTTTTTCCAGCATTTCATCATTCAATGGCTGTTTTTCAAGACATAATGTTGAGTCTCCCATTTAGTAAGTTCCTTCTTTCTCTTAAATTTGTTCTTAATTGTTTTTTAGTT
This sequence comes from Anaerostipes sp. MSJ-23, assembly GCF_018918155.1. Taxonomy (GTDB): domain Bacteria; phylum Bacillota; class Clostridia; order Lachnospirales; family Lachnospiraceae; genus Anaerostipes. Next base: position 17,290 of record NZ_JAHLPY010000005.1, read on the forward strand.
TGATATTTTTTTCACATTTCGAATGATAACATGTTAAGAAAGAGGTGTAAAGTAGTAATTTCACATCGTATCCATAACATTTTGATATGATAAAAATCTCCATATAATAAAGAAGTTGTTAAGATTTTACTTGCTGAGAAAAAAGTATCTTGAAGAAAATTGAAAAATACTTATAATAAATAATAAGTAAGGATCTTATAAATGCGAGAGAAAAACGCTGTATCAATCAATACGGCGTCTTTTTTATATGTTTTCTATACATTTAAAAACTTTATAGATGGATTTAAATATGATTAAAGGAGTACAAACGATAATATATGAAAGAAGAAAAAAGAGAAGAAATTTTTGTTGGAATTGATATTGGTTCAACAACGACAAAAATGGCCGCGATAACAACTATGAAAGATCAAATTTTATTTTCGAGTTATAAGCGCCATCATGCAAACCAGGTAGAAAGTGTTCTTCAGGTATTAAAAGAGTTTCAGAAAAAATTTTCTATGAAAAAGATAAAAGTGGCATTAACAGGATCTGGTTCAAAACCGATGGCAGAGGCTATAAAAATTCCATTTATTCAAGAAGTAGCTGCTAATGCAACTGCGTTGAAAAAGAAATATTCTTTTGTAAATACAGCCATTGAACTTGGCGGACAGGATGCAAAAATGATCTTTTTTAAAAAAGACTCTAAAAATGGAGAAAAATCTGTTTCTGATATGCGTATGAATGGAAGTTGTGCTGGTGGTACGGGTGCTTTTATTGATGAAATTGCATCGGTATTAAAAGTACCAGTAGAGAAATTTAATCAGCTTGCAGAAAAAGGAAAACATGTATATGACATTTCTGGGAGATGTGGTGTTTATGCTAAAACAGATATTCAGCCATTATTAAATCAGGGAGTATCAAAAGAAGATCTAGCGTTATCTGCGTTTCATGCAATTGCAAAACAAACAATTGGCGGACTGGCACAGGGACTTGAAATTGAAAAACCGGTTGCTTTTGAGGGTGGACCGCTTACTTTTAATCCAACATTAGTTCAAGTTTTTGCACAACGTCTTCATTTATCAAAAGAAGAAGTTATCCGTCCACAACATCCAGAACTTATGGTTGCCTTTGGTGCAGCAAAAGCAATTCCAGAAATGTTTCCAGACTGTAAGGAAGTAACTGCAGAAAAATTAATTCATCGTTTAGAAGAAAAAAAAGAAGAATTAATGACTGGCTCTTCCAGTCATACAAAACCATTTTTTGTTTCTGAAGAAGAAAAACAAGCTTTTGAAAATCGACATAAAAAGAAAAAACGAATTTCTTATGAACCAAAACAAGGAGAAATTGTTTACGGTTATCTTGGAATGGATGCAGGAAGTACGACAACGAAATTTGTGATTTTAAATGAAAAAGAAGAGATGCTGGATTCTTTTTATGCGCCAAACGAAGGAGATCCGTTATTAGTAGCTAGTCAAGCATTGATTAAATTAAGACAAAAATATGAAAAAGCTGGTGCTTGCCTGAAAATTTTATCAGCTGGTACAACTGGATATGGAGAAATGTTATTTTCTAAAGCTTTTGGTATTAAAAACCATACGGTGGAAACAGTGGCACATGCGAAAGCTTCTGAAAAATATAGAAAAGATGCTTCTTTTATTCTTGATATCGGTGGGCAAGATATGAAAGCTATCTGGCTGGATCATGGAATTATTACAAATATCTTATTAAATGAGGCGTGTTCTTCTGGGTGTGGATCGTTTTTAGAAAATTTTGCATCGTCTTTGCATATTCCAACAAAACAAATTGCACAGGCTGCTTTTTCATCAAAGCATCCAGCTGCTTTGGGAAGCCGTTGTACGGTATTTATGAATAGCAGTATTATTACGGAACAAAGGAATGGAAAAACTCCACAAGATATTATGGCTGGACTTTGTCGTTCTATTATTGAAAATGTGTTTACAAAAGTTATCCGTATATCGAATCTTGATTCTCTTGGAAAGAAGATTATTGTACAGGGAGGGACATTTGAAAACGATGCAGTGCTTCGTGCGATGGAAGAATATATTGGAAGAGAAGTCATCCGTGCTCCATATCCTGGAATGATGGGGGCCATTGGTGCTGCGTTATTTGCAAAAGAACAATATGCGATGGAAGAAGAAAAAGAACATCCATGGGATTTAAAGGATTTGGATTATTTTTCTTACAAACAAGAAGCTAATGCACCGTGTCCGTTTTGTGGAAATCACTGTCAGCGTACGATCGTTACATTTTCCAATGGAAATTCTTGGGTAACAAACAACCGTTGTGAGCGTGGAGAAATTATAGGAGATCCAAAAAACGAAGAAACAGCCAAACGGTTAAAGGAAAAAATGAAGGAAAAACAAAAGGTTGCAAATTTATTTGATAAGAGAGAATCTTTATTATTTATGCAATATCCGTATCCTCAAGTTTCTGATGATAAAAATATAACAATTGGGATTCCAAGAGTCCTTTCTTTTTGGGAAACAATGCCATTTTGGACAACATTTTTAGGAAGTCTTGGTTTTAAGGTTGTGATTTCTGATAAAAGTACGAGAGAAATGTATGAAAATGGATTATCTGCAGTAACATCTGATACAGTATGTTTCCCAGCAAAATTAGTTCATGGACATATAAGAAATTTAGCACAAAAAGGTGTAGATCGTATTTTCATGCCTTCTATTACAACGGTCCCACCAGAAAATAATGAAAAAACCAGCGAATCTATGTGTGCAATTGTGAAAGGTTATCCAATTGTAATTAAAAACTCAGATCATCCAAGCGAAAAATGGGGAATACCATACGATGCGCCACTATTTCATTGGCATACATTAGAAGATCGGAATAAACAACTAATCTTTTATATGGAAAAAACATTTAGTTTAGAAAAGAAAGAAATTAAAAAAGCACTTTCCTTTGCTGATGCAGCACAGGAACATTTTCATAGAGAGCTGAAAGAAGAAGGAAGAAAAGTATTAAAAGAGATAGAAGAAAAGAATCAATTTGCAGTTGTTTTAGCAGCAAGACCATACCAAAACGATTCTTTGGTGAATCATGATCTTCCTAAAATGTTTACAAGTTTTGGAATTCCTGTGTTAACAGCAGATTCTCTTCCGCAAGTCAATGAAACAGATTTAAAAAAGAGTAGACTTGATATTGTAAACAATTTTCATGCAAGAATGTTGTCTTCTGCAATTCTTGCAGCAAAGAGCAACTTTTTAGAATATGTACAGTTTGTTAGTTTTGGATGTGGACATGATGCATATCTTTCTGATGAAATTATTCGCATGATGAAAGAAATTTCAAAGAAAACACCACTCATATTAAAAATGGATGAGAGTGATATACAAGGACCGATGGGAATACGTGTTCGTTCCTTTTTGGAAACAATCCGTATGAAACGTGCAAAAGGTTATAAGTCACAGATTCATGCTTTAGAAAATCCATATCCGGTAAAATTTACAAAAGAGAGTCGAAAAAAACGAATTGCACTTGTTCCAAATACATCACATGCATTTTGTCGTCTAATGTCAGCAGCTTTAAAAACACAAGGAATAGAAGCTGTTCCTTTAGATATGGGTCGAGAAGATGCCATTCGTCTTGGAAAACAATATGTACATAATGATATCTGTTTCCCGGCACAAATTGTTATTGGAGAGGCATTAGCTGCATTAAAGAGTGGAAAATATGATGGACAAGAAGTTGCGGTTGTTATGGGAAAATATATCGGTGATTGCAGGTTAACTCATTATGGAGCATTGCTTCGAAAAGCTTTGGATGATGCAGGATATGAAAATGTTCCAATTCTTACAAATGATGATGTGGATTCACATAAAATGCATCCAGGATTTAAGATGAATCTTTTAACATCTGCAAGAATCGCTTTTACACTTCCAATGATTGATATTTTGGAAGAACTTTTAAGGAAAATACGGCCTTATGAGATTCAGAAAGGAAGTGCGGACGCAGCTTTTGAAAAAGCAATGAATGCAGTAATCTATGGTTTGGAATCTTCTGGTATTTCTGGTGTAAAAAAAGGATTTAAAAAAGCAATTCACTTTATGAATCAAATACCATATGACCGTAGCAATCCAAAACCTCAGGTATTGATCGTAGGAGAATATTTATTAAATTTTCATTCTGGAGCAAATCATGATATTGAAGCTTATTTAGAACAAAATGGCTTTGAAATTATTGAGGCTAGAATGACAGATGTTATACGAAAAACATATTTTTATCAAGATGCACAGATAAAAGAATATCACCTGCAAAAGCCACTGAATCAAAAAATCTGGTATCGCACAGCAAATGAGTTATTTGAAATGGCTCATCGTATGGCAGATTCCATTGCAATAGAACATCCGTTATACAAACCAACATGTACGATGAAGCAACTTGTAAAAGATAGTGATCCGGTAATTCATCATACATTTGATGCAGGTGAAGGTGTCTTAATTCCAGGAGAAATCATACATCATGCAAAACATGGGTGCAGATTTTTCTTGATTTTACAGCCATTTGGTTGTCTTCCAAATCATGTAGTTGGTCGTGGAATTACAAAAAAATTAAAAGAAATGTTTCCGAATGTACAAATTCTTCCTCTTGATTATGACCCAGATGTTAGTTTTGCAAATATTGAAAACCGTTTACAAATGCTTGTAATGAATGCAAAAAATCAAAGAGAAAATGAAGAGAAAAATATTTTAAGAAAAGAAAACACAGAAACTGCTCCTGTAGGAGATCATTGCATTGTTTAATGTATTGTTTTATGCTACAATTCTTGTAATTTCGTGTTTAGCGGACAGAAGAGAGGGAGGCAGAACTATAATATGAAGCAGCGAACAAAAATGGCAATTTCCAGAGCGTTTGTAGAGCTCTTACAAAGCCGAACAATAGATAAGATTACGGTAAAGGATATTGCAGAAAAGTGTGATATTAATCGCCAAACCTTTTATTATCATTTTGCAGATATTTATGAGTTAATGGAATGGACGATTAACTATAATTTGGAAAAATATATCTCTGAAAAAGATTTTAATGGGTTAAATTGGAAAGAGGAACTTTGGTCTTTGATTGAATTTCTGCGCATGCAGAGAAAACTTCTGATCAATGCTTATGATGCGAAAAACAGAATTTATTATGAACAATTTGTTCGGGAGCAGATTGCGCCAATTGTAAAAATCAAAGTTTATGATTGCGAAGAAATAGAAGATGTACCAGAGGACAAAATTGAGTTTGTGGAAAATGTTTATACAAGAGTACTAACGAATCTTTTTTTTGATTGGTTGGAGGATGGAATGCCAGATGAATCAAAAATTCATCTGGAGGATTACTTTACGTTAATCGAAGGAAGTTTAAGTACAGCTTTACAAAATTTTCAAATAAAATAAAAAAATTACTACAAAAAAGCATTTGTGTTGGAATTTTAGACACAAATGCTTTTTGTCGGTTTTTGTCGAACTTCCTATGGTATATGATAAGACCTAGAAAAAAGAAGGAGGAAGTTTTAGTATGAACAGCGTATCAAGCAAAGTTGTACAATTTGGATTAGGAAAGGCATTGAATTATATTGAAAAAGATCCGGAAAAGAATCTTTTGAACTTAATGGATTGGGTAGATCGTCTTGCAGGAACACAAGAAAATAGTTTTCCAGTACAAAGAGCAGCATTCCGAAGAGTTATCAATAATCCGGATGATAATATGTATAAATTAATTATGAGAGTATTAAAAGAAACAGATACCAATGTTATGAAAAAAGTATTTCAGAATTTCTTTTTAAATGCAGCCATTGTTTCATGGCCACGTCAGGAAGAATTAAGAAAAAAATATAATTGTAATATTCCATGGGCAATTCTTTTAGATCCAACAAGTGCATGTAATCTTCACTGTACTGGATGTTGGGCAGCCGAATATGGAAATCGATTAAATCTTTCTTTCGATGATATCGATTCTATCATTACACAAGGAAAAGAGCTTGGAATTTATATGTATATTTATACAGGTGGAGAACCACTTGTAAGGAAAAAAGATATCATTGCGTTATGTAGAAAGCATAATGATTGTATTTTCCTTACATTCACAAACTCTACATTGATTGATGATGAATTTGCAGATCAGATGTTGGAAGTAGGAAATCTTATCCCTGCAATTAGTGTAGAAGGATTTGAAGAAGCTACTGACGGACGTCGTGGAAAAGGTGTTTTCGAGAAAGTTCAGAAATCTATGCATTTATTAAAGGAAAGACACTTACCATTTGGTATTAGCTGTTGTTATACAAGTCAGAATTTACAGTCTATCAGCAGTGACGAATATTTTGACCAGATGATCGAATGGGGAGCAGATTTCGTATGGTATTTCCATTACATGCCAGTTGGAAATGATGCAGTACCAGAATTAATGCCAACACCAGAACAAAGAGAATATATGTATCATAAAATTCGTGAAGTACGTGCAACAAAACCAATCTTTGCAATGGACTTCCAGAATGACGGAGAATATGTTGGAGGATGTATTGCTGGCGGAAGACGTTATTTCCACATTAATGCAAATGGAGATTGTGATCCTTGCGTATTTATTCATTATTCTAATACAAACATTCATGAAAATACATTATTAGAAGTTTTACAGTCACCAATTTTCCAGGCGTATCATGATGGACAGCCATTTAATGACAATCATTTGCAGCCATGTCCAATGCTTGAAAATCCTCAAAAATTGCGTGAAATGGTGAAAAAGACAGGAGCACATTCTACAGATATGCAATCACCAGAATCTGCAGATCATTTATGTGATAAATGTGAACAATATGCGAAGAACTGGGCACCATCAGCACAAAAATTATGGAAGGCATCTAAATAAGGGAAGGCGAAAAAATGGGCGGTTTATTTACTTCAGAAAGTGTAACAGAAGGTCAATCTGATAAAATTTGTGATAAAGTTGCGGATGCAATCCTTGACGCATACTTAGAAAAAGATCCAACATCTCATGTAGATTGTGAAGTTATTGCATATGAAAATCATTTAAAGCTTAAAGGAAATATTATCTCAGCAGCAACGATCGATCATGAAAAAACTGCCCGCGATGTCATTGCTGAAATTGGATATATGGATCCAGATTTAAAATTTGATGCTAATCATTGTGGAATTGATGTTGATATCAATCGAAAATTATCAAAAATGCCAGAAACTTTTCAAAAAAGAGGTTTTCCTGATTATGGAGTTGTCTTTGGATATGCATGCAAAGAAACTCCCTCTTATATGCCGGCAGGCACAGAATTTGCCAATCAGCTTGCAAAACGATTAACTTATGTAAGAAAGATGTGCATTATTCCTGGTTTGCTTCCGGATGGAAAGATACAAGTAACAATGGAATATGAAAACGGCAATCCGAAAAGAGTGGATGCCGTTTTCATATCAACACAGCATAGAAAAGAAATCCGAAATGGGACATTAAAATATGCGTTAAATGATGAAGTGATTAGTAAGGTTATTCCAGAAAAGTATATTGATGAGAATACAAAATGTTTTGTAGATCCGATTGGAGATTGTTTATGCGGAGGACCAGCGGTTTATTTAGGAGCAACTGGACGTAAAATTGTCTCTGACACTTATGGAGGATATGCAAGAAGTAGTGGGAATTTTATGGCAGGAAAAGATGCATTAAAAGCAGAGCGAAGTGGAGCTTATATGGCAAGATATCTTGCTAAAAATATTGTTGCGTCTGAATATGCAGATCGCTGTGAAGTACAGCTTTGCTATGCAATGGGATTAACAGGCCCTGTTTCTGTTCATATAGAAACTTTTGGCACTGGAAAAATGTCGCAGGAAGAATTTATTCGTATGATTTATAAAAAAGAAGATTTATCATTACAGTCGGTTATTAAAAAATTTCAGTTAAATCAGCCAATTTATTCTAACATATCTTGTTATGGATATTTTGGTGAGAATGCAAAGCAAATGCCATGGGAACAGATTACATGGAAGTAGAAAAATGGTATTGACAGAAAGCAAATACGGTGCTATATTCTAGACATGCAAACGAAAGGGAGTAGCTGAACGTTCAGAAATGAACGGGTTTGAGATCGTCAGCCGATGTTTTTAGAACATCCGTATCAAATGAGATAGCAAGACTTTTATTGTGGCATTGGTCATAATAAAGGTCTTTTTTTATTTCATAGGAAATTTCGATGAAATCCACTATGAAATAAAAAGTCCTTTACCATAAGATTTTGTGCTTATTGTAAAAAATTTCGTAAGTATGTAATAAGATGTGCAGATAAAATGAGGGATAAAATGCTATGGGTAATGAAATTATAAAATTAGAACTGAAAGAAGTAATGAACGCAGGTGAAAGGGCTCTTTGCAGTTTAAAGACCGTACAGAAAGAACTTGAACATGCAAAAAAATGGGGAATTATTGATTTATTTGGTGGAGGTTTCTTTGTAAATATAGTAAAACATTCAAAAATAAAAAATTCCAGTTTTTATATGGAAACAGCCAAAAGAGATCTGAGAATTTTTCAGCGAGAATTAAATGACGTTCAGATGTTTTTAAACCTTAATTTAAATATTGGTGATTTTTTAACCTTTGCAGACTTCTTTTTTGATGGACTGATTACAGATTATCTGGTACAATCCAAAATAAACGAAGCCAGAAAGCAGGTATGGACAGCGATCAAACAAGTAGAAAAATTTCTGATAGATTTGCAGAAACTTTATGATGCACAAAATGATCTTTGATTAAGAAGAAAACAAAAGGAGGAAGATAAATGGGGTGTTTAGGAAATCTTATCTGGATAATCTGTGGCGGACTGTTAAGTGCACTTTCGTGGGTTGCTGCCGGCTGTTTATGGTGTATAACAATCATTGGAATTCCAGTGGGAATTCAATGCTTTAAGCTGGCATCATTAAGCCTTTGTCCATTTGGAAAGGATGTACATTATGGAGGTGGTACAGGATCTTTTTTATTAAATATCATTTGGTTCATTGTTTCTGGATGGGCCCTTGCAGCAGAGCATCTTATATTTGGTGTTCTTTTATGTATTAGCATTATTGGAATCCCTTTTGGATTGCAACATTTAAAATTAGCGAAACTTGCATTAATGCCATTTGGAACTCAAATTTATTAAAAATATAAAAGGATATATTATGAAGTTATTTTCAACATTAAAAAATTATAAAATAGAATATCTTCCAAAAGATATTTTTTCTGGAATTATGATTGCTGCTGTTTCTATTCCAATTGCTATGGGTTATGCGCAGATTGCAGGAATTCCGGCAGTATATGGACTTTATGGGTCTGTAATTCCTATTTTGTTTTTTGCATTGTTTTCAACCTCTAAACAATTTATTTTCGGAGTTGATGCAGCACCGGCGGCTATTGTAGGAGCTGCCTTGGCAACACTTGGAATCACGGCAGAGTCTGGAAAAGCAATGCAGTATGTTCCAGCCATCGCTTTATTTGCAGGAGTGTGGCTATTGATTTTTTATTTTTTACATGCAGATAAAATCGTCGATTTTATATCAACTCCCGTCATGGGTGGATTTATTAGTGGAATCGCAGTAACGATTATTTTTATGCAAATTCCAAAGCTTATGGGAAGTTCTGCAGGATCTGGAGAAATTATTGAATTGATAAAACACATGATAGAAGCAATAAAAACATGGAATGCTCTATCATTTTTCCTTGGAATTATGGCTTTATTGTTGATCCGCATTTTTAAAAAATGCTTTCCTAAATTTCCAATGGCAATCGTAATTATGGCACTTGGAGTTTTGGTTACAACAATGTTTCATGTACAAGACCATGGTGTTATTCTTTTACAAAGTGTAGATACTGGACTTCCAAAATTCTTTTTCCCAAACCTCTTTCAGGTCGATCTGACACAGGCTGCTGGACGGGGACTTATGGTTGCTGTTGTCATTATGGCAGAGACTTTACTTGCAGAAAACAGTTTCGCCTTTAGAAATGGATATAATCTTGATGACAGACAGGAAATTCTTGCTTGTGCAGCAGGAAACTTAGCAGCTGCCGTTGTTGGGTGTTGTCCAGTAAATGGAAGTATTTCAAGAACTTCCTTAAACGAGCAGTATGGTGGAAAATCACAGGTTGTTTCTATCACCGCTGGAATTGTTATGGCTGTCATTTTGCTATTTTTCACTGGATTTATCGGGTATCTTCCAGTTCCTATTCTGACAGCTATTGTTATTTCAGCTTTAATGGATGTTGTGGAAGTCCATTTAGCAATCCGTCTTTGGAAGGTAAGTCGAAATGAATTTTATATTTTCATGGCTGCCGGTATTGGTGTATTGTTCCTTGGGACTATTTATGGAGTTATTATTGGAATATTACTTTCTTTTATAGCAGTCATTTTAAAAGCCACCAATCCGCCAAGAGCTTTTCTTGGAATAATTCCAGGTAAGGAAAATTATTATGATATCACAAAAAATCGGTATGCTTATCCAATACGTCACGTCGTAATTTATCGATTTAGTGAAAATTTATTTTTTGCGAATATAAAAATTTTTCAAGAAGATTTAGAAAAAAGTATAAAAGCTGATACAAAAGTAGTGATTGTTGATGCAGGTGCAATCAATAGTATCGATATTACGGCAGCAGATCGGCTGGAATCGATCGCAATTCATATGAAAAAACGAGGCATTCATTTTTATATAACAGAACATGCACATACTTTAAATGATCAGATGAGAAAGCTTGGTATTGGGCATTTAATCAAAGAAGGAATGGTCAGAAGAACCATTCTTGCAGCTTTACATGATGCTGAAATTTTGAATCCATATGATTTGAACGCCTTGGAAATTCCAAAAGAAGAGGAATCAAAAGTGCGAAGAAGAAATATGACATTTCTTCCGGCAGAAGAGGAAAATACATTAGAAGAGTTTGCCTGGGCTTTTGGAGATAACGCAGTACGAGAAATGGAAGATGCCGTGCATCATGTCATTAAAAGAATTCATCAAATGCCAGATATCGAAAGGATTTTGGAGACAGGTCCAGAAGAACATCTGAAAAATTGGCATACACTTGGAACATTTGATGAGGATGAAATTTTAAGACGTCTGGAACTTCATATGGAAGATATGCCACAAGAAATTACAAAAAATCAGCGTTTGGTTATTGAACTAATTGAAAAACGACGTAGAAAATTAAAAGAAAGAATTTTAAAAGAACACCCAGAAGTATTAGAACGCCTAGAAGAGAATAGAAAACGATTGGAAGAACGTTTGGAAAAACAAAATCCAGAAGCCGTCCAGAAATGGAAAGAATGGAAAAATAAAGGGGATATTCCGGATTAAATCCGGAATATCCCCTTTATTTTTGCTGAACCAACTCTTTTAAAGACTCAAATAATTCTATATCCTTTGCAGTAACACGAAAATTTGATTTATAACTTTCACCTTCCGGGGTTTTCATATCAATTTCAATGACGGTTCCTTCACGAAATACATTTTTTTGATAAACCATTTTCAAAAACATTGGAAATTTTGGATGATGTTCCCCAAAAGATTGCATTGCTTTTTTAAATTTACCGACTAGCATTAATTGACTAAAATTCATACCCATAGATTTAGCTCCTTTGCATGTTTGTTATTCCTAACTCATCATAACAAAAATAGAAAGTAAGGTCAAACAAAAAAGCTCCTAAGTTATACACAAATATCCAATCGTTGAATGATATTTAACGATTGAAAAAATACACGAACTTACGGAGCTTTTCATGTCTTATTTTTTAATACCAGCGAGTCATTGGGAGATCATTATTGATTCCTTTTGTCATAAGAATCTGGTGTAAATCAATGACTCCATTATGGAACGTTGCAGCACATGAGGCAAGATAAAGATCCCACATTCTGATAAAACGTTCATCAAACATTTTGCGAGCTTCATCCAGATGTTCGAGATAATTTTTTCTCCAGCATAACAATGTTTTATTGTAATGGAGACGAAGATTTTCAACATCTAATGTATGGAAATTATCTTCTGCCATACAATTTAAAATTTCACGAAGACTTGGAACCATTCCACCTGGGAAAATATACTTCTTAATCCATACATCACCAGGGTGTTCTTTTAATGCACTGATATAATGAAGAAGGAAAAGTCCTCCATCTTTCATTACTTTTTGAACACAATCAAGGAATAACTGATAATTATCACGTCCAACGTGCTCTAACATACCAACACTAACAACACGGTCAAAAGAAAGACCTGATTTTGCAAGATCACGATAATCCATTAATTTTACAGTTACATAGTCTTCAAGACCTTCTTCTTTGATTCTTCTCTGGCATTCTTTATATTGTTCTTCACTAAGAGTAATACCTGTTCCATGAACCTTGTATTTTTTAGCTGCTTCAATTAATAAGAATCCCCATCCACATCCAATATCAAGCAAGGACATTCCTTCTTTTAAATAAAGTTTTTTAAGAATATAATCTACTTTATTTACCTGTGCCTGATATAAAGTATCATCCTCATGTTTAAAATATCCACAGGAATAACTCAAAGTTTTATCCAACCATAATTTGTAAAAATCGTTTCCGATATCATAATGACTGCTAACTTCTTTTTTCTGATTCTTTTTTGAGGAGGAAGTAAAAATAAGTTTCTTCAGAGCATTTTTATCTGTGGAAAATTTGCCTAACTGACCAAGAAAATGGTCCAGAGCTTCATAAAGATCGCCTTCAATCTCAAGGTCTCCGTCCATATAAGCTTCTCCAAGAGCAAGAGAAGTACTTGTTTTTAATTTTGATAATGGGATCGTTTTTTTGAAATTAACGACAAAAGTTGGCTCCCCTTCTCCAATTTTATGTTCCTTTCCATTTATTTTTGCAATATAAGGATGCTCATCCAGTTTTTTTAAAAACTGTAGCATAACTTGTTCTTCCAGCATAATGTTTCTCCTTTCAAAAATCTGGTTACATATAACGTCATAAGAAACAGGGACGGGAATAAAAAAGTTCCAAAGCACTGTTACAAGTAAATTAAAGTGCGTCTCTGCATGCTATGGCAATAAAATTTGTATTTTGCGATTCATATTATAATGTAAAAATCAGGAAAATGTCAAGCATAGAAAATGATATTGACAGATTGGAAAATCTGTCATAAAATATAGTTCACAATGTAAACTACAAAAGGAAAGAGTAATATTTTTTGAAAGACAAAAACTGGAAAGAAGCTGTAGAGCAATTAGGAAAAATTCGTCATTTCTCTAGCTTATATGTAAGAAAGTCAAGAAAAGGAACATTAACTTCAGCACAGGAAGTGGATCTTTTATTTCGTGTAGCACTTGCAAAAGAACTTTTGACTCCTTTACAGCTGAGTTATCAAATGGGAATTAGCAAAACAGCAATCAGCCGCCTAATTGAGAATTTATGTAAAAAAGAATTGATAGAAAAAAGGAGAAAAAAAGAAGACCTTAGAAGCTATGTTTTAAAAATTACAGAAATAGGAAAAGAAGAACTGGATAGTACTTATTATTACTATCTGGAGCCGCTTTATAAATTGAAACGTAATCTTGGAAAAGAAAAATTTCAAATACTTCTCAAGCTTATTGAAGAAGCAAATGAAAAAATGTAAGAAGAAAGAATGGAGGAATTTTTGTGACATTTTATCAGCAATTACAATTAAGTTCTATCGGATCAAAACAATGGATTCAAAATGCGGATGATCCAAAAGAAAAAAGAAAGCGCATTTTGATTTATAATTTTAAAGTTTATCTAGTGGTTGCGTTCTGTTTTGCCTTTGTAAGTATTTATAGTATGCTTTTTGGCTCTGAAAATAGTGTTGTGGGTGTTGTTGTATTGCTTGCTGTTATGATTTTGAGACAGGTAGATTTTGGCATTGATAAAGTTCACAGCATTGGTATTATTTTTATGATTTTTGCTATTTTAGCTATTGGACCTCGTGCAGCAAACATGGTAGCACCAGTTCCAGCTTTTTGTATTCACTTTGTTTGTATTATGGCATTGATGATTTTAAGTTGCCATAATGTTATTATGTCCAATCAGTCTACTTTTATTTTAGGATATTTACTTTTATTTGGATATGATGTAAGTGGAAAAGCATATATCATGAGACTTATTTCTCTTTTGGTTGGAGCTATAATTTGTTCTGCTGTTTTTTATAAAAATCACAAAAATAGAAGTTTTAAAAGAGGATTTTCTCATTTGTTTAAAGAATTTCATTTATTTTCAACAAGAAGTAATTGGTATATTCGTTTAGCACTTGGGATTTCTACAGCAGTTTTAATTGGATCACTTTTTCATATGCCAAGAACAATGTGGATAGGTATTGCTTCCATGTCTGTATTACTTCCATTTTCAAAAGATATGATGTACCGCGTAAAGAGAAGAGGCCCATTTAATATTTTAGGTTGTATTATTTTTTTAATTTTATATCATCTTCTCCCATCAAAAATTTTTACATGGATTGGATTGATCGGCGGAATTGGGGTTGGTTATTCAGCAGGTTACGCATGGCAGACAGTGTTTAATACTTTTGGAGCTTTATATATTGCTGCAGGATTATTTGGGCTGAAGACGGCTTTGATTTTAAGGATTGTAGCTAATGTTTTTGGTTCTTTATATTCCTTTGCTTTTGATCATGTATTTCGCATGATCTCATCTGCGATTCAAAAAGTAATGGAAAATCGTCAGGTAATGGGTGATCAGGTATAATCTAATTTATCTTAAGCTATTAGAAAAAGGAATTATTAAATTTAAAAAGATGAAACAAAAGAACGCTAGTTACGACAAATGCCGGTTCTAGCGTTCTTTTATCTAGAGATTTATTTTACATTCCTTTTTTTCATATATTATATAGAAGCTTTTCGATACAAATAAATACAATAGGCAGTTGTAATAAGTTCTGTTACTGGAAATGTAAACCACACAGAAGAAAGTCCTTGAAAATGAAAGAGCCATGCAAGTGGAACAAAAAGAATGATTTCTCTTAAAATAGTTGCTTTCATACTATCATTTCCACGGTTGACACCTTGCATATAAACAACACAAATAAGATTAATACCTGCTGGTACAAAACTTATTCCTATAATAGGAAATGCAATCTGCCCAATTTTAAAAATATTTTGTTTTTGTGAAAATATGTTAAGCAGTGCATGTGGAAATATGAGAAAACAAAGGGTTCCAAGAAACATAAATACACAGGCACCAGTGGTGGAATAACGACGAATTTGACGAATTCGATCAGAATTTCCAGCGCCATAGTTATAACTAATCATCGGTAAAATAACCTGTTGTAATCCCATTAATGGAATAAAGAAAAAAGTTTGCAGTTTATAATAAATTCCAAGAACAGTCACAGCATCTTCACTAAACTGTTTTAAAATCAAATTCAATCCAATAATATATATCGTGTATAATGACTGCATAATAATTGAAGGAAGTCCAAATTGATAAATATGGATCCAGTCTTGTTTTCTTATATTTCCATGAAAATGATAAATTTTTAATACAGGAATGAGAACAAGAATCATAGCAGCCATTGTCCTATAATGGTTGCAATTGCGGCTCCTTGAATTCCTAACATAGGAAATCCGAATTTTCCAAAGATTAGAATCGGATCAAGGATTACGTTTGTAATGGCACCTGCAATTTGTGCATACATCGGTAAAAACATATTTCCCTTTGCTTGGAGGATTTTGGTACAATTTGCCTCAATGAACATACCAAAAGAAAACAAGGAAATAATCTTTGCATATTGAATACCTTCAGTCCTTACAAGATCGCTATTGGAAGAAATATGATAATAAATTCCAATAAACAAGGTTCCAAAAATAACAAAGATCAGGCTATTAAAAATGCCTGTAAGGATTCCATTTTTAACAATATGATGTTGGATATCTGTTTTACCTTCTCCATCCATACGAAAAATTAAAATATTAAGTCCGGCACCAGTCCCTGTAGCTAAAGCTGTCATTAATAGCTGTATCGGATAAATGATAGATAATGCGGTCAATCCTTCAGCAGAATATTGAGAAACAAAATAGCTGTCTACAATATTGTAAATAGATTGAATGAATAATGCCAGCATAACAGGTGGTGCAAGTTTTTAAAAGTAATTTTATAATTGGTGTATCTTCCATAATATTTCTCCATAGTTTATTTTTTTAGATTATACTATACAAAAACAAGAATACGCAATTGAAGGAATATAATTTTTGGTATACAATATAAAAAATGAAAATAAAGGAGAAAAAATTATGAGATTAAATTTACGAAAATTAACAGTATCGGCAATGTTTGTTGCACTAGCTGTCATCTTATCAACATTTTCCATACCAATTGGTGCTTCTAGATGCTTTCCAATTCAGCATTTGATAAATGTACTTGCAGCCGTCTTTTTAGGACCAGTTTATGGAACGGCTATCGCATTTTGTACGGCTTTGATCCGAAATTTATTTGGAACAGGAAGCCTACTTGCTTTCCCTGGAAGTATGGTAGGTGCTTTGATCAGTGCACTTGTATATAAATATACAAAAAAACTAGTCGGTGCTTATCTTGGAGAAGTTATTGGAACTGGAATTATTGGAGGAATGCTTTGTTATCCAATTGCATCTTTCATGATGGGACAGAAAGCAGCTTTATTTACATTTGTTGGTCCATTTCTTTTAAGTACAATCTGCGGAACCGTTTTAGCTGCAATTATTTTAACAGCACTTTATCATACAAAAGCAATTTTAGAACTTCAAAAAGTTTTAAACGAATAATGATTGGATAATTTTCACAAATAATGAAGACAGTATTTTTGCTGAATTTACTAAAAAATCAGATTTTTTACAAAAACATTAGAAAATTTTTCATTCCTTTGGTATAATATATGTATAGAGAATTTTGTATTATAAAAGAAAGGAAGGAATGTAATGTTTAAAAAAGGTGACTTTGTTGTTTATGGAAGTACTGGTGTTTGTGAAGTGTTGGATGTGACAACGATGGATTTGGAAGGAATTCCGGAGGATAAGCTTTATTATATTTTAAAGCCTTATCATAGAGAAGGAAGTGAAATCTTTGCACCGGTTGATAATCAACGAAAGGTCATCCGTGAAATCATTCCAGAGAGTCAGGCAAAAGAACTACTCAAAGAGCTTCCAAATTTAGAGCCGTTTCAAATTCCAAGCGAAAAATTTAGAGAAGATAGCTATAAAAAATGCGTCAGAGGATGTTGTTGTAAAGAAATGATGAAGATGATGAAGACTCTTCATCAAAAAAAATTGTATCGTCTGGCCAAGGGAAAACATTTTCCATCAACTGATGAAAGGTATTTACGAATCGTAGAGGAAAACCTTTTTAATGAAATGGCATTTTCATTAAAAACAAAAAGAGAAAAAATTAGTAAGTATGTTTACGATCACATGAAAGAAACTGTTATGGCATAGATATAATAAGGAGAATTCGACTCCAAAATTAAAAAAGAATTCTGTTTTTGAGGATAAAAAGGCAGGATTCTTTTTACTTGTTCTTTTAAAGGCAGTATGGTATAATTTTTCATAGTGATTTTGTAAAATAAACAAAAGAGGTAAATTGATGAATAGTTTAAAAGATATGAAACGTGTACTTTTGAAACTGAGCGGAGAAGCTCTTGCCGGAGATAAAAAGACCGGATTTGATGAAGCTACGTGTGCAGATGTGGCAAGACAGGTAAAAACACTAACAGATGAAGGACTTCAGGTTGCAATTGTAATCGGAGGAGGTAACTTCTGGAGAGGACGTACTAGCGATCGTATGGAAAGAACAAAAGCAGATCAGATTGGTATGCTTGCGACTGTAATGAATTGTATTTATGTATCAGATGCTTTCCGTAGTGCAGGGATGGAAACAGAAGTTTATACACCATTTACATGTGGTGCATTTACAGAACTATTTTCTAAGGACAAAGCTGTAAAAGATTTAAATGATGGAAAAGTAGTATTTTTTGCGGGTGGAACAGGTCATCCATATTTTTCTACAGATACAGCAACAGCACTACGTGCAATTGAAATTGAAGCAGATGCAATTTTACTTGCAAAATCCATTGATGGTGTTTATGACAGTGACCCTGCTGTAAATCCAAATGCGGTAAAATATGATAGCATCTCTATGGACGATGTTCTTGCACAAAAATTAGGAGTGATCGATCTTACAGCTACAATCATGTGTCTGGAAAATAAGATGCCACTGGCTGTTTTTGGTTTAAATGAAAAAAACAGTATTGAAAATCTAATGAAAGGTGAATTTAACGGAACTTATGTAACCGTTTAAATAATTAGGAGGAAAAACAGAACATGTTAAAACAATTTGAAGAAAAAATGAAAAAATCATTAGAAAGTATGACCAATGATTTTATGACAATCCGTGCAGGACGTGCAAATCCTCATGTATTAGATAAAGTAAAGATCGACTATTATGGAGTTTCTACTCCAGTTGCTCAGGTTGGTAATATTTCTGTACCGGAAGCAAGAACCATTCTGATTCAGCCTTGGGAACCAAATCTTCTTGGAGAAATTGAAAAAGCAATTTTAATGTCTGATGTCGGAATTACCCCAACAAATGATGGAAAAGCAATTCGTTTAAATTTCCCTGAGTTAACAGAAGAACGAAGAAAAGAACTGGCAAAAGATGTGAAAAAACGTGGAGAAGAAGCAAAAGTTGCTGTTCGTAATATCCGTCGTGATGCGAATGATTTCGTAAAAAAACAAAACAAAGCCGGTGATCTGAATGATGATGAAGCTAAAGATTACGAAGAAGATGTTCAGAAAATGACAGATAAATATGTAAAACAGATTGATGAAGCAGTTGAAACAAAATCAAAAGAAATCATGACAGTTTAATATAGAACAGGGCAGCGCTTTTTGCATCGCCCTGTTTTTATATAGTTAGGAGGTTTGAATGGAAAATTTAAATGTACCGCAGCATGTTGCAATTATTTTAGATGGGAATGGAAGATGGGCAAAAAAGAAGCATCTTCCGAGAAATGTAGGTCATGCACAGGGAAGTAAAACAGTAGAAAAAATCATCGAAGATGCTAATGATATGGGAATTAAATATCTCACAGTATATGCGTTTTCTACTGAAAATTGGAAACGCCCACAGGATGAAGTTAATGCTTTGATGAAACTTTTGCGTGATTATTTAAAAATATGCATCAAACGTGCAAATAAGAATAATATGAAAGTTAGAGTTATTGGTGATATTTCTGGATTATCAGAGGACCTACAGCAAAAGATTTTGGAGCTTGAAGAAGCCTCAAAAAATAATACAGGAATTAATTTTACGATTGCTTTAAATTACGGAAGTCGTGATGAGATGGTTCGTGCGATGAAAGCTATGACTGATGATATTGAGGCTAGAAATCTAAAAAAAGAGGATATCACCGAGGATACATTTAAAAACTATCTTGATACAAAAGAGCTTCCAGATCCAGATCTTTTAATTCGTACAAGTGGAGAAGAACGTCTTTCCAATTTTATGCTTTGGCAGCTTGCCTATACAGAATTTTATTTTACAGATGTATTATGGCCTGATTTTAATAAAAAAGAACTGAAAAAAGCGATTGAGTATTATAACGGACGAGATCGTAGATTTGGAGGAATATAATGTTATGTTTAAACAGAGATTGTTAAGCGGAATCGTTCTTGTACTGATTGCCGCTCTCGGATTATATATGGGAGGTGTTGTAACTTTTGCAATGATATTAATTGTTGCACTGATTGGTTATAGTGAAATTCTTCGAATTTTTCATATTGAAAAATCCTCTTTTGCGGTTGTTGGCTACACTGGAACAATTCTATATTATTTAGCATTATTTTTTGATCTTTCGCAATGGAGTGTTGCAATTATTATTTTATTTTTAATCTTTCTTCTGGGATGTTATGTTGTACGTTTTCCAAAATATGATATGCATCAGATGATGGCATGTTTTTTTGGATTTGTATATGTTGGTATTATGCTTTCTTATATTTATCAATTGCGGGAAGTACAAAACGGAGGAGAATTTGTTGTTTTACTTTTCCTTGCAGCATGGGGAAATGATACCCTTGCATATTGTACAGGAATGTTAATCGGGAAACACAAAATGACACCAAAATTAAGTCCGAAAAAAAGTGTAGAAGGATTAATTGGGGGGATTGTCGGAGCAGCTCTTTTAGGTCTTTTATATGGAGTATTTATTAAAACAAGACTTCGTCTTTCTTTTGATCCGATGATGATGTTTCCTATGATTTGCGGTGTTGGTGGCGCAATTTCTGTAATTGGAGATTTGGCTGCTTCCGCAATTAAAAGAGATGCTGGTATTAAAGATTATGGTACATTAATTCCTGGACATGGAGGAATTTTGGATCGTTTTGATAGTATTATTTTAATTGCACCCGTTATTTATTATCTAATGATTATGGTTTCAGGAGGAACAATTTAGATGAAATATATTTCAATTATTGGATCTACAGGATCGATAGGAACTCAGACATTAGACATTGTGCGATCCAATAAGGATCTCTGTGTAACAGCATTGGCAGCAGGGAGTAATATTCGATTACTAGAAAAGCAAATTAGAGAATTTCGCCCTAAAATTGCGGCTGTTTATAATGAAGAAAAAGCAGCTCAGTTAAAAGATTCGGTGAAAGATTTGGATGTAAAAATTGTATCCGGAATGGATGGTTTACTAGAAGTTTCAACAGAATCAACCTGTAGTATTGTTGTAACCGCAGTTGTTGGAATGATTGGAATTCGTCCGACGATTGCAGCAATGAAAGCAGGAAAAGATATTGCCCTTGCCAATAAAGAAACACTTGTTACAGCTGGACATATCATTATGCCGCTGGCAAAAGAACTTGGGATCCATATTTATCCCGTAGATAGTGAACATGCTGCCATTTTTCAATGTCTGCAGAGCGGAAAAAAAGAAGATCTTGATTCTCTAATTATCACAGCTTCCGGTGGGCCATTCCGTAAAAAAACAACCGAGGAATTAAAATCTGTAACCGTTGAGGATGCATTGAAACATCCAAATTGGTCAATGGGAAGAAAAATTACCATTGATTCTGCTACTCTGGTAAACAAAGGTTTAGAGGTTATTGAAGCAAAATGGCTATTTAATGTTGATTTTGATCATATTCATGTTGTTGTGCAGCCAAAAAGTATTATTCATTCAATGATTCAATTTCAGGACGGAAGTGTGATTGCACAACTTGGAACACCAGATATGAAGCTTCCAATTCAGTATGCATTATTTTATCCACAGCATCGTACACTTGCAGGAGAACGACTTGATTTTGCAGCACTGAAAGAAATTACATTTGAACAGCCTCCGGTTGATGTATTAAAAGGTCTTCCGCTTGCTTATCATGCAGGAAAAATTGGAGGAAGCATGCCAACAGTATTAAATGCAGCAAATGAAAAAGCAGTGACATTATTTTTGAACAAAAAAATTCAATTTCTGGATATTTATGACATCATTGAAGATGCAATGGAAGCCCATAAGGTTATTGAGAATCCATCACTTGATCAGGTTCTTGAAACGGAACAATGGGTATATGAACGTATAGAAAGCAGGTAGATCATTGAATATTATCATAGCAATCTTAATTTTTGGGATTATTATCATTGTTCATGAGCTTGGTCATTTCTTGATTGCCAAAAAGAATGGAATTCAGGTTGATGAGTTTTGTGTAGGACTTGGCCCTACAATCATTGGAAAACAAATCGGAGATACCTTTTATTCTCTAAAACTTTTACCATTTGGTGGAGCATGTATGATGGGAGAAGATGAAGATCGTCCAGAAAAAAATGCATTTAATAATAAATCTGTATGGGCCAGAATGGCAGTTATTTTTGGCGGACCATTTTTTAATTTTATTCTGGCCTTCGTATTATCTATGCTTGTTGTTGGTATTTCAGGTGTGGATCTCCCTAAAATTCATGCAGTTGCAAAAAATTCACCAGCCGCCTCTTCTGGTTTGAAAGCAGGAGATATTATGACAAGTGTCGATGGACAAAAAATTCATAATTACCGTGAATTTTCTTATTATATGTATATGGATTATCATGGGGGCAAAATACCATTAACGGTTGATAGAAACGGAAAAGAAAAATCTATT
Organism: Anaerostipes sp. MSJ-23; assembly: GCF_018918155.1. Classification (GTDB taxonomy): domain Bacteria; phylum Bacillota; class Clostridia; order Lachnospirales; family Lachnospiraceae; genus Anaerostipes. The sequence goes on from NZ_JAHLPY010000005.1 coordinate 39,394, forward strand.
TCTGTTACACCAGAATATAGTAAAAAGAATCAACAATACATGATTGGTATCACATGGCCAGGAAAACAAAAAGTTGGACCATTAAAAACAATCGAATATAGTTTTCGTGAAGTAGGTCTTCAGATTAAGATAACAATTAAAAGTCTAAAAATGCTTATTACAAGACAACTTGGCGTAAAAGATTTATCAGGACCAGTTGGAATTGTAAAAACGGTTGGAGATCAGTATAATCAAGCTTCTCATTACGGTGCACTCGTTGTATTTCTTACTATGATGAATATGGCTATTTTAATTAGTGCCAATCTCGGTGTAATGAACTTGCTCCCATTACCAGCATTAGATGGAGGAAGATTATTGTTTCTGATTTTAGAAGCTATTCGAAGGAAACCGGTTCCAAAAAATATGGAAGCAGCTGTGCACACGGCAGGTTTATTGATCTTAATGGCTTTGATGGTATTTGTAATGTATCAAGATATTGTAAAAATTTTCTTTTAAAAAGGAGAATAAGTATGTATAAAAGAGAAAATACAAAAGTTGTAACTATTGGTACAAGAAAGATTGGCGGTGGAAATCCTGTCGCTATTCAGTCTATGACAAATACAAAAACAGAAAATGTTGAAGCTACAGTAAAGCAAATTCTTGCATTGGAAAAGGCAGGATGTGAAATTATCCGATGCACTGTTCCAACACCAGAAGCTGCACTTGCATTAAAGGAAATTAAAAAACAAATTCACATTCCGCTTGTTGCAGATATTCATTTTAATTATCGTCTTGCAATTGAAGCAATAAAAAATGGAGCAGATAAGATTAGAATTAATCCAGGAAATATAGGCGGAGAAGAAAATATTCGAAAAGTAGTAGAAACTGCAAAAGAATACCACGTTCCGATTCGCGTTGGCGTAAATAGTGGTTCTCTGGAAAAACATTTGGTAGAAAAATATAAAGGAGTAACCGCACAGGGACTCGTTGAAAGTGCACTGGATAAAGTTGCAATGCTTGAAAAATATGATTTTCACGATATTGTCATTAGTATTAAATCTTCAGATGTACTGATGTGTGCAAAAGCATATGAACTAGCTGCTCAAAAAACAGATTATCCACTACATGTTGGAATTACAGAAGCAGGAACTTTATACAGCGGAAATATTAAGTCTGCGGTTGGTCTTGGCATCATTTTGAATCAAGGAATTGGGGATACGATCCGCGTTTCTCTGACTGGAGATCCAATCAATGAAATTTCCAGTGCAAAGTTGATTCTAAAGACGTTGGGACTTCGAAAAGGCGGTATTGAAGTTGTATCTTGTCCAACATGTGGACGTACCAATATTGATATTATTTCATTGGCAAATCAAGTAGAAACACTTGCGAGCGATTATGAAAATCTAAATATCAAAGTGGCTGTTATGGGATGTGTTGTCAACGGACCTGGAGAAGCCAAAGAAGCAGATGTTGGAATCGCTGGCGGAATCGGTGAAGGTCTTTTAATTAAAAAGGGAGAAGTGATTCGAAAAGTGCCAGAAGATCAATTGTTAGATACTTTACGCTATGAACTTGAACATTGGGGTGAAGAAGATGTCAACACCAAGTAAACCATTTTTTAGTGTCTTTCCAGATTTAATTGTACCAGATGATTTTCATTCTATGTTTGAATCAGTAAATATACAGGAAATTACTTTAAAAAAGCGTGAAAATATGCTTTGTATTGCTTTTTGTTGTGATCATTTAATTTCTAGAATTGATACATGGAGAATGGAACGTCAGATCAGAGAACAATTGTTTTCTAAACGCTTTGTAAAAATACGTTTTCATGAGACATATCATCTTTCTGAACAATATAATTTAACCTATTTGATGGAACATTACATGAAAAGCTTCCTCTTTGAACTTAAGGGCAAAGGGGAGGTTATTTTTAATGTTGTAAGAAAAGGAGATTACAAAGTAGAGGATCATATTTTAACTTTTTATTTTGAAAATACCTTCGTAAATAAAAGTAAGGCTACAGAAATTAAAGAATATTTTGAAACTGTAATGAAAGAAAGATTTGGTATGGAAATCAAAGTAGGATTTGATTTCTCGAGAGATTTGGATCGAAGTATTGCTGAGGAAAGTAGGTATCGTCTTCAACAAGAAATTCATACCATTGTGGAACATGCAGATCTTGCTGAAAAAGAGCATAAAGAAGAAAAAAAAGCTCGTAAGAAAGCGGTGGCTGTTAAAAAAGAACAAAACTTTCATAGGAAGCCAAAGTATAAAGATGATCCAACACTTTTATATGGAAGAAACTGTGATGGAGAATTGATGGAACTTAAAGATATTTATGATGAAATTGGAGAAGTCGTTGTTCATGGTCAGATTACATCAATGGAAACAAGAGAAATTCGAAATGAAAAAACGATTATTATTTTCAGCATAACTGATTTTACAGATTCTATCAATTGTAAAATTTTTGTACGTAACGAACAATTACCAGAGATTTTAGATGGATTAAAAAAAGGTGGATTTTATCGAATAAAGGCCGTTGCGATTTATGATAAATTTGATCGTGAAATTAGTTTAGGCTCTGTCGTCGGAATTAAAGCTATTACAGATTTTAGAGTGAAGCGAAATGATACATCGCTTGAAAAACGTGTAGAGTTACATCTCCATACTGTTATGAGTGATAATGATAGTGTTGTACAAATTAAAGATGTAGTAAAACGTGCACATGACTGGGGACATCCAGCGCTTGCAATTACGGATCATGGAGTTCTTCAAGGATTCCCTATTGCACGTCATGCTTATGAAGATCTTCACCTTGAAAAAGACGATCCTTTTAAAATTATTTACGGTGTGGAGGGATACTTTGTAGATGATCTTGGAGATTTGGCGGTAAATTCTAAAGGTCAGTCATTGGATGCTCCATATGTTGTATTTGACATTGAAACAACAGGCTTCAATAATGTAAAAGATAGAATTATTGAAATTGGAGCAGTAAAAGTCGTTCATGGAAAAATTACAGAAACATTTAGTGAATTTGTAAATCCAGAACGGCCAATCCCTTTTAAGATTACACAATTGACGACTATTACAGATGATATGGTAAAGGACGCCGGAACAATTTCTGAGATTTTACCAAAATTTCAAAAATTTTGTGAAGGATGTGTTCTGGTTGCTCATAATGCAGCATTTGATACTGGCTTTATCAGAGAAAACTGTAAGGAGCAGGGACTTTTATATGATTATACGTCGGTTGATACCCTTGGCCTTGCGCGTTGTTTAATGCCACATCTAGGAAAGTTCACACTAGATAATATATGTAAACATTTAAATGTTGTTTTAGAGACTCATCACCGTGCTGTTGATGATGCAACAGCAACTGGGAAAATTTTTGTTCAGTTTCTTCAAATGTTAAAGAAAAAAGATATTTTTAATTTAGATGAAGTAAATACATTTGCATCCAATAGCACAGATCTGATTAAAAAAGGACGAACATATCATGGAATTATTCTTGTAAAAAACAATACCGGAAGAGTTAATTTAAATCGATTGGTTTCTGAATCACATATTCATTATTTTAATCGACGCCCGAGGATGCCAAAATCTCTCATTGATAAATATAGAGACGGCTTAATCCTTGGTTCTGCCTGTGAAGCTGGCGAATTATACAGTGCACTTGTTGACCAGAGATCAGATGAAGAAATCGCAAAAATTGTAGAGTTTTATGATTATTTGGAAATTCAGCCAGTTGGAAATAATGAATTTATGATTCGTTCTGATCGATATGAAAATGTCAATTCTATTGAAGATATTCAGCAATTAAATAGAAAAATTGTTGAACTTGGAGAAGAATTCCATAAGCCAGTAGTTGCTACTTGTGATGTCCATTTTTTGGATCCAGATGATGCTATTTATAGGGCTATTTTACAGGCTGGAAAAGGATTTAAAGATGCAGATCAGCAAGCACCATTATATTTCCGAACAACACAAGAGATGTTAAATGAGTTTGCTTATCTTGGAAGTGAGAAAGCAAAAGAAGTAGTTATTACAAATCCAAATAAAATTAATGAAATGATCGAAAATATTTCACCGATTCATCCAGACAAATGTCCGCCGGTTATTCCAGATTCTGATAAGACGCTTCGTGAAATTTGTTATAATCGTGCACATGAGATTTATGGAGAAGATCTTCCAGAACGTGTAACAAGTCGTCTAGAAAAAGAATTAAATTCTATCATTGGAAATGGATATGCAGTTATGTACATCATTGCACAAAAACTTGTATGGGATTCCAATGATCATGGATATTTAGTAGGTTCGAGGGGATCTGTAGGTTCTTCTTTTGCAGCAACAATGTCTGGAATTACAGAAGTAAACCCACTTCCAGCACATTATATTTGTCCAGAATGTCATTATGTTGATTTTGATTCAGAGCAGGTACAAAAATATGCCAAAATGGGTATGTCTGGATTTGATATGCCAGATGCCACTTGTCCAAAATGTGGAGCATCACTGATTAAAGAAGGACAAGATATTCCTTTTGAGACCTTTCTTGGATTTAAAGGAAATAAAGAACCAGATATTGACTTAAATTTTTCTGGCGAATATCAGGGAAAAGCACATGCTTATGTAGAAGTTATCTTTGGAAAAGGGAAAGCCTTTCGTGCTGGAACCATTGGTACATTAGCAGAAAAAACAGCTTATGGTTATGCATTAAAATATTTAGAAGAACGTGGAATTAGTAAACGAAGATGTGAAATTGAACGTCTTGCTGCTGGATGTACCGGTGTAAAAAGAACAACAGGTCAGCATCCAGGAGGAATTATTGTTGTACCACATGACAAAGAAATTTATGATTTTACAGCAGTACAGCATCCGGCAAATGATATGAATACACCGATTATTACAACACATTTTGAATACCATTCGATTGACCAAAACTTGCTGAAACTTGATATTCTTGGACATGATGATCCTTCTATGATCCGAAGAATGGAAGATATCACAGGAATTGATGCACATACGATACCAATGGATGACAAAGGTGTTATGGGATTATTTCATGGAACAGAAACTCTTGGAATCAAGCCAGAAGATATTGATGGAACACCTCTTGGATCTCTTGGGGTTCCGGAATTTGGTACAGACTTTGTTATTCAAATGCTTCAGGATACACATCCACAAAGTTTTTCAGATCTTGTGCGTATTTCTGGATTATCTCATGGAACAGATGTATGGCTTGGAAACGCACAGACATTGATTGAAAATGGAGATGCAGTTATTTCTACGGCAATCTGCTGCCGAGATGATATTATGGTTTACTTAATTAACCAAGGTTTGGAACAAGAAGCCTCTTTTAAAATTATGGAAGGGGTTCGAAAAGGAAAAGGCCTGACAGATGAACAAGAGAAAATGATGCGTGATCATAATGTACCAGATTGGTATATCTGGTCTTGCAAACAGATTAAGTATATGTTTCCAAAAGCGCATGCAGCGGCATATGTTATGATGGCATGGCGGATTGCCTGGTATAAAGTATATCACCCATTGGCCTACTATGCTGCATATTTCAGTATTCGTGCAAAAGCATTTTCTTATGAAGATATGTGTTTAGGAAAAGAACGTTTAGATGAGAGAATGCAGCAGATTAAACATACCCCAAAGAATGAAGTTAAAAATGCAGATCTTGATCTCCTTCGTGAAATGAAAATCGCGGATGAAATGTATGCAAGAGGATATGAATTTCTTCCTTTAGATATCTATAAAGCAAAGGCAAAAGATTTCCAGGTAATTAATGGAAAAATTATGCCAGCACTTACTAGTATTGATGGAATGGGAGAAAAAGCTGCGATTCAGGTAGAAGAGGCTGCAAAAGGAGAACCATTTACCTCTCTTGAAAATTTTCGAAATCGAACAAAGGCTCCACAGACAGCAATTGATAAAATGAAAGAACTTGGAATTATGGGGGACCTTGAAGAAACCGATCAATTATCCTTTTCTTTTCTATAGGATCCTAAAAACTTTTTAAACCAATTTTCGAAAATCTCTTGTCAATGCCTTTTTTTCGTGTTAGAATAAAAAAAGCATAGGAGATTACTTAAGAGTGGGCGTAAGTCCACTCTTATTGTTTGTTTGAAAACATGGAGTCTCCTAAAGATCAGACAGAAAGGAATGATATTTTGGCAAAACGTACAGAAATTGAAGAAAGAACGGAAGCACTGGTTCTTCCAATCATCGAAGAAAACCATTTTGAATTGGTTGATGTGGAGTATGTAAAAGAAGGGGCAAACTGGTACCTCAGAGTGTATGCGGATAAAGAAGGCGGAATCGCAATTGATGATTGTGTTCTGATTAGTCGAGCACTTGAGGAAAAACTAGATGCAGAAGATTTTATTAAAGATGCTTATATTTTGGAAGTAAGTTCTCCTGGGCTTGGACGTCCGCTGAAAAAAGAGAAAGATTATATCAGAAGCATTGGAAAATCAATTGATATTAAACTGTATCAGGCAAGAGATAAGCAAAAAGAATTTACTGGAATATTAAAAGAATATAAAGATGGCCATATCATTCTGATGATTGATGAAGAAGATGTTGAATTTGAGACAAAGGGTATTGCAAGCGCTCGTCTGTCGTTAGATTTTTAAGGAGGGAAATTAGAAAATGAATGAATTAATTGCGGCATTAAATCAGTTGGAAAAGGAAAAAGGCATTGATAAAGATGTCATTATGGAAGCCATTGAAAATTCACTGCTTGCTGCATGTAAGAGAGATTTTGGAAGTTCAGACAATGTTGTTGTCAATATGGACCGTCAGACTGGTGATATTTATGTATATGCAGTAAAAGAAGTGGTAGATGAAGTTATGGATCCTGCATTAGAAATCAGTCTTGGAAAAGCAAAAGCTATTGACAGAAATTATGAAATTGGAGATCATCTTCGTGTTGAAATTACACCAAAAGATTTTGGACGTATTGCAGCAATGCATGCAAGAAGTGTTATTGTTCAGAAGATTAAAGAAGAAGAACGAAGAGTTGTCTATGATCATTTCTATTGCAAAGAAAAAGATATTGTTACTGGTGTTGTACAACGCTATGTTGGAGAAAATGTCAGTGTAAGCTTGGATGATAAAACGGATGCACTGTTAATGAAATCAGAGCAGATCAAAGGAGAAGTTTTTAAACCAACGGAACGAATCAAACTTTATATTGTAGAAGTTAAAGAAACAAGTCGTGGACCACGTATTCTTGTATCAAGAACACATCCAGATCTTGTAAAACGTCTTTTTGAAAAAGAAGTTGCAGAAATTCAGGATGGCACAGTAGAAATCAAGAGTATCGTAAGAGAAGCAGGTTCTAGAACAAAGATGGCCGTATGGTCTAATGATAAAAATGTAGATCCTGTTGGAGCTTGTGTTGGATTAAATGGTGCCAGAGTTAATGCAATTGTTAATGATCTAAAAGGTGAAAAAATCGATATTATCAACTGGGATGAAGATCCTTGTGTCTTTATTGAAAACGCATTAAGTCCTTCTAAAGTTGTATCTGTAACGGCAAATGTAGAAGAAAAAAGTGCAGAGGTTGTCGTTCCAGATTATCAGTTATCATTAGCAATCGGAAAAGAAGGGCAGAATGCAAGACTTGCAGCACGCTTAACTGGTTATAAAATTGACATTAAAAGTGAATCTCAGGCACAGGAAGAGGCTTTATTAAAAGAAAATACACCGGAAGGTGAAAAACAGAAAGAAGTTCCAGAACTTGATTTTGATTTGGATTTTGATGATCTTAATACAGATGATCTTGCATCAGATGAATTACAGGAAGCTGATGAAACAGCAGCAGAATCTGTGGAAGAAGAAACATTCTCAAATCCAAAAGAAACCGTAAGTGAAAAAGAATAACAGGATGTGATAAAATGAATCGAAAAGTACCAACAAGAAAATGTATCGGCTGCGGAGAATCTAGAGAAAAAAAAGATCTGGTTCGCATTGTCCGTTCCAAAGATGGTGAAATCTCCATTGATGCTACAGGAAAGAAAAACGGCCGTGGTGCTTACATTTGTAAATCGGCACAGTGTCTTTCCAAAGCGATAAAAGGCAAAGGACTTGAACGTTCTTTTAAAATGTCGATACCACAATCTGTCTACGAATTACTGGAAAAGGAGATGGAAAAACTTGAATAAAGGACTATCTCTTCTTGGACTCGCAAGACGATCAGGGAATCTTGTCAGTGGTGAATTTTCCGTTACAGAGGCCATCAGAAAACATAAAGCATGTCTGGTCATTGTAGCTAGAGATGCTTCCGACAACACAAAGAAGACATTTCGTAACTTATGTAACCATTATCAAGTACCTCTTTATTTTTGGTGTGACAAAGACCAACTTGGCCATGCCATAGGAAAGGAATTCAGAGTATCGATTGCAGTAACGGATCAGGGCTTTTCTGATGCGGTCTGTAAACTGCTTGATAAGGAAGAATCTATGGAGGTGTAATTTATGGCAAAATTCAGAGTTTATGAAGTTGCAAAGAAATTCGGAAAAGATAATAAAGAAATTTTAGATATCTTGAAAGCAAAAAAATTTGATGTAAAAAATCATATGAGTACCATTGGAGATGAACAGATTTCTGTAATTGAAAAAGTACTTGCACCGAAAAAGAATGCAAATAAAAATAAACAGAATAACCAACAAAACGGTCAAAAAAAAGACAATCATAAACACCAGCAAAATAATAGAAATTTTAAAGATACCAACGATAACAACGAAACTAAAAACCATAAGAATAAGAAAAAGGATGGGGAGAAGAAGATATTGAAGAAGGAAAATCCTCAGAACTCACAGAAGTTTAATAAGAATAATAAAAAAAATAAGAACAAAAAATTTAACAACAAAAACCAACAGCAGGATACAAGACGTAAGAAAAAAACATCTGGGCCAGGAGCTTTTATTAAACCAGATCCAGTGAAAAAACCAGAAGTTGATCCAGATGTGCCAGTAAAAATTCCACCGGTTCTTACATTAAAAGAACTAGCAGATGCATTGACGATTCCTGCAAATGATATTATCAAGAAATTGCTGATTAGCGGCGGTGGAATGATGAACTTAAACTCAGAACTTGATTTTGAGCGTGCAGAAGAAATCGCACTTGAATTCGACCGACTAGTAGAAATGGAAGAACAAGTCGATGTCATTGAAGAAATTTTAAAAGATGATGAAGAAGATGACGAAAGCAAGATGGTTGTAAGACCGCCTGTTGTATGTGTTATGGGACATGTCGACCATGGTAAAACATCTTTGCTTGATAAAATCCGTTCTACACATGTAACAACCGGAGAAGCTGGTGGAATTACACAGCATATCGGTGCTTATATGGTAGAAACAGAAAATGGAAAAATTACATTCTTAGATACACCTGGACACGAGGCATTTACTTCTATGCGTATGCGTGGAGCACAATCAACAGATATTGCAATTCTTGTTGTCGCAGCAGATGACGGTGTTATGCCGCAGACGATCGAGGCTATCAATCATGCAAAAGCTGCGGAAGTTGAAATTATCGTTGCAATTAACAAAATTGATAAAGAAAGTGCTAATATTGAACGTGTAAAACAGGAATTAACAGAATATGAGCTGATTCCAGAAGATTGGGGTGGAAGTACAATTTTCTGTCCAGTATCTGCACATACAGGAGAAGGTATTAAAGAATTACTTGATATGGTATCTTTAACGGCAGAAGTATTGGAATTAAAAGCAAATCCAGATCGCAAAGCAAGAGGTATTGTTTTGGAGGCGCAGCTCGATAAAGGTCGTGGACCGGTTGCGACAGTCCTTGTACAGAAAGGTACTCTTCATGTTGGTGATGCCATTGCTATTGGAAATGCCTATGGTAAAGTTCGTGCAATGATTAACGATAAAGGTAAGAGAATCAAATCTGCTGGTCCTTCTACTCCTGTAGAAATTCTTGGATTAAGCGAAGTTCCATTTGCAGGTGAAATCTGTATGGCAATGGATGGTGAAAAAGAAGCTCGTGCCGTTGCAGAAAAATTTATTGCTTATGGAAGAGAAAAAATGCTGTCCGAAACGAAAACTCAGCTTTCTCTGGATGATTTATTTGACCAGATTCAGGCTGGAAGTGTCAAAGAATTAAATATTATTGTAAAAGCCGATGTACAGGGTTCTGTTGAAGCTGTAAAACAGAGTCTTACAAAGCTTTCCAACGATGAAGTTGCAGTTAAAGTAATTCATGGAGGTGTTGGAGCAATCAATGAATCCGACGTTATGTTAGCTTCGGCATCGAATGCGATTATCATTGGATTTAATGTAAGACCAGAACCAGCAGCAAAAGATGCAGCAACTGCTGACAAAGTTGACATGCGTCTGTATCGTGTTATTTACAATGCGATTGAAGATATTGAATCTGCTATGAAGGGTATGTTGGATCCTGAATTTGTTGAAAAGGTTACTGGACATGCAGAAGTGCGCCAGATCTTCAAAGCTTCTGGTGTTGGAACAATCGCAGGTTCTTATGTAACAGATGGAAATATTCAGCGTGATAGTTCTGCTCGTATTGTTCGTGATGGAATTGTTATCCATGAAGGAAAACTTGCATCTATTCAGCGTGGAAAAGATGCTGTAAAAGAGGTAAGAAGCGGTTTTGAATGCGGTCTTGTTATGGAAAACTTTAATGACATTAAAGAAGGCGATCAAATCGAATCCTTTATTATGGAAGAAGTTCCAAGATAATCTCTTGGAAAGGAGTTTATAATTATGAGAAAATATAGCATTAAAAATACAAGAATCAATGGAGAAGTGCAAAGAGAATTAAGCCGAATCATCAGTCGTGAAATTAAAGATCCACGAATTGCCCCAATGACTTCTGTTGTCGATGCTGTCGTAACATCTGATTTGAAACAGTGCAAAGTTTATATCAGTGTACTTGGAGATCAGGAAGCAAAAGAAAAAACAATGGAAGGTTTAAATAGTGCAGTCGGATATATTCGAAGAGAACTTGCACATACCGTAAATCTAAGAAACACACCGGAAATTACATTTATTTTAGATGATTCCATCGAATATGGTGTGGAAATGTCAAAAAAGATTGACGAATTGAATCACTAGATTTTTTAAATTAATAATATATGTCATTTATGATTTAGAATCCTGCCTTGGCAGGATTCTTCCTTATCATTATAGATTAGGAGACAATGTTATGAAAGAATTTATACAACAAATCCAAAAGGCAAAAAACATTGGAATTACCGGGCATATTCACCCGGATGGAGATTGCATTGGAAGCTGTCTTGGTTTAAAACAATATATTCTGGATCAATATCCAGAAAAAACGATTGATGTTTATTTAGAACCAATTGGAAATGAATTTTATTTTTTGAATGGATCCGATCAGATTTTATCACAAGATTCTGGCCAGACGTATGATTTGTTTTTTGTTCTTGACTGCAGTTCTACGGATCGTTTTGAACCATTTCAAAAAATGATAGAAACAGCAAAATATGTGATTTGTATCGATCATCACATTAGTAATCATGGACTTGGTGATTATTGCAAAGTAGATCCGACAGCGAGTGCAACATGCGAAGTTTTATGTCAGATTTTTTCTATGGATAAAGTTTCTAAAAAATGTGCGCAATGTTTATATACAGGAATTGTTCATGATACTGGTGTGTTTAAACATTCTAATACAACAAAGCAGACGATGATTTATGCTGGAGAATTACTTGAAAAAGGAGTAGAAAGTTCTAAAATCATAGATGAAACTTTTTACCAAAAAACTTATATTCAAAATCGCATTCTCGGTCAGGCTCTTATCAATAGCTTTTTGTGCTGCCATGATCAAGTCATCTATTCTTCTATTTCGAAAGAAGAGTTAGAATATTTTGAGGCAACAAGTGCTGATTTAAATGGAATCATTGATCAACTACGCGTTACAAAAGGAACAGAGGTTGCAGTTTTTCTTTATCCTCAAAAAGAAGGCTCTTTAAAAGTCAGCATGCGTTCCAATGAAAAAGTTGACGTAGCTAAAATTGCAGAACAATTCGGTGGTGGTGGGCATATCCGAGCAGCCGGATGCACAATTTTTGGATCTTTCGATGATACAAAACAAAAGATAATAGAAAAAATAGAAGAACAACTATAGAGGTTTTTATGTTAAACGGAATTATTAATGTCTATAAAGAACAAGATTTTACATCCCATGATGTCGTAGCTAAGTTGCGAGGGATTCTTCACCAGAAAAAAATTGGACATACAGGAACTTTAGACCCAAATGCAACCGGAGTACTTCCGGTTTGTTTAGGAAGAGGGACCAAGCTTTGTGATTTTCTTACTGCTACAAAAAAACAGTATCGAGTAACATTTTCTTTTGGAAAAGAAACAGATACAGAAGATATATGGGGAACTGTTATAAAAAACTGTGAAATCCCGCAATCTTCGGAAAAAGTGAAAGAAAAGATTTTATCTTTTATTGGTGAGTATGCTCAAATTCCTCCCATGTATTCCGCAAAGAAGGTCAATGGGAAAAAATTATACGAACTTGCCAGAGAAGGAAAAGTGATTGAACGTAAACCACAAAAGGTAATTATTTATGATATTTCCGATTTGGAAATAAAATTACCAGAAGTTTCTATGCTTGTTACTTGTAGCAAAGGAACTTATATTCGGAGTTTGTGTAGAGATATTGGGCAAGGCCTTGACAGTGCTGCTTATATGACAAAGTTAATCCGTACAAAATCTAGCGGATTCAAAATTGAGAATGCACATACCCTTTCTGAAATTGAAGAAGCGGTAAAAAATGGAACAATTGAAGAACTAATTGTTCCTATTGAAAGAATTTTTCTCAATTTACAAAAAGGAACTGTAAAAAAAGCTTTTTATAAGGTATTATTTAATGGAAACCCGTTAAAACTATCATATTTTCATGAAAATGAATTGAATGTTAGTAAAAAACTTCGAGTTTACGATGAAGAAAAACATTTTATCGGGATATACTACTGGAAAAAACAAATGTTCTTTCCAGATAAAATATTTTATGATCAAAACGATTGAGAGGAAACTATGGAGTACATTCATAATACAGAAAAATTTCAATTTCGTCATACAGTAGTTGCACTTGGAAAATTTGACGGAATGCATAAGGGACATCAACTAATTTTTGATAAATTGATCGAATATAAAAAACAGGGCTATCAGGCAACCGTTTTTTCTTTTGATCGTCCACCTTTAAATATGTTAACACATAAAGATATCAGAGTTATTTATACACACAAAGAAAAAACGAGATTACTTTCAGAACGTGGAATTGATGTATATATTGAACATCCTTTTACAGACGAATTTTCTCATCTTTCTCCAGAAGATTTTGTAAAAAAAGTTCTTTTAGAGAAAACAGGAATGGAAGTCCTCGTTGTTGGAGATGACTGTGGATTTGGATATAAACGCCGTGGAAATGTAGAACTTCTGGAAAAAATGTCTAAAGAATATAATTTTAAATTAATTGTTATTCCAAAGTTGGAGTTAGAAGGAGAAATTGTATCAAGTACACGAATCCGTTCACTTCTAAAAGAAGGAAATGTGATGGAAGCCAATCGTTTGATGGAAACGCCGTTTTTTATCTACGGACCTGTTGTCCATGGAAATCAGATTGGAAAAGAAGTTCTTGGTATTCCAACTGCCAATCAGGTTCCAGAAGAACATAAATTATTGCCACCAAATGGCGTTTATGTATCCCGTATTATTTATAAAGATCAGACATATTATGGAATTAGCAACATTGGAACAAAACCAACGATTGAAGGGAAAAAACATATGGGAGTAGAAACCTATATTTTTGACTTTGAAAAAAATATTTATCATAAAGAAATTTGTGTAGAACTTTTGTATTTCAAACGACCAGAAATGAAATTTGAATCGTTGGATGCTTTGAGTCAACAAATGCATACAGATGCTCAGTTTGGACTTGAATATGTAAAAAAACATTATGGATACATTTCAAATCCTATGAAATAAAAAATAATGGTCATAATCAACAGAAATCCTTGTGTATACGATCAATTTATTGTATAATATTAACACAAGGATAATAACTTGATTTTTACCCTTTTGGGGAAGGGAGAGATTCATATGAGTACAAACACAATCATTACTATTGAAAGACAATATGGAAGCGGAGGCCATTTGATTGGACAAAAACTGGCAGAAGAGCTTGGAATTCCTTTTTATGATGGAGAATTGATCAAAGTTGCAGCAAAAGAGAGTGGTATTTGTGAAGAGATTTTTGAAAGCTTTGATGAAAAACCAACGACAAGTTTTCTTTATTCACTGGTTATGGATCCGTATTCTCTCGGTTATAACTCTAATTCATTTGATATGCCATTAAATCACAAGGTATTTTTGGCAGCTTTTGATACAATTAAGGATCTTGCTTCTAAGGGACCTTGTGTATTTGTCGGACGATGTGCAGATTATGCACTTGAAGATTTTGATAATTGCTTGAGTGTTTATATTCATGCACCATTTGAGGATCGAATCAAACGAATCGAAGAAGTTTATGAGATTCCAAAAGAAAAAAGTAAAGAAGCACTTGTAAAGAAAGATAAGCAACGATCTAGCTATTATAACTATTATAGTTCCAACAAATGGGGCGATGCAAAATCCTATGACTTATGCTTAGATAGTAGTTATCTTGGAATTGATGGAAGTGTTGATCTAATCAAACGTGTCATTGAAATGAAAGAATCTAAAAATAAATCATGATTAAAAGGAATGCAGAAACCTGCATTCCTTCTTTTTATTTATTAATAAATTTACTTTTTGTTTTTTATATGATCCGGATGTTCTCTTAAAATTACTTTATTTGCAGCCTGTCGCCTCCTTGTATCAGACATAGCCGCATAATGTTTTCTTGTCGTGTTCACATCCGAATGTCCTAAAACTTCAGCAACAAGATAAATATCATCGGTTTCTTCATATAGGGATGTTCCATAAGTACTGCGAAGTTTATGTGGTGTGATTTTTTTTAGCGGAGTCACTTCTTGTGCATATTTTTTCACAAGATTTTGTACTGCCTGTACACCAATACGTTTTCGCTGCATTGAATAAAAGAGTGCATTTTCATGTCCTTCTCTTGGGATTATATGGCTTCTGCTGCCGTTAATATATTGTTCCAGAGCATCGGCAACTTCATTTCCAAAATAAATCGTCATCTCTTTTCGCCCTTTTCGAATTAAATGTAAACCATTACTTTTAAAATCAATATCCTCAAGATTTAGTCCAACTAGTTCAGATACACGAATTCCAGTACCAAGAAGTAGTGTAATAATTGCTAGATCTCGTTCCTTGGTTTTCTCATAATAAACTCGTCTTTGCCCAGTTAAATGATCACCACAATGTTCCACAAAATCAAGAAGAGAAGCAATTTCATCTGGTTCTAGACGGATGATTTCCTTTTCACGAATCTTCGGCATATCGATTAAAAGTGTTGGGTTTTTCTCAATCATCTGTCGTTTATAAAAATATCCATAAAAAGAACGTAAAGAAGAGATTTTTCGAAAAACGCCTTGTTCTGTATTTTGCATATGCTGATGGTTTTCATCTGAAACATAGATTTTTAAATATTCCATATATTCTTCCAAATCTACCGATTCAATCTTATCAAGATCACTCACCTTAAAATCGGTTATTGAATAATTACGATAAACAGGATTTTGATCTATTAAAAAATGGAAGAAAACCCTTAAATCGTAGGCATAAGCAATTCTTGTACGAACCTGTGTAGTAGAATCAATTGCACGGAAAAAATCCTTTGCAAAAGGAGGAAGAGTTTTTAATAATTCTCTTAATTTTATTGTCAATTTTGCTGTTAGTTCATCATAATATGTTGATAAGTTCATTTTTATTTCCCTGCTTTCTTTATTTCATATACATTTATTTTAACAATGATTTTTTATGGAATCAACGAAAGAGTATAAAAAGCAAGATTGACTGTTTCTAAAACCTTCGTTATAATATATGTAGTTAGTTATAACTAACTAAAAAGCAAAAAGAAAGGATTCTTATGAAAAAAATAGAAAAAAAAGAAGATTCTTCGAAAGACAGTTTAAGTTTTTTTAAATATCTTGGACCAGGATTACTTGTAACAGTTGGATTTATTGATCCTGGAAACTGGGCTTCCAATATTGCTGCTGGTTCTGGTTATGGATATCATCTTTTATGGATGGTTACACTTTCCACTTTTATGCTTATTGTTTTACAACATAATGCAGCACATCTTGGAATTGTAACAGGATTATGTCTTTCTGAAGCTGCAAGCAAATATATTCATAAAACATTGAAAGATATTATTTTATTTACGGCAGTGACTGCTGCCATCGCAACAGCGATGGCTGAAATTCTAGGAGGCGCTATTGCACTTGAAATGCTATTTCATATTCCAATCAAAATAGGAAGCATCATTATTTTATGCATTGTTTTATTTTGTGAATTTACCAATGCATACAAACGAATTGAAAAATTAATTATTTTATTTGTATCTTTGATTGGATTTTCCTTTTTATTTGAAATCTGTATTTCTGATATTCACTGGCATTATGCATTCATTGGCTGGATAAAACCAGAGTTTCCCAAACATTCTATGCCAGTTATTATGAGTGTATTAGGAGCTGTTGTCATGCCACACAATTTATTTCTACATTCTGAAATTATTCAGAGCCGTAAATGGAACCTAAAAGAAGAAGCTGTCATTGAACGACAATTGAAATTTGAATTTAAAGATACATTGTTTTCCATGATGATTGGATGGGCAATTAACAGCGCAATGATTCTAATGGCGGCCGCAACTTTTTATCATCCAGGAGATATGAAACAAATCAATGATCTAACAACTGCAGGAACAATGTTAAGTCCTTTACTTGGTAATATTGCATCTATTATTTTTGCAGTTGCACTCCTTTTAGCTGGAATATCTTCCAGTATTACGGCAGGGATGGCTGGTGGAACCATTTTTTCTGGTATTTTTAATGAACCTTATGATATTTCACACAAAAAAACAAAATACGGTGTTTTGATTACTATGTTGCCAGCGGCATTTTTGATTTTACTTATTCAATCACCTTTCCAAGGACTCATTTATTCTCAAATGTTTCTTGCAATTCAGCTGCCTATTACAATCTTTACGCAGCTTTACCTAACTTCTTCAAAGAAAGTTATGGGAAAATATGCAAACAGCACAAAATTAAAAATTCTTTTATTTACAATAGCAATCATCGTCACTTTCTTGAATATCGCTTTGTTTATTACTGGATTTTAGTTGAGATAAAATAGTGCCGAGAAGGACAAAAACTGCACCAGTTACTTTCTTAATTGTTAGCGATTCATGCAAAGAAAAGAACTGCAAATACAGCTGATAATGTTTCTAAATACTCAAGGATTGATACAGTTGTTATAGGTAATTTGGCTGTTTCTAGAAATAAAGATAACAGCCGATGCCTGTGTATTAATAAAACTTAGAAAAAATCCAAAACCATTGACCAGGTTCGAAAAAAGAGAAATCCTAAAATATATTTTATATGCGCCTGTTTCATAAAAATCACCTCTGTTATTTTTTCTCTGTCTAACGTAATATAAGTTTACGAATAGTCATAGATTATTTTGTAAAAAAAGAAAAAGAATGATAAAATAGAATCAAAATCCAGAACAAACCAAAAATAAGAAATTGGGGTGAACGCTATGGAAATTTCACATCTTTCTATTAAAAATTTCAAATCCATCCGCTTCATGGAACTTCCAAAAATTTCGAACGCTTTGATTCTTGTTGGAAAAAATAATGCAGGAAAATCTTCTGTTCTCCATGCATTACGTGCAGTGGAAGGTTCTTACGAAATTACATTGGACGATTTTAATGAAACCATGCAAAATATTGAAATCGAAATAACACTTTCTTTTACAGAAGATGATCTTCAAATTTTACACAAAAATGGTTTTGTTAGTCAATATAAGAAATTTGATTTGTGGAAGAAAGAGTTTTGTAATAGACTTCCTTCTTATCACAATGGAGAACTTTCCTTTACATTTATTGCTAATAAAGAAGGAACAAAACGTTATTTTGATGGAATAAAAAAACACAATAAATATATTTCACAAATCTTTCCAACGATTTATTTTATTGGAACTGAAAGAGAATTTAAAAAAATTCAAGATGACTTGTTTATTCTGCAGGAAGATAATTTATTAAAAATCATGCGAACCAACTGCTGTATGTTTAATGAAGCAAAACCTTGCAAGCATTGCTTTCATTGTATCGGACTTATCAATCAAAAAACGCCAAAAGAACTAAATGCATTTGAAGCTTCCAAATTATTTGAATATAAACTTTATCAGATGAATATTGATCAATTCGAAAAGCGAATCAATGAAAGTTTTCATAAAAACGGTGGCTATGAAGAAATCCTTTTTTCTATGAATTATGATGTTAATCAAATGTTGCAGGTAGAGGCAGAAGCATATAATAAGGAGAGAGATTCTTCCATTTCTGTAGAAAAACTTGGCCGTGGAATGAAAAGTATTTACATGCTTTCTCTTTTGGAAGCTTATGTCGCTGATAAAAATAGCTTGCCATCAATTATTATGGTAGAAGAACCAGAGATGTTTCTTCATCCACAACTTCAAAAAACATCAAGTGAAATTCTTTATCGTCTTTCACAAAAAAATCAAGTAATTTTTACAACACATTCCCCACATTTATTATCTAATTTTGGCAGCCGTCAAATTTGTCAGATTGTTCTTGATGAAAATTTTTATTCTATTGCTAGGAAAAAAACTAAAATCAGCACAATTCTTGATGATCTTGGTTATAGTGCAGCCGATCTTATGAATGTAAATTTTGTTTTTATTGTAGAAGGAAAGCAAGATAAATACAGACTACCATTGTTATTAAATCATTATTATTCTGAAATTTATGATGAGAGTGGAAATTTAAATCGTGTCGCAATCATTACAACAAACAGTTGTACCAATATAAAAACTTATGCAAATTTAAAATATATGAATCAGATCTACATGAAAGATCAATTCTTAATGATTCGTGACAGTGATGGAAAAGATCCAGAAATTCTTGGACGGCAGCTTTGCAAATATTACGATGAACGAAATTTAACTGATGTAGATCGACTTCCAAAAGTAAGCAGAAGAAATGTCCTTATTTTGAAATATTATTCCTTTGAGAACTATTTTTTAAATCCAAAGATCATGAAAATGCTTGGCATTATTTCATCAGAGGAAGCTTTTTACGATACATTGTTTGACAAATGGAAAGAATATCTTCATCGAATCAAAAGTGGACAGCATCTTCTTGAAATCATAGGAAAAGATTTCACTAGTGCACAAGACATGAAAGAACACATGGAAGAAATAAAAATTTATCTTCGCGGCCATAATTTATTTGATATTTTTTATGGACCATATAAGAAACAGGAAAAAGAACTTTTGAAAAGATATATTCAGATCGCACCAAGGGAAGAATTTCAAGATATTTTAGATGCTGCCGACGATTTTATATATTTTAAAAGTAAAAAGAAGGATAAAATTTGACAATTCAAAAACAATCATTGACAATGTCAGAAAAATATTCTAAGATATAAACTATCAAAGCAAGACAAAGACGTTCTGTTGAAAAACAGAGCGTCTTTTTTCATTGCCTGGGATTTTTCCCTTGCAAATCACTCTGCGCAGAAAATTGAAATGTCTTTCTTTGAGAAAAGAAAGGAGTACCCGTTATGGATAATTTGGTTTTATTAAAAGATGAAATTAATCAGTTGTTAGCCCGTTATGGTGTGAAGTTCGGCATCTATAAAAATAATGAGTTTCATGAACAGCTGTTTCCATTTGATCCAATTCCAAGAGTGATTTTACATGAGGAATTTCAAGAACTTGAAAAAGGATTGATTTAGAGAGTCAATGCCTTAAATCAATTTCTTTTGGATATTTATACAAAACAACAAATTGTAAAAGATGGAGTAATACCGGAAGAATTTATTTTTGCATCTCCAGGATTTTTGCCACAATGTCAAGGAATTGTTCCATCGAAAAATATTTTTGCACACATTGCAGGAATTGATCTTGTCAAGGGAAAAGACGGAATCTGGTATGTATTAGAAGATAATTTAAGAGTTCCATCCGGAGCCTCTTATCCAATGATAGCAAGAGCCTCTGCCGAAAAGCAAGTCCTACAACATTCCGTGAAACAGAGGTGGAGGATAACAGAGATTATGGAAAATTACTTTGTCAAGTAATGGATGATGTTAATACAGGAGGAATCAATGTTGTATTTACACCTGGACGTTATAATGCCGCATTTTTTGAACATTCTTATTTGGCGGAAAAAACCGGTTTAATTTTAGCGTTTCCAAACGATCTGGAAGTTCACGGAGATTTTCTTTATTATAAAACATATCATGGCACAAAACAGAAAGTAGGAGCTATTTATCGAAGAGTTTCCGATGAATATTTGGATCCGATGACATTTTATGAAGGATCCTTCATTGGAATTTCTCATTTAATGGAAGTCTATCGGAAAGGAAATGTTGCAGTAATTAATGCACCTGGAAATGGAATTGCAGACGATAAAGGAATCTACTATTTTGTTCCAAAAATGATTGAGTATTATTTAAAAGAAAAACCAATTTTTTGTAATGCACCGACGTATCTTCCATTTTATGAAGAAGACAGAGCCTATGTCTTAGAAAATTTTGATCATCTTGTAATTAAAGATGTTGCAGAAGCTGGTGGATATGGAGTTGTTTTTGGAAATAAACTAAAAAAAGAAGAAAAACAAACAATGAAAGAAAAAATTTGTAGTGAACCTAGACGATTTATTGCACAAGAAGTCATAGATTTTCTTGATATGGAAGTGATAGATGGCGTATCTAAGGTAATGCGAAAAGCAGATCTTCGAGCGTTTGTTCTTTCTGGTGAAAAAACAAAGGTTTGGAAAAGCGGTTTGACCCGTTTTACAAGAAATCCAGATTCTTTTGTTGTTAATTCATCACAGGGAGGAGGATTTAAAGATACATGGATATTATCTCGATAGAAGAAATGAATCATATTTACTGGCTTGGACGCTATAGTGAACGTGTTTATACAACGATTCGTGAGTATTTCAAAGGAAGGAATATCATGATTGAGCAACCTGCCTTTTATATTACTTATTGTAAAAATTTTACAATTCCAAACTGTTATAAATCTTCTAGTGATTTTTTACATCAATATGCATTTGATGAAAACAATACGGATTCAATTATTTCTAATTTAAATTATGCATACGATAATACAATTCTTTTGCGCCAGACGCTTGGTACAGAAACATTATCTTATATGGAACTTGCAGTTAACCAATTAAAAAATTCAAAAAATAGTCCTGCTGCCCTTTTAGAACTTCAAAAAGTCCTGGATCATATTCTTGCTTTTTGGGCATGCATTGATGATGAAATTGATAGTGAACAGATACGTTCTGTTATAAAAATCGGACGCCATCTAGAACGTATCAATTTGTATTTAAGATTGAGAAAAAGCAAAGATTTTATGATGAAACCTTTTCATATGCTGGTAGCAAGATTACGCAAAGGATATGTTGAGTATGATAAAAATGAACTTGACAGGCTTGGAATGAACATTACTGGAAATACAATTGATTATTTAGATGGAGTTAAAACAAGTGAATTCATCATTAAGGAGAAATATCGTTGCATTATCTAAAATTCTTTTATGAACAAAGAATTGATTTTTCAAAACCGGTACACGGACATCAATTTGTTTACCGGTGCATTCCAAAAAGTGAGCCTGGACAAGAAGTAGAACAATTAAATATTAAAATATCTCCTTGTGATTTCTGGTCTTATGGATGGGATACTTATCGAAACAGAACGATCTATGGAACTACGAAGAAAAAACATCAAAAGTTTTTTCTTCGTGTACATGGAATTATAAAAAAGGACTGGAGAATTTATGACGGAGATGATCAAAATCTTTAAACAGCTTGTAGATGGTATTTTTGTAGAAATGAAAGATCTCGGGATTTGGAGTGGAGAGGTTATTGATCCAAAGGAACCACTCATTTCAACGGATGGTCAAGTCCACTATTTGAATGCTGGTTATGCAGGAGTGTTTTTACCAACAGTCAAACATTGGACCAATGTAAAGACGGGAGAAAAAATTGGTGAAATTTTAAATCCACTAGAAGGCACAGTAAAAGAAGAAATTTATTCTGATTGTGATGGAATTTTATTTACATTAAGAGAATGTCCGGTCGTAAGTGAAGGTTCTCTTATTGGACGAATTCTGGAAAGGCAGGAATAAGGTATGAAGAAAGTAAAGTTATATCAGTTAAATTCTCTTTATCGAGATCCATTTAAAATCTATGGATATCATTTCGGAGGAAATGAAAAGACGGTATGCATTGTCGGATCCATTCGTGGAAATGAAATACAGCAACTTTATATGTGTGCAAGTCTTGTAAAAACATTAAAATTGCTGGAATCCAGAGGAAGCTTTGATTCAGAACGTGGAATTATGGTTGTTCCATCTGTCAATCCATATTCTTTAAATACCAATACAAGATTTTGGGCAACAGACCATACAGATATCAATCGTATGTTTCCTGGATATGATCTTGGTGAAACAACGCAAAGAATTGCAGATGGATTTTTTAAAAAGGTTAACGATTTTATTTATGGAATTCATTTTACTAGTTTTTACCTGGAAGGGAATTTTACACCACACGTACGAATCATGAAAACTGGATTTGAAAATGCTGAAATTGCCAGAGAATTTGGTATGCCGTATGTTATGTTAAGAAATCCAAAACCTTATGATACGACAACTTTAAATTATGAATGGCAGTTATGGGGAACACAAGCATTTTCTGTTTATACTCCTGGAACCGATCAAATTGATAAAAAGCAAGCACGTTATGGAATTGATGCAGTTCTTCGTTTTCTATCTTCTCAGGGGTTAATTCATATGAATATAGATGGCGGATATCGTTCTAGAAAGTGATTGCGGAGAACATATTGTGGAAGGACATAAAATTGGTGAAATTCTTGATGCTTATGAAGGACATGTTATTGAAAAAATCAAAGCTCCTTGCAGTGGACGTATTTTCTATCATGGATGCAATCCTCTGATTTATTCTAATACGGCTGTTGTAAAAATTATCAAGGATCCTCAGGCCGAATATTATCAACAGTAATGAGTGAGTGGATACACAAAGAGTCATTTTTTGACTCTTTGTTTTTGTTTATGATAAACTATTTTAAGAAAAATAAAAAAGAATATGAAAGGTTTATTTATGAAAACAATTTTAGTTGCAATTAATGCAAAGTATATCCATTCCAATTTGGCAGTTTATTGTCTACGAGCTTATGCAAAGCCGTATCTTGAAGAGATAGAAATTGCCGAATACACAATCAATCAACCAACAGATGCCATTTTAATGGACCTTTATCAAAAGAAACCAGATCTTTTGTGCTTTTCTTGTTATATCTGGAATATTGAATATGTAGAACGTACCGTTCGAGAAATCCATAAACTTCTTCCAAATATTCCGATTTGGCTTGGTGGACCAGAAGTTTCTTATGATGCAAAAGACGTTTTGAATCGTCTTCCACAAGTAAGTGGTGTTATGAAAGGAGAAGGTGAACAGACATTTTTAGAGCTCCTTGACTATTATCATGGAAAAATAAAACATTTATCTGAAATTCCTGGAATTACATGCAAAGATGGAAAAGACATCTTAGAAACTCCATGGAGACCAGTTATGGATTTAAGCAAGGTACCATTTGTTTATGAACATATTGAAGATTTTAAACATAAGATTATTTATTATGAATCTAGTAGAGGATGTCCATTTTCGTGTAGTTATTGTTTATCTTCGATTGACAAATGCCTTCGTTTTCGTGATTTGTCTCTTGTGAAAAAGGAATTGCAGTTCTTCCTTGATCATAAAGTTCCGCAGGTAAAATTTGTGGACCGTACCTTTAACTGCAGACACCATCATGCAATGGAAATTTGGAGCTATATCAAAGAACATGATAATGGTATTACCAATTTTCATTTTGAAGTGGCAGCAGATTTATTAAAAGAAGAAGAATTAGAATTGATTTCTGATATGCGTCCAGGTCTCATCCAATTAGAAATCGGTGTACAGTCTACAAACCCTCAAACAATTGAAGAAATTCATAGAAAAATGGATTTTTCTAAAGTCGCAGATATTGTAAAAAGAATCAATGCTGGCCATAACATCCATCAGCATCTGGATCTCATTGCTGGTCTTCCATACGAAAATCTAGAAAGTTTTAAGCAATCTTTTCAAGATGTTTATGAAGTACATCCGGAACAATTACAACTTGGTTTTTTAAAGGTATTAAAAGGTTCTTATATGGAAAAACAAAAAGATCGATATGGCCTTGTTTATAAAGATATTCCACCTTATGAAGTACTCTATACGAAATGGTTGCCATATGATGACATGCTAGTTTTGAAGAAAATTGAGGAAATGGTAGAAACTTATTATAACAGTAGTCAATTTAGCAATACTTTGCGTCTTTTAGAGAGTGAATTTGATACAGCATTTAAACTTTATGAGTCTCTTGCCAATTTTTATGAAAAAGAAGGATATGATAAAGTAAATCATACAAGGATTGCAAGATATGAAATTCTGTATCAATTTATTCAAAGAATAGCAGAAAAAGAAAAACTTTCCCTTTATCAGGAACTTTTAACATATGATCTTTATTTAAGAGAAAATATTAAAAATCGTCCAGATTTTTCCGGAGAATATTCTTTAAATAAAGAAGAAATTTATAAAATCAATCAGGAAATTCTTCCAAAACATAAAGAATTGGCGATCTATGCAGGAAAACATATGAGAAAGATGACTCATATGGAACGATTTCATTATAAAGTTGATGGCAATTTTGAAAAGGTAGATCAGATATTACTTTTTGATTATCAAAAACGTGATCCGTTAACAAATCAAGCAACTGTATATAGAATTTCTTAGATAAATAGTCATTAAATAAAAATTTTTTGCGAAAGGGGAGTAAGCAGCATGACAACAAATTTGCAAATGAAATGGAAGGATGGAAAACATAGATGTTGTTGGGCAAATCCAAAAAATGAATTATATGTTCATTATCATGATGAAGAATGGGGCGTTCCGGTTTATGATGATCACAAATTATTTGAAGTGTTAATATTAGAATGTTTTCAAGCTGGACTTTCTTGGGAGTGTGTCTTAAATAAAAGAGAATCTTTTCGTCAGGCTTTTGATTTTTTTGATGTAGAGAAGATAAGTCAATATAGTGAAGAAGATCAACAAAAGTTAAAAGAAAATCCCCAAATTATACGAAACAAATTAAAGATCAAAGCAGCAGTAACAAATGCCAAGATTTTTCTTGGAATCCAAAAGGAGTTTGGAAGTTTTTCAAATTACTTATGGGGATGGACAGATCAAAAGATAATTTACGAAAACGGAAAATCACACTCAGAACTTTCAGATACAATTTCAAAGGATTTAAAGAAAAGAGGGATGAAGTTCATCGGAACAACCATTATTTATGCTTATTTGCAAGCAGTAGGGGTAATATCTTCTCATGAAGATTCATGTTTTTTATCATATAAATTATAATATGCAATTATAATCGTGTCACTAATTGCAGAGTATTGGCAGGAAGTTGCAAAGTGCGATTTCATAAGGGTTTTTATGCATTTTGTCACTAATTTGTCACTAGTTTTAAATTATCAGATAATTTATATATTTATTATTTTTCTAAAGTATAGCATTATAAAAAGCCGAATACAAGTATTTTTTTCATATACTTGTCTCGGCTTTTCAAACATCATTTTCTTTTTATTTTCCACTAGCATATTGAAATTTTTCCATCTGATTTTGAAACCAGGAAAAATTAGGTGCTGTATAACTTTCCTCAGTAATATCATTTTTCAAAGAATGACCCATGAATTTTTTAACAGCAAAAGCATCCATACCTGATATTTTTGCAATCGTAGCAAATGTCACTCTTGCATCATGAGGTGTATGTGCTTCATTTAGATTTAGAGCTTTTATGACTTTTTGAAATCGATAACGATAGTTAGAATAACTCAAGTTTTGTTTACTTGTAGAATGACGTTTCATATAAATGTCATTGAATAGAAATCTGCTGCCAATTTTTTGTGCTTCTTCATAATAGTTTTTTATATATTCCATAATCTCTGGATGAATCGGAACGATCCTTCGATAACCACTGTCTGTTTTTTTACCGCCAATGATATATTGATCCTCCAAATAAACATCTTCCAGCAGAATTTCTACCAATTCATCCGGACGCCATCCCATAAAAATCTGAATATAGATCATATCAACAAATGGATAATCTAAGTTTTCTTTAAGTGTCAGCTGTTCATCAATGGAAAATGGAATATGGTGTTTTTTGCTCCGTTCATATTTTCTTGCAGCTTCTTTTGGCGTTTTAAAATTTCTTGCTTGATTTACAGTAATGACACTTTCTGAAATAGCAAGATCAAAAATTTGATTTAATAACGATTTGATTCGCAAGATTGTATTTGGAGAAGCAACTTTTTTCTTGCCGCTGGATGGATCTATATAATAAGGTTCTCCTTCGAGGAAACGTTTCATATGAACGGATAGTGTTTCAGAAATTTTCAAGTTTTTGATTTGATCACAATATCTCCATTTGTATTTTAAATCTTTTGCATAAGAAGGACTAGTCTCATATACCGTATCATAATAAGTTTGGAATGCTTCATCTAGAGTCATATTACGATTTAAAAACTGATAAGGATTTGTAAAATATTCATCAATTGCTTTTTGCGCCTCTCCCTTTGTTCGGAAAACACCAAGACTTTTCTGCTTTGGTATTAATTTATCTTTCTTTTCATCATAAATATAGCCATCAAAAACTCTTGCCCAATTTCTTTTTTTTCGATTTTTTCCTTTTAATATAGTAATACTTCCTTCCCCATTGGATCTTTTCATAAATTCACCATCTTTCATTGCTCTTTTATATTGTCTGATTTCTATTGTAAAACGATCTTTCGGAAAGATCAAGAAAAGAATTGTTAGTGTTGCAACACAATAAATTAAAAATTTTGTAAAAAAATGTCAGGATTTTATCCTTTGTGTCGTTATATATTATATAGAGGTAGGGGGATAAGAAAAAGTGCTTTACATGATCATGGAAACCGTAGATACTGCGGCAAAAAAGCGAAAAGTAGAACAACTTTATGAAAAATATCAAAAATTAATGTATGTTGTAGCATACCATATTTTAAATCACCATCAAGATGCAGAAGATGCTGTATTAGAATCATGGGAGAAGATTATTCGACATATGGACAAGATCGATCATATTGACAGTCCGAAGACAAAAAGTTTTCTTGTTATTCTTGTTGAAAGAACTTCAATTGATCATTACCGTAAAAATAAAAAACGATATGATAGCCAAGTAATGTTAGAAGAATATGAAAATTCTCCATATTTTGTAACAAAAGATGATTCTATCGATTCTTCAGAAATTAATCAATTACTTCGAAACATTCCTAAAACATACAGTGATGTCCTTCTTTTGCATTATGTTCATGGATTTTCCGGAAAAGAAGTAGCAGATATCCTCGGAATTAAAGAGAATACTGTAATGAAACGTTTATCCAGAGGAAGAAAAATATTGAGAAAGGAGTTATATGAAAATAATTGATGAGAGTGAAAAAATAGATGATGAGAAAGAAATAAAGGATTTGCTTACAAATTATGTAGAAAAAGAAATGTCTTTCATTCACGAAAAAGATATGCCTGGATATCAACATACATATTCCAGACGATATAGGCGAAAGCAAAAGAAAATTTTCTGGACCGAAAAATATTTTGGAACAAATTTACATCTTGGTTATGCAGTCAAACGAGTGGCTATCGTAACTCTTCTAATCTTTGGTCTGACTGCTACAAGCAAAGTTAGTGCTGCCATTTTCGGATTCGATTCATGGGAATATTTCATATCATTTCTTAGCGATAGCAAAATGGATGTGAAAGTTTATAAAAACTCTGTAAAAAGTCCAAATAACATAAAATATCCAAAAGTTGTAAGAAACATCCCAAAAGGAGTTCCAAAACAATTTAAACAATCTGATGTAAAAAAAATAAGCATAATTTTTATGTTGAATGGAATTATAAAGAAAAGAAATATATTCAATATATCAGGGTAAGAATTATTAAAAACGCTAGTATTGCTACAGACGGAGAATATAGTAAAAAAAGGAAAACAACTGTTTATGGGTTTATTGCATTCTATTATGAAAAAGAAAAAAATAACAGCTGTTGGATTCAATGGGATGATAATATATATCATCATATAATTGTGACAACAAATCAAAAATATTCTAAAAAAATGTTAAAAAGAATAGCAGAAAGTTTATATAAAAAATAATGTCAGGTTTCTATTTTTATAATCGTTATAATAAATATAAGAAAGGAGGCGAGGAATTATTATAAAATATATGCAAAATCAGCGATATTTAGTAATGTTAATTATTTTATTATTAGTCTTTTGCTGTAATTATACTACTTTATTTGCGGTTTCTAACGATGTTGTAACAAGTAGCATAAAAGAAACTGTAACAACCATTAGTCAAATGCAGAAATATTAAAACAAAGGAGTGTACAAGAGTAAAACAAATAATGCGAAGATGATTTTCTCCAATCATGAAAAAAATGATGCCCATATTGTAAATTTTTCATGTAATGTACAAAATTATTAAAAATTTAAATTTCAGAAAGGATGATCTAAATGACAAAAAAATTTTTATGTCACAAAAAACAAATTGAGAAAAAATTAAAAAAAGCAACGGCAGCAGCATTTTTATTAGCAACTGTTTGCGCAGCAGGTATGCCATTTACTGGAGAAAATGTGAAAGCTTCTCCTTCATCACCTGTGATTGTTTCTAAAAAAGCGACTGCACCTTCTTCTTCAACAATGACAAAAGCTTATAAAAACTTTTTAAAGAAAAAGGTAAGTAAGAAAAAATATTATAGTATTGTTAAAATCGGAGAAAAAAATAAACCCGTACTTTTAATTGGTACTGGTGGAGAAGATAAGGATAAGAAAGGAAGCAAACATTTTACTACTTGCAATCTTTACTATTATAAAAATGGAAAAGTTGTAAAAGTGGGAGATTTTAAGGATGGCGCAAGGTATTTGATGTTATCTCATAAAAATGGACAGACATATCTTGAAAATGGAGGATCAGATTATGGATTATTTCTCTGTATAAAAGGTGGTAAACTTTATCGTTATGAATATTATAATAATCATAAAAACGATCATTGGAAACAATCCATCATAAAAGTGGATGGAAAAATAGTAAAAACTCTTGGGTATTTAAATGCGAAACAATATGGTAAATATAGAGATTCCTATGTATATAAAAAAGATTCTTCTATTAAATTTATTCAAAATAAAAAATAAATTTTTAATAGATAGCATTGATTTTATACGAAAGCAGTGCTATAATACACAAGAAATAAGAAAAAGCGTTGAAGAGAAGAGTACTTCGTGAAAGGCTTTCAGAGAGAGATGTGTATGCTGTGAGCATCTTAAGTATCGAAGCGAAGGAAGACCACCTCTGAGTGGCTGTAAACCAGTCCGGTTGACATCGTTAACTGTCATAAGTGATTTGTCTATGATTGATCAAGACAAATAACCAGGGTGGAACCGCGATAACTCGTCCCATGGATTTTTTAATCCATGGGCTTTTTTATTTATAAGAAATTTTGTTTCTATAGAATAAAGAATGCTCTTCAATTTTTTAAATAAAGAAAGGAAGAAAACAAATGAAGATTACATTAAAAGATGGATCTGTAAAAGAGTATGAAAACAGCATGTCAGTCATTGATATTGCAAAAGATATTAGTGAAGGACTTGCAAGAGTTGCATGTGTTGGAGAAGTTGACGGTGAGGTTGTTGATTTAAGAACTGTAATTGACCATGACTGTCAGTTAAATATTTTAACTTTTGATTCTGATGAAGGAAAGCATGCCTTTCGTCATACAGCTTCTCATATTCTGGCTCAGGCAGTAAAACGTTTATATCCAGAAACAAAATTAGCAATTGGACCTTCTATTGATAATGGTTTCTACTATGATATGGAAAAGGATACACCATTTACACAGGACGATCTAGAAAAAATTGAAAAAGAAATGAAAAAGATCGTGAAAGAAAATCTGGAAATTACAAGCTTTACAAAACCAAGAGAAGAAGCAATTGCTTTTATGAAGGAACGTAATGAACCTTATAAGGTTGAATTGATTGAAGATCTTCCAGAAGATTCTATTATCAGTTTTTATCAGCAGGGAGAATTTGTTGATTTATGTGCTGGACCTCATTTGATGACAACAAAACCAGTCAAAGCATTTAAATTAACTAGCATTGCAGGTGCTTATTGGCGTGGAGATGAGCATAATCAGATGCTTACTCGTATTTATGGTACTGCATTTACAAAGAAAGCAGAATTAGATGCTTACCTTACTATGATGGAAGAAGCAAAAAAACGTGACCATAGAAAACTCGGAAAAGAACTTGGTCTGTTTATGATGAGAGAAGAAGGACCTGGATTCCCATTCTTTCTTCCAAAAGGTATGGTACTGAAAAACACATTGCTTGATTACTGGCGTGAGATTCATGAAAAGGCAGGATATGTTGAAATTTCTACACCAATCATGTTAAGTCGTCATTTATGGGAAACATCTGGTCATTGGGATCATTATAAAGAAAACATGTATACAACTGTTATCGATGATCAGGATTTTGCAATCAAACCAATGAACTGTCCAGGTGGTGTTTTGGTATATGAATCAGAACCACGTTCTTACAGAGACCTGCCACTGCGTATGGGTGAACTTGGTCTTGTTCATCGTCATGAAAAATCTGGTCAGCTTCATGGTTTAATGCGTGTTCGTTGCTTTACACAGGATGATGCTCATATTTTCATGACACCAGAACAGATCAGAGACGAAATCAAAGGTGTTGCCGGACTCATTGATCAAGTATATAGTTTATTTGGATTTAAATACCATGTAGAACTTTCTACACGTCCAGATGACAGTATGGGAAGTGATGAAGATTGGGAACTTGCAACAGATTCCTTAAGAGGAGCTCTTGATGATCTTGGTCTTGACTATGTTGTAAATGAAGGAGATGGAGCATTCTACGGACCAAAAATTGATTTCCATCTGGAAGATTCTATTGGAAGAACATGGCAGTGTGGAACAATTCAGCTTGATTTCCAGCTTCCACTAAGATTTGATCTACATTATACCGGAGCAGATGGTGAAAAACATCGTCCAATCATGATTCACCGTGTAGCATTTGGTTCTATTGAACGTTTTATTGGTATTTTGATCGAACATTTTGCCGGAGCATTCCCAACATGGCTTGCACCAGTGCAGGTAGAAGTTATTCCAATTTCTGATAAACATATGGAATATGGAAATAAAGTACTGGAAGCATTAAAGGCAGCAGGTATTCGTGCAGAAATCGACGGAAGAGCAGAAAAAATGGGATATAAGATTCGTGAAGCACAGCTTCAGAAAATTCCATACATGTTAGTTGTCGGTGGAAAAGAAGAAGAAAACGAAGCTGTATCTGTAAGAAGCCGATTTAAAGGCGATGAGGGACAGATAAAATTGGATGATTTCCTTGCTTCTATTAAACAGGAAATTGCAACAAGAGAAAATCGTAAAGTAGAAAAAGAAGAAGAAAAATAAAATTTTTTTACTTTTATAGGGCTATTGCAGATGCAATAGCCCTATTTCTTTGTATAAAATATAATTAACGGAATATTCTTAAATAATTCATTATAATTGAATAATTATTTTTGTATTCATTATAGATACTTAAAGAAAATTTAAGCATCTATAATGAATATCAAACAAAAAATCAATCTTATTGAGAAAAATTATCGATAATTTGTTATTTTCTGTTATAATAAAAAACAGAAAATAACAAAAGGAGAAAGAATAAAAGTGGAACAAATGATGAAATTAAAACAAGGAAGTATCGGGCATGATTACACGGTTATCTCTTTCAATCTTCCATTGAATATTGAAAAACGTCTGGAAGCCCTTGGAATGACATATGGAACTGTTGTTTCCGTTTTAAACAGGAAACATCAAGGAATTATGATTGTGAAAATTCGAGGAACTCGTTTCGCATTAGGAAAAAATATTACAAATAATATTCAGGTGAGGTGTGCGGGATGAGAAAAGAAGATTTAACTATCGGATTTATTGGAAATCCAAATTGTGGAAAAACAACTTTGTTTAATGCCTACACTGGTGCAAATTTAAAGGTAGCAAACTGGCCAGGCGTTACTGTTGAGCGCATGGAGGGTTCTATTCAGTCTCATGATACAAAGATTCGTTTAGTAGATCTTCCTGGTACTTACAGCCTGACATCTTATACTATGGAAGAACAAGTATCCAGACAATTTATTCTTAGTGATGAGGTTGATGTAATTGTGGATGTTGCAGATGCCTCTTCCTTAGAACGAAATTTGTATTTGACGCTTCAATTATTAGAACTTGGAAAACCAGTCATTCTAGCATTAAATATGATGGATGTTGTTTTAAAACGTGGAATGGAAATCGATACACATAGACTTCCAGAAATGCTTGGAATTCCTGTTATTCCGGTATCAGCAAGAAAGAAAACTGGCTTAGACATTTTATTACATGCAGCAATTCATCATAAAAATGCAAAAAAACCAGATCAATTGATTCATGAACATAAGAAAAATTCTTTATCACATCATAAGCATAATCATCACAAGGATTATGCTATGGTTTATTCTGACATGATTGAAGATAAGATTGACAGGATCATAGATTATATGAAAAAAAGATATCCAGGACTTGATAATTACCGATGGTTAGCTCTAAAACAATTAGAGCGAGACAAAGAAATTATAGAAACCTATCCGGTAGATCTTCCGGATGTTTTAGATCGTAACTATGAATCTGATATTATCAATGAAAAATATGACTTTATTCAAGAAATTATAGAAGAAGTAGTTGTCAATAAAAATCGTCAAGAGGCATTTACAGAAAAAGTAGATTATTTTTTAACGCATCGTATTTTTGGAGTTCCAATTTTTCTTGGAATTATGGCAATCGTATTTGCTTTAACGTTTATTATTGGAGATTGGATCAAAGGTTATTTTGAAATATGGATAGAAGCATTTTCAAAAGTTATCCAACAAGAGCTCGTTCTTTTACATGTAAATCAAATGATGCAATCGCTAATTGTAAATGGTGTCATTGCAGGAGTTGGTGGAATTCTTACTTTTCTTCCAAATATTTTTATCTTATTTCTTGCCCTTGCCTTTTTAGAAGATAGTGGTTACATGGCAAGGGTTGCGTATTTAATGGAAGGAATTATGAGCAGACTCGGATTATCCGGGCGTGCATTTATTCCAATGATTTTAGGCTTTGGATGTTCGGTACCTGCAATTATGGCATCTAGAGCCCTTGAAAATAAAAGAGATCGATTGAAAGTAATGCTGGTTACACCATTTATGAGCTGTAGTGCCAGATTACCTATTTATATTTTATTTTCAGAAATGTTTTTTCAAAGACATGCAATGATCGTTGCTTACTCTATGTATCTTATAGGTTTAGCTGTTGCAATTTTTATTGCAGGGATCATACATCTTATTGATAAAAAAACGAATCCAAACTACTTATTAATTGAGTTACCAGAATATAAAGCACCAAGCGCAAGAACTATTTTTATTTATGTATGGGAAAAAGTGAAAGATTATCTAACAAAAGCTGGTACTACAATATTTGTAGCATCTATCTTCATGTGGTTTATTTTAAATTTTGGTACTCATGGATATACAACACAAATGGCAAACAGTTTCGGAGCCAATATTGGTAAATTTTTAGTTCCTTTCTTTGCGCCAATTGGACTGGGATTATGGCAAATTGCAGTTGCTCTAATTGCGGGAATTTCGGCAAAAGAAGTGGTTGTATCAAGTTTTGCTGTATTATTCAGCATATCGAACATTAATTCGACAATTGGAATGCAATCTTTGACAACAATATTAAAAAACGATGGATTCCATCCATTAAATGCATTTTGTTTAATGGTCTTTTGTTTATTATATATTCCGTGTGTTGCTACATTAGCAACGATCCGAAGGGAATCTAATAGTACAAAATGGATGATCTTTACAGCATTTTTTCAGTTGATGACTGCATGGATTGTAACTTTTATCGTTTATCATATTGGAAGTTTTATCATATAAAATAAAGGAGTAACAACAATTGTAGAGAAAGAGAGAAATCGTCTTTTAGACTGATTTCTCTCTTTCTAGACCAATCTATAATTTAAATTAGTATTTTGCGTATAGATTAAAATACTTCTATCTTTCTATTTTTTTCAATAAAAAATTAGTCATTATATGATAAAATCTTTTTTGCTAATATTTAGGATTTTATCATATAATGACTCTTTTCTTAAAATACATTTCATTTAAAAACTAATGTCGTTTTTCTTTTTTAAAAGATTAGCTCCGGTTACAATCATCATAATTCCTGCAGTAATTCCGGCACAAATTGTTACAACACCCAAAGCAATATTTCCAGCTCCGGTGCGCTTCATTGTTAAATAAATTTTCTCCATATCCATAAATGAACCTCCTTTTTTCTTCCTATTTTTATCATACAATTTTAAGTCTTTTTATACAAGTGATTATACTTGATTTTCTTATTTTTTCTTCGACCTTCTTTTCACTAATAACATATGAATCAACAAATATAAAACGAAAATACCTCCAATGAAAAATCCAAAAAAAGAAAGCCAAGGGAGATGAAAAATTGCTTTGGGAAGATCACAAAGACATAAAATTGCAGATGTTAACCAAAAAACAGCAACTAAGCATGTTATAATCATTTGATTAACATGATCTTGGATTTGTTTCTTCCATTCAGTTGTTTCTGATGACTCAATGTTGATTCGAATTTGTCCGTTTTTTGTTATATTAAGCAAATCAGAAAGCTGCGCTGGTATTTCCAGAGACTTCTTTGAAGAACTGTAAATTGCTCTAAAATTATGTCGAAGTTCTTTTTTGAGATCAA
Source organism: Anaerostipes sp. MSJ-23 (assembly GCF_018918155.1). GTDB lineage: Bacteria > Bacillota > Clostridia > Lachnospirales > Lachnospiraceae > Anaerostipes. Next base: position 74,579 of record NZ_JAHLPY010000005.1, read on the forward strand.
ACTCGTTCATCAAAATCTGAGACATATGCGTCGTCAAAATTTCTACCATATTAACTTTGGGCGAACATATTTTTAAAGTCCCTTCCATTGTAATCATACTTCTTGCCAAAAGTGTAATATCAGGAGCAACTGCAATCTTATGTGTCTTTAAAAGATCTAACCCATCTTCCATCAATTCACCAAGATTCATACTTCCAAAGTCCATATTCATATATCGGCCCACAAGATCATCAAGGTCTGTATATAATTGTGCATGATTAATCTTTTCTGTTGGATTTCCGAAAGAAAGGAAAGCATTTTTTAGTTCGTAAATATCATTTTTTAAAATAGCCGAAATTGCACGTTTCAAAATTGCTTTGTAATGATCGGAAAGATATCCAGCCATTCCAAGATCTAACCATACAATGGTCCCTCCAGAAATCCATAAATTTCCAGGATGAGGATCTGCATGAAAAAATCCATCCTCCAGAATTTGTTTACAGTAATTTTCCGCTGCTTTTTTCCCAATCTCCAGCATATCATAACCAAGCTGTTCCAAAGTCTCTATCTGATCAATTTTAATGCCTTTAACATAGCTCATGACAAGAAGTTTACGAGTGGAATGCTTTTTATAAACTTTGGGACAGCTGATATAACGAATTTTTTCCTGATTTTTATAAAATAATTCTAAATGATCTGCTTCTTTTAAGAAATCCATTTCTTCTTTTGAAATTTTCCAAAGTTCATCGATTACACTTCGAAAATCAATCAAGTCTCCGATCCCTGTTGCAAAATTCAAAAATCCAGAGGCTTTTTTCATCAATGCAATGTCATCTGCCATCGTTTCTTTGATTCCAGGCCTCTGGATTTTTAATACAACTTCTTCACCATTTTTCAGGACTGCCTTATGTACTTGAGCAATAGATGCTGATCCAAGTGGTTCCTTGTCGATGGATTTAAAAAGTGATGAAATAGGACACCTAGTCTCTTGCTCAATGATATAACGAATGGTATCAAATGGTAATGGTTTGACATCTGTTCGAAGCCTTGCAAGTTCTTTACAATATTTTTCAGGCAAGATATCAGATCGCATAGACATAATTTGTCCGAGTTTTACATAAGTTGCTCCAAGATCTTCTAAAATATCACAAAGTTTCTTTGGATCAATTCCTTTTGTGACATGATGACATTTCAAAACTTTTAAAATCTCTTTTAAACGTCTTTCGGCTGTTTCTTTTCCGTCCTGTTTCATAGTGATTTCCTATTCTTCAGTTTCTTGTTCGTCAAAGATATCTTCTTCTACATCTGCTTCCTCATCTTCTGCTTTTGCATTTGCAACTTCTTCAATATGAGCTTTTAATTTTTCAAGTTCTTCATCTGACATACTTTCAACAGAAGAATATGCACTTTCAAAGTTTTTTGCTGATTTTACGTTCGCACGTTCTTGCATTTTCTTTTTCGCATTATTCTTTAATTCTTCATTAAATACTTTTCCTTGCTCTACTGTAAGTTCCCCTTTTTCAACAAGTTTATCAACAATGTCTTTTGTTGTTTCTGCTGTTGTGGCAACAGCTCCAACGCCTGCTAAAAATATTTTTTTCAGTCCTTCTCCAAATTCCATGTTTCATCGTCCTTTCTTTTGATTTATTTTTAGGAATAATTATAACTAACTATCTCTATTTTACCATTAAAGATTCTCAAGAACAATGGTAAATGGGCCATCATTTACAAGTGATACCTCCATATGTGCGCCAAAGATACCAGTCTCCACAACATTCAAGTGATTTTTGCATTGTTTAATAATATATTCATATAATTGTTCTGCCTTTTGTGGAGCCCCAGCCTGTGCAAAACTTGGTCTATTTCCTTTTTTACAGCTTGCATATAGTGTGAATTGAGATACTAACAATAACTCACCTGAAACATCTTTCAAGGAAAGGTTTGTTTTTCCATTTTCATCTTCAAAAATACGCAGATTAATCATTTTTTTTATATATTTCTCTGCTATTTCTTCGGTATCTTCCTGTCCGATACCGATGAACACAAGAAATCCTTTTTGAATTTTTCCTGTGTATGCACCATCTACTTTTACAGATGCATTTTTAACTCTCTGAATAACAAATTTCATAAATCCTCCTGAAAAAAGAAAAAGATCAGAAAGAAAAACTTCTGATCTTTTTACAGTTTATATTTGATAACTCAATCTTAGTTGTTGATTAATTTATCTTCATTGCTCCAGCTATATAAGCTACGGATTTCTTTTCCGATGATTTCAGACTGATGTTCAGAAGCTAATTTTCTCATAGCTTTGAAATGAACCTGAGATCCTGCGTCAGACATGTCTAATAAGAAGTCTTTTGCAAATGTTCCATCCTGGATATCAGAAAGGATCTGTTTCATAGCTTTCTTTGTTTCAGCTGTAACAATCTTTGGTCCTGTGATGTAATCACCATATTCAGCTGTGTTAGAGATAGAATATCTCATTCCTTCGAATCCTGACTGGTAAATTAAGTCTACAATCAGTTTCATTTCATGGATACATTCAAAGTAAGCGTTTCTTGGATCATATCCAGCTTCTACTAATGTTTCGAAACCAGCCTGCATTAATGCACAAACACCACCGCAAAGTACTGCCTGTTCACCGAATAAGTCTGTTTCTGTTTCTGTTCTGAATGTTGTTTCAAGAACACCAGCTCTTGCTCCACCAATTCCAAGAGAATATGCCAGTGCAAGGTCTAAAGCTTTTCCTGTTGCATCCTGTTCTACTGCTACTAAGCAAGGAGTTCCTTTTCCAGCCTGGTATTCACTTCTTACAGTATGTCCTGGTGCTTTTGGAGCAATCATAGTTACATCGACATCTTTTGGAGGTGTGATGCATCCAAAATGGATATTGAAACCATGAGCGAACATTAACATATTTCCAGCTTCCAGATTTGGTTCGATAGATTCTTTGTATAATTTAGCCTGTTTTTCATCGTTGATCAGGATCATGATAATATCAGCTTTCTTTGCTGCTTCTGCAGAAGTGTATACTTTAAATCCCTGATCTTCAGCTTTCTTCCATGATTTGCTTCCTTCATAAAGACCAATAATTACGTCACATCCAGATTCTTTTAAGTTAAGGGCATGAGCATGTCCCTGGCTTCCATAACCGATAATAGCGATGGTTTTTCCATCTAACAGTGATAAGTTACAGTCTTCTTGATAATAAATCTTTGCCATTTTACTTTTCCTCCATTTTTTGGCTTTATAGTAAACAAAAGTTACAACTTTTGCTACTTACAATTTGAATGATACTTCTGTATCTTCTCCTCTGGATAATCCTGTAAGACCAGTTCTCACAAGTTCCAGAATTTCAAAATCTTTTAATAGATTTACAAATGCTTCAATTTTATTTAAATTTCCAGTAAGTTCCATCATCATGCTATCTTTTGCAACATCTACAACTTTTGCTCGAAAAATATCAGCAATAGAAAGAACTTCTGATTTTTCTGATTTTGAAGCACGAACTTTAATTAGAATTAATTCACGGCAAACAGACTCTTTTTCCTGCAGTTCACAAATTTTTACGACATCTTCAAGTTTTGATAGCTGATTTTTAATCTGCATCAAAATACGGTCGTCTCCACTGACTGCAATCGTCATTCGTGTAAATTTTTCATTCTGTGTCGGACTTGCAGTAATGCTGTCAATGTTATATCCACGACGTGTAAACAATCCTGCAACACGACTTAATACACCCGGTGTATTTTCTACTAAAATTGAAAGTACGATTTGTTTCATTTTACACTTCCTTTTCCTAAATGTTCTGTTTGTCATGTATACAGAGCATTCATATTATTTTTTATTCTACCAATTCCGTATATATGTGTCAAGAAGTGATTCGAAACAACTTTATTCTCCTTCAATCGTATTTGAAGTATTGAAGATATTTCCAGAATCACCTTTGGAACGGTTGTAATCATATTTTGACTGATATCCATAAGTTTGAGCGGCATCTGCACCTCCATAGTTTTTAGCAAAATCCTGTCGTTTTCCCTGATTGAACATAAAATATTTCAATGCTTCCTGATTTGCCTTAAAATTCACAAAAAATACATAACCACAAGGTGGATAATGTCCAACAACCGCTGTTTTATAAGTATTTTCAATTGGAATTCTTAGTTGGTCAATCTCTGTAGTTCCCATCTTGGCGACAGATAAAATTAATTTTTTAACATAAGTAGCATCCATATCTGTTGATACATCCGACATAGCATCAATGGCAATATCAATGACATCCAGTGGATTTTGCTGCAACATTTTGTTAAATGTTGCTTGCATAACTGCACGTTGTCTTCCTGTACGCCCAAATTCTTCTATTCCATATTTTTTAGAATATACATGTCGAACTCTTGCATAACCAAGTGCTTGATTTCCATTTAATATCTGTTTTCCAGCTTTCACTGTACGATATTTTTTCTTAGAAATATAGTTTGTACTATTTAGATAATCTGCTTCTTCTTTTTCTAATGTCATTTCAATTCCGCCAATGCGATTGATTACTTTTTCAAAAGCGGATAAATCGACAACACAAAACTTATCAATTTTTATATTAAAATTTTTTGCAATAGTCTGATATAAAAGCTCTTCTCCGCCAAAGGCATATGCCGCATTCAGCTTATTTCTTCCATGCCCTGGAATTTCTACATACATATCACGTAAAAATGATGTTAGTTTTAATTCTTTTGTTTTAAAATTAATCGTAGCAACCATCATGCTGTCTGAACGTCCATGATCCCCTTTTTCAGAGCCTTGTGCACCATTATCAGAACCAACTAGTAAGATATTAATAACGTCTTTATTAAAGGATAAATCCTTTTCATTTGAAATTTTCACTTTACTTAAAGAATGTGATTTTGGTGTAACAGCAGCTTCTAAACGTGCATCATAATATCCAAGACCCGCGCCAAGAACAATTGCAACTATAAGAAAAATACTAAATATTGCTGTAAATTTTTTTGTAAACATATCAAATGACCTTCTTTTCCTTTATTCCTGAGCAGATTCTGTGTTCGTTGTTGATGGATGAACTCTCTCTGTTGTTGTATGTGTTGTAGAATGTGTAGCTTCTGTTGTAGGTGTAGGCCTATATGTGCTACGTGTACTTCTTGTAGAACGCGTAGATCTTCTTGTAGAAGAATAATAAGTTCTTGTCGTTCTTTGCGAAGATGCCCTTCTTGTAGAAGAAGTTGTCGTTGTATAACTTTTTCTACTCTGTGTAGAAGAAGTATTAGACGTTTTTGTAGATGCTTTCGTTGATGTCGCTGCAGTATATCCAAAGGTTTCTACATTTTTAGAACCACCATATTCTTTTGACCAATCCTTTTCTGTACCTTTGTTAAATAGGAAGTACTGTAATGCTTCTTTGTTTGCTTTAAAGTTTACAAAGAATACAAACATATTGCTTTGAGCTCTTCCCATTTTATAAGTTCCCTCTAAAGGAATTCGTTTCTGATCAATATCTGTAGTTCCCATGGAAATCACTTTTGTTACAAGACTTTTTAAATAAGAGGCATCCATATCTGTCGATACATCTTTTAATGCATCCAATGCAATATTAGCAATTTCAGCAACATTTTGATCTAAAACTTTATTTAATGCTGCTTGAAGGACGGCTCTTTGTCTTCCGGTTCGTCCAAAATCTCCGTCTCCATATTTTTTAGAAACAACATAACGGATTCTAGAATAACCAAGTGCTTGATTTCCATTTAATAACTGTCTTCCTACTTTAACGTTACGATATTTTTTCTTAGAAATATAGTTTGTACTGTTTAAATATTTTGCTTCTTTTTCTTCCAAGCTGATTTCTACTCCACCCACTTTATTAATGACCTTTTCAAAAGTGGAAAAATCAACAATACAGTAATGGTCAATTTTAATTCCAAAGTTTTTTGCAATTGTTTTATAAAGAAGCTGAACCCCACCAAAAGCATATGCTGCATTTAATTTATTGTGTCCATGATCTGGAATTTCCACATACATATCACGCATAAGAGATGTCAGTTTCAATTCTTTTGTTTTTGTATTAATTGTTGCAATCATAATACTATCAGATCGTCCATGATCACCCTTAATTGCTCCATGGTCTGATCCAACCAAAAGAATATTAATAACGGATGAGTCAGAAATAAGATTTGTTCCTGCTGGATCTTCAAGTTTTTGTTTCGTGTTTACAGAAGCTTCCAGACGTGCATCATAATATCCGAGCACCCCTCCAACTGCAATTCCGATTATAAGAAATACACTCAGTATAATCTTAAATTGTCTGATTTTCATTTGTGTCCTCCTCATTATTCATCTGTTTCATAGTCTTTAATTATATCATATTATTAACGAAAACAATAGATGATTTTATTAAGATTTCTTGAAATTAACGTTCCATTTACACAAATAAAATTTTAAAAATTCCAATAGGTTTTATTCATTGTAATTTTTTTGATTAGCCATTGAGGAAGATGTTTATAATTTTTTCCAAGTTTGTAACCAATGTACTTGCATCCACTATCTGTAATATATTTGGGAATTAAATGAAATTTTCCTTTGGATGCTAAATGCTTTAAGGTAGCTGTAACCATTCGTACACCTTCAGATTCGGACTTAACTTTTAAAAATAATCCTCCATAATCTACTTGTGATACAGCAAGATCAAAATTTCTGTGAAGCTGATCAATTGCCCTATAATCATGCCAATGCCATACTTGTGCATCTGCAGTATAAGCAATTATTTTTCCAGCTTCAATAAGTTTAGATGCCATGATCATATCTTCATTAAAAATTGTTTTATGAATAAATCCGCCCATTGAATCATAATCTTTTTTTCTATAGGCACTGCAAACATTAGAGCAAAAAAATGTTTTAATCCCAAGAGTATCAAGATCTTTTTTTGTTTTCAGGCGACTTTCTTTTGGATAATTAAAGGTCCTTGTATAATATTCGATATAATTTTTTTTCGGATCTGCCAGTTGGCGGCCGTAAGCAGCCGCCACATCTGGATTTTCAAACGGACGAAGAAGGTTTTCAACAAGATATGCATCTTTTGGTATTGCATCATCTGTCATAAACATCAAAATATCGGCGTTAGATAACGATGCACCATAATCTCTGGTCTTTCCATGATCAAAGTCTTCTTTTTTTATATGATGAACTTCTATTGGTGCATCTTTGTAAATATCTAAAAAATTTTTATCAAAAAATTTTTCTTCGGTATTAATGATAATAATTTTATCAGGTTTTCTTGTCTGCTTTGAAAGTCTTGAAAGAGATTTTTTAAATTTTTCTCCTGGTTTATATGTTGGGATAATCAAATCAACCTTCATATGTGTTTCCTTTCTTCCTTAACGTCGGATTTTTGAACCTTTTGTATCTCTTTTCGCAAGTTTTAGTTTATGAAACTCTAATTTTTTCTTTTTATACATAATCGATGTTATATTCTGTGCTTCCAGAACATAAACCTTCATAATTTCATCATCTTTTGACAGCTTCATGCTATGTACACCAATAGCACCTTTTTTCTTTTTTGGAATTTCAGAAAGTTGGAATCTTAAAAACACTCCATTTTTTGTCTGCAATACAACTTCATCATTCATCGCAGTTGAAACTGGAATCACTGCTACAACTTCATCATTTTCTGTAAGTTTTGTTGATGCAACTGTTCTTTTAGTAACTTTAAACTCTTCACCATTTACAACTTTTAACATACTTTGAGCAGTCGCAAATAAAAGTTCTGTATGAAGAATATCTTCTACTGGCATAACCGCAATAATAGCTTCTTTAGAGCTATCATAATTTCCAAGATTATCAATTGGAGTGCCCTTATCTCTATATTTTCCAGATGGAATATCTAATATTTTTATTTGGTGCATCGTTCCTTGATTCGTAAAAATACAAATTTTATCCGTATTCATACATGGAATCACATATTTATAATCCTTTTGAACATTTTCCTTATTTCTTTCAAATGTTGCCTTATCAAATGTTTTAGAATAACCAAAACGATCCATAATAAAATAAACTTGTTCTTGTTTTATTGGAGCTTCTATATAAACAGCTTCTTTTCCATCTTCAATGGTGGTTCTTCTTTCTTTTCCAAATTCTTTTTTGAATGCATCCAATTCTTTACGAATGACACGTTTTAAAGAAAGATCATTATTTAAAATGTCTTCATACTCTTCAATTTTTTCTGTAATTTCTTGAAATTCTTCTTTCAATGCAAGAATTTCAAGACCAATCAAACGATAAAGCTTTAAATCAAGAATAGCACAAGCTTGTTTATCTGTAAATGTAAGTTTTGTCGCTTCAATCATAGAATCTGACGTTTTGAAATTGATATTTCCAATTTCACCTTTTGTCAGACAGGCTTTTACTTCTTTTTGACTTTTACTTCCACGAATAATTTCAATGATTAAATCAATCATATCGCAGGCTTTAATTAAACCTTCTTTAATTTCTTTTTGTTCATATAACTTTTTTAAAAGTGTACGATATTTTCTTCTTGTGATTTCATAATGGAATTGTGTATGATAAGCGATAATATCTTTCAGACTTAATGTTTCCGGCCTTCCATTAACAATTGCCAACATATTAATTCCAAAAGTATCTTCAAGTTTTGTCTTTTTATATAAAAGATTTTTCAAACGTTCAACATCTGCTCCTTTTTTTAATTCTAACACGATGCGAATTCCTTCTTTTGATGATTCATTCGAAATATCTAGAATGTCTGTTGTCTTTTTCGTTTCAATTAAATTCACGATATCTGACAAAAATTTAGAAATATTATTTCCAATCATCGTATATGGTATTTCTGTAATTACCAGTTTATCTTTTTCTCCACGTTTTTGTGATTTTTCAAAGACAACTTTTCCACGTAGTTTTAATTTCCCAGTTCCAGAAGAATAGATTCCTAAAAGATCTTTTTTATTAACAACAAGTCCACCGGTTGGAAAATCAGGACCTTGTATATATCCCATTAATTCTTCATTCGTAATACTTTCCTTTCGCATGTAAGCTTTCACAGCATCGACGACTTCACAAAGATTATGTGGTGGAATACTCGTTGTCATACCGACAGCAATTCCATCTGCACCATTTATGAGAAGATTTGGTATTTTTACTGGAAGAACTTTCGGTTCACGTTCCGTTTCATCAAAATTAGGGGCAAAATCAACAACATCTTTATCAAGATCTGATAAATAAGCATCTTGTGTGATTTTTTGAAGTCTAGCCTCTGTATAACGCATAGCAGCAGCTCCATCTCCTTCGATAGAACCAAAATTTCCATGACCATCAATCAGCGGCATACCTTTCTTAAATTCTTGCGACATGACAACTAGAGCATCATAAATAGAGCTGTCACCATGTGGATGGTATTTCCCCATCGTATCTCCTACGATTCTTGCAGATTTTCTATGTGGGCGATCAAAACGGAGTCCAAGTTCATCCATAGAATAAAGGACTCTTCGCTGTACAGGTTTTAATCCATCTCTAACATCAGGAAGTGCTCTTGCACAAATAACGCTCATTGCATAATCAATATAAGATTTTTGCATCACTTCAGAAAATTCTGCTTTTATAATATGTTCTGACATAATAATTCCTTTCTGTTTTTACATCTTTTTATTAGATGTCCAGCGTTGCGTCATCGGCATTTTCATAAATAAAGTTTCTTCTTGGAGGAACATCACTTCCCATTAACATAGAAGTCACATCCGAAGCCATTCTGGCATCTTCAATTTCAATCTGTTTTAATGTTCTTGTTTCAGGATCAAGCGTTGTTTCCCATAACTGTTGTGCATCCATTTCGCCAAGACCTTTATATCTTTGAAGGGTAAAAGAGGTCTTATGATTTGCACGATATTTTGCTAATGCATCATCATCATATAAATATTCTTCTTTTCCTTTTTTCGGAATTGCTTTATACAAAGGCGGAGTTGCAAGGAAAACGTGCCCATGTGTAATTAACTCCGGCATAAAACGATAAAAAAATGTAAGCAGTAAAGTAGCAATATGTGCGCCATCTACATCAGCATCTGTCATAATAACAATTTTATGATAACGAAGTTTTGTAATATCGAAATCATTACCATATCCCTCTGAAAATCCACATCCAAAAGCATTAATCATCGTTTTAATTTCTGCATTTGCTAGAACTTTATCCATGGTTGCTTTTTCTACATTTAATATTTTTCCACGAATTGGAAGAATTGCCTGCGTTTTTCGATTTCTAGCTGTTTTGGCAGAACCTCCTGCAGAATCTCCCTCAACGATAAATATCTCACATTCTTCTGCTTTATGACTTTCACAATTAGAAAGTTTTCCATTACTATCAATAGATAATTTTTGCTTTACAAGCATATTTGTTTTTGCTTTTTCTTCTGCTTTACGAATTTTTGCAGATTTTTCTGCACATGCTAGTACTTTCTTTAATGTATCTAAATTCTTATCAAAAAATAAAACAGTTTCTTCACCAGTAATTTCACTTACTGCTTTTCCTGCATCTGGGTTATCAAGTTTTGTTTTGGTTTGACCCTCAAATCTAGGATCTGGATGTTTGACTGAAACAATTGCTGTCATTCCATTTCTTACATCAGCACCAGTAAAATTAGCGTCTTTTTCTTTTAAAATACCTAGTTCTCTTGCATACTGATTCATAATCGTCGTAAATTTTGTTTTAAATCCTGTAATATGTGTTCCACCTTCAATGGTATAAATATTATTACAAAAGCCAAGAATATTCTCTCCAAAATCTTCTGTATATTGAAAAGCAATCTCGGCTTCAATGCCATCCGTTGATCTCTTAAAATAAATTGGTTCATGAAGGATTGTTTTTCCTTCGTTTAATTTTTTTACATAAGCACAAATACCATCTGGTTCATGGTAATCAACGCTTGTTTCCTCTTCTTTTCTTCGATTAATATAATGAATCGTAAGCGAAGGATTTAAATATGCTGTTTCATGAAGACGATTTCTTACCATTGCTGCCTTAAAATAGGTTTTATCAAAAATTTCTGGATCTGGTAAAAATTGAACGGTTGTTCCAGTTTCTGATTTTTTACACGTACCAATAACTTCTAGTGGCGTCAAAATTTTTCCACGAGCATACTTTTGCTGATATATTTTACCATTTTGTTTGACTGTAACTGTTAGCCAAGTAGATAATGCATTTACAACAGATGCACCAACACCATGCAAACCACCGGAAATTTTATATCCACCATCTCCAAATTTTCCACCGGCATGCAGCATTGTAAATACCATCTCTACCGCAGAAAGGCCTGTTTTTTTATTAATACCAACAGGAATTCCTCGTCCATTATCAGAAATAATGGCAGTACCATCATCTTCAAGAGATACGGTAATATCATTACAATATCCAGCCAAAAATTCGTCTACTGAGTTGTCTACAATTTCATATATTAAATGATTCAATCCTTTTGTAGATACGCTTCCAATATACATTCCTGGTCTTTTACGGACTGCTTCTAGCCCTTCTAGAACAGATATACTGTTGGCATCATACGTATTCTTTGCCATTTTTATCTTATTCCTCCTTACTATAAGGTAATCTTAGTTAGTTTAACATAGAAAAATTTGTTTGACAAACTTATGTTTCTTTTCGACACAAGTTGACATTATACAACAGAAATTTTATAATTACAAAAGAAAAAATAGAAAGGAATGAAAAAAATGAGGCGTAGGTTTATAAGAAAAATATTGGCAGGAATCAGTGTATTTTCAATTGCACTTGTTTCTTCTGGATGTGGATCACAAAAAGCAAAGGCTCCTGATGCAACAATGAATGCTTTCTATCAGTTAATGATATGCCAAAATTCAACTGAAATCGCAAAACTTGGAATTGACGAAAACGATGCACAGAAGACAAAAGACACCTATCATGATTCCATGATTTCAACTTTACGAGATGAATTTTCAAAAGCAGGTGTTTCTATCACTGAATCTGAAGCTACTGATATTTTTAATGCCATATCCCAAAAACTTTCCACTTTAAAATACAAGGTTGAAGTAAAAAATGAAGATGGAAAAGAAGCAACAGTAAAAGTATCCAGTCAATATATCAATTATTTGGATTTATTTAAACAAGCAGCCCAAAACACGACACAGGCATTAAAACCAAATCATATTGACAAAATTTCAGATGCAAAGAAATTATTAGTAGATAATATTATTACTGATTTTCAAAACGTACAAGCATCACAGAGAATGCATAGTAAGACTTTTGAATTAAAAGAACAGAAAGTCAAAAGTGGTAAAAAAACTCTTCATATTTATTTTCCAAAAGACACAAAACAAACAGGTTCTGATCTGATGAAACTTGTGACAAATCAATAATTTTTAATGTTTATAATAAAAAGAACGGGCATGAAACCCGTTCTTTTTAATTTCCCATCATATGATCAAGCGCATATAATGCGGCTCCGGTTGCTCCTACAATTTCAGGTTCCGGACAAATATGAAGTTTTGATTTTATTTTTTCTTCAACAGCACGTACAACCCCAGGATTTTTTGCAACTCCTCCGGTCATCATAAATTCTTCTCGAAGTCCAACTCTCTTTAATAAAGAATAAGATTTATTGGCAATCGAATGACAAATACCATTTGCAATATCTGCTTTTTCTTTGTTTTGTGCAATTAAAGAAATAACTTCTGATTCTGCAAAAACAGAACACATACTTGTAATCTCTATTTTCTCTGTAGATTTTAGTGCAATTGGTCCAAGTTCATCAATACTAATTTCAAGGCTTCTTGCAATCATTTCAAGAAATCGTCCAGTTCCTGCTGCACATTTATCATTCATAACAAAATCAGTAACCTCACCTTGATCATTTAAAGCAATTGCTTTGCTGTCTTGCCCTCCAATATCAAGAATTGTGCGGATAGAAGGTTGAAAATAATGTGCACCGCGCCCATGACAACTGATTTCTGTTACATCTTCATCTGCATATGGAATACTAACTCTCCCATATCCAGTTGATACGATCCAAGAAAGATCAGATTTTGTAATACCAGCTTTTTTTAGAACTTCTTCTAAAATTTTTTGTGCACTTTCTCCAGATTTTGCACCGGTTCGTACAACGGAAAATGCCTTAATTTTACGATCCTGATCCATAATAACTGCATTTGTTGATGTGGAACCACTGTCTACTCCCATTACATACATTGATTTTATTCCTGCCTTTCTCTTCTCTGTCATTTTTTCTGGCGTTTTTTTAAGAGATTCTAAAAATGCTTCCATACGAGTTAAAATCTGACCATAACTTTGTTTTGTATAATCTGTTTCTAATAAAAGAAGCGGTTTTTTTATTTGTTGTTTCAGCCATGCGTATTCATACGAATAATTATCACAAAACTGTACTGTATGATAAATAATGCCGTCAACAGAAGAAAATTGTTCTGAGAGCAGACGATCTCTATTGGAAGCCTGTTGCATACGCATACATGGAAACTGACTTAACAAACCTGTACAATAACTATGAAACACTTGTTCCTTGTTTAAAAGAATTTTTCTTTCCAATCCTGTACAAGTATCATCAAATAGCACTTGTACGTGATGATCTCTTAAAATTTTATGAATATTTTGATTTGCTCTTGCTCCAAGAATTCCTATTTTTATCTTATCTTTTTGTGGTGTAATATTGTTTGGCTCCTGTTCTTCTTTTATCTTTTTAAGAACTTTTTCAAGCGCATCTTCTGAAAATTCTTTTCCACTAAAATCTCGATAATCTTCCATCATCTCAATAATTCGTTTTTCATATAAACGAACACCAGCATCATTGATAATTCTTGGAACATCCAGAATATAAATAAACTTGTCTGGGAATTCATCTTTTAAAACATCATATAATCTTCGAATACTATCACAACATGTTGTAAGAATAATACCATCATAGTCATGATCCAACACATCTTCTAAAACACCTTTTGCAAAACTACATATATTTGGATGCATTTTTGTATCTGCCTGTTGAAAACTTGCAACCTCAGGTTCAATCTTTTTCATTGTTTCTCCCATAGATTCAAAGATTTCAACAGGTGTATACTTACAAATATAACCTAACATGTCGTATTTCCTCCGTCATCATCTATCATTTCCAAAAATGCTTCAAGACGTGTCTTAATCTGACCGTCATGACTATTTCTCCTATCAATTCCATCTCCGTCTAAAATTAACATTGGAATATGATGTTGCTTCATCTCTTCTTTTAATAAAATACTTCCACCAGATGCCTGCTTACATCCCCAATGACAAAAATGTATGACTCCATCTACATGTAAGTCTTCAGCAAATTTACAAAGAATCTCTGCTTTATGAGCATAAGATCCATTGTACAGATTTTCAATTGTTTTTTCTGCCAATGCTTCAAATGGATGTTCTTCATCAAGTATTCCCGTATAGTCAAGAACCATATCACTTGGTATCAGCTGATATTCATTATTCCCATTAAAATATTCTTGCAAACTTTCTTGATAATAAGGAAGTAAGTGTACCCAAAGAATTTTTTTCCCTTCAAATTTTTCATATGTTTGGATATCTTTTACAAGGAAACGAACAAGTTCTAAAAATTCCTTTGTTCCTATTAATAGATGCATTCCCATCATAAGATATAAATAACTGATGATTTGTCCTGGATAACGATGAATCATTAAAAGTTTTAAGAATTTTTTCAATTCTTTTCTTGTTTCATTCTCTATATGTATTTGTTCTCTCAACATTTCTTCTTGAAAAGGAATTCCCGTTTGTTCAGATAATCTCTGTGTAAGTTCTCGCATCTGATCTGCAAGATATTGAATCGATGCTTCATCTTTTTCGTACGGAACATCTAAAAGTGTAAAAGGAACTCCTTTTGTCTTTTGAAAATATCGAAAAGTATTCAAATTTCCATCACAAGTTAAAGATGTTGTAATTGCATAAGATGGAACCTTTACAACACCACTTTCTACAGCTCCGACAAAAGTTTTATGATAAGAACATAGCGTTGGTGCAATTCCAAGATCTTGTGCCCAATCTATAAAAAAATCTTCTAAATGATATCCTGAAAGATAACAAGACATACACTCAATAGAAATTGTTTTTAGATTAAAACAGTTCATAATTTCGCATGGTGCAAAAATATTTCCCCATACATAAGAGTTTTCTTTTCCAAGACTATCAGCAATTAAAGACATCATCATATTTTCTAATTGTTGATAACCTTTGGAAAGATTTTTATTTGGTAAAAATTTTGTTTTGATTTTATTTGCTTTAAATCCAGCAGTGATTTTTCCCCAACTTTTTTCTGGGTGCTCCATTGCCTGTTTTCGAATAAATTCAATTACAGTATCAACGGCTGACATAATATCACCTCCATAATATTTTCCTAACGATGTCAAATTTTCAGTTGTCTTCATCTAAAAGATGTTTTAGTTTTTTCCTTCCTTCAGAACATCTTACTTTTACACTACGTTCTGATATATGGAACATATCTGCGATTTCTTTACACTTAAATCCGTAAACATAACGAAATAACAAAGCATCTTTTTGACGTGATGGTAATTTTGAAAGTTTTTCCTTTAGAGTATAAAGATCGATCACCTGTAAATAAGTATCTTTAGGATCTTCTATAAAATTACCTTCTTCTCCATTGTCATAAGTTAAAGTCTCATGATCATTTTCTTTTTGTTCTTTTAATGCACTATAAGATGAATTTCTTACCATTGCTGTCAAAAAGTACGCAATTTCGTCCTCTGGTACTTTTAAAATGCTGTCTGGATATGATAATGCTTTTTCAAATACTGTTTGTACAATATCCTCCGCAAGATTTCCATCTTTTACATAATTTTTTGCAATAAAAAATAATCTTCTGGAATATATTTTATATAAATTTTCGATATATTTTACTGTATGCTTTCCGATTGGTTTTCTTCGTCTAAATTTCATCTATATTCTTCTCTCTTGTACGATTTTTATTTGTACATTCAATTGTATAGATAGACTGCCATATAATCTTTTATCTTCTAAGTTCTTAAGAAAATAATAATTCCTCCAAAATAGAATCTATATTTTCATCAGAATATTCTATTTCTTTGGAATATAATCTTGCAGCGTCTATTTCCTGAATGTGATTTGCAGATGCATAACAACTGTCGGATACACAATGAATGACCAGACAGCTTAGGACACAGAATTTTATTCTGTCTATAATATTAAAATCTTCAGATGCGTTCATTAAATGCCGAAACATGAAATACACTAATAGTTGTTCATAAAAAATATCATTCATTTTTTTACAACACGATTTTAAAGGATCAGCGTTTTCCAAAAGTTTTTTCCAGCTATCACTCATAATATCCAATTGAAGATAAATGTCCAACCACAACTCCATAGAATGTGCTTCCCTCATTTTTTCAAAAATAGATTCATCTCTTTCTATATTTTCAGCTATGATGATATCATCAATCGTATCATTTTTTTGATTAAGTAGTTGCTGAATGTATATTCCATAGGAAAGAAGATTTTTTATCCTATGTTCGATCGGATGGAATCTGTTTTGTATAATATTAATCAAATTATTCCTCACACGAAAGAACCATGCTATGATAGAATCTTCTGTTTTTTGTTCTGTCTCTATTGGATATTCCTTAAATACGATTGGATTTTCCCGTTCTAATGCCAATTTTGCTGCAGTTTCACAAGCAATTCCAAGACCACTTTCTATAAAATTTCCATAACAGTTATGAAATCTTGGATGTTGTGTACAAATCTCGCACAGGGCACTTTCTCCAAGGTGTATATAAATTTCACAAAGATTTTTTTCATTTAAGAAGACACATCTTCCATTTTCTTTCATTTTAAAAACAGATGGATTACCTTTTATGATTCCATTCTGTAATTTTTCTGCAAATTTCCCGGAGAGCTGATCATACTGATCCATAGAATAATCATCAATATCTATTTCCCATCCAATACAGCAATTATCCTTACATTTGGATCCAATGCATGAGAAATCACGATAATAATCTGGCACTCTCTCTTTCATTTCACCCCTCCATTCTCTGTATAATTCTAGCGTATCTGTGAAAAAGCTTCAGAAAATCTTCGAACAGCTTCTTGATAAGTATAAAAATCAGCCCCAGCAAGTCCTTTCTGAACACTGGACTGTGTAATACCAAGCCTTTTGGCTGCAGCTGTTTGTCCATCATGAAACTTTAAGCAGTCTGACGCTATCTCATATTGTCTTCTGGACCACTGCCTTTTTACAGAAGATAACAACATCAGAGATGTGTTTAGAAGTTCTGTTATTTCCTGATTGTCTCCATCGCATACAATATGATAATTGGTTTGAAAGGAAGCACTTTTTTGATTTTGTTCTATCAAAAAATTAGAAGCTTCTTTTGCATTTTGAAAAGCTTGATTGTCAACTTCCCATAACAGAGATTTTTCTTTAACTTCTTTTGATCTTCCAATTCCAATTCCCCAGAGAATCTCGCATGGATACAATTTCATTTCCAGCTCTGTTATCATATCCATAAGATGAGCTCCATTTTTTAAAAGTCCATGGAATTCATTTTCCTGTACCAGATAGAATTCTTTTGAAAAGTCTTCTTTATATGAAAGATTTAATTTTTTTAAAGCTTGTTCTGTCTGATGATACATATTCTTTTCTGGTATCTTCCCAAGAATAGCGATGTAAGCTTCATAATAGAAAAAGAAATACATAAACCACCTCCTGTTTATCATTATACACGAAACCATTGAATAAGCAATCTTTATTCTAAATAATCGAATAATTCATTGTTATTCAAATAAAATGAATATTTCATTGATACTTCTGAAATTTTATGCAAAATAAAATGAGACCCGGAACTTTTTTGTCCGAGTCTCATAAAATTGGAAGATCTATGCAAAAATTGTATTATATAACTCTTCTACTTGATTTAAAATATCTTCATTTTCAATTCCAGATACTTCTTTTAATGCATCTTTTACACCAAGTTTCTGAATTTTTTCTTGTAATTCTACACTCTGCGCGTCTTCTTTATTATCATAATGTAATGCAGCAGCCATACCAACTAATAAAGCATCAACAGGAAGATCATATTCTAAAGCTGTCATAACTGGTTTTGCAAGACGATCTGTAGCACTCAATTTACGGAGAGGTTCTCTTCCTACTCGTGCAGGATCATCTGCTAAATATGGGTTTTTAAAACGATTTAAGATCTTATCAATATACTTGAAATGAGCATCTTTGTCAAATCCATATTTATGAACAAGAGCCATACCACTTTGCTGCATTGCTTTTTTAACAATTTTTAAAATTTCTTCATCTGCAATACTTTCATCAATTGTTTTATATTTTTTATGGTATCCAAGATAAGCAGTGATACAATGTCCCGTATTTAATGTAAATAATTTACGTTCAATATATGCCATTAAATTATCAGCAAGATTCATACCTTTAATTTCAGGAACTTTTCCTTTAAAGGATGCTTCTTCTACATTCCATTCATAGTAGTTTTCAACGACAACATCAATTGGATTATCTAAACGTACTGGAGGTACGATTCTGTCTACAGAACAATCTGGGAATCCAACATATTTATCTGCATATGCTTTTTCTTCGTCATTTAAGTGTTGATATACAGCTTCTTTTAACTGAGAGCTTGCTTTAATCGCATTCTCGCAGGCAATAATATTTAAATATTCTTCAGATCCTGCAGATTTTCTTGTTTTAATTCCTTCTGCAACTGATGGAGCAATGATTGGAAGAATTCTTACTCCAACAGCTGTTGTAATGATTTCAGCTTCTTTGATCTCATCGATTAATTCAGGTTTTGTTGAGTTTACTCCACTGATGTCTGTAATTACAATTTCGCTGCTTTCTACGTCTTTTACATAAATTGTATATTTTTTGTCTTCGTTGATCCTATCAATAATATCCTGGTTTACATCTGCAAATACTACATGATATCCTGCTTCACTTAAAAGTCCACCGATAAATCCACGTCCAATATTTCCTGCACCAAACTGAATTGCTTTTTTCATTTTTATTCACTCCTAAATTTTAAATAAATATTTATAAGTTTACTATTTTTGTATTTTATAAGCGAGAATAATTCTCGCTTATAAAATTTGCTGATTTATTACTGGAACATTTCCATAATTTCATCAATATTATTTGTTGTTTTTAATTTCTCAAGCTTCTCTTCATCTTCAAGAATTCCTGAAATTTTTGCCAGTAATCCAAGATGTTCATCGCCGATTCCGGCAATTCCAAAGATCAGCTGTGCTTTTTCTCCATCAAAGTCAACACCTTCTGGATACTGCAGCATAACAATACCAGTTTTCTTTACTCTTCCTTTCGCATCAGAAGTACCATGAGGAATTGCAACACCCATTCCCATATAAGTTGTAACGGTATCTTCACGTTTTACCATTGCATCGATGTATTCTTCATCAACATATCCAAGTTCATTTAAAAGTTTTCCTGCAGAACGAATTGCTTCATATTTATCTACTGGTTTTAATCCTGTTTTAATTCCTTCTTCTACAAGGATTTTCTGATTTCCATCATTAGATTTTACTTCCGATTTTTCTTCTGTTACTGCAGTTTCTGCAGCTGCAGTTGTATTTGTTGTTACCTGTTCATACAGCGCATCAAGATTTGGATCTTGAAGGAAGTTGTTAATAATAACAAGTTGTGCCTGTGGAGCTGATTTTCTTGCACGATCAGCAAGAACAGCCTGTACAACAGCAATATCACAATCTGCTGGAATATTATCTACAGATGTATTTTTTACAGTAAGATCTGGACGTAATGCTTTTACACGATTTCTAAATTTTGTAGCTCCCATTGCGGAAGATCCCATACCAGCGTCACAAGCAAAGATAATTTTCTTTACTTCTCCAGCTTCTTTCTTTTCACCAGCATCAACAGAGATTCCTTTAGATTCTGCTTTTTTTGCTGCCATATCATCCTGTGCATCTTCAAGGCTCTTTCCATTTGACATACGAATAATTGGTGAAGCAATGAGGAAAGATACACCCGTTGCAATTAACACACCAAGAATTGTCAACGGCATCTGAGATTTTGGTGACATTGATAAATAAGCAATGATAGATCCTGGTGATGATGGTCCAACCAGTCCACATCCTGTTAAAGTAAAGAATGTAATTGCGCAAATATTACCAACGATTGGTGCAATAATTACCACTGGATTCATCAGCACATATGGGAAGTAAATTTCATGAATACCACCGAAGAAGTGGATAATGATAGCTCCTGGTGCAGATGATTTTGTTACTTTGTCTTTTGAGAAAATTGCATAAGCAAGTAATACTCCAAGTCCAGGTCCAGGATTTGCTTCCAACATATACATGATGGATTTTCCTGCGATTTTTGCCTGTTCAATACCAATTGGTGTGAAAATACCATGATTGATTGCATTATTTAAGAATAATACTTTTGCAGGCTCAATAAAAATTGCTACCAATGGTAATAGTTTTGCTTTTACAAGAATATTTACACCTGCGGTTAATACTGCAAGTACACCTGACATAAATGGTCCAATCAAGAAGTAACCAATGATGGCTACGATCATACCTAGAATACCAACAGAAAAGTTGTTAATTAACATTTCAAATCCAGCTGGCATATGTCCGTCCATTGCCTGGTCGAATTTTTTAATGACCCATCCTGCAAATGGCCCCATAACCATGGCACCCATTAACATTGGCTGTCCATCCGAACCTCCAACACCGGCGATACATCCCATAACAGCGATAGCACCCATAACTCCACCACGGTCTCCACCGACTTGCTTACCACCTGTATAAGCAATTAAGATAGGCAATAGGAATGTTAACATATAAGGTTGAATAGAAGCAAGTTTTGCATTTGGAATCCATCCATCTGCGATAAATAATGCTGTGATAAATCCCCATGCAATGAATGCTCCAATGTTAGGCATGACCATTGCACTTAAAAATTTACCAAATTTTTGTACTGCATTTTTCATGGAATCATCTCTCCTTTTTATTTTTGATTAGATCTCTTTTCGTAATAATTTCCAAGACTCTCTTCAAGCTGAAGCTCAACAGATCTCCTATCTTTACGATAAAGAGCATTAATAATATGATCTTTTTCTGCAAGAGCACCGCTAATTTCACTCATGACTTCTCTATAAATACGGATGTCGTGTGCTTTCGGAATCAGCATTAAAATGGCTCCCTTTATTTCTCGGTTTTTTTCCGTTACCGGTTCCTTTAAAGCGATATAACCAAAACGGCAATGTTTCACGCCTCTTGTTTCGCTATGAAGAAATAATACGTTCATTCCCGGAATATATGTACTTGATATATCTTCTCTTCGAATCAAATCCTTTGTAATAATTTGTGCATCTTCTTCTGTTCTTGCAAACAGATTTCCAGCACATGCAATTAGCGATTTTTCATCTTCAAAAGTAACTTCCGGTGAAATCTTAATATTATCGAGAACTTGTAAGATCTCTCTTCCAAGGATCACCATATATTCAATATCGGCTCTTGAAATTTGTTTTTTATTTTTAGTTTTTTCTACATTTGTTTGTTTTATTTTTTTTCTTGTTTTTTTTAGTTCCGAAAGTTTACTGCGAATCATAATTTTATCCGGTCCTAGCAGAACTGAATTTACACAGACATTTGGGAACGAAAGATTTAATTTTGAAGTAGAAATGATAAGATCAATTCCTGCATTTTCAATATCTTTTTCATCAAGTTCCGCTGTGGACACAATTTTTTGTATTCGAAGTTCTGGAAATTCCTTTTGCAGATGGACGGAAAGCATATGAGAAGTTCCAACTCCATGCGGGCATGCAACCCAAACAGAAATTTTTTCTTCTTCATTGTTTCTTTTTTCCATTGCTACGCAGAAATACATTGCAATAAATCCAAGTTCACCTTCTGGTATCTCATCGATTTTTAGTTCTTCTTTTAGGAAAACACACGCTTTGCCAACGGCTTGATAAATTTTTCCATAATTTTCTTTTATCATATCGAGATTTCCGTTTTCAGAAAAAACATTCATCTTCATACGATTAATTGCAGGACGCATGTGATTACTTAACCCATCAATTAATGTTTGATTATCCAGAAAATCAATTTCCAGCAACTGTTCCATATTCACCATAATCCTCATCACAATTTGCCGGATTTTGAAATTTTCTTCATCATATTTGCTGTCATTATAATTTTTCCAGATTTTAGAGCTTAAAAGCTGCATTGCGATGCAATATATTTCACCTTCTGAGATTGGAGTATCTGTCATATAACTTAGTTTACTTCCAATCCAATTGGCTGCCTGAGTTTCTGGAAGATGCATCATAGAAAGAAGATCTTTTCCTTCGTTTGAAATCACATATCCTCTATCCAATCTGTACTTTGTCAACATTAAATAAATAATAAAATGAAGTTCTGAATTTTCAGTATATTGTACATCTAGCACACTTTGTGTCTCCTGAAGAATCTTTGAAACTTTTTTCAATATTTCTTGTCGATCATTTCCAAAAAGTTCTTTAACTTTCGAATCCTCTAGTAATTGTTCTATTGGTCTGTCTTTTCGTCTCTTTCGAAGCAACATAGTCATTACCTGACGATAATCTTCTTCCTTTCCTTCCCAAGAAACACCGCTTCCTGGCTTTCTGAAAATGGAGAGATTGTAATGACTCATTGATTTTTCAATGTCATCTAGATCATTGCTTAATGTTCCGTCTGAAATATGAAAAAGGGAAGTAAAATAATAATATTTCAATGGCTCATTTACCAAAAGAATTTCAAATAAAATTCCTTCCTGACGTTCTTCTTTCGTAAAACTGATTTTATTTTTATCCATTTGGACTAATTCTAAAAGAAATTTTCTTGTGTCTTCATCTTCATCTACATAAAGCCCTACTCTTGGTTTTTTTACAAGATGAAAGTCATTTTTCTCAAACCATGCATCAATTTGCGGCATTTCTCTTAAAACAGTTCTTGAACTAAGATCCAATTTCTCTGAAATCGCTTGAACCGTAATTGGGTTGTCAGAGGTAAATTTTGCAAGCATTTCAATAATATTTTTTTGACGTTTTGTTAATCCGGATTTCTTTAACATCTTATCTTCGTCCCCCTTCATGTATTATTATATATACAAACAAATGACAATACAATCATTGCATGTAGCACTTCTGTCATTATACAATAGTGACACTATTTCCCAAAAGATGTCAGTTTTTATTAGTGACAAAAAAATAAGAGCTATGACTTTTTTAGTCATAGCTCTAAATTCGTTACTTCTTATTTTTTAAATAATATATCCAGCCACGCTGTAAAAGATCAGTGATACTGGTCTTCCAATTAGAAGAATTAATGAAAATCTCACCCAAGTCATTTTTGTAAGACCGGCAAGCATACAAAGCACATCATCCGGGAATCCAGGAAGAACGATTGCAGCAGCAAAGGCAATATCAAATCGTTTTCCGTGGTTTAACTTTGCCATATATTTATCATAAATATCAGGTGCAACTAATTTTTTAACAAAATTTTTGCCGTATCTTCTTGCTAGATAAAAATTTGTAAAAGATCCAGCGATGATTCCAATATAACTATAAACAAATCCCCAATAAGGACCAAACATTAAGACACCTACCAAACAGGTAACTCCCCCTGGAATAATTGGGAAAACAACTTGTATGTACTGAAGCAATATAAAAAATCCAGCACCCCAGAAACCTGCACTTCGAATTAGAAATTGAAGTTGTTCCTTGTTAGTAAAAAGCCCTGTTTTCATTCCATAAACAACAAATATAGCCATTGCAGCAATGAACGCAATGGTTGTTCCATTGGTTACATACTTCATTGTTTTACTATTCATCCTACACCATCCTTTGTAAAATTGAAGCTTCTGCATTTCCTGGTTTTTAACACCTTTTCCAGCATCATATCATATAAAAAAATCATGTCTAGCATTTTTTCAAAAATTTAACGAATTAAGGCAAAAGTTTATTTTTTGTTAATATTTTCTGGTAGTATTTTTTTAAATATCTTTACAAAAACAGATGCACAAATCGGAATTTGTAAAAAGATATATGGATACACATATTGGCTTTTTGTTTCCCAAAATAAATGAAAAAGAAAGCCTCCAATTAAGAAAATCAACCCATAAAAAGCTGCATCATACTTCTTTAAATCTTTACAAACAAAAAGAAAAGCCGTTGCAAATAAAAGAATAAAAAATGCTTTCATCACCATATATAAAGTACTATCTGATTCTTTTTCATTATATAGTTGATGTAAAAATTCAGTAGATACATATTGTCCTGCAACTTGTTTCGGTCCAGTCCAGATTGATTCATAAAGAGAGTCTGTCCAAGTAGAAGTAATCTTTTTTGAAAAGAAATCTATGGCTTTATCTGGATTTTCTTTATAATAATGCAGGTTATTAAACACCATTTCACGTCCTATTTCTGAAGATTTTTCCTCGTCAAATCGATGCGTTCGATAGACTTTTAAATATTTATTATTATACCATCCACCAGCTCGTTTATGATTATGAGGATCGGTTCCCATAGCGACCCATAAAATACTTGGTACTCCATCATTTGTTTGTTTTCCGGTATAAGATTGAATTCCATATAACATTGCCGATTTGCTTATAAGAAAACATATAACAGTAATTACTGAATAAATCAGCAATTTTTTTTCTTTTTTCTTAAAAAATAAAATAAGAAGATAACACATACAAGCAACCATTCCAATAATAAAATTTTTTTTCATTAAAACAGAAGTTACAACAAAAAGACAGCTTAAAATCAAATGTTGATAAGATAGCGTTCTTGTAAACACTTGCATGTAATAAATACCGATGATCAAAAGGCAAAATCCAGGAATTAACCCATATGCAAATGCCAAAAAGAAAAACTGTGGCAAAAATAAAAAACTCAATGTAATTGAAATTAAATTAATACAATGATTATTATGAAATATTTCTTTTGTAATTTTATAAGAAAAAATATTAATAATGAAAATTCCAACTAAATTGATACAAAAAAATATTTTTGGATTATAAGAAACAAATCCAATAATATATTCATAAATAAGCAGTCCAAACTGATGAGGATACATATACATATATCTTCCAGGATCCAAAATAGAAAAATCTTTTCGATGCAAAGCAACAGATGCATTGTATACATGTTGTGCATCATATCGCAAAACAGGACTAATGTTAAAAATAAGATAAAATCCTGCAATACAATAAAGAATTAGAAAAAGGATCAGTAACTTTTTTTCATCAATTTTATCAGAAAATCTTATAATCAAATAAAAGAGACATAAAAATAAGATAATAAATAAAATTGTAGTAAACAAATCTGTGTTATAAATTTTAACATGTTCTCCTTTTCCTATTATATAAGTAGAAAATTTGAGATTTAATATCGTTAAAAGTCCAAGAATCAAAATAGAAAAAAACCAAATGACTCCATACGATATTTTGTAAAGTGATTTTATAAAATTCATAATTTACTCCTTCTTATCCTTTGTTTTAAAATAAGTGATTTCAGCAAAAACCTCTCTTCTGTATGTTATACAACAAAAAAGAGGCTTTTGTCTCAAAAAATTTTAATTTTATAATTTTATTTTAGCCAAAGCATCTGCAAAAGCATGATTGATTGGTTCTTTTGCTTCTTTTTGTTGTTTTTTTAAGTACCTATTTACTTCTCTTTTGCTCATACCTGCTCCCTCTTTTTTTCTTCGTTCTTTAAATGAAGATAATTTTTCTTTATGGCCACAAGTACAAATAAATTTCTGCTTTTCTCCTTCTCCTACTAATTCCATTCGTTTATGACACACTGGACAACGTGCATTTGTTTGTCTCGATATTGTTTTTTTATATCCACAAGTGCGATCCTGACATACAAGAAATTTTCCATGCTTTCCATTTACCGCAAGTAACAATTTTCCACATTCAGGGCATTTTTGTCTTGTAAGATTGTCGTGATGGAATTTTCCATCGGATTTTTTGATATCGTGAATCAATTCTTTTGTATATTTTTGGATTTCCTTTATAAATTTTTGCTCATTTTGTTTTCCATCTGCAATCGCTCCTAGTTTCCTCTCCCAGTCTGCTGTAAGTTCCGATTTTTTCAGATCTTGAGGTACTAATTCAAGCAACTGTTTTCCTTTCGAAGTAATGAAAATATCATTTTCCTTTTTTTCAATAAGATAACTATGAAATAACTTATCAATAATATCTGCTCTTGTTGCAACTGTTCCAAGTCCCTTTTTATCCATTTGATCAATTAACGTTCCTTCGGTATATCTTCCAGGTGCTTGTGTTTCTCCATTTGTCATTAAAATTTGGTCAACGGAATAGAATTTTCCACATTCTGGAGGATTTATAAATTTAGTTATTGTATTTTCATGAACAGCCTCTTCATCTTGTATATAAATTTCTTTCCAGCCGGATTGTTTTAAGAAAGTTGTTCTAGCTCTTAAAATTTCTCCTTGAATTTTACCTTCTATCTGTATTTGCTCGGATTTTGAAGGCTCAGATAATATTGCCAAAAATCTTCGAACAACCATATCATATATTTTTCTTTCATCTGCTGTCATAGAGCTAAGCTGCACATATTGTTCTGTTGGAATGATTGCATGATGATCAGAGACTTTTGCATCATTTATAAATCGTTTACTCGCCTTTAATTCTTTTCTTAATAAAGAAGAGGCTATTTGACGATATGGTCCTACAGAACATGCTTTTAAACGTTCTTTTAGTGTATCTACCATATCACTAGTCAAATATCTAGAATCAGTTCGAGGATACGTTAATACTTTATGATGTTCATACAAACTTTGCATAAGATTTAATGTTTGTTTTGGAGAAAAACCAAATTTTTTACTTGCTTCTTTTTGAAGAGTTGTTAAATCGTACAATTCTGGTGCATAAGATTTCTTTTCTTTTTTAGAGACATTTTTGATGAAAATCTTTTGATTTTTAAATACTTCTCCAAGTTTTTGTGCCTTTTCTTTATCAAAAATTCTTTGATTTCCTTGATGATTTTCCCATATAAATAAGGTCCCACAGGCAGATATTTTCCACCCATAAAATTTTTTAGGCTTAAAATTTTTAATTTCTGATTCTCTTTCCTCAATCATAGAAAGTGTTGGTGTTTGAACACGCCCACACGATAATTGTGCATTATATTTGCAGGTTAATGCTCTTGTTGCATTGATACCAACCAACCAATCAGCCTGTGCTCTAGAACGAGCGGCATGGTAAAGATTAATATAATTTTTACCAGGTTTTAGATTTTTAAACCCATTTTGAATAGCTTTATCAGTGACAGATGAAATCCACAAGCGAAAAACAGGTTTTTTATTTCCTGACATTTGTAAAATCCATCGTGCAACTAATTCACCTTCTCTTCCAGCATCTGTTGCAATAATAATATCTGAAACATCTTTTCTTAAAATCAGTTTTTTTACCGTTTGAAATTGTTTTGATGTTTGTCGAAGGACTGTAAGTTTCCAATGATCTGGTATCATAGGAAGTACATTCATATCCCATTCCTTATATTCTTTTCCATATTGTTCTGGGTCAGCCAGGGAGACAAGATGTCCAAGGGCCCATGTCACAATATAATCTTTTCCTTCTATATAACTATGTGATTGATTTTTGCAGTCTAAAACCCTTGCGATATCTCTTCCAACAGAAGGTTTTTCTGCCAATACCAGTCGTTTCATTTTTTAACTTCCTTTCTTTACTTATACTTCAATGGATTATTTTATCACATGAGTCCAAAATTCATCAAGAAAACGATCTTTTATTCAAGGAACATTCGTTCTGTGATATAATTAGACTATAAAAAATTAAAAAGGAGGTCTAGATTTATGAAATTAATGATTGCATCGGATATTCATGGATCATCTTATTATTGCAAAAAACTTCTCGAAGCATTTAAAAAAGAAAAACCTAACAAATTACTTCTTCTTGGAGATTTACTATATCATGGACCACGGAATGATCTTCCAAAAGAATATCATCCAAAAGAAGTAATTTCTATGTTGAATTCTATTAGTGATCATATTCTTTGTGTACGTGGAAATTGTGAAGCTGAGGTCGATCAGATGGTACTTGATTTCCCAGTTTTATCCGATTCTTGCATCTTATACCTGGATAAACATTTGGTTTTTGCAACACATGGCCATATTTATTCACCAGAAAATCCACCAAAATTAAAAAAAGGAGATATTCTGCTAAATGGGCATACTCATATTCCAGCATGGGAGCAAAAAGATCCTTTTCTTTACTTAAATCCTGGTTCCGTTTCTATTCCTAAAAATAATTCTCCACATGGGTATATGATTTGGGAAAATGATCATATTTCATGGAAAACATTCGAAAATTCGACGACTTATCATGAAATGGTTTTATAAAAAATGGGAGAAAGTTTTGTCGACTTTCTCCCATTTTTTACTTATTTAATAATATCATCAATGGTATCAAATGGAATTCCCTCATTTTCTCCATTGTCTTTATGGATATGCACGATATCATCTTCTTCTGTATATCTTGCAAATTCAATCTGCATAAAAGTTCCTTTGATTTTTCTCCCATCAAGAGTTGTTACAGTTATTTGATCATTTTGTGAAATAAACAATTCTTCTTGATTTCCATCAAAATCTTCCTTTACTAGTTTCACTCCTGGCAATACGCTCCTAAATTCCATAATAGTCTCCTTTTATTTTAAAATTTTAAAAAGAATTTCATCAGACATTTTTTAACGACAGAATATGGCATATAGCGAATTGGAAGATCTAAATGAATGGACTTTTTTACAATACTTTTCTTATGCGTAAAATTGTCAAAACTATCTTTTCCATGATAAGATCCCATACCACTACTTCCAACACCTCCAAACCCAATAAAAGGAGTTGCAAGATGAATGATCGTATCATTTATGCAGCCACCTCCATAGGATAAATGTTCAATAATATCCTTTTCTATCAAAGGATCTCCCGTAAACAAATAAAGAGCTAATGGTTTTCCGTGACTTGAAATATATTGTTTTATATTCTTATAAGTCAAAATTGGAAGAATTGGTCCAAAAATTTCTTCCTGCATAATCGGTGCTTCTTTTTTTACGTTAATGAGAATCGTCGGTGCTATCTGTAGTGTATTCATATTTCCATATCCACCTAGCTGCCACATCTTCATTTTTTATTAAGCTCATAACTCGTTGATAATGTTGTTTATTAATCATTGATGGATAATCTAGCTGACGTAATGGCTGTTTTCCAAACATCTTTTTTATCCAGTATTTTAAATTTTGTACGAACTCATCTGCCATTTGTTCATCTACGAAAACATAATCTGGTGCCACACAAGTTTGTCCACTATTTAAAAATTTTCCAAAAACAATTCGTCTGATACTCCTTTCCTTGATAATTATAGCAGAAAATATACCTAATCAAAATGATAAGATTATAAATTCAAGCGGTAACCTGCACCCCAAATGGTTTCTATAATTTGCGGATTTCTTGCATCATCCTCAATTTTTTCTCTCAACCGATTAATATGTACAGAAACAGTTGCTGCATCTGAAATATAATCATATCCCCAAATTTTTTCAAATAAAGTTTCTTTTGAAAAAACAATGTTCGGATTTGTTGCCAAAAAACGTAACAACTCAAATTCACGATTCGGAAGTTTCAATTCTTTTCCACGTTTCCATACTCTCCACGTATCTGGTTCAATGACAAGATCTTGTACAATCATCTTTGTTTGTTCTTTTTTTAATTTGCTGATCGTTTTGTTAAACGTTCATATCTTTTTAAATGAGAACGAACTCTTGCAACTAACTGAGAAGGATCAAAGGGTTTGGTAATATAATCATCTGCACCAAGTCCAAGCCCGCGAATAACATTTATAGATTCTGTACGTGCCGTTACCATAAGAATCGGAATATCAATTTGATCCCTGATTTGTCGGCAAATTGACGACTGGCGTCACTTCCATCTGCAACTGCAATTGCACAATCTGCTTCTCGAAGTGCAAGCAAATCATTTACACCATCGCCTGTCATTGCAACTTGATGTTTATTTTGCCGCATAGCACGCACCAATTTTTGTTTTTGATCTGGTGTTACTCTGGCAAATACGCAGTATTCTTCACTGATTTTTTCAAAATCAATCGCCCCTTTTATCGTTGATAAATCAATAACTTTATTCCAATCTTTTAAACCAGCTTTTTTTGCAATCATAGATACCGTTTTCTGATGGTCTCCGGAAATAATCTTAACGTCCACTCCTTGTTTATAAAAAAAGTCCAAAGTTTCTTTTGTATTTTTTCGAATATGATCTTCCAAAATCACACCATAAATTGGATGAATTTCTTTTGGAAGCTCTTTTTTATCTTCCCATAGATTCTCATAATATCCAATAACTACAGCTCTTTTTCCCTGATTTAATGCAGTTCTTATCTGTTCTGGCATTTGATCTAATAATTTATCCGGAGCTCCGACAAAGATGCTATATCCAGATTGAAAATTAACACATCCCCATTTTCTCTGTGAAGAAAATGAGATTTTTGATGTTTCTTTATCATATCGTTCACTTCCAAAAGCATCTTTTAATGCCAAAAAAGTTGCATTATTATCATCACTTGCAGCAAAATAAGATTGAATCATATGATTTGCTTTTCTCTTAGGAATTTCTGACATAGGGAAGATATGATCTACTTTTAAATTTCCATCGGTAATAGTTCCTGTTTTATCCAGACATAGAATGTCAACATTGGCTAAAGTTTCCAAAGAATAGATATTTTGAATAAGGATCTTTTTTTTAGCAAGACGTATGACACCGGCTGTAAGCGAAACTGAAATTAAAAGTACTAAACCCTTTGGAAGCATACCAAGTAAAGCTGCACAGGACGATACAACAGAAGGATAAAAAGGCATATTTCTTAAAATGATCGCCTGGAGAAATAAACAAACTCCAAGTGGAAGAATAAAAAAGCTAGTAAAATGTGTTACCTTTTTCATAGAATCAAGCAATTCAGAATGTATATTTTTCCCCTTTTTTACTTCATTCACAAGTTTTGATGCATAATTATCGCTTCCAGCATGAATAACTTTTGCATATGCTTTCCCTGAAATAACAAAACTTCCTGATAACAAAGTACTTCCTGATGTTTTGATAATCGCATCACTTTCCCCTGTTAATAAAGATTTATCGACTTCTAAAGTTCCATCTGTAACCATAGAATCATTACAAATTTGATCTCCGCTCTGTAAAAAAATAGTATCTCCTTTACAAACCTCTTCCATATTGATATTTTGCATGGAAGAATTACGAACCACACATACCGTCGGGCGATTTAAAATAGAAAGTTCATCTACCAGCTTTTTTGCTTTAAGTTCTTGTGTAATTCCAATTACAATATTTAATATAATAATAGCAATAAAAAGCATATTACTATAAGCTCCCACTAAAAAAAGAAGCAATGCAATTATAAAATTTAATAAATTAAATAACGTACAAACATTATCACGAATGATGGAAAATGTACTTTTTGTAATTTTTTCCATAAAAAAACCTCCTGTTTTTCTTATAGCGTTATTATTTCTTGTTGCCATAAGATTAACACGAGATTTTTAAAAAATTTCAAGTTCTTTTTAAACATTTTTTAAACTTTATCTTTCTTTCCTTATCTGCCAATTTCATCGCGCTCTTTCGCCGCCATACACATTGCAAGAGCAAACACCGTACTTAATACTCCAGCAGTATACCCAATCATTCCAATTATAACATGTAACATCATACTCAAATCTTCCTTTCTTTCTCGCTTTCTTATATGTCCTTTACAGAAGTATTATGCCCATTTTCTGATTTTTTCTGTTACAGTTCCTTAAAAAATGAAAAAACGTGACTCTAGAACATTTTCATATTCTAAAAATCACGATTTTTCATTTTTATCTTTTTTTTTATTTCATAACTATGAGTTCATATTCTCTTGTTCCGATGCCAATTTTTTCTGCATGTTCCAAACATGTTTTATATTCAGCATCTGGTGTTGTATTTTCAAAATGATCATGATGATCATGAAAATCTTTCTGTTTCATATTGTCAGACAACTGACTATTTGGAAGCGGATCACATTTTAAACATGCATCAACACATGCTTGATCAAGTGCTAATGGATCAAACGATGCAAACATCCCAATATTTGGAAGAATTGGCGTATCATTTTCTGCATGACAATCACAATTTGGAGATACATCAACAACAAGTGAAATATGAAAATTTGGTCGTTTATCGATAACAGCTTTTGTATACTCTGCCATTCGACAATTTAAATCTTTAACAGCGGCCCATTCAGCAAATGCAATCGCATCAAAGTTACATGCTCCAATACATCTTCCGCAGCCAACGCAATTGTCTTTGTTAATCTGCATTTTCTTTGTTTTTTCATTATAAAATAAACCTTCATTTGCACATTCTCTCTGACAGATTCTACATCCTCTACATTTGTTTGGGTCTACATCCGGTGTTCC
This sequence comes from Anaerostipes sp. MSJ-23, assembly GCF_018918155.1. Classification (GTDB taxonomy): domain Bacteria; phylum Bacillota; class Clostridia; order Lachnospirales; family Lachnospiraceae; genus Anaerostipes. The sequence continues at coordinate 107,159 of NZ_JAHLPY010000005.1, forward strand.
ATTAGAATGCTGGTCTTTTTTTCCTGCTCTAGAGCCACATCCCATCCCAATATTTTTAATAGCACCTCCAAAACCAGCCGTTTCATGACCTTTAAAATGATTTAAGCTAATAAATACATCAGCATCCATAATTGCATGTCCAATTTTTGCTTCTTTAATATATTCCCCGCCTTCTACTGGGACAGAAATATCATCGGTTCCTTTTAATCCATCTCCAATTAAAATTGGACAGCCTGTTGTCAATGGTGTAAAACCATTTTCCCATGCGCATTGTAAATGTTCCAATGCGTTTTTACGGCTTCCTGGATATAAGGTATTACAATCTGTTAAAAACGGTTTTCCTCCGAGTTCTTTAACAACGTCAGCAACTGCTTTGGCATAATTTGGACGTAAAAATCCAAGATTTCCAAGTTCCCCAAAATGCATTTTAATGGCCACAAATTTCTGTTCCATGTCAATTTCATCAATACCGGCTTTTTTCATCAAACGTTTTAATTTTGTTGGAAGACCTTCTCCAAGTCTTGTACGAAAATCTGTAAAATATACTTTTGATTTTTCCATTTGTTCCCTCCTGGTTTTTTATAATTCATTCTTCTTATTTATCATATCATTTAAAGTTCACTTGAAGTCAAGTTAAAAGGTTGTTTTTGCTGTAAATAAACATTTATGGTAAAATGATAAAAAATAGAAAGGATCAAAATATGAGTCGAAATATACGATTAACTATAGAATATGACGGTGGAAGATACCAAGGATGGCAAAAATTAGGGAAAAATTCAAATGCAGTAACAATTCAGGGAAAAATTGAATCCGTTTTAAGTCAAATGACAGGTGAAAAGATTTTGATTACTGGATCTGGTCGTACAGACGCAGGAGTTCATGCTTATGGACAAGTTGCAAATTTCCATACAAATTCTTCTATGTCTTGTAAGGAAATAAAAAAATATTTACAAAAATATTTACCTTCTGATATTGGTATTTTAAAAGTAGAAAATGCTGGAGAACGTTTTCACAGCCGTTTAAACGCAAAACAAAAAACATATTGTTATCGAATTGCGATTCCAGGGATTCCTAACGTATTTGAAAGAAAATATTTATGGTATTTTCCAGAAACATTGAATATGAGTCTTATGAACCAAGCAGCTTCTTATTTAATTGGTACTCATGATTTTAAAGGATTTTCTTCTATAAAAAAAACGAAAAAGTCAACGGTTCGTGAAATTACAAATATTCAAATAAAAAAAACAGACAAAGAAATCCAAATATTCTTTACTGGAAACGGATTTCTTCATAATATGGTAAGAATTCTCACCGGTACTATCGTTGAAGTTGGATGTGGAAGAAGAAAACCAGAAGATCTTTTAAAAGTATTAGAATCAAAAGATCGAAAAGATGCAGGAATTACAGCTCCACCTCAGGGATTATTCCTTATAAATGTACAATATTAAATAAAAAAGAAGAGACTTCTATTTTTATAAGAAGTCCCTTCTTTTTTTATTTTGCACTTAAAACAGAAATAAATTGAACTCTTTGGTCTATCCAGCTACCAACAAGACTAACTGCTTTTCCCATAGTAAAAGCAGCAAGAATTGTGCCAATTCCAAGTCCATCTAGATGACCAAGCAAAATTCCTGTCATGGAAGCTGTTACTGCAAGACAGATGACATCAAAAGATATTTTAATTTTTGAATACGCTTTTCCAATAATATCTGATAATTCTCTTGGAAAAAGGTCTGTTGGAATAATTGGCAAGCAGCAGCGATTAGAAAGTGCAATTCCAATGCTTAATAAAAAATAACTCACTAGAAAATATATAATACGACAAACCATTGTTTGTGGAAGTATATGAATCCATAGTTCATTGACATCTAAAAGTTCACTGAATGCAAAACCGACAACAAAGCTAAATAAATAAGGCGGCACAAATTTTTTTCTAAGGATCATTAGACTAAGAACCAAAATTCCTTGAAAAATATAAGTCCATGTTCCAAGTGTAATGTTTTTAAATACTTCGGAAAATGCATACGGAACACTTGAAATAGCAGATATTCCAGAGCCGGAATATAACATTAATACAACACTAAAACTGTTGATTATAACAGCAATGGCAAGGGCAAGTTCTCCACGTATGATTGGTTTTGAATGTTCCATTTTCTTTTTTTCTCCTCCAATTTTCAAACTCTAACAACTCTTAGTTTAGACCTGAAAATATGAAATATCCAATAGTTTTTTTATAATAATTGATAGGTTTTATCTATCGATTATCCTTAATTTCTCATACAAAGATCTTTTACTACTTCTCCAGCAATGATTAATCCTGCTACCGAAGGAACAAAAGCAACACTTCCAGGAATGTCTCGACGTTCTGTGCATTTATGTTTTGCACCTGGAGGACAAATACAATTGGTTCTACAGCTAATAGACATATCTTCCAATGGTCTCGTTGGTTTTTCTTCAGAATATACAACTTTTAATTTTTTTACTCGGCGTTTTTTTAGTTCTCTACGCATAACTTTTGCCAATGGACATACTTTCGTTTTATAAATATCAGCGACCTTAAACTGACTAGCATCCAGTTTATTTCCAGCCCCCATGCTGCTAATAATTGGAATATCCAGCTCTTTTGCTTTCATAACTAATTCAATTTTCGCGGTTACTGTATCAACAGCATCTACAATATAATCATACTCTTCAAAAGGAAATTCTTGTGCATTTTCTGGAAGGAAAAAACATTTATGAATCGTAACTTTTGCATCCGGATTAATTTCTAAGATTCTTTCTTTCATAACTTCCGCTTTATATTTTCCAACCGTTTTTCTTGTTGCAATGATTTGTCTGTTTAAATTCGTAAGACATACCTTATCATCGTCAATCAGATCAAAAGATCCAACTCCGCTTCGTACGAGTGCTTCACAGACATAACCTCCGACTCCTCCAATTCCAAAGACGGCAACTTTTGCTTTGTTTAATTTATCCATTGCCTCTTTTCCAAGTAATAATTCTGTTCTTGAAAATTGTGTTAACATGGATCAAAATCTCCTTTCTTTTTTTCTATGATCCGACAGTAAAACAGCGGATGCAATGCACCCGCCGTCCAACTGATATTTCCTAGTAATTTGATAGGCTATATTATATATGGAATATACCATTTTGTCAATCCATTTTATAGAATTCTTCTTGGATTTTCTTTTCCATTTACTTCATTGATACAGCTTTCGATTGAGTAATGGATCATATCATCTACAGCTTCGTCAGTAAAGAATGCCGTATGAGGCGTCATTAGAACATTTGGCATCGTACTTAAAATTGCCATATCATGGTTTCCTGTTACACTATATTTATAATCTTTATAATAAATTTTTCCTTCATCTTCAATAACATCTAAGGCAGCAGCAGAAACTTTTCCTTGTTCTAATGCTGTGATTAATGCATCGGTATCAATAATAGATCCCCTTGCCATATTAATAATCATAACACCATCTTTCATTTTTTCTATGCTTTCTTTATTAACCATATGATAAGTATCTTCTCGTGCTGGCGTATGGAAAGTGATTAAATCACAATTTTTCCATATCTGATCAATCGTTGTATATTCAGCGTATGCTTTTACCTGTTCTTTCTCATAAGGATCAAAAGCAAGAATTTTACATCCAAAACCGCTTAGATTCCGAATAACCATCTCTCCTATTTTTCCAGTTCCTACAACACCAATGGTCATATGTTGGAGTTCTCGTCCTCTAATATTAAGCAGAGAATAATCTTGTACTTGGTAACGTGAAAGAATGGTTTTCATTTTTCTTATTGTCATCAGAATAGACATAACAGTATATTCTGCAACTGTATGTGGAGTATAACTTACATTAGAAATAGAAATTTCAAGTTCTTTTGCATGGAAAAGATCAATATGATCATATCCTACTGTTCTCGTAGAAATTGTTAAAATTCCCTGTTGTTTCCAAGCATCTAGTAATGTCTCATCAATTGGAGTCGTAATAATACTAACTGCCTGACATCCTTTTGTAATTGAAAGATTGTTTATCGTTGGTGCTTCTACTGTTACAGATAATTCAATCTGATATTTTTTTGCATAAAATTCAAAAATATCTCGTTCATCTTCTCTTAAATTAAATACTGCAAGCTTCACCTGCTATCTCCTGCCTTTCCTTTCGAAATTCTTTTGTATTTTCTTATATTTTATTGTAGCAGTCTTGTTTTTTCTTTTCAAATTTACTTTAAGAGAAAAATTTGCTCTGGACGGATAATGTGTAATTCGATATAATATTGTATTGTGCTTATTTATAAGCATATTTACATAAGAATATAAAATGAAAGAAGGAATTAGGAATAATGAAAAATTTATTATCAAAATGGAGCAATCTGAGCTTGATTACCCGTATTATTATCGGATTATGTATTGGCGCCATCCTTGGAATTGTTGCTCCAAAAGCTACTGCAATTTCTCTTCTTGGAGATTTATTTGTAGGAGCTCTTCGTGCGGTAGCTCCAATTCTTGTTTTTGTTCTTGTCATGTCCTCACTGGCAAATTCAAAAAATAATGGAGCAAAAAATATGAGAACTGTCGTTGTTCTCTACCTAATTAGTACGTTTATGGGTGCCCTTGTTGCAGTTGTTGGAAGTTTTCTATTTCCACAAACACTCGTTCTTACAAAAGCTACACAAAAAGTAACACCTCCAAGTGGACTAGCAGCAGTTCTTAAAAATCTTTTGATGAATATTGTTGCAAATCCAGTGACTGCACTTTCTGAAGCAAACTATATCGGAATTCTTGCATGGGCAATTATTTTTGGTATTGCCCTAAAACTTGCTTCTACAGGAACAAAACAGTTTTTACAAGATGCATCAGATGCTGTTACAAAGGCTGTTCAATGGATCATTTCCTGTGCTCCATTTGGAATCCTTGGATTAGTATTTAATACAGTATCAACCAATGGTATTTCTGTATTTACAAAGTATGGAAGCCTTTTAGCTTTATTAATTGGATGTATGTTTGCAACTGCACTGATTATCAATCCACTTATTGTTTTTATTTGTACACATAAAAATCCATACCCTCTTGTATTTAAATGTTTAAAAGAAAGTGGATTAACTGCATTTTTTACAAGAAGCTCTGCTGCCAATATTCCAATGAATATGGCACTTTGTGAAAGCCTTGGATTAAACAAAGATAACTATTCTGTATCGATTCCTCTTGGATCTACAATTAACATGGATGGAGCTGCCGTTACTATTACAGTGATGACACTTGCAGCAGCACATACGATGGGGTTATCTGTTGATTTTATTACTGCCTTCATTTTAAGTATTTTAGCAGCGATCTCAGCTTGTGGTGCTTCCGGAGTTGCTGGTGGTTCTCTGCTGTTAATCCCTCTTGCTTGTTCCTTGTTTGGAATTCAGAATGATGTTGCCATGCAGGTCGTTGGTGTTGGTTTTATCATTGGAGTCATTCAGGACTCAATGGAAACTGCCCTTAATTCTTCCTCTGATGCCTTAATGACTGCAACTGCGGAATATTATCAAAGGAGAAAAGCAGGAGAAGATTTTGTGCTTGTCCCAAAGAAAAACTAATAAATAAAATGAAGCAATCACCCATTATGTAATAGGTGATTGCTTTATTATTTCATATTTTTATTTTACCTTGTAACATCTTTTAACCATCGATATTTACGGTAACGCCAAACAGTAATTGGAACTTTAATTAATTCGTCAGACATTAAGATTACGTAAACCATTGGGACACTCAAATGCCAAACAAATGCTGCAAGAAATCCGAACAAAATAGAACATCCCCACATAGTTGATACATCTAACAATAATCCAAATCTTGTATCTCCGCCTGCCCGGAAAATACCAACGACCATAGTCGTATTAAATGCCTGAGCAATGACAAAATAAGACATAACGAAGAACATAATTTTTAAATAAGTTTTTGCTACTGGTGTCAAGGCAAGAACAGAAATTGCAATTGGTGATGCAAGTAAAATCAATCCCCCACCAACAGCTCCCATAAGAAGACTTAAGCCTATAAAATGACGTGCATAGGCTCTCGCATGTTCAAATTTTCGTTCTCCAATCGTTTTTCCAAGATAAATTGCAGTTGCACTGGATAGTCCAAAAGATACAACTGTTGCTAATTGTCTAGCTACTTGCGCCACAGAATTTGCTGCAACCGCAGAACTTCCAAGATGTCCAAGGACAGCAGTATTGGCAGCAGTTCCAAGCCCCCACATTACTTCATTTAATACGACAGGAATGGAATAAGTAAGAAAATCTTTCCATAAAATTACCTCTGTATGAAAAAGATAGTGAAATCGAAAACGAATTTCCTGATTATAAAAATGTGCATAAATCATAACAATAAAAAGTTCTAAATATCTAGAAATCAAAGTTGCAAGTGCTGCACCGCGGACTCCAAGCGCCGGAAAACCAAACATTCCAAAAATAAAAATCGCATTTAATATGATATTGCAAATTAAAGATGATAAATAAACACAAGTTGCAATAAGAACTCTTTCAACACTTCGCATTGTATAAAGATATACTTGAGTAATCCCCATTAGAATATAAGAAAATGCCACCACTCTTAAATATTGAATTCCTTGTGCTATTACTTGCGGGTCATTTGTAAAAATTTTCATTAAAATTCCTGGAATTGCAAGGGCTGCTATTGTAAAAAGAAAAGTTACAAAAATAGCAGATTTTATGGCAAGTGCTAATATTTTTTCTATGGTTGTGATATCTTTCTTTCCCCAGTATTGTGCTGTTAAAACAGTTGCTCCAGAAGTTAGACCAAATAAAAATAAAACCATTATATATTGGACTTGTCCACCAAGAGAGGCACCGGATAAAACTTTTTCTCCTACTTTTCCAAGCATAATCACATCGGTCGCTGTAATGCCAACATTAATCAAATTTTGAAATGCCATAGGCACGACTAGTGCAATAACATTCTTATAAAATGTACTCCAGTCAATACCTATGGCATTTTCTTTTTGCTTTTTAAACATTTCTTTCATCCTCTTTATCTTAAAAATTTTGTTTGTTCCTATTATATACAAAATTTTCTTATTTCGAAAGAGGAAGTTTTTTTACTAATCAGTTCCTTTCAACATTTCTTCCATAGTATGCCATCCAAGCACCGCACATTTTACACGGGCAGGCATATGTGAAATATCTTGAAGTGCACCTGCTTCTTCTAACTGCTCCATTTCATCATCTGTAATTTTTCCTTTGATCATTCGTAAAAAAATCTCAGAAAGTTTTAACGCTTCTTCTTTTGTTTTTCCAATAATCAGGTCAAGCATCATATCGGCAGAAGCTTGTGAAATGGCACATCCATCTCCAACAAAAGCACCATCAATAATTTTATCATCTTCTACTTTTAGCTTTAGGAAAATGTCATCTCCACAACTTGGATTAACACCTTCTAGTACTAAATTTGCATCTTCAAGATCGTGTTTATGACCTGGATGCAGATTATGATCAATTAAAATTTCATTATAAAACGTCTGATTCGACATAGCCCATTCTCCTTCTTATACTGCCGACAGATTCTGCCAGCTTGTCTATTTCATTTTCTGTATTATAAAATGCAAGACTAACTCTCGCTGCAGATAAAACACCAAGATGTTTTAATAACGGTTGTGCACAATGATGCCCTGCACGTATTGCAATATGATCTGCATCCAAAATTGCTGCAATATCATGTGGGTGAACTCCATCAAGTGTAAAGGAAATAATTCCATGGTGTTTTTTAGGATCCTTGGAGCCGAGAATATGAATTCCCTTTATGTTACGCAAGGCTTCCATTGCTCGGATACTTAAACTTTGTTCCTGTTCTTGTATAAAATCAAATCCAATTTTTTCATAATAATGAATTGCTGCACCAAGAGCTGCTGCGCCGCCAGCATTTACTGTTCCAGCTTCGAATTTATGTGGAACTTCTGCATAAACTGCATGATCCCTTGTCACTGACTGAATCATTTCACCTCCAGATAAGAATGGTGGAATTTCTTCTAACCATTTTTTCTTTCCATATAAAACGCCAATTCCCATTGGAGCAAGCATTTTATGTCCGGAAAAAGACAGAAAATCAACATCAAGATCCTGTACGTCTACCGGCATATGTGGAACACTTTGCGCTCCATCCGCGATAAAAATACTTCCATTTTCATGAGCTATTTGTGCAAATCTTTTAATATTATTTTCGCATCCAAGAACATTCGATACCTGTGTCATAGAAACAATTTTTGTTTTCGGTGTTAAAGCTTGCTTAAAATCTTCTTCTGTAAATTCTCCTTCTTCATTACATTCAATATAACAAAGATTTGCACCGTGACGTTTTGCAGCCAACTGCCATGGAAGAAGATTGCTATGATGTTCCATGATAGTAATTAAAATTTCATCTCCAGGCTGTAAAATGTGATCTGCTAGACTATAAGAAAGTAAATTAAGTCCTTCGGTTGCATTTCTTGTAAAAACAATTTCATCGGATGATTTTGCATTCAAAAAATGCCGGACAGTTTCTCTTGCTTGTTCATATTGTTCTGTTGCAGCTTCTCCAAGCTCATACATCCCACGATAAGGATTTGCATTATATTTTTCATAAAAATCCTGCTGTGCTCTTAAAACGCACTCTGGCTTTTGTGAGGTTGCAGCGCTGTCTAGATAAATCAAATCGGAGTTTTTAAATATTGGAAAATCATTTCTTATATTTAAGACTTTTTTCTTTTGTTCCTCACGCTTCATCTAACACACCTTCCTCCAAATTGCGCAAAATTTCATCTCGTGTTTTTTCATCCGGTATTTTCTGACAAACAGCACTAATTCTTGCTTTTGCCATCATTCGATAAATTTCTTCCTCTGTTAATCCTCTGGATTGCATATAAAAAAGATCTTCTTCATCCAGCTTTCCAATAGTTGCACCATGATTTCCTTCCACATCTTCCTCCGCGCAAAGAATTAATGGAATGGTCTGATTAACTACATGATCATCCAGCAAAAGAACATCTTCTTTTTCGTTTCCCTTGGCTCCAGAAGCACCTTTTTTAAAATCAATCGTTCCACGGAACAATTTAAATCCATGATCATTTAAAATTCCAGATGCTTTTATATCGCTTATTGTTCTTTTTCCTCTATGATCTGCAACATAATTCATATCAAGCTTTCCATTTCCCAAAACTTGATATCCTATTTGTGCATTCATTGAACTTTTTTGTCCATGCAAATTAGTACGACATCCAAGATATGTATCTTTTCCACCCAGAATCAGATGAATTACATCAAATTCTGCTCCATCTTCACATACAACACCAACATCATTCATACATTGAAATCCCTCTCCAAGACGTTGGATCTGTACAAGACAAACTTTTGAATTTTCCTCAGCAACGATTTTTGTCTGAACCGCAGCTAGTCCATCTTTTGACTTTTCTGATTGATAATCCATGATAATCGTCAAGGAACTATCTTTTTTGACATGAAATCCTACTTCGTGATAATCCTTTACTCCATCATTATAAAAAAATTTCAAACGTACAGGATCTGCTTCTTTTATTCCTTCTTGGCTTTCAAAAAAGGTTGGTGTTCCTTTGATATTTTCACGAAGCTGATCCATATCTTTTCCCATACCAGTTTCTACTTGTTGTAATTTATCATCAGAAAGAACACAAACAACACTCTCAGGCTTTTGTGTTTCAATTTTTATTGTTTGTTTTGCTGTCACACCAGATACATCTGTCGCATTCATATGAAGCCATCCAAATGTCTTAGCCGGCAACTGATTGATTTTCATATTCATTTCTTCTTTCAACGAAAACACACTCCTTTCTAGCCTATGCTACCTTTCATCTCAAGATGAATTAGGTTGTTCATTTCAACCGCATATTCTAATGGAAGTTCTTTTGATACATTATCTGCAAAACCACTAACGATCATTGCCCTCGCATCATCTTCTGAAATTCCTCTGGACATTAGATAAAATACAGCGTCATCACTGATTTTTCCAATCTTTGCTTCATGTCCTACATCGGCATCCTTCGTTCGGATATCCATTGCAGGGATCGTATCAGATCTGGAAATATCATCAAGCATTAATGACTCACATGAAACAGAAGATTTTGTTTCTTTGGCCTTATTATTTACAACAACAGAACTTCGAAATGTACTAATACCCCCATCTTTTGATATGGATTTTGTATTTACATAAGAAGATGTTTTCGGTGCATTATGTACAACTTTTGTACCAGTATCTAAATTTTGTCCTTTTCCTGCGAATGTAATGCCAGTAAATTCTGATTTTGCTCCAACTCCATTTAATACACTCATTGGATATAAATAAGAGACATGAGATCCAAAAGAACCAGATACCCACTGAATGGTTCCGCCTTCTTCTACCTTTGCTCTTTTTGTATTCAGATTATACATATTTTTTGACCAGTTTTCGATTGTTGAATATCGGAGGGTTGCATTCTTCCCTACATATAATTCCACACATCCTGCATGTAAATTTGCAACATTATATTTTGGGGCAGAACAACCTTCGATAAAATGAAGATATGCCCCTTCATCTACAATAATCAATGTATGTTCAAATTGACCAGCTCCAGGTGCATTTAATCGAAAATAGGATTGAAGAGGAATCGTAACAGATACCCCTGGCGGTACATAAACGAAAGAACCACCAGACCAAACAGCTCCATGAAGCGCTGCAAACTTATGATCTCTTGGAGTAACTAATTTCATAAAATGTTTTTTTACCATATCCTCATATGGACCAGTAAGCGCACTTTCCATATCTGTATAAACAACTCCTTGTTCTGCAACCTCCTGTCTAACATTATGATAAACCAGCTCAGAATCATATTGTGCCCCGACACCAGCAAGAGATTTTCTTTCTGCTTTTGGAATTCCAAGTTTTTCAAAAGTATCTTTAATATCTTTTGGTACATCAGACCATTTGGCACTCATATGAGTATTTGGTCTTACATAAGTCACAATTTGATCCATATTCAGTCCTTCAATAGATGGACCCCAATCAGGTACTTCCATTTCATTATATATTTGCAAGGACTGTAACCGGAATAACTGCATCCATGTTGGATCATGTTTCTCTTTTGAAATTTGTTCTACGATTTCCGGTGTTAATCCTTCTTTTACTTTATAGGCATCTTTTTCATCATTTTTCATATCATAGATGCTTCGATCAATATCTTCTACATAGGTCTTTTCTTTCATTCGGACCATGCCTCCTTTCTCAAAAGCTGCATCTATTTCTCATACTGTTCAAATCCATGCTCATTAATTTCTTCTACCATAGAAACATCTCCAGAAGCTGCAATTTTACCATCAACAAGAACATGTGTCTGGTCAACATGGAGAGACTCAAGAATTCTCGTGCTATGAGTAATAATCAATAACGCCCCGTTTTTATTTTTCTGATATTCTTCAATACCTTTTGATACTGTACGTACTGCATCAACATCCAATCCAGAATCTGTCTCATCCAAAATTGCAAACGATGGTTTTAGCATTAAAAGCTGTAAAATTTCTGCTTTTTTCTTTTCACCACCAGAAAATCCAACATTTAAATCCCTGTCTGCATAAGATTCATCCATTTGAAGCACTTCCATTGCTTTTTTCATTTCTTTTTTAAAATCCCACAGACGAATTCGTTTTTTTGTTCGTTGCTCTAATGCATTTCGTATAAAATTGCCAAGAGAGATTCCAGGTACTTCCAACGGGTTCTGGAAGGATAAAAACATTCCATCTCTTGCTCTTTGATCGGTTGTATCCTGAAGAATATCTTTCCCATCAAAAAAGATGCTTCCATTCGTAATTTTATATTTTGGATTCCCCATCAATGCATTGCCAAGTGTTGACTTTCCTGCCCCATTAGGTCCCATTAAAACATGAGTTTCTCCTTTTTTTATACTTAGATCTATTCCGTGAAGAATTTCCTGATCGTCGACATCTACAGACAATCCTTCAACTTTTAATAATGGTTCTGACATAATAATCCTCCATTCTTTCTTTTAATTTTTAATTCCGATTAATTTACTCGGAATTCAAGTTTCATTATAGCACTGCTTTTTCTTTCGTCAAGCGTTTGATAAAAAATATTTTTGAAATATTTCCTCAAAAATTAAAGATAAAAAAAGCATAAATCTAAGGATTTATTCCTTAAACTTATACTTTTTTATTTATTTTTTACAACCCAAAATATGAATCATCACATATTCACAATGTCCTCCAGTACGAATTGGATAACCCCAGCCTCCAATTCCAGAAGTTACAATCAAACGACTATTTTTCATTGTCTTTTCGCCATAATTTAAATCCGATATTCCCATAAATTGCATTAACTGTCCAGTTGGCCATATTTGTCCTGCATGTGTATGTCCGGAAACTTGAAGATCTACTTTCTGATTACTGATTTCTTTCAATGCAATCGGCTGATGATCCATAACAATACAAAAAGCTTTACCATGATCGTAAGGAAGAATTTGCTGTAAAGATTTTCGATTAATATCACTAGCATCTTTTCTTCCAATCAATATCAAATGCTTTGTAAGATGTATTTGTTGATCTTCTAGTACATGAACATATGATATTTCCAACGTTTTTCTTAATTGAGCTGCTGTATAATATGGTTTTTTTGTGTATAAGTTAGAATCATGGTTTCCATAAACATAAAAGGTGCCATAAGTGCTAGAAAAACTTCCAAAAATTTGTGCTGCTTTTTTCATCTCACTCTTTTTTGTATTTTCATCAAAAATATCACCCGCAAGCAAAAGTAAATCTGGTTTTTGTTTCTGAATTTTCTTCATATACTGTTCTAAATGATTTGTGTTCATAGTAGCTCCAAGATGCAAATCACTAATCAATGCAATTTTTAAATCTTTTCCCTGTTTCATTTTTTTTGTTCGAACAATATAAGTTGTTTTTTTAACATGATGTATATTCATATAACCATATCCAAAAATCAATGCTGTTACAAGAAAAACAAGTAATCCGCTTTCGTGTAGAAATTTTGAATTTTTTCCCAAATTTCCTTTCCATTTTTTCCATAAAAAACAAAATAAATCAAATATAAGTGATAAAAATAGAATATGAAAGACAACGACGCCTCCTAAGTCATAAACAGGCCACGCGATCCTTATCGTAATTAGTGTTAAAAGAAGGCTTCCTATCATCCTATAGTTTTTATTTTTTAAGAATATAGTCAAAATCCTTCGATAAAAAATATAAAAATAAATAGCTGCCAAAATTAAAATGATTGCTGGAATTATAAAAAATAAAGCTACCAATGTAATTCCTCCTTTCTATATTATAGATTCTATCATAAACCTTAAAGTTTAGTTGAAGTCAATGATTATATTTTCTGTCAATTTTATCTAATCATTTGATGATTTTTTGCAGTTTTTTTATTACTTTTCGACACATTTTTCTTAATTGTTGAAAAATCTGTTAAAATTATGTATTCTATATAGTAATAAGAGTTACAACTCTCTAACAATTTTCAAATAATTATCAGTGAGGTAAATAAAAATGGAAGAAATGAAACCGATCAAAGAAGGTAAAGTACGTGAAATTTATGACAACGGTGATAGCCTGATCATGGTTGCAACAGACCGCATTAGTTGTTTTGATGTTATTTTAAAAAATGAAGTAACAAAAAAAGGGACTGTGTTAACACAGATGTCTAAGTTCTGGTTTGATCTTACGAAAGATATCATTCCAAATCATATGATTTCTGTCGATGTAAAAGATATGCCAGAATTTTTCCATCAGGAAAGATTTGATGGAAACAGCATGATGTGTCGTAAATTAAAAATGCTTCCAATCGAATGTATTGTTCGAGGATATATTACAGGAAGCGGATGGGAAAGTTATAAGAAAAACGGCACTGTATGTGGAATCACCTTACCGGAAGGATTAAAGGAATCTGATAAACTTCCAGAACCAATTTACACACCATCTACAAAAGCAGAAATTGGAGATCATGATGAAAATATTTCTTTTGAACAAAGTATTACTCATCTTGAGAAAGAATTTCCTGGAAAAGGAGAAGAATACGCTACAAAACTTCGTGATTATACAATTGCCTTGTATAAAAAATGTGCAGATTATGCATTAAGCAAAGGAATCATCATTGCAGATACAAAATTTGAATTTGGTCTTGATGAAGATGGAAATATGGTTCTTGGAGATGAAATGCTTACTCCTGATAGCTCTCGTTTCTGGCCTGCAGAAGGTTATGAGCCAGGACATGCTCAGCCATCGTTCGATAAACAGTTTGCTCGTGACTGGTTAAAACAAAATGATAATGACTGGGAGCTTCCTCAAGATATTGTGGATAAAACAATTAATAAATATCTTCAGGCTTATGAAATGTTAACAGGTAAAAAACTTTAAGCAAAAAAGAGCTATCCGTTTTTAATGGGTAGCTCTTTTTTTCTATTGGTATAAAAATTTCTGTTACGAACTGTTCTCTATGATTGGTAATTCCATAATCGATCATCGTAATTTCTCTAGAAAAGCCACAAATTTTTAAAGAATGTTCTTTTATATATTGTAATAATCTTTTGTAATATTGAGGTGATTCTTTATGTTCTCCACAAAAAGAAATTGATACACCGATTTCTTCTGAAAGTTTTTGTATTTCCCCTGTAAAATTGTCTTCTTCGTCAAGAAGAAGAAAGGCAAGACTATATTGATCAAATTGTTCTTTTAAAAGTTCCTCTCTAGAAATACCAACACCTACTTTTCCAAGAAATACTACAGACTCTTTTTGGTTTTCTTCTAATTTGCGTATCGCATATTCAAGATCCAGATGAGATCTTAATTGTAAAGTATCTTGAATCCATACAATATTAGAAGACTCCTTTTTTACAATTTTAATTTCATTTAAAGAGCAATGCTGTGCTTGATAAAGTGTAGAAAGTCTATGATCAATCTTGCGCTCGATCATAGATAGTTGTTTTTGTTTTTCTTTTATGAGTTCTTTTTGTTTTAACAATTTTTCTTCTATTTTATTAATGTTACGATTTTGTATAAAATCTGCGATCTGATAAAGCGGCATATCAAGCGCACGTAAATAACGGATAGTATTCAAGACCTCAAATTGTCGAATACTATAATAACGATAATTACTTTTCGGAGCAATATATTCTGGCTGCAAAAGACCTTCCTTTTCATAATGGCGCAAACTTCCAACACTAATATGAAACATTTTTGCAACATCGCCAATTTGAAATAATTTTTCTTTAATTTGTGTCATAATTCTTGTTCCTTTCTTACATCTTTTCTACTTTTCGTCTATCATTATATAAAAAATAAACTTTAAAAGAGGTATTTGTGTTGAAATGGATATTCAAAAAGATTTATCTTTTGTCAAAACAGTAGAATTAGAATATGGAAGTTTTACAAAAGCTTCTGAAATGTTAAATTTACAACATGGAATGATTATGCGGTTATGTCTATAATCGAACATGGACTTGGAGTCAGTATTCTTCCAAAATTGATTTTAAAAAGAATCCCGTATCACATATTACAGCAAGGGAACTAGCTCTTCCTGCATACCGTAATATTGGTTTTGTCATTAGAGATAAAAAAACTATCTCCCTTGCTGTAAAAAAATTTATGGAATATCGATAAATCTTTTCTTTGGATTTATTCTTTTCCTTTTCTGAAACTGACACTTCAAAAATTCGTATAATTCATTATTTAAATGATAATTGATTTTTTGTGCATGCAAATATTCTGTTAAATTACTCTCCTGCTGATATTCTCCACAAATATCGACACCAACAATATCACACTGATGAATAAGGAAAAGCAGCAAATCTTCTAGCATCGAAAAGGACATTTCCCCTTGATTCCAATTTGTAACAGCATCTTGACGACGAAGAACATCCTTGTCAATCGATAAATAAAGAGGAATGTTTGTACGAAGTTTATGAAATTTTTGTGCTGCTTTTTTTCTTTTTGTTAATTCTTCATAACTAATCGCAATTACTTTTGGATTATGAATCCATGTACAATGTCGTAATGTTTTTATACTTTGTCCAATTAATATTAATTGTTGAAGATATGGATTCTGCTCCATTACTTCTGCTGCCCAGCTTCCACAGCTAGTCATTCCTTCCACCAGAGGTTCCTGCATATCGGTATGGTGATCAAACATTACAAGAGAAAAAGGAAATCGAATTTCATCTGTCATAAATTTTGTAATATAATGATAATCTCCAGAATCAAGAAAGTGAATTCCATGAATGCCATATTTGTGAATCATCTTTTTTATCTTATCCTTTGCTTGTTTTGAACAATATAACCTACTTCCATGAATATGTGTACAATTTAATATTAAAAACTGTTCATTTACTGGTGTTTGTTCATAAACTCCAGTAAAATCAAAGATTAGATTTCGGACCTGTTGTTTTTGTTGCATAACGTGCACCTCCCATTTATGATTTAGCATAATTGTTTATGATCTTATAAAATTGTCAAAAAGATAGTTCCTACGGTCAGCATGATCAATCCAGCTCCCGCTTTTTTTGTCAACTTTTCTTGGAATACAATCCATGAAAATGCTACTGTGATCAAAATACTTAATTTATCGATTGGAACAACAACACTTGCTGGTCCAGATTGTAATGCATGATAATAGCAAAGCCAGGAAGCTCCTGTTGCAAGTCCTGATAAAACTAAAAATAATATTGTTTTTTGACTAATATGTACGATTCCATTTCCTGTCTTTGTGATCATTTCTTTGTGATCATTACCATCAACCATGAAAACAAAAAGACAATAATCGTTCGTATCGCAGTTGCTACGTCAGAATCTGTTTTGGAAATTCCTCATTTCGCAAGAATCGCTGTAATTCCTGCAAAAAATGAAGAACCTATCGCATAAAATAACCAAGTCATAAAACCACTCTCCTTTTCACATTCTGAATCTATTATACTCTTTTTTTCTTTTTGTTAAAGCATTTGTTGTTTTATTTTTGGTCGGATAAGGAAACAAAATGCAAAAATGGATACCAAAGAGCCGATAACATCTCCCAGTGTTTCTGACCAGAATACCTGATTTAACGGCAATACGATAGGAAGGATTAAAATAGAAAGTACATATACAATTCTTCGAAAAGCAAAAATCGGCATTGCATATTTAACAAGCCCCATAGATGTTAAGCCATCAACAAAAGAATATTGAACTGCTAAAATAAAAAGACCTGCTGAATATTTTCGAATACATTGTGCAGCTTCAGGTATTAATGACGAATCTTGAAGAAATAGTCCTGCAAAAAATTCTGGAATTTCTTGAGAAAGAATGCAGAGAATGGTCATATAAATTCCACATACAATCAATACCCATTGAAAAACCTGCATGATTTTTTTATAATTTCCTGCTCCATAATGATAGGCATATAAAGTTCCACATCCTTGTGATAATCCATAACCTGGATTAAATGCAAAAACAATAAAACTTTGAACTACAGTAGAACATGCAATATATTCATCACCATGATCTCCCCCATACTTACGTAGAACCATATTTAAAATTATTAAAAACATATTTTCAAGCAAAGTAACCATAAATGGAAGACTTCCAATATAAAGAAGTCTTCGAATAATTTCTTTTTGAAGTGGTACAAATTTTAATGGAATTTCTATTTTTCTTTGTAATAGAATAAAAAAAACAAATATAGCGGTAATCCATTGAGCAGTTACAGTTGCAATAGCTGCGCCGCAAATTCCAAAATGAAATAAAAAAATAAATACAGGATCTAAAATTGTATTAGTAACAGCTCCAAAGACGATCGCTATCATTCCAGCTTTCGAATGGCCTTGTGCAATTACAAACTGATTCATTCCAAGTCCGAGAAGTACTGCCGGAGTACCTAAAAGATAAATTTTAAAATAGGATCCTGCATATGGATAAAGTGTATCGCTACATCCAAGAAAATAAAGCAGTGTTTTTTGAAAAATGGTCAATAATAAAGTAAGAATTACTGACAAAATGATTAATAAGATTAGACTATTTCCAATGGCAGCCTCTGCTTCTTTATCTTTTTTCCTTCCCATGCTAAAACTCATAACAGAAGCTCCTCCGATTCCGATCAAAGAAGCAAATGCTGTTATAGAAGTTAATATAGGTGCACTTACTCCAATTCCAGCAATTGCGAGACTTCCAACTTGTGGAATATGTCCTACAAAGATACGATCTATAACACTATATAAAACATTAATAAATTGGGCTAACATTGATAGAATTCCAAGTCTAATTACAAGTTTTGGAATAGGAATTTGATCAAATTCTTTTTTTATCATATTGTCCACATCTCAACTTCTATAACATTGCAATATTTTTTAAATAATCAGAAAATTTTTGCATCCATAAATGTAATTCTTGTGTACCATCAAAGGAATATAAAACTGAAATAATTTCTTTTTTTCCTTGTTGTATCATTGCACGACGACTATCGCTCGTTGGATTTCCTACTGGACCAAGATCATCATATAAAACTGGAAGATGACCAATATTTATGCTTCCTTTTCCAATTCCTTCATAGTGACTATCTTCTGAAGCAAGTTTAAGAGTTATTGTTCCTTGAAGATTTTCTACGTCATAAGATCCTATAGAATATCCGGAAGACACAGAAATCAAATTATTAATTTCCACAATATTATTGATATGATATAAGCCTTGTCCTTTCACAATTCGTCGAAGCATTGCTTCTGCAGCATTTCGATAATGTTGAGGATTCTTTCCAAATATTCGATAAGCTTCTCTTGTATTTTTAATATGAGGATTTTGAGCAATTTCTTCTATTATATAGGCATTCTTTAGACGTTTAATTTCCTTCTCAAATTCATTAAGCAAATGTTTGTTGTGGTCAAGCTTTTTTGTAACACTTTGACCTAATTTTTATTGCTACAGGATTTATACCCCGTAGCGTGCCTCAAAAGGCGTTTTATAATTGTTGTAAGAATGCGGTCGTTCGTGATTGTAATGAACGTACGCAAATTCTTCAATGGATGTATATAATTCTTTCTCAGAATGATAGGAATGATGATGAACCAGTTCATTCTTGAGAGTATTGTAATAACGTTCCATAGGAACATTAT